>NZ_OZ034965.1:0-1200000 GCF_964030805.1 Spiroplasma endosymbiont of Zeiraphera isertana
TGAATGACACCGATAATAAACGAGAAAACTTTCAAAATATTTGAAATAAAGTTAGAAATTTTCTTCAATATGATGAAATGATTGATCCGAGTATTTTTAATAACTATATTAAAAACACTTATATTTATGATATTTTCGAAAATAAATGTTTAATTATTGTTGATTCACTATTTGCAAAAGAAATTTTAACTAAAAATATAACATTTAAAGTTAAAGAAATTTTGGAAAGAATTATTCAACAAAATCTTCAAATTGAATTTTTAGAACTTAATGAAGCAAAGAAACAAAAAATATATGTAGAAAAAGATTTTGTTGAATTTAATAAATTGCAACAAATTAAAAAACAATTTCAATTTAATAACTTTGTTAAAGGTGAATCAAATAACGATGCTTATCAAGCAGCATTTTCAATTACCATAGAACTTGGTAGGTATTGAAATCCCTTATTTATCTATGGTAATTCTGGATTAGGAAAAACACATTTACTTCATGCTATTGAAAATGAAATACTAACAAAATATAATAATCAAAAAAAAGTACTTTACTTATCTTCTGAAGAATTTGGTCGTATGGTACCAGAAATTATTAAACAAAATGTTAATGATATTGAAAAATTTAAAGATTCATTTAATCAATACGATGTTCTTCTGGTTGATGATATTCAATTTTTAGCTAATCGTAGTAAAACAAATGAAATATTTTTTCATATATTTAATAGTTTTGTTAACAAACAAAAACAAATTGTTATTACATCAGATAAACATCCTGATGATTTATATGGTTTTGAAGAAAGAAATGTTTCAAGATTTCAAAGTGGTTTAAGTGTTGGTATTGATTCACCAGATTTTGAAACTTCATTAATTATTTTAAAAGAAAAAATTAAGTCTTTAAATTATGATCCAAGCATTTTTACTGAAGAATCTTTAAGTTTTATTGCTTTAAATTTTAATAGTGATGTTAGAAAATTAGAAGGAGCATTAAATAGATTAATTTTTTATAGCATTTTATATATAAAGCCTAATCATTTAATAGTGCTTGAAGACGTTATGAAAGCTTTTAAAACATCAAATACTTCATTAAAAGAAAAACTAACTATTAAAAAAATTAAAACAATTGTATCTGAATATTATAATATTCCAATCAAATTATTGATTAGTACTTCTAGAGTTAAAACGATAACAATAGCACGCCATGTAGCAATGTATTTAATAAAAACACTTTTAAATGAATCATATACAAAAATTGGTTCTGAATTTGGAGGTAAAGATCATACAACAGTAATGAATGCTTATAACAAAATTAAAAAAAATATTGAAACTAATTATGAATTTAAAAAAAATATTGAAAGATTATCACGCGAATGTTTAAAACACAATTAATCCACTATTTTAATCATAAATTATTAACATATAAAATCCTGATTTTTTACTTATTTTATAAGTTAAAATTAGTTATTCACATTAATCCACATTGTAATATTATTAATAATTAAATAAATAATAATAATTAATATATATAATATATAATTAATTATTAATGTTTAAAAATGGGAGATATTTATGAAAATCGAAATCAAAAGTTCTATATTATTCAAAATAATAAAAAAAATAATAAAAATAACAATTTCTAATAACAATTATGAAGAATTATCTTGTTTTTTATTAGAAGTTGAAAAAGAAAAAATAATTTTAACCGCATCTAATGGTAATTTATCATTAAAATATGAACTAAATAATAACGAAAAATATTTAAAAATATTAAATATTGGTTCAGTATTAATTAATACTAAAATTATTTATGATATTTTTAGTAAATTAGAAGATGAATGAATTTTATTCGAACTTAAAATTAATAATTTAATCATTAGTAATTTTAAAAATGAAAATAATGATTTTATCTTCAAACTAAGTACGTTGACAATTGAAAAATTTCCAAAAATTAACTTTAATAAAAATATTAAAAATAAAGTATCTTTTAATAAAAGTTTGTTACAAAATATAAATGAACAAATTGCTTTTGCAACAAATACAAACAATAATAAACCAGCATTAAGTGGAATTAATTTTAAATTTAATGATCAAAAGTTATTTGTTACAGCAACTGATGGATATTGTTTAGCAAAAAAGTGATTTTCTTTTGAAGAAAAATTAGAATTTAGTAATAAAGAGTTTAATATTCCAGTTCATTTATTAAATGAAATTGATAAAATTACTAGTGATTTAAATTCAAATATAAATTTTTATTTTGAAAATGATTATAATTTAATTATTGAAATTGAAAATTTTTTATTTCAAACACGAATGATTGAAGGTACTTATCCAAATACGGATGATATTATTAAAAATATTATAGAAAAAGAAAAAAATATTATTGAAATTAATAATGTTAGAGAATTTTTAAAAATTATTGAATTATCAATAATTTTAGCAAAAAAAGATACTTCACCTATGATTCAATTTTGAATCAATGTGGAAAAAAATGATTTTAAAATTAATTGTTTATCTAATAATGATAGTATAGGTGAAGTAATTGAACAATTTAAAAAATTTCATATCGTGAAATCTAAAAATTTAAAAGAAGAAATAAAAGTAGTTTTTAATTCAAAATTAATTATTAATGCTTTAAAATCTTTTAATAAATGTAAAAAAGTAAATTTGAAAATTTCTTGACCAAAAAATTATACAATTATTGATAGTCAAGAAGAAACTGGGTTATTACAACTAGTTTTACCAATTGGAGAAAAATAATATGATATAACTAAAATAGTTATGGCTTTTATCCCTTTATGTACTATTTTTAAATTTTATCACATAAATAGAGATAAAAGCCTACCTAGGAAATTATCCCTGCATGTATTTAAATCAAACACAAAATTACAGTTTCAAAACTCGGTATGTTATTGAATTTATATGCTGATTCTTTTGCATATAAATGAATATTGTGCTTTGAAACTGTTATGTGTGTTCGGAAAGTTCGTCGGATGTGCTTTCATGCTGATTCAATCTGGTTTGTGTTTACACCTGTTGGTGACACATACCCAACTTCATGATTTACGATTTCATGTTTGGGATAGAAGTTTTTGAAACTTACATATCCCTTCCAAGAATCCGTAAATAGACAGCACTCAGTAAAAATGTGTTTCAATGCAAATCTTAAAAGGTTTTTTTCATCTGCATTTTTCAGCACCTTCACAATTAGTTTGTTGCTGGTTTTCTCATAAACTCCAACAATCAAAGTTTTATTCAACAAGGATCTTCCTTGTTTTTTAAAACCTAAATGTGAAAGATACATTTCATCCATCTGTGCTGTGCCATCAACAATGAAAACTGCATCTTGATTTCCAATTCTAGTCCTGATTTCATGACACATTCTTCAATCTGTTTTATAGGTCACACCCAATTCCCTTGCAACATCGGTGGCTGGTATGCCATGCTTTGTGTTTATTCATCTAAAGATGAGATAAAACCAAGATGTCATTTGGGTCTGTGACTTATAAAAAATGGTTCCATAAAGAATACTAAATGTTTGTTTACAGTTCAAACATCGTATTCTTCTCAAATCAGAAGTATTCAAACTAGAAGAAGCACACCTGATGCATTTCATTATTTTCAAATTCGCTATATATTTCAAACAATCGTTTTCAGTTTGAAATATGCTATTGAATTCATTTCAATTCATTTTTTCCTCCACACTAGTACATGCGGGGATAATTTCCTTTTTTAATTCTTTCAATTGGAGTTTCAGTAGCATCAATAGCTAACAAATTATTATTAGTACCTTTATTTTTTGTTAAATCTTTTTTTCCGGGTAAATTAAAAATTCCGCTTTTTATTAAAATATTTTCAATTCAAAAAATATTACGAATGCAACTAGTATGACTAATATTATATCTTTTTGCAATAACTCTATAACTACTATAGTCTTTTCAATATTCTAAAGTCATTAATAAACGCTCTTCAATTACAATTTTATTTTTTCTACCACCATAATATTTTTGTTTAGACTCAGCAATTTTTAAAAATTCAAGCATTTTATAAAATGTTTGTGGCTTTATGCCGACTAAACTATAAAATTCTTGATCATTTTTATATTTTTTCAACATAATAACTATCACCTTTAATATTAATAATAATCGTTAAATTTTTAAAATTAAAGGTTTTGCACCAAGTCTAATAGAAAATTTTAAATAGATTTTTTGTTAAATATTTTTAAAAAAGTAATTTATTATTTTCTAATAAAGATTTTTTAATTTTTCTTTTAAAAAAAATTATGTTGTTTTAAATCAAAAAAAATGTATAATTTATACATAAAATGTAAAATAATATGCTTATTTTAAAGAATAAAAAGTCTTTTTTTGAATTTATTTTTGAAATTTTAAATATTTTCATTAATTTAATAATGAAAATATTTAATGATGAAAGAGAGTGAAAATAGTGAGCACAAGGACTCCAAATGATTATAATGCTAACTCAATTCAAGTTTTAGAAGGACTAGAAGCAGTTAGAAAACGACCTGGAATGTATATTGGTTCCACTGCAGAAAGAGGATTACATCACTTAGTTTGAGAAATAGTTGATAATGCTGTTGATGAAGTTATTGCCGGTTTTTGTACAAAAATTTCTGTAACTATTACTAAAAATAATGAAATATTAGTAAAAGATAATGGTCGAGGTATTCCTACTGATATACATCCAAAGACTAATATTTCAACAGTAGAAACGGTTTTTACTACATTACATGCTGGTGGAAAATTTGATAATGGTTCTTATAAAGTATCAGGTGGTTTGCATGGTGTTGGTGCTTCAGTAGTAAATGCTTTAAGTAAGTATTTGAAAGTTACTATTTACCGTGATGGTAATATTTTTTTTCAAAAATATATTGAAGGTGGTAAACCAGAATTACCATTGGCAGTTATTGGACAAAGCGATAAAAAAGGAACAACTGTTTTATTTAAACCTGATGAAAGTATTTTTACTGAAACTGTAAATTTTAGTTTTATAATAATTAAAACAAGGTTAAGACAACTTGCTTTTTTAAATAAAGGTTTAACTATTCAAGTTATTGATGAACGTGAAAATAAAGAAGAAACTTTTTGTTATGAAGGGGGCATTAAAGAATATGTTGCCTTTTTAAATAATAAATTTGAACCTTTAAAACACGAAATTATTTATGGAGAGTTTGAAATGAATGGTATAAACACAGAAATAGCTTTTCAATATAACGAAAGTGAAGAATCTCAAATATTTTCATTTTGTAATAATATTAATACACCTGAAGGTGGAACACATGAAGATGGTTTTCGTTTAGCATTAACAAGAGAATTGAATTCTTATGCGAAAAAAAATAATCTTTTAAAAAATAATGATGAAACATTTACTGGTGATGATGTTAAAGAAGGAATTTTAGCAATTATTTCAGTTCAACATCCTAATCCACAATATGAAGGGCAAACTAAAACAAAACTTGGTAATTCTGAAGTTAGAAAAATTGTTTCTAATGTAACTGGAAAAATAATTAATAAATTTTTATTAGAAAATCCTGCTGAAGCAAAAATTATTATTAACAAAGTTATTTTATCAGTAAGTGCACGTTTAGCATCTAAAAAAGCACGTGAGAATATTATGACTTCGAGAAAAAATCCTTTACAATTTTCTAATTTACCAGGTAAATTAGCAGATTGTTCTTCTAAAGATCCAACTAAAACAGAAGTTTTTCTTGTCGAAGGTGAGTCAGCTGGTGGCACTGCAAAGTTGGGAAGAAGTAGAGAAATTCAAGCAATTTTACCATTAAGAGGGAAAATAATTAATGTTGAAAAAGCACGACTTTTAAAAGTTTTTTCTGATGAAGAAATAAATAATCTTATTATTTCCTTTGGCTGTGGTGTTGGTAAAGAATTTAATATTACTAAATTACGTTATCATAAAATTATTATTATGACTGATGCTGATGTTGACGGTTCACATATTAAAACATTATTATTAACATTTTTTTATCGTTACATGCGTCCCTTAATTGATGCTGGTTATATATATATAGCTCAGCCTCCTTTATATAAATTTTATAGTGGTAAATTTGTTAAATATGCATATAATAATCAAGAATTGCAAGAAATTAAAGATAATTTTAATGGAACTAATTTTAACATTCAACGTTATAAAGGTTTAGGAGAAATGAATGCCACACAACTATGAGAAACAACTATGGATCCACAACATAGAATTTTATTACAAGTAAGTATTGATGATGCTTCAGAAGCAGATGAAACTTTTTCAATATTGATGGGGAAAGATGTATTTCCACGAAAAGAATTTATTCAAGAAAATGCTAAATATGTAAAAAACATTGATGCTTAAAAGTTAATAAAATAAAATTAGGAGTTTATATATGAGCGAAATAACTAAAAAAAATGAAACATTTATTTCTAATAAATATGTTCGTAATATATCTGATGAAATGAGAACTAGTTTTTTAGAATATTCAATGTCAGTTATTGTTTCAAGAGCTTTACCAGATGCAAGAGATGGATTGAAACCAGTACATCGTCGAATTTTATATTCTTTAGCAATTTTAGGCATGACATATGATAAACCTTATAAAAAAGCAGCACGTATTGTTGGAGAATGTATTGGAAAATTTCATCCTCATGGTGATATTGCAGTTTATGAAACAATGGTAAGAATGGCACAAGAATTTAATTATCGTTATCCTTTAGCTGATGGCCAAGGTAATTTTGGTTCAATTGATGGTGATAGTGCTGCTGCTATGAGATATACTGAAGTTAGAATGAGTAAAATGGCAGGAGAGTTGGTTAAAGATTTAAATAAAAATACAGTTACTTTTATTGAAAATTATGATGGTGCTGAAAAAGAGCCTAGTGTTTTACCAGCTTATTTTCCTAATTTATTAGTTAATGGAACAACAGGTATTGCTGTTGGAATGGCAACAAGTATTCCGCCACATAACTTAAGAGAAATAGTTGATGCAATTATTTTTGTAGCTCACAATCCTGATTGTGATATTATGGAAATATTAGATATTGTTAAAGGACCTGATTTTCCTACAGGTGCAATGATTTTAGGCGTAAATTCATTTAAAAATGCTTATTTAAACGGAAGATCAACAATAACAGTTCGTAGTAAAACTAAAGTTGAAAAATTATCAAATGGTAAACCTGCAATTATTGTTGAAGAAATACCTTATCAAACTAATAAAACTAATTTAATAAATAATATAGTTAAAGCGGTTCAAGAAAAAAAAGTAAATTATATAACTGATTTGCGAGATGAATCTAATCGTGAAGGAATAAGATTGGTATTAGAAATTAAAAATATTGATTATGCCGAACTTATTTTAAATCAACTATATAAATTTACTTCATTACAAACAACATTCACAATAAATTTATTAGCATTACATAATAAACAACCTAAAGTAATGAATTTAAAAGAAATGATTGAAATTTATATTGAACATCAAATTGAAATTATTCTTAATAAGTCTAATTTTGAATTAAAAAAATATGAACATCAATATCATATTATTTTTGGTCTTGTTAAAGCATTACAAAATATTGATGAAATTATTAAAATAATTAAGGAATCAAAGAAAACAGAAGAAGCATTAACTAATTTACAGAATAAATTTGAATTTTCTGAAAAACAAGCTAAAGCTATTTTAGAAATGAAACTGCAACGTTTAACAGATTTAGAACAAGAAAAATTAAATAATGAATTATCATTTATTAATGAAGAAATTATTCGATTAAGAACTTTAATTAATGAACCTTCTAAGCAAATAGAATTAATGATTTCTCAGTTAACAACAATTAAAGAAAATTATGGTGATGATAGAAGAACTGAAATTATTGAAAATTATGAAGGTGAAATTATTGATGAAGCTTTAATTAAAGAAGAAAAGGTGGTTATAACACTTTCAAAAGGTGGTTATATTAAACGTTTACCTTTAGATACATATAGAACTCAACATCGTGGTGGTGTTGGTGTTAAAGGTGCTGGTGGCACCGATATT
This sequence comes from Spiroplasma endosymbiont of Zeiraphera isertana, assembly GCF_964030805.1. Lineage (GTDB taxonomy): Bacteria > Bacillota_I > Bacilli_A > Mycoplasmatales > VBWQ01 > Spiroplasma_E. The sequence continues at coordinate 8,029 of NZ_OZ034965.1, forward strand.
AATACTGATGATATTGATAAAGTTTTAATTACTTCAACTCATTCTGATTTGTTAATATTTAGTAATAAAGGAAAAGTTTATCGAATTCGTGCTCATAATGTACCAAATTATTCAAGAACAGCTAAAGGAACACCAATTGTTAATTTAATAGCAACAGAAAAAAATGAGACTATTAAAACAATAATTGCTATATCAGAAGATTATGATATAAATGCTAATTTATTTTTTGTTACTAAAAAAGGAGTTATTAAACGTTCAACTTTAGATCAATTTAAATCTATTTACCAAAATGGTAAGATAGCTATTAAATTGCTTTCAAATGATCAATTAGTAGATGTTCTGAAAACTACAGGTAATAATGAAATAATTATTGCTGTGGCTAATGGACGAGCAGTTAGAATCAATGAAAATCAAGTTAGAGTAATGTCAAGAATAGCCATCGGAGTAAAAGGAATAGATACAAAAGGTACTCATGTAATTGGAATGTGCTCTAATCAAGATGGTGATTTAGTTGTTTCTATTAGTGACAAAGGTTATGGAAAAATATCACGATTTGAAGAATATCGTTTAGCAAATCGTGGTGGTAAGGGTGTAATTTCAATGAAATTAGCTCAAAAAACAGGAAAATTAATTGGTATAAATTCAATAAATAACACTAATAATAGTAATGATTTATTAATTATGACTTTAAAAGGTACAGTTATTAGATTTTCTTTAGAAGATATAAGAACTACAAGCAGAAATACTATAGGTGTTAAATTAATTAGGTTTAAAACAGAAGATGATGCAATTTCTTCAATTGTAACAATCCCAATCACTAAAGAAAAAACTATTTTTATTGATTAATTTAAGAGGTGCTAAAATGATTGATATAGAAAAAATACGTAATAATTTGGAAAAAACTATTAATAAAATAGAAACAAAGGGCCAAAGTTATAAAAATGAAATAAATAAAATTTTTAATTTAGATTTAGAAATAAGAACTTTAAAAACAAAAAATCAAAAATTAGAAGAAACAAGAAATAAGCAATCTAAACAAATTGGTGAATTATTAAAAAATAAAAAAAATGATCAAATAAAAAAAATTAAAGATGATATGATTATTTTAAAAGAAAAAATTATAAAAAATAATTTAAAAATTGTAGATTTAGAAGATAAAATATATGAATTACAGTTAGTAATTCCTAATATACCACATTTTTCAGTTCCACAAGGAAACGATGAAACTAATAATCAAGAAGTTAGAAAATGAGGGAAAATTATTAAAAAAAATAGTAAACCACACTGAGAAATTGCCGAAAAGTTAAATATAATTGATTTTTCAAAAGCAACTAAATTAAGTGGTACTAGATTTATTATGTATAAAAATAAAGGTGCTTTATTAGTTAGAGCATTAATGAATTTTATGATTGATTCTCATTTAAAAAATGGTTATTCCGAATTTTTACCACCATTAATTATTAATAAAGAAAACTTATTTGGTACAGGGCAACTTCCTAAATTTAAAGATGATTTATTTCAATTAAATAATGAACAGTATTTAATTCCAACAGCAGAAATTCCTTTAACAAATATTTATCGTAATGAAATTATTAATTTTTCTGAATTACCAATAAAAATGTGTGCTTATACACCATGTTTTCGTTCAGAAGTGGGTTCTGCCGGTAGAGATACAAGAGGAATAATTAGATTACATCAATTTAATAAAGTAGAATTAGTTAAAATTGTTGATCCTGAAAAATCTTATGATGCCCTTGAAGAGTTAACTAATAATGCTGAATTAATTTTACAAAAATTAGATATTCCTTATAGAGTTATTAATTTATGTAGTGGTGATATTGGTTTTAGTGCTGCTAAAACTTATGATTTAGAATTATGATTACCTTCTCAAATGTGTTATCGCGAAGTTTCTTCGTGTAGTAATTGTGAAGATTTTCAAGCAAGAAGAATGGAAACTAGAGTTAGTCAAGATAATAAGAAAGTAGTTCCACATACACTAAATGGATCGGGATTAGCTATTGATCGAGTTGTTGCAGCAATTTTAGAAAATTTTTATGTTGAAGAAGATAATGTTGTAAATATACCTATTGTTTTACAACCTTATATGAATAATTTAAAAACTATTTAATTTATAATGTTTCACGTGAAACATTATAAATTAAAAAAAATGTATTTTTTTATAAAAAAAATGTTATAATTAATAATGCCACTGCAACAATTACATTCGAACCAGGTCAGGACCGAAAGGTAGCAGCCATAAGGATTAGGATTGTGTGCGGTGGTTTTATTTTGAAAAATAAAAAAGAGGTTTCTTTAAATGAAAAAACAAAATTATATGGAAATTGCCTTAAAGCTTGCTAAAAAAGCTGCTATTAATGGTGATGTTCCAATTGGTGCAATTATTGTTGATGAAAATGATAATATTATTGGTAGAGGATTTAACAAAAAGGAAAAAGACAAAGATCCAACTCAACATGCGGAAATTATTGCGATAAAAAAAGCATGTAAAAAAATTAATAATTGACGTTTGTTAAATTGTACTATTTATACAACATTAGAACCATGTTTAATGTGTGTAGGGGCTTTGTTACAAACAAGAATAAAACATATTGTTTTTGCTTTAAAAGATAGTAAGTTTGGATGCGTTGAATCACTCTATAATTTAACATTAGATAAAAGATTTAATCACCGTAGTGAATATACTTATTCTTTAAACTTAGATAGCAAAGAAATGTTACAAAGTTTTTTTGGAGAAATTCGTAATTTATAATAATTGTTTTTATAACAAATTTTATAAAAAATTGTTAGGATAAATATAGGTGATTTAAATGAAACATAAATCTTTTTATAGAAAGTATCGACCAAATTCTTTTTCAGAAATAATTGGTCAGGATAATATTGTAAGAATATTAAAAAATTCTATTTTAAATAATAGTTTTAATCATGCTTATTTATTTTCAGGCTCAAAAGGTACAGGAAAAACATCAACGGCTAAAATATTTGCTAAAGCAATTAACTGTCAAAATAACATTGATGGAGATGCATGTAATACTTGTGAAAATTGTATAAACATTAGTTCAAATAATTGTATTGATATTTTAGAAATTGATGGTGCTTCCAATAATGGTGTTGATGAAATAAGAAGTATTAGAGATAATATTAACTTATTACCAATGAATTTTAAATATAAAGTTTATATTATTGATGAAGTTCATATGTTAACAACTTCTGCTTTTAACGCATTATTAAAAACCTTAGAAGAACCACCACAACATATTATTTTTATTTTAGCAACAACAGAACCATATAAAGTAATTCCAACTATAATTTCTCGTTGTTTATGATTTGAATTTAAAAAAATTAATGTAAATGAAACTAAAAAACATTTTATTGATGTTTTAACAAAAGAAAAAATTAATTTTGAGGTTGAAGCAGTAGAGGAATTAGCAATATTGAGCGAAGGCTCTTTACGTGATGGTTTAAATTATTTAGAAAAAACATTTAATTATGGTAATAACATAACACTTAAAAATGTTGAAAAAATATTTTCTGTTTTATCAACAAAAAATAAAATATTATTTTTAATTAATATATTTAATTGTAATATTGAGCAAGTAATAAAACAATTAACATTATTTGATGAATATACTATTCAATATAAAAAAAATATTATTGATTTTATTTACATTCTTGAAGAAATATTAATTTATGCTATTACTAAAAAAACAGAATTACTTAAAATGATAAATATTCAACAAGTAAATATTTTTTCTGAAGTAGTAAAATCTGATTTACTTTTAATTTTGAATTCATTTAATGACATTTTAATTCAAGAAGATGTTGATGATTTAAAACCAATATTAATACTAAAAATATTAAATTTAATTAAAAATTTTGAGAATAAATATTCATTAAATTATTTAGAAAAAACAAAAATATCTATTATGAATATAGAAAATAAAAGTATAAATTTAAATAGTAAAGATGAAATAACAAAAATTTTAAAAAAAAGCGAAATAGATAAAAATAATGAAGAATTAACTTCAATTTTAGTAAAAGAAGAAAATACTAGTATTAAAGAGAAAAAAATTTTTAATGTACCAACTGTGAAAAATTTAAAAAATGATGAGATAATTGATAAAGCCATTAATTTAATTTTACAAGCTGATAAAAATATCAGAAAAGAAGTTAGTGAAAAGTGAAAAAATATTTCTAAATTTATTAATGATAATAAATTTAGAAATATAACTAAAGTTTATATAAATACTATTATCGCGGCAGCATCTACTAATGGCATTATTATTATTACCAAAAATATTATTCAATCTGATTTAATAAATCAAATTTTTTTAAGTAAAGAACATAGAGAATTTTTAAATATTTTATTAGAAAATGAATACATGATTTATGCCCTTGATAAAAATCAATGACAGGAAACAAGAAAAAAATATCAAGAGTTACTAACAAAAAAAATATTACCAAAACCAGTAGATATTGTAATATCAAAACCTGTAATTGAGTCATTTACCAATGTAGATAGAGATCCGACTTTAAATTTTATTAAAAAAATATTTACTGAAATTGAAGAAATATAAAAATATGAGGTGAAAAATATGGATATGAAAAGAATGTTAGCACAAGCACAAGCAATTCAAGGAAAGTTAACAAAATTTAAAAAAGAAGAATTTACTTTTTCTGATATTGATGGTTTAGTTAAAATTATTATAACGGGTGGACGTAAACTGGTTTCAATTAATATTGAAGGATTATTAAAAGAAGCAGAAAATGATTATTCAAGTATTAATGATATGCTACAAATAGAACTAAATAAAGCATTAAAACAAATAGATGAAAAAGAAAAAAATATTGCTGGCAAGTTTTAGAAAAGTTTAGTAATTTTAGCATAGAAAGAGGTAGAAAAATGTTATTTATTACCTTTGAAGGGCCAGAAGGTGCAGGTAAAACTACAGTTTTAAAAATGATTAAAGAACAATTAAAACAAGATGGTTTTGATGTTATTATTACGAGAGAACCAGGTGGTAGCGAAATTTCCGAACAAATAAGACAAGTTATTTTAAATAAAGAAAATACATTAATGGATCCATGAACAGAAGTTTTGCTTTATATTGCAGCTAGAAGACAACATTTAATTGAAAAAATTCTGCCAAATAAAAACAGTAATAAAATCATTATTTCTGATCGTTTTTCTGACTCAACTTTAGCATATCAGGGTTATGCTAGAAATTTAGATATTGATAAAATAAATCTTATTCAAAAGCTTATTTTTGAAGATTATCAACCTGATTTGACAGTTTTATTTGATATTAAACCAGAAACGGGTTTACAACGAATTTTATTAAGAAAAGGTGAAAAATTAAATAGATTAGATGAAGAAACATTAGAATTTCATCAAAAAGTATATAATGGTTATAAAAAAATTGCTATTAGTAATCTAAATCGCGTTCATACAATAAATGCTAATTTATCAGAAAAAAAAGTTTTTAATAGTGTTTATGAACTAATCATAAATTTAGTTGAAGAAAAAGTTTTTAAAGAAAAAAAAAATTAAAATTAGAAGATCTAATGAAGGAAAATAATGTAATTTTATTTGAAAATGAAGAATCAGAAAATTTTTCTATTTTTGCAATGGAAAATATTCCACAGGTAATTTTATTGTATTCGAAAAATAAAATATTAAATATAAATGTTAGTAATAAGTTAATAAAAAAAATTGTTTGTAAAAATAATAATCAATTAAAAAAATGTACTGAAGAAAATATGTGTCAAAATTGTTTTAAAATTAAAACTAATAGTTATTTTGATTTTAAAAAATTTGATTTTAGTAAAAACAATATTATGAATAAAAGTATTGTTTTAGAAATTATTAATGATTTTTCTAAAACTAATTTAGAAAAAGATGTTAATAAAATTTATTTAATAAATCAAATTGAATTTTCTTCAACTTCAGCCTCAAATGTTATGCTTAAAACTTTAGAAGAATTATCTAAAAATATTTATGTAATTTTTACTACCACTAATATTAATCAAATACTCCCTACTATTAAATCTCGTTGTCAATTGATAAATTGTTCAAAAGAAAATGATATATTTGTTAGTAATGATTATGATGATGAACAATTATTAATATTAAAAATATTTTCAAATACTACTTTTTTGACAGATGAAAGCAGTAAACTTAAATTAAAAAAATATATTGCAATTATTAAACAATTTATTATTAATGATAATGATAAAAAGATTAACAATCAACTTTTGAATAAAAAAATAGTTAGTTTAAAAGAAGAGATTATTTACTTTTTTAGATTTTTTAATTTAGTAGTTTTTAATAAATTAACTTTTCTTTTATTTAAAAAGTATGATTTTAATAATTTTTTTATTGAAAGTTTAGTTAATTTATGAAAAAATAGTAATTTAAAAAACATAGCCTATATTTTAGAACAAATTTCATTTACAATTACTAAATTAAAATTTAATGTTAACTTAAATTTATTAATAAATTCTTTTCTTATTAAGGTAAGTGATAATTAAACTATGGAAAGTACAAAAAAAATTTTAATTTTAAATCAAGATGATAAAAAAATTAAACTTATTCAAAGAAAAGATATGTTTTGTGTTTCTTTGGATACTATTTTATTAAGTAATTTTATTAAAATAAAAACCAGTACTAAAACAATAATTGATTTTGGAACTAATAATGCTGTTATTCCAATAATTTTAGCGGCAAAATTTCAAGGAAAAGTAATTGGTATTGAAATTCAAGAGCCAGCCGTTGAACTTGCTTTAGAAAATATAAAACTTAATAATTTAGAAAAAAGAATTGTCATTGTTCATGAAGACATAAAAATTTATGCTCAAAGAGAAAAAGAAAAAGTTGATTTAATTGTATGTAATCCACCTTTTTTTCCTTTATGAGATAAAAGCAAAGTAAAAGCACAACCTTTAAAAATTGCAGCAAGACATGAAGTATATATTAATTTAGAGGAGATTATTGCTAGCGCAAGTAAATTATTAAAAGACAAAGGGCGATTGGTTATGATAAATAGTGTAGAAAGAATAAATGAAACACTTCTTTTATTAAAAAAATATCAAATTACACCTAAAAAATTACAAATAGTTTATCCTAAAATTAATCGGGCTGCCAATGTTTTTTTAATTGAAGCAGGATTTTTAGCGAAAGAAGGAATGATTGTTTTGCCACCATTGATTTGTCATAATGAAAATAATACTTATATTGATGAAATAGCAAAGTGATATAAATAATCTTAATATAAGTGTAAGGTTAGGTGTTTAAAATGAATATTAATTGATTAAATAAACTTAATAAAAAAATAACTTACTTATTAGCTGTATCGGGTGGTCCAGATAGTATGTTTTTATTAGATAATTTAGTACGTAATGAGTTTAAAATTATTGTTTGTCATGTTAATTATCATAAACGTTGAAGTAGTAATGTTGATGAGCAAATTGTTCGAGAATATTGTACAAATAATAAAATAACTTTAGAAGTAAAAAATATTAAAGAAGAGGAATACAATAAAAAACAAAATTTTCAAAGTCAAGCACGTGTACTTAGATATGATTTTTTTAATCAAATTGCTCAAAAATATCAAGTTTATAATCTTGTTGTAGCACATCATATTTACGATTTACTTGAAACATATATTATTCAAAAACAACGCAAGGCAATAGTTTCTTATTATGGATTAAAATTTAAAACAACATATAAATCTTTATCGGTTTATCGTCCAATGTTAGAATTAAAAAAAGAAGATATTATTGACTATTTAACTTTGTATCATATTAAATATGGATTTGATGAAACAAATGAATTAATTATTTATGAAAGAAATCGAATTAGACAACAACAAATTAATAAACTTACTGATTTTGATATTAATTTAATGTTAAGTGAAATTAAAGAATTAAATAGTGAACAAGAGTTACTGAAAGATGAACTTGAAGTAATTTATAATACCATTATTAATGATGATGTGCTTGCTATTAATGAATTTAAAAAATATGAATTTAAATTACAACAAATGATTATCTATGAATTTTTAAGCCAATATGATGAAGAATTAGTTTTATCTTTAAAAAAGGCTAAAATTAAAGAAATAGTTAGAGTTTTAACTAAATCTAGTAAACCAAATATTACTATTTGTATTTCTGAAAATACTTGAGTTATTAAAGAATATAATTTTGCATATATTAGTGAAAAAAATGAATCAAAAAAATTTAGTTATAAAATTTCTAAAATAAATAACTATAATTTTAAGGAAATTACTATTTCTAAAACCGAACCAACAGGTGGTGAATTTCAAGCTTTATATATTAATAAATCAGATTTTCCATTAACAATTAGAACTAATAATGGTGAAGAAGAAATTGAGACACCATTTGGTACAAAAAAAATTAATCGTTTATTTATTGATAATAAAATTCCATATCGTGAACGTCTTATATGACCAGTAATCATAAATTCAAGCGGAAAAGTAGTGGCAATTCCAAAATTATCAGTAAATAAAAACAATATTAGTGAGAAACCTAATTTGTATGTGCTAAAATATTATGGTATTATTTAAGAAAATAAATTAGAAATTAAACGTAGGTGAAAAAATAATGCAAACGCGAATTAAAATTAATTGAATGATTGTTGCACTATTCGTTGCTTTTTTAGTATTTGTTGGAATTTTATTGTGATATTTTTTAAGAGGTAATGCTTTAACTTTAGATCAATTTCAATTAGAAACATCACTTAGAGATGGTAAACTCCCTTGCAATAGTAGTGACACTGTTAGTAAAATTGATGGAGTACAAGTTCAATTTTTTGATCATACTACTTATATTACAGGTTTTTTAGGAATTAATGGTAAGGTAAAACGATTTGAAGCGACAGTTTCCGGAACTGCTACAGGTGGTTTTTATCATGATGTTATTGAAAAATTATTCAGAAAAGATAAAGAGGGTAAAGGCTTTGATATTAACTCCACAATTATTAGTGAATTAGTTCCGTTTTGAAAAACATTTTTAATTAGTATGTTTCCAATATTAGTATTAGTTGGTGGTTCATTTTGATTATTTTCTAAAATGAATAAAATGGGTGCCGGTGGTGGCATGAGTCCTTTTTCAATGGGAAAAAGTCGTGCTAAGATTAGAACATCAGATACTAGATTTACTGATGTTGCTGGTATTAAAGAAGAAAAATTAGAATTAGAAGAAGTTGTTCATTTTTTAAAGTTTCCACAAAAATATGCACAAATGGGTGCAAGAGTGCCAAAAGGAGTTCTTCTTGTAGGACCGCCTGGTACTGGTAAGACTTTATTAGCAAAAGCAGTTGCTGGTGAAGCGGGTGTTCCTTTCTTTTCAATTTCTGGTTCTGAATTTGAAGAAGTTTTTGTTGGAGTTGGAGCTTCAAGAATTAGAGAAATGTTTACTACTGCTAAAAAAAGTGCTCCTTGTATTATTTTTATTGATGAAATTGATGCAGTAGGAAGAAAACGTGCCTCAGCTTCAACTGCAACTAATGAACAAACTTTAAACCAATTATTAGTTGAAATGGATGGATTTGAAACTAACTTGGGAGTTATTATTATGGCTGCCACTAACCGTGCTGATGTACTTGATGAAGCGTTATTACGTCCAGGTAGATTTGATCGTCAAATTTCTTTAAGTTGACCTGATATTAAAGAACGTGAAGCAATTTTACGATTACATGCTCGTAATAAAAATATTTCGCCAAAAGTTAATTTTCAAAGAATAGCAGAGAGAACGCCAGGATTTAGTGGTGCACAATTAGAAAATGTATTAAATGAAGCAACGTTGTTAGCTGTTCGTCATAATAAAACAGTTATCGGTTTAGTAGAAATTGATGAAGCTATTGATAGAGTTGTTGGTGGACCTGCTAAAACTTCAAGAGTAATTACTGATATGGATAAAAAAATAGTATCATATCACGAAGCTGGACATGCTCTTATTGGTTTAAAACTAGAATATGCTTCTAAAGTTCAAAAAGTTACAATAATACCACGTGGACAAGCAGGTGGATATACTATTATGACTCCTAAAGAAGATACTATGTTTTATTCAAAAGTACATTTAAGAGCAACTATTACTGGTTATTTAGGTGGTCGCGCTTCAGAAGAAATTATGTTTGGTAATGCAAATATTACTACTGGTGCTCATGATGATTTAGAAAAAGCAACAAATATTGCCAGAAAAATGATAACTGAATATGGAATGTCATCTGAATTAGGATTAGTTCAATTTGAAAGTCCACGTAATGAGTATTCACCTTTTGCAGCAAATAAGTTTTCTGATGATATTGCATCTAAAATTGATGGAGAAATTAAAAAATTATTAGATGTTTGTTATATTGAAGCAGTAGCAACAATTAAAAAACATAAAGATACATTAGAATTAATTGCTAAATCATTAATGACTTTAGAAACAATTACTGCTGAACAAATAGAATATATTGATAAATATAATAAATTACCAATTGAAGTAATAGAAATGCAAAAAGAAATGCAAAAAAATAGTAAAAATCCTTCCAAAGAGGATAATGAATCAAATTATAAAAAGGAAGATAATAATTCAGGGACTGATGATGATACAATATCAGTTTTTCCTAAGAAGAAATAATTAAATTATTATAATAAAACACAAAACTTACTATTTTAATATTTTCAATAATGTGTAAGTTTTGTTTTATTTTCTTTTTTTATTTGGTAAATATAATATAAAAAGTAATAAGGAGAAAAACAATGTTGGAAAAACATGAATTAGTAGAAAAAATATTATTAAGTACTGATGTAATTAATAATAAAATTATTGAACTTGCAAAATCAGTTAATAGTTATTATAAAGATAATAAAGAGCCCATTATTTTAGTAGGGATATTAAGAGGATGTTTACCTTTTTTATCACAATTTATGTTAAATCTTAAGATTGATTGTTTGGTTGATTTTATGTATGTAGAATCATATTTAGGACAAACAAAGGCGGTAAATAAACCAAAAATAAGAATGGATGTTATTAATAATGTTAAGGGTCGTGATTTATTAATTGTTGAAGATATTATTGATTCAGGTAATTCGTTATTTAAAATTCGTGATCATTTGCAAGAACTTGGAGCAAAATCAGTAAAAATAATTACTCTATTAGATAAGAAATCTAAAAGAATTGCTAAAATTGAAGCTGATTGATATGGTTTTGAAGTTCCTGATCATTTTTTAGTGGGATATGGTCTTGATTACGATGAAAAATTAAGAAACTTACCTTATGTTGGTATTGCTGACCTTAATAAAATTGCAATTTTAGAAAAATGTAAAAAAAGTAGTTAAGTAAATAAGTTTAGAAGTTAATAATAATATTAAAATTTTTATTTTTTAATATATTTCAAATATAATTAGCATTATTTTATTATGATAAAATTATACTATTAGCAGTTTTTAAGTTGTATAAGAATATTGGAGTTATAATGAGCAATCTTTTTGTTAATGTTTTAAGAGGAATCAAGAAAAGATTATTACAATATTTAGGTATTATAACCTTTATATTGCCAAAAATCATGCTTCTAGGGGCTTTAATTTTTAAACCAATTACTTTGGTATCTTTATCTAATGGTTTTTGTAATTTAATAATGATTGGATAACCATCTCTTGTTTTAAAATCTTTAATTTTAATAATATTAATACTTTTAGTACTTCTAGTTTTTGGATTTTGATAAGGTTGCGAATAATTATTAATGATATATAAATTAGCAATATTATTTTCAGTTAAAGGTTCATTAATAGAAACAGCATATAATTGAAATTGATTTAATAAATTTATTTCTTGAAAAATTAAATTTTTAATATCAGTCATACTATATTCAATCGTATTATCATTAATATTAGTACTTGCTCTTTGATTTAATTGCATAGTAAAGTCTGATGTTTCAACAGCAATAGTTTTTAATACTTTATCAATATCAATAAAACCTATTTTAATAGTATTTGCTGAAAATTTTAAACTATTATTTTCATTATTTTTAAATAAACGTTCAATTTCATAAATATAAATTGTTCTTTTTTTAAATTCATCGTATGCTCTATTAATATCAGGGTCACTAGTAGCACGCATCATATTAGTAAAGTCATAAGGAATATTATCAATTAAATAATCATTTTCTACTTCTGTTTGATTAAGTTTAGTTTGTTTCTGTGGAAATTTCGTTTGTGGTTTGTTGTTGTTTTCCATTGTTCTCTCCTATTAATTGGTTATTTTTGGGATTAAATAATTTTAATTTAACAGTTAAATTATTAATTTCTTGTTCATCATTAATATTAAATGTTTTACTATTTAATAAATCTTTATCTATGCTTACTAATATTTGAATAAATTTAAGAATATCAATATTAAATTGTCATAATTTTTGTTCAATATAGTTAATAGTTGAAATATTAACTGCTGTACTTTCGGGGACTGATTGTTGTGTTGATTTCTTTTGACTTGGTATATGAATACCAAAACGTTTAAATATTTCATTAACATTTCAATCGTATATATCAGTTAAATTTTTACCTTTAAAATTACTATTTGTCATATTGATATTTTCGTTTTGTTCATTATTATCTCCACCACTTTTAAATATGTAGTTTTTAGTAACTAATGTTCTTACTGCTTCTTCTAATGTTGATTGAACATTACCATAAGTTTGATTAAAAATAAATTTAGGTGAATTTAAAATAGTATCTAAAACAATTTGTTCATAAATAACATCTAATGCTTTAATTTTATCCATTACTTTATTACAATCTGCTAGCTCATTTGCTTTATTTCACATAATTGCTATTGGAATATAATTAATATTTAATGTTTGTTCTTGTTTTAAATTTGGATTATTAATATATTAGACTTGGTGCAAAACCTTTAATTTTAACAATTTAACGATTATTATTAATATTAAAGGTGATAGTTATTATGTTGAAAAAATATAAAGATGATCAAGAATTTTATAGTTTAGTCGGCATAAAGCCACAAACATTTTATAAAATGCTTGAAATTTTAAAAATTGCTGAGTCTAAACAAAATATTATGGTGGTAGAAAAAATAAAATTGTAATTGAAGAGCGTTTATTAATGACTTTAGAATATTGAAAAGACTATAGTAGTTATAGAGTTATTGCAAAAAGATATAATATTAGTCATGCTAGTTGCATTCGTAATATTTTTTGAATTGAAAATATTTTAATAAAAAGCGGAATTTTTAATTTACCTGGAAAAAAAGATTTAACAAAAAATAAAGGTACTAATAATAATTTGTTAGCTATTGATGCTACTGAAACTCCAATTGAAAGAATTAAAAAAAACTAAAATTACTTTTTTCAGGTAAAAAGAAACATCATTCTCTCAAATCCCAAATAATTATTGATATTTCCAATGGAAAAATTATTTCAACTGCTTTTTGTTTTGGAAGCATTCATGATTTTAAATTGCTTCTAAAATCTAAAACTTTTATTCATCCAGAAAAACAAGTTTTTGTTGATTCAGGTTATCAAGGTATACAAAATATTCATAAAAATACATTTTTGCCATTTAAAAAAAGTAAATACAATCAATTAACACCAATTCAAAAAGAATACAATAAAACTTTAAGTAAAATTAGAATTAAAATTGAACACGTATTTGCTAAACTAAAACGTTTTAAAATTTTAAGTTTAAAATATCGCAATAAAATACGAAGATTTGCATTAAGATTTAATTTAATAGCAGGAATATATAATTTTGAATTACCTTAGTTTTGCACCAAGTCTATTATAGAACTAACACAATTTAATTTTTATATAAGTGTCCTTTTTAATTTTACAATTAAAGAATTTTTAAATCTTTCACGAATTTCTTTAAATTTATCAAATAAAATTTTTAAATAATTTTCACCCATTAATATTAAAAAATCTTTATTATTACTTGGATTTAATCTTTCCATATCTTCTCTTATACATTCATCAAATAAAACTGTATTTGTAATCATATATTTTTCAAAATAATCTAATTGTTTTTGACTTGGTTCTCATTTTTCATTTGTTATTTTTACATTAGACTTGGTGCAAAAACTTTAATTTTAACAATTTAACGATTATTATTAATATTAAAGGTGATAGTTATTATGTTGAAAAAATATAAAGATGATCAAGAATTTTATAGTTTAGTCGGCATAAAGCCACAAACATTTTATAAAATGCTTGAAATTTTAAAAATTGCTGAGTCTAAACAAAAATATTATGGTGGTAGAAAAAATAAAATTGTAATTGAAGAGCGTTTATTAATGACTTTAGAATATTGAAAAGACTATAGTAGTTATAGAGTTATTGCAAAAAGATATAATATTAGTCATACTAGTTGCATTCGTAATATTTTTTGAATTGAAAATATTTTAATAAAAAGCGGAATTTTTAATTTACCCGGAAAAAAAGATTTAACAAAAAATAAAGGTACTAATAATAATTTGTTAGCTATTGATGCTACTGAAACTCCAATTGAAAGAATTAAAAAAGGAAATTATCCCCACATGTACTAGTGTGGAGGAAAAAATGAATTGAAATGAATTCAATAGCATATTTCAAACTGAAAACGATTGTTTGAAATATATAGCGAATTTGAAAATAATGAAATGCATCAGGTGTGCTTCTTCTAGTTTGAATACTTCTGATTTGAGAAGAATACGATGTTTGAACTGTAAACAAACATTTAGTATTCTTTATGGAACCATTTTTTATAAGTCACAGACCCAAATGACATCTTGGTTTTATCTCATCTTTAGATGAATAAACACAAAGCATGGCATACCAGCCACCGATGTTGCAAGGGAATTGGGTGTGACCTATAAAACAGATTGAAGAATGTGTCATGAAATCAGGACTAGAATTGGAAATCAAGATGCAGTTTTCATTGTTGATGGCACAGCACAGATGGATGAAATGTATCTTTCGCATTTAGGTTTTAAAAAACAAGGAAGATCCTTGTTGAATAAAACTTTGATTGTTGGAGTTTATGAGAAAACCAGCAACAAACTAATTGTGAAGGTGCTGAAAAATGCAGATGAAAAAAACCTTTTAAGATTTGCATTGAAACACATTTTTACTGAGTGCTGTCTATTTACGGATTCTTGGAAGGGATATGTAAGTTTCAAAAACTTCTATCCCAAACATGAAATCGTAAATCATGAAGTTGGGTATGTGTCACCAACAGGTGTAAACACAAACCAGATTGAATCAGCATGAAAGCACATCCGACGAACTTTCCGAACACACATAACAGTTTCAAAGCACAATATTCATTTATACGCAAAAGAATCAGCATATAAATTCAATAACATACCGAGTTTTGAAACTGTAATTTTGTGTTTGATTTAAATACATGCGGGGATAATTTCCTAGGTAGGCTTTTATCTCCGTTTATGTGATAAAATTTAAAAATAGTACATAAAGGGATAAAAGCCTTAAAAAAAACTAAAATTACTTTTTTCAGGTAAAAAGAAACATCATTCTCTCAAATCCCAAATAATTATTGATATTTCCAATGGAAAAATTATTTCAACTGCTTTTTGTTTTGGAAGCATTCATGATTTTAAATTGCTTCTAAAATCTAAAACTTTTATTCATCCAGAAAAACAAGTTTTTGTTGATTCGGGTTATCAAGGTATACAAAATATTCATAAAAATAAATTTTTGCCATTTAAAAAAAGTAAATACAATCAATTAACACCAATTCAAAAAGAATACAATAAAACTTTAAGTAAAATTAGAATTAAAATTGAACACGTATTTGCTAAACTAAAACGTTTTAAAATTTTAAGTTTAAAATATCGCAATAAAATACGAAGATTTGCATTAAGATTTAATTTAATAGCAGGAATATATAATTTTGAATTACCTTAGTTTTGCACCAAGTCTATTATTAATATAATTATTTTGTGGTTTATTATTTTGAATTAAATTAACACTATCATTATCTAGGTCAAGTTCATCTTCACTTAATAATAATAAATTCATTAAAAAATATCTATAAGCATAAGTTTCTTTTAATTTTCACAAAAAATCTTGATATTACTTTTAATTTTAAATTAAAAGTAATATTTTTATATCAGGGGTGATTTTTTGTGACTAATAATGAATTAATTGATGTTTTAAAAAACAAAAAAGATGAAGAATTTATAAAAATTATTAGACATTTTAAAAATAGAATTAAACAAATTGAGAAAAAAGAAAAATTAGATGCAATTGATAAAAAATTTAAAGAAAAAGGAATTCAATGTCCAAATTGTAAATCTTATTGATGTGTAAAAAATGGTTTTAAGAATAATAAGCAAAAATATTTATGCAAAGATTGTAAAAGTAGCTTTGATGCTTTAAGAAATCATTTTTTACATTGAAGTCATTTATCTCATGAACAATGAGATTGAATAATTTGATTGTCATTGTTAGGTCAATCTGCTTATACTATTTCTCAATTTGCTAAAATTTCAAAAACATCAGCATGATTTAATCGTCAAAAATTTATGAAATCATCACAATTAGCAAAAACACAAAAACCATTCACAAAATTAAAAGGTAGAATTGAAATTGATGAAACTTTTATCAAAGAAATTCACAAAGGAAATTTCAAAAATCCAGATGATCCAAGAAAAAAATGAATTGAAGAAAATGCTAAAGATTTAAACTGTTGTATTGAAATGGCAATTGATGAAAATAAAAATATTTATGCTCAAACAACAAATACTAAAAGATTAACAAAAAAATGAGTACAAGAAAATTTAACATCTAAGCTTATCGAAGAAAAATCAATTATAGTTTGTGATATGCAAATACTATATGATACAGTAGCTAAACAAACAAAATGTACTCTCAAGAAATTTAAATCAAAAGAAAATAAAGAATTAAATTATAAAAATTTAAGTAATATCAGTAAAATACAATCAAGTTTAAAAGAATTTATTACTCATTATCATGGCATTGGATTTACCAATATTAAAAATTACCTCAATTTATGAAAATTTAAATACCAACATTATAAAATATCACCTTATGCAAAATCTGAAGCATTATATTTCAGTTTGTAAAAAAAATAAATCCCAAAATTAAATAAAATCAAATTTTAGGCCAGGTTGATGATTTTTTTTATTTCATCAAGATTTTTTTTGAAAATTAAAATAAGTTTCTGCACTACCTTTTGCTTTTGCTATATCTGTATTTTTAGCACAAGCTAATATATCAAAATATTTTAATTCTTTATCATTATCTAAATCAATAATTGTATATCTTTTAAAATAAGTTATTTCTACTTCTTTAGTATCTAAATAATTTATTTTTCTATCAGTTGTTAATATATCTTCATGTGTAATCACAATATTTAATTCTTTACATAATAATTTAAATTTATTAAAAATATCACTTAATAATCAATATTTATAATTTCCAAATTTATTAAAACCATTTTTAGGTGTACTACCAATTTCTAATTGTAATTTAAGTATTTTTTTATATAAATTATTCATTTTTATCACTCTTTCTATTTTTTTTAATTGCATTTTTAATTAAATTTCTTACAAATTCAGATACAGTTATATTTTTTTCTTTACAAAATTCTTTTAAGTTTTGAAATTCTAATTCTCTAAATCTAATTATTAATATTTTATTTAATAATTCTTCTTTAGATATATTTTTAGGTGACATTATTATTCACTACTTTCTTTTTTAAAAGCATTTTTAATACTTTCACCATATAGACCATTTTCAATATCTTGAAAAAATTGTTGTAAATTATTTGTTATTTCTTGAAAACTTTTATTTTTCATTATTTTTATACTCCTTTAAAATTTTCTAATTGTAATTCATTAATATAATATTCATATAAGTAATCTCAATTATTTGATGTTAAATACATATCTTCTTCAATCGTGTCATTAATACATTTATTACAATAATAACTATTATCAATTCCGTGTAATTCACTTATTCATATATATTTTTCATTATGTATATTACATTTCATTTTTTTCACCTATTAATTTATAAAAACATTTATTACAAGTTCTATTTCCATATGATGAATTTTTATGACAAATATCACATGAACCTTTAATTCTATATTCTCTACATTCCATAATTATTTATCCCTTTCAATAATTTTTAATATTTCTTGTATTTCAATATATTTTTGATTTTTTAATAATTTTTCATTACATAAATTTTTTATTAATTAGACTTGGTGCAAAACTAAGGTAATTCAAAATTATATATTCCTGCTATTAAATTAAATCTTAATGCAAATCTTCGTATTTTATTGCGATATTTTAAAATTAAAATTTTAAAACGTTTTAGTTTAGCCAATACGTGTTCAATTTTAATTCTAATTTTACTTAAAGTTTTATTGTATTCTTTTTGAATTGGTGTTAATTGATTGTATTTACTTTTTTTAAATGGCAAAAATGTATTTTTATGAATATTTTGTATACCTTGATAACCTGAATCAACAAAAACTTGTTTTTCTGGATGAATAAAAGTTTTAGATTTTAGAAGCAATTTAAAATCATGAATGCTTCCAAAACAAAAAGCAGTTGAAATAATTTTTCCATTGGAAATATCAATAATTATTTGGGATTTGAGAGAATGATGTTTCTTTTTACCTGAAAAAAGTAATTTTAGTTTTTTTTAATTCTTTCAATTGGAGTTTCAGTAGCATCAATAGCTAACAAATTATTATTAGTACCTTTATTTTTTGTTAAATCTTTTTTTCCAGGTAAATTAAAAATTCCGCTTTTTATTAAAATATTTTCAATTCAAAAAATATTACGAATGCAACTAGTATGACTAATATTATATCTTTTTGCAATAACTCTATAACTAATATAGTCTTTTCAATATTCTAAAGTCATTAATAAACGCTCTTCGATTACAATTTTATTTTTTCTACCACCATAATATTTTTGTTTAGACTCAGCAATTTTTAAAATTTCAAGCATTTTATAAAATGTTTGTGGCTTTATGCCGACTAAACTATAAAATTCTTGATCATCTTTATATTTTTTCAACATAATAACTATCACCTTTAATATTAATAATAATCGTTAAATTGTTAAAATTAAAGGTTTTGCACCAAGTCTATTCTATTTTTTCAACATTTAATAACATATTTAATTTCCTTTAATACTTTAAATAAAATATTTTTTCATTATGAGTATTTATTTCTTTCATTGGCATAACAATATAATTTATTGCTAAATCATTATCTTTATATGGATTATTAATTTTAAAACTTTTCATATCTTATTCTCATGTAATGTTATATTTAAAACATTCTTGATTTTTATCATTTTTAAAAATATAATAACCATTATATTGTTCATAAAATTCACAAGATATTAATTTATTTTCATTTCTAGTAATATTTGGAATATTTTTAATATATTTTAAAATATCACTACCTTTAACACTTTCAATATCTTTTGTTATTGATTTTTTACCTAATTTATAATAAAAATCTTCAATTATTTTTAATGCTTTTTTTATTTTTTTAATCAATAATAGTATCTTTAATAGGAAATCATGTTTCATATTCACCAATTTCTAATAACATACCTTTAGTTGTTTCTTTAATTTTATTTTTAATATCTAAATTAACATTAATCATTACAAATCCTTTCTATGTATAAACCTTATCACCTACAGTGATAAAAGGCTTATATACTACCAACTACTTATCTACTATACGTAAGGCTTATGCTACTGTAATTAGCAAAGCCTTGGAGGGTAGGGGTTCTAGGGGAAGGGAACCAAAATTTTTGAAATTTTCAAAGAGCAACACAAAAATTACTATTGGTTAATTCCAGCACAATAGCCTAAATAATTTTTTATTTAGTTATGTAATAATTAATTACTTTAATAAAGTGCTGGTTTAATAAAATAATTAAGGAAATTATCCCCGCATGTACTAGTGTGGAGGAAAAAATGAATTGAAATGAATTCAATAGCATATTTCAAACTGAAAACGATTGTTTGAAATATATAGCGAAGTTGAAAATAATGAAATGCATCAGGTGTGCTTCTTCTAGTTTGAATACTTCTGATTTGAGAAGAATACGATGTTTGAACTGTAACCAAACATTTAGTATTCTTTATGGAACCATTTTTTATAAGTCACAGACCCAAATGACATCTTGGTTTTATCTCATCTTTAGATGAATAAACACAAAGCATGGCATACCAGCAACCGATGTTGCAAGGGAATTGGGTGTGACCTATAAAACAGCTTGAAGAATGTGTCATGAAATCAGGACTAGAATTGGAAATCAAGATGCAGGTTTCATTGTTGATGGCACAGCACAGATGGATGAAATGTATCTTTCACATTTAGGTTTTAAAAAACAAGGAAGATCCTTGTTGAATAAAACTTTGATTGTTGGAGTTTATGAGAAAACCAGCAACAAACTAATTGTGAAGGTGCTGAAAAATGCAGATGAAAAAAAACCTTTTAAGATTTGCATTGAAACACATTTTTACTGAGTGCTGTCTATTTACGGATTCTTGGAAGGGATATGTAAGAAACTTCTATCCCAAACATGAAATCGTAAATCATGAAGTTGGGTATGTGTCACCAACAGGTGTAAACACAAACCAGATTGAATCAGCATGAAAGCACATCCGACGAACTTTCCGAACACACATAAGAGTTTCAAAGCACAATATTCATTTATATGCAAAAGAATCAGCATATAAATTCAATAACATACCTAGTTTTGAAACTGTAATTTTGTGTTTGATTTAAATACATGCGGGGATAATTTCCTAGGTAGGCTTTTATCTCCATTTATGTGATAAAATTTAAAAATAGTACATAAAGGGATAAAAGCCATAATTAATTATAATTGTTTAACAATTAAAAAATGAGAGTATTATCTCTCATTTAACTTCTTTTTAAATCTAACCATTAACTTTATACGCCCGAATAATTGTTATGATTATTCCTTTTTATCACTTTATTTACTTGTACTATAATTTTTCATATATTGAACTAATGTTTTAACTAATACACCCATACCACGATCATTTTTATAAGCAGTTCCCGCAATATCTAAATGTAAAAATGGTTTATCTTCGCTAAATTCTTTTAAAAATGCAGCAGCATTTGATGAACCACCATATGGATCTTTAGAAAGATTACTTAAATCAGCTATTTTAGATGAACGCATATTTGAAATATTTTGTTGATGAATCGGCATTCTTCAAATTTCTTCATTAGTTTGTTGTGATGATAAATCAAAATAATTAAATAATTTATCATCAGTAGCAAAAGCACCAGTCATATAACTACCTAATGCAACTAGCATTGCACCAGTTAAAGTTGATAATTCAATAATACGATTTGCTTTTCCTTTACGTAAAGCATATGTCATACCATCTGCTAATACCAACCTTCCTTCGGCATCGGTATTATTAATTTCTACAGTTTTACCATTCATTGAAGTAAAGACTGTTTCTACTAAAGTAGCATGACTACCAATCTTATTTTCTGTTAAACAAGCAACAGCTACAAAGTTTATTTTTAATTGTAATTTAGCAGCAGCAATGGCAGCATTACATACACTAGCTGCACCCGACATATCAAATTTCATACCTTTCATTGCTGAAGAAGGTTTTAGTGAATAACCACCACTATCAAAAGTAATTCCTTTACCAACTAATCCTAAAATATCATCGGCATGCTGTGGATCACCTTTATATTCTAAAACAACAACACGAGCATCAAAATTACTTCCAGCATTAACTGCTAATAATAAATTCATATTTAGTTCTGTTATTTCTTTTTGCCCTAAAACCTTTATTGATAAATTTTTAATACCTTTTGCTGCATCTTGAATTTTTTTTGCAAAAACTTCGGGATATAACAAATTAGGTGGCATATCTTGCAAATTACGTGCTAAATTAATACTTTCTCCTTGAATTTCGATTTGTTGTTGTGAAGTATAGTTAGGGAATTTTGCTGTTGAAACAACATTATATTTAACTTTTTTTTCTTCATTGTTTTTACTTTTTAAAGTATATTCTTTAAAAGTACCGAATCATAATGCTTCATATATAGTTTGTAAAAGTATACTTTCATCTAAATTACTCGTAACAAAAGATTTGACATCAATATCCAAATCTTGACTATTATTACTACTAAAATTTACAAAAAAAATATAAACATCATTACGAGTTAAGCCTTTACTATCACCTAAATATAGGTAATAAGTTTTATCTTCAGAAATTAATGTTAATTTATTTTTTTCTTTAGCAATCAATTCATGAGGAACTTTATCAGCAAATACCGCTGTTAATTTTAATTTTAATTCAAGTTTACTACTAACATTAAGTAGAATATTTTTATCCATATTTTCACTCCTAAATGGTAATATCAAAATAATTACAATATATCTGAATTAATATTTTCGAAAATTACAACAAAAATAGATAAGTTAAACAATATTATTGTATTATTATTGTATTGTAATATTACCATAGAATGGAGCAAAAACTATGAAGCGTTCTGAATTAAATGAAAAAGATAAAAAAAAGTACTGCTGAGATTTTAAGCATTTATTTATTAATAATGAATCTTGAAAAAAAGCTTTACCTGAGTTTGATAAATTTGCTAATCAACTTTTAACTTTTAAAGGAAAATTAAATAATATTGATAACTTTAAAAAATATTTAGCAATTAGCAAAGAAATATCAATGTTAGGCTCTAAAGTTGTGCAATATTTACATTATGGAGATTTAGATCAAACTAACTTAGAATTGCAACAATTATCTAGTTTATTTGCGACTCAACAAAGTAAGTTATCGGAAAAGTTAGCATGAATTGAACCAGAAATCAAAACTATTGGTTTACAAACTATTAAAAACTGAATTAATAATGACCCCTCATTAATGATATATAAACATGATATGGAAGTTTTTTTTAAATTTGAAAAATTTATTTTAAGTGAGCACGATGAAACTTTACTAAGCAAAGTTAGCAAATCAAGAAGTGCTGCTGGTGGTTTATATGATAGTTTGGTTTATGCTGATAAACAAAAAACAATGTTTAATTATCAAAATAAAGAACAAGAATTAACACAAACTTTATATTTAGACATTTTAGAAAATAGTAATCCAGTAAAAGATCAACAATTAAGAATTGATATTTCAAAAAAATTTTATGAAGATATTAAAAATAAAAAACATTCATTAGCACAAGTTTATGAAAGCATTTTAGAAGTAGCTGTTGAAGAAATAAAAATTCGTAACAACGATAAAGAAAAAGATAATAAAAAACATTTAACTACTTTAGAATATAGTTTATTAAGTGATGATGTACCATTAATACTATATGAAAATCTAATAAAAACAGGACAGAAACATGCTATTTTAGTAGAAGAATTTTATAATTTAAAACGTAAATTTTTTAAATTTAAAAAATTTTATAGTACCGATACTAGTTTAAAAATGACAACAATACCAACCAAAAAATTCAGTGTTGAAGAAGGTATTAATTCAGTCAAAGAAATTTTAAGTATCTTAGGTGATGAATATTTAGAGCAATTAAACTTAGCATTATTACCAAGTAGAATTGACTATTATGAAGACACAAATAAACGAACTGGTGCTTATTCAACGGGTGGTAATGGCGTAGAACCCATTATTTTAATGAATTGAGATGATACTATTAATTCACTTAATACACTAGCTCATGAATTAGGTCATTCTGTTCACACCCTATTTTCAGAAAAATATCAAAAATATCCAAATGCTGACTATCCAATTATTTTAGCTGAAGTTGCTTCAACAGTTAATGAACATCTAGCCTTTGATTATTTATATAATAAAGCATCAAATAATCAAGAACGCATTTACTTACTACAAACTCATATTGAAACCGTAATTGGTACTTTTTTTCGTCAAATTCAATTTGCTGAATTTGAATGAGAAGCACATAAATTAGTAGAAAAAGAAGTGCCATTAAACGCCGATATTTTGGCTGATTTATTTGAAAATACAGCTAATAAATATGGACAAAAAGCATTAGATAAATACGAAGAAAAAGCAAAAGGATACTCATGACCACGAATTCTTCATTTTTTCCACTCGCCTTATTATGTTTATAAATATGCTACTTCAATTACCGTTTCTTATAAACTTTATGAAGATGTTAAAAATGGCAAAAAAGAAAATTTACTTAACTTTTTAAAAGCCGGTGGCAGCAAATATCCATTAGATATTTTAAAAGATGCGGGTGTTGATTTAATACAAATTGATGTTTATAACCCATTAATTACTAATTTAAAGAAAATGATTAACCAATTATCAGACTTAATTAATAATAAAGATAATTAAATTTCAAAAAAATAATATATAATACTAATGGTGTTTTAGTCCTTTAGCATTTTATTTAAAACGTTATAAAATAATATGTACATATTTTGACTATTACAATTAGTAAAGACTAAGGAGAATAAATAAAAAATGAATGTGAAATTTGATTTTGAAGATATAAATCTAATTGCAAATAAAGGAATAGTTAAATCACGAAAAGAATGTGATACCAGTGTTAAACTAAATGGTTTTACTTTTAAAATTCCAATTATTCCAGCAAATATGAGTGCTGTCATTAACCAAGAATTATGTATTTGATTGGCTAAAAATAATTACTTTTATGTAATGCACCGTTTTAATATCGATCAAATTAAATTTATTAAAAGTATGCATGAACAAAAGTTATATGCTTCAATTAGCATTGGTGTTAAAAAAGAGGATAAAGAGTTACTTGAACAATTAATCACACTGAATCTAATTCCGGAATTTATTACTATTGATATTGCTCATGGTCATAGTAATGCTATGGAAGAAATGATTAAATTTATAAAAACTACTTTTGCTAAAACAAATACTAAACCTTTTATTATTGCTGGTAACGTTATGACAAAAACCGCTGTTAAAGATTTAGAAAAATGAGGCGCTGATGCAATTAAATTTGGTGTTGGTCCAGGAAAAGCTTGTATTACTAAACTAAAAACTGGATTTGGTACAGGTGGTTGACAATTAAATGCTTTACAAGATGTTGCCAATAGCACCACTAAACCATTAATTGCAGATGGTGGTATTAGATGTAATGGTGATATTGCTAAAGCAATAGCTTTTGGTGCCACTATGATTATGGCAGGAAGTATTTTAGCGGGTTATGATGAATCACCTGGCAAAATTGTTACAATAAATGGTCAATCTTACAAAGAATATTTTGGATCAGCAAGTATTTTTAACAAAGCAGAAGCGAAAAATATTGAAGGTAAAAAAATACTTGTTCCATATAAAGGTTCAATTGCTGATACTTATAAAGAAATGGAAGAAGATTTACAATCTGCTATTTCTTATGCCGGTGGTAAAGATTTATCTGCATTAACAAAATGTGATTATGTTATTGTTAAAGGTACTATTAATAATGGTGATGATCGTTAATAACTTTTAATTTTTCTTTAAAAACAATTCTGGCTACCCAGAATTGTTTTTTATTAAAATAGAAGAAAATCAAACTGCCTATGATGATAATTGAATTCACTGTGATAATTGTTCCTGAGTTGTAAATATAAATGGGACAGTTTTTTAAAATAATTGTATTAAATCTATTGGTCTTTTATAAGAGAGCGATTTTCTGGGTGTAGAATTAATTTGAAATGCTATAAAATTTAAATCTTTTTGTTTATATGAAGATAGATCTGTAGATTTTGGTAAATATCTTCTTAAAATACCATTATTATTTTCATTTAAACCCCTTTGGCAAGGTTTACCAGGATCTTCAAAATAAATTTTGACATTACAAATTTTTTCGATTAATCTTCATTTACTAAATTCTTTACCACGATCAAAAGTAATGGTTTTAACTGTTCCTTTTTGTAACTTTGAAATAAATTTTATTATACTTTTCGTAATATTTTCTGATTTATGATTTTGAGTTACTAAAGGAATTGTGGTTTTTGATCATATATCAGCCAAAGTAATAATAGAACTTTTATGTTCTTTGCCAATGATAGTATCACCTTCTAAATGACCAAATTCTTGTATATTTTTAATATTAGGAATGATTAAATTTCTTTCATGAATAGACTTACAATTATTAATTTTGCCCCTAGTTTCTTTTTTTTGTGAGATTTATTTTTGCCTTTTCTCAATAAGTTATTTTCATCAAAACCCATTCGATTTGTTTTAAACATGTTATATAAAGTTTTTGTTGAAATACTTTTTATTTTATTTTCCTTTAAAAAGTTAGCAATTATATCAAGAGCATACTTTTTGGTAATTAACAAATGATTAATACTATTAATTTCTGTTAAATTTAAAATTATTAATTTTCTGCCTGCATTTTGTTTATTTTTTTGAAATTGATTCAATATTTCTAATGGCAATAAGTTTTTATTTAATAATCTACAAACTCTATGTACAGTTGATTTACTATAATCAACAATTTTTGCTATTTTACGAATCGAAAATCCATAATTTTTATATTCTTTTATTGCTATTATTGATTCAATACTCAGATACTTATACATTGCGCTAATTCCTTTCTTTTCTTAATTATAGAACTAACACAATTTAATTTTTATATAAGTGTCCTTTTTAATTTTACAATTAAAGTTTTATAATAACTGGATGGCAGCATTTATTTGATAGCATTTAAAATTAACCATTTTTGTATACATATCAATGTTATAGGTTCTATCACCAATCATATGCTTTAAAATTTGTTTAATATTAGTTTCAGTAAAGCAACCAATATTTTCAACTAGTGCTTGGTTTAATACACCATCTTTTGCATTAATAAAATAACCAACTTTTAATTTTTTATATTACAAAGTTAATGATTGTAAAAAATCAATTAATTCATAATATTGACCTTTTTCAAATAAAGTTATTGCATTTTGATAGTGTAATTTAGCAATTTTATTTTTTCTTCTTCCGGCCATTATACCAAGAAATAAAACATGAAAAGCATGAAATTTATCTAAAATAAATTTAGCATTTAAAATTGTAGCAGTTTTTCTAATTCATTTTGCACTATCTCCACAAACTATTAAATTTGCTTGGTCAAAATTTTCAAAATATAAATTACCATATTTTTCAATTAATTTTGCAGTTTTTTCAGCACCAATTTCTGTTTTTGATACTCTTATTTTACACGCTGCTCTTTTATTAATTAATTTTCCATTTTTCTTTTTACCAGTACAAAATACTATTAATCTCATAGAACATTTTTTACAATTTTTAGTATTGTGTTTTTCATTAAATTTAAATTTTCTATGCCCATCATCAATATTTATATACAAAATTTGATTTGGTTGTAATAGTATTTTAGGAATATTAACTTTTGGTAATTCAAATTTTTGATATGTTCTACAAACGGTACTAGTACTTATTAAGTCTTCAATAAAAGTATCACAAACATCACGATACTTTTTATCATCAGCAAAATATTTTAAAATTTGTTTAATAACATTTGGTGCAAGTTTGCTATATTTTTTAACACCAAGATAATTATCTAATAAAGATACGTATTCAATTTTTTGTGTTTTTTTGTTATAATGTGTACAAATACATCGTTTATAAGTTAATAAACCTTTTTTTGCTTTTAATTTTCTTTTTCTAAATCTATATTATTTATATTCAGATTTATCACATATACTTCATAAATAATCGTCTATTTTTTTTAATTTTCACAAAAAATCTTGATATTACTTTTAATTTAAAATTAAAAGTAATATTTTTATATCAGGGGTGATTTTTTGTGACTAATAATGAATTAATTGATGTTTTAAACTTAATTCATTTTGATTAAAATCGTGTTTGTCTCAATCAAAATGATTTGTGAATGGTAATATAAACATTTTTAATGTTCCTTTCTAAATTTTTGTTTGTTAATAATTTAAGTTTAATTTTTTTTAAAAATAAGGAGTAAATATGGCTTTTATCACTAGTTATGCACAATTAAATAAAAAATATAATCTTAATTTTAGTGATAATAATTATGGTTTTAGTTGAGATATTTTTAAACAATTTGTTGGTGATGAATGAGCAGAATTTTTTACAACTAATTGTTTTTATCGTTTTGTTCCAACTGCTCGAGGAACAAGAAAAACTTGAAATTGTTTAGCATTTGATTTATTTATATGTTGTAATTTTAGTGATAGTAGTGTTCAAGAAGTAAGACGATATGAAAATACTCATAGTGAAACTACAATTGGTGCTTTAATGAATGTTTGTCAAGTTTTATTAGATACATATAATATTAATTTATTACCTAATAATCCACATGGTATTAAATGAAAAATTACTAAGGACGGTGGATGTATTATTTTTCCTAGTAATCAACAAATTGACTTTATTGGTTATGCTAATGGTAATAAGATTTTTGGAAAAGAGGCCGGTGGTTCAAGTTTTTTAGGTTCAAGAACAGATGAAATTATTATGGCAGAAGAAAAGGAAACATTAACTGAAAAACAATTAACATATCGATATGAACGTTTACAAAACTCTATGTTTAGAAGTAATCGTATTAAAGTATCAAAAGAACCTATTAAAGAATGAAGTTGAACTTTTATTGATAAAAATATATATAGTCCTACTTTTGGAAAATTAATTACTCGTTATTTTTATAAAAGTTTCTTTATTACTTTTACATGTAATCCTTATGATAAATATCATCCATTTTATTTAAAATACTGTACGCCATTTTTACCATTAAATGATGAAATAATTAAAAATCTTAAAAAAGTTGGCAAAATTTATTATGAAAATAAAGATATATTTAGTGGTTTAGGCTTATTTGTTTTAAGATTTACTATTCAACCGTTTTGAAAAAAAATACCAGACATTCAAAAAAGAACATTATTAGAAATGAAAAAAAGTAATCCAGATGAATTTAATACTGTTTTTTATGGTTTTGAATTTTTAGATAGTGATGCAACAATTTTTCCATTTCAAAAAACAGTAAAATATTGACAATTATATGACTTAAAACAATTTTATAATCAAGAAAAAGATATGTATAAATTTGATTTTTATAGTGTTGGTATTGATTGAGCAACCGGTCCAAAAGACCATACTGTATTTATGATAGTTGGTTTTAAAGAATATAATAATACTGGATATTATGACTCTTATGTTATTTGTGAATTAGTAGTTACTCCAAATGATTTTATTAATGAAAATGAAAAAATTAATGCTTATGTAAATGAAATTTTAGGATTAATGGATAATTTTGAAAATTTTGACCAAGCAATTTATTTTTATGATGATAAAGCAAGAACAGCCATTGATTGATTAAATCAAAAATTAATAGATGAACATAATACTATTTTAATAACACAAACCGCTATTAAACATGCTTCAAATCTAAATCAAGAAGCAGGATTAACTAATAGAGTAGTATGAATGAGAAATATTATGAGTTATGGAAACTTTTATGCTAATAAAGATGATTTACCAAAAACTACTCAATGTTTAGAAGAATTACGTTATGATGAAACAAAAACTAACATTCCAGACAAAAATATGTATCAAGACCCATATGATGCATTGTTTTATGCACTATATCCATATAAAAATGTAATTAGGGGTAAAAATAATGCTAGTGTGAAAAAAAGCATCTTCACATTTGCTATATAATAAACAAGTTGAATATCATTAATATTATTGGTCTCACAAAATAAACGCCTTTAATTTAGGCGTTATTTTGTGTTTAAAAACATACTTGTAAAAATAATCAAAAATAGTATACTTTATAAGTAAAATCAAGGAAAAAAGGAGTAATTAAAATAATGAATATTATTGAAGAAGAATATAATTGAATTTTTAATTTTTTAGAAAAGGCAAATTCAAGAGAAACAACTGAACAAATAGTTAAAGAAAAAATTGAACTTGCAAAAAGTACAATTACTGATATGAATAATGAAATAATAAAAATTAAAAAAGAACCAAAAATAAAAAATTTTTTTATTACAATTTTTACTTTTGGAAAAATTAATAAAAACAAAGAAAATAGAATCAAAATTATGCAAATAAATGAAAAAATAAATAAACTTAAAAAAGTGATTATAAAATGAGATTTATTTTTTGAAAAAAAATGAAAAAATGAAAATTGTCCAAAATGAGTAAATAGTATAAATAATAATGAAATTAAAACTAATGAAAAAAGTAATTATTGCTCAAATAGTTGTAAAGTTTTATAAATTTTAAAAAAGGAGTAATTTAATATGAAAATATGAATAAAAACAAATTTTCAAAAAATAGCATTATCATTTGCTGTAATAACTGGTGTTACTGGTTTAATATTAGGAATAGTTTCATATAATAAAACTAATCAATTAACATATTTTTTTGATTATGACCATGAAGCACACCGGGGGGGCAATAATTTGAGCAAGACCAGTAAATAATAAACATAAAATTACTCTTTACTGAGCATCAAATAAATTAACTGATGACGCAGTAAAATGAGATGGTATTTATCCAGATGGATATTTTGATAATTAAATCTCTAAATTTATATAAGAAATATTTTCATTATATTTATCAAATAAATTAATATTTTTTAATTTTATTTCTTGTTTATCTGTTACTAAAATTAAATCATAATTACCAGCACCAAATACTCCACTAACTTCAATTCGATTTAAATTGTTAATCGGATTTTCAATTTGTAATTCAAAATCATTATTATTATCAATTTGTGAAATTTCTTTATAAAATTCTAATTTAGAAAATAATTGATATTTATTTGAACCATATAAATTTAAAAAACTTTCTAATTTATTTTTATCAATTACTAATCGTGTAAAATATTTACCATACTCACCATTACCTAATGTTCAATCTGCCGGAATTAATGATGGTATATTATTGCTTTCTAATTCATTAGTTATGGATAGTCAGTTAAATTGATTATCATCTAATTTTAATAATTCATTTTGACTAATGTCATTGTTTTTTAGTTTAATATTATTGATATCTGTAAAATTAAAATATGCAGATTTTAGTACTACTTTTATATCTTTAAATTCTCAAAACTTATCGGGTGTAGAATGTATAGGATTTGATTTTAATTCAAAATAATAGGGCAATAATAATTTATAGTCATCGTTTAAACCATTATTAATAGACATGGTTGAATAAATATTTTTTTGATAGCATTATAACTATTTGTTTTAATATTTTAACTTGTGGTAAATTTGTATAGTTAGGATAATCTAATTCTCATTGTTTAAATAAATTAGTAATAACTTCATTTGGTTTTTGTCCCTCAAACTTAGCACGCATTTTATCTAAATCATTCATTTCTTTTAAAACATTACTTAATGATGCACCATCAAAATTTCTATTATAAGTATATGTATAAGTTAACATATCCAATAATACTTTTTGTAAACTATCAATTGGTGGTCTATCTTTTATTTCTAGTTCAACATCATGAAATTTATCGGTTGTAGAAATAAATAAATTATAGTCACCTGTTAAAAATTATGACTCTAATTTTTTATCTTTTAATTCTGGTTCATCAGATAACGGTCATACTTTTGAATTTTTAGTAACATCATATCCTATTTTAGCATTAGTTACTCTTGCATTATTAATAATTTCTTTTCTTGTTTCACTTCCGCCACCAATAGCAATTAAATCTAATACTGATTTTTATTGTCCAATAAATTGTTTTGCTAAATTTCAATGTAATATTTGTTCACTAAATCATTGTTGTAAAATTCTAACTTTTGGTTGAGTTTCAATAGGCATTGATAACAGTGGAAATGCTATCTTATCTTTAACAAATAACTTTGGGTATACTTCCATATTGTCAACTTCACCAAGTACCTTTATATTACCAAAAATAATGCTTCTAGGTGCTTTAATTTTTAAACCAATAACTTTTGTATCTTTATCTAATGGTTTTTGTAATTTAATAATGATTGGATAACCATCTCTTGTTTTAAAATCTTTAATTTTAATAATAGTTATACTTTTAGTACTTATTGTTTTAGGATTTTGATAAGGTTGTGAATAATTATTAATAATATATAAATTATCAATATTATTTTCAGTTAAAGGTTCATTAATAGATACTGCATATAACTTAAATTGATTTAATAAATTTATTTCTTGAAAAATTAAATTTTTAATATCAGTCATACTATATTCAATTGTATTATCATTAATATTAGTACTTGCTCTTTGATTTAATTGCATAGTAAAGTCTGGTGTTTCAACAGCAATAGTTTTTAATACTTTTTCAATATCAATAAAACCAATTTTAATAGTATTTGCTGAAAATTTTAAAGTATTATTTTCATTATTTTTAAATAAACGTTCAATTTCATAAATATAAATTGTTCTTTTTTTAAATTCATCGTATGCTCTATTAATATCGGGGTCACTAGTTGCTCTCATCATATTAGTAAAGTCATAAGGAATATTATCAATTAAATAATCATTTTCTACTTCTGCTTGATTAAGTTTAGTTTGTTTCTGTTTCTGTGGAAACTTCGTTTGTGGTTTGTTGTTGTTTTCCGTTGTTCTCTCCTATTAATTGGTTATTTTCGGGATTAAATAATTTTAATTTAACTGTTAAGTTATTAATTTCTTGTTCATCATTAATATTAAAGCTTTTACTATTTAATAAATCTTTATCTAAACGTATTAATATTTGAATAAATTTAAGAATATCAATATTAAATTGTCATAATTTTTGTTCAATATAATTAATAGTTGAAATATTTACTGCTGTACTTTCGGGAACTGATTGTTGTGCAGATTTCTTTTGACTTGGAATATGAATACCACAACGTTTAAATATTTCATTAACATTTCAATCGTATATATCAGTTAAATTTTTACCTTTGAAATTACTACTTGTCATATTAATATTTTCATTTTGTTCGTTACTATCTCCGCCACTTTTAAATATGTAGTTTTTAGTAACCAAAGTTCTTACTGCATCTTCTAATGCTGATTGAACATTACCATAAGTTTGACTAAATATAAATTTAGGTGAATTTAAAATTGTATCTAAAACAATTTGTTCATAAATAACATCTAATGCTTTAATTTTATCCATTACTTTATTACAATCTGCTAATTCATTTGCTTTATTTCTCATAATTGCTATTGGTATATAATTAATATTTAGTGTTTGTTCTTGTTCTAAATTTGGATTATTAATGAATGATTTAAAATCTAGTGGAAATCGTTTTTTATTATCACTAATACTATAAATTGCACGATTAATAGTTACTTGTTCATTATTTAATGTATAAATTTCAAATAATCTTACAATTTGTGCATTTTGTTCATAACTATCATAAAAAATAGTACATTGAATTAATTTACCAGTAATATCATAAACTCTTTGTTGTATATCAACTACTTGAAAATATAAATCATCATTAGCAATAAAAATTAAATAACCACTAATTCCTAATTTACTTAATTTAAAAATAGAATTTCAATTTTTTCTATAAAACTCTTGATTAATTAAATATTGTTTAATGGTTTCATTATTAATATCTAATGGAGCATTATATAAATTAGCATTATTTTCTTTTAATTTTCACAAAAAATCTTGATATTACTTTTAATTTAAAATTAAAAGTAATATTTTTATATCAGGGGTGATTTTTTGTGACTAATAATGAATTAATTGATGTTTTAAAAAACAAAAAAGATGAAGAATTTATAAAAATTATTAGACATTTTAAAAATAGAATTAAACAAATTGAGAAAAAAGAAAAATTAGATGCAATTGATAAAAAATTTAAAGAAAAAGGAATTCAATGTCCAAATTGTAAATCTTATTGATGTGTAAAAAATGGTTTTAAGAATAATAAGCAAAAATATTTATGCAAAGATTGTAAAAGTAGCTTTGATGCTTTAAGAAATCATTTTTTACATTGAAGTCATTTATCTCATGAACAATGAGATTGAATAATTTGATTGTCATTGTTAGGTCAATCTGCTTATACTATTTCTCAATTTGCTAAAATTTCAAAAACATCAGCATGATTTAATCGTCAAAAATTTATGAAATCATCGCAATTAGCAAAAACACAAAAACCATTCACAAAATTAAAAGGTAGAATTGAAATTGATGAAACTTTTATCAAAGAAATTCATAAAGGAAATTTCAAAAATCCAGATGATCCAAGAAAAAAAATGAATTGAAGAAAATGCTAAAGATTTAAACTGTTGTATTGAAATGGCAATTGATGAAAATAAAAATATTTATGCTCAAACAACAAATACTAAAAGATTAACAAAAAAATGAGTACAAGAAAATTTAACATCTAAGCTTATCGAAGAAAAATCAATTATAGTTTGTGATATGCAAATACTATATGATACAGTAGCTAAACAAACAAAATGTACTCTCAAGAAATTTAAATCAAAAGAAAATAAAGAATTAAATTATAAAAATTTAAGTAATATCAGTAAAATACAATCAAGTTTAAAAGAATTTATTACTCATTATCATGGCATTGGATTTACCAATATTCAAAATTACCTCAATTTATGAAAATTTAAATACCAACATTATAAAATATCACCTTATGCAAAATCTGAAGCATTATATTTCAGTTTGTAAAAAAAATAAATCCCAAAATTAAATAAAATAAAATTTTAGGCCAGGTTGATGATTTTTTTTATTTCATCAAGAGTTTTTTTGAAAATTAAAAGAATTATTTGATTAGACTTGGTGCAAAACCTTTAATTTTAACAATTTAACGATTATTATTAATATTAAAGGTGATAGTTATTATGTTGAAAAAATATAAAGATGATCAAGAATTTTATAGTTTAGTCGGCATAAAGCCACAAACATTTTATAAAATGCTTGAAATTTTAAAAATTGCTGAGTCTAAACAAAAATATTATGGTGGTAGAAAAAATAAAATTGTAATTGAAGAGCGTTTATTAATGACTTTAGAATATGGAAAAGACTATAGTAGTTATAGAGTTATTGCAAAAAGATATAATATTAGTCATACTAGTTGCATTCGTAATATTTTTTGAATTGAAAATATTTTAATAAAAAGCGGAATTTTTAATTTACCTGGAAAAAAAGATTTAACAAAAAATAAAGGTACTAATAATAATTTGTTAGCTATTGATGCTACTGAAACTCCAATTGAAAGAATTAAAAAAAACTAAAATTACTTTTTTCAGGTAAAAAGAAACATCATTCTCTCAAATCCCAAATAATTATTGATATTTCCAATGGAAAAATTATTTCAACTGCTTTTTGTTTCGGAAGCATTCATGATTTTAAATTGCTTCTAAAATCTAAAACTTTTATTCATCCAGAAAAACAAGTTTTTGTTGATTCAGGTTATCGAGGTATACAAAATATTCATAAAAATACATTTTTGCCATTTAAAAAAAGTAAATACAATCAATTAACACCAATTCAAAAAGAATACAATAAAACTTTAAGTAAAATTAGAATTAAAATTGAACACGTATTTGCTAAACTAAAACGTTTTAAAATTTTAAGTTTAAAATATCGCAATAAAATACGAAGATTTGCATTAAGATTTAATTTAATAGCAGGAATATATAATTTTGAATTACCTTAGTTTTGCACCAAGTCTATTGTCTATTATCTCATCTATCACCAATTTCTCGTCAAATACCATTATTATCTAATTTTTTATCTATTTCTTCTTTTTTATAATAATCAGATAAATCTTTTAATTTTCAAAAAAACTCTTGATGAAATAAAAAAAATCATCAACCTGGCCTAAAATTTGATTTTATTTAATTTTGGGATTTATTTTTTTTACAAACCGAAATATAATGCTTCAGATTTTGCATAAGGTGATATTTTATAATGTTGGTATTTAAATTTTCATAAATTGAGGTAATTTTGAATATTGGTAAATCCAATGCCATGATAATGAGTAATAAATTCTTTTAAACTTGATTGTATTTTACCGATATTACTTAAATTTTTATAATTTAATTCTTTATTTTCTTTTGATTTAAATTTCTTGAGAGTACATTTTGTTTGTTTAGCTACTGTATCATATAGTATTTGCATATCACAAACTATAATTGATTTTTCTTCGATAAGCTTAGAGGTTAAATTTTCTTGTACTCATTTTTTTGTTAATCTTTTAGTATTTGTTGTTTGAGCATAAATATTTTTATTTTCATCAATTGCCATTTCAATACAACAGTTTAAATCTTTAGCATTTTCTTCAATTCATTTTTTTCTTGGATCATCTGGATTTTTGAAATTTCCTTTATGAATTTCTTTGATAAAAGTTTCATCAATTTCAATTCTACCTTTTAATTTTGTGAATGGTTTTTGTGTTTTTGCTAATTGTGATGATTTCATAAATTTTTGACGATTAAATCATGCTGATGTTTTTGAAATTTTAGCAAATTGAGAAATAGTATAAGCAGATTGACCTAACAATGACAATCAAATTATTCAATCTCATTGTTCATTAGATAAATGACTTCAATGTAAAAAAATGATTTCTTAAAGCATCAAAGCTACTTTTACAATCTTTGCATAAATATTTTTGCTTATTATTCTTAAAACCATTTTTTACACATCAATAAGATTTACAATTTGGACATTGAATTCCTTTTTCTTTAAATTTTTTATCAATTGCATCTAATTTTTCTTTTTTCTCAATTTGTTTAATTCTATTTTTAAAATGTCTAATAATTTTTATAAATTCTTCATCTTTTTTGTTTTTTAAAACATCAATTAATTCATTATTAGTAACAAAAAATCACCCCTGATATAAAAATATTACTTTTCATTTTAAATTAAAAGTAATATCAAGATTTTTTTGTGAAAATTAAAAGATAAATCTGCTTTACCACCAGTAGCACTAATAGTATTAGTTTTTTCATCAATTTTAATATTTTCACCAGCAATTAATTTATCTTGTTTTTTATATAATAAATTATTAGTTTCTGTTTTTGTATAATAATCACGTTCAGTACCTTCTTCTGCTATAAATTCTTTTAATTTTCAAAAAAACTCTTGATGAAATAAAAAAAATCATCAACCTGGCCTAAAATTTGATTTTATTTAATTTTGGGATTTATTTTTTTCCTGAGTTGTAAATATAAATGGGACAGTTTTTTAAAATAATTGTATTAAATCTATTGGTCTTTTATAAGAGAGCGATTTTCTGGGTGTAGAATTAATTTGAAATGCTATAAAATTTAAATCTTTTTGTTTATATGAAGATAGATCTGTAGATTTTGGTAAATATCTTCTTAAAATACCATTATTATTTTCATTTAAACCCCTTTGGCAAGGTTTACCAGGATCTGCAAAATAAATTTGGACATTACAAATTTTTTCGATTAATCTTCATTTACTAAATTCTTTACCACGTTCAAAAGTAATGGTTTTAACTGTTCCTTTTTGTAACTTTGAAATAAATTTTATTATACTTTTCGTAATATTTTCTGATTTATGATTTTTAGTTACTAAAGGAATTGTGGTTTTTGATCATATATCAGCCAAAGTAATAATAGAACTTTTATGATCTTTGCCAATGATAGTATCACCTTCTAAATGACCAAATTCTTGTATATTTTTAATATTAGGAATGATTAAATTTCTTTCATGAATAGACTTACAATTATTAATTTTGCCCCTAGTTTCTTTTTGTTTGTGAGATTTATTTTTGCCTTTTCTCAATAAGTTATTTTCATCAAAACCCATTCGATTTGTTTTAAACATGTTATATAAAGTTTTTGTTGAAATACTTTTTATTTTATTTTCCTTTAAAAAGTTAGCAATTATATCAAGAGCATACTTTTTAGTAATTAACAAATGATTAATACTATTAATTTCTGTTCAATTTAAAATTATTAATTTTCTGCCTGCATTTTGTTTATTTTTTTGAAATTGATTCAATAGACTTGGTGCAAAACTAAGGTAATTCAAAATTATATATTCCTGCTATTAAATTAAATCTTAATGCAAATCTTCGTATTTTATTGCGATATTTTAAACTTAAAATTTTAAAACGTTTTAGTTTAGCAAATACGTGTTCAATTTTAATTCTAATTTTACTTAAAGTTTTATTGTATTCTTTTTGAATTGGTGTTAATTGATTGTATTTACTTTTTTTAAATGGCAAAAATGTATTTTTATGAATATTTTGTATACCTTGATAACCCGAATCAACAAAAACTTTTTTTCTGGATGAATAAAAGTTTTGGATTTTAGAAGCAATTTAAAATCATGAATGCTTCCGAAACAAAAAGCAGTTGAAATAATTTTTCCATTGGAAATATCAATAATTATTTGGGATTTGAGAGAATGATGTTTCTTTTTACCTGAAAAAAGTAATTTTAGTTTTTTTTAATTCTTTCAATTGGAGTTTCAGTAGCATCAATAGCTAACAAATTATTATTAGTACCTTTATTTTTTGTTAAATCTTTTTTTCCAGGTAAATTAAAAATTCCGCTTTTTATTAAAATATTTTCAATTCAAAAAATATTACGAATGCAACTAGTATGACTAATATTATATCTTTTTGCAATAACTATATAACTACTATAGTCTTTTCAATATTCTAAAGTCATTAATAAACGCTCTTCAATTACAATTTTATTTTTTCTACCACCATAATATTTTTGTTTAGACTCAGCAATTTTTAAAATTTCAAGCATTTTATAAAATGTTTGTGGCTTTATGCCGACTAAACTATAAAATTCTTGATCATCTTTATATTTTTTCAACATAATAACTATCACCTTTAATATTAATAATAATCGTTAAATTGTTAAAATTAAAGGTTTTGCACCAAGTCTATTGAAGTCATTTATCTCATGAACAATGAGATTGAATAATTTGATTGTCATTGTTAGGTCAATCTGCTTATACTATTTCTCAATTTGCTAAAATTTCAAAAACATCAGCATGATTTAATCGTCAAAAATTTATGAAATCATCACAATTAGCAAAAACACAAAAACCATTCACAAAATTAAAAGGTAGAATTGAAATTGATGAAACTTTTATCAAAGAAATTCATAAAGGAAATTTAAAAAATCCAGATGATCCAAGAAAAAAATGAATTGAAGAAAATGCTAAAGATTTAAACTGTTGTATTGAAATGGCAATTGATGAAAATAAAAATATTTATGCTCAAACAACAAATACTAAAAGATTAACAAAAAAATGAGTACAAGAAAATTTAACATCTAAGCTTATCGAAGAAAAATCAATTATAGTTTGTGATATGCAAATACTATATGATACAGTAGCTAAACAAACAAAATGTACTCTCAAGAAATTTAAATCAAAAGAAAATAAAGAATTAAATTATAAAAATTTAAGTAATATCAGTAAAATACAATCAAGTTTAAAAGAATTTATTACTCATTATCATGGCATTGGATTTACCAATATTCAAAATTACCTCAATTTATGAAAATTTAAATACCAACATTATAAAATATCACCTTATGCAAAATCTGAAGCATTATATTTCAGTTTGTAAAAAAAATAAATCCCAAAATTAAATAAAATCAAATTTTAGGCCAGGTTGATGATTTTTTTTATTTCATCAAGAGTTTTTTTGAAAATTAAAATAATTTTTCCATTGGAAATATCAATAATTATTTGGGATTTGAGAGAATGATGTTTATTTTTACCTGAAAAAAGTAATTTTAGTTTTTTTTAATTCTTTCAATTGGAGTTTCAGTAGCATCAATAGCTAACAAATTATTATTAGTACCTTTATTTTTTGTTAAATCTTTTTTTCCAGGTAAATTAAAAATTCCGCTTTTTATTAAAATATTTTCAATTCAAAAAATATTACGAATGCAACTAGTATGACTAATATTATATCTTTTTGCAATAACTCTATAACTACTATAGTCTTTTCAATATTCTAAAGTCATTAATAAACGCTCTTCAATTACAATTTTATTTTTTCTACCACCATAATATTTTTGTTTAGACTCAGCAATTTTTAAAATTTCAAGCATTTTATAAAATGTTTGTGGCTTTATGCCGACTAAACTATAAAATTCTTGATCATCTTTATATTTTTTCAACATAATAACTATCACCTTTAATATTAATAATAATCGTTAAATTGTTAAAATTAAAGGTTTTGCACCAAGTCTAATAAATAAATTGGTCCCATATCACGCGCTCAACTATCTTGATATTTAATATCGATTAATTTGATAGTTGGATCTAATAGTTTGCGAGCTTCATTTCAATTACTTTTATTAATAATAATTTTTACTGGTTCATGCTTATTAATTGAGTTAGCTATTTTTGCAAAAACAGTTCGTGCTGGTTGACATTCTTTTTGTTAATTATCTTTCATAAGCGGTCAAATCATTCATGTGCCTTTATGTTCTATTGATTCAATTGGGGCAAAAAAACCATCTTTTTTTGGTGTTGATGTTAATAATTTGCTCATAATTTCCTCCCCCTTTAAGTAGTACTATTTATAATAGTGGATTTATGTAACCCTTATTCTATATATAAATAGTATTTTTATTATAAAATATTTTATTTACAAAATAAAATTTATTTCATAATAAAAGTGTTAAAATTAATTGAATATGATTTTATTTATCATTTTAATTAGTAAAATTAATGTAATATAAAGTATGATTTTTGTATATTATTTGCAATACATTTTATACATGCTATTATTTAGCAATAGTTATCTCAAATATTAGAAATAAACCATATGCATTATTATAGGTAATTAACAAGAGATTTTAGAAATTGTTAATTAACTTTTTCAAATAAATTATAACTAATTTATTTTAGAATTGTTCCTTTGCTTATTTTAATGAAAATTTAAAATAAAAAATTTAAAAAAATATGTTTTTCAAGCCCATTGTTTTATTTTTAATAAAATAAATGGTTTTTTTTATTTGAAAGGATGTAAAAAAGTGCCTACAGAAATTCAAGAAATAGGTTCTGATAATAAAAAGCAAAAAAATATTAAGGATTTTAGAAAAGAAATAACTTCTAAGATTACAAGTGCAAAAATAGAAAAAAATATTGCAAACAATTAATAAAAACAATTAATAGTGATGACCTTACTATATTTTTTAATAGTTTAATTAAAGCAGATTCATTATTTTGTTTTTTAAATATTGTTCATCATCTTTATAAAGAATTATTTTCTCTTTATAATAATAAAAAGTTTTTAGTATTTGATGAACTTTTATTAGAAAATTTAATAGATTCATTAGAATGAATTGAGAAAGAACAGCGAATTTTAATGAAGAACATAAATTAATTATTGAATTAAAAAAGGCTTTTCTCCCTTTATGTACTATTTTTAAATTTTATCACATAAATGCTGAGAAAAGCCTATCTACGGACTTCTCCCCACATTTTTAAATCAAACATAACATTACAGTTTCAAAACTAGGTATATTGTTGAATTTATATGCCGATTCTTTTGCGTATAAATGAACATGATGTTTTTCAACTTTGATATGTGTTTTAAATGTTCGTCTGATGTGCTTTCATGCCGATTCAATCTGGTTTATGTTTACACCAGTTTTTGAAACATAACCATCTTGATGGTTAACTGTTTCATGCTTAGTGAAAACTGATTTAAAATGGCGATATCCTTTTCAAGAATCAGTATGTACATCACACTTTGAAGAAATGTGGTTTCTTGCAAATTGCAAAAGATTTTTTTGATTTGCATTTTTCAACACTTTCACAATTAAATTATTGGTTGTTTTTTCATAAATCCCAACAATCAAAGTTTTATTTTTTAAGGATCTTCCTTGTTTTTTAAAACCCATATGTGAAAGATACATTTCATCCATTTGCACTATGCCCTCAAAAATGAATTGAGGTTCTTGTTTTGCAATTGCACTTCGGATTTTATGACCCATTCTTCAAGCAGTTTTCAAAGTTACTCCCAATTCTTTTGCAACATCAGTTGATGGAATTCCATGTTTGGTGTTTATTCATCTAAAGATGAGATAAAACCAAGATGTCAAAGGTGTTTGTGACTTGTAAAAAATGGTGTCATGAAGAATACTAAATGTTTGATGACATTTCAAACATCTTATTCTTCTTAAATCAGAAGTATTCAAATTTGTTCAAGAACACCTCATACATTTGTTTTCCTTCAAACTTGCTATATATTTCAAACAATCTTTTTCTGTTTGAAATATATTGTTGAACTCATTCAATTTCATTGTTTCCTCCACAAGTACATGTGGGGAGAAGTCCGTTAAAAAATATAGTTAAAGAATCATTTCCAGAGCAATATTTTGAAATTATAAAATTTAAACAAGAACAAGCACGAATTAATTTTGATTACTTTTTTCCTGAATTAAAAATTCCTGATAATGCGATTAATTTTTGAAAACAAATTATACAAGAAGAAAATCTAGAACAGTTTTTATCGGTAGAGTGAAAAGAAAAAATGAGGCTTTTATGTAATCTGTGTATCTTTGTTTTACAAGGTACTAGTTTAGATTAATTCTGTCTTCAAATTTTATCATAAAATGAGCAATTGCTGTATTTCAATTTTGAATGGGCATTGTTCATTTTTTTGTTATATTTTCAATTGCTAAGTAGGTAATGTTTAGTAATCTGTGTAACTTACAAAAATAACTATGTTTAATTAATTATAGTAAATATAATTAAATGACTAGAAAGAGTGAGTTACAAATGGTTAAAAAACAAAACATTAATAATAATGATCCAATATCACGAGCAGTAGATTTATTACTAGAAAATACTGAAGATTTAACAACAGTTTTTAAAGAAGAAGGTTTATATAAAGAATTAACAAAAAGATTAGTGGAAAAAATGTTGAATTCTGAAATGCAAAATTATTTAGGATATGAAAAAAATCAACATAGTAATAGTGAAAATGCTCTTAATGGCATAACTTCAAAAAAATTAATAACTCAAGAAGGTAAAATTGAAATTGATGTACCACGAGATCGTAATAGTAATTTTACTCCTGTAATAGTGCCAAAAAGACAAAGAAGATTTGATGGTTTTGATCAACAAGTTCTTTCACTATATGCAAAAGGTATGACAGTATCTGACATTAGAATGCAGTTGCAAGAGTTATATCATGGTGCAGATATTAGTGAAAGTGTTATTAGTCAAATTACTGATGATGTTATTGATGATGTCAAAGCATGGCAAAATCGTCCATTAGAAATTATTTTTAATTTTCAAAAAAACTCTTGATGAAATAAAAAAAATCATCAACCTGGCCTAAAATTTGATTTTATTTAATTTTGGGATTTATTTTTTTTACAAACTGAAATATAATGCTTCGGATTTTGCATAAGGTGATATTTTATAATGTTGGTATTTAAATTTTCATAAATTGAGGTAATTTTGAATATTGGTAAATCCAATGCCATGATAATGAGTAATAAATTCTTTTAAACTTGATTGTATTTTACTGATATTACTTAAATTTTTATAATTTAATTCTTTATTTTCTTTTGATTTAAATTTCTTGAGAGTACATTTTGTTTGTTTAGCTACTGTATCATATAGTATTTGCATATCACAAACTATAATTGATTTTTCTTCGATAAGCTTAGATGTTAAATTTTCTTGTACTCTTTTTTTTGTTAATCTTTTAGTATTTGTTGTTTGAGCATAAATATTTTTATTTTCATCAATTGCCATTTCAATACAACAGTTTAAATCTTTAGCATTTTCTTCAATTCATTTTTTTCTTGGATCATCTGGATTTTTGAAATTTCCTTTATGAATTTCTTTGATAAAAGTTTCATCAATTTCAATTCTACCTTTTAATTTTGTGAATGGTTTTTGTGTTTTTGCTAATTGTGATGATTTCATAAATTTTTGACGATTAAATCATGCTGATGTTTTTGAAATTTTAGCAAATTGAGAAATAGTATAAGCAGATTGACCTAACAATGACAATCAAATTATTCAATCTCATTGTTCATGAGATAAATGACTTCAATGTAAAAAATGATTTCTTAAAGCATCAAAGCTACTTTTACAATCTTTGCATAAATATTTTTGCTTATTATTCTTAAAACCATTTTTTACACATCAATAAGATTTACAATTTGGACATTGAATTCCTTTTTCTTTAAATTTTTTATCAATTGCATCTAATTTTTCTTTTTTTTCAATTTGTTTAATTCTATTTTTAAAATGTCTAATAATTTTTATAAATTCTTCATCTTTTTTGTTTTTTAAAACATCAATTAATTCATTATTAGTCACAAAAAATCACCCCTGATATAAAAATA
Organism: Spiroplasma endosymbiont of Zeiraphera isertana; assembly: GCF_964030805.1. GTDB lineage: Bacteria > Bacillota_I > Bacilli_A > Mycoplasmatales > VBWQ01 > Spiroplasma_E. The sequence goes on from NZ_OZ034965.1 coordinate 52,385, forward strand.
TTACTTTTAATTTAAAATTAAAAGTAATATCAAGATTTTTTGTGAAAATTAAAAGAAATTATTTATCCGATTGTTTATTTTGATTGTATAGTAGTTAAAGTACGACAAGATAAACGGATTATTAACAAATCGGTTTATATAGCACTAGGAGTTGATTTAGAAGGTAAAAAAGATGTTTTAGGTTTATGAATTAGTGAAAATGAAGGTTCTAAATTTTGATTATCTAATTTTACAGAAATGAAAAATCGAGGCTTAAATGATATTCTTATTGCTTGTAGTGATAATTTAACAGGCATGTCAGAAGCAATACAATCAGTTTATCCTAAAACCGAACATCAATTATGCATAGTTCATCAAATTAGAAATAGTTTAAAATATGTTTCATACAAACATCGAAAATCTCTAGTTACAGATTTAAAACCAATTTATAGTGCATGTAGTGAAGAACAAGCAATGCAAGCTTTAGAATCGTTTGAAAATAAATGAAATAAACAATATCCTCAAATTACTAAACATTACCTATTAATAATAAAAAATGCCAATTAAAGGCATTTTTATTTAAAATAATTTCTAAAATAAACTTAAGATTAAAAAATCTATACATTTTTATTATAAAATATTAATATATAAAATTCAATAAAAATTACTTATATATAAAATAAGTAATTTTTTTATTTTATAAATTATTATAACTATAATCTCAATTTAATGAAGCATTATCATAATTTAATGGTACTTCACTCATATCATCACTACCATAATTACTTGCATTATCATTTACTAATCTTGCTTGTTCATTTGTAAATGCTGTTTCTTGCATTTCTTCAATATGATTTGTAGTTTCCATAGGTAGTAAATTATGGATTATTTCACTTGCACCCGCAACAATAGTTGGAACTGCATAAGCATTATTAAAATTATTATTAATACCCATAGCAACACCACTACTAATCAAACAACCACCAGTAGCCATATTTGCTATTTTACGTATAGTTTCAAATTTACTTGGTATTAATTCAGTAATTCCAGCAACTAAATTTGCAATACCATATGAGTTAAGACTAATAAATGTATCTCAATCCATTAAATGATTATCATTATTATTAGTAGTACTTAATAATAAATCTGGTGGGAATGGGTCAATAGTAGTAGTTATTGGACTTTCAGTTGGATTATGATTAATATCTGCATTAGTAAATTTAGCATAATTCACCAATCCAATTGTTCCTAAACCTAAAATAATTTTTTTAGAACTATTTAATAATTTAGTTTTATAAGATGGTCTTTGATTTAAATTTCAAATATCAATTCCTAATTTTTTACTAAATAACAAAGCATTTATTGAACCTAATACTCGATTTCCTATTAACTGACCATAGTAGGCAGAAGTGCCTATCATTGCTGATAATGGACTTATTCCCATTCTTATTAATTTTAATAAAGTATAATTTGATTGTGAATTTTCTGTATTTGGCATTTTCTATTCTCTTTTTATAAATTTAAATTTCATATGTCCAATAGTATCTCTATTATTACCAACTATAATTAAATATCCAGTTTGATTATTTTCTAAAATTCATGAATAAAAAATATCTTGTGGATATAATTTTGGATATAAATTTAATGCTAATAAATAACATAAAGCATCTTCTTTATTTTTTAATAATTCTACTGTTCGACATTTTATTTCTTTAGGACTTTTTTCATTAGACTTGGTGCAAAACCTTTAATTTTAAAAATTTAACGATTATTATTAATATTAAAGGTGATAGTTATTATGTTGAAAAAATATAAAGATGATCAAGAATTTTATAGTTTAGTCGGCATAAAGCCACAAACATTTTATAAAATGCTTGAAATTTTAAAAATTGCTGAGTCTAAACAAAAATATTATGGTGGTAGAAAAAATAAAATTGTAATTGAAGAGCGTTTATTAATGACTTTAGAATATTGAAAAGACTATAGTAGTTATAGAGTTATTGCAAAAAGATATAATATTAGTCATACTAGTTGCATTCGTAATATTTTTTGAATTGAAAATATTTTAATAAAAAGCGGAATTTTTAATTTACCTGGAAAAAAAGATTTAACAAAAAATAAAGGTACTAATAATAATTTGTTAGCTATTGATGATACTGAAACTCCAATTGAAAGAATTAAAAAAAACTAAAATTACTTTTTTCAGGTAAAAAGAAACATCATTCTCTCAAATCCCAAATAATTATTGATATTTCCAATGGAAAAATTATTTCAACTGCTTTTTGTTTTGGAAGCATTCATGATTTTAAATTGCTTCTAAAATCTAAAACTTTTATTCATCCAGAAAAACAAGTTTTTGTTGATTCAGGTTATCCAGGTATACAAAATATTCATAAAAATACATTTTTGCCATTTAAAAAAAGTAAATACAATCAATTAACACCAATTCAAAAAGAATACAATAAAACTTTAAGTAAAATTAGAATTAAAATTGAACACGTATTTGCTAAACTAAAACGTTTTAAAATTTTAAGTTTAAAATATCGCAATAAAATACGAAGATTTGCATTAAGATTTAATTTAATAGCAGGAATATATAATTTTGAATTACCTTAGTTTTGCACCAAGTCTATTGTATAATTAATTATATTTGAGAAATTAGATAGAAACTCAGGAGGAACCATTGCGGAAAATTTAGTAAGTGAAGAAGTAATTGAAGAAACGTATTCAAAAATTAAAGATAAAATTAGTAAGACAAGTTTGATAAAAGGAGATAAACTTTCTTCATTTTCTGGTAATAATATATTTTTAAAGTTAGAAAATTTACAAAAAACAGGTAGTTTTAAAATTAGAGGAGCTTTAAATAAAATTCTTAATTTATCAAAGGAACAGCAAGCAAAGGGTTTAATTGCTGCTAGTGCTGGTAATCATGCACAAGGAGTCGCGCTTTAGCAGCTTCAAGTTTAAATTTAGTATCCAAGATAGTTATGCCTGTAACAGCACCACTAGCCAAAATTGCCGCTACTAAAGAATTTGGTGGTGCTAAATGTACTGTTAAACTTTTTGGTAATATGTTTGATGATGCAATGTCTGAAGCATTAAGACTTGAAAAAGAAGAAGGGTTAACGTTAGTTCATCCATATGATGATAATTTTGTTATTGCTGGTCAAGGTACAATTGGTTTAGAAATATATGAGCAAATGAATGCAATTGGTAAAGAAATTGATTATTGTTTAGTTCCAATTGGTGGAGGAGGACTTTTAAGTGGTATTTCAATTTATTTAAAAAGTAAAAATCCAAATATTAAATTTATTGGGATTGAGGCACAAAATGTTGATTCTTATAATCAAGCTTTAAAACAAGGAAAACCATTTAAAATTCAAGGTAAAAGTTCAATTGCTGATGGAATTGCTGTTAAACAAACAGGAGAATTAACATTTAATATTTTAAAGAAAAATGTTTTAATTTTCAAAAAAAATCTTGATGAAATAAAAAAAATCATCAACCTGGCCTAAAATGGTAATGTTTAGTAATCTGTGTAACTTACAAAAATAACTATGTTTAATTAATTCTAGTAAATATAATTAAATGACTAGAAAGAGTGAGTTACAAATGGTTAAAAAACAAAACATTAATAATAATGATCCAATATCACAAGCAGTAGATTTATTACTAGAAAATACTGAAGATTTAACAACAGTTTTTAAAGAAGGAGGTTTATATAAAAGACTTGGTGCAAAACTAAGGTAATTCAAAATTATATATTCCTGCTATTAAATTAAATCTTAATGCAAATCTTCGTATTTTATTGCGATATTTTAAACTTAAAATTTTAAAACGTTTTAGTTTAGCAAATACGTGTTCAATTTTAATTCTAATTTTACTTAAAGTTTTATTGTATTCTTTTTGAATTGGTGTTAATTGATTGTATTTACTTTTTTTAAATGGCAAAAATGTATTTTTATGAATATTTTGTATACCTTGATAACCCGAATCAACAAAAACTTGTTTTTCTGGATGAATAAAAGTTTTAGATTTTAGAATCAATTTAAAATCATGAATGCTTCCAAAACAAAAAGCAGTTGAAATAATTTTTCCATTGGAAATATCAATAATTATTTGGGATTTGAGAGAATGATGTTTCTTTTTACCTGAAAAAAGTAATTTTAGTTTTTTTTAATTCTTTCAATTGGATTTTCAGTAGCATCAATAGCTAACAAATTATTATTAGTACCTTTATTTTTTGTTAAATCTTTTTTTCCAGGTAAATTAAAAATTCCGCTTTTTATTAAAATATTTTCAATTCAAAAAATATTACGAATGCAACTAGTATGACTAATATTATATCTTTTTGCAATAACTCTATAACTACTATAGTCTTTTCAATATTCTAAAGTCATTAATAAACGCTCTTCAATTACAATTTTATTTTTTCTACCACCATAATATTTTTGTTTAGACTCAGCAATTTTTAAAATTTCAAGCATTTTATAAAATGTTTGTGGCTTTATGCCGACTAAACTATAAAATTCTTGATCATCTTTATATTTTTTCAACATAATAACTATCACCTTTAATATTAATAATAATCGTTAAATTGTTAAAATTAAAGGTTTTGCACCAAGTCTAATATTTCTAATGGCAATAAGTTTTTATTTAATGATCTACAAACTCTATGTACAGTTGATTTACTATAATCAACAATTTTTGCTATTTTACGAATCTAAAATCCATAATTTTTATATTCTTTTATTGCTATTATTGATTCAATACTCAGATACTTATACATTGCGCTAATTCCTTTCTTTTCTTAATTATAGACCTAACACAATTTAATTTTTATATAAGTGTCCTTTTTAATTTTACAATTAAAGAGGGTAAAAAAGATGTTTTAGGTTTATGAATTAGTGAAAATGAAGGTTCTAAATTTTGATTATCTAATTTTACAGAAATGAAAAATCGAGGCTTAAATGATATTCTTATTGCTTGTAGTGATAATTTAACAGGCATGTCAGAAGCAATACAATCAGTTTATCCTAAAACCGAACATCAATTATGCATAGTTCATCAAATTAGAAATAGTTTAAAATATGTTTCATACAAACATCGAAAATCTCTAGTTACAGATTTAAAACCAATTTATAGTGCATGTAGTGAAGAACAAGCAATGCAAGCTTTAGAATCGTTTGAAAATAAATGAAATAAACAATATCCTCAAATTACTAAACATTACCTATTAATAATAAAAAATGCCAATTAAAGGCATTTTTATTTAAAATAATTTCTAAAATAAACTTAAGATTAAAAAATCTATACATTTTTATTATAAAATATTAATATATAAAATTCAATAAAAATTACTTATATATAAAATAAGTAATTTTTTTATTTTATAAATTATTATAACTATAATCTCAATTTAATGAAGCATTATCATAATTTAATGGTACTTCACTCATATCATCACTACCATAATTACTTGCATTATCATTTACTAATCTTGCTTGTTCGTTTGTAAATGCTGTTTCTTGCATTTCTTCAATATGATTTGTAGTTTCCATAGGTAGTAAATTATGGATTATTTCACTTGCACCCGCAACAATAGTTGGAACTGCATAAGCATTATTAAAATTATTATTAATACCCATAGCAACACCACTACTAATCAAACAACCACCAGTAGCCATATTTGCTATTTTACGTATAGTTTCAAATTTACTTGGTATTAATTCAGTAATTCCAGCAACTAAATTTGCAATACCATATGAGTTAAGACTAATAAATGTATCTCAATCCATTAAATGATTATCATTATTATTAGTAGTACTTAATAATAAATCTGGTGGGAATGGGTCAATAGTAGTAGTTATTGGACTTTCAGTTGGATTATGATTAATATCTGCATTAGTAAATTTAGCATAATTCACCAATCCAATTGTTCCTAAACCTAAAATAATTTTTTTAGAACTATTTAATAATTTAGTTTTATAAGATGGTCTTTGATTTAAATTTCAAATATCAATTCCTAATTTTTTACTAAATAACAAAGCATTTATTGAACCTAATACTCGATTTCCTATTAACTGACCATAGTAGGCAGAAGTGCCTATCATTGCTGATAATGGACTTATTCCCATTCTTATTAATTTTAATAAAGTATAATTTGATTGTGAATTTTCTGTATTTGGCATTTTCTATTCTCCTTTTATAAATTTAAATTTCATATGTCCAATAGTATCTCTATTATTACCAACTATAATTAAATATCCAGTTTGATTATTTTCTAAAATTCATGAATAAAAAATATCTTGTGGATATAATTTTGGATATAAATTTAATGCTAATAAATAACATAAAGCATCTTCTTTATTTTTTAATAATTCTACTGTTCGACATTTTATTTCTTTAGGACTTTTTTCATTAGACTTGGTGCAAAACCTTTAATTTTAAAAATTTAACGATTATTATTAATATTAAAGGTGATAGTTATTATGTTGAAAAAATATAAAGATGATCAAGAATTTTATAGTTTAGTCGGCATAAAGCCACAAACATTTTATAAAATGCTTGAAATTTTAAAAATTGCTGAGTCTAAACAAAAATATTATGGTGGTAGAAAAAATAAAATTGTAATTGAAGAGCGTTTATTAATGACTTTAGAATATTGAAAAGACTATAGTAGTTATAGAGTTATTGCAAAAAGATATAATATTAGTCATACTAGTTGCATTCGTAATATTTTTTGAATTGAAAATATTTTAATAAAAAGCGGAATTTTTAATTTACCTGGAAAAAAAGATTTAACAAAAAATAAAGGTACTAATAATAATTTGTTAGCTATTGATGCTACTGAAACTCCAATTGAAAGAATTAAAAAAAACTAAAATTACTTTTTTCAGGTAAAAAGAAACATCATTCTCTCAAATCCCAAATAATTATTGATATTTCCAATGGAAAAATTATTTCAACTGCTTTTTGTTTTGGAAGCATTCATGATTTTAAATTGCTTCTAAAATCTAAAACTTTTATTCATCCAGAAAAACAAGTTTTTGTTGATTCAGGTTATCAAGGTATACAAAATATTCATAAAAATACATTTTTGCCATTTAAAAAAAGTAAATACAATCAATTAACACCAATTCAAAAAGAATACAATAAAACTTTAAGTAAAATTAGAATTAAAATTGAACACGTATTTGCTAAACTAAAACGTTTTAAAATTTTAAGTTTAAAATATCGCAATAAAATACGAAGATTTGCATTAATATTTAATTTAATAGCAGGAATATATAATTTTGAATTACCTTAGTTTTGCACCAAGTCTAATGACAGAATTTATGTATATATTTAATTAATTCTATTAAAAATAAAAATTTAAACACTAGAAAGTTTAAACCTGAATATATTGAATAATTAATAACTTTATTATCTTTAAATCAAAGATTATCAAATCAAGTTATTGAATCTTCAAAAAAAGGAAAAATAAGGTATGATCAGTTAACAATTTTATCTATTAAAAATATTAGCGAGGAAGAAATTATTTTTGATAATGAATAAGAAAGAAAAACTTATAAATCCATGAAAGAGTCTTGGATAGGTTACACTTTATTGGACACTAATTACGTAGACAAGCGAACAAATTAGTTAAAAGAAAGGAACTATAATTATGGCCAATATTAACTCATATACCGACGCATTTAAGAAACAAATAGTAGCTTTATATCAAAGTTGTAAGTCAGTGTCTTGTCTTGCTAAAGAGTACAATGTTACAAGAGCAGCTACTTATAATTGAATTAAGCAATTTACTAATTCAGGTAGTTTTAAATCTAAAGATAATCGTTCTGTTGAAGAAAATGAATTAATTAAATTAAGAAAAGAATTAAAATAGTTACGAATGGAAAATGATATTTTAAAGCAAGCAGCACTAATAATAGGCAGAAAATAGAGATTATTATCAATAATAAATGTAAATATAAAATTCGTACAATGTGTCGTTTTTTAAAGCTCTCTAAATCAACATATTATTTTAATTTCAAGAAAAAAGAAAAAAATCAAAATAATATGTATGATGAAGCTGTTATTAGTGCTTTTAAAGAAAATAAAGAAATTTATGGCACAAGAAGATTAAAAGTCATATTATAAAACCAAGAAATTTATTTATCAAGACGAAAAATTAAAGAAATTATGAATAAACATAATTTAATATCAAAATACACTAAATTAAGAAACAAAAATCATCATAATAAAGTCAATGATAGTCAAATAACTAATCTTGTTAATAGAAACTTTAAGAATAGGATTAAAAATGAAGTTATTGTTAGTGATTTAACTTATGTTCAAGTAAATGGTAAGTGAAACTATATTTGTTTATTAATAGACCTATTTAACCGCGAAATTATTGGACATAGTGTAGGCACTAAAAAAGATGCATCATTAGTATATGAAGCATTTATGCAATCAAATCGCTGTTTAAAAGATATTCAAATATTTCATAGCGATCGAGGTAATGAATTTAATAATAAAATTATTGATAAACTTTTACTAGCATTCAATATTACTCGCTCTTTAAGCAAAAAAGGATGTCCTTATGACAATGCTGTTGCTGAAGCAACTTTTAAAACTTTCAAAACAGAATTTATTAATGATAAAAATTTTAGATCATTAATCCAATTAAAATTAGAATTATTTGATTACATCAATTGATACAACAACATAAGAATCCACAGCACTTTAAACTACTTAACTCCAGTTAATTATCAAAAACAAATGTCTACCAAAAAATAGTCCTAAAAAGGGTTGCCATTCCACTTTAAGTAAAATTAGAATTAAAATTGAACACGTATTTGCTAAACTAAAACGTTTTAAAATTTTAAGTTTAAAATATCGCAATAAAATACGAAGATTTGCATTAAGATTTAATTTAATAGCAGTAATATATAATTTTGAATTACCTTAGTTTTGCACCAAGTCTAATGAACATATTACAATTAAAGTGAAAAAAAATAAAAAAGAAATTTTAAATGCACTAGGTATTATTGATATCAATAATACTAATGAATTTAAAATATTTAATACTCCGTTTGCTCTTGAAATACTACTTAAATATACAAATAATAATGATAAATTAAAACAAATATATGAACACTCACTAATATCATGAAAAAAAATCCAACAAGAAAAAAACTTAAATGATTATCCAGGTAATCCTAAACTAAGACATTATCAACGTGTTGATGTTGCAATTTTAAAAGCAAATAAAAGATTTGGCTTATTTAATGAAATGCGTACTGGGAAAACACCAACTATTTTAACAGCATTATCAGAAATGAAAACTAATAAAATATTATTTGTTGTTCCTAAGTCAACTATTTTATTAACATGGGTTCCTGAAATTAAAAAATGAACTACCTATAATTGTATTACTATTAAAGATGATATTACTAAAGTGCGAACAGAAAAATATAATCAATTTAAAAATAGTAATAATTGTATTTTAGTAGTTTCTAAAAACACTTTTAAAAATGATATAAAAAATAAATTATTAACTAAATTTGATTTTACATTAGTTATTTATGAAGCACATTTTTTAAGAAACTATAAAACCGCACAAAGTTCAACAATTTTGGAAGTTGCAAATAAAGTATCATCAGTTTATTGTTTAACTGGTACCCCTGCCAATAATCATCCTAGTGATATTTTTGGTATATTAAAAATTATTGATAATAAACTATATAAAAATATTGATTATTGAGATTTTGTTGCTCGTTATTTTGGAATAATTAGAAAACGTATTACCAATTTTGTAACTATTAATATACCAAAACCAAATGTTAAACCACAACTAGCAGCAGAGTTTGATTATTTAGTTAAAAAAATATCAATTATGCGCAAACAAATTGATGTACGTAATGAAATGCCAAAAATTATTAAAAATGATTTAATTTTAACTATGCCCAAAGCACAAACCGCAATTTATTATGATACTCTTGAAACTATGAAACAAGAATTATTTTATAATAAAAAATCTAAAATAACTTTTTTACAAATATTTACGAAATTAAGAACTATTTGTTCAACACCTATTAATGAAGGAATGAAAGAATTAGGAGCAAAATTTAATTGACTACTAGACTACTTACATGATAATGAAAATGATTCAATTATTATTTATAGTAGTTTTAGTGATAAAGGAATTAACATTTTAAGTAACATTTTAGATAAACATAAATTAAATCATCAATTAATTACTGGTAAAGTAAATCATGAACAAAGGCTTAAAGCTATTAGTGATTTTCAAAGTAAAAAAGTTAAAATTATTTTATGTAATATTAAATCTACTAATGTTGGTATCACATTAGATAAAGGTGATGTTATTATTTTTCTAGATCGTGAATTAAACCCAACCGAAAATGAGCAAGCTGAAAGTCGCTTTTTTCCAACTCAATTAAACGATAATAAAACTAGAGAAATTATTAATTTATATTGCGCTAATACTATCGATTTAAAAATTAGAGACATCCTTAATAATAAAATAATTAATGATCAAGGTATTAATTTTTTTGAATAATTTTATTATATTTAATAAACTAAACGAGGATTAACAACAAGATCTGCATTATTATTAGGAATGAATTGTTCATCGTTAATTTCAAGAATATATTCTTGCAATAAAGGCGCAAATTCGTTTGAAGATTGAAAAGAATGGGTGTTATCAATGATTTGTTGACTTTCAAAAAATTCTCTATAATCACCATTATCTTCTTCATCATTTAAACAACAAAAAAGACCTGAAATAAAACCAAAAAGAGCACCAGTAAAACATCCCGAAAGCACTGTTATAGCTGAAGTAATATCAAATTCAAGAATATTTTGTTCTCTTTTTTGATATAAATCAGAAAGAGTAAACAAACTACCTCCAATAATATTTCCTAAACAAGTTGCTAATATTATTTTTTTATTAATCATGTTATTTACCACCTTTTTAACATTTAAATTATTGGTTTAGACATTTTTTTTAAATTAAATGCTTTTCAAGCAAGAGCATCTGCTTCATCATTATATATATTACCACTATGACTTTTAACTCATTTAAAATAAACATTAACATCTTTTGCTATTTTATCATAAAATGCTTTATATGCCTTTGTTTCTACTTTAGTAGTTTTTCATTCACCAGTACATCATTTACTAATTCCAACATAATCATGACAAATTAAAATTGATTTTATATTATTTTCCAAAGCTAACTGCATTGCCTTTTGTGCACCCATTATTTCTCCAGCAACATTTCTTAATTTTGCTCAATTATCATCATCAAATTTTTCATAAAATATATCTTTTTTGCCATTATTTAAGAAAACAAGTCCATAAGAAAATTGATTAATTTCTTCTTTAAAACTACCATCAGTATATGCTATTACTTCATATTTATACTGATTTTCAGATTTTATTTGAATTTTATCATCTAAATAATCTTGAGCTTCTTTTTTAGTTGCAAATTTTTTATACTGAGCACCAGCATAACCTCTAATTTGTGTTTCACATTCATTCCAGTTTTCAAATATTCCAGTGACTCTACCTTTTTTTACTGCATAAAATTTACTTGCCATAATTATGACTCCTCTATTGTTTATTTTAATTTTACAATAATATTAAATTTTGGATAGGTTACACTTTATTGGACACTAATTACGTAGACAAGTGAACAAATTAGTTAAAAGAAAGGAACTATAATTATGGCCAATATTAACTCATATACCGACGCATTTAAGAAACAAATAGTAGCTTTATATCAAAGTTGTAAGTCAGTGTCTTGTCTTGCTAAAGAGTACAATGTTACAAGAGCAGCTACTTATAATTGAATTAAGCAATTTACTAATTCAGGTAGTTTTAAATCTAAAGATAATCGTTCTGTTGAAGAAAATGAATTAATTAAATTAAGAAAAGAATTAAAATAGTTACGAATGGAAAATGATATTTTAAAGCAAGCAGCACTAATAATAGGCAGAAAATAGAGATTATTATCAATAATAAATGTAAATATAAAATTCGTACAATGTGTCGTTTTTTAAAGCTCTCTAAATCAACATATTATTTTAATTTCAAGAAAAAAGAAAAAAATCAAAATAATATGTATGATGAAGCTGTTATTAGTGCTTTTAAAGAAAATAAAGAAATTTATGGCACAAGAAGATTAAAAGTCATATTATAAAACCAAGAAATTTATTTATCAAGACGAAAAATTAAAGAAATTATGAATAAACATAATTTAATATCAAAATACACTAAATTAAGAAACAAAAATCATCATAATAAAGTCAATGATAGTCAAATAACTAATCTTGTTAATAGAAACTTTAAGAATAGGATTAAAAATGAAGTTATTGTTAGTGATTTAACTTATGTTCAAGTAAATGGTAAGTGAAACTATATTTGTTTATTAATAGACCTATTTAACCGCGAAATTATTGGACATAGTGTAGGCACTAAAAAAGATGCATCATTAGTATATGAAGCATTTATGCAATCAAATCGCTGTTTAAAAGATATTCAAATATTTCATAGCGATCGAGGTAATGAATTTAATAATAAAATTATTGATAAACTTTTACTAGCATTCAATATTACTCGCTCTTTAAGCAAAAAAAGGATGTCCTTATGACAATGCTGTTGCTGAAGCAACTTTTAAAACTTTCAAAACAGAATTTATTAATGATAAAAATTTTACATCATTAATCCAATTCAAATTAGAATTATTTGATTATATCAATTGATATAACAACATACGAATTCATAGCACTTTAAATTACCTAACTCCAGTTAATTATCAAAAACAAATGTCTACCAAAAAATAGTCCTAAAAAAGGTTGCCATTCCAGCATCAAAGCTACTTTTACAATCTTTGCATAAATATTTTTGCTTATTATTCTTAAAACCATTTTTTACACATCAATAAGATTTACAATTTGGACATTGAATTCCTTTTTCTTTAAATTTTTTATCAATTGCATCTAATTTTTCTTTTTTCTCAATTTGTTTAATTCTATTTTTAAAATGTCTAATAATTTTTATAAATTCTTCATCTTTTTTGTTTTTTAAAACATCAATTAATTCATTATTAGTCACAAAAAATCACCCCTGATATAAAAATATTACTTTTAATTTTAAATTAAAAGTAATATCAAGATTTTTTGTGAAAATTAAAACGATTTTCTGAGTGTAGAATTAATTTGAAATGCTATAAAATTTAAATCTTTTTGTTTATATGAAGATAGATCTGTAGATTTTGGTAAATATCTTCTTAAAATACCATTATTATTTTCATTTAAACCCCTTTGGCAAGGTTTACCGGGATCTGCAAAATAAATTTTGACATTACAAATTTTTTCGATTAATCTTCATTTACTAAATTCTTTACCACGATCAAAAGTAATGGTTTTAACTGTTCCTTTTTGTAACTTTGAAATAAATTTTATTATACTTTTTGTAATATTTTCTGATTTATGATTTTTAGTTACTAAAGGAATTGTGGTTTTTGATCATATATCAGCCAAAGTAATAATAGAACTTTTATGATCTTTGCCAATGATAGTATCACCTTCTAAATGACCAAATTCTTGTATATTTTTAATATTAGGAATGATTAAATTTCTTTCATGAATAGACTTACAATTATTAATTTTGCCCCTAGTTTCTTTTTGTTTGTGAGATTTATTTTTGCCTTTTCTCAATAAGTTATTTTCATCAAAACCCATTCGATTTGTTTTAAACATGTTATATAAAGTTTTTGTTGAAATACTTTTTATTTTATTTTCCTTTAAAAAGTTAGCAATTATATCAAGAGCATACTTTTTAGTAATTAACAAATGATTAATACTATTAATTTCTGTTAAAGTTAAAATTATTAATTTTCTGCCTGCATTTTGTTTATTTTTTTGAAATTGATTCAATAGACTTGGTGCAAAACCTTTAATTTTAACAATTTAACGATTATTATTAATATTAAAGGTGATAGTTATTATGTTGAAAAAATATAAAGATGATCAAGAATTTTATAGTTTAGTCGGCATAAAGCCACAAACATTTTATAAAATGCTTGAAATTTTAAAAATTGCTGAGTCTAAACAAAAATATTATGGTGGTAGAAAAAATAAAATTGTAATTGAAGAGCGTTTATTAATGACTTTAGAATATTGAAAAGACTATAGTAGTTATAGAGTTATTGCAAAAAGATATAATATTAGTCATACTAGTTGCATTCGTAATATTTTTTGAATTGAAAATATTTTAATAAAAAGCGGAATTTTTAATTTACCTGGAAAAAAAGATTTAACAAAAAATAAAGGTATTAATAATAATTTGTTAGCTATTGATGCTACTGAAAATCCAATTGAAAGAATTAAAAAAAACTAAAATTACTTTTTTCAGGTAAAAAGAAACATCATTCTCTCAAATCCCAAATAATTATTGATATTTCCAATGGAAAAATTATTTCAACTGCTTTTTGTTTTGGAAGCATTCATGATTTTAAATTGCTTCTAAAATCTAAAACTTTTATTCATCCAGAAAAACCAGTTTTTGTTGATTCGGGTTATCAAGGTATACAAAATATTCATAAAAATACATTTTTGCCATTTAAAAAAAGTAAATACAATCAATTAACACCAATTCAAAAAGAATACAATAAAACTTTAAGTAAAATTAGAATTAAAATTGAACACGTATTTGCTAAACTAAAACGTTTTAAAATTTTAAGTTTAAAATATCGCAATAAAATACGAAGATTTGCATTAAGATTTAATTTAATAGCAGGAATATATAATTTGGAATTACCTTAGTTTTGCACCAAGTCTAATATTTCTAATGGCAATAAGTTTTTATTTAATAATCTACAAACTCTATGTACAGTTGATTTACTATAATCAACAATTTTTGCTATTTGACGAATCGAAAATCCATAATTTTTATATTCTTTTATTGCTATTATTGATTCAATACTCAGATACTTATACATTGCGCTAATTCCTTTCTTTTCTTAATTATAGAACTAACACAATTTAATTTTTATATAAGTGTCCTTTTTAACTTTACAATTAAAGTAATAATAAAATTAGGAAATTATCCCCACATGTACTAGTGTGGAGGAAAAAATGAATTGAAATGAATTCAATAGCATATTTCAAACCGAAAACGATTGTTTGAAATATATAGCGAAGTTGAAAATAATGAAATGCATCAGGTGTGCTTCTTCTAGTTTGAATACTTCTGATTTGAGAAGAATACGATGTTTGAACTGTAACCAAACATTTAGTATTCTTTATGGAACCATTTTTTATAAGTCACAGACCCAAATGACATCTTGGTTTTATCTCATCTTTAGATGAATAAACACAAAGCATGGCATACCAGCAACCGATGTTGCAAGGGAATTGGGTGTGACCTATAAAACAGCTTGAAGAATGTGTCATGAAATCAGGACTAGAATTGGAAATCAAGATGCAGGTTTCATTGTTGATGGCACAGCACAGATGGATGAAATGTATCTTTCACATTTAGGTTTCTTTAATTGTAAAATTAAAAAGGACACTTATATAAAAATTAAATTGTGTTAGTTCTATAATTAAGAAAAGAAAGGAATTAGCGCAATGTATAAGTATCTGAGTATTTAATCAATAATAGCAATAAAAGAATATAAAAATTATGGATTTTCGATTCGTAAAATAGCAAAAATTGTTGATTATAGTAAATCAACTGTACATAGAGTTTGTAGATTAGACTTGGTGCAAAACTAAGGTAATTCAAAATTATATATTCCTGCTATTAAATTAAATCTTAATGCAAATCTTCGTATTTTATTGCGATATTTTAAACTTAAAATTTTAAAACGTTTTAGTTTAGCAAATACGTGTTCAATTTTAATTCTAATTTTACTTAAAGTTTTATTGTATTCTTTTTGAATTGGTGTTAATTGATTGTATTTACTTTTTTTAAATGGCAAAAATGTATTTTTATGAATATTTTGTATACCTTGATAACCCGAATCAACAAAAACCGGTTTTTCTGGATGAATAAAAGTTTTAGATTTTAGAAGCAATTTAAAATCATGAATGCTTCCAAAACAAAAAGCAGTTGAAATAATTTTTCCATTGGAAATATCAATAATTATTTGGGATTTGAGAGAATGATGTTTCTTTTTACCTGAAAAAAGTAATTTTAGTTTTTTTTAATTCTTTCAATTGGAGTTTCAGTAGCATCAATAGCTAACAAATTATTATTAGTACCTTTATTTTTTGTTAAATCTTTTTTTCCAGGTAAATTAAAAATTCCGCTTTTTATTAAAATATTTTCAATTCAAAAAATATTACGAATGCAACTAGTATGACTAATATTATATCTTTTTGCAATAACTCTATAACTACTATAGTCTTTTCAATATTCTAAAGTCATTAATAAACGCTCTTCAATTACAATTTTATTTTTTCTACCACCATAATATTTTTGTTTAGACTCAGCAATTTTTAAAATTTCAAGCATTTTATAAAATGTTTGTGGCTTTATGCCGACTAAACTATAAAATTCTTTTAATTTTCAAAAAAACTCTTGATGAAATAAAAAAAATCATCAACCCGGCCTAAAATTTGATTTTATTTAATTTTGGGATTTATTTTTTTTACAAACCGAAATATAATGCTTCAGATTTTGCATAAGGTGATATTTTATAATGTTGGTATTTAAATTTTCATAAATTGAGGTAATTTTGAATATTGGTAAATCCAATGCCATGATAATGAGTAATAAATTCTTTTAAACTTGATTGTATTTTACTGATATTACTTAAATTTTTATAATTTAATTCTTTATTTTCTTTTGATTTAAATTTCTTGAGAGTACATTTTGTTTGTTTAGCTACTGTATCATATAGTATTTGCATATCACAAACTATAATTGATTTTTCTTCGATAAGCTTAGATGTTAAATTTTCTTGTACTCATTTTTTTGTTAATCTTTTAGTATTTGTTGTTTGAGCATAAATATTTTTATTTTCATCAATTGCCATTTCAATACAACAGTTTAAATCTTTAGCATTTTCTTCAATTCATTTTTTTCTTGGATCATCTGGATTTTTGAAATTTCCTTTATGAATTTCTTTGATAAAAGTTTCATCAATTTCAATTCTACCTTTTAATTTTGTGAATGGTTTTTGTGTTTTTGCTAATTGTGATGATTTCATAAATTTTTGTCGATTAAATCATGCTGATGTTTTTGAAATTTTAGCAAATTGAGAAATAGTATAAGCAGATTGACCTAACAATGACAATCAAATTATTCAATCTCATTGTTCATGAGATAAATGACTTCAATGTAAAAAATGATTTCTTAAAGCATCAAAGCTACTTTTACAATCTTTGCATAAATATTTTTGCTTATTATTCTTAAAACCATTTTTTACACATCAATAAGATTTACAATTTGGACATTGAATTCCTTTTTCTTTAAATTTTTTATCAATTGCATCTAATTTTTCTTTTTTCTCAATTTGTTTAATTCTATTTTTAAAATGTCTAATAATTTTTATAAATTCTTCATCTTTTTTGTTTTTTAAAACATCAATTAATTCATTATTAGTCACAAAAAATCACCCCTGATATAAAAATATTACTTTTAATTTAAAATTAAAAGTAATATCAAGATTTTTTGTGAAAATTAAAATAAAATTCTTGATCATCTTTATATTTTTTCAACATAATAACTATCACCTTTAATATTAATAATAATCGTTAAATTGTTAAAATTAAAGGTTTTGCACCAAGTCTAATGAATAAAACAGATCGTATTATTATTAACAGTAAGATTAATAATGTAATAAATGAAGAAAAAAAGCAATAAAATTATTAATTAAAAATGGTGCAAATAAAATTATTATTAGTGATGTTCCTGACTTAACATTAACACCAAAAATTAAAAAGATATTACATAATAATCAACAAAAAATACAAATAGCACGTAAAACATGTATTGAATATCAAAAACAATGAAAAAAATGATATTAGAAATGAAAATAATTTATAAAAATATTATTACACCTTTTTTTCTGTCAAGAGAATTAGCAACTGATATGAATAATTTTAAAAATAAAATTCCAGATGGAATTGTTGAAACTAGTGCTACAATTTGTAAAATGATGTCTAAAGAAACAAAATATTCTTATAAACCAGTTTTTAATTCTGGAGTTAATGAAAGTAATTTAAATAAATATTTTTATTTTGATGAGTTTCATCCAAGTATGTGATTTCATCAACAAATGGCAAATAGTATTATTAATTTAATAGACTTGGTGCAAAACCTTTAATTTTAACAATTTAACGATTATTATTAATATTAAAGGTGATAGTTATTATGTTGAAAAAATATAAAGATGATCAAAAATTTTATTTTAATTTTCACAAAAAATCTTGATATTACTTTTAATTGAAAATTAAAAGTAATATTTTTATATCAGGGGTGATTTTTTGTGACTAATAATGAATTAATTGATGTTTTAAAAAACAAAAAAGATGAAGAATTTATAAAAATTATTAGACATTTTAAAAATAGAATTAAACAAATTGAGAAAAAAGAAAAATTAGATGCAATTGATAAAAAATTTAAAGAAAAAGGAATTCAATGTCCAAATTGTAAATCTTATTGATGTGTAAAAAATGGTTTTAAGAATAATAAGCAAAAATATTTATGCAAAGATTGTAAAAGTAGCTTTGATGCTTTAAGAAATCATTTTTTACATTAGACTTGGTGCAAAACTAAGGTAATTCAAAATTATATATTCCTGTTATTAAATTAAATCTTAATGCAAATCTTCGTATTTTATTGCGATATTTTAAACTTAAAATTTTAAAACGTTTTAGTTTAGCAAATACGTGTTCAATTTTAATTCTAATTTTACTTAAAGTTTTATTGTATTCTTTTTGAATTGGTGTTAATTGATTGTATTTACTTTTTTTAAATGGCAAAAATGTATTTTTATGAATATTTTGTATACCTTGATAACCTGAATCAACAAAAACTTGTTTTTCTGGATGAATAAAAGTTTTAGATTTTAGAAGCAATTTAAAATCATGAATGCTTCCAAAACAAAAAGCAGTTGAAATAATTTTTCCATTGGAAATATCAATAATTATTTGGGATTTGAGAGAATGATGTTTCTTTTTACCTGAAAAAAGTAATTTTAGTTTTTTTTAAGGCTTTTATCCCTTTATGTACTATTTTTAAATTTTATCACATAAACGGAGATAAAAGCCTACCTAGGAAATTATCCCCGCATGTATTTAAATCAAACACAAAATTACAGTTTCAAAACTAGGTATGTTATTGAATTTATATGCTGATTCTTTTGCATATAAATGAATATTGTGCTTTGAAACTCTTATGTGTGTTCGGAAAGTTCGTCGTATGTGCTTTCATGCTGATTCAATCTGGTTTGTGTTTACACCTGTTGGTGACACATACCCAACTTCATGATTTACGATTTCATGTTCGGGATAGAAGTTTTTGAAACTTACATATCCCTTCCAAGAATCCGTAAATAGACAGCACTCAGTAAAAATGTGTTTCAATGCAAATCTTAAAAGGTTTTTTTCATCTGCATTTTTCAGCACCTTCACAATTAGTTTGTTGCTGGTTTTCTCATAAACTCCAACAATCAAAGTTTTATTCAACAAGGATCTTCCTTGTTTTTTAAAACCTAAATGTGAAAGATACATTTCATCCATCTGTGCTGTGCCATCAACAATGAAAACTGCATCTTGATTTCCAATTCTAGTCCTGATTTCATGACACATTCTTCAATCTGTTTTATAGGTCACACCCAATTCCCTTGCAACATCGGTTGCTGGTATGCCATGCTTTGTGTTTATTCATCTAAAGATGAGATAAAACCAAGATGTCATTTGGGTCTGTGACTTATAAAAAATGGTTCCATAAAGAATACTAAATGTTTGGTTACAGTTCAAACATCGTATTCTTCTCAAATCAGAAGTATTCAAACTAGAAGAAGCACACCTGATGCATTTCATTATTTTCAACTTCGCTATATATTTCAAACAATCGTTTTCAGTTTGAAATATGCTATTGAATTCATTTCAATTCATTTTTTCCTCCACACTAGTACATGTGGGGATAATTTCCTTTTTTAATTCTTTCAATTGGAGTTTCAGTGGCATCAATAGCTAACAAATTATTATTAGTACCTTTATTTTTTGTTAAATCTTTTTTTCAAGGTAAATTAAAAATTCCGCTTTTTATTAAAATATTTTCAATTCAAAAAATATTACGAATGCAACTAGTATGACTAATATTATATCTTTTTGCAATAACTCTATAACTACTATAGTCTTTTCAATATTCTAAAGTCATTAATAAACGATCTTCAATTACAATTTTATTTTTTCTACCACCATAATATTTTTGTTTAGACTCAGCAATTTTTAAAATGGCTTTTCTCCCTTTATGTACTATTTTTAAATTTTATCACATAAATGCTGAGAAAAGCCTATCTACGGACTTCTCCCCACATTTTTAAATCAAACATAACATTACAGTTTCAAAACCAGGTATATTGTTGAATTTATATGCCGATTCTTTTGCGTATAAATGAACATGATGTTTTTCAACTTTGATATGTGTTTTAAATGTTCGTCTGATGTGCTTTCATGCCGATTCAATCTGGTTTATGTTTACACCAGTTTTTGAAACATAGCCATCTTGATGGTTAACTGTTTCATGCTTAGTGAAAACTGATTTAAAATGGCGATATCCTTTTCAAGAATCAGTATGTACATCACACTTTGAAGAAATGTGGTTTCTTGCAAATTGCAAAAGATTTTTTTGATTTGCATTTTTAAACACTTTCACAATTAAATTATTGGTTGTTTTTTCATAAATCCCAACAATCAAAGTTTTATTTTTTAAGGATCTTCCTTGTTTTTTAAAACCCATATGTGAAAGATACATTTCATCCATTTGCACTATGCCCTCAACAATGAATTGAGGTTCTTGTTTTGCAATTGCACTTCGGATTTTATGACCCATTCTTCAAGCAGTTTTCAAAGTTACTCCCAATTCTTTTGCAACATCAGTTGATGGAATTCCATGTTTGGTGTTTATTCATCTAAAGATGAGATAAAACCAAGATGTCAAAGGTGTTTGTGACTTGTAAAAAATGGTGTCATGAAGAATACTAAATGTTTGATGACATTTCAAACATCTTATTCTTCTTAAATCAGAAGTATTCAAATTTGTTCAAGAACACCTCATACATTTGTTTTCCTTCAAACTTGCTATATATTTCAAACAATCTTTTTCTGTTTGAAATATATTGTTGAACTCATTCAATTTCATTGTTTCCTCCACAAGTACATGTGGGGAGAAGTCCGTTTAAAATTTCAAGCATTTTATAAAATGTTTGTGGCTTTATGCCGACTAAACTATAAAATTCTTGATCATCTTTATATTTTTTCAACATAATAACTATCACCTTTAATATTAATAATAATCGTTAAATTGTTAAAATTAAAGGTTTTGCACCAAGTCTATTATATCAATTGATATAACAACATACGAATTCATAGCACTTTAAACTACCTAACTCCAGTTAATTATCAAAAACAAATGTCTACCAAAAAATAGTCCTAAAAAAGGTTGCCATTCCAAGAAAATAACCAAATAATCACTAGTTAAATTTTTATTTTTATATTTAAAAAGCGAATTTGCTTGTAAGCATTAAAGTTCAATCGCTACTAAAATAAGCAATATTTTTTAATTCTTTGATTTCTAATTCTTCTTTTTTCCAGTTTTTTTTGATATTGATTAAATTTATGATTGATAGTGGAATAGTTATAATACAAACCATCATTATTACAGAACTATATATTGCTCATAGCATAAATCATTTTTCTGTTTTTATCATTTGTGGTGTTTCTTGAATTTCTATAATATCATTTTTGTTTTTTTGTTTTTTTAGTAGTAACAAAATACTAATGATTCCCAAAGGATTTAATGCTAAAAAATATAAAAATAATCATAAAAATCGATTATTTTTTTGTTGAATTTCATTACTATTAACTACCAAAATACTTAAACTATATGAAATAAAAACTGATTGAAAAATAAAAATAATTAATCTGTAAACACTATTATCAATGTTCCATTTGTTTAGTAGTGCAAAAATTAAAAGTATAAATAAACACAAAAAGGTTATAATGCCACTAGTAGAATACACAACAGATATTTTCATTATATTTTTTCAACACGGATCATTTTTAAAATATTTTAATAGACTTTTAAACACTTAAATCACCCTTAATTACTTCCAAAACCTACTGGTACAGGAATCATTGCAAAATAAGCAACTCATGCTCTTAAACCTTTATCGTAAGCTTTTAATCCAGCAATATTAGCTGTAACTCAACCAGCAATAACTAATGCAAATGGACCTAAATAAGGCGCAGCTTCTATGATTTGTTCAGCAATTTCTGTAACTGTTGTTCCACCCTCAGTAATTGATTCAATAGCACTAGAAGATAAGTGTAATCGTCAATATCCAAATCAAGATACATATGATTCAATTCATCAATCACTGCCATATTTGTATTTTCTATTGTTTAATAGTGGAGAATTAAAATGTGCTTTTCCTTGTGTATCAAAAATTATCATTTTATTTTTATAATATCAGTTTAAAACTCGTAAATATTCATCACTAGTAATAATTTGATAAATTTTTAAATCTCATATTTTTTGATTTAATTTTGATTTATCAAAAGTTACTACATCATTTTTTAAACCCATAGCACTTAGTAAGTTTTCTTTTAATTCTTTGATTTCTTGTACAGTTTTAGTTTTAAAATATTTTTCTATATATTCAAAATCTTCTGGTGTTGGTGTTCATTTTTGTAAATTGTTTTCATTATTAATTTTAGTATTTACTGTTGTTAAACTACTAATTTGTGGAGTTGTGCCTAACAGTGTTGCTAAAACAAAACCACTTGCAATAAGTTTTTTCACAATATTTTCTCCTTTGATTTTATTTTGGATAACTCTAAAATCTTAGTTTAATATTACAACTTTGTAAAAGTTAAAGAAAAAATATGATTTTCAATTGTTATTTTGTTATATACCTTTATTTAGCGTTTTAAATACTATTTTAGATTTACTTTTTTTTAGAATAGTTAAGTATACATATAATGAAATTCGTTGCTATATGACTATTTAAACGCTTAATTTAGGTATTTATTACAATTTGAATATGTTGTTGTTCTAATTTTCAGTTATATTCTAAAATTTGCTCATATATAAATTTTAACATTTTTTGATTTGGAACAAGTCATAGAACATCAAGTCCATTTCTTAAATAACTTCTTAAACCATCAATTTTATCTTCAAAATTTTCTTTTGATTTGCACGTTCTTTCTAGTTCAATAATCATTTCTTTGTCTTCATAGTGAACTAATAAGTCAGGATATCCTTTTTTAAGATCTCTGTTACCTCATTCATTTTTTTCTAAATAAGCTTCTCGTTTTAATTCTTTTTCAGTTTGATAAGAAAGTATATCATTTTGTTTAACTAGTCACTTGATGAGCATATCTTGGTGTTTTAATTCATTGTAGTTAATTTTGATAGTCTTACTTTTTTTACCAAACTTACAGTTGCCAAGACTTTTTAATTTTCACAAAAAATCTTGATATTACTTTTAATTTTAAATTAAAAGTAATATTTTTATATCGGGGGTGATTTTTTGTGACTAATAATGAATTAGTTGATGTTTTAAAAAACAAAAAAGATGAAGAATTTATAAAAATTATTAGACATTTTAAAAATAGAATTAAACAAATTGAGAAAAAAGAAAAATTAGATGCAATTGATAAAAAATTTAAAGAAAAAGGAATTCAATGTCCAAATTGTAAATCTTATTGATGTGTAAAAAATGGTTTTAAGAATAATAAGCAAAAATATTTATGCAAAGATTGTAAAAGTAGCTTTGATGCTTTAAGAAATCATTTTTTACATTGAAGTCATTTATCTCATGAACAATGAGATTGAATAATTTGATTGTCATTGTTAGGTCAATCTGCTTATACTATTTCTCAATTTGCTAAAATTTCAAAAACATCAGCATGATTTAATCGTCAAAAATTTATGAAATCATCGCAATTAGCAAAAACACAAAAACCATTCACAAAATTAAAAGGTAGAATTGAAATTGATGAAACTTTTATCAAAGAAATTCATAAAGGAAATTTCAAAAATCCAGATGATCCAAGAAAAAAATGAATTGAAGAAAATGCTAAAGATTTAAACTGTTGTATTGAAATGGCAATTGATGAAAATAAAAATATTTATGCTCAAACAACAAATACTAAAAGATTAACAAAAAAATGAGTACAAGAAAATTTAACATCTAAGCTTATCGAAGAAAAATCAATTATAGTTTGTGATATGCAAATACTATATGATACAGTAGCTAAACAAACAAAATGCACTCTCAAGAAATTTAAATCAAAAGAAAATAAAGAATTAAATTATAAAAATTTAAGTAATATCAGTAAAATACAATCAAGTTTAAAAGAATTTATTACTCATTATCATGGCATTGGATTTACCAATATTCAAAATTACCTCAATTTATGAAAATTTAAATACCAACATTATAAAATATCACCTTATGCAAAATCTGAAGCATTATATTTCAGTTTGTAAAAAAAATAAATCCCAAAATTAAATAAAATCAAATTTTAGGCCGGGTTGATGATTTTTTTTATTTCATCAAGAGTT
Source organism: Spiroplasma endosymbiont of Zeiraphera isertana (assembly GCF_964030805.1). GTDB lineage: Bacteria > Bacillota_I > Bacilli_A > Mycoplasmatales > VBWQ01 > Spiroplasma_E. The sequence goes on from NZ_OZ034965.1 coordinate 77,186, forward strand.
TTTTTGAAAATTAAAATATGGAACTAATTATATTAAAAATTTAGTACCCATGAATAATAATAATGCCGTTACTAAAGGTAATAATTTCCCCCATTGAACAACTTCAGTCACTTATGACAGTAAAAAAAATAAAAACATATTTAAAAAGAAGTCATGAAAACATAAAGAAAAAAATCAAATAGAATAAAAAAAACATATTTAAAAAACTAAGTATTTTAATACTTAGTTTTTTAAATAAAGATTAATTATCCAATTTTAGTTTTAGTTTCAACATTACTTGCTAATACTGTATCCAATACATCTTGACCACCACGGACCTGATGTTGTTCTGGATCAATGCTATGTAACATAATAATAACTTGATGAGCAACATTGATTTTCATACGATTAAATAATTTTGAAGCTTCCTCAATATAAGCTTGTAAGGGATTTAACTGCGCATAACCACGCAAATGAATTCCTGCACGCAGTTTACTTAAAGCATCAATGTGATTAGTTCAATATTGATCAAAAGTTTGTAAAACAACACTATTTTCAATTTGTTTTATAATAACATCATTTAATTTTTCTCTTTTTTCAAGATAAAAATTATAAGATTTTTCAACAATTAAATCAATATTTTCTTCAGTACTTAATCGATTTAACTTTTCTGCTATTAAATCATTAGGCTTAATTAATTTATTTTCAATACCTTTAACTAATTCATCATAATCAATAAACTGTTCTCTACCAACAACTTTATTAAAAATATTTAGTAAATCACGTGCTACTGTTCTGTGCATATTTTTGATTAAATCTAATAAATCATCAGCAAGTAAAATATTATCACGTTGATGATATGTAGCTTCACGATGCTGAGCAATAACATTATCATAATCTAATAAGTTTTTTCGTGCATCAAAATTCATACCTTCAATTTTTTGTTGTGCTCTAGTAATTGATCTAGTTAACATTTTTGATCTAATATAGTCTTCACCTAAACTTGCAAAAGCTTTTTTTAATTTTTCACCACCAAAACGTAACATCAAATCATCTTCAATCGAAACATAAAATCGTGAAAATCCAGGATCACCTTGTCTTCCGGCTCTTCCACGTAATTGATTATCAATTCTTCGTGCTTCGTTTCTTTCAGTACCTAATACAGCAAGGCCACCAAGTTCAATAACACCCTTACCAAGTTTAATATCAGTTCCACGTCCTGCCATATTAGTTGCTAAAGTAATTGATCCTTTTTCACCAGCTCTAGCAATAATATCAGCTTCACGAGCATGATTTTTAGCATTTAAAATCTCGTGCTTAATTCCTTCCGAAGTTAACATATTAGCAATTCGTTCTGATACATAAACATTAGCAGTACCAATCAAAATTGGTTGTCCTTTAGTATGTCGTTCTTTAACTTCTGCAATTAAAGATTTAAATTTAGCATTTAATGAAGCAAAAACATGATCGGGTTTATCTTCTCGAATAATTGGTTTATTAGTAGGAATCTTAATTACTCTCATATTATAAATTTTTACAAATTCTTCTTCTTCGGTTTTAGCAGTTCCTGTCATACCACTTAATTTATTATATAAACGGAAAAAGTTTTGATAAGTAATAGTAGCTACTGTTGTTGTTTCTTGTTGAATTGTAACATTTTCTTTAGCCTGTAAAGCTTGATGAAGTCCATCACTATATACTCTACCAGGCATTAATCTACCAGTAAACTGATCAACTAGCACAATTTCACCATCTTTAACAACATATTCTACATCTAATTTGAAAACATGATTAGCACGAAGTGCATTTTGAATATGATGAAATAATTCCGAGTTATCAATATCAAATAAATTTTTTAAATTAAACTGTTTTTGAGCTTTATTAACACCCGTTACTGTTAATGCAATTTGGCGTGATTCTCAATCAATTTTATAATCTTCAGGTATTAAAGTTTTTGCAAAAACATCTGATGCTTGATATAAAGGCGTACGATTTTTTGAACCACCAGAAATAATTAAAGGTGTTCTTGATTCATCAATTAAAACAGAGTCCGCCTCATCAATGATAGCATAATTAAGCTGACGTTGAACTTTTTCTGGATAAACCTTAACCATATTATCACGCAAATAATCAAAGCCTAATTCCGAATTAGTTGTATATGTAACATCTTTTAAATACGCTTCACGTTTTTGATTAGTAGAATGATCACGAAGACTAACACCAATAGTAATTCCCAAAAATTCTAAAATTGGTCGATTTAATTCAGCATCTCTTGCCGCTAAATATTCATTAACAGTAATAACATGAACACCTTTACTACTTAAAGCATTTAGATAAATTGGCATCACGGCAGTTAAAGTTTTTCCTTCACCAGTTCGCATTTCAGCAACATCACCATTATGAAGAACAATGCCACCAATTAATTGAACAGGATATGGATGTAATCCACTAATTCTTCTTGCTGCTTCTCTAATTGTCGCAAAAGCTTCAACTAAAATATCATCTAAAGTCTCACCTTCTGCCAATCTGGTTCTGAATTCAACTGTTTTATTTGCTAATTCTTCATCTTTAATTTTTCTCATTGTTTCATCAAGGCTAATTATTGCCTTAACTTGTTTATTAATTTTTCGTAAAATTTTACGATCTCACATAAAGTAAATCACCATTTTTTTCTTTATTATTACTTATACTTATTATTACTTGTAAAGTAATAAAATCTTTATTATTTTAACATAAAAAAACTTAGAAAACCTGAGTTGTAAATATAAATGGGACAGTTTTTTAAAATAATTGTATTAAATCTATTGGTCTTTTATAAGAGAGCGATTTTCTGGGTGTAGAATTAATTTGAAATGCTATAAAATTTAAATCTTTTTGTTTATATGAAGATAGATCTGTAGATTTTGGTAAATATCTTCTTAAAATACCATTATTATTTTCATTTAAACCCCTTTGGCAAGGTTTACCAGGATCTGCAAAATAAATTTGGACATTACAAATTTTTTCGATTAATCTTCATTTACTAAATTCTTTACCACGATCAAAAGTAATGGTTTTAACTGTTCCTTTTTGTAACTTTGAAATAAATTTTATTATACTTTTCGTAATATTTTCTGATTTATGATTTTTAGTTACTAAAGGAATTGTGGTTTTTGATCATATATCAGCCAAAGTAATAATAGAAATTTTATGATCTTTGCCAATGATAGTATCACCTTCTAAATGACCAAATTCTTGTATATTTTTAATATTAGGAATGATTAAATTTCTTTCATGAATAGACTTACAATTATTAATTTTGCCCCTAGTTTCTTTTTGTTTGTGAGATTTATTTTTGCCTTTTCTCAATAAGTTATTTTCATCAAAACCCATTCGATTTGTTTTAAACATGTTATATAAAGTTTTTGTTGAAATACTTTTTATTTTATTTTCCTTTAAAAAGTTAGCAATTATATCAAGAGCATACTTGTTAGTAATTAACAAATGATTAATACTATTAATTTCTGTTAAAGTTAAAATTATTAATTTTCTGCCTGCATTTTGTTTATTTTTTTGAAATTGATTCAATATTTCTAATGGCAATAAGTTTTTATTTAATAATAGACTTGGTGCAAAACTAAGGTAATTCAAAATTATATATTCCTGCTATTAAATTAAATCTTAATGCAAATCTTCGTATTTTATTGCGATATTTTAAACTTAAAATTTTAAAACGTTTTAGTTTAGCAAATACGTGTTCAATTTTAATTCTAATTTTACTTAAAGTTTTATTGTATTCTTTTTGAATTGGTGTTAATTGATTGTATTTACTTTTTTTAAATGGCAAAAATGTATTTTTATGAATATTTTGTATACCTTGATAACCTTAATAAACAAAAACTTGTTTTTCTGGATGAATAAAAGTTTTAGATTTTAGAAGCAATTTAAAATCATGAATGCTTCCAAAACAAAAAGCAGTTGAAATAATTTTTCCATTGGAAATATCAATAATTATTTGGGATTTGAGAGAATGATGTTTCTTTTTACCTGAAAAAAGTAATTTTAGTTTTTTTTAATTCTTTCAATTGGAGTTTCAGTAGCATCAATAGCTAACAAATTATTATTAGTACCTTTATTTTTTGTTAAATCTTTTTTTCCAGGTAAATTAAAAATTCCGCTTTTTATTAAAATATTTTCAATTCAAAAAATATTACGAATGCAACTAGTATGACTAATATTATATCTTTTTGCAATAACTCTATAACCACTATAGTCTTTTCAATATTCTAAAGTCATTAATAAACGCTCTTCAATTACAATTTTATTTTTTCTACCACCATAATATTTTGTTTAGACTCAGCAATTTTTAAAATTTCAAGCATTTTATAAAATGTTTGTGTCTTTATGCCGACTAAACTATAAAATTCTTGATCATCTTTATATTTTTTCAACATAATAACTATCACCTTTAATATTAATAATAATCGTTAAATTGTTAAAATTAAAGGTTTTGCACCAAGTCTAATCTACAAACTCTATGTACAGTTGATTTACTATAATCAACAATTTTTGCTATTTTACGAATCGAAAATCCATAATTTTTATATTCTTTTATTGCTATTATTGATTCAATACTCAGATACTTATACATTGCGCTAATTCCTTTCTTTTCTTAATTATAGAACTAACACAATTTAATTTTTATATAAGTATCCTTTTTAATTTTACAATTAAAGTATAAAAAACTTTATTATTATATGATTTAATATTACTTTTATTAAAAAATTCCTTGTTAATTTCTGATTTTGTAAGTTCAATAAAATTAATTTTAGATTCTAACATTTTATTTAAACTATTTTCGTTAAAATTATCTTCTTCTTTTTTTAATTTGATTTTTTTTCTAAGTTGATTTTTATTTTTTTTAAAAATATAAAATAAACTAAATATTGAAGTTGTTGTGAAAAAAAACTAATAACTAAAAATCAAATTTTTTTTAAACTTCATTGATTACTTTTTTTTCTAATTTTCTCTTCTACAAAAATTTGATTTTCTTTAATTATTAATGAACTAGTTTTTAGTTTATTAATAATTGGAATTCTTATTACTTTAAAAAATCTACGTTGGTCAGCTCTAAACCATTGAATTTGCATATCTGTAAAAATGGAATTTGTTCCTTTGTAAACGATTGAATTTGTTGGCCTATTAAAGATTGAATCTGTTCCATTGTCAACTCTTGAATCTGCTCTTTTGTAAAGTATGGAATTTGTTGTTCTTGGATAGGTTACACTTTATTGGACACTAATTACGTAGACAAGTGAACAAATTAGTTAAAAGAAAGGAACTATAATTATGGTCAATATTAACTCATATACCGACGAATTTAAGAAACAAATAGTAGCTTTATATCAAAGTGGTAAGTCAGTCTCTTGTCTTGCTAAAGAGTACAATGTTACAAGAGCAGCTACTTATAATTGAATTAAGCAATTTACTAATTCAGGTAGTTTTAAATATAAAGATAATCGTTCTGTTGAAGAAAATGAATTAATTCAATTAAGAAAAGAATTAAAACAGTTACGAATGGAAAATGATATTTTAAAACAAGCAGCACTAATAATAGGCAGAAAATAGAGATTATTATCAATAATAAATGTAAATATAAAATTCGTACAATGTGTCGTTTTTTAAAGCTCTCTAAATCAACATATTATTTTAATTTCAAGAAAAAAGAAAAAAATCAAAATAATATGTATGATGAAGCTGTTATTAGTGCTTTTAAAGAAAATAAAGAAATTTATGGCACAAGAAGATTAAAAGTCATATTAGAAAACCAAGAAATTTATTTATCAAGACGAAAAATTAAAGAAATTATGAATAAACATAATTTAATATCAAAATACACTAAATTAAGACACAAAAATCATCATAATAAAGTCAATGATAGTCAAATAACTAATCTTGTTAATAGAAACTTTAAGAATAGGATTAAAAATGAAGTTATTGTTAGTGGTTTAACTTATGTTCAAGTAAATGGTAAGTGAAACTATATTTGTTTATTAATAGACCTATTTAACCGCGAAATTATTGGACATAGTGTAGGCACTAAAAAAGATGCATCATTAGTATATGAAGCATTTATGCAATCAAATCGCTGTTTAAAAGATATTCAAATATTTCATAGCGATCGAGGTAATGAATTTAATAATAAAATTGTTGATAAACTTTTACTAGCATTCAATATTACTCGCTCTTTAAGCAAAAAAGGATGTCCTTATGACAATGCTGTTGCTGAAGCAACTTTTAAAACTTTCAAAACAGAATTTATTAATGATAAAAATTTTAGATCATTAATCCAATTAAAATTAGAATTATTTGATTCTATCAATTGATATAACAACATACGAATTCATAGCACTTTAAACTACTTAACTCCAGTTAATTATCAAAAACAAATGTCTACCAAAAAATAGTCCTAAAAAGTGTTGCCATTCCAAATTTTTTCTGCTGTAAATGATACAACTTGTTCAATTATTGATGAATTATTTTTTTGTTTATTAAAAGTTGAAATTATTTTTCTTCCAAAAAATTTACGCTGCTCTAATGTAAAAATTTGTTTTTGTTCTGGTGTAAATGATGCAATCTGTTTTTCTGTAAATTCTGGTATTTGTTCTTTTGTAAAAGCAGAAATTTGCAACGGTGTAAACGTAGGGATTTGTTCGATTGTAAAAAGAGGAATTTGTTCTGGCGTAAATACAGAAATTTGCAACGGTGTAAACGCAAGGATTTGTTCTGGTGTAAAAATTGGGATTTGTTCATATGTTAAATACGGAATTTGTTCTGGCGTAAATGATGCAATCTGTTTTTTTGTAAATGACTGAATTTGTCATAATCAAAATCATTGAATTTGTTTGGGTCTAAATGATTTAATTTGTTCTGCTGTAAAAAGCGGGATTTGTTCTGGTAGCAATGATTGAATTTGATATTTAGATAAAGCTTTTATTTCATGATCTGTTAAAATTGATATTTTTATTGAAGGTATTATTGAAATCATTGTTGTACTAGATTCTACTTGTAAAGTCTTAAAAAATGAAATATTACTATTAATGATATCTTCTTCTTGTAAAAGAGGTTTAACAATCAATGAATAATTATTAGGCATGTGCTTTTCCTTTCCAAATAAAAACCCATTTACTTTAAAATAAAGTAAATAGGTCAAAAACTTATATTTATATTTTAATATTTTTCTCTATCTATTAAGTGAATCTTAGACTATTTTAAGAATATTATTATAAATATTATTTATAAGCAATTTTAATTTTAATGTTCATCAATAACAACAATTATTTTTTGACTAACATTGTTAATTTTAATAAAATCATTAATTTTTTGTGAATTAACTCGTTTGGCATTACGCAACGCTCAACCAATAGAACTTATTAGATAAAAATTTGTTGTTAATAACAATGGTTTAATTAATGCAAATAGTAAATTAAAATCAGTATTTTCTTTAAACATTAATTGTGATTGAATTGCTATTCTTTGAATTCAAAAATTACTATCATTTATTAACTTAAATAAATATTGATCTCTAACACTAATATTATTGTTGCTAAATATAAGAACACCAATAATATTATCAAAATAATCAGTAGTATCTCATCAAATATTATGTTTAATTATCGATAAAAGCCAATCTAAGTCATTAAAACTTAAGTTTTTCTTTCATCAAAGATTTAAAAATTCCATTGCTGTATATTGAAATTCACGATTTTTTTGTAAATATAATGTTTCAAATAACTGTTTTTTTATTTACTAACGATAAATTTTTATTTCATTTATTTAACAATAATTTTACTAATGGTTTTCGTTTACTAGTTAAAATTCCATAAAATTCAAAATTATTGATTAAAAATTTTTCTTGTTTAATTTTAGTATTGATATTAGCATTATTAATAAAAATTGTCGTTAATATTTTTATTTCTTCATTAAATTTTTCCATATATACCTTTCTATCTATATAAAATATTTTATCTTAAAAATATTGAAGGGAAAGTACTCATTAAAATAATCATTATTATTGCTAAACAACTAAATATGCATAATCTAAGAATATGACGAAAATGTTTTTTATTTAAATAATTAATTGTTTGATTTAAATACATTAAATTTCATTTATTAATTGGCAATTGATAATAATCCAAAATAGCGATTAAAATTGCATGTCGTTTAAATGATTTACATTTTTTATAGTATTTAATATGGAATGAAATTTCATTTCAATGCTTAAAACTAAAAATATTATTAAGATCCATTAGTTCCGAAACAATTTCTTCGGGTGTAAAATCAGCATTTGCTGCATAAAAAGATTTGAATTGTTTATTTTGTTTAATTCAATATTTAATCTCATAAATAATCATAAATAATGCAATTACTAATACCATTACCACCGTTAAATCTTTAAATATATTTACCACATACAATAATTTTCGAAGTTCAAAACTAATTTTTTGATCAGTTTTATCAATAACAGTTAATAATATTGAAATAATTATTGAAACTATTGATAAAAACAATGCTAATATATCCATAATTCTAATTTTTTGTGTACATTTTAATTTAATATATTTAAATAAATCTTTAACAACAATATTAACATCAATTGTTAATGTTAAATTTTGTATATTTGTTTGTATTTCTTCATACCTAGCTTCTTCTAACTTTTCTTCTTCATCATCAAAAAACATAGTTTTCTTTTAATTTTCACAAAAAATCTTGATATTACTTTTAATTTAAAATTAAAAGTAATATTTTTATATCAGGGGTGATTTTTTGTGACTAATAATTAATTAATTGATGTTTTAAAAAACAAAAAAGATGAAGAATTTATAAAAATTATTAGACATTTTAAAAATAGAATTAAACAAATTGAGAAAAAAGAAAAATTAGATGCAATTGATAAAAAATTTAAAGAAAAAGGAATTCAATGTCCAAATTGTAAATCTTATTGATGTGTAAAAAATGGTTTTAAGAATAATAAGCAAAAATATTTATGCAAAGATTGTAAAAGTAGCTTTGATGCTTTAAGAAATCATTTTTTACATTGAAGTCATTTATCTCATGAACAATGAGATTGAATAATTTGATTGTCATTGTTAGGTCAATCTGCTTATACTATTTCTCAATTTGCTAAAATTTCAAAAACATCAGCATGATTTAATCGTCAAAAATTTATGAAATCATCACAATTAGCAAAAACACAAAAACCATTCACAAAATTAAAAGGTAGAATTGAAATTGATGAAACTTTTATCAAAGAAATTCATAAAGGAAATTTCAAAAATCCAGATGATCCAAGAAAAAAATGAATAGACTTGGTGCAAAACTAAGTTAATTCAAAATTATATATTCCTGCTATTAAATTAAATCTTAATGCAAATCTTCGTATTTTATTGCGATATTTTAAACTTAAAATTTTAAAACGTTTTAGTTTAGCAAATACGTGTTCAATTTTAATTCTAATTTTACTTAAAGTTTTATTGTATTCTTTTTGAATTGGTGTTAATTGATTGTATTTACTTTTTTTAAATGGCAAAAATGTATTTTTATGAATATTTTGTATACCTTGATAACCTGAATCAACAAAAACTTGTTTTTCTGGATGAATAAAAGTTTTAGATTTTAGAAGCAATTTAAAATCATGAATGCTTCCAAAACAAAAATCAGTTGAAATAATTTTTCCATTGGAAATATCAATAATTATTTGGGATTTGAGAGAATGATGTTTATTTTTACCTGAAAAAAGTAATTTTAGTTTTTTTTAATTCTTTCAATTGGAGTTTCAGTAGCATCAATAGCTAACAAATTATTATTAGTACCTTTATTTTTTGTTAAATCTTTTTTTCCAGGTAAATTAAAAATTCCGCTTTTTATTAAAATATTTTCAATTCAAAAAATATTACGAATGCAACTAGTATGACTAATATTATATCTTTTTGCAATAACTCTATAACTACTATAGTCTTTTCAATATTCTAAAGTCATTAATAAACGCTCTTCAATTACAATTTTATTTTTTCTACCACCATAATATTTTTGTTTAGACTCAGCAATTTTTAAAATTTCAAGAATTTTATAAAATGTTTGTGGCTTTATGCCGACTAAACTATAAAATTCTTGATCATCTTTATATTTTTTCAACATAATAACTATCACCTTTAATATTAATAATAATCGTTAAATTGTTAAAATTAAAGGTTTTGCACCAAGTCTAATTGAAGAAAATGCTAAAGATTTAAACTGTTGTATTGAAATGGCAATTGATGAAAATAAAAATATTTATGCTCAAACAACAAATACTAAAAGATTAACAAAAAAATGAGTACAAGAAAATTTAAAATCTAAGCTTATTGAAGAAAAATCAATTATAGTTTGTGATATGCAAATACTATATGATACAGTAGCTAAACAAACAAAATGTACTCTCAAGAAATTTAAATCAACAGAAAATAAAGAATTAAATTATAAAAATTTAAGTAATATCAGTAAAATACAATCAAGTTTAAAAGAATTTATTACTCATTATCATGGCATTGGATTTACCAATATTCAAAATTACCTCAATTTATGAAAATTTAAATACCAACATTATAAAATATCACCTTATGCAAAATCTGAAGCATTATATTTCAGTTTGTAAAAAAAATAAATCCCAAAATTAAATAAAATCAAATTTTAGGCCGGGTTGATGATTTTTTTTATTTCATCAAGAGTTTTTTTGAAAATTAAAATAGCTTTCCCTCCATCCTATATTATAATTTTAACATTATCCATAACTAAAACTAAAAAAATGAACAACTCAAAAAGTTGCTCATTTTTATATTTTAGTAATAGTTTATTTTGGAGTTCAAGTTTTTAATAAATCATTTTTAATATTACCTACTTGTGGCCCATAAATTACCTGAATAGCTGTACCTTTTTTAAAGATACCAACTGCACCAGTTGATTTTAAAATATTATCATCAACTTTAGTTTCATCACAAACTGTAACACGCAATCTTGTAGCACAATTGTCTAATAATCTAACATTACTTCGTCCACCAAGACCTTTAAAAATATTTTCTAACATATCATTATTTTTATCTTTATTAGTATCGGGTGTTAATGTTTTTTTCTTTGTCATTTCTGCTTGTAAAGTTTTATGAATAGACTCTGCACCATCAAGATAAGTAATTTCAACTTTATTGGCAATTACTTTAATATTTTTAGTTCCACTTAATCTTAATAAAGCTTTTGAATAAATATTTGCATCTTTTAAAGTTGCAACTAATACTTTATCTTTAGCGTTAACATCAATAATATTTAATGCTCCACCAAGTCCAAGTAATAAATTTTCTACTTTTGTTCTACCTTTTTTTGAAGACTTATCTAAAGAACTTTCAACACTTTGTAAAGCTAAGTTGGTTGCTAATTCTCCTTCTTCACGACCTAAAGTTTTGTAATTTGTTCACTTAATAATGTAATAGAACCCAAAGAAATAAGCGGGTGCCATAATTAATCCAGTAGCAAATACTCAATAGAAGCCTGTTTCTTTACCAAGAATACTTGGTAATATTCCAAAGAAAGAAAAGTCAATAAATCCAGCAGCAAAACCTTGACCAACAACTATATTTAATAAATACGCCATCATAAAACTAATTCCTGCCATAAATGCATGGAAAACAAAACATAATGGTGCTACAAATAAGAACGAAAACAACAATGGTTCTGTAACTCCTGTTAAGAAAGAAGTTAGAGCAGCAGATCCTAAAATACCACCAACCATTTTTTTATTTTCTGGTCGTGCTAACATTCACATAGCAAGCGCTGCAAATGGATAACCATATTGCATATATGCAAATCGCCCACTCATAAACATTGTTCCTGGTGTTTGATTCATGTGTCCTACTGCATTAGAAGCAAATTGTCCAAAGAAAATATTGTACGCTCCTACAAATGTGTCAGATCCATTAGTTCACGTACCACCAATTCCAGTATATCAGAAAGGTGCATATTGAACGTGATGCAATCCCGTTGGTATTAATAAACGTTCAGTCATTCCAAAAAACATTGCAATAAACGCTCCACCAACTGTTGGATGAAAATTATCACCAGTTAACTGTCCATCGGTAAGTTGACCTGTATTCATACCAGCTGCTAAGCCATTACCAATTTCTCTAAAAGCAATTAATAACATTGGTCAAATAAAGAAAAAAGCTAATCCCATTCCTATTCCAACAAAAACAGCTAAAATTGGCACAAAACGTTCACCACCAAAAAAAGCTAATACTCTTGGCATACGAATATTGTATGAATGATTATGAACAACTGATACTAATCAACCAACAAGAATGCCACCTAAAACTGAAGTATCAAACGTAGGAAATAATCCTAAGACAGAAGAAAATAAACCAGAAGATTTACCACTTTCTGGAGTAATCTTTGCACCTTCACCTAAACCTCATGGATCAAATCCCAACATTCCTGTTTTGGGATTTCAAAAAAACATGCCACTAATAACTGAAGTCATAACAATAAAAGTAATAAATCCAGAAAGAGCAGCTACACCTTTACTAGCTTTTGCAAAACCAAAAGCAATAGAAATAGCAAAAATCAATCCTAAATTAGCAAAAACAACGTTTCCGGCTGATTGCATAATTGAAAAAATATTAATAATACCAACAAGACTATCATGATTAGGTAATTGCTTTAAAGCACTAGCAACACCACCACCAATTCCTAACAATAAGCCAGCTATTGGTAATGTAGCTATTGGTAAAACAATGGCTCTTGATAAGTTTTGCATTTTGCCAAACATTTTGCCACCTAATTTATTAAAAGTTCCTTTAAAAGTAAAACTAGGATTTTTCTTATCCTCAGGAGTTGTTTGTTTACTATGAAAAAATTTACTCATTTTCTCACCTCCATTCTATATTGTTCTATACAGATGATAATTTTATTCTATACAGATAAAAATATTATATATATATATAATAGTAAAAACAACAATAAAATAAATAAAAACGATTTTTTTACTACTATAATAGTAATTTCGGAGAAATTTTATAATATATATAGGTATTATCAATAACTACTATAAATTTTAATAATATATTGTAACTTTAATTGTAAAATTAAAAAGGACACTTATATAAAAATTAAATTGTGTTAGTTCTATAATTAAGAAAAGAAAGGAATTAGCGCAATGTATAAGTATCTGAGTATTGAATCAATAATAGCAATAAAAGAATATAAAAATTATGGATTTTCGATTCGTAAAATAGCAAAAATTGTTGATTATAGTAAATCAACTGTACATAGAGTTTGTAGATTATTAAATAAAAACTTATTGCCATTAGAAATATTGAATTAATTTCAAAAAAATAAACAAAATGCAGGCAGAAAATTAATAATTTTAACTTTAACAGAAATTAATAGTATTAATCATTTGTTAATTACTAAAAAGTATGCTCTTGATATAATTGCTAACTTTTTAAAGGAAAATAAAATAAAAAGTATTTCAACAAAAACTTTATATAACATGTTTAAAACAAATCGAATGGGTTTTGATGAAAATAACTTATTGAGAAAAGGCAAAAATAAATCTCACAAACAAAAAGAAACTAGGGGCAAAATTAATAATTGTAAGTCTATTCATGAAAAAAATTTAATCATTCCTAATATTAAAAATATACAAGAATTTGGTCATTTAGAAGGTGATACTATCATTGGCAAAGATCATAAAAGTTCTATTATTACTTTGGCTGATATATGATCAAAAACCGCAATTCCTTTAGTAAATAAAAATCATAAATCAGAAAATATTACGAAAAGTATAATAAAATTTATTTCAAAGTTACAAAAAGGAACAGTTAAAACCATTACTTTTGATCGTGGTAAAGAATTTAGTAAATGAAGATTAATCGAAAAAATTTGTAATGTCAAAATTTATTTTGCAGATCCTGGTAAACCTTGCCAAAGGGGTTTAAATGAAAATAATAATGGTATTTTAAGAAGATATTTACCAAAATCTACAGATCTATCTTCATATAAACAAAAAGATTTAAATTTTATAGCATTTCAAATTAATTCTACACCCAGAAAATCGCTCTCTTATAAAAGACCAATAGATTTAATACAATTATTTTAAAAAACTGTCCCATTTATATTTACAACTCAGGTAATTAAAAAAATAGTAAGTATTTTAAAACACTTACTATTTTTATTTTTTTAATTTTAAGTATTAATTTAAATTAAACCAAATATCTAAACCAATAAATTTAATAATTAACGTACCAATACAATAAGTAAAAACTAAAGTTGTTAACATATATAAAATTCATGATTCTTTTATTCTTTTATGATCAAGAAATTTATTAAAAGGAATTGCTTTTACAGCAAATCCGCTAGCAATAAAACTAAAAAGATAAATACTTATTTCAATTATTCATTTTATTAAATGTGAATCATGCATATTTATTAACCTCCACTAACCCTTTTAATACGCTCATCAAATACCTTTGTTTCTTGCTCTTTTAACATTGATGTATATTCAACTTTATCACTAATAATACGAACCATATGTAAATCAGTTACCAAAAGTCCACCAGAAATCGTTAAATTACGAATTTTTTCTTTAATTTTAAATGACATTTTCGATATTTGAATATTAGCAATCAAAGGTGTATGCCATTCAAGAATACCAACATATCCTTCAGTTGTTTTAACATTAACTAACTGTACTTCTCCATCGAAAAAAATACCATCAGGAGTAATAATTTTAAGATTTAATGCCATACTATCACCTTCAATTATCTCAATTTTTTTGCCTTTTCAATTGCTTGTTCAATAGTTCCTACATATAAAAACGCTTGCTCTGGTAAATCATCACATTCACCATCTAAAATTTGTTTAAAACTATTAACAGTTTGACTAATCGGAATATAAATACCATTTAAACCCGAAAATTTTTCAGCAACATGAAATGGTTGTGAACAAAAATTACGAATTCTTCTTGCTCTAGCTACTATTTTTTTATCTTCTTCACTCAACTCATCCATTCCTAAAATACCAATGATTGGTTCTAATTCAGAAAAACGTTGAATTGTTTCAATAACTCTTTGCGCAACATCATAATGCTCCTGACCAACAATAGCAGGATCTAACATTCTTGATGAAGATTGTAAAGGATGAACAGCAGGATAAAGCCCTAAAGCAGCAATATTACGATCTAAAACAATTTTGGCATCCAAGTGAGTAAATGTTGTCGCAGGAGCTGGATCAGTTAAATCATCAGCTGGTACATATACTGCTTGTACAGATGTAATAGAACCACGTGTTGTTGATACAATACGTTCTTGTAAAGCACCCATTTCTGTCGATAATGTTGGTTGGTACCCTACTGCTGAAGGCATTCTTCCTAATAAAGCTGATACTTCACTACCAGCTTGTGTAAAACGAAATATATTATCAATAAATAATAATACATCTTGTTGTTTTTCATCACGGAAGTATTCAGCAATTGTTAAACCAGTTAATGCAACACGCATTCTAGCACCTGGTGGTTCTGACATTTGACCAAACACTAAAGCAGTTTTACTAATAACACCTGACTCTTGCATTTCATAATATAAATCATTACCCTCACGTGTTCTTTCTCCAACTCCTGAAAAGACAGAAATACCACCATGTTCTTTAGCTATGTTATTAATTAATTCTTGAATTAAAACTGTTTTACCAACTCCAGCTCCACCGAATAAACCAATTTTTCCACCTTTAGCATAAGGTGCTAATAAATCAATGACTTTAATTCCTGTTTCTAAAATTTCAGATTTTGATTGTAATTCATCAAAACTAGGAGGTGTACGATGAATAGGATATTTTAATTTAGTTTTAAGTTCTTTACCATCATCAATGACTTCACCCAATACATTAAAAAGTCTACCCAAAACTTCTTCACCAACAGGAACACTAATTGGTATTCCTAAATCAACTGCTTCAAGACCGCGTAGTAATCCTTCAGTTGGACCCATTGAAATACAACGAACACTATCATCACCAATATGTTTTGCAACTTCAACAATTAATTTTTGACCATTATTATCAATACTAATAGCATTATTTAAATTAGGTAAACTATTATCATTAAAACGAATATCAATAACTGGACCTGAAATTTGAACAATTTTTCCAATATTTCGTTTAGTTGGTAATTGTTTACTATTTTTAACACTTTCTTTGCTATTAACTACTTTTTTAGTCACTTTTGCTTTTACTTTAGCAATAACTTTAGTGTTATCTTTTTTTAAAGAGTTTTTATCACTAACATTTTTTTCTTTAATTGTTATAGATTTTTTACTAGTTGCATTTTTCATTTTAGTTTACTCCTTTATTATGATGATTGGGCATCAGCGCCACCAATAATTTCTGAAATTTCTTGGGTAATAGCACCTTGACGGGCACGATTATAACTTACTAATAATTTATCTTTCATTTCTTTGGCATTATTTGAAGCATTTTCCATTGCTAATCTTCGTAATGCTTGCTCTGACACTTGTGATTCTACTAATGCACCATAAACAACGGCACCAACATATAAAGGAATAGCACTATTAATAACAGTATTAGCGTCTGGTTCAAAATCAGTTTGAATTAAATTACTTTCTTGATTAGTTTTAATAGAAACAATTGGTAATAAATCAATAATTGTTGGAATTGCTGTTACCGTATTTACATATTTTGTATATGCAATTTTAATAGCATCAGTTTCTTTATTATTAAACTTAGAAAGTAACAACAAAGATATCTCTTGCGAATCATTATATGATGATTGAGTGTTAATTTCAGTATAAGATTGCATAATTTTACAATGATGATTAGTAAAGTATGAAACTCCTTTACTACCAATAACAACTATTTCATCTTGTGGTTGATATTGTTCTAGTACTAATTTATTTAAATTATTATTAAAACCACCACATAATCCTAAATTAGAATTAAAAACGACTCATATTGTTTTATTAATAACTTGATCTTTTGTTTTTAAATAAATTGAATTACTTAATTTAGGTATTAATTGATTGAATGTATCATAAACTTCAGAATAATAAGGTTTAATCATCTCAATTCTTTTACCTACTTTTTTTAATTTAGCTGTTGATACTAGTTGCATTGCTTTAGTAATTTTATAACTAGTATTAACAGATTTAATTTTTTGTCTAATTTGTTCCGTGCTTTGAGCCATGATATTTCACCTTACCTTCCTAAATACATTATTTGAATGTTTTAATTAATGTTTCCCATTCTTCAAGACTACCATATATTTTAGGATTATAGTCATTTAGCTTATTGGTCAAATTATAAACAACCTGCATAATGCCTTGACTAATGCTCACTTGTAACTCTTCACTAAACGCTTGATCTTGCTGTAATTTTAAATAACTTTTTCGTTGTTGTTTTTGAAAATAAGTTATTACTTCCTTTTTAAAAGAATCCATCATTTCTACTGGTAATCATTTAATTGCCTTATTTTTAATTGCTAATAAAATAATTGCTTGATCAATTTGATTTAATGGCTCATTTTGTTTTTGTTTTAAAATTTCAATGGCACGTTTACCGTGTTCAATAACAGCTCTAGTGTTTTCATCTAAATCAGAACCAAATTGTGAAAAAGCTTGTAATTCACGAAATTGTGCTAATTCTAATTTTAATGTTCCACCCGCTTGTTTTATTGCTTTAATTTGTGCTGATGAACCTACCCGTGAAACCGATAAACCTACATCAACTGCTGGACGAATTCCGGCATTAAATAATTCTGACATTAAAAAAATTTGACCATCAGTAATTGAAATAACATTAGTAGGAATATATGCAGAAATATCACCGGCTTGTGTTTCAATAATAGGTAAGGCGGTAATACTCCCACCACCATGTTTTTCATTTAATTTAGCTGCACGCTCTAATAAACGTGAATGAAGATAAAAAACATCTCCTGGATAAGCTTCTCTTCCTGGTGGGCGTCTTAATAATAAGGAAATAGCACGATAGGCCACTGCATGTTTACTCAAATCATCATAAACAATTAAGACATCTTTACCTTCTTCCATTCATTCTTCGGCAATAGTTACTCCTGTATAAGGAGCAATATATTGCAAAGGAGCAACTTCGCTAGCAGTAGCAGCAACAATAGTTGTATACTCCATTGCCCCTAGTTGTGTTAATTTATCAACAATTTGAGCAACAGTTGAAGCTTTTTGACCAATAGCAACATAAACACAAAAGACATTTTTACCCTTTTGATTAATAATAGTATCAATAGCAATCGTTGTTTTTCCGGTTTGACGATCACCAATTATTAACTCTCGTTGACCTTTGCCAATCGGAATCATTGCATCAATTGATAATAATCCTGTTGCTAAAGGTTCTAATACAGATTTTCTAGTCATCACACCCAGCGCTATTCTTTCAATCGGTCTAGTTTTCGTAGTTTTAATCGGACCTTTACCATCAATCTTTTGCCCTAGTGCATTAACAACTCTTCCTAAAAGCATATTACCAACCGGTGTTTCAACAACATTACCTGTTCTACTAACAATATCTCCTTCTTTGATACCTGTGTCATCCCCCATTAAAGTAACACCAACAGCAGTTTCTTCTAAACTCAAAACCATACCATAAATATTACTTTTAGGAAAAAATACTAATTCACCATTAACAGCCTTATCTAAACCATGAATTAGTGCAATTCCATCACCGACAGTAACAACAATGCCTTCCTCATTAGCACTAATTTTTTTACCATAATTTTTAATTTGGCTTTTTATAATTTCTGAAATTTGATTAACGTTTAAGGACATTTGTTTTACCTCTATTCATTACTTAATAATTCTTGTTTTAATTGATCAATTTGACCTTTAACGGAACCATCAAAAACTTGATTCCGTACTTTAACTTTAATACCGCCAATTAATGATTTATCAATCTTGTTAACGACTTTAATCTTATGTTTAATGACTTTCTCAATTTTCAATTTTATTTGATTTATTTGTTGGTTTGAAAGTTCTATTACTGAATAAATAATGCCATAGTTTACATCTTGATATTCATTACATAATTTGCGAAATTCTTTTAAAATGAAACGAACACACCGGAAATGATGTTCATCAATCAACAAAAAGAAAAAATTTAACATATATGGTTCAATATGATTTTTAAAAGTTTCACTAATAATTTGTTTACGTGTTTCAATAGTTATATTACTACTACTAGTAATATCAATAAATTCTGGATAAGTAGTAAAAATATCAATTAATTTATTACTTTCTTCAGCAAATTGAGTAATTTTTTTTATTTCTCTTGCTAATTGAAAAAGACCATTACTTCATTGATTAGCTAATCCTTCATCTATCATTTAACTTCACCACTATTCCAAATTCTTAATAAAATCAGTAATTAATTGTTCATGTTTTTTAGCATTCATTTCAGCACCAATAATTTTTTTAGCTGCTTCTAATGCTACTACTTTGATTTCTTCGTTAATATTTGCTTCTGCCTCTTTACGAGCACGAACTAAATCACGATTTGATTGATTAGTAATACGCATACTCTCTTCTTGCGCTTTATCAATAATTTGTTTACGCTTATTGTAACCATCATTTTGTGCATTAGCAATAATTTCCTGAGCTTCAATTTTAGCAGCTTTTAATATTTGACTAGCTTCACCACGATCTTGATTAGCTAATGATTGCTTGCAAGCAGCATCATCAAGTTTTTCTTTAATTACTAAATGTCGCGAATGTAAAGTCTTATGAAACGGAGCATAAACCCATCTTCAAAGTACCATTAATAAAATTAATGTTGCAAAAATATGAGCAATAAAAACAGGAAGATTGGGAAATAATTGATTAACAATATCATCACCTGATACTAAATCATTGAAATTAAAATTCATAAAATCACCTACTTTTTAATATTTTTTAATACCTTATGCTACAAATATTAAAATTAGAGAAACAACTAATCCATAAATAGCACCTGATTCGGCAATAGCTGCACCAATAACAAATTGTGTTCTAATTTTAGATTCTACTTCAGGATTACGAGCAACCGCTTCAACAGCTTTACCGGCAGCAAAACCTTGACCAATTCCACTTCCTGCACAAGAAATAGTTGAAATTCCAGCTCCAACAAACTTTAAACCCACTAAAGAATTAGGATCGGTTGCTAAATGATTAAAAAAATGAAAGACATGTGTCATTACTGTTGTTAATAGTTCCATAATAAATAAATTCTCCTTTTTGTGTTTTATTTTTTTTCCATAATTGAACGTTCGGTATAAATTTCTTCTTCATGATTTATTGCTTGTTGTTTACGAAGTTTTCTTGGTAATTTAATAGTAAGTTCTCCCTTATGAGAACTTCCTTCTTCCATTTGTAACTTCCAATAAACAAGAGTTAAGGTGCCAAAAATTAAGGCTTGAATACTTCCAGCAAATAAATCAAAATAAATATGTAAGAATGGTCCAATTACACCAATTAATAAATTCATCTGACCAATAATTGGGATATTACTTCAAATATTAGCAGTTACCCCATAAAGCATTGCCAAAATAATACTTCCACCTAAAATATTACCAAATAAACGAAAAGATAAAGAAATCAAAGGTGCAAATTGAGTAATTAATTCTAGAGGGTTAATAATAAATTTTTTAAAAAATAAAAGTTTCTGAAATTTAATAGCAATATAATATATTCCAATAAAAGTAACTAATGCCATTGATAAAGTAACAGTATACATTGATGACTGTGATTCAAGACCAATAATCGATAATCAATTACCAATTAAAATATAACCCATTACATATAACAAATAAACTGTCAGGTTTTTATACTTTACGCCAAGAACATCAACAACAATTTTTTCAACTGATTTAATTATTAATTCAACAACTAAAACAATACCTCTTGGATCTTCATCAGGCTTCATTCGTTTTACTTTATAATAATAAATATAACTAATAACACTGATAAAGACTGTTGTTATCAAAATTGTTACCAATTGTGGCATAATTTGTAAATAATTCCAACTTTCCAATCCATATAAAGTTTCCATTTAAATTCCTTCTTTTAAGTTATTTTTTTGATATACACATAATGTTGCAGTAATAGTAGCAACTATTAATATTGACATTCCGGCAATTATAGTAAAAATATTAGCAAAGTCAAAGAAAATATTCAAAACTATAATTGAACCATAAATTAACATTCTTAATAAGAATCCAAAATATGATAAGGTTTGTTTTAAATGTATTCCGTTGGTTAATCATTTTGACGATAAATATAAAAAGCATAACCCAATCATATTTCCTATAAAACCAATATTAAATCCAGCAATTAATAACCAATGGTTTGTATTAATTATAACCGTTATAATTAATCCTACATTAATTAATAATCAGTAGCATAACATTGTAAAAAGTATTGAAAGAAAAAGGTTATTTCTAATTTTTTCCATTAAAATATTTATTTCGTTCCAAAAATTCGATCACCAGCATCACCCAATCCAGGTACAATATAACCATCATCATTTAATTCTTTATCCAACGCTGCTAAAAAAATCTTAACATCAGGATGATTATGATTAATTTTCTTAATAGCTACTGGTGCTCCTACAACGGAAACTAAAGTAATATTTTTAAAACCTACTTTTTTTAATTCTTTAATAGCAGCGTCAGCAGTACCACCAGTAGCAAGCATTGGATCTAAGATAAATACTAATGCATCACTTATATTTTTAATATTTTTGGGATATTTAAAAAAATATTTTTGTGGTTTTAAAGTTTCTTCATCACGATAAATACCAACATGACTAATAATTGCATTAGGTACTACATACTCAAATCCATTTGTCATCCCTAATCCCGCTCTTAAAATCGGAGAAAGAATGATTGTCTTGGTTAATGTTTTACCAATAACTTTAGTAATGGGTGTTTCAACTTCAATTTCATCAAGAGGAATATCTTTAAATACTTCATAAGCCATTAACGTTGCAATTTCGCTTAAATTCTCTTTGAAATCTTTTTTTTGGGTTAAGTGATTTCTAATTCTTGTTAATTTATCTTGTATTAAAGGATGATTAACAATAAACAGATTTTTACTACTTTCCACTAAAAACACTCCTTTATCTTTAATGCGTATATTTTCAATAATTTAAAATATATGCTAATATGAAATTTTACGCCTTTTAATTTATAAATCAATAAAATAACAACAAAATGTCAATATCGAGTGAACATTTCCCAAAATAATTTAGTTTTTTTTTTAATTTTCAAAAAAAACTCTTGATGAAATAAAAAAAAATCATCAACCTGGCCTAAAATTTTATTTTATTTAATTTTGGGATTTATTTTTTTTACAAACTGAAATATAATGCTTCAGATTTTGCATAAGGTGATATTTTATAATGTTGGTATTTAAATTTTCATAAATTGAGGTAATTTTGAATATTGGTAAATCCAATGCCATGATAATGAGTAATAAATTCTTTTAAACTTGATTGTATTTTACTGATATTACTTAAATTTTTATAATTTAATTCTTTATTTTCTTTTGATTTAAATTTCTTGAGAGTACATTTTGTTTGTTTAGCTACTGTATCATATAGTATTTGCATATCACAAACTATAATTGATTTTTCTTCGATAAGCTTAGATGTTAAATTTTCTTGTACTCATTTTTTTGTTAATCTTTTAGTATTTGTTGTTTGAGCATAAATATTTTTATTTTCATCAATTGCCATTTCAATACAACAGTTTAAATCTTTAGCATTTTCTTCAATAGACTTGGTGCAAAACCTTTAATTTTAACAATTTAACGATTATTATTAATATTAAAGGTGATAGTTATTATGTTGAAAAAATATAAAGATGATCAAGAATTTTATAGTTTAGTCGGCATAAAGCCACAAACATTTTATAAAATGCTTGAAATTTTAAAAATTGCTGAGTATAAACAAAAATATTATGGTGGTAGAAAAAATAAAATTGTAATTGAAGAGCGTTTATTAATGACTTTAGAATATTGAAAAGACTATAGTAGTTATAGAGTTATTGCAAAAAGATATAATATTAGTCATACTAGTTGCATTCGTAATATTTTTTGAATTGAAAATATTTTAATAAAAAGCGGAATTTTTAATTTACCTGGAAAAAAAGATTTAACAAAAAATAAAGGTACTAATAATAATTTGTTAGCTATTGATGCTACTGAAACTCCAATTGAAAGAATTAAAAAAAACTAAAATTACTTTTTTCAGGTAAAAAGAAACATCATTCTCTCAAATCCCAAATAATTATTGATATTTCCAATGGAAAAATTATTTCAACTGCTTTTTGTTTTGGAAGCATTCATGATTTTAAATTGCTTCTAAAATCTAAAACTTTTATTCATCCAGAAAAACAAGTTTTTGTTGATTCAGGTTATCAAGGTATACAAAATATTCATAAAAATACATTTTTGCCATTTAAAAAAAGTAAATACAATCAATTAACACCAATTCAAAAAGAATACAATAAAACTTTAAGTAAAATTAGAATTAAAATTGAACACGTATTTGCTAAACTAAAACGTTTTAAAATTTTAAGTTTAAAATATCGCAATAAAATACGAAGATTTGCATTAAGATTTAATTTAATAGCAGGAATATATAATTTTGAATTACCTTAGTTTTGCACCAAGTCTATTGAAGTCATTTATCTCATGAACAATGAGATTGAATAATTTGATTGTCATTGTTAGGTCAATCTGCTTATACTATTTCTCAATTTGCTAAAATTTCAAAAACATCAGCATGATTTAATCGTCAAAAATTTATGAAATCATCACAATTAGCAAAAACACAAAAACCATTCACAAAATTAAAAGGTAGAATTGAAATTGATGAAACTTTTATCAAAGAAATTCATAAAGGAAATTTCAAAAATCCAGATGATCCAAGAAAAAAATGAATTGAAGAAAATGCTAAAGATTTAAACTGTTGTATTGAAATGGCAATTGATGAAAATAAAAATATTTATGCTCAAACAACAAATACTAAAAGATTAACAAAAAAATGAGTACAAGAAAATTTAACATCTAAGCTTATCGAAGAAAAATCAATTATAGTTTGTGATATGCAAATACTATATGATACAGTAGCTAAACAAACAAAATGTACTCTCAAGAAATTTAAATCAAAAGAAAATAAAGAATTAAATTATAAAAATTTAAGTAATATCAGTAAAATACAATCAAGTTTAAAAGAATTTATTACTCATTATCATGGCATTGGATTTACCAATATTCAAAATTACCTCAATTTATGAAAATTTAAATACCAACATTATAAAATATCACCTTATGCAAAATCTGAAGCATTATATTTCGGTTTGTAAAAAAAATAAATCCCAAAATTAAATAAAATCAAATTTTAGGCCAGGTTGATGATTTTTTTTATTTCATCAAGAGTTTTTTTGAAAATTAAAAGATAATTCTAATTTTAATTGGATTAATGATGTAAAATTTTTATCATTAATAAATTCTGTTTTGAAAGTTTTAAAAGTTGCTTAAGCAACAGCATTGTCATAAGGACATCCTTTTTTGCTTAAAGAGCGAGTAATATTGAATGCTAGTAAAAGTTTATCAACAATTTTATTATTAAATTCATTACCTCGATCGCTATGAAATATTTGAATATCTTTTAAACAGCGATTTGATTGCATAAATGCTTCATATACTAATGATGCATCTTTTTTAGTGCCTACACTATGTCCAATAATTTCGCGGTTAAATAGGTCTATTAATAAACAAATATAGTTTCACTTACCATTTACTTGAACATAAGTTAAACCACTAACAATAACTTCATTTTTAATCCTATTCTTAAAGTTTCTATTAACAAGATTAGTTATTTGACTATCATTGACTTTATTATGATGATTTTTGTGTCTTAATTTAGTGTATTTTGATATTAAATTATGTTTATTCATAATTTCTTTAATTTTTCGTCTTGATAAATAAATTTCTTGTTTTTCTAATATGACTTTTAATCTTCTTGTGCCATAAATTTCTTTATTTTCTTTAAAAGCACTAATAACAGCTTCATCATACATATTATTTTGATTTTTTTCTTTTTTCTTGAAATTAAAATAATATGTTGATTTAGAGAGCTTTAAAAAACGACACATTGTACGAATTTTATATTTACATTTATTATTGATAATAATCTCTATTTTCGGCCTATTATTAGTGCTGCTTGCTTTAAAATATCATTTTCCATTCGTAACTGTTTTAATTCTTTTCTTAATTTAATTAATTCATTTTCTTCAACAGAACGATTATCTTTAGATTTAAAACTACCTGAATTAGTAAATTGCTTAATTCAATTATAAGTAGCTGCTCTTGTAACATTGTACTCTTTAGCAAGACAAGACACTGACTTACCACTTTGATATAAAGCTACTATTTGTTTATTAAATTCGTCGGTATATGAGTTAATATTGGCCATAATTATAGTTCCTTTCTTTTAACTAATTTGTTCACTTGTCTACGTAATTAGTGTCCAATAAAGTGTAACCTATCCACCTTGAAAATTTTATTTTCTATTTTTCATAATATAGAAATATTTAATATTTAAAAATTTATTAACTATAATATTTTTATAAACTAAATATAGTTTTGAACCTATTGTTTTATTTTTAAACAAATAGGTTTTTATTTTGAAAGGATATTTTATATGGAAAGCAATTCATGAAATGATACTATGTCATCGGTAATTATTAATAACATAACTACTTTACCATCGGTAATCTCAACTCATGTATCAAAAATATTAAATAGACTTGGTGCAAAACTAAGGTAATTCAAAATTATATATTCCTGCTATTAAATTAAATCTTAATGCAAATCTTCGTATTTTATTGCGATATTTTAAACTTAAAATTTTAAAACGTTTTAGTTTAGCAAATACGTGTTCAATTTTAATTCTAATTTTACTTAAAGTTTTATTGTATTCTTTTTGAATTGGTGTTAATTGATTGTATTTACTTTTTTTAAATGGCAAAAATGTATTTTTGTGAATATTTTGTATACCTTGATAACCTGAATCAACAAAAAATTGTTTTTCTGGATGAATAAAATTTTTAGATTTTAGAAGCAATTTAAAATCATTAATGCTTCCAAAACAAAAAGCAGTTGAAATAATTTTTCCATTGGAAATATCAATAATTATTTGGGATTTGAGAGAATGATGTTTCTTTTTACCCGAAAAAAGTAATTTTAGTTTTTTTTAATTCTTTCAATTGGAGTTTCAGTAGCATCAATAGCTAACAAATTATTATTAGTACCTTTATTTTTTGTTAAATATTTTTTTCCAGGTAAATTAAAAATTCCGCTTTTTATTAAAATATTTTCAATTCAAAAAATATTACGAATGCAACTAGTATGACTAATATTATATCTTTTTGCAATAACTCTATAACTACTATAGTCTTTTCAATATTCTAAAGTCATTAATAAACGCTCTTCAATTACAATTTTATTTTTTCTACCACCATAATATTTTTGTTTAGACTCAGCAATTTTTAAAATTTCAAGCATTTTATAAAATGTTTGTGGCTTTATGCCGACTAAACTATAAAATTCTTGATCATCTTTATATTTTTTCAACATAATAACTATCACCTTTAATATTAATAATAATCGTTAAATTGTTAAAATTAAAGGTTTTGCACCAAGTCTAATGAAATAATATTTTTAAAATCAATTTTAAATATATAAAGAGGTTGTAATTACAACCTCTTTATATATTTTTTTACATTTTTTGTGATTTACTACTAAAACTTTGACTTTTACTTGTTGAAGCTTCACTGTTTACTTTTGTTTTATCTTTTTCAAATCCAAGAGCATTAGCAACTCTTTCTCGTCTTTCACGTTCGTTTTTTTCTCCTCATGCTTTGTTTATTCTTTCAGCGTCTTTTGCACGTTTATCTTTATTTGCTTGACTTCATTTTTCCATATTGTAAAATTCCTCTCTTCAATATTTTTGAATATTTTTTTCTATCCTTAAAATATCCAAGAAGAATTATATATTTTTCAAACAAAAAATGTGTAATAAATAATGAATAATCACTATTTTAAAAAATAGTGATTAAGACTTTAATATTTAATTAAATTTATTACTTATTGCTTATGTTAATAAGCATTTTACTTTATTTCAGTTATGATTTGAACTTGTTGAAGGCAGTTGCTCTTGCTGATTTATTGTATTTCGTATAGATGAATCAAAATTATGATTATTTTTTGATTTAATAATTGAATTTTCTAAAATACTATTTGAGTTATGATTTATTGTTTCATTACTTATTATTTCGTCTAGTTTTTTATCTTTTCTATTATCTAATTCTTGTTTTAAAATATCATATTGAGTTTTTAATTTTGTTTCTAACTTATTACTAGTTAAATTTTCTATATTTTTTTCAACATTTTTTTTAATTTCTAGTTCTTCTTTAGTTTTACCAAGATTTCTTTTGTTTACAAATGGTATTTTACGAATTAATGAATAAAATTTTTGTTTAATTCATACTTCAACTTTTTTTGTTTTTTCTGTTGCAATAGTTCATATTCCTTTATTAACAATTCAAGCAATACCAATACCTACTATTGATACTAAAGTTTTTTCTCATAATATTGTTGATATAATAGGGACTAATGCTGGTACAGCAACAGGTATTGCTAAAAGTGTAATACTTAATAACGAAAGAGAAATAAATATTATTAATTCTGATTTTGATATTTTTCAGTTTGATATTTTTTCTTGTTCACTTAAAAATTTTTTAATTGATACAGGTTCAATTTTAATATTTTTTTCTGGATTTGAATTTGGTTCAATTAAGAGAAGATCATCTTTATATTTATTGATATTTTCATATTTTTTCAATTGTTTCATGACTTCAATATTACCGTTTGTAAGTTCTTGAAAATCAATCACTTCTTCGGTAATAGAATTATTAATATGTACAAGAGTAGTTACAAAAATTATTTCATCTTTAATTGGTAAAATTTCTTCGTAAATTTTTTCAATTCCCGTTTTTTTTCTTTGTTTTTCATCATAAATTGTTACAGAATTATATGTATATTTTGTTAAATTAATATCACTTTCTTTTGTTTTTTTTAATTCTTCAATTTGTTTTTTAAGTTTCTGAATGTCTTTTGCTTGTTCTTGAATTGTTGTTTGTAATTTTGATATTTCTTTTGTATTTAAAATTGAAGTCGGTAATAAATTTTTCAATTTTGATAATATATCGTTATTTGTTTTTGGTTCTTTTTCGTTATCTGTTAAATTAGTAGCAACTATTTCGAAATTTTCATCAATATTTTCGGATAGGTCATCATTAAGTTGTTTATCATTAGCAGTAATTTTTTCAATTATTTTAAATGTTGATCCACCATGTCTACTTTTTTCTATAACTTCAATGTTTGTTTGTTTTTTAATATCTTCTATGGATTTATTTTCTGATAGAAAATTATATGTTTGAGATTTTGTTTTGTCTGTCATTTTAATGTCTCCTTTTAAAAATTAAAACCCATTTACTTTTAAAAATAAAGTAATGGGTTAAAACTTATATATTGGATAACAGTTATATGTTATCAAATTTTGTGTATTTTACAATTAGTTAAGTTTTAACCAAAATTGGGTAATGTTTAGTAATCTGTGTAACTTACAAAAATAACTGTGTTTAATTAATTCTAGTAAATATAATTAAGTGACTAGAAAGAGTGAGTTACAGATGGCTAAAAAAGATAATCTTAATAATAATGATCCAATATCAAAAGCAGTAGATTTATTACTAGAAAATATTGAAGATTTAACAACAATGTTTAAAGCAGGAGGTCTATATAAAGAATTAACTTTTAATTTTCAAAAAAACTCTTGATGAAATAAAAAAAAACATCAACCTGGCCTAAAATTTGATTTTATTTAATTTTGGGATTTATTTTTTTTACAAACTGAAATATAATGCTTCAGATTTTGCATAAGGTGATATTTTATAATGTTGGTATTTAAATTTTCATAAATTGAGGTAATTTTGAATATCGGTAAATCCAATGCCATGATAATGAGTAATAAATTCTTTTAAACTTGATTGTATTTTACTGATATTACTTAAATTTTTATAATTTAATTCTTTATTTTCTTTTGATTTAAATTTCTTGAGAGTACATTTTGTTTGTTTAGCTACTGTATCATATAGTATTTGCATATCACAAACTATAATTGATTTTTCTTCGATAAGCTTAGATGTTAAATTTTCTTGTACTCATTTTTTTGTTAATCTTTTAGTATTTGTTGTTTGAGCATAAATATTTTTATTTTCATCAATTGCCATTTCAATACAAAAGTTTAAATCTTCAGCATTTTCTTCAATTCATTTTTTTCTTGGATCATCTGGATTTTTGAAATTTCCTTTATGAATTTCTTTGATAAAAGTTTCATCAATTTCAATTCTACCTTTTAATTTTGTGAATGGTTTTTGTGTTTTTGCTAATTGTGATGATTTCATAAATTTTTGACGATTAAATCATGCTGATGTTTTTGAAATTTTAGCAAATTGAGAAATAGTATAAGCAGATTGTCCTAACAATGACAATCAAATTATTCAATCTCATTGTTCATGAGATAAATGACTTCAATGTAAAAAAATGATTTCTTAAAGCATCAAAGCTACTTTTACAATCTTTGCATAAATATTTTTGCTTATTATTCTTAAAACCATTTTTTACACATCAATAAGATTTACAATTTGGACATTGAATTCCTTTTTCTTTAAATGTTTTATCAATTGCATCTAATTTTTCTTTTTTCTCAATTTGTTTAATTCTATTTTTAAAATGTCTAATAATTTTTATAAATTCTTCATCTTTTTTGTTTTTTAAAACATCAATTAATTCATTATTAGTCACAAAAAATCACCCCTGATATAAAAATATTACTTTTAATTTAAAATTAAAAGTAATATCAATATTTTTTGTGAAAATTAAAAGAATTAACTAAAAGATTAGTAGAAAAAATGTTGAATTCTGAAATGCAAAATTATTTAGGATATGAAAAAAATCAACATAGTAATAGTGATAATGTTCGTAATGGTATAAGTTCAAAAAATTAATAACTCAACAAGGTAAAATTGAGATCGATGTACCACGAGATCGCAATAGTAATTTTAATCCTGTAATAGTTGCAAAAAGACAGAGAAGATTTGATGGTTTTGATCAACAAGTTCTTTCTTTGATATGCCAAAGGAATGACATTATCAGATATTAGAACGCAATTGCAAGAGTTATATCATGGTGCTGATATTAGTGAAATTACTGATGATGTGATAGATGATGTTAAAGCATGGCAAAATCGACCATTAGAAAGCATTTATCCGATTGTTTATTTTGATTGTATAGTAGTTAAAGTACGACAAGATAAACGCATTATTAACAAATCGATTTATATAGCACTAGGAGTTGATTTAGAAGGTAAAAAAGATGTTTTGGGTTTATGAATTAGTGAAAATGAAGGTGCTAAATTTTGATTAGCAAATTTAACAAAAATGAAAAATCGAGGCTTAAATGATATTCTTATTGCTTGTAGCGATAATTTAACAGGCATGTCAGAAGCAATACAATCAGTTTATCCTAAAACCGAACATCAATTATGCATAGTTCATCAAATTAGAAATAGTTTAAAATATGTTTCATACAAACATCGAAAAGCACTAGTTGCAGATTTAAAACCAATTTATAGTGCATGTAGTGAAGAACAAGCAACGCAAGCTTTAGAATTGTTTGAAAATAAATGAAATAAACAATATCCTCAAATTACTAAATCCTGATATAAAAATTGAGATAATTTAATGGTTTTTATTAGTTATCCTGCAGAAATCAAAAGAGTGATTTATACCACAAATGCTATTGAATCTGTTAATAGTCAATTACGAAAAGTTATAAGAAATAAAAAAGTTTTTCCTAACGATATGGCGGTTTTTAAAATATTTTACTTAGCAATCGAAAATATAACAAAAAAATGAACAATGCCCATTCAAAATTGAAATACAGCAATTGCCCATTTTATGATAAAATTTGAACATAAAATTAATGTAAACCAGTACTGTAAAATGACAGACAAAACTAGACTACAAACATATAATTTTCTATTAGAAAATAAATCCATTGAAGATATTTTAAATCAACCAAACGCTACTTTTAAAAATAAAAATGGAAATGATAAACAAAGACATGGTGGATTAACAATAAAATTTTCTAATGATATTGATGTTAAAGATAAACCCTCAAAAGTTGTAGTTAATGACAAATTAAAAAATAATATTATATCTGATATAAATGAAGTCTCTGTAACTGAAATATTAACTAAGGAAATAGGAACACAAATCGAAACTATTGGATGGGTTACACTTTATTGGACACTAATTACGTAGACAAGTGAACAAATTTGTTAAAAGAAAGGAACTATAATTATGGCCAATATTAACTCATATTCAGATGAATTTAAAAAACAAATAGTAGCTTTATATCAAAGTGGTAAGTCAGTGTCTTGTCTTGCTAAAGAATATAACGTTACAAGGGCAGCTACTTATAATTGAATTAAACAATTTACTAATTCAGGTAGTTTTAAAACCAAAGATAATCGTTCTGTTGAAGAAAATGAATTAATTAGACTTGGTGCAAAACTAAGGTAATTCAAAATTATATATTCCTGCTATTAAATTAAATCTTAATGCAAATCTTCGTATTTTATTGCGATATTTTAAACTTAAAATTTTAAAACGTTTTAGTTTAGCAAATACGTTTTCAATTTTAATTCTAATTTTACTTAAAGTTTTATTGTATTCTTTTTGAATTGGTGTTAATTGATTGTATTTACTTTTTTTAAATGGCAAAAATGTATTTTTATGAATATTTTGTATACCTTGATAACCTGAATCAACAAAAACTTGTTTTTCTGGATGAATAAAAGTTTTAGATTTTAGAAGCAATTTAAAATCATGAATGCTTCCAAAACAAAAAGCAGTTGAAATAATTTTTCCATTGGAAATATCAATAATTATTTGGGATTTGAGAGAATGATGTTTCTTTTTACCTGAAAAAAGTAATTTTAGTTTTTTTTAATTCTTTCAATTGGAGTTTCAGTAGCATCAATAGCTAACAAATTATTATTAGTACCTTTATTTTTTGTTAAATCTTTTTTTCCAGGTAAATTAAAAATTCCGCTTTTTATTAAAATATTTTCAATTCAAAAAATATTACGAATGCAACCAGTATGACTAATATTAGATCTTTTTGCAATAACTCTATAACTACTATAGTCTTTTCAATATTCTAAAGTCATTAATAAACGCTCTTCAATTACAATTTTATTTTTTCTACCACCATAATATTTTTGTTTAGACTCAGCAATTTTTAAAATTTCAAGCATTTTATAAAATGTTTGTGGCTTTATGCCGACTAAACTATAAAATTCTTGATCATCTTTATATTTTTTCAACATAATAACTATCACCTTTAATATTAATAATAATCGTTAAATTGTTAAAATTAAAGGTTTTGCACCAAGTCTAATAAAACTTTAAGTAAAATTAGAATTAAAATTGAACACGTATTTGCTAAACTAAAACGTTTTAAAATTTTAAGTTTAAAATATCGCAATAAAATACGAAGATTTGCATTAAGATTTAATTTAATAGCAGGAATATATAATTTTGAATTACCTTAGTTTTGCACCAAGTCTAATTAAGAAAAGAAAGGAATTAGCGCAATGTATAAGTATCTGAGTATTGAATCAATAATAGCAATAAAAGAATATAAAAATTATGGATTTTCGATTCGTAAAATAGCAAAAATTGTTGATTATAGTAAATCAACTGTACATAGAGTTTGTAGATTATTAAATAAAAACTTATTGCCATTAGAAATGTTGAATCAATTTCAAAAAAATAAACAAAATGCAGGCAGAAAATTAATAATTTTAACTTTAACAGAAATTAATAGTATTAATCATTTGTTAATTACTAAAAAGTATGCTCTTGATATAATTGCTAACTTTTTAAAGGAAAATAAAATAAAAAGTATTTCAACAAAAACTTTATATAACATGTTTAAAACAAATCGAATGGGTTTTGATGAAAATAACTTATTGAGAAAAGGCAAAAATAAATCTCACAAACAAAAAGAAACTAGGGGCAAAATTAATAATTGTAAGTCTATTCATGAAAGAAATTTAATCATTCCGAATATTAAAAATATACAAGAATTTGGTCATTTAGAAGGTGATACTATCATTGGCAAAGATCATAAAAGTTCTATTATTACTTTGGCTGATATATGATCAAAAACCACAATTCCTTTAGTAACTAAAAATCATAAATCAGAAAATATTACGAAAAGTATAATAAAATTTATTTCAAAGTTACAAAAAGGAACAGTTAAAACCATTACTTTTGATCGTGGTAAAGAATTTAGTAAATGAAGATTAATCGAAAAAATTTGTAATGTCAAAATTTATTTTGCAGATCCTGGTAAACCTTGCCAAAGGTGTTTAAATGAAAATAATAATGGTATTTTAAGAAGATATTTACCAAAATCTACAGATCTATCTTCATATAAACAAAAAGATTTAAATTTTATAGCATTTCAAATTAATTCTACACCCAGAAAATCGCTCTCTTATAAAAGGCCAATAGATTTAATACAATTATTTTAAAAAACTGTCCCATTTATATTTACAACTCAGGAAATAAAAAAGTTGTTGAAGCAAAAGAGTTTGAAAAATTAGGTTTAGTTTTTCCTAAACCAAATATAACATCAGATAATAAAATTTTTAATCAAAATATTGAGCATATTGTGTATATTAAGCCTAGCAATTTTCTTACAGTCATAGATGAAAAAGAAAAACGCATTTCTGGTGTTATATTTGATTTTTTAACTCAGGAAAGAAAATATTTTCTTAAATTTAATTTTAAAATGGAGGAAGAAGAATATTTTTATTTATGATTAAATTCTAATGATTTTGAGCACATTAAAGAAGAGCAAGTATTAAATCAAGAAAATAAAATATTTTTAGAAATTTTAAAAAGTACTAAGTATTTACTTTGAAATATTGATTTTGAAAATTTTAAAAAAATTATTATTGAAAATATTTTATTGGAAAATTATTAATATTTTAAGAAAATGGTATATAATTAATTATAAGGTATACATCTTTCACATTTATGTGACTGCTTAAATATAGCGTTGATGTCTAAGAGATGATTTAATTGTTATCTTTAATTACTGAAAGTAAATATTTTTTATTGTATTTAATTAACTGAAAAATATATTAGTTGTGTAAATAATATTTTTTTATTCATATAAAAACAATTTTTAAGTTTTAGATTTCAATAGAATATATAATTTAAAAAAAATAAAATTCATGATATCTAGTTAATTGAATTAGAACACATTTTTACAATATAATCTATCAAAATAAAAACTCTATCTATCATTAATATTTATTTGCTTTTTTATATTGTTAATGATATTATTTTTAAGTACTTTTTATTAATAGTAATTTTATAAGCGAGGTGAAACCATGGCAAAAGCAAGCATCCATCCAGAGTATTTTCAAACTAAAGTAACATGTATAACATGTAGCAATAATTTTATAAGTGGTTCAACTAAGGGTAAAGAAATCCGTGTTGATACATGTTCAAGTTGTCATCAATTTTATACTGGAAAACAATCATTTGTTTCAGCAAAAGGAAGAGTTGAACGCTTTAATACAAAAGCAAGTAAACAAGTTGAAACAAAATCAAAAACTGTTGAAATAAACAAAGCAAAACCACAAAATACTAAAACTATTGTATTAGAAACAGCAAAAGATGTTCTAAAACTAACTGATACTAAACAAGTTAAAAAATAATTTTAATTAAACTAGAAACTAATAATAGTTTCTTTTTTTATACTTTAAAAATAAAATTATTTACAGACATATTTACCATTAATTAAGTTAAAATATTGTATGTATACAACCCAATAAATATAGAATATAATTTTAATAGTATATGAAATAAAAAACTTTAAGGTAGGGAATGGTTTTATGGAAAAATCATCTGATTTTAATAAATTGGTAATAAGTAAAGGTATTAGATATAATACTGAGCAAACTAGTAACTTTAATTTTAGTATTATTAATTTATCCGTTGAAAAAGCCGTAAAAGATTGAAGTTTTGAAGGAAAATATCGTAGTTGCTTGGCAATTTTTAGTAATGATGAAGATAATATTGAAAAATTAATTCATGCTCTAGCAGGTTCTTCTGCTATTATGGAGGGTAAAATTTTAATTGATGATATTGATGTTACTTATAATAGTATTGGTTTTGAACGAAAAATGGCTTATGTTAGTATGCATTTACAGAGTTGAAATAAATTATTTAGTATTCAACGTAACTTAGCAAGAACAACAATTACTAATAAACCCTTTTTACAAGAAATAAGCAATATTAATCAAAAAATTAAGACTGATATTGAAAACTTAAAAAATACAGGTTTAAATTTAGACAGTGGTTATTTTAAAGAAAAATTAATTAATATTATTAAAAATTTTATTAATGAAACACAAAGCACTCGTAATAATTTTATTAAAGAATATCAATATCAAATTAATCATTTTCATAAAAACTTTGCTCAAGAGAAATTTAATTTTGCTGGAAGTGAAAAATTAACAGATATTCTAATTAAAAAATTTACTGCCGAAGAAAAAAATATTATTGCAAATAATAACTTATTATTTTTACAATCTTTGCAAGATCGTATTTCTAGTTTAGAAAGTTTAGTGGGACCATGTTTTTGTGGATGTAATCCACAAAAAGAAAGAAAATGAGAGTTTCAACTACGAGAAATTAGTTTTGTTATTAAAGAAATAAATAATTATTTAAATAGAGAGATTAGTACTACTAGAAGTGAAATTAGAACTACGTTAAAAACTTGTAACAATCATAATCAAAATTTTAATAGCGAACTTAATCATTTAGTTTCATATCAACAAATTAAATGTACTCGTAGTCAAATTGATCAAATTTTAGACCAGTGAATTGACTTAGCAGAAGTACAAAGAATTAAATTTAATATGAAACAAGATTTTGTGGCAATGCAACTTTTACCAGATGAAATGCATTTACTTTTAAAAAATATTAAAGATGAAATTAAAATTTATCATGATAAAATTTTAAAAAATCCACAGTTACAAGATAAAGAAACATATCAACAACAATTACAAACTTTATATTCACAGTTAATTGATGTCCGTGATTTAATTAGTGAAAATATTGTTATGATATTTAAACATTTAGAACTAAGTCATTTATTGTCACTACGTTTAACACAATTAACAATAGTAGAACGACAAATAATAAAAATCATTCAACAATTAATTGTACCTACTAAAATTTTAATTTTACATAACCCATTTGAACTTTTAAATGTTGATAATAAAGAACAATTAGCAAATTGAATTAAAAAATTACAAAAATTTTTGAAAATAATTATTATTTTTACAACTAATAATCAAGTTGATATTAATTTATTAGCGACTAATGTTACTGTTATTGAAAATGAAATAATTATTCAACAAGGGAATGTTAGTGAAATCACTGATAAACCATTATCTTTAAATTTATTGAAAGAAATAAATGAACAGCATATTAATATTGCAAAGGGAGAATGAAATGCTCATAATTTATATTTTTATAATGTAAATTTAGGTAAGTTTGATGTTAAAACTGCTTATACTATTGCTTTTAAATCAAATGCCATTTTGTTTAGTGCAAAGAAACCACGATTTACTTTTTTAAAAAATTCAATTATTATTAATGGTGTTATTAAAAATATTACTAAAGTTGATGATAAAAAAGCATATTTATTGATTGAAACTAATAAATCAGAACAATTTGAAGTTTTAACAAATAATAATGATAATTTAGAAGTGGGAACTGTTGGTTGAATTAGTATTACTAAAAATTCAATTTTTGTTTTTGATGATGAAACAAAACAATTAATTGGTACATGATAGAAAGGATATATAATATGAATAAGTTTAAAAAAGAAGCACAAGCAATTTATGAATTAATAAAAATCAGTAATCCAATTATTATTCATCGTCATATTAATCCTGATGGAGATGCTTTGGGTTCACAATGAGGATTAAAAAAAATTATTGAAGATAATTTTCAAAATAAAAAAGTACTTGTTCCGGGCGAAACAAATGAACATATGGCATCATTATTTCCACAACCAACTTTTGTTAAAAAAGAAGATTATGAAAATGCACTAGTAATAGTCACTGATACAGCTAATTGCGAACGAATTAGTGGTCAATTTTGAGAAGAAGGAAAAAAGATAATTAAAATTGATCATCATCCAATTGTTGATAAATATGGTGATATTGATTTAATTGAAGAAAAGGCTTCTGCTGCTTGCCAAGTAGTGGCGAAATGAGCACAAGTATTGAATTTAAAAGTTTCAGCTTTAGCAGCTAGAAATTTATTTCTTGGTTTAGTTACTGATTCTGGTAGATTTTTGTATCGCTCTGTTAATGAAGAAACTTTTCAGGTTGCTAGTTTTTTAGTTAAACAAAATTTTAATTTATTAGACTTATATCAAAGTTTATATATTCAAAATTTAAAAATCGCAAGATTGAAAGGATATATATTATCAAATTTTAAAATTACTGATAATGGTGTTGCTTATATAATATTTAACGATAAAATAATTACTGACTTACAAACAAAAATTATTAGTCAAAATAAAATATTAAATATTAAAGGCGAAGTTGTTTTAAGTAGAGAAGATTTAACTAGTCAAGTTAATGTAATGTCAAATATTGATGGTATTAAAATTTGATTAATTGCTGCTTATGATCAAATGAATAGTAAAATTAAAGTTAGTGTTCGTAGTGCAAGATGAATAATTAATGATGCTATTGCAAAGTTTGGTGGTGGTGGTCATCAGACAGCTGCTGGTGCATATTTACAAAATATTAATGAAGTTGAAAAATTGATTGATAGTTTAGATAAAATTGCTAGTAAATCAACAGAATTAACAAACAATTAAAATTAGAGATGGAGTTGGATATAAATGTATAGTCGTTATAATGAGGGATGAATTGAAGTAATTACTGGTTGTATGTTTGCTGGAAAAACCGAAGAGTTTATGCGACGTATAAATCGTTTACAATATGCTAAACGCAAAGTGCTAGTTTTTAAACCCAAGGTTGATATTCGTTATGATGCTAAAAAAGTAGTAAGTCATAAAGGAGTATCTATCACAGCGATAGTAATTGATGATCCAATGCAAATATTAAAACATATAGATAAAGAAATAGAAGCAGTTGCAATTGATGAAGTACAATTTTTTAAACCATCAATTATTGAAGTGATTAAAACATTAGCAAATCAAAATAAGCAAGTTATTGTTGCTGGTTTAGATCAAGATTTTCGTGGTGAACCATTTCCTGTTACTAAAGAATTATTAGCTTTAGCAGAATTTGTAACTAAATTAGATGCTGTTTGTGTAAAATGTGGTAAAGCAGCAACAAAAACACAACGTATTATTAATGGCCGGGAAGCTAGATATGATGATGAAATTATTTTAATTGGTGCGCAAGAACAATATGAAGCTCGATGTCGTAGTCATTATCGTGTCTTAACAAATAATCAGAATAGATAAATCAGGTGTGATATTATGAACAAAAAAACATTAGAACAGTTAATGCAACTTACTAAAAAATATAGTGAAATTGAAAAGCAATTAGAAAATCCTGAATTAATTCCTCGTGATAAATACACTGAATTAACAAAAGAACATAGTAGATTAGAACCAATTATTGAACAATATTGAAAATATGAAAAAATTAACAAAGAAATTATTGAAGCAAAAAAGGCATTAGCAACCGAACAGGATCAAGAACTTTGTGAAATGCTTAAAACAGATATTAAAGCAAATGAAATTGAATTAGAAAAAGCAGAAAATGAATTAAAACTAACACTAATTCCTAAAGATATAAATGATGATAAAAATGTTATTATTGAAATTAGAGGAGCTGTTGGTGGCGATGAAGCAAATATTTTTGCTGGTGATTTATATCGTATGTATAGTAAGTATTGTGAAATTCAACGATGAAAAATTGAAACTATTGAAGCAAAAGAAGCAATAAATGGTGGATTTAGTTATATTGCTTTTATGATTAAAGGTAAACATGTATTTGCTAAATTAAAGTTTGAAGCTGGTGGACATCGTGTTCAGAGAGTTCCAAAAACCGAATCACAAGGACGAGTTCATACTTCAATTGCAACGGTTGCTGTATTGCCAGAAGTTAATGAAGTTGAAATTAAAATAAATAATTATGATTTAAGAATTGATACTTATCGTTCTAGTGGTGCTGGTGGTCAACATGTTAATACTACCGATTCAGCAATTAGAATTACTCATATTCCAACAGGTGTTGTTGTAACTTCACAGGACGGACGAAGTCAACATGATAATAAAGATAAAGCAATGCGGGTATTAAGAGCTAAACTTTATGAAAAAAAAGTTGAAGAAGAACAGGGAAGAATTGGTAATTTAAGAAAAACGGCTGTTGGTAGTGGTGATCGTTCAGAAAAAATTAGAACATACAATTATCCACAAAATAGAGTAACCGATCATCGAATTGGATTATCTTTATTAAAGTTAGATCGTATTATGGAAGGTAATATTGATGAAATTATTATTGCTTTAATTAGTAGTGAACAAAAAGAAAAATTAGAAAATATTGATGAAAATATTACAGTATTAAAATAAAAAAAGGAAGAAATTATTATGGATTTTAAGATTTTAGACTCTAGAACAAAAATTTTGTTTTTAATATCAGTTATTTTTTTATATGCGACATTAGGAACATTTATTACATTAACTTTTAGTAGTGGTATTATTCGCATTTTATTTTTAGTTTTAACATTATGATTTGCTAGTGCATCTAGTTTAATTTTTCATTATTTATTATGAAAAAATTTAGAATTTTTACGAAATATTAATGGTAATAATATTAATAATTTTGGTTTTATTATTAGTATTTGTGGTTACATTATTCTTTTTCCAATTATTTGTTTATTAACAATTAGTTTTTTATTTATTTTTAGTATTATTGTTTTAATTCTCTTTGTTAATAATTTAATAAAAAAAACTTCAAGAAATAATAATTCATCTGTTAATTTTCAATAAAATATTTATTTTTGGAGTATAAATTAATGACTTATAGAGATTATCTTTTATTAGCAAAAAAAATTAATAAAAAAAATGAACAAATTAATAAGATAATTTTATTAAAGTTTATTAATAAAGATTTATCTTGATTATATGCAAATCTTAGTCAAACAATAGCAATAGATTTTTTAGAATCATATTTACAACTAGTTAAAAAATTTGTTGCTGGCTATCCTTTACAATATATTATTGGTTATCAATGATTTCTTGATCATAAGTTTGTTGTTGATAATAGAGTATTAATTCCTCGTAATGAAACTGAAGAACTAGTTAAAAATGTTTTTGTCTATGCGCAAAACATTTTTAATAATGATAATTTAAAAGTATTAGATTTAGGGACAGGCAGTGGTGCTATTGCTATTAGTTTAGCGTTAAAGAAACCTAATTGAAATATAGTAG
This sequence comes from Spiroplasma endosymbiont of Zeiraphera isertana, assembly GCF_964030805.1. Taxonomy (GTDB): domain Bacteria; phylum Bacillota_I; class Bacilli_A; order Mycoplasmatales; family VBWQ01; genus Spiroplasma_E. The sequence goes on from NZ_OZ034965.1 coordinate 117,946, forward strand.
CAAGTGATATTAGCAAAGATGCATTAACTATTGCTAAGATTAATAACGATAATTTTAACCTAAAAAATATTAATTTTGTTGAAAGCGATATATTTACAAATCTTAAAAATCATAAATTTAATATTATTTTTTCAAATCCACCATATATTGATGAGACAGCAAATACTTTTTCAAAACATAATTTACAATATGAACCAAAATTAGCTTTATTTGCTGATCATAAAGGATTATATTTTTACGAAGTAATTTTTCAACAATGTCATGCAGTTTTAGAAAAATCTTTTTTATTAGCATTTGAATTTGGTTTTGATCAAAAAGAAGCACTAACTATTCTTATTAAAAAGTATTTACCACAATATAATTACAAATTTATTAAAGATATTAATAATAAATGAAGAATGCTATTTATTTGGTAAGCATTATAACATATAAAAATAATTTAAGAACAATAATTTTGTCACTCAAAAGGTGACTATTTTATTTTTTGAAAAGGAAAATCTCATTTAATCTTTCAATTAGGATAACGGGGGCGGTTTTAATGTGGCGTATCATTGAAATATTAAAATATTTTCAGTATTATTGTTCGGTTAATATAGCATTTCTAATGGAAAAATTTAATGTTACATTTCGAACTTTACAAAGAAATATTACTTTTATTAATACAATGTTAATAAAAATTAGTAATTAGACTTGGTGCAAAACCTTTAATTTTAACAATTTAACGATTATTATTAATATTAAAGGTGATAGTTATTATGTTGAAAAAATATAAAGATGATCAAGAATTTTATAGTTTAGTCGGCATAAAGCCACAAACATTTTATAAAATGCTTGAAATTTGACAAATTGCTGAGTCTAAACAAAAATATTATGGTGGTAGAAAAAATAAAATTGTAATTGAAGAGCGTTTATTAATGACTTTAGAATATTGAAAAGACTATAGTAGTTATAGAGTTATTGCAAAAAGATATAATATTAGTCATACTAGTTGCATTCGTAATATTTTTTGAATTGAAAATATTTTAATAAAAAGCGGAATTTTTAATTTACCTGGAAAAAAAGATTTAACAAAAAATAAAGGTACTAATAATAATTTGTTAGCTATTGATGCTACCGAAACTCCAATTGAAAGAATTAAAAAAAACTAAAATTACTTTTTTCAGGTAAAAAGAAACATCATTCTCTCAAATCCCAAATAATTATTGATATTTCCAATGGAAAAATTATTTAAACTGCTTTTTGTTTTGGAAGCATTCATGATTTTAAATTGCTTCTAAAATCTAAAACTTTTATTCATCCAGAAAAACAAGTTTTTGTTGATTCGGGTTATCAAGGTATACAAAATATTCATAAAAATACATTTTTGCCATTTAAAAAAAGTAAATACATTCAATTAACACCAATTCAAAAAGAATACAATAAAACTTTAAGTAAAATTAGAATTAAAATTGAACACGTATTTGCTAAACTAAAACGTTTTAAAATTTTAAGTTTAAAATATCGCAATAAAATACGAAGATTTGCATTAAGATTTAATTTAATAGCAGGAATATATAATTTTGAATTACCTTAGTTTTGCACCAAGTCTATTGTAATATTTCCAGAAAGCAAGATTACTTTGTAATTAATGGTGACAATGAAATAATAGCAATAAATACTTTGCTTACACAGTTTATCCACATATCCAATGAATATCCTTTTGTTAGAATGAGTAATTTGTTCTTAATATGTGTATGACAAAAAAAATACGGACTTCTCCCCACATGTACTTGTGGAGGAAACAATGAAATTGAATGAGTTCAACAATATATTTCAAACAGAAAAAGATTGTTTGAAATATATAGCAAGTTTGAAGGAAAACAAATGTATGAGGTGTTCTTGAACAAATTTGAATACTTCTGATTTAAGAAGAATAAGATGTTTGAAATGTCATCAAACATTTAGTATTCTTCATGACACCATTTTTTACAAGTCACAAACACCTTTGACATCTTGGTTTTATCTCATCTTTAGATGAATAAACACCAAACATGGAATTCCATCAACTGATGTTGCAAAAGAATTGGGAGTAACTTTGAAAACTGCTTGAAGAATGGGTCATAAAATCCGAAGTGCAATTGCAAAACAAGAACCTCAATTCATTGTTGAGGGCATAGTGCAAATGGATGAAATGTATCTTTCACATATGGGTTTTAAAAAACAAGGAAGATCCTTAAAAAATAAAACTTTGATTGTTGGGATTTATGAAAAAACAACCAATAATTTAATTGTGAAAGTGTTGAAAAATGCAAATCAAAAAAATCTTTTGCAATTTGCAAGAAACCACATTTCTTCAAAGTGTGATGTACATACTGATTCTTGAAAAGGATATCGCCATTTTAAATCAGTTTTCACTAAGCATGAAACAGTTAACCATCAAGATGGCTATGTTTCAAAAACTGGTGTAAACATAAACCAGATTGAATCGGCATGAAAGCACATCAGACGAACATTTAAAACACATATCAAAGTTGAAAAACATCATGTTCATTTATATGCAAAAGAATCAGCATATAAATTCAATAACATACCTAGTTTTGAAACTGTAATGTTATGTTTGATTTAAAAATGTGGGGAGAAGTCCGTAGATAGGCTTTTCTCAGCATTTATGTGATAAAATTAAAAATAGTACATAAAGGGAGAAAAGCCCAAAAATATTTAAGTAGTGAGTGACTTATCAATATAAGTAACACAAATAAGTATAATTTAAAAAAAGACATTATTTACTTGAATAACTTTTTCTTTGAACAAAATTTAAGATTAAAATTAAAATTTGAACATAATAAAGGGTTTCAATTAGATGGTTATGAATGACATTTAAGATTTATAACCGCTATTATTATTATAAAAATTATTAGTAAAGATAAAAAAAATTCTCTTAACTAACGATAAAGTCCTAACCTATATATACAAAAAAATAGAAATTATAATGATCAATATCGGTTATAAAAAATATTATGATGATCAACTAATATGATTTTTAACAATTCATGTACGAAAAATTAAACTTAATTTTTTTCTTAAAAAAGATGAACAAATTGAATTTAATTTAAACTTAAGTATAAAAAAAGAAGTCGAACATTTTAGATTAATAATTGCTAAAGAGTTTGCTATCGAGTTTGATAAGTTTGAAACCAATTATTGGAATGGCAACACTTTTTAGGACTATTTTTTGGTAGACATTTGTTTTTGATAATTAACTGGAGTTAAGTAGTTTAAAGTGCTGTGGATTCTTATGTTGTTATATCAATTGATATAATCAAATAATTCTAATTTTAATTGGATTAATGATCTAAAATTTTTATCATTAATAAATTCTGTTTTGAAAGTTTTAAAAGTTGCTTCAGCAACAGCATTGTCATAAGGACAACCTTTTTTGCTTAAAGAGCGAGTAATATTGAATGCTAGTAAAAGTTTATCAATAATTTTATTATTAAATTCATTACCTCGATCGCTATGAAATATTTGAATATCTTTTAAACAGAGATTTGATTGCATAAATGCTTCATATACTAATGATGCATCTTTTTTAGTGCCTACACTATGTCCAATAATTTCGCGGTTAAATAGGTCTATTAATAAACAAATATAGTTTCACTTACCATTTACTTGAACATAAGTTAAATCACTAACAATAACTTCATTTTTAATCCTATTCTTAAAGTTTCTATTAACAAGATTAGTTATTTGACTATCATTGACTTTATTATGATGATTTTTGTGTCTTAATTTAGTGTATTTTGATATTAAATTATGTTTATTCATAATTTCTTTAATTTTTCGTCTTGATAAATAAATTTCTTGGTTTTCTAATATGACTTTTAATCTTCTTGTGCCATAAATTTCTTTATTTTCTTTAAAAGCACTAATAACAGCTTCATCATACATATTATTTTGATTTTTTTCTTTTTTCTTGAAATTAAAATAATGTGTTGATTTAGAGAGCTTTAAAAAACGACACATTAGACTTGGTGCAAAACTAAGGTAATTCAAAATTATATATTCCTGCTATTAAATTAAATCTTAATGCAAATCTTCGTATTTTATTGCGATATTTTAAACTTAAAATTTTAAAACGTTTTAGTTTAGCAAATACGTGTTCAATTTTAATTCTAATTTTACTTAAAGTTTTATTAGACTTGGTGCAAAACCTTTAATTTTAACAATTTAACGATTATTATTAATATTAAAGGTGATAGTTATTATGTTGAAAAAATATAAAGATGATCAAGAATTTTATAGTTTAGTCGGCATAAAGCCACAAACATTTTATAAAATGCTTGAAATTTTAAAAATTGCTGAGTCTAAACAAAAATATTATGGTGGTAGAAAAAATAAAATTGTAATTGAAGAGCGTTTATTAATGACTTTAGAATATTGAAAAGACTATAGTAGTTATAGAGTTATTGCAAAAAGATATAATATTAGTCATACTAGTTGCATTCGTAATATTTTTTGAATTGAAAATATTTTAATAAAAAGCGGAATTTTTAATTTACCTGGAAAAAAAGATTTAACAAAAAATAAAGGTACTAATAATAATTTGTTAGCTATTGATGCTACTGAAACTCCAATTGAAAGAATTAAAAAAAACTAAAATTACTTTTTTCAGGTAAAAAGAAACATCATTCTCTCAAATCCCAAATAATTATTGATATTTCCAATGGAAAAATTATTTCAACTGCTTTTTGTTTTGGAAGCATTCATGATTTTAAATTGCTTCTAAAATCTAAAACTTTTATTCATCCAGAAAAACAAGTTTTTGTTGATTCAGTTTATCAAGGTATACAAAATATTCATAAAAATACATTTTTGCCATTTAAAAAAAGTAAATACAATCAATTAACACCAATTCAAAAAGAATACAATAAAACTTTAAGTAAAATTAGAATTAAAATTGAACACGTATTTGCTAAACTAAAACGTTTTAAAATTTTAAGTTTAAAATATCGCAATAAAATACGAAGATTTGCATTAAGATTTAATTTAATAGCAGGAATATATAATTTTGAATTACCTTAGTTTTGCACCAAGTCTAATGAAAAATTACTTAAAAATAAAAAATATATTAGACTTGGTGCAAAACCTTTAATTTTAACAATTTAACGATTATTATTAATATTAAAGGTGATAGTTATTATGTTGAAAAAATATAAAGATGATCAAGAATTTTATAGTTTAGTCGGCATAAAGCCAAAAACATTTTATAAAATGCTTGAAATTTTAAAAATTGCTGAGTCTAAACAAAAATATTATGGTGGTAGAAAAAATAAAATTGTAATTGAAGAGCGTTTATTAATGACTTTAGAATATTGAAAAGACTATAGTAGTTATAGATTTATTGCAAAAAGATATAATATTAGTCATACTAGTTGCATTCGTAATATTTTTTGAATTGAAAATATTTTAATAAAAAGCGGAATTTTTAATTTACCCGGAAAAAAAGATTTAACAAAAAATAAAGGTACTAATAATAATTTGTTAGCTATTGATGCTACTGAAAATCCAATTGAAAGAATTAAAAAAGGAAATTATCCCCACATGTACTAGTGTGGAGGAAAAAATGAATGGAAATGAATTCAATAGCATATTTCAAACTGAAAACGATTGTTTGAAATATATAGCGAAGTTGAAAATAATGAAATGCATCAGATGTGCTTCTTCTAGTTTGAATACTTCTGATTTGAGAAGAATACGATGTTTGAACTGTAACCAAACATTTAGTATTCTTTATGGAACCATTTTTTATAAGTCACAGACCCAAATGACATCTTGGTTTTATCTCATCTTTAGATGAATAAACACAAAGCATGGCATACCAGCAACCGATGTTGCAAGGGAATTGGGTGTGACCTATAAAACAGCTTGAAGAATGTGTCATGAAATCAGGACTAGAATTGGAAATCAAGATGCAGGTTTCATTGTTGATGGCAAAGCACAGATGGATGAAATGTATATTTCACATTTAGGTTTTAAAAAACAAGGAAGATCCTTGTTGAATAAAACTTTGATTGTTGGAGTTTATGAGAAAACCAGCAACAAACTAATTGTGAAGGTGCTGAAAAATGCAGATGAAAAAAAACCTTTTAAGATTTACATTGAAACACATTTTTACTGAGTGCTGTCTATTTACGGATTCTTGGAAGGGATATGTAAGTTTCAAAAACTTCTATCCCAAACATGAAATCGTAAATCATGAAGTTGGGTATGTGTCACCAACAGGTGTAAACACAAACCAGATTGAATCAGCATGAAAGCACATCCGACGAACTTTCCGAACACACATAAGAGTTTCAAAGCACAATATTCATTTATATGCAAAAGAATCAGCATATAAATTCAATAACATACCTAGTTTTGAAACTGTAATTTTGTGTTTGATTTAAATACATGTGGGGATAATTTCCTAGGTAGGCTTTTATCTCCATTTATGTGATAAAATTTAAAAATAGTACATAAAGGGATAAAAGCCTTAAAAAAAACTAAAATTACTTTTTTCAGGTAAAAAGAAACATCATTCTCTCAAATCCCAAATAATTATTGATATTTCCAATGGAAAAATTATTTCAACTGCTTTTTGTTTTGGAAGCATTCATGATTTTAAATTGCTTCTAAAATAGACTTGGTGCAAAACCTTTAATTTTAACAATTTAACGATTATTATTAATATTAAAGGTGATAGTTATTATGTTGAAAAAATATAAAGATGATCAAGAATTTTATAGTTTAGTCGGCATAAAGCCACAAACATTTTATAAAATGCTTGAAATTTTAAAAATTGCTGAGTCTAAACAAAAATATTATGGTGGTAGAAAAAATAAAATTGTAATTGAAGAGCGTTTATTAATGACTTTAGAATATTGAAAAGACTATAGTAGTTATAGAGTTATTGCAAAAAGATATAATATTAGTCATACTAGTTGCATTCGTAATATTTTTTGAATTGAAAATATTTTAATAAAAAGCGGAATTTTTAATTTACCTGGAAAAAAAGATTTAACAAAAAATAAAGGTACTAATAATAATTTGTTAGCTATTGATGCTACTGAAACTCCAATTGAAAGAATTAAAAAAAACTAAAATTACTTTTTTCAGGTAAAAAGAAACATCATTCTCTCAAATCCCAAATAATTATTGATATTTCCAATGGAAAAATTATTTCAACTGCTTTTTGTTTTGGAAGCATTCATGATTTTAAATTGCTTCTAAAATCTAAAACTTTTATTCATCCAGAAAAAAAGTTTTTGTTGATTCGGGTTATCAAGGTATACAAAATATTCATAAAAATACATTTTTGCCATTTAAAAAAAGTAAATACAATCAATTAACACCAATTCAAAAAGAATACAATAAAACTTTAAGTAAAATTAGAATTAAAATTGAACACGTATTTGCTAAACTAAAACGTTTTAAAATTTTAAGTTTAAAATATCGCAATAAAATACGAAGATTTGCATTAAGATTTAATTTAATAGCAGGAATATATAATTTTGAATTACCTTAGTTTTGCACCAAGTCTATTGTACGAATTTTATATTTACATTTATTATTGATAATAATCTCTATTTTCTGCCTATTATTAGTGCTGCTTGCTTTAAAATATCATTTTCCGTTCGTAACTGTTTTAATTCTTTTCTTAATTTAATTAATTCATTTTCTTCAACAGAACGATTATCTTTAGATTTAAAACTACCTGAATTAGTAAATTGCTTAATTCAATTATAAGTAGCTGCTCTTGTAACATTGTACTCTTTAGCAAGACAAGACACCGACTTACCACTTTGATATAAAGCTACTATTTTTTTCTTAAATTCGTCGGTATATGAGTTAATATTGGCCATAATTATAGTTCCTTTCTTTTAACTAATTTGTTCACTTGTCTACGTAATTAGTGTCCAATAAAGTGTAACCTATCCATATTTTAATTTCATTTGTTTACTTAATATTAAAGTTGACAGTCAATTATTTCCAAATATAACTTCAGAAATTAGTAACATTACTCAAAAAATATTTTCTTTTATTACTTATGAATATCAGGTGTCTTTATATTCAAATACTTTTAAAAGTAATTTGAATAGTTTTCTTAGTGATAATTGATTTAAATTACAATTTAATTATTATAGTGATATTAGTTTTGCCTTGGATGATACTTTTAAAATAGAAAGTGACTACCAATGAGGGCAACAACTCCTTTTTATTATAAATTCGCAATTAAAAAATAATTATTTTCCCAATCTTAATCTTTTACAAAATAAATTTTTAATGATTACTTTTCATAAAAGTTTTATAGCAAATGAGAACTGAAACATTCCCTTATATATATTCTTAATTGATGACTCCTATGCTAATAAAATTCAAATAACTTCATTTATAAAAGTAAATTTCCCTAATATTTTAATTATTTCCCTAAAAAATAACTTAAGTAATAATTTTAAGCTTCATTTACTAAATCAAAAACCTTGTATATTAATTGAAAAGGTAAATATCTATAGTAATTATAATTTAGATAAATATAAGAATATTTCTGTCATTAATATTAATGACAATTCATGAAATTATGAATTAGAAAAAAATATTAATGAAAAAATAAAATGAGTAATGTTAAAAAGAATTCAATATTCAATTGTGGTATTTAATTTTTATATCCAAGAAAAATTTTATAGTATTAAATCTATTTTGTGAGCATTTCAAAAAACATTTATCAAAAAATATAATTTAAATTTAGAATTTTTAGATATTGATGAATGTTCTATAATTAAAAGTCATATTTATGAAAAAATATTATTAATAAATCAATTAGTACCTATCCCTAATTACGAGTTCCCTATTATCCTTTTATATATAAAAAACCCTTTGATATTTCAAAACAAATTTAAAATTCATTTTATTTTCATTTTATTTACTAATAAAAACAATACTCAAAATTATAATTGAATCAATTTGTGACTTTCTTTATTTAAGAAAATGATTAATACTAATATTAAAAGTATTAGTCGTATATATAAAATAATACAATCAATCACGACAATTTAATGTTAATTTCCCTTACATTTTTATATAAAAAACATCTTTGACAATAAGTTTAAAGATGTTTTTTGTATAAAATTAATAGTATAAAAAAAACAAATATAAAATCATTTATTTTTAATAAATTTAATAATGATTATTTAACATCACCGGAAAGATAAATCTTAACTTTCATTATATTTTTGGTAAATGAGAATTAAATTTAATATAATCTATTTCTGCATCTTTAAATTGAGTTTCTAATTTTATAATTTCTTTTTTTTATAGTGCTATCTAATTTTTTATTGGGAAAAATCATTTTTGTAAAATCATTATTATTAAATTTGGCTTTTCTCCCTTTATGTACTATTTTTAAATTTTATCACATAAATGCTGAGAAAAGCCTATCTACGGACTTCTCCCCACATTTTTAAATCAAACATAACATTACAGTTTCAAAACTAGGTATATTGTTGAATTTATATGCCGATTCTTTTGCGTATAAATGAACATGATGTTTTTCAACTTTGATATGTGTTTTAAATGTTCGTCTGATGTGCTTTCATGCCGATTCAATCTGGTTTATGTTTACACCAGTTTTTGAAACATAACCATCTTGATGGTTAACTGTTTCATGCTTAGTGAAAACTGATTTAAAATGGCGATATCCTTTTCAAGAATCAGTATGTACATCACACTTTGAAGAAATGTGGTTTCTTGCAAATTGCAAAAGATTTTTTTGATTTGCATTTTTCAACACTTTCACAATTAAATTATTGGTTGTTTTTTCATAAATCCCAACAATCAAAGTTTTATTTTTTAAGGATCTTCCTTGTTTTTTAAAACCCATATGTGAAAGATACATTTCATCCATTTGCACTATGCCCTCAACAATGAATTGAGGTTCTTGTTTTGCAATTGCACTTCGGATTTTATGACCCATTCTTCAAGCAGTTTTCAAAGTTACTCCCAATTCTTTTGCAACATCAGTTGATGGAATTCCATGTTTGGTGTTTATTCATCTAAAGATGAGATAAAACCAAGATGTCAAAGGTGTTTGTGACTTGTAAAAAATGGTGTCATGAAGAATACTAAATGTTTGATGACATTTCAAACATCTTATTCTTCTTAAATCAGAAGTATTCAAATTTGTTCAAGAACACCTCATACATTTGTTTTCCTTCAAACTTGCTATATATTTCAAACAATCTTTTTCTGTTTGAAATATATTGTTGAACTCATTCAATTTCATTGTTTCCTCCACAAGTACATGTGGGGAGAAGTCCGTTAAATTTTTTATCAATTGTTTTTTCAATGATATTTTGAATACAAATTGTTTCTATTATAAATGGTTTATTATCATTATCTTCAATTTCTTTTCTTATTTTTTCAATTTCTTCATTAGTATGTTGTATTCCTATTTTTCTTTTGGGAATATTTTTTGATTCTCCTTCTATATTTAATTTAATAAAAATCTAATATAAATATTAATCTATATTAAATTAAGATGTTTATTAAACCATTAATGAATGATTTTCCAATCTTTAATTAGTAATTTTAAGGTTTATTTTAAATTACAAATATCATTTATAACTTTTTTATTCATTATTTTGAAACAACTATTATATTTAAAATAATAGGTGTATAATTTAGTTAAAATTTATAGTGGTGTTTTCATGATAACTTTACAGCAAAATCAAATTAAAGAAATTAGTCAAATCATTGCTAATGGTGAAGTGGTTGCTTTACCAACAGATACAATTTATGGTCTTGTTTGTAAATTTAATGATGACAAAGCTATTAATAAAATTTATCAAATAAAAAAACGTGATTATACTAAAGAACTGCCAATTTTAGTTGCTAGTTGAGAACAAGCTAAAAGCATTGGTATAATTAGCGATCAATTACAGTCATTTTTAATAAATAATTTTAGTGCTGGTAAAGTTACTGTTATAGTTTTAAAACAACCTAGTTTAAACACATCATATTTAATAAATAAAAAGACAATAGCAATTAGAGTTAGTGCTTCACATTTTATTCAAAAATTAATTAAATTAACAGGGCCTTTAGTAGCTACAAGTTGTAATTTCAGTAATGAACAACCAATTAACGATTATCATAATATAAACTTGCCTAACTTAAGGTATAGAGTAGCGGGTGAGATTTTAACAAATAAACCATCAACTATTTTTAATAGTTTTAATGATAAAATTATTAGATAATAATTAGATAACAGTATTAAAAAAGGAGATAATACTATGAATTGATGAATAATTTTAATTATTATTGCATGCACAACAATATTGATTTTATTAATTGCACTAATTTTATTAATTAAAAAAAATAAACAAAAGAAAATATTAAAAATTACTAAAGATATAAATACTTTATATAAATATTTAAAATTAAAAAAAATAAATACTAAAGAATTACCAGTTTCAATAGAAAAAATTAAAGAAGATATTTATTATAGTGACAAAGTCATTTTGGGAAAGTATGAAGATCTTAATAAGATTTCTGGCCAAAATATTCTTTTAAAAACTGAATATAGTGATGCCAAAAAATTATTTTTACGTTATAAAATTAAAGACATTAATCTTATCAAATCATCAGATTTTATACCTTTAAATCAAATAGACTTGTTAATTTCACGAAATAATCTTTATTTTATTGATTCTTTTGAACTACAAATAATACCATTAGTTAATGTTAAAAGTATTACATTTTTTTGAGAAAAAAATAACCTGAGTTGTAAATATAAATGGGACAGTTTTTTAAAATAATTGTATTAAATCTATTGGTCTTTTATAAGAGATCGATTTTCTGGGTGTAGAATTAATTTGAAATGCTATAAAATTAAAAATATTTTCTGATTTATGATTTTTAGTTACTAAAGGAATTGTGGTTTTTGATCATATATCAGCCAAAGTAATAACAGAACTTTTATGATCTTTGCCAATGATAGTATCACCTTCTAAATGACCAAATTCTTGTATATTTTTAATATTAGGAATGATTAAATTTCTTTCATGAATAGACTTACAATTATTAATTTTGCCCCTAGTTTCTTTTTGTTTGTGAGATTTATTTTTGCCTTTTCTCAATAAGTTATTTTCATCAAAACCCATTCGATTTGTTTTAAACATGTTATATAAAGTTTTTGTTGAAATACTTTTTATTTTATTTTCCTTTAAAAAGTTAGCAATTCTATCAAGAGCATACTTTTTAGTAATTAACAAACGATTAATACTATTAATTTCTGTTAAAGTTAAAATTATTAATTTTCTGCCTGCATTTTGTTTATTTTTTTGAAATTGATTAAATATTTCTAATGGCAATAAGTTTTTATTTAATAATCTACAAACTCTATGTACAGTTGATTTACTATAATCAACAATTTTTGCTATTTTACGAATCGAAAATCCATAATTTTTATATTCTTTTATTGCTATTATTGATTCAATACTCAGATACTTATACATTGCGCTAATTCCTTTCTTTTCTTAATTATAGAACTAACACAATTTAATTTTTATATAAGTGTCCTTTTTAACTTTACAATTAAAGTAAACAAAAAGATTTAAATTTTATAGCATTTCAAATTAATTCTACACCCAGAAAATCGATCTCTTATAAAAGACCAATAGATTTAATACAATTATTTTAAAAAACTCTCCCATTTATATTTACAACTCAGGTAAATATGAAGAAGCAATTAGTTTTGCTGTTCATGTTATTAGTTTATAACAATTATTATTTAATAATTAAAAATTTTGCTTTTTTTGTGAAAATGATATAATTATACAAAATATATTATTAGGAGCAAAATTATGGCAAAAAAACACTTTAAATTTAATACTTGAAAGTTTATTCAATTTACTGGCTTTTTTTTAATTACTTTAGGAATTATATTTTCTTTTTCTTCTTTTAAAGTTAGCCTATTGTTATATTTTGGTTTAGTATCAGTATTAATAGGTTTTATTAATATTTTAATTTACTATATTTTTATTGGAACAAATAGTTATAAAAAATATTCAAGAAAACAAAATAATAATAAGTTAATAATCAAAAATAATTAATAAATATAAAGTTAAAACTAAGAAGATTAGTTTTTTCGAGATAATAATAGGTGAAAAACTATGAGAAAAATATTAAAAGTATTTAAAGCGATGTTTTTAACGAGCATTATTTCTTTACAACTTATTGCATGTGATAAGGTAAATGATGCAAATCAAAAATATGTTGATATTAGTAATATTAATATGGAAGTTACTAATGCTCCTGTTGAATTAAATAAAGATATTTATAATACAGCTTTAATTAAATTTAAAACTAAAGTACAAACCGAAATTAATAAATTATGGCTTTTCTCCCTTTATGTACTATTTTTAAATTTTATCACATAAATGCTGAGAAAAGCCTATCTACGGACTTCTCCCCACATTTTTAAATCAAACATAACATTACAGTTTCAAAACTAGGTATATTGTTGAATTTATATGCCGATTCTTTTGCGTATAAATGAACATGATGTTTTTCAACTTTGATATGTGTTTTAAATGTTCGTCTGATGTGCTTTCATGCCGATTCAATCTGGTTTATGTTTACACCAGTTTTTGAAACATAGCCATCTTGATGGTTAACTGTTTCATGCTTAGTGAAAACTGATTTAAAATGGCGATATCCTTTTCAAGAATCAGTATGTACATCACACTTTGAAGAAATGTGGTTTCTTGCAAATTGCAAAAGATTTTTTTGATTTGCATTTTTCAACACTTTCACAATTAAATTATTTGTTGTTTTTTCATAAATCCCAACAATCAAAGTTTTATTTTTTAAGGATCTTCCTTGTTTTTTAAAACCCATATGTGAAAGATACATTTCATCCATTTGCACTATGCCCTCAACAATGAATTGAGGTTCTTGTTTTGCAATTGCACTTCGGATTTTATGACCCATTCTTCAAGCAGTTTTCAAAGTTACTCCCAATTCTTTTGCAACATCAGTTGATGGAATTCCATGTTTGGTGTTTATTCATCTAAAGATGAGATAAAACCAAGATGTCAAAGGTGTTTGTGACTTGTAAAAAATGGTGTCATGAAGAATACTAAATGTTTGATGACATTTCAAACATCTTATTCTTCTTAAATCAGAAGTATTCAAATTTGTTCAAGAACACCTCATACATTTGTTTTCCTTCAAACTTGCTATATATTTCAAACAATCTTTTTCTGTTTGAAATATATTGTTGAACTCATTCAATTTCATTGTTTCCTCCACAAGTACATGTGGGGAGAAGTCCGTAAATTATTTCCAGAAGGAAAAAAACCAAAAAATGGAACCGATTATAAAATAACAATTGTGAATCATAATGATATGTATGCTAAAATTGATAAATTTGAATCACTTGCTGTTAATGTATCTGCTTCAAATAATAGTAATTTTTTAAAAGGTACTTTTAATTGCTTGTGTAAAATTAGTATCAAAAGCTAAAGACATGAGTAATGTTAATATTGATAAGCCAGAAGAAAAAATTAAAATTAATACCACTACTTTTGGTGAAGCAATTGCTTTACGTTGTTTATCATTAATTGAAAGTAAAATTAATGCTATTGTTCCAACAGCAAAACAAGATAGTGACTATATTGTTAATGTAGAAGGTCATACTTTATCAGAATCTATTAAAACATTTGATGATCTTCATATTAATGTTAATGCTATTGAAGATGATTATCATTTTTTATTACATGGTAGTTTTAGTTTTGTCTTAGCTTTTGTTAAAGATTAATTTATATTATTTTGGGTAATAAAAAAGAAAACTTGATTTTCATTATTATCATAAAAATAAAGTAGTATAGTATGGGGTAAGCATGTCAGAAGTAGAAAAATTATTAACAATGAATTATGAAAATGTTTGTAATTTTTTAAAAAATAAATATGGATGTATTTCAAAAAATTATTTTTCAGATGCAACAATGTCTAAGAAATCACAAGGAATAACAAGGGGAAAAGAGGGTTTATATATTCATCATATTGATGAAGATAAAGCAATTTTGTTATCTACTCCCAAATGAGCTCAAAAGTCACCATTTGCCTATCAATATGCTGATCGATGAGTTTATTGTAATTTATTAGAACATTTGGTTTTGCATATTAAAATTTTTGAATATCCTCATCCAAATAAACATAATTTTATGGAAGTTGGTGTTAGTGGAATTTATGCTTTTATTGTTCCTGAATTAAATGATATTTATAGTGGTATTCAATATAAACAACCACGAAAACAGAAAGTTACTTAAGTTGTTTTACCATTAAAAGAAGATTATTTTAAATGTATTAAAAAATTAGTAGAACTTGGGTTTTCTTATCCTTTGCTTACTTCTTTTAATCATCAATTTGGTACATGAAATAATAGAAATAATAATAGGTTATATGAAGAAATGAAAAAAATGGGTGTTAAACAGTAACTTTTTTTATTGTTACTTTAATTGTAAAATTAAAAAGGACACTTATATAAAAATTAAATTGTGTTAGTTCTATAATTAAGAAAAGAAAGGAATTAGCGCAATGTATAAGTATCTGAGTATTGAATCAATAATAGCAATAAAAGAATATAAAAATTATGGATTTTCGATTCGTAAAATAGCAAAAATTGTTGATTATAGTAAATCAACTGTACATAGAGTTTGTAGATTATTAAATAAAAACTTATTGCCATTAGAAATATTTAATCAATTTCAAAAAAATAAACAAAATGCAGGAAGAAAATTAATAATTTTAACTTTAACAGAAATTAATAGTATTAATCATTTGTTAATTACTAAAAAGTATGCTCTTGATATAATTGCTAACTTTTTAAAGGAAAATAAAATAAAAAGCATTTCAACAAAAACTTTATATAACATGTTTAAAACAAATCGAATGGGTTTTGATGAAAATAACTTATTGAGAAAAGGCAAAAATAAATCTCACAAACAAAAAGAAACTAGGGGCAAAATTAATAATTGTAAGTCTATTCATGAAAGAAATTTAATCATTCCTAATATTAAAAATATACAAGAATTTGGTCATTTAGAAGGTGATACTATCATTGGCAAAGATCATAAAAGTTCTATTATTACTTTGGCTGATATATGATCAAAAACCACAATTCCTTTAGTAACTCAAAATCATAAATCAGAAAATATTACGAAAAGTATAATAAAATTTATTTCAAAGTTACAAAAAGGAACAGTTAAAACCATTACTTTTGATCGTGGTAAAGAATTTAGTAAATGAAGATTAATCGAAAAAATTTGTAATGTCAAAATTTATTTTGCAGATCCTGGTAAACCTTGCCAAAGGGGTTTAAATGAAAATAATAATGGTATTTTAAGAAGATATTTACCAAAATCTACAGATCTATCTTCATATAAACAAAAAAATTTAAATTTTATAGCATTTCAAATTAATTCTACACCCAGAAAATCGTTTTAATTTTCAAAAAAACTCTTGATGAAATAAAAAAAATCATCAACCCGGCCTAAAATTTGATTTTATTTAATTTTGGGATTTATTTTTTTTACAAACTGAAATATAATGCTTCAGATTTTGCATAAGGTGATATTTTATAATGTTGGTATTTAAATTTTCATAAATTGAGGTAATTTTGAATATTGGTAAATCCAATGCCATGATAATGAGTAATAAATTCTTTTAAACTTGATTGTATTTTACTGATATTACTTAAATTTTTATAATTTAATTCTTTATTTTCTTTTGATTTAAATTTCTTGAGAGTACATTTTGTTTGTTTAGCTACTGTATCATATAGTATTTGCATATCACAAACTATAATTGATTTTTCTTCGATAAGCTTAGATGTTAAATTTTCTTGTACTCATTTTTTTGTTAATCTTTTAGTATTTGTTGTTTGAGCATAAATATTTTTATTTTCATCAATTGCCATTTCAATACAACAGTTTAAATCTTTAGCATTTTCTTCAATTCATTTTTTTCTTGGATCATCTGTATTTTTGAAATTTCCTTTATGAATTTCTTTGATAAAAGTTTCATCAATTTCAATTCTACCTTTTAATTTTGTGAAGGGTTTTTGTTTTTTTGCTAATTGTGATGATTTCATAAATTTTTGACGATTAAATCGTGCTGATGTTTTTGAAATTTTAGCAAATTGAGAAATAGTATAAGCAGATTGACCTAACAATGACAATCAAATTATTCAATCTCATTGTTCATGAGATAAATGACTTCAATGTAAAAAAATGATTTCTTAAAGCATCAAAGCTACTTTTACAATCTTTGCATAAATATTTTTGCTTATTATTCTTAAAACCATTTTTTACACATCAATAAGATTTACAATTTGGACATTGAATTCCTTTTTCTTTAAATTTTTTATCAATTGCATCTAATTTTTCTTTTTTCTCAATTTGTTTAATTCTATTTTTAAAATGTCTAATAATTTTTATAAATTCTTAATTTTTTTTGTTTTTTAAAACATCAATTAATTCATTATTAGTCACAAAAAATCACCCCCGATATAAAAATATTACTTTTAATTTTAAATTAAAAGTAATATCAAGATTTTTTGTGAAAATTAAAAGAAAATCGCTCTCTTATAAAAGACCAATAGATTTAATACAATTATTTTAAAAAACTGTCCCATTTATATTTACAACTCAGGTTTAATAATTCGTAAAGAGCAATTTTTCTATTATTATTGTTACTTTTTAATTATTTAATTTCATCTTCTTCTGTTATATCTCATTCTTCATTTTCTTGCTCATTTTCTTTTGCCAATTGTTTAATATTTCTTTTTCTGTTTTGCATTTCATTGATACTATTTTTACTTGTACTTTCTTTAAATTCTGGTAATAGTTCTTCTAATAAAAAACAATTATCAGTAAAAACATCATCAAATTTATTAATTATTGCAATTATGAAATCTTTGGGTTATCGTGTAAATGAAATTAACAGATTGATTATTGGCTCCTATATTATTGCTTTATTGGTTGCTTTTATTTTAGGTACTATTATTTCTTATGTTGTGTGAAATATTATTACTTTAATTATTGCAACTAAAGCAGGCGTTGTTTTTAATGTGGCTGCTAATCTAGTTACAATTTTATCTTGCTTTGGAATGGTATTTTTAATAATGGTTATTGGCTATGCTGTTGGGTTATATTTAATTAAATACAAACCAGTAACAGCTTTATTACAAGGAAGTTAAAATATTTTTTAAGCATTTCTATATAAATAAGATAAAGTAATTGATAAAATTAGTGTGTTATTTATAAAAGCATGGAATTAAAAAGGAGAAATGATAATGAAAAAAGATAATAAGGAAATTAAAAAAGATGATAAAGACATTGGAAGTAAACAAGTAACTAAAAATAAGTTAGAATCTAGTTTTACAAAGAAGTCAGTATCTAAAACCGAAGGTACAATACCACTAGTAACTCATAAATCTCATGATAAACCAGAATCAAAGGAAGAAATAGAAGCTAATAAAGCTAAATTGCAAGCCTTTAAAGATAATCAAAAAGCAATTAAAAAATTAACAAAAACTCATTCAAAAGAAATTTTAGCAGGTAAAATTATATCAATGACTAATAATACTCCTGATACTCAAACTAATGTTATTGAATTATTTGATGTTAAAAAATCTTACTTAACTGGAGACTTAGAATATGAAGTATTAAAAGGAGTTAATTTAAAAATTAAATTAGGTGATTTTGTTGTTATCTTAGGACCATCGGGAAGTGGTAAGACAACATTATTAAATATTATTTCGGGATTGGATAAACCTAATACTGGTGATGTTTTTGTGGCGGGATACAATTTATCTTTATTAAAAGATAGTCATTTAACTAAATTTAGACGAGATAATGTTGGTTTTATTTTTCAACAATACAATTTATTAACTAATTTAACTGCTCGTGAAAATGCTGAAGTTGGTGAAAATCTTGCGAAAAATAAAAATAAAAATAAAAATATGAGTATTGATGATATTTTTCAAGTTATCGAAATGGATGAACATATGAATAAGTTTCCAAGTCAATTATCAGGTGGACAACAACAAAGAGTATCGATTGGTAGAGCACTAGCAAAAAATCCGACAATTTTATTTTGTGATGAGCCAACAGGAGCACTTGATGAAGAAATGGGGCGTAAGGTATTAGAAATTTTATTGGATGTTAATCGAGAATATAAAACATCAATTATTATGGTTACTCATAATCCTAACTTCCAATATGTTGCAAATACTGTTATTAATGTTAAAAATGGTAAAATTATTAGTGTAAAGAATAATGAAAAACCAATGAAACCAAGTGAAATAAATTGAAGTTAATATTATTAATTAAATAAACTAACAAATTGTTAATAGAAAAAATATCATAACAAAGGAGTAAAAATATGATATTTTTTGAAACCCCTAGATTAAAAATTAGACAGTGAAAAGATAGTTATTTAGATGAACTTGTTTTATTAAATTCTGATAAAGATGTCATGAAATATTTTTCTAGTACATTATCAAAAGATGATACAGAAAAATATTTTTTGAAAATTAAAAATAATTTAAATAATAATTTATTTGGTTTTTATGCTGTTGAATTTAAAAAAGACAATAAATTTATTGGTTTTATTGGCTTTAGCGAAGTTGATTTTATTGTTGATTTTAGACCATGTATTGAAATTGGTTGGCGTTTTAAAAAAAGTGTTTAAGGTCAAGGAATAGCAACAGAAACAGCTAAAGAATGTTTAAAATATGCAAAAAACAATTTAAAATTAACTGAAATTTATAGTTTTACTAGTATATTAAATATTAAATCATAAAATGTAATCAAACGAATAGGTATGAAAAAAATAAAAGAATTTTATCATCCAAAAATAAATAAAAGTGATATTTTAACAAAACATATTTTATACAAAATTAATATTTAGAAAGTAAAAAATGTTTAATAAATTATCTCTAATTTTTATAGATATCTATTAGTAGAAATATTTAAATTAAACTTTAATCCTTATTATAAATATAAGGGTTTTATTATAAAATTTAAAATTAATTGTTGACAGTAGAATTTGGTATTGAAAATTGATATCATTATGTATAAACCTAAACAATCTTATTTAATTTAATTTTTTTATTTTAAATACTTATTTTAAATACAAAGGATGAAAACAATGAAAGAAACTAAACTTGAAATTAATGGACGTATTTTGACAGAGCAAGAAGCATTAAGATATCAAAAAATACAAGATTTATATAAGCAAAATTATGATATTTATGGGCGTAATTGAGAAAGAAATTATAATTGTGAAACTTTAAATAGCGAATTTAGAAATAAAAATAAAGAAGAGTTAGCAAAATTTGTTGCTAATTTACTTAATGATCAAATTAAAATGGCAGGTAGATTAATGACAAAAAGAGAAATGGGAAAGGGTTCAATCTTTGCTCATTTGCAAGATCAAACAGGTAAATTTCAAATTTATTTAAAACCAGAATATGTTAATCAAAAAAAATTTGAATGATTTGCAGAATATGCAGATTTAGGCGATTTTTTTGGTATTAAAGGTAAGGTTATGAAAACCAATAAAGGAGAACTAACAGTTCAAGTCTATGATATTGTAATGTTATCAAAAGCACTTAGACCTTTACCAGATAAATTTCATGGTTTAACAGATATTGAAGAACGTTATCGACGAAGATATGTAGATTTAATTATGAATCAAGAAACTAAAAAAACATTTTTACAACGTACACAAATTATTAATGAATTAAGAAGTTTTTTAAATAATAAAGGTTATTTAGAAGTTGAAACACCTATTTTACAAGAAGTATATGGTGGTGCTGCCGCTAAACCTTTTATTACTCATCATAATACATTAAAAACTGATTTATATTTACGAATTGCTACTGAATTACATTTAAAAAGATTAATAGTTGGTGGTTTTGAAAAAGTTTATGAAATCGGTAGATTATTTCGTAATGAAGGTATGAGTAAAAAACATAATCCAGAATTTACAACTATTGAAATTTATGTTGCCTATCAAGATATGAAATATATGATGGATTTAACAGAGTCTTGTATAAAACATTTAATTAATACAGTGCATAATAAATTAACATTAGAATATGATGAAAATATATTAAATTTTGAAAAATCATGAAAAAAAATTAGTATGATTGATTCAATTAAAAAAGCTATGATCAACGATGAAGAGTTTACTAAAATTTTCCAAGAAATTAGTGATATGATTTTAAAATATCATAATATTGAAGATGATAATATTAGAAATATTGAAAAAAATAAAACATTTAAACTTATATTAAAACTTGCAAAAAATTATAAACTTCATATTCCAGATCATTATAATAGTACTGGTCATATTATTAATTTATTTTTTGAATCTTTTGTTGAAGAAACTTTAATTCAACCTACTTTTATTTTTGATTATCCAATTGAAATTTCACCACTTGCTAAATTAAATAAAAATAGTAAAGAGTTTACTGATCGTTTTGAATTATTTATTTCTGGTAGAGAATATGCAAATGCTTATTCGGAATTAAATGATTCTTTGCAACAATATAATCGTTTTGAAGAGCAAGTAAAAGAAAAAAATAGTGGTAATGATGAAGCAGCAACTATGGATTTAGACTTTGTTGAAGCATTGGAATATGGTATGCCACCAACAGGTGGATTGGGCATTGGTATTGATCGTTTGGTTATGTTAATAACTGGTCAAAATAGTATTAAAGATGTATTATTATTTCCACATATGAAACCGAGAACTGAAAAATAATTTTTGTGATAAATTTTTATTATATAAACATATAATAGTAATTTATCTTTTTTTAAAAAAAAGATAAATTAATTAGTTATAATCAAGATAGTTCTTTAGAATAAGGAGCGTTTTATTGTTATTAACACAAAAGATTGAAAAATATAAGTTTTCAAACCCATTGTTTTATTTAAAAACAATTGGTTTTTTTATTTTATAAATAAAATTTAGGAGAATAAGATTTATGCCTTGATTTAATGAATTAATAAAAAAATTTAGAAATTATCCTTTAACTGATGAAAATTTAGACGAAGTTGTTGAAACTTTTAAGAATTTTTTTAAAGAATACAATGAAAAAGATAATTTTTTTTTCTAATTCAGAAGATACTGATTTTGAAAACCCAAGTACATCAGCACCATTAACTCAATTAAAAGAAAATAAAAAAACTGATTTAGATAAATTAATTAAAGAATTAATAAATGATTTAAAATATAATTTCTTTTCTTATTTTTGAGAAAAAAAAGAAAATTTAAAATTAATTAGACAATTAGATTATTTTTTAATAGAACTTGATAGTAAAATTAAAGAACAAAATGAAAAATTATTATCCTTGGAGAAAAATAAAACATTAATTGAACAAAATAAAATTAATAAAGTTAGCCAAAATAGTACTGAGTTTACTGAAATCACAGATTATTTTAATCTTTTTAATTTTTTAAGTGAAACAATAAGTAATGATATTATTTTTTTAAAAACAATAAATTTAAACATTTTTGAAAATAAAAAAGAGTTTTTAAAAAAAACACGAGAATTAAAAATAAAAATTAATAAAGAAATTCGTAGGCTATATCAAAAAAATGAGGAATTAGAAAATAAAAAAGAGAAAATTTTTGAAAACCTTTTTAAAGAAGAAGTTATGACTCAATTAATTTTATCTTTTTGAGCATTTAGAATGAAAAGTGGAGATGAATATAAATTAATTTTAAATGAAGATAAAGATTGAAAAAGTAAATTTGATAAAAATTTTGTATTTTTCTTTGAATTAATAGATGACATATTTAACTGATATATTAAAAAACATATTAAAAATGAAGAAAGAATATACAATGATATATTTGAAAAATATAATGATCGAGAAAAAGAATTAATAAGTGAACAAGAAGAAATTATTAAAACTAAAGATAAAGTGAAAGAAAGTATAGAATTATTTAAAAATGAATTAGAAGAAAAAAAAGAACAAATTAGAATACATGAGAAAGAGATAGCAGAAAAAAGAAAACAAATTGAAAATTTAGAAAAACGAAAGAAAAATATAAAAATTAAAAAAATTACTTACTTGCAAGATTTAGAAGAAAATAAAAATAATATTGAAAATCAAATATTTATTCCAAATATTTCAGATGATAAAAAAAGAAAAAAAACAATATTTAAAAGAAATAGATGTAGTGATTAAAAAAAAGAATAGTGATATTAAGAAAAAGAGTGATTATATTGCGGAGTTACAATATAATATTACAAGACATGATACTGAGTTAAGTATTAACGATAAAAAAATAAAAAAAATTGAGGATAAAATTAATAAAATTGAGGATTTTTTTAAGCAAAATAAACATACGATGATGTTTGAACTTAAAAAAATAAAAGAAAAATGAATTAAAAATATTAGTAAAGATCAAAAAATATTTATTAATTTATTAAAAGAAGTTAATAAATTAGAAAATATGGAATTTATTAAGATTATTGAAAATTATTGAGAACAAAATGCTGATAGTATTAAAAAATTTAATGAAAATTTTAACATTCAAAATAATTTAGAAAACATAAGAGAAGAAAATGAAAAAATAGAAAATGAATTTAAAGGTGATTTCACAACTTTAGAAATTAATTTTAAATTAAAAGAAAAAGAAATAATAGAAAACGCAATTAGAGAAAAAAAGGAAAAAATTCAGGAGTCTTTAAGAACAATTAATCAATCAAAATTAGTAAGTATTGAAATCCAAACCGAAATAAATGAAGAAAACGAGAAACCTAGTTGACAAGATCAAAAAATTGAAGAACAAAATAAAATCATTGAAAAACTAGAATTTCAAATAAATTATCGGACTTCTCCCCACATGTACTTGTGGAGGAAACAATGAAATTGAATGAGTTCAACAATATATTTCAAACAGAAAAAGATTGTTTGAAATATATAGCAAGTTTGAAGGAAAACAAATGTATGAGGTGTTCTTGAACAAATTTGAATACTTCTGATTTAAGAAGAATAAGATGTTTGAAATGTCATCAAACATTTAGTATTCTTCATGACACCATTTTTTACAAGTCACAAACACCTTTGACATCTTGGTTTTATCTCATCTTTAGATGAATAAACACCAAACATGGAATTCCATCAACTGATGTTGCAAAAGAATTGGGAGTAACTTTGAAAACTGCTTGAAGAATGGGTCATAAAATCCGAAGTGCAATTGCAAAACAAGAACCTCAATTCATTGTTGAGGGCATAGTGCAAATGGATGAAATGTATCTTTCACATATGGGTTTTAAAAAACAAGGAAGATCCTTAAAAAATAAAACTTTGATTGTTGGGATTTATGAAAAAACAACCAATAATTTAATTGTGAAAGTGTTGAAAAATGCAAATCAAAAAAATCTTTTGCAATTTACAAGAAACCACATTTCTTCAAAGTGTGATGTACATACTGATTCTTGAAAAGGATATCGCCATTTTAAATCAGTTTTCACTAAGCATGAAACAGTTAACCATCAAGATGGCTATGTTTCAAAAACCTGTGTAAACATAAACCAGATTGAATCGGCATGAAAGCACATCAGACGAACATTTAAAACACATATCAAAGTTGAAAAACATCATGTTCATTTATACGCAAAAGAATCGGCATATAAATTCAACAATATACCTAGTTTTGAAACTGTAATGTTATGTTTGATTTAAAAATGTGGGGAGAAGTCCGTAGATAGGCTTTTCTCAGCATTTATGTGATAAAATTTAAAAATAGTACATAAAGGGAGAAAAGCCTAAATTATTTAGAAAAAAAAATAATTTCAATAAAGGAATTACACGAAGATGAAGTAAAAGATTTATTTACAACATCGGAAAATATTAGAGATTTTTTTCCAATGGAAATTAAAAAAACTACTGACAATTGTGATAATTTAAAAAATAGTTTAAATAAAAAAATTCAAAAAAAGAAGAACAAAAAATTAAAAATAAATTAAATGAAGAAGAAATAAAATTAACGTCTTTAAATGAAGTATGAAAATTAATAAGTACTGAAATTCAAGAGTTACAGCAACCTTTATCAGAACAATCAAAAAATGCAAGCAAACAAAAATGAGAGAATATGGGCTTAATAGAATCTCAATTACCTTTGGAAACAAAAGCAGAAATATTAAATACAATTTAAACTAATAAGATTAAATTTATTATTGTATCAAGTTTTAATTTATAGAAAGAGAAAAAAAGTACATTAGAAAAAAAAGAGTATTTCTTAATAAGAAAAATGAAAAAATAATACAAGTAATTATGAATAATAACTTAGAAAAAGTTAAATTATTAGTTAGGAATGTTGTTAGTATAAATTATGTAAATTAAAGATGGTTTCACTATTTTGATGTTAGCTATCAAAGATAATGATTTAGAGATAGTTAAGTATTTAATAGATAATAATGAAATCTTTATCAAGTAAATGAATATGGACATAATGCTTTAATGTTAGTCGTTTGAAATAATCATTTGGAAGTCTTTAATTTTTTTTAATGCTTTAATTGTAAAATTAAAAAGGACACTTATATAAAAATTAAATTGTGTTAGTTCTATAATTAAGAAAAGAAAGGAATTAGCGCAATGTATAAGTATCTGAGTATTGAATCAATAATAGCAATAAAAGAATATAAAAATTATGGATTTTCGATTCGTAAAATAGCAAAAATTGTTGATTATAGTAAATCAACTGTACATAGAGTTTGTAGATTATTAAATAAAAACTTATTGCCATTAGAAATATTGAATCAATTTCAAAAAAATAAACAAAATGCAGGCAGAAAATTAATAATTTTAACTTTAACAGAAATTAATAGTATTAATCATTTGTTAATTACTAAAAAGTATGCTCTTGATATAATTGCTAACTTTTTAAAGGAAAATAAAATAAAAAGTATTTCAACAAAAAAACTTTATATAACGTGTTTAAAACAAATCGAATGGGTTTTGATGAAAATAACTTATTGAGAAAAGGCAAAAATAAATCTCACAAATAAATTGGACAGTTTTTTAAAATAATTGTATTAAATCTATTGGTCTTTTATAAGAGAGCGATTTTCTGGGTGTAGAATTAATTTGAAATGCTATAAAATTTAAATCTTTTTGTTTATATGAAGATAGATCTGTAGATTTTGGTAAATATCTTCTTAAAATACCATTATTATTTTCATTTAAACCCCTTTGGCAAGGTTTACCAGGATCTGCAAAATAAATTTTGACATTACAAATTTTTTCGATTAATCTTCATTTACTAAATTCTTTACCACGATCAAAAGTAATGGTTTTAACTGTTCCTTTTTGTAACTTTGAAATAAATTTTATTATACTTTTCGTAATATTTTCTGATTTATGATTTTTAGTTACTAAAGGAATTGTGGTTTTTGATCATATATCAGCCAAAGTAATAATAGAACTTTTATGATCTTTGCCAATGATAGTATCACCTTCTAAATGACCAAATT
This sequence comes from Spiroplasma endosymbiont of Zeiraphera isertana, assembly GCF_964030805.1. Lineage (GTDB taxonomy): Bacteria > Bacillota_I > Bacilli_A > Mycoplasmatales > VBWQ01 > Spiroplasma_E. The sequence continues at coordinate 144,521 of NZ_OZ034965.1, forward strand.
CTTGTATATTTTTAATATTAGGAATGATTAAATTTCTTGCATGAATAGACTTACAATTATTAATTTTGCCCCTAGTTTCTTTTTGTTTGTGAGATTTATTTTTGCCTTTTCTCAATAAGTTATTTTCATCAAAACCCATTCGATTTGTTTTAAACATGTTATATAAAGTTTTTGTTGAAATACTTTTTATTTTATTTTCCTTTAAAAAGTTAGCAATTATATCAAGAGCATACTTTTTAGTAATTAACAAATGATTAATACTATTAATTTCTGTTAAAGTTAAAATTATTAATTTTCTGCCTGCATTTTGTTTATTTTTTTGAAATTGATTCAATATTTCTAATGGCAATAAGTTTTTATTTAATAATCTACAAACTCTATGTACAGTTGATTTACTATAATCAACAATTTTTGCTATTTTACGAATCGAAAATCCATAATTTTTATATTCTTTTATTGCTATTATTGATTCAATACTCAGATACTTATACATTGCGCTAATTCCTTTCTTTTCTTAATTATAGAACTAACACAATTTAATTTTTATATAAGTGTCCTTTTTAATTTTACAATTAAAGCCCTGAGTTGTAAATACAAAAAGAAACTAGGGGCAAAATTAATAATTGTAAGTCTATTCATGCAAGAAATTTAATCATTCCTAATATTAAAAATATACAAGAATTTGGTCATTTAGAAGGTGATACTATCATTGGCAAAGATCATAAAAGTTCTATTATTACTTTGGATGATATATGATCAAAAACCACAATTCCTTTAGTAACTAAAAATCATAAATCAGAAAATATTACGAAAAGTATAATAAAATTTATTTCAAAGTTACAAAAAGGAACAGTTAAAACCATTACTTTTGATCGTGGTAAAGAATTTAGTAAATGAAGATTAATCGAAAAAATTTGTAATGTCAAAATTTATTTTGCAGATCCTGGTAAACCTTGCCAAAGGGGTTTAAATGAAAATAATAATGGTATTTTAAGAAGATATTTACCGAAATCTACAGATCTATCTTCATATAAACAAAAAGATTTAAATTTTATAGCATTTCAAATTAATTCTACACCCAGAAAATCGTTTTAATTTGCAAAAAAACTCTTGATGAAATAAAAAAAATCATCAACCTGGCCTAAAATTTGATTTTATTTAATTTTGGGATTTATTTTTTTTACAAACCGAAATATAATGCTTCAGATTTTGCATAAGGTGATATTTTATAATGTTGGTATTTAAATTTTCATAAATTGAGGTAATTTTGAATATTGGTAAATCCAATGCCATGATAATGAGTAATAAATTCTTTTAAATTTGATTGTATTTTACTGATATTACTTAAATTTTTATAATTTAATTCTTTATTTTCTTTTGATTTAAATTTCTTGAGAGTACATTTTGTTTGTTTAGCTACTGTATCATATAGTATTTGCATATCACAAACTATAATTGATTTTTCTTCGATAAGCTTAGATGTTAAATTTTCTTGTACTCATTTTTTTGTTAATCTTTTAGTATTGGTTGTTTGAGCATAAATATTTTTATTTTCATCAATTGCCATTTCAATACAACAGTTTAAATCTTTAGCATTTTCTTCAATTCATTTTTTTCTTGGATCATCTGGATTTTTGAAATTTCCTTTATGAATTTCTTTGATAAAAGTTTCATCAATTTCAATTCTACCTTTTAATTTTGTGAATGGTTTTTGTGTTTTTGCTAATTGTGATGATTTCATAAATTTTTGACGATTAAATCATGCTGATGTTTTTGAAATTTTAGCAAATTGAGAAATAGTATAAGCAGATTGACCTAACAATGACAATCAAATTATTCAATCTCATTGTTCATGAGATAAATGACTTCAATGTAAAAAATGATTTCTTAAAGCATCAAAGCTACTTTTACAATCTTTGCATAAATATTTTTGCTTATTATTCTTAAAACCATTTTTTACACATCAATAAGATTTACAATTTGGACATTGAATTCCTTTTTCTTTAAATTTTTTATCAATTGCATCTAATTTTTCTTTTTTCTCAATTTGTTTAATTCTATTTTTAAAATGTCTAATAATTTTTATAAATTCTTCATCTTTTTTGTTTTTTAAAACATCAATTAATTCATTATTAGTCACAAAAAATCACCCCTGATATAAAAATATTACTTTTAATTTTAAATTAAAAGTAATATCAAGATTTTTTGTGAAAATTAAAAGAAAATCGCTCTCTTATAAAAGACCAATAGATTTAATACAATTATTTTAAAAAACTGTCCCATTTATATTTACAACTCAGGATGCAAAATACTAACGATATTTTAGATGAAGAAATTTTAGAACAAAATGAAGATAAATTATCAACATATGAAAGTATATTAAAAGAAAATAAAGACAAATTACCAACACATGAAGAAGCAATGAAATTTCAACAAAAAATTAATAAATCTGATTTTTTAAAGATGAAATAGATTGGCAAAAGCAATTATCAACGATAAAAAAATATATAATTTTTAATTCCTTTTATGACAATAATAATTTTATTAAAATATTAAAATAAACATTAATATTTTAATTTTAAAAAATGTATTTTTACCTATATGAATTTCCTTTTGCTTTTTATAAAAAAATAAGTTACAATTCTTAGTGAATATTTAATTATTATTTAGTTTAAGGAGAATAACAATCAAATGCGTAAATTAATCACTTTATTTTCAACACTTAGTTTACTTTCTTCTTCTGTTAGTACTATTGTGGCTTGTGGTACTGGAGATGGTTCAAAAATTCAAACAAATTTTGAAAACGAGCCATCAAACAAAGAAGGTGATCCGTTAGTTGATTATGTTTATAATAAATACTATCAATATGATACTAAACTTTTATACAAACCACTCGCTGCATTTATGCAACTAGCAGCAGACAAAATTAGAATTGATCGTAATGCATTAGAAGTTACAGATGCCGCCAGGGATTTTTATAATAGTGACCAATATCAATCAGGTAATTATGAGAGTATTAATTATAATGTTAATAATGATCCAGATAAAGTAATGAATGAACCATTTAGTTGTAAAGATGCAAATGGAAGTCTTTTAGTTTTTGGTTTAACTGATAATGATATATCTAAACAGCAATATTATGGTTATTGATATGTTACATATGAAACAGCAACAGAAGCAGAAAACCCTTCAAAAGTTTCTAAAACTAGTATTGTTTCACCAAAAATTACTGACTTTAAAGATGATAAAAATAAAACCATTATTAAAAAAGGTTGAATTCATTTATTCTTTATAATGAAAGATTCAAAAATGAACAAGACTTTTAAAATTGATTTTAATATTCAAATTGATGTAATTTTTAGTTTATGAGTTGATAAAAATAAAAAAGAAATAGTTGTTATTAATCCAAATACTATTGATAAAGCTTTGGGTGATGTTGATTTTCGTAACCCAGATAAAGTGGTTCATGAAAGAATAAATAACATGGCTTTTTCAGAATTATAATGATAAATATTAAAATTGTTTGTATTGGCCAGTTGTCACAAACATATTTAAAATCAGCCGCCAAAGATTATTTAGAACGAATTAAAAAGCGAACTAATATTGAAACAAAAAATATTATCGAATCTAAATTAAATTCAATTCCTAATAATATTAAAATTGAAACTAATAAAATCACCGAATACATATCAAAGAATAATGATTATCAATGATTTTTATTAGATTTATCAGGACAATTAATAAGTAGTGAACAATTATCACAGATGATTAATAAAAATCAAATTTATCAACAAGGTAAAATTGGTTTTATTATTGGCGGTAGTAATGGTGTAGCACAAATATTAAAAGACAATATTAATTTAATTAAAATTTCCTTTGGTAAAATAACATTACCTCATCAATTATGTTATGTTGTTTTATTAGAACAAATATATCGTTCATTACAAATACTTAATAATCAAAGTTATCATAAGTAGTAGGTGAAAAAAATGTATAATAAAACTTTATTTGTTGATTCCTCATGATTAGAATTTTTTCAACAAGAATATAAAGAAGCATATTTTACTAAATTATTAGAAGATATTAAAAAGGAATATCAAACTTATCTTTGTTATCCTCAATGAGAAGAAATATTTCAAGCTTTTAAAATAACTCCTTTATCAAAGGTTAAAGTAATAATATTAGGTCAAGATCCTTATCATCAGCCAAATCAAGCTCATGGCTTAGCATTTAGTGTTCAAACAAATACTCCGTTACCACCAAGTTTAAAAAACATTTTTCAAGAACTAAAAAATGATTTAAATATTGAAAAAGATAATGATGGTAATTTAACAACTTGAGCTAAACAGGGAGTTTTGCTTTTAAATACAACTTTAACTGTCAGACAAAGTCAACCTAATAGTCATTTACAATATCAATGAGTAACTTTTACTGATCATGTTTTATCATTTTTAAATTTAAACTGTACTAATCTTGTTTTTATTTTATGAGGTAAAAATGCAAGAAATAAAAAAAAAATGCTAATTGATACAGAAAAACATTTTATTATTGAGAGTGCACATCCTTCGCCTTTAAGTGCTTATAATGGTTTTTTTAATTCAAGACCATTTAGCAAAACTAATAATTGATTGATTTCAAAAAATAAAACCCCCATTAAGTGATAAAAATAAAAAAATACTAATTTTATTATATGTATTTAAGCAAACAATGTTATGATATATTTGTTAAAATTAATATAGTTTTAAAGAATATTTCGGGAATGGTGGTTATTTAAATGCCCAATAGTTTAATATTTAATCACATATTTTCTCAACGATATGATTTAAATACCTTAAATTTATTTAGTAGATCTACAGCTATTTATTTAATTATTACTTTAATTAGCATAATGTTAGCATATATTTTAATGAATATTTTTTGAAAATGATTTCGTAAAGATAAATATAAAGGTGTTCGTTTTACTACTAAAAATATTGCTTATATAACAATGTTATCTTCAGTATCAGTTGTGGCAACTATTATTGTTTCTATTACGATACCCATTACAGTATTACCACCAATTAGAATTGCTTTTGAGGGTTTAATGATTAAAATAACCGGTTATATGTTTGGTCCAATTATAGGTATTATTTGTGCTGCAGTAACAGATATTTTAGTAATGTTATTTGTTCCTTCATATATTAGCGTTTATTATATGTTTTGTATTATTTTTACTGGTTTTTTGGCAGGAATTGCTGGAATATTTAAAGTAAAACTAAAAGATTATCCATGAGTTATTTTTGCTTTAATTAATTTTTTTATTATTTTCTTTGCTGTTGGCGGCATGTATATTGTTATTTCGGGTAAGCAATCATCATATTCTATGTCAGGAATTATTGTTAATAAATATGTTCTGGCTAGTATTATGGGTGGTGGTGGCATTATTGGCCTATTAAGTATTTATAGTGTTTTATTTTATTATTTATTGAAAAAAGAAATTTATAGAATTAAAGAAATTTTACCAATTATTTTATTAGCGGTAGTAGCTGAGTATGTAACAACAGTGCTTATAGCCTCCTATGCTGATATGACTTTATTTGATCCTAATGCCAAGGATTATGGAGTAACAGCAATTATGAGAATTGTGCAAGCACCTCTTAAAATTATAATTAATTCAATTATAATTTATGTGACTTGAAGAACCGTTAATCCTTTAATTAATATTGATAATAATAATTATTAAATAAAGGATTTTAAAAATATGAATGAAGAATTTTTTAAAAAAATATCTAAATATTCAAATAAAGATTGTTTAAAAAAATTAAAAATTATTAGTCCAAAATATTTAAACAATAATATTAAGTATATTCATGTAACCGGAACAAATGGTAAAGGTTCAGTATCGCGTTTAATTTTTGCTATATTATCACAAACCTTAAAACAAAAAATTGGTTTGTTTACTTCTCCCCATATTGAGTTTGTTAATGAACGAATTATTGTTAATGATAGAATGATTAGTAATCAAGATTTAGTTCGTATTAGAGACTTGATTTTTGATGATATTGAATATTATCAATTAGGTTTTTTTGGTATTTTAACTTTAATTGCATTAATTTATTTTCAAGAACAAAATGTGCAATGAGCAATAATTGAAGTTGGGATTGGTGGAAAAATTGATCCTACAAATATCATTGATGCAACATATGCTATTATCACTTCAATTGGTAAAGATCATCAAGATAGACTTGGTAAAACTACATCTGAAATATTACATCAAAAATTGGGAATAGTAAAACCAATGACAAAAAATCTTTTTATTTCAGGTAATTTAAATAATAAATTAAAAAAGCAAATTGATATGGAAGGTTATAAACCTATATATTCTCCAAGATTAATCAACCAACCATACTATCAAGAAAATAAAAAATTAGTTTTAACAGTAATTTCAAAAACATTTTTAGAAATTAATATTAAACAAGCTTTAAAAATCATTAATGATACTAATATTAGATTACGATTTCAGAAATATCAAATTAATGATAAAACTATTTATTTTGATGCTGCTCATAATATTGATGGTATTAAAGCATTAATTAAAACGCTAAAAATTAATAAAATTATTCCTCAACAAATTATATTTTCTTGTTTAAAAAATAAATATCCACAAAAATTAATTAGTTGTTTAAAAAAAGTCTCAGATAATATTATTATTTGTAGTAATAGTAATTTAAATAGTATTACTGGTGAATTTTTTGATTATCAAAAAATGATTGAATGTAGCCCTCATAAAATAATTTTAATTACGGGTTCTTGTTATTTTTTGGCAGATGTTTATAATTATTTAAGAACAAAGAAAATAATTATGATAAAAAAGGGTGGTAATTAAATGAATGTGTTGTTATTGAATATAATTAGTGGACTGTTAATTTTAATTACTTTTTTATTGATCACAGTTTTTGATTATAAAGATAATAAAAAAAAGATAAAGCAAATAAAATTTATTTGCTTAAGTGGAATAATGTTAGCATTAGCTGTTTCTTTAAATACAACAGGTGCTTTAATGTTAAAAAGTTTACCATTTTCTAAATATTTTGAAATTAAATTGGGTAATTTTATATTAGTTTTAATAGGTTTCTTTTGTGGTGGAATATTAGGGTTTCTTAGTGCTATTGCCAGTGATTTTTTAGGTTTATTATTTAGTACTAGTGGTGCATCACCATGTTTATTTTTTACTTTTACTAGTATTTTATGATGTATATTACCTTACTATTTAGTATTAAATTTTAGTAAAATTTATTATAGTAAAAAGACAATTTATTGATATTTGCCAATTGCTTATGCTATTACTTCATTAATTATTACTGGTACTGATCCTATTGCATTAAAAATATTATTTCCTGGATTACCACCTTTATGATTAATGTATTTTCCATTAAGAGTTATAAAATATCCTATTGATTTAACGGTTAATGTTTTTTTAATTATTACTTGTTATTCTGCATTAAAGAAAACTTTAAATTTAGAAAATCAATTTAAAAAATATTATTTCGCTACAGATCCGCAATCTTTACAATATAATAGAGTACCTGAAGAATAAACCAAAAAATAATTATTTAATTAAAATTTCTGATATTTTTTGTAACATTTTTAAATTTATCTCTTTATTGAGAATATATTAAATTAATAGTAATTTTTTAATGGAAATTATCCCCGCATGTACTAGTGTGGAGGAAAAAATGAATTGAAATGAATTCAACAGCATATTTCAAACTGAAAACGATTGTTTGAAATATATAGCGAAGTTTAAAACAATGAAATGCATCAGGTGTGCTTCTTCTAGTTTGAATGCTTCTGATTTGAGAAGAATACGATGTTTGAACTGTAACCAAACATTTAGTATTCTTTATGGAACCATTTTTTATAAGTCACAGACCCAAATGACATCTTGGTTTTATCTCATCTTTAGATGAATAAACACAAAGCATGGCATACCAGCAACCGATGTTGCAAGGGAATTGGGTGTGACCTATAAAACAGCTTGAAGAATGTGTCATGAAATCAGGACTAGAATTGGAAATCAAGATGCAGGTTTCATTGTTGATGGCACAGCACAGATGGATGAAATGTATCTTTCACATTTAGGTTTTAAAAAACAAGGAAGATCCTTGTTGAATAAAACTTTGATTGTTGGAGTTTATGAGAAAACCAGCAACAAACTAATTGTGAAGGTGCTGAAAAATGCAGATGAAAAAAACCTTTTAAGATTTGCATTGAAACACATTTTTACTGAGTGCTGTCTATTTACGGATTCTTGGAAGGGATATGTAAGTTTCAAAAACTTCTTTTAATTTTCAAAAAAACTCTTGATGAAATAAAAAAAATCATCAACCTGGCCTAAAATTTGATTTTATTTAATTTTGGGATTTATTTTTTTTACAAACTGAAATATAATGCTTCAGATTTTGCATAAGGTGATATTTTATAATGTTGGTATTTAAATTTTCATAAATTGAGGTAATTTTGAATATTGGTAAATCCAATGCCATGATAATGAGTAATAAATTCTTTTAAACTTGATTGTATTTTACTGATATTACTTAAATTTTTATAATTTAATTCTTTATTTTCTTTTGATTTAAATTTTTTGAGAGTACATTTTGTTTGTTTAGCTACTGTATCATATAGTATTTGCATATCACAAACTATAATTGATTTTTCTTCGATAAGCTTAGATGTTAAATTTTCTTGTACTCATTTTTTTGTTAATCTTTTAGTATTTGTTGTTTGAGCATAAATATTTTTATTTTCATCAATTGCCATTTCAATACAACAGTTTAAATTTTTAGCATTTTCTTCAATTCATTTTTTTCTTGGATCATCTGGATTTTTGAAATTTCCTTTATGAATTTCTTTGATAAAAGTTTCATCAATTTCAATTCTACCTTTTAATTTTGTGAATGGTTTTTGTGTTTTTGCTAATTGTGATTATTTCATAAATTTTTGACGATTAAATCATGCTGATGTTTTTGAAATTTTAGCAAATTGAGAAATAGTATAAGCAGATTGACCTAACAATGACAATCAAATTATTCAATCTCATTGTTCATGAGATAAATGACTTCAATGTAAAAAATGATTTCTTAAAGCATCAAAGCTACTTTTACAATCTTTGCATAAATATTTTTGCTTATTATTCTTAAAACCATTTTTTACACATCAATAAGATTTACAATTTGGACATTGAATTCCTTTTTCTTTAAATTTTTTATCAATTGCATCTAATTTTTCTTTTTTCTCAATTTGTTTAATTCTATTTTTAAAATGTCTAATAATTTTTATAAATTCTTCATCTTTTTTGTTTTTTAAAACATCAATTAATTCATTATTAGTCACAAAAAATCACCCCTGATATAAAAATATTACTTTTAATTTAAAATTAAAAGTAATATCAAGATTTTTTGTGAAAATTAAAAAAAACTTCTATCCCAAACATGAAATCGTAAATCATGAAGTTGGGTATGTGTCACCAACAGGTGTAAACACAAACCAGATTGAATCAGCACGAAAGCACATCCGACGAACTTTCCGAACACACATAAGAGTTTCAAAGCGCAATATTCATTTATATGCAAAAGAATCAGCATATAAATTCAATAACATACCTAGTTTTGAAACTGTAATTTTGTGTTTGATTTAAATACATGCGGGGATAATTTCCTAGGTAGGCTTTTATCTCCATTTATGTGATAAAATTTAAAAATAGTACATAAAGGGATAAAAGCCTTTTTAATATTACTATTTTAATTTTAATAGCATGTTTATTTTTATTGATATAGAAATCATGTAAAATGATTGTATTAAAACCTGAGTTGTAAATATAAATGGGACAGTTTTTTAAAATAATTGTATTAAATCTATTGGTCTTTTATAAGAGAGCGATTTTCTGGGTGTAGAATTAATTTGAAATGCTATAAAATTTAAATCTTTTTGTTTATATGAAGATAGATCTGTAGATTTTGGTAAATATCTTCTTAAAATACCATTATTATTTTCATTTAAACCCCTTTGGCAAGGTTTACCAGGATCTGCAAAATAAATTTTGACATTACAAATTTTTTCGATTAATCTTCATTTACTAAATTCTTTACCACGATCAAAAGTAATGGTTTTAACTGTTCCTTTTTGTAACTTTGAAATAAATTTTATTATACTTTTCGTAATATTTTCTGATTTATGATTTTTAGTTACTAAAGGAATTGTGGTTTTTGATCATATATCAGCCAAAGTAATAATAGAACTTTTATGATCTTTGCCAATGATAGTATCACCTTCTAAATGACCAAATTCTTGTATATTTTTAATATTAGGAATGATTAAATTTCTTTCATGAATAGACTTACAATTATTAATTTTGCCCCTAGTTTCTTTTTGTTTGTGAGATTTATTTTTGCCTTTTCTCAATAAGTTATTTTCATCAAAACCCATTCGATTTGTTTTAAACATGTTATATAAAGTTTTTGTCGAAATACTTTTTATTTTATTTTCCTTTAAAAAGTTAGCAATTATATCAAGAGCATACTTTTTAGTAATTAACAAATGATTAATACTATTAATTTCTGTTAAAGTTAAAATTATTAATTTTCTGCCTGCATTTTGTTTATTTTTTTGAAATTGATTCAATATTTCTAATGGCAATAATTTTTTATTTAATAATCTACAAACTCTATGTACGGTTGATTTACTATAATCAACAATTTTTGCTATTTTACGAATCGAAAATCCATAATTTTTATATTCTTTTATTGCTATTATTGATTCAATACTCAGATACTTATACATTGCGCTAATTCCTTTCTTTTCTTAATTATAGAACTAACACAATTTAATTTTTATATAAGTGTCCTTTTTAATTTTACAATTAAAGAGACTAAAAAAGAAGCTAATATGAAAAAAAAGAATTAATTAAGGATGAACAACAAAATGTTAAAATTGTTAATGTTGAATCAAAATCTTCAAAAATTTTTAAAAAAAATAAAATATTTAAAAGGAAAAGGAGAAAAAAATAATTACGTTACTCTCATTTTCAACAATTTTAGTTAATACATTATTATTTGCTTTTCCATTATTATTGTTATGTACAGGCGGAATTTTAAATACTAGAGCAGGGATTGTTAATTTTGGTTTTGATGGTATTATGTGTACTGGTGCTGCTACATATTGTATAATTGTTTCACAATTAAAAAATAATTTTGGTGGAGGAGTTGCAATTTTGGCATTTTTTATCACTATTATCATCGGAATTGTATTTGGTTTAATTCATAGTTTAGCAACCTTATTGTTTAGAACAAATCAATTTTTAGTATCAATGGTTATTAATTATTTTGGTTATGGATTAGCAGTAATTTTACCATTAACATTTACTGGAGAAATAAATTATTCATTAGCAAGTATTTATATTTATCAATTTTCTTGAATTGCAATTTTGGTAACTTTTTTAGCGATTTATATTTTTGCAGCTATTTTGTTTTTAACTAAGCTTGGATTATACATTAGACTTGGTGCAAAACCTTTAATTTTAACAATTTAACGATTATTATTAATATTAAAGGTGATAGTTATTATGTTGAAAAAATATAAAGATGATCAAGAATTTTATAGTTTAGTCGGCATAAAGCCAAAAACATTTTATAAAATGCTTGAAATTTTAAAAATTGCTGAGTCTAAACAAAAATATTATGGTGGTAGAAAAAATAAAATTGTAATTGAAGAGCGTTTATTAATGACTTTAGAATATTGAAAAGACTATAGTAGTTATAGAGTTATTGCGAAAAGATATAATATTATTCATACTAGTTGCATTCGTAATATTTTTTGAATTGAAAATATTTTAATAAAAAGCGGAATTTTTAATTTACCTGGAAAAAAAGATTTAACAAAAAATAAAGGTACTAATAATAATTTGTTAGCTATTGATGCTACTGAAACTCCAATTGAAAGAATTAAAAAAAACTAAAATTACTTTTTTCAGGTAAAAAGAAACATCATTCTCTCAAATACCAAATGATTATTGATATTTCCAATGGAAAAATTATTTCAACTGCTTTTTGTTTTGGAAGCATTCATGATTTTAAATTGCTTCTAAAATCTAAAACTTTTATTCATCCAGAAAAACAAGTTTTTGTTGATTCAGGTTATCAAGGTATACAAAATATTCACAAAAATACATTTTTGCCATTTAAAAAAAGTAAATACAATCAATTAACACCAATTCAAAAAGAATACAATAAAACTTTAAGTAAAATTAGAATTAAAATTGAACACGTATTTGCTAAACTAAAACGTTTTAAAATTTTAAGTTTAAAATATCGCAATAAAATACGAATATTTGCATTAAGATTTAATTTAATAGCAGGAATATATAATTTTTAATTACCTTAGTTTTGCACCAAGTCTATTGAAGTCATTTATTTCATGAACAATGAGATTGAATAATTTGATTGTCATTGTTAGGTCAATCTGCTTATACTATTTCTCAATTTGCTAAAATTTCAAAAACATCAGCATGATTTAATCGTCAAAAATTTATGAAATAATCACAATTAGCAAAAACACAAAAACCATTCACAAAATTAAAAGGTAGAATTGAAATTGATGAAACTTTTATCAAAGAAATTCATAAAGGAAATTTCAAAAATCCAGATGATCCAAGAAAAAAATGAATTGAAGAAAATGCTAAAAATTTAAACTGTTGTATTGAAATGGCAATTGATGAAAATAAAAATATTTATGCTCAAACAACAAATACTAAAAGATTAACAAAAAAATGAGTACAAGAAAATTTAACATCTAAGCTTATCGAAGAAAAATCAATTATAGTTTGTGATATGCAAATACTATATGATACAGTAGCTAAACAAACAAAATGTACTCTCAAAAAATTTAAATCAAAAGAAAATAAAGAATTAAATTATAAAAATTTAAGTAATATCAGTAAAATACAATCAAGTTTAAAAGAATTTATTACTCATTATCATGGCATTGGATTTACCAATATTCAAAATTACCTCAATTTATGAAAATTTAAATACCAACATTATAAAATATCACCTTATGCAAAATCTGAAGCATTATATTTCGGTTTGTAAAAAAAATAAATCCCAAAATTAAATAAAATCAAATTTTAGGCCAGGTTGATGATTTTTTTTATTTCATCAAGAGTTTTTTTGAAAATTAAAAGAAAAAACTGATTTAAATACAGTTATTATTAAAAAGGAATTAGGTATTATTTACATTGGTCAATTGGACAAACCAAATAAATCTGAAATTTTAAAAGCCATTAAAGATAAAAATAAAGAAGCAATTGATCTAACTGAAGATGATTTTGATATTAAAAGTTTTATTGACACTACAAAAATTATTATTAATGGTAAAGGTACTTATAAAAACGAAGTTTCTTTATCTTGTACTATTACTAATTTTAAAAAAATTTCTAATTGAGAAGATAATAATGGTGCAGTTCATGCTCTAGTAAATATTAATGGTGTGCTTTATGCAGGAACATCAATTTTTGGTAAAGGAAATTTATATAAAAGTAATAGTGATGGCAAATTTGAATTAATGAATAATTGAAAACAAGACAATGGTGCGGTTTGGGCTTTAACAAATATTAATGGTGTACTTTATGTAGGAACATCAACTGCTAATAAAAAGGGAAATTTATATAAAATAAATACTAATGATATTAATGCTAAGATTGAGCCGGTTTCTACTTAAACTAATACTAATGGTGAAGTTTCAAGTTTAACAAATGTTGATAGTACACTTTATGTAGGAATAACAAATAATAATGGTGAAGGAAAAATATATAAAAGTAAAACTGATAAAAGTTTTGGATTGATGCTTGGTTGAGAGAGTACTAATGGTGCGGTTTGAAGTTTAACAAATATTAATGATACTATTTATATAGGAACAATAACTTCTGCTAATAAAGGAAATTTATATATAACTGAAAAAAAATAAAAACATAAAAATGATATCTATCAAAAATTATGAAATTTCAAATAATTAATACTTTTTTAATTATTAATGATTCTCTTTGTTAAAGAGAGTTTTAAATTTAAAAAATTATTTTGTTACAGATTGATATTATTTACAGTATAATAGAGTATATGAAAACTAAACTTTATTAAGAAGGGTTAATTAAATGATTAAAATTTATGATAGTTTTTCACAAAGATTGCAACTGCTTGCCACTAATAAAAAGCAAGTTAATATGTATTTATGTGGTCCTACTGTTTATAACTATATTCATGTTGGCAATATTCGTGGTGTGCTTGTTTTTGATGTTTTACATCGTTTGTTAATTCATCAAAATTATAAAATAAATTATGTTCATAATATTACTGATATTGATGATAAAATTATTAAGAAAGCTGCGGATTTAAAAATAACAGAACAACAAGTTACTGACAAATATACGTTATCATATTATGAAGACTTAGAAAAATTAAATATTATTTTTCCTACAAAATTACCAAAAGTAAGTGAATATATTTCAAAGATTATTGAATTTATTAATAAATTAATTATTAAAGATTATGCATATGTTACGGCTGGTGATGTTTATTTTAAAGTTAATAAGTTAAAATATTATGGAAGTTTGGCACATAAAAATATTGAAGATTTAATTCCAAATTTTAGAATTAAAAATTTAGTGACTAAAGAAAATAATCTAGATTTTGCTTTGTGAAAATCAACAACAATAGGTATTAGTTGAAATAGTCCGTGAGGAAAAGGAAGACCTGGTTGACATACTGAGTGTGCTTGTTTTGTTGAGGATTTATTTAATGGTCAAACTATTGATTTACATGGTGGTGGTGTTGATTTAAAATTTCCTCATCATGAAAATGAACGAGCTCAATTTGTTGCAGCTAATAATAAAAAAATGTCAAATATTTGATGACATAATGGTCATGTTAATATTGCTAATGAAAAAATGTCAAAATCTTTAAATAATTTTATTTTGGTTAAAGAATTTTGTCAACAACATCATCCGAATGTATTGCGATATTTAATATTAAATCGTGATCATCAACAACCAATTGATTTCAATAAGGAAACAATTGAAAATGGATTAGTTTCAACAAAAAAATATGAAAATGTTTTAAAACAATGAACATATCAAATATTTATTAACAATATAATATGTAATAATAATCATCATTCAATTTATTATCAACAAATTATTAAAAATTTATCAAATAATATTGATACAACTAATACTATTACTTTAATTGAAAATATGATTAAAAAATTAAATGAAGCACTTATTAAAAAAAATTTTAATGAAGAATTTCAAGAAATTTTTTATACTTTTACCTTTGCTTTAAAAATATTAGGATTTGATTTTAAAGTTGGTAATTATTCTGAAAAGATTAAAAATAAAATTAAAATATGAGAACAACTAAAAAAGGAAAAACAATACCAAGAAGCTGATAAAATTCGTCAAGAATTAAAAGATTTGAATATTATTTAAAGGAGCAAAATTATGGCATTACAATATATTTATGGTTATCACCCTATTATTGCTGCATTATCAACATCATCATTAATAAAAATTAAAAAAGTTTTTTTAGTTCAAGATAAGTACCAAGAATTAAAAAAAGATTTAAAAAGTGTAAATATTCCTTATGAAATTATTAGTTTACAAGCAATGAATAATCTATTAGGTCCTACTAAACATCAAAATATTGCGGCTAATGTTAAAGACTATCAATATTTTTCTTTTGATGAATTAATTAATATTGGTTCAACATCTAAATTTTTAAGAATTTTAATTTTAGATCGTATTTCTGATCCACATAATTTTGGTTCAATGTTAAGAATTGCAGCGGGTAATGACTTTGATGGTGTAATTGTTTTAAATAATAATCAATCTGAAATAAACGGTGCAGTTGCAAAGGCTGCAGCCGGTGCTCTAAGTATTATTCCAATTTGTCAAGTTAATAATTTAACTTCCGCAATTAATAATTTACAAGAAAAATATAAATTTTGAATTTTGGCTGCTGCTAAAACAGCAAAAGCAATTGATTATTTTACTATTGATTGTAGTAGCAACTTAGCATTAATTATTGGTAATGAAGGTGAAGGGATAAGTCCAAAGTTATTAAAACATACCGATTATATTGTTCAAATACCAATAAGTCAAAAAATAGAATCATTTAATGCTAGCGTTGCTTGTGGTATTATTGCAAACTATATTTACGTTGAAACGTTAAAATTATCGTAAATTTTAAGAACCTATATTTTTTGATAATATTTAAATTTATGAAAAAATAAAATATTTTTTTAAAAAGATACTTTTATATTTTAGGTGTAAATGTTTTTTCTTTATTTATTGGATTTGGTTCTGAAAATTTTCATTTTTTTCTTTTAAATTTTTGCATATATTTATTTGATCAATTAAATGGTTTTCTAATTCTTTACAATTGTTTTTAATATTTGTATAGTCAGAATTTATCTTATTTATTTTATTATTAATACATTTGTTTTTATCTTTAATTCAAAAAGTAAAAAAATTAATAAAAAAAATTTTATATTTATTTATTTTACTTTTTTCTAATTGTTCTATTTTTATTGTTATTTTCTTTTCTAACATTTCTTCCAAGGTTCAAATTTTTGATCTTAGTTCTAAAATATTTGAAGAAAGTAATATTATTTTGGGAGTGTTATTATTTTGGAATGGCAACACTTTTTAGGACTATTTTTTGGTAGACATTTGTTTTTGATAATTAACTGGAGTTAAGGAGTTTAAAGTGCTGTGGATTCTTATGTTGTTATATCAATTGATATAATAGACTTGGTGCAAAACCTTTAATTTTAACAATTTAACGATTATTATTAATATTAAAGGTGATAGTTATTATGTTGAAAAAACCTGAGTTGTAAATATAAATGGGACAGTTTTTTAAAATCATTGTATTAAATCTATTGGTCTTTTATAAGAGAGCGATTTTCTGGGTGTAGAATTAATTTGAAATGCTATAAAATTTAAATCTTTTTGTTTATATGAAGATAGATCTGTAGATTTTGGTAAATATATTCTTAAAATACCATTATTATTTTCATTTAAACACCTTTGGCAAGGTTTACCAGGATCTGCAAAATAAATTTTGACATTACAAATTTTTTCGATTAATCTTCATTTACTAAATTCTTTACCACGATCAAAAGTAATGGTTTTAACCGTTCCTTTTTGTAACTTTGAAATAAATTTTATTATACTTTTCGTAATATTTTCTGATTTATGATTTTTAGTTACTAAAGGAATTGTGGTTTTTGATCATATATCAGCCAAAGTAATAATAGAACTTTTATGATCTTTGCCAATGATAGTATTACCTTCTAAATGACCAAATTCTTGTATATTTTTAATATTAGGAATGATTAAATTTCTTTCATGAATAGACTTACAATTATTAATTTTGCCCCTAGTTTCTTTTTGTTTGTGAGATTTATTTTTGCCTTTTCTCAATAAGTTATTTTCATCAAAACCCATTCGATTTGTTTTAAACATGTTATATAAAGTTTTTGTCGAAATACTTTTTATTTTATTTTCCTTTAAAAAGTTAGCAATTATATCAAGAGCATACTTTTTAGTAATTAACAAATGATTAATACTATTAATTTCTGTTAAAGTTAAAATTATTAATTTTCTGCCTGCATTTTGTTTATTTTTTTGAAATTGATTCAATATTTCTAATGGCAATAAGTTTTTTTAATTTTCAAAAAAACTCTTGATGAAATAAAAAAAATCATCAACCTGGCCTAAAATTTGATTTTATTTAATTTTGGGATTTATTTTTTTTACAAACTGAAATATAATGCTTCAGATTTTGCATAAGGTGATATTTTATAATGTTGGTATTTAAATTTTCATAAATTGAGGTAATTTTGAATATTGGTAAATCCAATGCCATGATAATGAGTAATAAATTCTTTTAAACTTGATTAGACTTGGTGCAAAACTAAGGTAATTCAAAATTATATATTCCTGTTATTAAATTAAATCTTAATGCAAATCTTCGTATTTTATTGCGATATTTTAAACTTAAAATTTTAAAACGTTTTAGTTTAGCAAATACGTGTTCAATTTTAATTCTAATTTTACTTAAAGTTTTATTGTATTCTTTTTGAATTGGTGTTAATTGATTGTATTTACTTTTTTTAAATGGCAAAAATGTATTTTTATGAATATTTTGTATACCTTGATAACCTGAATCAACAAAAACTTGTTTTTCTGGATGAATAAAAGTTTTAGATTTTAGAAGCAATTTAAAATCATGAATGCTTCCAAAACAAAAAGCAGTTGAAATAATTTTTCCATTGGAAATATCAATAATTATTTGGGATTTGAGAGAATGATGTTTCTTTTTACCTGAAAAAAGTAATTTTAGTTTTTTTTAATTCTTTCAATTGGAGTTTCAGTAGCATCAATAGCTAACAAATTATTATTAGTACCTTTATTTTTTGTTAAATCTTTTTTTCCAGGTAAATTAAAAATTCCGCTTTTTATTAAAATATTTTCAATTCAAAAAATATTACGAATGCAACTAGTATGACTAATATTATATCTTTTTGCAATAACTCTATAACTACTATAGTCTTTTCAATATTCTAAAGTCATTAATAAACGCTCTTCAATTACAATTTTATTTTTTCTACCACCATAATATTTTTGTTTAGACTCAGCAATTTTTAAAATTTCAAGCATGTTATAAAATGTTTGTGGCTTTATGCCGACTAAACTATAAAATTCTTGATCATCTTTATATTTTTTCAACATAATAACTATCACCTTTAATATTAATAATAATCGTTAAATTGTTAAAATTAAAGGTTTTGCACCAAGTCTATTGTATTTTACTGATATTACTTAAATTTTTATAATTTAATTCTTTATTTTCTTTTGATTTAAATTTCTTTAGAGTACATTTGGTTTGTTTAGCTACTGTATCATATAGTATTTGCATATCACAAACTATAATTGATTTTTCTTCGATAAGCTTAGATGTTAAATTTTCTTGTACTCATTTTTTTGTTAATCTTTTAGTATTTGTTGTTTGAGCATAAATATTTTTATTTTCATCAATTGCCATTTCAATACAACAGTTTAAATCTTTAGCATTTTCTTCAATTCATTTTTTTCTTGGATCATCTGGATTTTTGAAATTTCCTTTATGAATTTCTTTGATAAAAGTTTCATCAATTTCAATTCTACCTTTTAATTTTGTGAATGGTTTTTGTGTTTTTGCTAATTGTGATGATTTCATAAATTTTTGACGATTAAATCATGCTGATGTTTTTGAAATTTTAGCAAATTGAGAAATAGTATAAGCAGATTGACCTAACAATGACAATCAAATTATTCAATCTCATTGTTCATGAGATAAATGACTTCAATGTAAAAAATGATTTCTTAAAGCATCAAAGCTACTTTTACAATCTTTGCATAAAGATTTTTGCTTATTATTCTTAAAACCATTTTTTACACATCAATAAGATTTACAATTTGGACATTGAATTCCTTTTTCTTTAAATTTTTTATCAATTACATCTAATTTTTCTTTTTTCTCAATTTGTTTAATTCTATTTTTAAAATGTCTAATAATTTTTATAAATTCTTCATCTTTTTTGTTTTTTAAAACATCAATTAATTCATTATTAGTCACAAAAAATCACCCCTGATATAAAAATATTACTTTTAATTTTAAATTAAAAGTAATATCAAGATTTTTTGTGAAAATTAAAAATAAGTTTTTATTTAATAATCTACAAACTCTATGTACGGTTGATTTACTATAATCAACAATTTTTGCTATTTTACGAATCGAAAATCCATAATTTTTATATTCTTTTATTGCTATTATTGATTCAATACTCAGATACTTATACATTGCGCTAATTCCTTTCTTTTCTTAATTATAGAACTAACACAATTTAATTTTTATATAAGTGTCCTTTTTAATTTTACAATTAAAGCATTTAAAAAAAGTAAATACAATCAATTAACACCAATTCAAAAAGAATACAATAAAACTTTAAGTAAAATTAGAATTAAAATTGAACACGTATTTGCTAAACTAAAACGTTTTAAAATTTTAAGTTTAAAATATCGCAATAAAATACGAAGATTTGCATTAAGATTTAATTTAATAGCAGGAATATATAATTTTGAATTAACTTAGTTTTGCACCAAGTCTAATCAAATAATTCTAATTTTAATTGGATTAATGATCTAAAATTTTTATCATTAATAAATTCAGTTTTGAAAGTTTTAAAAGTTTCTTCAGCAACAGCATTGTCATAAGGACATCCTTTTTTGCTTAAAGATCGATTTATGTTGAATGCTAGTAAAAGTTTATCAATAATTTTATTATTAAATTCATTACCTCGATCGCTATGAAATATTTGAATATCTTTTAAACAGCGATTTGATTGCATAAATGCTTCATATACTAATGATGCATCTTTTTTAACTTCAACACTATGTCCAATAATTTCGCGGTTAAATAGGTCTATTAATAAACAAATATAGTTTCACTTACCATTTACTTGAACATAAGTTAAATCACTAACAATAACTTCATTTTTAATCCTATTCTTAAAGTTTCTATTAACAAGATTAGTTATTTGACTATCATTGACTTTATTATGATGATTTTTGTGTATTAATTTAGTGTATTTTGATATTAAATTATGTTTATTCATAATTTCTTTAATTTTTCGTCTTGATAAATAAATTTCTTGGTTTTCTAATATGGCTTTTAATCTTCTTGTGCCATAAATTTCTTTATTTTCTTTAAAAGCACTAATAACAGCTTCATCATACATATTATTTTTTTAATTTTCACAAAAAATCTTGATATTACTTTTAATTTAAAATTAAAAGTAATATTTTTATATCAGGGGTGATTTTTTGTGACTAATAATGAATTAATTGATGTTTTAAAAAACAAAAAAGATGAAGAATTTATAAAAATTATTAGACATTTTAAAAATAGAATTAAACAAATTGAGAAAAAAGAAAAATTAGATGCAATTGATAAAAAATTTAAAGAAAAAGGAATTCAATGTCCAAATTGTAAATCTTATTGATGTGTAAAAAATGGTTTTAAGAATAATAAGCAAAAATATTTATGCAAAGATTGTAAAAGTAGCTTTGATGCTTTAAGAAATCATTTTTTACATTGAAGTCATTTATCTCATGAACAATGAGATTGAATAATTTGATTGTCATTGTTAGGTCAATCTTTTAATTTTCACAAAAAATCTTGATATTACTTTTAATTTAAAATTAAAAGTAATATTTTTATATCAGGGGTGATTTTTTGTGACTAATAATGAATTAATTGATGTTTTAAAAAACAAAAAAGATGAAGAATTTATAAAAATTATTAGACATTTTAAAAATAGAATTAAACAAATTGAGAAAAAAGAAAAATTAGATGCAATTGATAAAAAATTTAAAGAAAAAGGAATTCAATGTCCAAATTGTAAATCTTATTGATGTGTAAAAAATGGTTTTAAGAATAATAAGCAAAAATATTTATGCAAAGATTGTAAAAGTAGCTTTGATGCTTTAAGAAATCATTTTTTACATTGAAGTCATTTATCTCATGAACAATGAGATTGAATAATTTGATTGTCATTGTTAGGTCAATCTGCTTATACTATTTCTCAATTTGCTAAAATTTCAAAAACATCAGCATGATTTAATCGTCAAAAATTTATGAAATCATCACAATTAGCAAAAACACAAAAACCATTCACAAAATTAAAAGGTAGAATTGAAATTGATGAAACCTTTATCAAAGAAATTCATAAATGAAATTTAAAAAATCCAGATGATCCAAGAAAAAAATGAATTGAAGAAAATGCTAAAGATTTAAACTGTTGTATTGAAATGGCAATTGATGAAAATAAAAATAGGCTTTTCTCCCTTTATGTACTATTTTTAAATTTTATCACATAAATGCTGAGAAAAGCCTATCTACGGACTTCTCCCCACATTTTTAAATCAAACATAACATTACAGTTTCAAAACTAGGTATATTGTTGAATTTATATGCCGATTCTTTTGCGTATAAATGAACATGATGTTTTTCAACTTTGATATGTGTTTTAAATGTTCGTCTGATGTGCTTTCATGCCGATTCAATCTGGTTTATGTTTACACCAGTTTTTGAAACATAGCCATCTTGATGGTTAACTGTTTCATGCTTAGTGAAAACTGATTTAAAATGGCGATATCCTTTTCAAGAATCAGTATGTACATCACACTTTGAAGAAATGTGGTTTCTTGCAAATTGCAAAAGATTTTTTTGATTTGCATTTTTCAACACTTTCACAATTAAATTATTGGTTGTTTTTTCATAAATCCCAACAATCAAAGTTTTATTTTTTAAGGATCTTCCTTGTTTTTTAAAACCCATATGTGAAAGATACATTTCATCCATTTGCACTATGCCCTCAACAATGAATTGAGGTTCTTGTTTTGCAATTGCACTTCGGATTTTATGACCCATTCTTCAAGCAGTTTTCAAAGTTACTCCCAATTCTTTTGCAACATCAGTTGATGGAATTCCATGTTTGGTGTTTATTCATCTAAAGATGAGATAAAACCAAGATGTCAAAGGTGTTTGTGACTTGTAAAAAATGGTGTCATGAAGAATACTAAATGTTTGATGACATTTCAAACATCTTATTCTTCTTAAATCAGAAGTATTCAAATTTGTTCAAGAACACCTCATACATTTGTTTTCCTTCAAACTTGCTATATATTTCAAACAATCTTTTTCTGTTTGAAATATATTGTTGAACTCATTCAATTTCATTGTTTCCTCCACAAGTACATGTGGGGAGAAGTCCGTAAAAATATTTATGCTCAAACAACAAATACTAAAAGATTAACAAAAAAATGAGTACAAGAAAATTTAACATCTAAGCTTATCGAAGAAAAATCAATTATAGTTTGTGATATGCAAATACTATATGATACAGTAGCTAAACAAACAAAATGTACTCTCAAGAAATTTAAATAAAAAAAAATAAAGAATTAAATTATAAAAATTTAAGTAATATCAGTAAAATACAATCAAGTTTAAAAGAATTTATTACTCATTATCACGGCATTGGATTTACCAATATTCAAAATTACCTCAATTTATGAAAATTTAAATACCAACATTATAAAATATCACCTTATGCAAAATCTGAAGCATTATATTTCAGTTTGTAAAAAAAATAAATCCCAAAATTAAATAAAATCAAATTTTAGACCGGGTTGATGATTTTTTTTATTTCATCAAGAGTTTTTTTGAAAATTAAAAGGTCAATCTGCTTATACTATTTCTCAATTTGCTAAAATTTCAAAAACATCAGCATGATTTAATCGTCAAAAATTTATGAAATCATCACAATTAGCAAAAACACAAAAACCATTCACAAAATTAAAAGGTAGAATTGAAATTGATGAAACTTTTATCAAAGAAATTCATAAAGGAAATTTCAAAAATCCAGATGATCCAAGAAAAAAATGAATTGAAGAAAATGCTAAAGATTTAAACTGTTGTATTGAAATGGCAATTGATGAAAATAAAAATATTTATGCTCAAACAACAAATACTAAAAGATTAACAAAAAAATGAGTACAAGAAAATTTAACATCTAAGCTTATCGAAGAAAAATCAATTATAGTTTGTGATATGCAAATACTATATGATACAGTAGCTAAACAAACAAAATGTACTCTCAAGAAATTTAAATCAAAAGAAAATAAAGAATTAAATTATAAAAATTTAAGTAATATCAGTAAAATACAATCAAGTTTAAAATAATTTATTACTCATTATCATGGCATTGGATTTACCAATATTCAAAATTACCTCAATTTATGAAACTTTAATTGTAAAATTAAAAAGGACACTTATATAAAAATTAAATTGTGTTAGTTCTATAATTAAGAAAAGAAAGGAATTAGCGCAATGTATAAGTATCTGAGTATTGAATCAATAATAGCAATAAAAGAATATAAAAATTATGGATTTTCGATTCGTAAAATAGCAAAAATTGTTGATTATAGTAAATCAACCGTACATAGAGTTTGTAGATTATTAAATAAAAACTTATTGCCATTAGAAATATTGAATCAATTTCAAAAAAATAAAAAAAATGCAGGCAGAAAATTAATAATTTTAACTTTAACAGAAATTAATAGTATTAATCATTTGTTAATTACTAAAAAGTATGCTCTTGATATAATTGCTAACTTTTTAAAGGAAAATAAAATAAAAAGTATTTCGACAAAAACTTTATATAACATGTTTAAAACAAATCGAATGGGTTTTGATGAAAATAACTTATTGAGAAAAGGCAAAAATAAATCTCACAAACAAAAAGAAACTAGGGGCAAAATTAATAATTGTAAGTCTATTCATGAAAGAAATTTAATCATTCCTAATATTAAAAATATACAAGAATTTGGTCATTTAGAAGGTGATACTATCATTGGCAAAGATCATAAAAGTTCTATTATTACTTTGGCTGATATATGATCAAAAACCACAATTCCTTTAGTAACTAAAAATCATAAATCAGAAAATATTACGAAAAGTATAATAAAATTTATTTCAAAGTTACAAAAAGGAACAGTTAAAACCATTACTTTTGATCGTGGTACAGAATTTAGTAAATGAAGATTAATCGAAAAAATTTGTAATGTCAAAATTTATTTTGCAGATCCTGGTAAACCTTGCCAAAGGGGTTTAAATGAAAATAATAATGGTATTTTAAGAAGATATTTACCAAAATCTACAGATCTATTTTCATATAAACAAAAAGATTTAAATTTTATAGCATTTCAAATTAATTCTACACCCAGAAAATCGCTCTCTTATAAAAGACCAATAGATTTAATACAATTATTTTAAAAAACTGTCCCATTTATATTTACAACTCAGGAAAATTTAAATACCAACATTATAAAATATCACCTTATGCAAAATCTGAAGCATTATATTTCAGTTTGTAAAAAAAATAAATCCCAAAATTAAATAAAATCAAATTTTAGGGCAGGTTGATGATTTTTTTTATTTCATCAAGAGTTTTTTTGAAAATTAAAATATTATTTTGATTTTTTTCTTTTTTCTTGAAATTAAAATAATATGTTGATTTAGAGAGCTTTAAAAAACGACACATTGTACGAATTTTATATTTACATTTATTATTGATAATAATCTCTATTTTCTGCCTATTATTAGTGCTGCTTGCTTTAAAATATCATTTTCCATTCGTAACTGTTTTAATTCTTTTCTTAATTTAATTAACGGACTTCTCCCCACATGTACTTGTGGAGGAAACAATGAAATTGAATGAGTTCAACAATATATTTCAAACAGAAAAAGATTGTTTGAAATATATAGCAAGTTTGAAGGAAAACAAATGTATGAGGTGTTCTTGAACAAATTTGAATACTTCTGATTTAAGAAGAATAAGATGTTTGAAATGTCATCAAACATTTAGTATTCTTCATGACACCATTTTTTACAAGTCACAAACACCTTTGACATCTTGGTTTTATCTCATCTTTAGATGAATAAACACCAAACATGGAATTCGATCAACTGATGTTGCAAAAGAATTGGGAGTAACTTTGAAAACTGCTTGAAGAATGGGTCATAAAATCCGAAGTGCAATTGCAAAACAAGAACCTCAATTCATTGTTGAGGGCATAGTGCAAATGGATGAAATGTATCTTTCACATATGGGTTTTAAAAAACAAGGAAGATCCTTAAAAAATAAAACTTTGATTGTTGGGATTTATGAAAAAACAACCAATAATTTAATTGTGAAAGTGTTGAAAAATGCAAATCAAAAAAATCTTTTGCAATTTGCAAGAAACCACATTTCTTCAAAGTGTGATGTACATACTGATTCTTGAAAAGGATATCGCCATTTTAAATCAGTTTTCACTAAGCATGAAACAGTTAACCATCAAGATGGTTATGTTTCAAAAACTGGTGTAAACATAAACCAGATTGAATCGGCATGAAAGCACATCAGACGAACATTTAAAACACATATCAAAGTTGAAAAACATCATGTTCATTTATACGCAAAAGAATCGGCATATAAATTCAACAATATACCTAGTTTTGAAACTGTAATGTTATGTTTGATTTAAAAATGTGGGGAGAAGTCCGTAGATAGGCTTTTCTCAGCATTTATGTGATAAAATTTAAAAATAGTACATAAAGGGAGAAAAGCCTTAATTAATTCATTTTCTTCAACAGAACGATTATCTTTAGATTTAAAACTACCTGAATTAGTAAATTGCTTAATTCAATTATAAGTAGCTGCTCTTGTAACATTGTACTCTTTAGCAAGACAAGACACTGACTTACCACTTTGATATAAATCTACTATTTGTTTCTTAAATTCGTCGTTATATGAGTTAATATTGGCCATAATTATAGTTCCTTTCTTTTAACTAATTTGTTCACTTGTCTACGTAATTGGTGTCCAATAAAGTGTAACCTATCCATTACAAATTTTACTACTAATGAAGATGAAGTTTTAAGATTAAAGCGAAGAGGATATAATGTTCATCAAATTATGAAAAAATTAAATTTAAGTTATAAGCAAGTTGATAATGCTTGAACGCGAGTAAAGTTAAAATTAAAAAATAGTTACAAAAAATATATTTAATAAAAAATTACTATGATAGAATTAAGACAACAATAAAATTTATATTTTAATTTTATTTTTTTAATTTTAAAAATTAATTTATAAGTTTTATTGTTATATTATTATTTATATAATTTAGCTGTTGCTTTGTAGTGATTTTTTAATCATTATAAAGTTTTTTTATGTTTTATTATCGATTTTTGGTGGAGGAAATAATGTATAAAATTGGTATTAATCAAAATGAAAAATCAAATTATAAGCAAAAACCTAATGTTAAACAAGAAAAAAAACATTGGTTTAAAATTTTTTCTTTGTTATTTGTTGTTGTTGTTTTAATTATTACTACTATGATTTTAATAATTGCAAATAATCAATGAAATAGTGCCATAAATACTAATAATTCCAACAACTGAAATCCTAATCAAGATAAAAATTGAGAAGATTATTATAAGAATAATTGTCCAACAAATAAAAAATATAATTTGATAGATTACAAGGATAAATTAAATAATATTAGTTTAATATCTACTGATAAAAAACTAAAAATCTTTTATCTTAGTGATTTATTAAAAAAGATTGATAATGTGTTACAAACAAATAAAATAGATATTCCTAATAATTTTTTTTTACATTTACCAGTAAATCCAGCTATTAATATTAAAATTAATGATGAAAATGCACTTAAAAATAATTTTGCAATAAAAATACCATCTTATAAAGAAAAAATAAAACAATTTAAAATTGAAATGAGTGTTAATCAATTTGGTAGTAATTATGGTTTGCTTCCTTGTGACTTAAATTTCAATTTTAGTGTTGAAAATGATGTTATTCCAGAAAAATTTAATATTTTTGATTTAGACAATAGAATTACAATTCCATCACAAACAATAGTAATGTCAGATGCTACAAAAGGAACTAAAAATGAAATAGAATCTCAAGTTAATAAAATTATTGAAGAGAAATTTTTAGAAGAAATTAATAAAGAAAAATCATTATCAGATAAAGTAACAAAAAGTGATTTTGTTATTAATTATGATTCAATAAAAAGTTTTGATAATTATATGATAAAAAAGAAAATAACAGTTGTTATTTGTGCTAAAAATAGTAGTGAAATTATTAAAGGTCAATTAAATATTAATTTTAATGTTCAAGGTAGTTGAACATTAAAATCATTATCTGTTATTAAAACAGTATTGGAAAATGATGAAAGTGTAATTAATCAATTAATAACTATTGAAGATAATACTAATGTTAGCAAAGTGGATATTGATAATCATATTGTTTTCCTTGTTAGTAAAAAAATAAATGAGTTTGGTAAGCAAAAATGACATCAAGATTTTAATGATCAAGATTATATTATTACTAGTAATGCGATTACTGGAAATTATCAAAAACCAAAATCTATAATAGTAACAATTGTTGGTAAAAATCAATTGCAAGATACTATCGAGTTTTCAATAAATATTCAATGTCAAAATAAAGAACCAAATGAAAAAATTTTTAAAAATAACAATTTTAATGTTAAAGATTTAAATTCTATTGAATTATATCCAAATGTTCTTCCTGGTGGTGTAATATATACAATTACTTTTAAAGATAATTCTATTTCACTTATTTCACTATTATTTCAAGAAGCTATTAATGATATGAATAATTTTTCTCCTACTAATGACATTAATTTAGAAATGAATATAGAAATTAATATTGATGGCGATAACTATCAAATTCATTTTCAAAAGACAATTAATTTTGATATCATAAAAAAGATAAATAATATTGAACTTGTTAGTGTTTCTGAACAAAATGATAAATATCAGCACTTAAAAAACATTGGTATCATTATTAAATATGATGATGATAAAGAATATAAAATGCTTCAATCCTTGGATGTTAATATTAAAAATAATAATTTAACCTTTATTAATTTTAGTTCTATTGTTAAAATAACTTCACGACGTTAAATTAAAAACAAAGGTGATGAGTATGGATAAGCCACTAGCAACAATATTAAGACCAACCACTGTTAATGATATAATTGGTCAAAGTCATTTGATAAATGATAAAAATGGAATTATTAATCGAATATTAAATCAGAAGTTTTTAACATCATTAATATTTTATGGTAATCCAGGAACAGGCAAAACCACTATTGCTCAAGCACTAGCTAATGATTTAAAATGTGAATTTGGAGTATTTAATGCTGCCATTGATAAAAAAGAAAATTTAGAAAAATTAATTAAAATAGCACAAAATACTAAACCTTATATAATTATAATTGAAGAAATACAACGCATGAATCGTGATCGTCAAGATTTATTATTACAATATTTAGAACATGGCAATTTTATTTTAATGGCTTGTACTACTGAAAATCCTTATTTTGTAATTAATCCAGCTTTACGAAGTAGATGTCTATTATTAGAATTAAAGCCAATTAGTAATGAAGAAATGTTATTAGGCTTAAAAAAAATAATTACTAATAATTCATTTTTTAATTTTAATATTAGTGATGAAATTTTAGAAAAAATCTGTAATTTAGCAACTGGTGATTTACGAATAGCAATTAATATTTTAGAAATATTAATAAAATTATATCCTAATGAAATCATAACTATTGATATTATTAATGCTATTATGCCTAAAGCAAGTAATTGAAATGCTAAAGAGGGAAATGAACATCATGATTTAAAGTCAGCGTTACAAAAATCAATTAGAGGCAGTGATGTTAATGCTGCTTTGCATTATTTAGCAAGGTTATTAGCAACTGGTGATTATGAAGCTTTATTAAGAAGAATGTTGATTATTGTTTACGAAGATATTGGACTTGCTAATCCTGCTTTAGCAATTAGGGTAAAAACTGCTATTGATACTTTTCGTCAAATTGGTATGCCCGCAGGTATAATTCCACTTGGTTTAGTAGTTATTGAAATGGCACTTAGTGAGAAATCAAATAGTGCTAATTTGGCAGTACAAAAAGCATATAGTGATGTTTTACAAGGAAAAATATATCCAATTCCTGATTATTTGAAGCATAATTGATCTAAAATATTAAAAAAATCAGTAGGTAAAGGTAAATTATATAAATTTCCACATGATTATGCTAACGATTATGTACAACAACAGTATTTGCCAACCAAGTTAAAAGATACGAAATATTATCAACCAAAACTTCAAAACATTTATGAAAAAAAATTAAATGAAATTTATAATAGATTTACTAAAAAATAAAATTCTGAGGTGTAAAATAAAATGTTAAAAAATAAACATTTATGGTTGGGACTTAGTTTAACATTAGCAACCACTAATATTGTTGCTAACATTAGTATTAATAATAATTTAACAAGTATTAATAAATTAAAACAAGAAAATAAAAATAAAACCGAAACTAATGAAGTTGTTACTAATACTACGTATGGTAATTTAAGTAATAGTACTATTTTAAATAGTCAGGATGAAAATGGAATATATCATCTTTTTGATGTTAAAAGCATTATTGATAATCCAAGTTTAGAACCTTATGTAAAAGATATTTATATTGAGAATTTTAAATTAACTTATAATCCTGAAAAGATAAATAAAGATGTTATTAATGAGTTTGATAAAGAAATTGCTGCTATTAATTATAAAGAAGAACAATTAACAAGTACTAATGATTTGCAAATTTTTCAAAAACAAAACTTGATCAAAATATCAATAACAGCTTATATTTCAAATAAAAAGTCTAAAAGTAATTTTACTTTTATTCAATTTGGTGGTGCTAATACTCATATATCATTAACTGGAACAAAAGGTATGATTGATGCAATTCAGAACTATGATAATTTAAGTGAAACATTGGGATTATATTATATTGCTCAATCTCATTCAAAAAATAGTGGGGGTATTTGTCTTGACTTTGTTAAACAATTTATTACTAAAAGTAGTTTAAAAAATCATGAGAGCACTGCAGAAAAAATGTCTGAAAATATTTTCAATAATATGATTGATAGTCCAAATTTAGAATCTGTTATTAATAATTTTTCAATTGAAAATAATAGTAAAAAGATAAGTATTAGATATTTAGTTGACAGTACTGGTAACATTATTAGCGTTGGATATTTCCAATATGATAGCAAAAATTTGGATACTAATAATAATTTAACATTAAGTCATAGTTTTCCAAAAGATGGAGGAAAACTAATAGATTATAATTCAGAAATAACTACGCTTTTAAAATGAAGTGATTATGCTGATTCATGAAATAATTTTATGTTTTTATATCCAACAATTTTTGCTAATTCGACAGACAGTATAACTTATAGTGTTATGGATAATAAAACAACAATTAAAAGTAATGAACTAAACTTTAATACCAAAAAAATTCAAGACAAAGATAATCAATTACCGGTTTGACGAGTAGTAAATCAGCCATCTGCAGGTCATAAATCACAAGGATTAGTTATTTATATATTTATGTGACATGATGAAAACACTATATATCAACAACTTAGAAGTAGTTCTATATCTCGTGCTTTTGATATTGGGCCATCTTTCTCAATAAATATTAGTAAGTGAACGATTAGTAATATTATTAATGAATAATTATGTATCATCTTATCAATAAAATTAAAAATTTAATTTAAAACTACTTTAACTATGAAAGGAATAAATAAAATGAAAATAAATAAAGAAGAAACATGAAAAGAAGTACAAAAAGCGTTGAATAATCTTCATGGTCCAGTTAGAGCAGGAGCATTAAGTGCACAAAATTGAAGTAATACGACAACAGGAGTTCTACTAACAATAGCAGGACTTAAGTCTGTTACTAGGGATAGTAATATTGAAAAACGTTACCAATTAATTAAAAGTGGAGTAGCTGATATATTATATGCTGCATTTGGTGGTTGAGTTATTTGACAAGCGTATAATTTAAATGAAACTGGTGGTAGTACAACTACCGAGCCAAATTTACCCACTTTTCCTACTTTACCACCAAATAATGAAAGACTTTATTCTGAAATTGCTGAACAATTAACAGAAGATGCTGTAAGTAATGAATTAACTCCAGAAATGATTTCTATTGCATTAAATAAATTATTTACTGGTACAAATGGATTAGTGAAAGTGCTTAGTGGAATATCAGGTTTTGATTTATATAAAATTCAAAAAGTAACAAAAACTATTGAATACTTAAAATCACTTACTACTTTTGCAACTGCAGGCATTAATTTTACAAATGGTAATATTGTGGGAGGAAATTTAATGTCAATTTCAGCAATGATGGATGTTAGTCATACATATTTTTCTACAATGAGTAAATCTAATACTTCAAATAGTAAAGAGGAAATTATTATTAAAATTATTAATGAAAGAAAAGAACACATTACAAAAGGTTTTGCTTTATATAAAGGTATTTTGAGTAATCAAGATTCAAAGGAAATATATGAGTATTTAGAAAAAAATAATTGAGATAAGTTTGAAATGAGACATTCAGATAAAACAATTCCTAGTTTTGTTAAATTCGGAAAAATAAAAGATTGAAGACCAACATTAACAATGTTTAAAGAATGAATAGATAATTATACTCCCGAAAATAAAAAGGTAGAATTAGTAACAGAGATTGAAGATAATAGTCAACAGGAAAGAATAAAGTTAAAAATTCCTGATTATGAGTTTGAGCCGGAATTTGTTACAAATGCAAATAATGATATGTCAGAAGTTATCATAGAACCCAATGAAAGACAACCACTTTTAGGAAGTATTAATAGTTAATTAAAATTATTTTTTATATTATAATGTTTTTTTAAAAAAACATTATTTTTTATTTATTATTTTATTTTTTCTTGTACAATTATTTTAGAAATGATGAATTTTAAAGAAAGATTAAAAATTTAACTTTGTTTTTAAAATAAAAATATTTTAAAATTGACACTTATTTTAAATAATAATATAATTAAAAATGGTTAAATTTTCTAGGTGAATTTAATGAACAAAAAAATAATTTTAATTTGTACTGTGTGTTTAAATCGTAATTATCATACATACAAAAATAAGATTAAATATAAAGAGCGTATGGAACTAAAAAAATATTGTGAACATTGTCAAAAACATACTTTACATAAGGAATCACGTTAGGAGAAATTTTCATGAGTGCAGAAGACAAATCAAAAGAAAAACCAAAAATTAATCCTGAAAAATTGGCTCTTTTAAAAAGTAAATTTAATATTTTACGTAAAATTAAACCTTTAAGAACAAAAAGAACTTCTGAAGGAAAACCAAGTTTTGATCCACGAACAGCCGATAAAAATAAAAAGGTTAATATTAGCGAAATTTGAGAAAAAGAACGTAAAAATCGTACGCCTGAAGAACGTTTTTATTATAAAAAAGAAGCGAGAACTTATCATAAATATTTTTTCTTATACTTATCAAGAGAAATTAGAAGAACTCGTTGAACACCAAGAAAACAATTAAATAATAAATTTATTACAACAGTATTATTTATTGCTGTCTTAGCACTATTCTTTTATGGAATTGAGCAGTTATTACTATTTGTATTACCTTTATTAAAAATAATGTAAAAAATGGAGATGCCAAAAAATGAGCGAAAGAATTAAAAAAGAAACCCCTTTAGTGAAAACTACATCATTAGAAGAAACACATAAACATCGAATTGAGCAAGCACAATGATATATTGTTAATTGTAACAAAGGTCATGAAGATAAAGTTGCTGCTGATTTGAAAAATAAAATTGAAAAAAAATTGAATTTAAAAGATAATATTTTTCAAGTTAGAGTTGTTAAAGAAGCAATACCAGATAAAGATAAAAAAATAACTGAAAAAAATATTTTTCCGGGTTATATTTTTGTTCATATGATTTTAACCGAAGATACTTGATATGATATTCGTAATACAACAGGTATTAATGGATTTATTGGTTCTAGTGGTAAGGGTGTACCACCAACTCCACTTTCTACTAAAGAAGTTAATGAAATGTTATATCGTAATTCTAAAAATTCATCACAACCTAAAGTTAAAGAGATAAAAAAAATTATTCGTGATTTTGAGTTGAATGATTTTGTTCATATTACTTCTGGTGCTTTACAAGGTCGAGAAGGACAAGTTATTAAATTAGATGAAGATAAGGGTGTTGCAACAGTTTCTGTTGATATGTTTGGTCGTCAAACCGAAATTAAAGTAGAATATGATAGTTGTAAAAAAATTAAAGTTTAGTTTAAACTATTTAATTTTTATGTAAAATAAAATTAAAATATATTTGACTACTAATTATAATGATGTTATTATTTGTAAAGTACTATTTATATATATAAATAGACTTTAATTATGTTTAAACTTGTGGAAGATTTATTCGTTTGGACCACAGTGAGAATCCATTTAGGAGGAGTTGCTCATGGCAGATAAAAAAAATATTAATCGTGAAGGTATTATTCAATTACCAGCTGGTAGTGCCAAACCAGGTGCTAGTTTAGCATCATTCGGTATTGATATGCCACGTTTTTGTAGAGAATTTAACGATAAAACCAAAGATCAAAAAGATGATGTTAATCCGGTTCCAATTCCAGTTTTTATTACAGCATATAAAGATAAAACTTTCGACTTTAAAATAAAAACTGCACCAACAACATTTCTTTTAAAAAAAGCATTGAAACTTGCAAAAGGTTCATCAAATGCTAAATTAACAAAAGTAGGAACACTTACTATTGCTCAAATTACAGAAATTGCTCAAATTAAATTACCTGATTTAAATGCTTATTCTTTAGAAGATGCAATTAAAATTGTTGCAGGAACAGCCAAGAATATGGGCATTACTGTTGAAGATGGAAAGCAAGGTGTTTAATATGAATAGAAGTAAAAGATATCTTGCAGTTGCAAAATTAGTTGATAACACTAAAGTTTATCCAATTGATCGTGCTTTAGAATTAGCTAAACAAACTTCATCATTAAAATTTGATGCAACAGTTGAAGCAGCATTTCGTTTAAATGTTGATCCAAGACATGCTGATCAAATGTTACGTGGTTCTATTGTTTTACCAGCAGGGACTGGAAAAACACAACGTGTTTTAGTGATAACTACCACTAAACAAAAAGAGGCAATGGAAAGTCAAGCTGATTTTGTTGGTGGTAAGGAAATGATTGAAAACATTCAAAAAGGTTGATTTGATTTTGATGTTATTATTGCAACACCCGAAATGATGGGTGAATTAGGAAAAATTGGTAGAGTATTAGGACCAAAAGGATTCATGCCTACAGCAAAACTAGGAACAGTAACAATGGATGTTCAAAAAGCAATAGCTGATATTCGTAAAGGTAAAGTTGAATATCGTGTTGATAAACAAGGTAATATTCATGTTATTCTTGGTAAAGTATCATTTGCACAAGAAGGGTTAAGAGATAATTATTTAGCAATTCTTAACACTTTAAGAAAAGTTAAGCCTGCAGCAGTTAAGGGTGCTTATATTAAAAATATAAGCATTACTACAGCAATGGGCCCTGGTATTAAAGTATTAATTGAAGAATAATATAATAATATAGAAAAAATCATTAGTAAAATTACTAATGATTTTTTTATGTTTTTATTCATAATTTTTTTATTATTTAAAAAAATTTTACGCTATAATTTATTTATTGTGATAATACCAATTAATACATTATTTTGGTAAAACAATAAAATAATTAGGTAGTAAAGGAGAAACCTTAATGAAAAATCTTATAAATCTTTTTAAGAAACAAAATTGAGGAATAAAAATTGGCTTTGCCTCACTGGTAATTAGTTTGCTTTGTTTAGCATTAGGACTAATTTTAATTGCAACAGCCAATTTTAAAGCCCCAAGTGGAGGAAGTTCACAATATGCCGGAAATGGCTTTCATGCTATTTCTATATGAGGACTTGATAGTTTTTTAAGCAAAGCTGGCTATAATCAAATGTGAACAGATGCTACTAGTGATAAGCTTTTAACTTATCCTCTTGCGCAAGTAGTTGTCGGAATTGTATTTACAGTAATTTTAACTGCTATCTTTCTTGGTGTTAGTGTTTTATCTTTAATATTTGGTTATTTTAAGCGTTGATTATATTCTTAGTGTTTAGTAAGTGTTAAATATGGATAAAAATGTAGAATATAAAAAAGTTACATCTTGGGATTGAAAGCAAAAACTAGGATTATTCTTATGCATTTTAACTTTGTTTTTTCTAATAATTAGTTTAATATTATTTGGAACAGCTATTTTTAATGATCATTTTAATAATTTTCTTGGTAACGGTTTTTGAAGTTTAAAACACTATGGTATTATTAATTTGTTTTATAATTGAGATCAACTAGATATAGAAGCGGCTAAAAATACTTATGTTTCTCATCCTTTTGAACAAGTTTATTTTGCAATTATTTTTTTAATTATTATTGTACCAATATGTTTTGTTCTTGGAGTTAGTTTATTAGTTAGAGGATGATGAAAGTCAAGAATTTAATATATAGTTACTTCATAAATTTATTTATAGTAAAATTTAATAATCATTATTTCATTAAAAAGGGTGTATTATGATGTTTAATTCTAAAAAAATAATTGTTTTTTTTATCCTGAGTTGTAAATATAAATGGGACAGTTTTTTAAAATAATTGTATTAAATCTATTGGTCTTTTATAAGAGAGCGATTTTCTGGGTGTAGAATTAATTTGAAATGCTATAAAATTTAAATCTTTTTGTTTATATGAAGATAGATCTGTAGATTTTGGTAAATATCTTCTTAAAATACCATTATTATTTTCATTTAAACCCCTTTGGCAAGGTTTACCAGGATCTGCAAAATAAATTTTGACATTACAAATTTTTTCGATTAATCTTCATTTACTAAATTCTTTACCACGATCAAAAGTAATGGTTTTAACTGTTCCTTTTTGTAACTTTGAAATAAATTTTATTATACTTTTCGTAATATTTTCTGATTTATGATTTTTAGTTACTAAAGGAATTGTGGTTTTTGATCATATATCAGCCAAAGTAATAATAGAACTTTTATGATCTTTGCCAATGATAGTATCACCTTCTAAATGACCAAATTCTTGTATATTTTTAATATTAGGTATGATTAAATTTCTTTCATGAATAGACTTACAATTATTAATTTTGCCCCTAGTTTCTTTTTGTTTGTGAGATTTATTTTTGCCTTTTCTCAATAAGTTATTTTCATCAAAACCCATTCGATTTGTTTTAAACACATTATATAAAGTTTTTGTTGAAATACTTTTTATTTTATTTTCCTTTAAAAAGTTAGCAATTATATCAAAAGCATACTTTTTAGTAATTAACAAATGATTAATACTATTAATTTCTGTTAAAGTTAAAATTATTAATTTTCTGCCTGCATTTGGTTTATTTTTTTGAAATTGATTCAATATTTCTAATGGCAATAAGTTTTTATTTAATAATCTACAAACTCTATGTACAGTTGATTTACTATAATCAACAATTTTTGCTATTTTACGAATCGAAAATCCATAATTTTTATATTCTTTTATTGCTATTATTGATTCAATACTCAGATACTTATACATTGCGCTAATTCCTTTCTTTTCTTAATTATAGAACTAACACAATTTAATTTTTATATAAGTGTCCTTTTTAATTTTACAATTAAAGTAAAATTTTAGCCTTTTTATTTCATGGTACTACTTTTATTTTATTTTTCCATATTGCTTTTAATAAAGTAATTAGTGTTGAATTTATGACAGGTTTATTATTGCGCTTAATATTTGGATTAAATGTTGCTAGAAGAGCAGTGGAATTTGTAAATAATAATTTTTTTGTTACTATAATTTACTCATTTGTTAAGATGTCAATTTTAATTTTCTTTTGTGCTTTTTTATCAAGACAGTATGTAAAACTATTTAAATTTAAAGTATTTGCTATAGAAAAAAAAGCAATTATTCATTAAATTATTATAATTAATCTTTTTCTCTTATAATAAAATAATTATTATCTTTTAATGATTAACGATTTTCCTCATTAGACTTGGTGCAAAACCTTTAATTTTAACAATTTAACGATTATTATTAATATTAAAGGTGATAGTTATTATGTTGAAAAAATATAAAAATGATCAAGAATTTTATAGTTTAGTCGGCATAAAGCCACAAACATTTTATAAAATGCTTGAAATTTTAAAAATTGCTGAGTCTAAACAAAAATATTATGGTGGTAGAAAAAATAAAATTGTAATTGAAGAGCGTTTATTAATGACTTTAGAATATTGAAAAGACTATAGTAGTTATAGAGTTATTGCAAAAAGATATAATATTAGTCATACTAGTTGCATTCGTAATATTTTTTGAATTGAAAATATTTTAATAAAAAGCGGAATTTTTAATTTACCTGGAAAAAAAGATTTAACAAAAAATAAAGGTACTAATAATAATTTGTTAGCTATTGATGCTACTGAAACTCCAATTGAAAGAATTAAAAAAAACTAAAATTACTTTTTTCAGGTAAAAAGAAACATCATTCTCTCAAATCCCAAATAATTATTTATATTTCCAATGGAAAAATTATTTCAACTGCTTTTTGTTTTGGAAGCATTCATGATTTTAAATTGCTTCTAAAATCTAAAACTTTTATTCATCCAGAAAAACAAGTTTTTGTTGATTCAGGTTATCAAGGTATACAAAATATTCACAAAAATACATTTTTGCCATTTAAAAAAAGTAAATACAATCAATTAACACCAATTCAAAAAGAATACAATAAAACTTTAAGTAAAATTAGAATTAAAATTGAACACGTATTTGCTAAACTAAAACGTTTTAAAATTTTAAGTTTAAAATATCGCAATAAAATACGAAGATTTGCATTAAGATTTAATTTAATAGCAGGAATATATAATTTTGAATTACCTTAGTTTTGCACCAAGTCTATTTTATAATCAACCATCTTTATTTGAAAAAATAAGTTAGCGGTTGGTTTTACTGTTAATTATTTTAGTGATGAAGAAGGAAAAGTAGCAGCAGATGATGAAGAACAGGCTGCTGATGATATTTAAGTTAAAATTACAGCAGATGTTAATGATCCTTATTGAGTAGGAACAACAGCCATTTTGAAAGTAACTTTAACAGATAAGCGTTCTGATTTAAATACAATTAAGGATTTATCAGGAATGGTTCCAATTATTGTTAATCCTAATTTGACATATCAACAAATTAATAAGAATGTTATTAATACTTCTAATCAATTGAAGAGTGGTCCTTTAACTGGTAATTTTACTATTCACTATTTTAGTGATAAATTTGCTAAACATGTAATTAATAACTATTATCAACAAGTTGGTACGGTTTATGTTATTATTACTCCTGATTTTCATACAGGAAATAAGTAAAAAACTAATAAAATACCAATTGTTTTTTCAATTGGAAGTAATGATAGTTTTTAAATAAAAATAAATTAAAGAGATTATTTTTAAATATTTATTTATTATTAGGTTATAATGTAATTATATTTTTTATAAAAATTTATATTTTAATTTTTTTCTTCTAACGTTTTTTAAAATAATAAACATGTTTTTTATTTGTGACAGCAATAGATATTTTAGTTATGAGCTTTTATAAAATATAATATTAATTAGATTAATTTTGTTAGAAAGGATAATATTATGGAAAAAGAAAATCTTGCTAAAGTTACTCTCAATAAACGAAAAGAAAGAAATTCAATAAACAAGTTGAAAAGACAAGCTATTTTTAGCACGGCAAATCCATGAAAAGCAATCTTTATTATGGTCACACCACCTTTAATTGCTGTAATTATTTTTTCTACTTATCAAATTTTT
The DNA here is from genome assembly GCF_964030805.1 of Spiroplasma endosymbiont of Zeiraphera isertana. Classification (GTDB taxonomy): domain Bacteria; phylum Bacillota_I; class Bacilli_A; order Mycoplasmatales; family VBWQ01; genus Spiroplasma_E. The sequence continues at coordinate 184,050 of NZ_OZ034965.1, forward strand.
GATAAATGAATTGCTACACAATGAGGTGGACAAAGTATTATTGATCGTTATAATAATTATCAAAATTCAGGAATAATGATAACTGCTGAACAAGCATTAAAAATTATTAATATTGCTACTACTTATGCTGCTGTTCCTTCTTCAATGATGGTTTCCTTTGCCTTAATGGTTGCAACTGGAACAGGTATTAAGTTTTCGATTGCATATGGTCAAAATAAACGAGAACAAATGTCAGAATATTTAGGAAATGGATTTTTATTATCTTTTTTAGTTTCTATTGTTCTTATGATCATTATGTATTTTAGTTGTCAGAGTATTATTGAATTTCAAGCTGGAAGTGATGCCGGAAGTAATCCAATAATTAGGGAAATAATAATTAAAGAAGCAGTTAGATTTTCGCAAATTTTAATTCTTGCTACACCATTACTTTTTTTTGCTTATTTTTTAGTTTCATTATTACGTAGTGAAGGAATGATGTTATGAACAATTTTAATTAATGTTGCGGCTTGTTTAGTAAATATATCTTTAGATTTTATTTTTGTTATTCCTGGTAAATTAGGAATGGAAGGCACTGCATATGCAACTATTATTGCTTGAGCAAGCATTAATTTATTTTCAATAGGTATTATTTGATATAGTGCCGATAATTTAAGATTTAAAGTAGCACACTTAAAACTTAAATGAGTAATAGTAACGGGCATTTTATTAATTGGTGCAACTTCTTTATTACAAAATATTGCCCAAAGTATTTTGGCAATGGTTACTACTAAAATTTTAAATACATTGCCACCTCCACACTATCATGGTGGAGGAAGTACTGGTATTCCGGTTTTTGTTCAATTATATGGTGGTATTATGCCTTGGTTAATTTTAATTAATGCACCTATTATTGGAATTACGCAGGGAGCAAGAGCATTAATTGGCTATGTTTATGGTTCAAAGGACTTTAGTCGTGTTTGACAATTGATGTGACGTTTAACTTTATTGCTTTTATTGTTGCTAATTGCTTCAGTATTATTAGTAGTAATAGCGGGGCAATATATGATGCATTTCTTTGGCGTAGATTTAGAAATGGCAAGATTCTTTAAAGTTTATATTATTATGCAGTTTGCTTTTTATCCATTAGCTACACTACATTATGTTGCTGTTATTTTCTATCAATCAATTAATCGCGGTAAATTGTCATTATTTGCTAGTTTACAACGAACAATTATAATGCCAATTATTTGTTTAGGTTTAGGATATTATGTTGCACATGTTTCTCATAATGGTTTTTATTTTTATTTATTTCTTGGCTTTATTGATTTATTTGCTGTTTTTATATTATTACCATTATTAATTTATACATTTTGAAAATCTAAACCATTTATTCATACAACTAAAGATAAAAAAACGCAAATATCTAATTTATCAGAAAAAAAAGTAGTTAATAAAAATATATCTTAATATTAATATATGAAGAAAGTAAAAAATACTCATTTAAAACAGAGTATTTTTTAATTATTTAAGATTAAAAAAGGTTGTTAATTTTACAAATTAAAAGGAATGAATATACAATCTATATTTGATTGAAGTCATTCCTAAAATAAAATATTTATTTACCTTCATTAACTCTCTTTTTTAATGCTTTACAAGAATTAAATTTAACTACTCGCTTTCTAGGAATAGCCATTGGTTCTGAATTTTGTGGATTTACTCCTGGTCGAGCTTTGCGGTATTTAATAGTAAAAGTTCCAAAGTTACGTAGTGTTACTTTTTCTCCTTTAATTAAAGCAGTAGCAATTTTATCTAAAATAAATTCTAACACTTCTTTGTATTCTTTTTCTGATAATTCTAATTTTTTTTGTACAGCTCGTGCTATCTGACTTTTTTGCATAAAATTTTCAATCCTTTCTTCACCAATTACCATAAGTATGCTATAAAAACATGCCTTAAATGATACTTATTATTATATAACATTTTTTAAAAAAAACTTATTTAATGAAAATTAAAGACTAGTAAAAAATAAGATTTGAATATATAAATTTATATGTTAATTAACATGTGCAAAGCAAAAAAATCTTTACATTAATTTTCTTGTATGTTAAAATTAAAAAAATAAGTAAATAGCTATTTCGGAGGTACTAAGATATGCAAATGAAAAATTTATTAAGACTTATGGGTGCATTAGCCCTAACAACAGTAGCTACTACTTCAGTTGTAGCTTGTGGTGATCAAACTGATAAGCAAGATATTAAAGATGTTAAAGTTGATGATCTTAAAACAGCAGTAGATAGTGAAAAAACTTTTGGTGAATTAAATACTAATAAAGAGATTACTGATGCAGTTGCAGCAGCGATTAAAAAAACAACTAAATTAGATGTTAGTGTAGGTACTGATTTTACTTTAACTAATGATAAGAAAAAAGAAGATAAACAAGTTGCTGGTGAAGTTAAATTTACAGTTACAGCACAAGGTGATAAAATTTCAGGAACATTTACATTTACAGATACTTTAACTGTTGCTAAGCAAGATATTAAAGATGTTAAAGTTGATGATCTTAAAACAGCAGTAGATAGTGAAAAAACTTTTGGTGAATTAAATACTAATAAAGAGATTACTGATGCAGTTGCAGCAGCGATTAAAAAAACAACTAAATTAGATGTTAGTGTAGGTACTGATTTTACTTTAACTAATGATAAGAAAAAAGAAGATAAACAAGTTGCTGGTGAAGTTAAATTTACAGTTACAGCACAAGGTTATAAAATTTCAGGAACATTTACATTTACAGATACTTTAACTGTGGCTAAGCAAGATATTAAAGATGTTAAAGTTGATGATATTAAAACAGCAGTAGATAGTGAAAAAACTTTTGGTGAATTAAATACTAATAAAGAGATTACTGATGCAGTTGCAGCAGCGATTAAAAAAACAACTAAATTAGATGTTAGTGTAGGTACTGATTTTACTTTAACTAATGATAAGAAAAAAGAAGATAAACAAGTTGCTGGTGAAGTTAAATTTACAGTTACAGCACAAGGTGATAAAATTTCAGGAACATTTACATTTACAGATACTATAACTGTTGCTCAGCAAGATATTAAAGATGTTAAAGTTGATGATCTTAAAACAGCAGTAGATAGTGAAAAAACTTTTGGTGAATTAAATACTAATAAAGAGATTACTGATGCAGTTGCAGCAGCGATTAAAAAAACAACTAAATTAGATGTTAGTGTAGGTACTGATTTTATTTTAACTAACGATAAGAAAAAAGAAGATAAACAAGTTGCTGGTGAAGTTAAATTTACAGTTACAGCACAAGGTGATAAAATTTCAGGAACATTTACATTTACAGATACTATTGAATAAATAATTAATATATATTAATTTAAAATGACACAATTTAAATTATGTCATTTTTTTCTAATTATTTTTCAAAATTTATTTGACTATTACTATTAAAAACTGGTATTATACTTATTGGACTAAATTTTGATACACCGGGAATTGTGTATATAATTAATTCTTTAAAATCATAAAGGAGGCTAACGATTAATGCCAACAATGAACCAACTATTACGTAAAGGACGTACAGATAAAAAATACAAATCTAAATCACCAGCGTTAAATGTTTCATATAATTCATTAACAAAAACAACTTCTTCAATTAGCAGTCCGCAAAAAAAAGGTGTAGCGCTTGTAGTTACTACAAGAACACCAAAAAAACCTAACTCAGCTTTAAGAAAAATTGTTCGTGCTCGTTTAACTAACGGTATGGAAGTTACTGCTTATATTTCTGGAGAAGGTCATAATTTGCAAGAACATGCTATTGTTGGAATCCGTGGTGGAAGAGTTAAAGACTTACCTGGAGTTAGATACCATGTTATTCGTGGGTATTCTGATACTGCCGGAGTAGTAAATCGTAATCAAGGTCGTTCTAAATACGGAACTAAAAAACCAAAAGATAAGAAATAAGGAGGTAAAACTAAATGCGTAAAAATCAAGCTATTAAAAGAGAATTAGTTGCTGATCCAATTTATGATTCAAAAATTGTTACTCAATTAATTAACGCCATTATGATTGATGGTAAAAAAAGTGTAGCTCAAAAAATTGTTTATAATTCTTTTAAAATTGTTGGAGAAAAAACCAAACAAGTACCATTAGAAGTATTTGAAAAGGCAATTGCTAATATTACACCACAATTAGAAATTAAAACTCGAAGAATTGGTGGTGCAAACTATCAAGTTCCTATTGAAGTTAGTGCTACTCGTAAGATAACTTTAGCAATTCGTTGATTAGTTTCTTATTCACAAGCAAGATATGGTAATAGTATGCAAGATAAACTTGCAGCTGAGATTATGGATGCTGCTACCGGTAATGGTTCATCAATTAAAAAACGTGATGAAATTCATCGTATGGCTGAAGCTAATAAAGCCTTTGCTCACTATAAATGATAATAAAGGAGAGAGAAAATGGCAGAAAAATCAGGTCGAGAATATTCACTAGTAAATACTAGAAATATTGGAATTATGGCTCATATTGATGCTGGTAAAACTACAACAACAGAAAGAGTTTTATATCATACTGGTAAAATTCATAAAATCGGTGAGGTACATGAAGGTGCCGCAACTATGGACTGAATGGAACAAGAACAAGAACGTGGTATTACTATTACTTCAGCTGCAACAACTGCTGTTTGAAGAAATAATCGAATAAATATTATTGATACTCCGGGTCACGTTGATTTTACTGTTGAAGTTGAACGTTCATTAAGAGTTTTAGACGGAGCAGTTGCTGTATTAGACGCGCAAACCGGAGTTGAACCACAAACCGAAACTGTTTGAAATCAAGCAACTAGGTATAATGTACCAAGAATTGTTTTTGCAAATAAAATGGATAAAATCGGGGCTGACTTTGCTCATTCAATTCAAACATTAAAAGATCGTCTTGGTGCTAATGCTCATGCAATTCAATGACCAATTGGTGCAGAAGATGCTTTTGATGGAATTATTGATATAATTGAGATGAAAGCATACCATTTTGATGGTAAACCAAATGAGGATTATAAAGAAATTGCAATTCCTGAAGAACTTAAAGATGTTATTGCAAGTAGACGTGAGGAATTATTAGAAGCGCTTTCTCACTTTGATGATGATTTCTTTATGAAATATGCTGAAGGAGAAGTAACTGTTGCTGAAATTAAGACAGTAATTCGTAAAGCAACAATTGCTGCTGAGTTTTTCCCGGTATTATGTGGTAGTGCCTTTAAAAATAAAGGTGTTAAATTAATGTTAGATGCAGTTATTGATTACTTGCCTTCACCATTAGATGTACCTGCAATTAAAGGAATATTACCTGTTTCATCAAAAGAAGTAGAACGTCATTCTAGTGATGAAGAACCGTTCTCAGCGTTAGCATTTAAGATCATGACTGACCCTTTTGTTGGAAGATTAACTTTTTTTAGAGTATATTCGGGAACATTAGAATCTGGTAGTTATGTATTAAACTCAACTAAAGAAAAAAAAGAGCGTGTTGGTCGAATTTTACAAATGCATGCCAATAGTCGTGCCGAAATTAAAAAGGTTTATGCTGGTGACATTGCTGCTATTGTTGGCTTAAAAGATACAACTACTGGTGATACATTATGTGATGAAAAACACGAAGTTATTTTAGAAAAAATGGTGTTTCCAGAACCAGTTATTTCATTAGCGCTTGAACCAAAAACAAAAGCTGATCAAGAAAAAATGAGTTTAGGTTTACAAAAACTTGCAGAAGAAGATCCGACATTCCGTGTTTCATCAGACAAAGAAACAGGACAGACAATTATTTCAGGAATGGGAGAACTGCATTTAGACATCTTAACTGATCGTTTAAAACGTGAATTTAAAGTAGCAACTAACATTGGAAATCCACAAGTTGCTTATCGTGAAACAATTAAAGCAGTTTGTGAGCGCGCTGAGGGTAAATATATTCATCAATCAGGTGGTCGCGGCCAATATGGACATGTTATTATTAAATTTGAACCAAATCCAGATAAAGGATTTGAGTTTGTTGATAAAATTGTTGGTGGTAAAGTGCCACGTGAATACATTAAACCAGTACAAGAAGGATTAATTGAATCATTAGCTAATGGTTTAATTGCTGGATATCCAGTTATTGACGTTAAAGCAACATTATATGATGGTTCATTCCACCCTGTTGACTCTTCAGAACGTGCCTTTAATATTGCAGCTTCTAAGTCTTTACAAGATAATAAAGATTTATTAAAACCAGTATTATTAGAACCAATTATGAATGTTGAAGTTATTATTCCAGATGAATATTATGGTTCTATTGTTGGTAAAATTTCTGGTAAAAGAGGTACTATTGAAGCAGATGAAATGCGTGGTAACAGTAAAGTTGTTAAAGCTAAAGTGCCTTTATCTGAAATGTTTGGTTATGCTACTGAATTACGTTCAATGACCCAAGGACGTGGAACATATACAATGTCTTTTTCACACTATGAAGAAGCACCAAAATCAGTTGCTGAATCAGTTGCTGGTAAATATCAAAAAGGAAGAATTACTAAAAAATAAAATAATTTAATTGAAAGTATAATAAGTTTACTTTAAAATTATCTTAGTGTTTAATTTAATTAAATAAAAATAAGTATTAATTATTTCCAAGGAGGAAACAAAAATGGCAGAAAAAGAAGTAAAAAAATCAAAGCCTGTATCAACAGGCCCAAAACAAAAATTTGAACGTACAAAACCGCACGTTAATGTTGGAACAATTGGTCACGTTGACCATGGAAAAACAACATTAACTGCTGCAATTACTAGTTATTGTTCAAAACATGAAGCAGATGGATATAAAGGTATGTTTAAGGACTATGCCTCTATCGATGCTGCTCCAGAAGAAAAAGCACGTGGTATTACTATTAATACAGCTCACGTTGAATATGAAACACCAACTCGTCACTATGCACACGTTGACTGTCCAGGTCACGCTGACTACATTAAAAATATGATTACAGGTGCAGCTCAAATGGATGGTTCGGTGTTAGTTGTTTCTTCAACTGATGGTCCAATGCCACAAACACGTGAACACATTCTATTGGCACGTCAAGTTGGAGTTAAAAAAATTGTTGTATTCTTAAATAAGTGTGATATGGAAAGTGTAGACGATGATGTATTAGAACTTGTTGAAATGGAAATTCGTGAATTACTAACTAAGTATGAATTTGAAGGTGATGATACACCAATTATTCGTGGTTCTGCAAGAGGAGCATTAGATGGTAAAAAAGAATGAGAAGAAAAAATTAAAGAATTATTAACAGCAATGGATGAATGAATTCCGACACCAAAAAGAGAAGTTGATAAACCAGTATTATTAGCTGTTGAAGATGTTTTCACTATTACTGGACGTGGAACAGTAGCTACTGGAAGAATTGAACGTGGAACTTTAAAAGTTAATGATGAAATTGATATTATTGGTATTAACAAAGGTCTTAAAAAAGTTGTTGTTACTGGTATTGAAATGTTCAGAAAATTATTAGATGAAGCACAAGCCGGTGATAACGTTGGAGTATTATTACGTGGAGTTAAACGTGAAGATATTCAACGTGGACAAGTTATTGCTAAACCAGGATCAGTTACTCCACATACTAAATTTAAAGGTGAAGTTTATATTCTAACTAAAGAAGAAGGTGGACGTCATACTTCATTTAATCCAGGATATCGACCACAATTTTATTTCCGTACAACTGATGTTACAGGAAGTATGGGAGACTTTATTAATAAAGGTGAAAAATCGGAATTAATTATGCCGGGTGATAACGTTACTATTACTGTTGAATTAATTCACCCAGTTGCCCTTGAGAAAGGTACTCAATTCTCAATCCGTGAAGGTGGAAGAACTGTTGGTGCTGGACGAGTTACTGAAGTTATTAAATAATCACATTAAATCAAAAATCTTTATTCTCAAAAGAGAATAAAGATTTTTGATTAAAAATATTTTAGTAGTAAAATTAATTTATAGAAAAGAGATGACAAATCAATGCCTTATGTTAAAGAGCTGGAAAGTCTAATTTTAAATCGTAAATCAATTCGTAATTATGATCCTAGTAAAATTATTAGTGATAGTAAAATTAACGATATTCTTAACTATGTGCGTCATACCCCATCTTCATATGGTTTAGAACCATGAAAAATTTTAGTTATTAGTAATTCTAAAATTAAAGCACAATTGCAACCAATCATAAATAATCAACAACAAGTTAGTACTTGTTCACATTTATTTATTTTATTAAGTTATAGTGGTGAAAATTTCAATACTAGTAATCAATGATTTGTTGATACTGTTATGAAAAGACGTAATTTAACAAAACCACAATACGAAATTTATAAATCAACATTTAATAATTTCTTTGATCATGACAAAAAAACACAAATAAATCATTGGGCACAATGTCAAACTTTTATTTTATTACAAAATCTTTTATTATTATTAACTGCTCATGAAATTGATAATGTTGTATTAGGTGGTTTTAATGAACAACAATTATTAACTTACTTAGAATCAAATAAGATTATTGAACCCAATAAGTATCATGTTACAATTTTAGTGTCTGCTGGTTATGGTTATCCATCAAAAACTAAAATTATTAAAAACGAAGTTAGTGAAATCAGTACGCTTATCAAATAAATGTATTAGAAAAGGTATTGCAATGGAAAAATTAAAAATAAATAACTTAGATATTGAATTAAATATTAATGTTATTGGTAAATTTTTAGATAAGATTGAATATCCAATTCTTATTTTTGATTTTGAGACTTTTCGTAATTTATTACATAAAAAAAAGAACAATTCGTATGCTCATGATTTTGAAAAAATTTTTTCAATTGCATTATTAATTATTAATAAAAAAGAAGATTTAAGCGTTATTAATTTACAAAATAAAAAGTTACATTTGTTCGTTAAAACTGTTATTCCACAACCAAATATTTTAAATGAAGATTTAAAGCTTGTTAAACATCAGCAACAGTTTTTTAAATTTTTAACTAATAAGTTATTAAAACATAACATTAAATCTTTGATTTTACTTGGTGCTAGAACTGAGATATTAATGCTAAAAAACTATTTGAGTTATCATAATGATGAAAGTAAATTCAAAAATAAAGTTAGTTATTTTTTTCAAAAACATAAAATTTTTGATTTATATGACATTTGAAATAATGATCAAGTTTTAAATTTACCTTTATATAAAAAAGGTTTACATCTTGATGTTGGTGCTACTAAAAAAACTTCAATACTAATTAAAAATAATAATGATTATTGTAAAATATTAAAAGAACAATTTTCATTAACAAATAATAATATCGGAAGAATTATTGATCAATATTTTTTTAATAATATTTGTTTATTACCTAGTTTTACTACGCAAGTAGCAAATCATAATCAAAATGATGTTCTAATTGGCGCTGCGATATTATCATTACTTTATACTTTTTGTGATAAATATTAAGAAAATAAAAAATATTAATTATTTAAATTAATATTTTTTATTACATTTTATTTTTTTAGTTCAAATTTTTTGGTGTTTGTGAATTATATATTGTTGTATTTGTTGATAAAGGCATTAAATTATTAATTTCATTAACATTCAATCTTGTTTCACTATTTGAACTTACATCTTGAGTTTCTAAATTATCATCATTATTTGTTAATTTAAGTAAATTTTGAAATTGTTCTTCAAGTTCTGTTTTAGATTGACTAATTAAATAAGTATTTTCAAACACTGATTTTTTGCAAGGATATCAATATCCATCTTCATCTCAAATTAAAACATCTTCTTTAGTATATTGTACTTCTTTTTTAGTACCATTTGGACCCCAAGGTAGTGATAATTCTCCACTTTTATTATCTTTATTAAGATTAACTATTTTTATTTTAGAATCGGGATTTGCTCAAGCTTCCCCCTTACTTATATTATTAATAACTGGAATATAAGTATTTTTAAATTTTTTTTGGTTAACAACTCAATGTTCACCAATAACTCCTGTAATAATATAATCACCGCGATGACAAGTTACTGTTACTTTTTCTAGTGTTTCAATTTCTAATGGATTATTATCTTGATGTAATTGAAATTCATATTTTACAGTAGGGTTTTTAATACAAAATGTAACATTTGAATTTTCTGTATTTTCTTTAAATAACATATTTTCTCCTTCATCTTTTTGTTTTTTTGAATAAAGACTTTATTTTAAAAATAAACATATAGTAAATTTTAAATTTCAATATTTATCTTTATTTTTTTAAAATAATTCCTGAGTTGTAAATATAAATGGGACAGTTTTTTAAAATAATTGTATTAAATCTATTGGTCTTTTATAAGAGAGCGATTTTCTGGGTGTAGAATTAATTTGAAATGCTATAAAATTTAAATCTTTTTGTTTATATGAAGATAGATCTGTAGATTTTGGTAAATATCTTCTTAAAATACCATTATTATTTTAATTTAAACCCCTTTGGCAAGGTTTACCAGGATCTGCAAAATAAATTTTGACATTACAAATTTTTTCGATTAATCTTCATTTACTAAATTCTTTACCACGATCAAAAGTAATGGTTTTAACTGTTCCTTTTTGTAACTTTGAAATAAATTTTATTATACTTTTCGTAATATTTTCTGATTTATGATTTTTAGTTACTAAAGGAATTGTGGTTTTTGATCATATATCAGCCAAAGTAATAATAGAACTTTTATGATCTTTGCCAATGATAGTATCACCTTCTAAATGACCAAATTCTTGTATATTTTTAATATTAGGAATGATTAAATTTCTTTCATGAATAGACTTACAATTATTAATTTTGCCCCCAGTTTCTTTTTGTTTGTGAGATTTATTTTTGCCTTTTCTCAATAGACTTGGTGCAAAACCTTTAATTTTAACAATTTAACGATTATTATTAATATTAAAGGTGATAGTTATTATGTTGAAAAAATATAAAGATGATCAAGAATTTTATAGTTTAGTCGGCATAAAGCCACAAACATTTTATAAAATGCTTGAAATTTTAAAAATTGCTGAGTCTAAACAAAAATATTATGGTGGTAGAAAAAATAAAATTGTAATTGAAGAGCGTTTATTAATGACTTTAGAATATTGAAAAGACTATAGTAGTTATAGAGTTATTGCAAAAAGATATAATATTAGTCATACTAGTTGCATTCGTAATATTTTTTGAATTGAAAATATTTTAATAAAAAGCGGAATTTTTAATTTACCTGGAAAAAAAGATTTAACAAAAAATAAAGGTACTAATAATAATTTGTTAGCTATTGATGCTACTGAAACTCCAATTGAAAGAATTAAAAAAAAATAAAATTACTTTTTTCAGGTAAAAATAAACATCATTCTCTCAAATCCCAAATAATTATTGATATTTCCAATGGAAAAATTATTTCAACTGCTTTTTGTTTTGGAAGCATTCATGATTTTAAATTGCTTCTAAAATCTAAAACTTTTATTCATCCAGAAAAACATTTTAATTTTCAAAAAAACTCTTGATGAAATAAAAAAAATCATCAACCTGGCCTAAAATTTGATTTTATTTCATTTTGGGATTTATTTTTTTTACAAACTGAAATATAATGCTTCAGATTTTGCATAAGGTGATATTTTATAATAGACTTGGTGCAAAACTAAGGTAATTCAAAATTATATATTCCTGCTATTAAATTAAATCTTAATGCAAATCTTCGTATTTTATTGCGATATTTTAAACTTAAAATTTTAAAACGTTTTAGTTTAGCAAATACGTGTTCAATTTTAATTCTAATTTTACTTAAAGTTTTATTGTATTCTTTTTGAATTGGTGTTAATTGATTGTATTTACTTTTTTTAAATGGCAAAAATGTATTTTTATGAATATTTTGTATACCTTGATAACCTGAATCAACAAAAACTTTTTTTCTGGATGAATAAAAGTTTTAGATTTTAGAAGCAATTTAAAATCATGAATGCTTCCAAAACAAAAAGCAGTTGAAATAATTTTTCCATTGGAAATATCAATAATTATTTGGGATTTGAGAGAATGATGTTTCTTTTTACCTGAAAAAAGTAATTTTAGTTTTTTTTAATTCTTTCAATTGGAGTTTCAGTAGCATCAATAGCTAACAAATTATTATTAGTACCTTTATTTTTTGTTAAATCTTTTTTTCCAGGTAAATTAAAAATTCCGCTTTTTATTAAAATATTTTCAATTCAAAAAATATTACGAATGCAACTAGTATGACTAATATTATATCTTTTTGCAATAACTCTATAACTACTATAGTCTTTTCAATATTCTAAAGTCATTAATAAACGCTCTTCAATTACAATTTTATTTTTTCTACCACCATAATATTTTTGTTTAGACTCAGCAATTTTTAAAATTTCAAGCATTTTATAAAACGTTTGTGGCTTTATGCCGACTAAACTATAAAATTCTTGATCATCTTTATATTTTTTCAACATAATAACTATCACCTTTAATATTAATAATAATCGTTAAATTGTTAAAATTAAAGGTTTTGCACCAAGTCTATTTTAGAAGCAATTTAAAATCATGAATGCTTCCAAAACAAAAAGCAGTTGAAATAATTTTTCCATTGGAAATATCAATAATTATTTGGGATTTGAGAGAATGATGTTTCTTTTTACCTGAAAAAAGTAATTTTAGTTTTTTTTAAGGCTTTTATCCCTTTATGTACTATTTTTAAATTTTATCACATAAACGGAGATAAAAGCCTACCTAGGAAATTATCCCCACATGTATTTAAATCAAACACAAAATTACAGTTTCAAAACTAGGTATGTTATTGAATTTATATGCTGATTCTTTTGCATATAAATGAATATTGTGCTTTGAAACTCTTATGTGTGTTCGGAAAGTTCGTCGGATGTGCTTTCGTGCTGATTCAATCTGGTTTGTGTTTACACCTGTTGGTGACACATACCCAACTTCATGATTTACGATTTCATGTTTGGGATAGAAGTTTTTGAAACTTACATATCCCTTCCAAGAATCCGTAAATAGACAGCACTCAGTAAAAATGTGTTTCAATGTAAATCTTAAAAGGTTTTTTTTCATCTGCATTTTTCAGCACCTTCACAATTAGTTTGTTGCTGGTTTTCTCATAAACTCCAACAATCAAAGTTTTATTCAACAACGATCTTCCTTGTTTTTTAAAACCTAAATGTGAAATATACATTTCATCCATCTGTGCTGTGCCATCAACAATGAAACCTGCATCTTGATTTCCAATTCTAGTCCTGATTTCATGACACATTCTTCAAGCTGTTTTATAGGTCACACCCAATTCCCTTGCAACATCGGTTGCTGGTATGCCATGCTTTGTGTTTATTCATCTAAAGATGAGATAAAACCAAGATGTCATTTGGGTCTGTGACTTATAAAAAATGGTTCCATAAAGAATACTAAATGTTTGGTTACAGTTCAAACATCGTATTCTTCTCAAATCAGAAGTATTCAAACTAGAAGAAGCACACCTGATGCATTTCATTATTTTCAACTTCGCTATATATTTCAAACAATCGTTTTCAGTTTGAAATATTCTATTGAATTCATTTCAATTCATTTTTTCCTCCACACTAGTACATGTGGGGATAATTTCTTTTTTTAATTCTTTCAATTGGAGTTTCAGTAGCATCAATAGCTAACAAATTATTATTAGTACCTTTATTTTTTGTTAAATCTTTTTTTCCAGGTAAATTAAAAATTCCGCTTTTTATTAAAATATTTTCAATTCAAAAAATATTACGAATGCAACTAGTATGACTAATATTATATCTTTTTGCAATAACTCTATAACTACTATAGTCTTTTCAATATTCTAAAGTCATTAATAAACGCTCTTCAATTACAATTTTATTTTTTCTACCACCATAATATTTTTGTTTAGACTCAGCAATTTTTAAAATTTCAAGCATTTTATAAAATGTTTGTGGCTTTATGCCGACTAAACTATAAAATTCTTGATCATCTTTATATTTTTTCAACATAATAACTATCACCTTTAATATTAATAATAATCGTTAAATTGTTAAAATTAAAGGTTTTGCACCAAGTCTAATAAGTTATTTTCATCAAAACCCATTCGATTTGTTTTAAACATGTTATATAAAGTTTTTGTTGAAATACTTTTTATTTTATTTTCTGGATAGGTTACACTTTATTGGACACCAATTACGTAGACAAGTGAACAAATTAGTTAAAAGAAAGGAACTATAATTGTGGCTAATATTAACTCATATACCGACGAATTTAAGAAACAAATAGTAGCTTTATATCAAAGTGGTAAGTCAGTGTCTTGTCTTGCTAAAGAGTACAATGTTACAAGAGCAGCTACTTATAATTGAATTAAGCAATTTACTAATTCAGGTAGTTTTAAATCTAAAGATAATCGTTCTGTTGAAGAAAATGAATTAATTAAATTAAGAAAAGAATTAAAACAGTTACGAATGGAAAATGATATTTTAAAGCAAGCAGCACTAATAATAGGCAGAAAATAGAGATTATTATCAATAATAAATGTAAATATAAAATTCGTACAATGTGTCGTTTTTTAAAACTCTCTAAATCAACATATTATTTTAATTTCAAGAAAAAAGAAAAAAATCAAAATAATATGTATGATGAAGCTGTTATTAGTGCTTTTAAAGAAAATAAAGAAATTTATGGCACAAGAAGATTAAAAGTCGTATTAGAAAACCAAGAAATTTATTTATCAAGACGAAAAATTAAAGAAATTATGAATAAACATAATTTAATATCAAAATACACCAAATTAAGACACAAAAATCATCATAATAAAGTCAATGATAGTCAAATAACTAATCTTGTTAATAGAAACTTTAAGAATAGGATTAAAAACGAAGTTATTGTTAGTGATTTAACTTATGTTCAAGTAAATGGTAAGTGAAACTATATTTGTTTATTAATAGACCTATTTAACCGCGAAATTATTGGACATAGTGTAGGCACTAAAAAAGATGCATCATTAGTATATGAAGCATTTATGCAATCAAATCGCTGTTTAAAAGATATTCAAATATTTCATAGCGATCGAGGTAATGAATTTAATAATAAAATTATTGATAAACTTTTACTAGCATTCAATATTACTCGCTCTTTAAGCAAAAAAGGATGTCCTTATGACAATGCTGTTGCTGAAGCAACTTTTAAAACTTTCAAAACAGAATTTATTAATGATAAAAATTTTACATCATTAATCCAATTAAAATTAGAATTATTTAATTATATCAATTGATATAACAACATACGAATTCATAGCACTTTAAACTACCTAACTCCAGTTAATTATCAAAAACAAATGTCTACCAAAAAATAGTCCTAAAAAAAGGTTGCCATTCCAAATGATGGGCGTATCAAGTTAATGGTTAGATTTAAAAAGAAGTTAAATGAGAGATAATACTCTCATTTTTTAATTGTTAAACAATTATAATTAATTATTTTAGGAAATTATCCCTGCATGTACTAGTGTGGAGGAAAAAATGAATTGAAATGAATTCAATAGCATATTTCAAACTGAAAACGATTGTTTGAAATATATAGCGAAGTTTAAAACAATGAAATGCATCAGGTGTGCTTCTTCTAGTTTGAATGCTTCTGATTTGAGAAGAATACGATGTTTGAACTGTAACCAAACATTTAGTATTCTTTATGGAACCATTTTTTATAAGTCACAGACCCAAATGACATCTTGGTTTTATCTCATCTTTAGATGAATAAACACAAAGCATGGCATACCAGCAACCGATGTTGCAAGGGAATTGGGTGTGACCTATAAAACAGCTTGAAGAATGTGTCATGAAATCAGGACTAGAATTGGAAATCAAGATGCAGGTTTCATTGTTGATGGCACAGCACAGATGGATGAAATGTATCTTTCACATTTAGGTTTTAAAAAACAAGGAAGATCCTTGTTGAATAAAACTTTGATTGTTGGAGTTTATGAGAAAACCAGCAACAAACTAATTGTGAAGGTTCTGAAAAATGCAGATGAAAAAAACCTTTTAAGATTTGCATTGAAACACATTTTTACTGAGTGCTGTCTATTTACGGATTCTTGGAAGGGATATGTAAGTTTCAAAAACTTCTATCCCAAACATGAAATCGTAAATCATGAAGTTGGGTATGTGTCACCAACAGGTGTAAACACAAACCAGATTGAATCAGCATGAAAGCACATCCGACGAACTTTCCGAACACACATAAGAGTTTCAAAGCACAATATTCATTTATATGCAAAAGAATCAGCATATAAATTCAATAACATACCTAGTTTTGAAACTGTAATTTTGTGTTTGATTTAAATACATGCGGGGATAATTTCCTAGGTAGGCTTTTATCTCCATTTATGTGATAAAATTTAAAAATAGTACATAAAGGGATAAAAGCCTTATTTTATTAAACCAGCACTTTATTAAAGTAATTAATTATTCCATAACTAAATAAAAATTATTTAGGCTATTGTGCTGGAATTAACCAATAGTAATTTTTGTCATGCTCTTTTACAACTTGATATTTTTTGGTTCCCTTCCCCTAGAACCCCTACCCTCCAAGGCTTTGCTACTTACAGTAGCATAAGCCTTACGTATAGTAGATAAGTAATTAGTAGAAGTATATAAGCCTTTTATCACTGTAAGTGATAAGGCTTATACATAGAAAGGATACGTAATGATTAATGTTAATTTAGATATTAAAAATAAAATTAAAGAAACAACTAAAGGTATGTTATTAGAAATTGGTGAATATGAAACATGATTTCCTATTAAAGATACTATTATTGATGAAAAAAATAAAAAAAGCATTAAAAATAATTGAAGATTTTTATTATAAATTAGGTAAAAAATCAATAACAAAAGATATTGAAAGTGTTAAAGGTAGTGATATTTTAAAATATATTAAAAATATTCCAAATATTACTAGAAATGAAAATGAATTAATATCTTGTGAATTTTATGAACAATATAATTGTTATTATATTTTTAAAAATGATAAAAATCAAGAATGTTTTAAATATAACATTACATGAGAACAAGATATGAAAAGTTTTAAAATAAATAATTCCTATAAACATAATGATTTAGCAATAAATTATATTGTTATGCCAATGAAAGAAATAAATACTCATAATGAAAAAATATTTTATTTAAAGTATTAAAGGAAATTAATATGTTATTAAATGTTGAAAAAATAGAATTAATTAAAAATTTATGTAATGAAAAATTACTTAAAAATCAAAAATATATAGAAATTAAAGAAATATTAAAAATTATAGAAAGGAATGAATAATTATGGAATGTAGAGAATATAGAATTAAAGGTTCATGTGATATTTGTCATAAAAATTCATCATATGGAAATAGAACTTGTAATAAATGTTTTTATAAATTAATAGGTGAAAAAAATGAAATGTAATATTCATAATGAAAAATATATTTGAATTAGTGAAATAGATAATAGTTATTATTGTAATAAATGTATTGATGAAATGATTGAAGAAGATATGTATTTAACATCAAATCATTGAGATTACTTATATGAATATTATATTAATGAATTACAATTAGAAAATTTTAAAGGAGTGTAATAAATAATGAAAAATAAAAGTTTTCAAGAAATAACAAATAATTTACAACAATTTTTTCAAGATATTGAAAATGGTCTATATGGTGAAAGTATTAAAAATGCTTTTAAAAAAGAAAGTAGTGAATAATAATGTCACCTAAAAATATATCTAAAGAAGAATTATTAAATAAAATATGGAAATTATCCCTGCATGTACTAGTGTGGAGGAAAAAATGAATTGAAATGAATTCAATAGCATATTTCAAACTGAAAACGATTGTTTGAAATATATAGCGAAGTTTAAAATAATGAAATGCATCAGGTGTGCTTCTTCTAGTTTGAATGCTTCTGATTTGAGAAGAATACGATGTTTGAACTGTAACCAAACATTTAGTATTCTTTATGGAACCATTTTTTATAAGTCACAGACCCAAATGACATCTTGGTTTTATCTCATCTTTAGATGAATAAACACAAAGCATGGCATACCAGCAACCGATGTTGCAAGGGAATTGGGTATGACCTATAAAACAGCTTGAAGAATGTGTCATGAAATCAGGACTAGAATTGGAAATCAAGATGCAGGTTTCATTGTTGATGGCACAGCACAGATGGATGAAATGTATCTTTCACATTTAGGTTTTAAAAAACAAGGAAGATCCTTGTTGAATAAAACTTTGATTGTTGGAGTTTATGAGAAAACCAGCAACAAACTAATTGTGAAGGTGCTGAAAAATGCAGATGAAAAAAACCTTTTAAGATTTGCATTGAAACACATTTTTACTGAGTGCTGTCTATTTACGGATTCTTGGAAGGGATATGTAAGTTTCAAAAACTTCTATCCCAAACATGAAATCGTAAATCATGAAGTTGGGTATGTGTCACCAACAGGTGTAAACACAAACCAGATTGAATCAGCATGAAAGCACATCCGACGAACTTTCCGAACACACATAAGAGTTTCAAAGCACAATATTCATTTATATGCAAAAGAATCAGCATATAAATTCAATAACATACCTAGTTTTGAAACTGTAATTTTGTGTTGGATTTAAATACATGCGGGGATAATTTCCTAGGTAGGCTTTTATCTCCATTTATGTGATAAAATTTAAAAATAGTACATAAAGGGATAAAAGCCTAAAATATTAATAATTAGATTTAAAGAATTAGAATTTCAAAACTTAAAAGAATTTTGTAAAGAAAAAAATATAACTGTATCTGAATTTGTAAGAAATTTAATTAAAAATGCAATTAAAAAAAATAGAAAGAGTGATAAAAACGAATAATTTATATAAAAAAATACTTAAATTACAATTAGAAATTGGTAGTACACCTAAAAATGGTTTTAATAAATTTGGAAATTATAAATATTGATTATTAAGTGATATTTTTAATAAATTAAAAGTACTATGTAGAGAATGAAATATACTTATTTTACATTTAGATATTTCAGAAAATATGAATATAAATAAAATAGAAAATATTAAAGAATTTATAGATAAAAATAATAATAAAATACAAAATGTAACAAAAGAAATAGAAGTTTCATATCAAAAAAAATATTCAATTATTGATTTAGATAATAGACTTGGTGCAAAACTAAGGTAATTCAAAATTATATATTCCTGCTATTAAATTAAATCTTAATGCAAATCTTCGTATTTTATTGCGATATTTTAAACTTAAAATTTTAAAACGTTTTAGTTTAGCAAATACGTGTTCAATTTTAATTCTAATTTTACTTAAAGTTTTATTGTATTATTTTTGAATTGGTGTTAATTGATTGTATTTACTTTTTTTAAATGGCAAAAATGTATTTTTATGAATATTTTGTATACCTTGATAACCTGAATCAACAAAAACTTGTTTTTCTGGATGAATAAAAGTTTTAGATTTTAGAAGCAATTTAAAATCATGAATGCTTCCAAAACAAAAAGCAGTTGAAATAATTTTTCCATTGGAAATATCAATAATTATTTGGGATTTGAGAGAATGATGTTTCTTTTTACCTGAAAAAAGTAATTTTAGTTTTTTTTAATTCTTTCAATTGGAGTTTCAGTAGCATCAATAGCTAACAAATTATTATTAGTACCTTTATTTTTTGTTAAATCTTTTTTTCCAGGTAAATTAAAAATTCCGCTTTTTATTAAAATATTTTCAATTCAAAAAATATTACGAATGCAACTAGTATGACTAATATTATATCTTTTTGCAATAACTCTATAACTACTATAGTCTTTTCAATATTCTAAAGTCATTAATAAACGCTCTTCAATTACAATTTTATTTTTTCTACCACCACAATATTTTTGTTTAGACTCAGCAATTTTTAAAATTTCAAGCATTTTATAAAATGTTTGTGGCTTTATGCCGACTAAACTATAAAATTCTTGATCATCTTTATATTTTTTCAACATAATAACTATCACCTTTAATATTAATAATAATCGTTAAATTGTTAAAATTAAAGGTTTTGCACCAAGTCTAATAAAACCTTAAGTAAAATTAGAATTAAAATTGAACACGTATTTGCTAAACTAAAACGTTTTAAAATTTTAAGTTTAAAATATCGCAATAAAATACGAAGATTTGCATTAAGATTTAATTTAATAGCAGGAATATATAATTTTGAATTACCTTAGTTTTGCACCAAGTCTAATATTGAATATTATTTTTTGTTAATTTATAATTTATTTTTAAAATTAAGATTTATTTAGAATGTATTTTATTATTGTTTTAAGTATAAAATATTTAGAATTTTGAGAAAAGTGTGAAATTGTAGTAAGAATATTAAATTGGAAAGTGTAGTAATGTATCATTAAAAATGATATTAGTTTATTTTACTAATATCATTATTATATGAATAAAACTTTTTAAATTTGAAAGTACTTTTTCTAAATAAATCTTGACTTAATTTTATAGTTAAAAATTTAGATATGCAATAAAAAAATAAAATTAGAAAAATTATTTTAAATAAGCAATTGCTTCAATTTCAATTAATGCATCTTTGGGAATTCTAGCAACTTGAACTGCTGCTCTTGCTGGAGCGTGTGTACCAAATATTTCTTCATAAACTTTATTCATTTCAACAAAGTGATTTAAGTCTTTTAAGAAAATATTCACTTTTACAATAGACTTGGTGCAAAACCTTTAATTTTAACAATTTAACGATTATTATTAATATTAAAGGTGATAGTTATTATGTTGAAAAAATATAAAGATGATCAAGAATTTTATAGTTTAGTCGGCATAAAGCCACAAACATTTTATAAAATGCTTGAAATTTTAAAAATTGCTGAGTCTAAACAAAAATATTATGGTGGTAGAAAAAATAAAATTGTAATTGAAGAGCGTTTATTAATGACTTTAGAATATTGAAAAGACTATAGTAGTTATAGAGTTATTGCAAAAAGATATAATATTAGTCATACTAGTTGCATTCGTAATATTTTTTGAATTGAAAATATTTTAACAAAAAGCGGAATTTTTAATTTACCCGGAAAAAAAGATTTAACAAAAAACAAAGGTACTAATAATAATTTGTTAGCTATTGATGCTACTGAAACTCCAATTGAAAGAATTAAAAAAAACTAAAATTACTTTTTTCAGGTAAAAAGAAACATCATTCTCTCAAATCCCAAATAATTATTGATATTTCCAATGGAAAAATTATTTCAACTGCTTTTTGTTTTGGAAGCATTCATGATTTTAAATTGCTTCTAAAATCTAAAACTTTTATTCATCCAGAAAAACAAGTTTTTGTTGATTCAGGTTATCAAGGTATACAAAATATTCATAAAAATACATTTTTGCCATTTAAAAAAAGTAAATACAATCAATTAACACCAATTCAAAAAGAATACAATAAAACTTTAAGTAAAATTAGAATTAAAATTGAACACGTATTTGCTAAACTAAAACGTTTTAAAATTTTAAGTTTAAAATATCGCAATAAAATACGAAGATTTGCATTAAGATTTAATTTAATAGCAGGAATATATAATTTTGAATTACCTTAGTTTTGCACCAAGTCTAATATAGAACTTAGAGAAGATTTTAATATTTTTGCTTGTGCTAAAAATACAGATATAGCAAAAGCAAAAGGTAGTGCAGAAACTTATTTTAATTTTCACAAAAAATCTTGATATTACTTTTAATTTAAAATTAAAAGTAATATTTTTATATCAGGGGTGATTTTTTGTGACTAATAATGAATTAATTGATGTTTTAAAAAACAAAAAAGATGAAGAATTTATAAAAATTATTAGACATTTTAAAAATAGAATTAAACAAATTGAGAAAAAAGAAAAATTAGATGCAATTGATAAAAAATTTAAAGAAAAAGGAATTCAATGTCCAAATTGTAAATCTTATTGATGTGTAAAAAATGGTTTTAATAATAATAAGCAAAAATATTTATGCAAAGATTGTAAAAGTAGCTTTGATGCTTTAAGAAATCATTTTTTACATTGAAGTCATTTATCTCATGAACAATGAGATTGAATAATTTGATTGTCATTGTTAGGTCAATCTGCTTATACTATTTCTCAATTTGCTAAAATTTCAAAAACATCAGCATGATTTAATCGTCAAAAATTTATGAAATCATCACAATTAGCAAAAACACAAAAACCATTCACAAAATTAAAAGGTAGAATTGAAATTGATGAAACTTTTATCAAAGAAATTCATAAAGGAAATTTCAAAAATCCAGATGATCCAAGAAAAAAATGAATTAGACTTGGTGCAAAACTAAGGTAATTCAAAATTATATATTCCTGCTATTAAATTAAATCTTAATGCAAATCTTCGTATTTTATTGCGATATTTTAAACTTAAAATTTTAAAACGTTTTAGTTTAGCAAATACGTGTTTAATTTTAATTCTAATTTTACTTAAAGTTTTATTAGACTTGGTGCAAAACCTTTAATTTTAACAATTTAACGATTATTATTAATATTAAAGGTGATAGTTATTATGTTGAAAAAATATAAAGATGATCAAGAATTTTATAGTTTAGTCGGCATAAAGCCACAAACATTTTATAAAATGCTTGAAATTTTAAAAATTGCTGAGTCTAAACAAAAATATTATGGTGGTAGAAAAAATAAAATTGTAATTGAAGAGCGTTTGTTAATGACTTTAGAATATTGAAAAGACTATAGTAGTTATAGAGTTATTGCAAAAAGATATAATATTAGTCATACTAGTTGCATTCGTAATATTTTTTGAATTGAAAATATTTTAATAAAAAGCGGAATTTTTAATTTACCTGGAAAAAAAGATTTAACAAAAAATAAAGGTACTAATAATAATTTGTTAGCTATTGATGCTACTGAAACTCCAATTGAAAGAATTAAAAAAAACTAAAATTACTTTTTTCAGGTAAAAAGAAACATCATTATCTCAAATCCCAAATAATTATTGATATTTCCAATGGAAAAATGATTTCAACTGCTTTTTGTTTTGGAAGCATTCATGATTTTAAATTGCTTCTAAAATCTAAAACTTTTATTCATCCAGAAAAACAAGTTTTTGTTGATTCAGTTTATCAAGGTATACAAAATATTCATAAAAATACATTTTTGCCATTTAAAAAAAGTAAATACAATCAATTAACACCAATTCAAAAAGAATACAATAAAACTTTAAGTAAAATTAGAATTAAAATTGAACACGTATTTGCTAAACTAAAACGTTTTAAAATTTTAAGTTTAAAATATCGCAATAAAATACGAAGATTTGCATTAAGATTTAATTTAATAGCAGGAATATATAATTTTGAATTACCTTAGTTTTGCACCAAGTCTATTATAAAAATTTAAGTAATATCAGTAAAATACAATCAAGTTTAAAAGAATTTATTACTCATTATCATGGCATTGGATTTACCAATATTCAAAATTACCTCAATTTATGAAAATTTAAATACCAACATTATAAAATATCACCTTATGCAAAATCTGAAGCATTATATTTCAGTTTGTAAAAAAAATAAATCCCAAAATTAAATAAAATCAAATTTTAGGCCAGGTTGATGATTTTTTTTATTTCATCAAGAGTTTTTTTGAAAATTAAAAGAAACTTATGCTTATAGATATTTCTTAATGAATTTACTTTTATTAAGTGAAGATGAACTTGACCCAGATAATGATAGTGTTAATTTAATTCAAAATAATAAACCACAAAATAATTACGTTAATAATATAAAAACATCTAATGAAAAATGAGAACCAAGTGAAAAAAAATTAGATTATTTGGAAAAATATATGATTACAAATACAGTTTTATTTGATTAATGTATAAGAGAATATACGGAAAGATTAAATCCAAGTAATAATAAAGATTTTTTAATATTAATGGGTGAAAATTATTTAAAAGTATTATTTGATAAATTTAAAGAAATTCGCGAAAGATTTAAAAATTTAAAAAATAATAATAAAAATGAGTATAGAAATTATGAATAATTATTTACTTTCAATCGACCCAAGTATTAAAAATACGGGTTTTACATTATTAGAAAAAAAATATAAATATGATAAAAATTTAAATTATTGACCTACTAGAGAATATGTATATTGTGAAATTCATAATGATGATAATGTTTCATTAAAAATTATAAAAGAATGTAAAAATTGTTATGAAAATTAAATTATTTGAAAACCAATATTAATTAGTAGTTGTAGTTTTAAAAAATATGGAGTTTTAAATTTTGAAAGTGAAATATTTTTTAATAATATAAAAGATACCAATATTGATTTAATTATTGAACGTGGTACTTTTCATTCAAAAAATGGTATTGGTTATGAAACTCAAGAACATTTAAGATGTTTTATTGCTGGACAATTTAATAAATTATTAACAAAAAATATGTTAATAAGTCCTTCTTCGTGAAAGAAATGATATATAGATAATAATATTACTAATATTTCTTTAAAAAAATGAAATAAAAAAATAAGTGAAGATATATGTTTTTATTTAAATGAAAAATATGAATGAAATATAAAAATATCAAATCATGATGAAGCAGATAGTTTATTAATTGGTTGATATTATTTAAATAAGGAAAATAAATAATGAAAATAGAATTTGAAGTGGATATTTTTACAAAAAATGCAATTATTGAATCATCAGAAAATTTAAAAAAATTAAAACAATTAAATATATCAATTAATTTATGTAATTGTAAAAAGGAAGATAATTAATGCAAACACAAGAAAAAGTATTACTTAAATGTATTGTTAAAGATTGTAATAATAAAGTATTAGTTACTTTAAAAACTTTAGATTTAGAAGATACTACAATTCAATTTTTTAAAATGTGTAAAAAACATAAATTAGATTTTAATAATAAAATAAAAGAAATTAAAGAATATTATAAAAATAAATTAAATAATAACTAGAAAAAGAGATATAATGTAAATACAAACTTAATTATAATTTTTAAAATTATTTACTTTAATTTTAAAAGTATAAATAAGTTTGAGGCTTTTATGTAATCTGTGTATCTTTGTTTTACAAGGTACTAGTTTAGATTAATTCTGTCTTCAAATTTTATCATAAAATGAGCAATTGCTGTATTTCAATTTTGAATAGGCATTGTTCATTTTTTTGTTATATTTTCAATTGCTAAGTAAAATATTTTGAAAACTGCCATATTGTTAGGAAAAACTTTTTTATTTCTAATAACTTTTCGTAATTGACTATTAACAGATTCAATAGCATTTGTAGTATAAATTACTCTTTTAATTTCTGGTGGATAACTAATAAAAACCATTAAATTATCTCAATTTTTATATCAATATTTAGTAATTTGAGGATATTGTTTATTTCATTTATTTTCAAACGATTCTAAAGCTTGCATTGCTTGTTCTTCACTACATGCACTATAAATTGGTTTTAAATCTGTAACTAGAGATTTTCGATGTTTGTATGAAACATATTTTAAACTATTTCTAATTTGATGAACTATGCATAATTGAGGTTCGGTTTTAGGATAAACTGATTGTATTGCTTCTGACATGCCTGTTAAATTATCACTACAAGCAATAAGAATATCATTTAAGCCTCGATTTTTCATTTCTGTAAAATTAGATAATCAAAATTTAGAACCTTCATTTTCACTAATTCATAAACCTAAAACATCTTTTTTACCTTCTAAATCAACTCCTAGTGCTATATAAACTGATTTGTTAATAATCCGTTTATCTTGTCGTACTTTAACTACTATACAATCAAAATAAACAATCGGATAAATACTTTCTAATGGCCGATTTTGCCATGCTTTGACATCATCAATAACATCATCAGTAATTTGACTAATAACACTTTCACTAATATCTGCACCATGATATAACTCTTGCAACTGCATTCTAATGTCAGATACTGTCATACCTTTTGCATATAGTGAAAGAACTTGTTGATCAAAACCATCAAATCTTCTTTGTCTTTTTGGCACTATTACAGGAGTAAAATTACTATTACGATCTCGTGGTACATCAATTTCAATTTTACCGTCTTGAGTTATTAATTTTTTTGAAGTTATGCCATTACGAGCATTTTCACTATTACTATGTTGATTTTTTTCATATCCTAAATAATTTTGCATTTCAGAATTCAACATTTTTTCCACTAATCTTTTTGTTAATTCTTTATATAAACCTCCTTCTTTAAAAACTGTTGTTAAATCTTCAGTATTTTCTAGTAATAAATCTACTGCTTGTGATATTGGATCATTATTATTAATGTTTTGTTTGTTAACCATTTGTAACTCACTCTTTCTAGTCATTTAATTATATTTACTAGAATTAATTAAACATAGTTATTTTTGTAAGTTACACAGATTACTAAACATTACCTCAAGTTTAAAAGAATTTATTACTCATTATCATGGCATTGGATTTACCAATATTCAAAATTACCTCAATTTATGAAAATTTAAATACCAACATTATAAAATATCACCTTATGCAAAATCTGAAGTATTATATTTCAGTTTGTAAAAAAAATAAATCCCAAAATTAAATAAAATCAAATTTTAGGCCAGGTTGATGATTTTTTTTATTTCATCAAGAGTTTTTTTGAAAATTAAAAAATCTTTCTACTTGAAAATCTAATTTAGTTCCTACTTTATCAAGATATCTTGCAAATATAGCACCAGTAAGAATACTAGGAACTCCATAATATCAACTTTGTGCTTTAATAGGGTCTAATACTTTTAATTCTTCTAAATCATTAATCATATCTAATGTCAAATTATGAGAATTTACTTTTAAATTTGAATAATGAAATAATTTAAATATATTATTATCAAATACTGATTTAATTTGTTCATTATTTTCTTTCATAATTTCTAAATTAAAAGGTACTATTTTATTCATATATTCAATAAAATATTGATAAATATTATCTGGATTACAACTTTTTATTTTAATTCTTTTTTTAGCATTACCTAATGCAAATGTAATTGCTTGAAATTATTGTTGACTAAATTCATTTGCTTCTTCACATCATTCAATTGCTAAATCAAAACCTTTTATTTCACTACGAGAAAGACCTTTTAAAGGTATTCTATCATTACTATTAGAATATACACCCAAATTACTCTAATAAATGATTTACTACCTTTAAAACGAAAATCTGCTTGTTTATTTGGATATTTTAAAGTAAAATCTTTATAATCATTAAATCCAATTATTAATAAAGCGTTATATATTTCTTTAACTAAATCATTAATATCTTTATTTAATTTTCTAAAACAATATATAGCAATTGATTTATTAACTTTAATTGATATTGCAAGTAATATTGCTAATTCTTCTGCAATACTATATGTTTTACTTGAATATCTACTTCCGCTTAAATTATATTCACTATGAGTAAAATCACTTTTATTTAATAATCAATAACTAATTTCATGTAAATAAGTAAATTCTTTATTCATAATATTATTCCTGTAATTCTTCTAATTTTAAAAGTTGACCAAATCTTGTAGGGTCACTAACAATAGCAATTGTATCCTTCTGCATTTGTAAAGAAAGCATTATTCTACCATTAATATTATCTCAATCCAAAGTTTGAACCCCAGTGTTTAACTCACCATATAAAAATTCTTTACAAATAAAAGCAAATTTTTTAATACTTGTTTGACTTTCAAAATTATAATAAATTTTATATTTAGTATTTGTTTTAAAAATATATTTAATGTGATTTATATTAACTTTCGTTCCAACTTCTTTTCATTGTGGAATACTTGGAATTGGTTGTATTTTATTATCAACATATCTTTTATTTACAGCATCTTGTGGTTGTTCAGGGTCTCCTATATCAACAATTCTAGTATTATTTGAAATAATAATTCTTTTTTCTTTAGGTTGAATAATATTTGAATTATTAGGGTTTATTTCTCATAATGATTCACCACTACCACCATTAGCACTAATAATATCATCATCAATAGTAATATTTTTACCTGCTGTTAATTTATTTTGTTTAATAGTATCTAAATATCAACATTCTTCATCTATTTTTCTATCAACATATTCTTTAGTTGTAGCATCGCTTAAAAATGTAGGTGTACCAACATCAATTATCCTTTTACTATTAGCATCAATACCTTTATCATCTTTTGGTTTAATAAAATTAGGATTATCTGTAATAACTTCTCATAATGAATTATCAATATCTGTTTTAATTCCACTAGTATCAATATTAACAACCGGTCTTAACATATTTTGTGGATGAGTAATAGTAATCTTAGTTCTAATATCTAATGATTTTATATTATTATATGGTATATATGCATTTAATGGACTATCTTCACCATAATTTGAAATAAATTTATTAAATCAATTATTTTTTTGTGATTCTATACCTTTTAAATTAAAACCTTTAATATTTGGATATTCTTTAATTTTTCTTAAACAATTAAATACTTCTGGAGGTATAAAATATGGGTCATCTGGATTAGTTTAACTATAAGTTAATCCACCTTGACTAATTGAACCTTGACCACGTAAATAATCAACATCTTTAGTTAATAAAAATCTAACATAATGAGTAGTTGCTGTTTGAATATTATCTGTAAAATCAGTTGGTGTTATTTCTGGTCATTTTTTTGAAATAGTAAAACCACTTAAATAATCAATATTATTACTGGCTACAGATATTGCAAATCAAATTTCATTATCTGGAGTAGTTACTTTATCAAATAATAATTCATTAAAATATTTAGAATTTTTAAATTCTTCAATTATTATAAATAAAATTGGGTCTTTAATTGCCATAATAATTTACTCCTTAATGTAAAATAAAGGGTATTTAAAGCCTTTAAATTTTAAATTTAGTTGCTTTTTGTTTATCTTTTTCTGATAATTCTTTCTTTTTAGATTTTTGTAATAAAACAAAATTATCTTTTAATTTTCAAAAAAACTCTTGATGAAATAAAAAAAATCATCAACCTGGCCTAAAATTTTATTTTATTTAATTTTGGGATTTATTTTTTTTACAAACCGAAATATAATGCTTCAGATTTTGCATAAGGTGATATTTTATAATGTTGGTATTTAAATTTTCATAAATTGAGGTAATTTTGAATATTGGTAAATCCAATGCCATGATAATGAGTAATAAATTCTTTTAAACTTGATTGTATTTTACTGATATTACTTAAATTTTTATAATTTAATTCTTTATTTTCTTTTGATTTAAATTTCTTGAGAGTACATTTTGTTTGTTTAGCTACTGTATCATATAGTATTTGCATATCACAAACTATAATTGATTTTTCTTCGATAAGTTTAGATGTTAAATTTTCTTGTACTCATTTTTTTGTTAATCTTTTAGTATTTGTTGTTTGAGCATAAATATTTTTATTTTCATCAATTGCCATTTCAATACAACAGTTTAAATCTTTAGCATTTTCTTCAATTCATTTTTTTCTTGGATCATCTGGATTTTTGAAATTTCCTTTATGAATTTCTTTGATAAAAGTTTCATCAATTTCAATTCTACCTTTTAATTTTGTGAATGGTTTTTGTGTTTTTGCCAATTGTGATAATTTCATAAATTTTTGACGATTAAATCATGCTGATGTTTTTGAAATTTTAGCAAATTGAGAAATAGTATAAGCAGATTGACCTAACAATGACAATCAAATTATTCAATCTCATTGTTCATGAGATAAATGACTTCAATGTAAAAAATGATTTCTTAAAGCATCAAAGCTACTTTTACAATCTTTGCATAAATATTTTTGCTTATTATTCTTAA
Organism: Spiroplasma endosymbiont of Zeiraphera isertana; assembly: GCF_964030805.1. GTDB lineage: Bacteria > Bacillota_I > Bacilli_A > Mycoplasmatales > VBWQ01 > Spiroplasma_E. Next base: position 213,946 of record NZ_OZ034965.1, read on the forward strand.
AACCATTTTTTACACATCAATAAGATTTACAATTTGGACATTGAATTCCTTTTTCTTTAAATTTTTTATCAATTGCATCTAATTTTTCTTTTTTCTCAATTTGTTTAATTCTATTTTTAAAATGTCTAATAATTTTTATAAATTCTTCATCTTTTTTGTTTTTTAAAACATCAATTAATTCATTAGACTTGGTGCAAAACTAAGGTAATTCAAAATTATATATTCCTGCTATTAAATTAAATCTTAATGCAAATCTTCGTATTTTATTGCGATATTTTAAACTTAAAATTTTAAAACGTTTTAGTTTAGCAAATACGTGTTCAATTTTAATTCTAATTTTACTTAAAGTTTTATTAGACTTGGTGCAAAACCTTTAATTTTAACAATTTAACGATTATTATTAATATTAAAGGTGATAGTTATTATGTTGAAAAAATATAAAGATGATCAAGAATTTTATAGTTTAGTCGGCATAAAGCCACAAACATTTTATAAAATGCTTGAAATTTTAAAAATTGCTGAGTCTAAACAAAAATATTATGGTGGTAGAAAAAATAAAATTGTAATTGAAGAGCGTTTATTAATGACTTTAGAATATTGAAAAGACTATAGTAGTTATAGAGTTATTGCAAAAAGATCTAATATTAGTCATACTGGTTGCATTCGTAATATTTTTTGAATTGAAAATATTTTAATAAAAAGCGGAATTTTTAATTTACCTGGAAAAAAAGATTTAACAAAAAATAAAGGTACTAATAATAATTTGTTAGCTATTGATGCTACTGAAACTCCAATTGAAAGAATTAAAAAAAACTAAAATTACTTTTTTCAGGTAAAAAGAAACATCATTCTCTCAAATCCCAAATAATTATTGATATTTCCAATGGAAAAATTATTTCAACTGCTTTTTGTTTTGGAAGCATTCATGATTTTAAATTGCTTCTAAAATCTAAAACTTTTATTCATCCAGAAAAACAAGTTTTTGTTGATTCAGTTTATCAAGGTATACAAAATATTCATAAAAATACATTTTTGCCATTTAAAAAAAGTAAATACAATCAATTAACACCAATTCAAAAAGAATACAATAAAACTTTAAGTAAAATTAGAATTAAAATTGAAAACGTATTTGCTAAACTAAAACGTTTTAAAATTTTAAGTTTAAAATATCGCAATAAAATACGAAGATTTGCATTAAGATTTAATTTAATAGCAGGAATATATAATTTTGAATTACCTTAGTTTTGCACCAAGTCTAATTAATTCATTTTCTTCAACAGAACGATTATCTTTGGTTTTAAAACTACCTGAATTAGTAAATTGTTTAATTCAATTATAAGTAGCTGCCCTTGTAACGTTATATTCTTTAGCAAGACAAGACACTGACTTACCACTTTGATATAAAGCTACTATTTGTTTTTTAAATTCATCTGAATATGAGTTAATATTGGCCATAATTATAGTTCCTTTCTTTTAACAAATTTGTTCACTTGTCTACGTAATTAGTGTCCAATAAAGTGTAACCCATCCAATAGTTTCGATTTGTGTTCCTATTTCCTTAGTTAATATTTCAGTTACAGAGACTTCATTTATATCAGATATAATATTATTTTTTAATTTGTCATTAACTACAACTTTTGAGGGTTTATCTTTAACATCAATATCATTAGAAAATTTTATTGTTAATCCACCATGTCTTTGTTTATCATTTCCATTTTTATTTTTAAAAGTAGCGTTTGGTTGATTTAAAATATCTTCAATGGATTTATTTTCTAATAGAAAATTATATGTTTGTAGTCTAGTTTTGTCTGTCATTTTACAGTACTGGTTTACATTAATTTTATGTTCAAATTTTATCATAAAATGGGCAATTGCTGTATTTCAATTTTGAATGGGCATTGTTCATTTTTTTGTTATATTTTCGATTGCTAAGTAAAATATTTTAAAAACCGCCATATCGTTAGGAAAAACTTTTTTATTTCTTATAACTTTTCGTAATTGACTATTAACAGATTCAATAGCATTTGTGGTATAAATCACTCTTTTGATTTCTGCAGGATAACTAATAAAAACCATTAAATTATCTCAATTTTTATATCAGGATTTAGTAATTTGAGGATATTGTTTATTTCATTTATTTTCAAACAATTCTAAAGCTTGCGTTGCTTGTTCTTCACTACATGCACTATAAATTGGTTTTAAATCTGCAACTAGTGCTTTTCGATGTTTGTATGAAACATATTTTAAACTATTTCTAATTTGATGAACTATGCATAATTGATGTTCGGTTTTAGGATAAACTGATTGTATTGCTTCTGACATGCCTGTTAAATTATCGCTACAAGCAATAAGAATATCATTTAAGCCTCGATTTTTCATTTTTGTTAAATTTGCTAATCAAAATTTAGCACCTTCATTTTCACTAATTCATAAACCCAAAACATCTTTTTTACCTTCTAAATCAACTCCTAGTGCTATATAAATCGATTTGTTAATAATGCGTTTATCTTGTCGTACTTTAACTACTATACAATCAAAATAAACAATCGGATAAATGCTTTCTAATGGTCGATTTTGCCATGCTTTAACATCATCTATCACATCATCAGTAATTTCACTAATATCAGCACCATGATATAACTCTTGCAATTGCGTTCTAATATCTGATAATGTCATTCCTTTGGCATATCAAAGAAAGAACTTGTTGATCAAAACCATCAAATCTTCTCTGTCTTTTTGCAACTATTACAGGATTAAAATTACTATTGCGATCTCGTGGTACATCGATCTCAATTTTACCTTGTTGAGTTATTAATTTTTTGAACTTATACCATTACGAACATTATCACTATTACTATGTTGATTTTTTTCATATCCTAAATAATTTTGCATTTCAGAATTCAACATTTTTTCTACTAATCTTTTAGTTAATTCTTTTAATTTTCACAAAAAATATTGATATTACTTTTAATTTTAAATTAAAAGTAATATTTTTATATCAGGGGTGATTTTTTGTGACTAATAATGAATTAATTGATGTTTTAAAAAACAAAAAAGATGAAGAATTTATAAAAATTATTAGACATTTTAAAAATAGAATTAAACAAATTGAGAAAAAAGAAAAATTAGATGCAATTGATAAAACATTTAAAGAAAAAGGAATTCAATGTCCAAATTGTAAATCTTATTGATGTGTAAAAAATGGTTTTAAGAATAATAAGCAAAAATATTTATGCAAAGATTGTAAAAGTAGCTTTGATGCTTTAAGAAATCATTTTTTTACATTGAAGTCATTTATCTCATGAACAATGAGATTGAATAATTTGATTGTCATTGTTAGGACAATCTGCTTATACTATTTCTCAATTTGCTAAAATTTCAAAAACATCAGCATGATTTAATCGTCAAAAATTTATGAAATCATCACAATTAGCAAAAACACAAAAACCATTCACAAAATTAAAAGGTAGAATTGAAATTGATGAAACTTTTATCAAAGAAATTCATAAAGGAAATTTCAAAAATCCAGATGATCCAAGAAAAAAATGAATTGAAGAAAATGCTAAAGATTTAAACTTTTGTATTGAAATGGCAATTGATGAAAATAAAAATATTTATGCTCAAACAACAAATACTAAAAGATTAACAAAAAAATGAGTACAAGAAAATTTAACATCTAAGCTTATCGAAGAAAAATCAATTATAGTTTGTGATATGCAAATACTATATGATACAGTAGCTAAACAAACAAAATGTACTCTCAAGAAATTTAAATCAAAAGAAAATAAAGAATTAAATTATAAAAATTTAAGTAATATCAGTAAAATACAATCAAGTTTAAAAGAATTTATTACTCATTATCATGGCATTGGATTTACCGATATTCAAAATTACCTCAATTTATGAAAATTTAAATACCAACATTATAAAATATCACCTTATGCAAAATCTGAAGCATTATATTTCAGTTTGTAAAAAAAATAAATCCCAAAATTAAATAAAATCAAATTTTAGGCCAGGTTGATGTTTTTTTTTATTTCATCAAGAGTTTTTTTGAAAATTAAAAGTTAATTCTTTATATAGACCTCCTTCTTTAAACATTGTTGTTAAATCTTCAATATTTTCTAGTAATAAATCTACTGCTTTTGATATTGGATCATTATTATTAAGATTATCTTTTTTAGCCATCTGTAACTCACTCTTTCTAGTCACTTAATTATATTTACTAGAATTAATTAAACACAGTTATTTTTGTAAGTTACACAGATTACTAAACATTACCCAATTTTGGTTAAAACTTAACTAATTGTAAAATACACAAAATTTGATAACATATAACTGTTATCCAATATATAAGTTTTAACCCATTACTTTATTTTTAAAAGTAAATGGGTTTTAATTTTTAAAAGGAGACATTAAAATGACAGACAAAACAAAATCTCAAACATATAATTTTCTATCAGAAAATAAATCCATAGAAGATATTAAAAAACAAACAAACATTGAAGTTATAGAAAAAAGTAGACATGGTGGATCAAAATTTAAAATAATTGAAAAAATTACTGCTAATGATAAACAACTTAATGATGACCTATCCGAAAATATTGATGAAAATTTCGAAATAGTTGCTACTAATTTAACAGATAACGAAAAAGAACCAAAAACAAATAACGATATATTATCAAAATTGAAAAATTTATTACCGACTTCAATTTTAAATACAAAAGAAATATCAAAATTACAAACAACAATTCAAGAACAAGCAAAAGACATTCAGAAACTTAAAAAACAAATTGAAGAATTAAAAAAAACAAAAGAAAGTGATATTAATTTAACAAAATATACATATAATTCTGTAACAATTTATGATGAAAAACAAAGAAAAAAAACGGGAATTGAAAAAATTTACGAAGAAATTTTACCAATTAAAGATGAAATAATTTTTGTAACTACTCTTGTACATATTAATAATTCTATTACCGAAGAAGTGATTGATTTTCAAGAACTTACAAACGGTAATATTGAAGTCATGAAACAATTGAAAAAATATGAAAATATCAATAAATATAAAGATGATCTTCTCTTAATTGAACCAAATTCAAATCCAGAAAAAAATATTAAAATTGAACCTGTATCAATTAAAAAATTTTTAAGTGAACAAGAAAAAATATCAAACTGAAAAATATCAAAATCAGAATTAATAATATTTATTTCTCTTTCGTTATTAAGTATTACACTTTTAGCAATACCTGTTGCTGTACCAGCATTAGTCCCTATTATATCAACAATATTATGAGAAAAAACTTTAGTATCAATAGTAGGTATTGGTATTGCTTGAATTGTTAATAAAGGAATATGAACTATTGCAACAGAAAAAACAAAAAAAGTTGAAGTATGAATTAAACAAAAATTTTATTCATTAATTCGTAAAATACCATTTGTAAACAAAAGAAATCTTGGTAAAACTAAAGAAGAACTAGAAATTAAAAAAAATGTTGAAAAAAATATAGAAAATTTAACTAGTAATAAGTTAGAAACAAAATTAAAAACTCAATATGATATTTTAAAACAAGAATTAGATAATAGAAAAGATAAAAAACTAGACGAAATAATAAGTAATGAAACAATAAATCATAACTCAAATAGTATTTTAGAAAATTCAATTATTAAATCAAAAAATAATCATAATTTTGATTCATCTATACGAAATACAATAAATCAGCAAGAGCAACTGCCTTCAACAAGTTCAAATCATAACTGAAATAAAGTAAAATGCTTATTAACATAAGCAATAAGTAATAAATTTAATTAAATATTAAAGTCTTAATCACTATTTTTTAAAATAGTGATTATTCATTATTTATTACACATTTTTTGTTTGAAAAATATATAATTCTTCTTGGATATTTTAAGGATAGAAAAAAATATTCAAAAATATTGAAGAGAGGAATTTTACAATATGGAAAAATGAAGTCAAGCAAATAAAGATAAACGTGCAAAAGACGCTGAAAGAATAAACAAAGCATGAGGAGAAAAAAACGAACGTGAAAGACGAGAAAGAGTTGCTAATGCTCTTGGATTTGAAAAAGATAAAACAAAAGTAAACAGTGAAGCTTCAACAAGTAAAAGTCAAAGTTTTAGTAGTAAATCACAAAAAATGTAAAAAAATATATAAAGAGGTTGTAATTACAACCTCTTTATATATTTAAAATTGATTTTAAAAATATTATTTCATTAGACTTGGTGCAAAACCTTTAATTTTAACAATTTAACGATTATTATTAATATTAAAGGTGATAGTTATTATGTTGAAAAAATATAAAGATGATCAAGAATTTTATAGTTTAGTCGGCATAAAGCCACAAACATTTTATAAAATGCTTGAAATTTTAAAAATTGCTGAGTCTAAACAAAAATATTATGGTGGTAGAAAAAATAAAATTGTAATTGAAGAGCGTTTATTAATGACTTTAGAATATTGAAAAGACTATAGTAGTTATAGAGTTATTGCAAAAAGATATAATATTAGTCATACTAGTTGCATTCGTAATATTTTTTGAATTGAAAATATTTTAATAAAAAGCGGAATTTTTAATTTACCTGGAAAAAAATATTTAACAAAAAATAAAGGTACTAATAATAATTTGTTAGCTATTGATGCTACTGAAACTCCAATTGAAAGAATTAAAAAAAACTAAAATTACTTTTTTCGGGTAAAAAGAAACATCATTCTCTCAAATCCCAAATAATTATTGATATTTCCAATGGAAAAATTATTTCAACTGCTTTTTGTTTTGGAAGCATTAATGATTTTAAATTGCTTCTAAAATCTAAAAATTTTATTCATCCAGAAAAACAATTTTTTGTTGATTCAGGTTATCAAGGTATACAAAATATTCACAAAAATACATTTTTGCCATTTAAAAAAAGTAAATACAATCAATTAACACCAATTCAAAAAGAATACAATAAAACTTTAAGTAAAATTAGAATTAAAATTGAACACGTATTTGCTAAACTAAAACGTTTTAAAATTTTAAGTTTAAAATATCGCAATAAAATACGAAGATTTGCATTAAGATTTAATTTAATAGCAGGAATATATAATTTTGAATTACCTTAGTTTTGCACCAAGTCTATTTAATATTTTTGATACATGAGTTGAGATTACCGATGGTAAAGTAGTTATGTTATTAATAATTACCGATGACATAGTATCATTTCATGAATTGCTTTCCATATAAAATATCCTTTCAAAATAAAAACCTATTTGTTTAAAAATAAAACAATAGGTTCAAAACTATATTTAGTTTATAAAAATATTATAGTTAATAAATTTTTAAATATTAAATATTTCTATATTATGAAAAATAGAAAATAAAATTTTCAAGGTTTGGATAGGTTAAACTTTATTGGACACTAATTACGTAGACAAGCGAACAAATTAGTTAAAAGAAAGGAACTATAATTATGGCCAATATTAACTCATATACCGACGCATTTAAGAAACAAATAGTAGCTTTATATCAAAGTGGTAAGTCAGTGTCTTGTCTTGCTAAAGAGTACAATGTTACAAGAGCAGCTACTTATAATTGAATTAAGCAATTTACTAATTCAGGTAGTTTTAAATCTAAAGATAATCGTTCTGTTGAAGAAAATGAATTAATTAAATTAAGAAAAGAATTAAAACAGTTACGAATGGAAAATGATATTTTAAAGCAAGCAGCACTAATAATAGGCAGAAAATAGAGATTATTATCAATAATAAATGTAAATATAAAATTCGTACAATGTGTCGTTTTTTAAAGCTCTCTAAATCAACATATTATTTTAATTTCAAGAAAAAAGAAAAAAATCAAAATAATATGTATGATGAAGCTGTTATTAGTGCTTTTAAAGAAAATAAAGAAATTTATGGCACAAGAAGATTAAAAGTCATATTAGAAAACCAAGAAATTTATTTATCAAGACGAAAAATTAAAGAAATTATGAATAAACATAATTTAATATCAAAATACACTAAATTAAGACACAAAAATCATCATAATAAAGTCAATGATAGTCAAATAACTAATCTTGTTAATAGAAACTTTAAGAATAGGATTAAAAATGAAGTTATTGTTAGTGATTTAACTTATGTTCAAGTAAATGGTAAGTGAAACTATATTTGTTTATTAATAGACCTATTTAACCGCGAAATTATTGGACATAGTGTAGGCACTAAAAAAGATGCATCATTAGTATATGAAGCATTTATGCAATCAAATCGCTGTTTAAAAGATATTCAAATATTTCATAGCGATCGAGGTAATGAATTTAATAATAAAATTATTGATAAACTTTTACTAGCATTCAATATTACTCGCTCTTTAAGCAAAAAAGGATGTCCTTATGACAATGCTGTTGCTGAAGCAACTTTTAAAACTTTCAAAACAGAATTTATTAATGATAAAAATTTTAGATCATTAATCCAATTAAAATTAGAATTATTTGATTACATCAATTGATACAACAACATAAGAATCCACAGCACTTTAAACTACTTAACTCCAGTTAATTATCAAAAACAAATGTCTACCAAAAAATAGTCCTAAAAAGGGTTGCCATTCCAGTTATTTAAAATTTGTGTAATTTACTGAATAGTTTAAATTTCCAAAATACTTATCAAAAAAAACTTTTAATTTTCAAAAAAACTCTTGATATTACTTTTAATTTAAAATTAAAAGTAATATTTTTATATCAGGGGTGATTTTTTGTGACTAATAATGAATTAATTGATGTTTTAAAAAACAAAAAAGATGAAGAATTTATAAAAATTATTAGACATTTTAAAAATAGAATTAAACAAATTGAGAAAAAAGAAAAATTAGATGCAATTGATAAAAAATTTAAAGAAAAAGGAATTCAATGTCCAAATTGTAAATCTTATTGATGTGTAAAAAATGGTTTTAAGAATAATAAGCAAAAATATTTATGCAAAGATTGTAAAAGTAGCTTTGATGCTTTAAGAAATCATTTTTTACATTGAAGTCATTTATCTCATGAACAATGAGATTGAATAATTTGATTGTCATTGTTAGGTCAATCTGCTTATACTATTTCTCAATTTGCTAAAATTTCAAAAACATCAGCATGATTTAATCGTCAAAAATTTATGAAATCATCACAATTAGCAAAAAAACAAAAACCATTCACAAAATTAAAAGGTAGAATTGAAATTGATGAAACTTTTATCAAAGAAATTCATAAAGGAAATTTCAAAAATACAGATGATCCAAGAAAAAAATGAATTAGACTTGGTGCAAAACCTTTAATTTTAACAATTTAACGATTATTATTAATATTAAAGGTGATAGTTATTATGTTGAAAAAATATAAAGATGATCAAGAATTTTATAGTTTAGTCGGCATAAAGCCACAAACATTTTATAAAATGCTTGAAATTTTAAAAATTTCTGAGTCTAAACAAAAATATTATGGTGGTATAAAAAATAAAATTGTAATTGAAGAGCGTTTGTTAATGACTTTAGAATATTGAAAAGACTATAGTAGTTATAGAGTTATTGCAAAAAGATATAATATTAGTCATACTAGTTGCATTCGTAATATTTTTTGAATTGAAAATATTTTAATAAAAAGCGGAATTTTTAATTTACCTGGAAAAAAAGATTTAACAAAAAATAAAGGTACTAATAATAATTTGTTAGCTATTGATGCTACTGAAACTCCAATTGAAAGAATTAAAAAAAACTAAAATTACTTTTTTCAGGTAAAAAGAAACATCATTATCTCAAATCCCAAATAATTATTGATATTTCCAATGGAAAAATGATTTCAACTGCTTTTTGTTTTGGAAGCATTCATGATTTTAAATTGCTTCTAAAATCTAAAACTTTTATTCATCCAGAAAAACAAGTTTTTGTTGATTCAGGTTATCAAGGTATACAAAATATTCATAAAAATACATTTTTGCCATTTAAAAAAAGTAAATACAATCAATTAACACCAATTCAAAAAGAATACAATAAAACTTTAAGTAAAATTAGAATTAAAATTGAACACGTATTTGCTAAACTAAAACGTTTTAAAATTTTAAGTTTAAAATATCGCAATAAAATACGAAGATTTGCATTAAGATTTAATTTAATAGCAGGAATATATAATTTTGAATTACCTTAGTTTTGCACCAAGTCTAATCAATGAATAATTATTAGGCATGTGCTTTTCCTTTCCAAATAAAAACCCATTTACTTTAAAATAAAGTAAATGGGTCAAAAACTTATATTTATATTTTAATATTTTTCTCTATCTATTCAGTGAATCTTACACTATTTTAAGAATATTATTATAAATATTATTTATAAGCAATTTTAATTTTAATGTTCATCAATAACAACAATTATTTTTTGACTAAAATTGTTAATTTTAATAAAATCATTAATTTTTTGTGAATTAACTCGTTTGGCATTACGCAATGCTCAACCAATAGAACTTATTAGATAAAAATTTGTTGTTAATAACAATGGCTTAATTAATGCAAATAGTAAATTAAAATCAGTATTTTCTTTAAACATTAATTGTGATTGAATTGCTATTCTTTGAATTCAAAAATTACTATCATTTATTAACTTAAATAAATATTGATCTCTAACACTAATATTATTGTTGCTAAATATAAGAACACCAATAATATTATCAAAATAATCAGTAGTATCTCATCAAATATTATGTTTAATTATCGATAAAAGCCAATCTAAGTAATTAAAACTTAAGTTTTTCTTTCATCAAAGATTTAAAAATTCCATTGCTGTATATTGAAATTCACGATTTTTTTGTAAATATAATGTTTCAAATAACTGTTTTTTATTTACTAACGATAAATTTTTATTTCATTTATTTAAAAATAATTTTACTAATGGTTTTCGTTTACTAGTTAAAATTCCATAAAATTCAAAATTATTGATTAAAAATTTTTCTTGTTTAATTTTAGTATTGATATTGGCATTATTAATAAAAATTGTCGTTAATATTTTTATTTCTTCATTAAATTTTTCCATATATACCTTTCTATCTATATAAAATATTTTATCTTAAAAATATTGAAGGGAAAGTACTCATTAAAATAATCATTATTATTGCTAAACAACTAAATATGCATAATCTAAGAATATGACGAAAATTTTTTTTATTTAAATAATTAATTGTTTGATTTAAATACATTAAATTTCATTTCAATGCTTAAAACTAAAAATATTATTAAGATCCATTAGTTCCGAAACAATTTCTTCAGGTGTAAAATCAGCATTTGCTTTTAATTTTCACAAAAAATCTTGATATTACTTTTAATTTAAAATTAAAAGTAATATTTTTATATCAGGGGTGATTTTTTGTGACTAATAATGAATTAATTGATGTTTTAAAAAACAAAAAAGATGAAGAATTTATAAAAATTATTAGACATTTTAAAAATAGAATTAAACAAATTGAGAAAAAAGAAAAATTAGATGCAATTGATAAAAAATTTAAAGAAAAAGGAATTCAATGTCCAAATTGTAAATCTTATTGATGTGTAAAAAATGGTTTTAAGAATAATAAGCAAAAATATTTATGCAAAGATTGTAAAAGTAGCTTTGATGCTTTAAGAAATCATTTTTTTACATTGAAGTCATTTATCTCATGAACAATGAGATTGAATAATTTGATTGTCATTGTTGGGTCAATCTGCTTATACTATTTCTCAATTTGCTAAAATTTCAAAAACATCAGCATGATTTAATCGTCAAAAATTTATGAAATCATCACAATTAGCAAAAACACAAAAACCATTCACAAAATTAAAAGGTAGAATTGAAATTGATGAAACTTTTATCAAAGAAATTCATAAAGGAAATTTCAAAAATCCAGATGATCCAAGAAAAAAATGAATTGAAGAAAATGCTAAAGATTTAAACTGTTGTATTGAAATGGCAATTGATGAAAATAAAAATATTTATGCTCAAACAACAAATACTAAAAGATTAACAAAAAAATGAGTACAAGAAAATTTAACATCTAAGCTTATCGAAGAAAAATCAATTATAGTTTGTGATATGCAAATACTATATGATACAGTAGCTAAACAAACAAAATGTACTCTCAAGAAATTTAAATCAAAAGAAAATAAAGAATTAAATTATAAAAATTTAAGTAATATCAGTAAAATACAATCAAGTTTAAAAGAATTTATTACTCATTATCATGGCATTGGATTTACCAATATTCAAAATTACCTCAATTTATGAAAATTTAAATACCAACATTATAAAATATCACCTTATGCAAAATCTGAAGCATTATATTTCAGTTTGTAAAAAAAATAAATCCCAAAATTAAATAAAATCAAATTTTAGGCCAGGATGATGATTTTTTTTATTTCATCAAGAGTTTTTTTGAAAATTAAAACATTTGCTGCATAAAAAGATTTGAATTGTTTATTTTGTTTAATTCAATAGACTTGGTGCAAAACTAAGGTAATTCAAAATTATATATTCCTGTTATTAAATTAAATCTTAATGCAAATCTTCTTATTTTATTGCGATATTTTAAACTTAAAATTTTAAAACGTTTTAGTTTAGCAAATACGTGTTCAATTTTAATTCTAATTTTACTTAAAGTTTTATTGTATTATTTTTGAATTGGTGTTAATTGATTGTATTTACTTTTTTTAAATGGCAAAAATGTATTTTTATGAATATTTTGTATACCTTGATAACTCTGGATGAATAAAAGTTTTAGATTTTAGAAGCAATTTAAAATCATGAATGCTCCCAAAACAAAAAGCAGTTGAAATAATTTTTCCATTGGAAATATCAATAATTATTTGGGATTTGAGAGAATGATGTTTCTTTTTACCTGAAAAAAGTAATTTTAGTTTTTTTTAATTCTTTCAATTGGAGTTTCAGTAGCATCAATAGCTAACAAATTATTATTAGTACCTTTATTTTTTGTTAAATCTTTTTTTCCAGGTAAATTAAAAATTCCGCTTTTTATTAAAATATTTTCAATTCAAAAAATATTACGAATGCAACTAGTATGACTAATATTATATCTTTTTGCAATAACTCTATAACTACTATAGTCTTTTCAATATTCTAAAGTCATTAATAAACGCTCTTCAATTACAATTTTATTTTTTCTACCACCATAATATTTTTGTTTAGACTCAGCAATTTTTAAAATTTCAAGCATTTTATAAAATGTTTGTGGCTTTATGCCGACTAAACTATAAAATTCTTGATCATCTTTATATTTTTTCAACATAATAACTATCACCTTTAATATTAATAATAATCGTTAAATTGTTAAAATTAAAGGTTTTGCACCAAGTCTATTAAAGAAAAAAATAATAAAATTAATCACTTAAAGATAGAATATAATAAATCATTATCAGATTATGAGTCAAAAGTTAAAAATTTAAAACAAAATCTTTCACAAGAAATTAATAAATTGAAACAAGAATTAAGTGATCAATTAAAGTCATTAAAAAATGAATTAGTTAAAACTAATGATAAAAAATTAAAAGAACAATTAATTTTAAAAAAATGTCAACTTCAAATTACTTATAAAATTGAAACTAAGGAATTAATTAAAAAATATAAAATTGATAAAGAACAATTAAAGGTAGAATATAATAAATCATTATCAGATTATGAGTCAAAAGTTAAAAATTTAAAACAAAATCTTTCACAAGAAATTAATAAAGTTAATAGTGATATCAACTTACAGTTACAAGCAGTTATTAATAATAAAAATGATAAAGTTGGTGTTAATTGAGCACAATTTTTCCAAGAAAATAAAGCTTTAAATCATTATATATATAAACAATATAATGCAATTTGAAAAAAAGGTAAAATTGGTAATTGAAATAATTTTCAACAAGAAATAAAAACGATTTATGGTGAAAGTTTAAATATGTATATTAATGAAAAAATGAAATACGAAAATAATGTTTATAACTATAAGCAAGATTTAATTCGTGAAATAGTATTACTTTAATTGTAAAATTAAAAAGGACACTTATATAAAAATTAAATTGTGTTAGTTCTATAATTAAGAAAAGAAAGGAATTAGCGCAATGTATAAGTATCTGAGTATTGAATCAATAATAGCAATAAAAGAATATAAAAATTATGGATTTTCGATTCGTAAAATAGCAAAAATTGTTGATTATAGTAAATCAACTGTACATAGAGTTTGTAGATTATTAAATAAAAACTTATTGCCATTAGAAATATTGAATCAATTTCAAAAAAATAAACAAAATGCAGGCAGAAAATTAATAATTTTAACTTTAACAGAAATTAATAGTATTAATCATTTGTTAATTACTAAAAAGTATGCTCTTGATATAATTGCTAACTTTTTAAAGGAAAATAAAATAAAAAGTATTTCAACAAAAACTTTATATAACATGTTTAAAACAAATCGAATGGGTTTTGATGAAAATAACTTATTGAGAAAAGGCAAAAATAAATCTCACAAACAAAAAGAAACTAGGGGCAAAATTAATAATTGTAAGTCTATTCATGAAAGAAATTTAATCATTCCTAATATTAAAAATATACAAGAATTTGGTCATTTAGAAGGTGATACTATCATTGGCAAAGATCATAAAAGTTCTATTATTACTTTGGCTGATATATGATCAAAAACCACAATTCCTTTAGTAACTAAAAATCATAAATCAGAAAATATTACGAAAAGTATAATAAAATTTATTTCAAAGTTACAAAAAGGAACAGTTAAAACCATTACTTTTGATCGTGGTAAAGAATTTAGTAAATGAAGATTAATCGAAAAAATTTGTAATGTCAAAATTTATTTTGCAGATCCTGGTAAACCTTGCCAAAGGTGTTTAAATGAAAATAATAATGGTATTTTAAGAAGATATTTACCAAAATCTACAGATCTATCTTCATATAAAAAAAAGATTTAAATTTTATAGCATTTCAAATTAATTCTACACCCAGAAAATCGCTCTCTTATAAAAGACCAATAGATTTAATACAATTATTTTAAAAAACCGTCCCATTTATATTTACAACTCAGGAATCACAACTTTATTCAGAAACACAAGAAACAGAATTAGATAAGTTATTAGAGGAAATAGAATTTGAATATATGGCTAATGAAGAACAAAGTTCGGTACTAAGTAGTGAAAATTTGTCATCTAATTTAATTTTTGATGATATGTGTGGTGAACGAGTTATAAAAGATGTATTAAATAATTTAGAATTAGATCAATTAAATTTATTAGATAAATCTATTGAACAATTGTTACTTAGTAGACTTGGTGCAAAACTAAGGTAATTCAAAATTATATATTCCTGTTATTAAATTAAATCTTAATGCAAATCTTCGTATTTTATTGCGATATTTTAAACTTAAAATTTTAAAACGTTTTAGTTTAGCAAATACGTGTTCAATTTTAATTATAATTTTACTTAAAGTTTTATTGTATTCTTTTTGAATTGGTGTTAATTGATTGTATTTACTTTTTTTAAATGGCAAAAATGTATTTTTATGAATATTTTGTATACCTTGATAACCTGAATCAACAAAAACTTGTTTTTCTGGATGAATAAAAGTTTTAGATTTTAGAAGCAATTTAAAATCATGAATGCTTCCAAAACAAAAAGCAGTTGAAATAATTTTTCCATTGGAAATATCAATAATTATTTGGGATTTGAGAGAATGATGTTTCTTTTTACCTGAAAAAAGTAATTTTAGTTTTTTTTAAGGCTTTTATCCCTTTATGTACTATTTTTAAATTTTATCACATAAATGGAGATAAAAGCCTACCTAGGAAATTATCCCCGCATGTATTTAAATCAAACACAAAATTACAGTTTCAAAACTAGGTATGTTATTGAATTTATATGCTGATTCTTTTGCATATAAATGAATATTGTGCTTTGAAACTCTTATGTGTGTTCGGAAAGTTCGTCGGATGTGCTTTCATGCTGATTCAATCTGGTTTGTGTTTACACCCGTTGGTGACACATACCCAACTTCATGATTTACGATTTCATGTTTGGGATAGAAGTTTTTGAAACTTACATATCCCTTCCAAGAATCCGTAAATAGACAGCACTCAGTAAAAATGTGTTTCAATGCAAATCTTAAAAGGTTTTTTTCATCTGCATTTTTCAGCACCTTCACAATTAGTTTGTTGCTGGTTTTCTCATAAACTCCAACACTCAAAGTTTTATTAAACAAGGATCTTCCTTGTTTTTTAAAACCTAAATGTGAAAGATACATTTCATCCATCTGTGCTGTGCCATCAAGAATGAAACCTGCATCTTGATTTCCAATTCTAGTCCTGATTTCATGACACATTCTTCAAGCTGTTTTATAGGTAACACTCAATTCCCTTGCAACATCGGTTGCTGGTATGCCATGCTTTGTGTTTATTCATCTAAAGATGAGATAAAACCAAGATGTCATTTGGGTTTGTGACTTATAAAAAATGGTTCCATAAAGAATACTAAATGTTTGGTTACAGTTCAAACATCGTATTCTTCTCAAATCAGAAGTATTCAAACTAGAAGAAGCACATCTGATGCATTTCATTATTTTCAACTTCGCTATATATTTCAAACAATCGTTTTCAGTTTGAAATATGCTATTGAATTCATTTCAATTCATTTTTTCCTCCACACTAGTACATGTGGGGATAATTTCCTTTTTTAATTCTTTCAATTGGAGTTTCAGTAGCATCAATAGCTAACAAATTATTATTAGTACCTTTATTTTTTGTTAAATCTTTTTTTCCAGGTAAATTAAAAATTCCGCTTTTTATTAAAATATTTTCAATTCAAAAAATATTACGAATGCAACTAGTATGACTAATATTATATCTTTTTGCAATAACTCTATAACTACTATAGTCTTTTCAATATTCTAAAGTCATTAATAAACGCTCTTCAATTACAATTTTATTTTTTCTACCACCATAATATTTTTGGGCTTTTCTCCCTTTATGTACTATTTTTAAATTTTATCACATAAATGCTGAGAAAAGCCTATCTACGGACTTCTCCCCACATTTTTAAATCAAACATAACATTACAGTTTCAAAACTAGGTATATTGTTGAATTTATATGCCGATTCTTTTGCGTATAAATGAACATGATGTTTTTCAACTTTGATATGTGTTTTAAATGTTCGTCTGATGTGCTTTCATGCCGATTCAATCTGGTTTATGTTTACACCAGTTTTTGAAACATAGCCATCTTGATGGTTAACTGTTTCATGCTTAGTGAAAACTGATTTAAAATGGCGATATCCTTTTCAAGAATCAGTATGTACATCACACTTTGAAGAAATGTGGTTTCTTGCAAATTGCAAAAGATTTTTTTGATTTGCATTTTTCAACACTTTCACAATTAAATTATTGGTTGTTTTTTCATAAATCCCAACAATCAAAGTTTTATTTTTTAAGGATCTTCCTTGTTTTTTAAAACCCATATGTGAAAGATACATTTCATCCATTTGCACTATGCCCTCAACAATGAATTGAGGTTCTTGTTTTGCAATTGCACTTCGGATTTTATGACCCATTCTTCAAGCAGTTTTCAAAGTTACTCCCAATTCTTTTGCAACATCAGTTGATGGAATTCCATGTTTGGTGTTTATTCATCTAAAGATGAGATAAAACCAAGATGTCAAAGGTGTTTGTGACTTGTAAAAAATGGTGTCATGAAGAATACTAAATGTTTGATGACATTTCAAACATCTTATTCTTCTTAAATCAGAAGTATTCAAATTTGTTCAAGAACACCTCATACATTTGTTTTCCTTCAAACTTGCTATATATTTCAAACAATCTTTTTCTGTTTGAAATATATTGTTGAACTCATTCAATTTCATTGTTTCCTCCACAAGTACATGTGGGGAGAAGTCCGTATTTTTGTTTAGACTCAGCAATTTTTAAAATTTCAAGCATTTTATAAAATGTTTGTGGCTTTATGCCGACTAAACTATAAAATTCTTGATCATCTTTATATTTTTTCAACATAATAACTATCACCTTTAATATTAATAATAATCGTTAAATTGTTAAAATTAAAGGTTTTGCACCAAGTCTATTATTAGTCACAAAAAATCACCCCTGATATAAAAATATTACTTTTAATTTAAAATTAGGAAATTATCCCCACATGTACTAGTGTGGAGGAAAAAATGAATTGAAATGAATTCAATAGCATATTTCAAACTGAAAACGATTGTTTGAAATATATAGCGAAGTTGAAAATAATGAAATGCATCAGGTGTGCTTCTTCTAGTTTGAATACTTCTGATTTGAGAAGAATACGATGTTTGAACTGTAACCAAACATTTAGTATTCTTTATGGAACCATTTTTTATAAGTCACAGACCCAAATGACATCTTGGTTTTATCTCATCTTTAGATGAATAAACACAAAGCATGGCATACCAGCAACCGATGTTGCAAGGGAATTGGGTGTGACCTATAAAACAGCTTGAAGAATGTGTCATGAAATCAGGACTAGAATTGGAAATCAAGATGCAGGTTTCATTGTTGATGGCACAGCACAGATGGATGAAATGTATCTTTCACATTTAGGTTTTAAAAAACAAGGAAGATCCTTGTTGAATAAAACTTTGATTGTTGGAGTTTATGAGAAAACCAGCAACAAACTAATTGTGAAGGTGCTGAAAAATGCAGATGAAAAAAACCTTTTAAGATTTGCATTGAAACACATTTTTACTGAGTGCTGTCTATTTACGGATTCTTGGAAGGGATATGTAAGTTTCAAAAACTTCTATCCCAAACATGAAATCGCAAATCATGAAGTTGGGTATGTGTCACCAACAGGTGTAAACACAAACCAGATTGAATCAGCATGAAAGCACATCCGACGAACTTTCCGAACACACATAAGAGTTTCAAAGCACAATATTCATTTATATGCAAAAGAATCAGCATATAAATTCAATAACATACCTAGTTTTGAAACTGTAATTTTGTGTTTGATTTAAATACATGCGGGGATAATTTCCTAGGTAGGCTTTTATCTCCATTTATGTGATAAAATTTAAAAATAGTACATAAAGGGATAAAAGCCTAAAATTAAAAGTAATATCAAGATTTTTTGTGAAAATTAAAAAAATTATCTACTTGTTCTTTATCTACATTAAAACTATTAAGTAATTTAGCAGTTGATGTAGTTTCTAATTGTAAATGAGTATTTAATTGTTTAATATTTGCTGTAATAAATTCTAATTCTTTATTACGTTTTAATTCTTTTGCTAAATTTGATTGTTTTGATTTTTTAATTAATTTTCCAAATAATAGAAATGCTAAAGTAATAGATATTCCACTAGCAACAGCTCCTCCCATTACTGCCGATATTAATTCTATTGAAAAATTCATTTTTTATTCCTCCAATTGTATTTTATTTGAATGTTGTTTACATAAATGACATTCTTTTTTATGTTTTTTAATTTCTTTATATTGATATATTAAATAAGGACTTGTAATAATAATTGTTATTGTTATTAATGCATATTTAATTAATTTTCCATAATTACCTAATTTAGTTATTAAATTTAATCCAATATGATCAAACATAGGAAATAAAGTTAATATTAAATGGTCTGGTCAAGTAAAATTATATTGATTAGTATAATAGACTTGGTGCAAAACTAAGGTAATTCAAAATTATATATTCCTGCTATTAAATTAAATCTTAATGCAAATCTTCGTATTTTATTGCGATATTTTAAACTTAAAATTTTAAAACGTTTTAGTTTAGCAAATACGTGTTCAATTTTAATTCTAATTTTACTTAAAGTTTTATTGTATTGTTTTTGAATTGGTGTTAATGGATTGTATTTACTTTTTTTAAATGGCAAAAATGTATTTTTATGAATATTTTGTATACATTGATAACCTGAATCAACAAAAACTTTTTTTTCTGGATGAATAAAAGTTTTAGATTTTAGAAGCAATTTAAAATAATGAATGCTTCCAAAACAAAAAGCAGTTGAAATAATTTTTCCATTGGAAATATCAATAATTATTTGGGATTTGAGAGAATGATGTTTCTTTTTACCTGAAAAAAGTAATTTTAGTTTTTTTTAATTCTTTCAATTGGAGTTTCAGTAGCATCAATAGCTAACAAATTATTATTAGTACCTTTATTTTTTGTTAAATATTTTTTTCCAGGTAAATTAAAAATTCCGCTTTTTATTAAAATATTTTCAATTCAAAAAATATTACGAATGCAACTAGTATGACTAATATTATATCTTTTTGCAATCACTCTATAACTACTATAGTCTTTTCAATATTCTAAAGTCATTAATAAACGCTCTTCAATTACAATTTTATTTTTTCTACCACCATAATATTTTTGTTTAGACTCAGCAATTTTTAAAATTTCAAGCATTTTATAAAATGTTTGTGGCTTTATGCCGACTAAACTATAAAATTCTTGATCATCTTTATATTTTTTCAACATAATAACTATCACCTTTAATATTAATAATAATCGTTAAATTGTTAAAATTAAAGGTTTTGCACCAAGTCTAATTACCTATTCCCATTGATATTGGTATTTTAGGTATTAATCAAGGTGTTATTGTAAAAAATAATGTTATTAACATACCAATAATATGACTTGTTATTTTTAAAATATTTGATATTAAAATTTTAATTTTATCAATATGAGTACTATTTTTATTAAATCAAATTTTATTTAATCTTTTATATTCTTTATTATCTTTTGATATAGGATTAATAGTATTTCATATACCAATTGGTTTAATTGGTTTATCTAATTCAATAATAATTATCACCTACTTTCATGTTTTATAAAAATTATAATTTCTTTTAATTTTTATATATTTATTTGTATGTAAAGAATTTTTTAATAATTATTTTCTTTCATATCTTCATTGATTACTTCCAATTTCATTTTTAGATAAAGTTTTATATTCTTTTAATTTAAAAAATCCTTTTTCTAATCTATTAATAAAATTCATAGTTTTTTGTACATTAATATTATTTGGATAAATTACTTTAGTATCTTGTGAACCATAACATTTACCTTTTTTTGCTAATTCACTTTTAACATATTTTCTTAATTGACTTGGTAATCATTTTCTATTTCAAAATTTTCAAAATATTGTTCCTGCACCAGTACCATTTTTACCTTTTGCTTGTGTAATTAATATTCATATTTCTTGTGGAAATGTTGGATAAGTATAAGGACCATATCATATTTGTTTTTTATCATTATCGCTTTGAAATAATGTTGTTAAAGTTCCAATTTTTAAATTCTTATTATCAACAATAAATCTTCCTTTTTTAAATCATGAACTTGATAATACTTCCCATGCATTATTTGGTATTTCTTCTTCATTTTCTTTAAATAAATTATCAAATTTATTTACATAATTTTTAACTGTTCTAATTTCTGTTGGCATAATAGATTTTTTAAAACTATTTATTGGATTTTTAAATTTATTAATTTCATGTTGAAGTATACTTAATTCACTTGGTTTTAATATACTTGCTAATTTTTTAAGTATATTTGGATTTAAAAATGAATAAGGTTGATGTATTTCATTTTCATTAACATTTTCACTATCAAATACTGCTTTTAATGATTGATTTTTATAATAAGTTTTTAAAGCATTTATTAATGCTAATTTAATATCATTAGTTGCTAAAGCATAATATATTCATTCAATAATTAAAGGTAACATTATAAACTCATATGATTATAATCTCAATTTAGTGAAGCATTATCATGATTTAATGGTACTTCGCTTAGATTATCACTACCATATTGACTTGTATTATCATTAATTAATCTTGCAGTTTCATTATTAAATGGTGTTTCTTGCATTTCTTCAATATGATTTGTAGTTTCCATAGGTAATAAATTATGAATAATTTCACTTGCACCAGCAACAATAGTAGGAATTGCATAAGCATTATTAAAATCATTATTAATACCCATTGCTACACCACTTGAAATTAAACAACCACCATTAGCCATATTACAAATCTTTCTTATTGCTTCAAATTTATTAGTTATTAACTCAGTTAGTCCGCTAATAAGATTTGAAATACCATAAGTATTTAATGAAATATAAGTATCTCAATCCATTAAATAATTATTAGTAATACTAGTATTACTTAATAATAAATCTGGAAAAGGGTTTACTGTGGTAGTTATTGGACTTTCAGTTGGATTAGGGTTAATATCATTTGTAACAAACTTTGAATAGTTAACTAAACCAATTGTTCCTAAACCTAGTAATATTTTTTTAGAACTATTAAGTAATTTAGTTTTAATACTAGGAATTTGATTTAAATTTCATATATCAATTGCTAATTTTTTCGAAAATAATAAAGCATTTATACTTCCTAATACCGGATTACCTATTAATTGACCATAATAAGCACTTGTACCTATCATTGCACTTAATGGTGGTATTCCAATTCTTATTAATTTTAATAAAGTATAATTACTCAATTGTGTAGTCTCAACATGTTGTTGTGGCATGTTTATTTTCTCCTTTTAATAATTTAGTAACTTTTTTAATTTGAATAAGTATTTTACCTTTTTAATTAACATTATCTCCAACACAAACAGCAAAACTTTCATGTGGATTTGATACAATAACATAATTTGGATTTAAAGTTGGAAATTCATAAAGTAATATTGCTAATATATCTTTTTAACTATTTAAATCTTCTGGTTTTGGTGAATTTATAATAATATGTGATTTATTATTAAAAATATCATAAATATAAGTCATAATATTATGCCTTTGTAAAACTTAATTTTACTGTTCCATAATAATCAGTTTTATTACCAGTCATAGTAGCACTTTTATCAGTTATATTACTATATGTTGCTTTAGTTGATTCAAAACCATTATTACCAACTTTAACTATTGCAGTATCTAATTCAGCATTAGCAGGAATATCACCAGCCATAGTAATTTTTCCTAAATTTTTATAATAAATTACATCTTGTAAATCTAAAATATTCATATTATCATAATCAGTACTTTGATAAGTAGCATTAATATTAGTTGCATCAATTTTATAATTTTTTGCTCTTGCTTCTTTAATTTCATCTACTGTTGGCATTTTTTCTTGAATAATATACATTAAATTAGGTCTTATTGCTGCTGGTAATGAATATAATGCTTTACCAATAATACGAATATTATCTGTAGCATTATCTAATTTATTTCTTACTTTTGTAAATGAAATAGGCATACCTCACATATAGCGATTATAAATTACTCCAAATAAATCTAATAATTTATAATCTTTTTCTAAATGCATACCAGAAAGAGTATCATGAATAAAATTTTGTTCTAAATAAAAACTTTCATAAAATTCCATTCCCATAATTTGATTTGTATATCTTTTACCAGTTGCTAAAGTATTTGCAGCAATTTGACCATAATTTAATAATGTAAATGCTTTTGCAATATTAAAAATACTATCAATACCACAAGCACCAGTTAAATCTACTTTATTAATACCAACTGTAATATCATCTACTTTTTTAATGAATTTATTATTTTTTTCTCCAATTGTATAATAAGCATTTAATGCTTGTTCTTTAGTCATATTATTTAAATTTAAAGGTAATACTAATGATTTAGCAATTGCATAATCTTTTGTACCTTGTAAAAATATTAATTCAAAATTTTCTCTTAAATTTCTCATAAATGAACTTGTTCAATTTGAAACAATTTGTGTTGCTACATTTGCTGATGAAGTCATAAATCTTTCAATATCAAATTCTGGAATATTAAAATCAATTGTTAATTCTTTATCAATAATTAATGTTGTTGTTTTAACTATTCCTTTTTGTCTTTTTGTACCAGTAAATTCATCTCATGTTGAACCTCATAATACACGAACAGTTGCTCTATAAATTGCCATTGCTACACCACTAATATTTGCTATTTGGTCAGCAGTAACAGTATTTCTCATAAATAAAGTACTTAATTCAGCAGTTAATTCACCACGTACTTGTGCTTCAAGTACACTTAAAACAGCATTTTCAGTAGGAGAATTACCGCCAATAATAAATGCTTTAGGTATTTGTGGAATTGCCATTTTATCCTCTTTCTATTTAATAGATTGAAGTTTTAATTTTCACAAAAAATCTTGATATTACTTTTAATTTTAAATTAAAAGTAATATTTTTATATCAGGGGTGATTTTTTGTGACTAATAATGAATTAATTGATGTTTTAAAAAACAAAAAAGATGAAGAATTTATAAAAATTATTAGACATTTTAAAAATAGAATTAAACAAATTGAGAAAAAAGAAAAATTAGATGCAATTGATAAAAAATTTAAAGAAAAAGGAATTCAATGTCCGAATTGTAAATCTTATTGATGTGTAAAAAATGGTTTTAAGAATAATAAGCAAAAATATTTATGCAAAGATTGTAAAAGTAGCTTTGATGCTTTAAGAAATCATTTTTTACATTGAAGTCATTTATCTCATGAACAATGAGATTGAATAATTTGATTGTCATTGTTAGGTCAATCCGCTTATACTATTTCTCAATTTGCTAAAATTTCAAAAACATCAGCATGATTTAATCGTCAAAAATTTATGAAATCATCACAATTAGCAAAAACACAAAAACCATTCACAAAATTAAAAGGTAGAATTGAAATTGATGAAACTTTTATCAAAGAAATTCATAAAGGAAATTTCAAAAATCCAGATGATCCAAGAAAAAAATGAATTGAAGAAAATGCTAAAGATTTAAACTGTTGTATTGAAATGGCAATTGATGAAAATAAAAATATTTATGCTCAAACAACAAATACTAAAAGATTAACAAAAAAATGAGTACAAGAAAATTTAACATCTAAGCTTATCGAAGAAAAATCAATTATAGTTTGTGATATGCAAATACTATATGATACAGTAGCTAAACAAACCAAATGTACTCTCAAGAAATTTAAATCAAAAGAAAATAAAGAATTAAATTATAAAAATTTAAGTAATATCAGTAAAATACAATCAAGTTTAAAAGAATTTATTACTCATTATCATGGCATTGGATTTACCAATATTCAAAATTACCTCAATTTATGAAAATTTAAATACCAACATTATAAAATATCACCTTATGCAAAATCTGAAGCATTATATTTCAGTTTGTAAAAAAAATAAATCCCAAAATTAAATAAAATCAAATTTTAGGCCAGGTTGATGATTTTTTTTATTTCATCAAGAGTTTTTTTGAAAATTAAAAGATTGAAGTGCATTTCCTCTTGCTAAATTTACAAGTTTTTCTAATTCATTAACATCAGTAATACCTGTAGTTTTTGCTTTTTCATTTAATTTTCTTTCTAATTCTTCTGGATTAATACTATTTGTATGTAAATCTAAAAGAGTTTTAGGATTAAAATCATTTGAATTAAATTTATTTTCTTGTTTAATAGGTTCTAATGTTTTATCAATTAAAAACTCTTTATAATCTTCATTTATTTTAGTAAATGCTTCTTGTTTAGATAAATATTTATAATTATCAGTACTCATTAAATTTTTAATTAAATTTACTTTTTTAGTATCTTTAATATTAGAAAATAATTGTTGCTCTTCAAAACTATTAATTTTATTTTCATATTCTTTTATTTTAGTTTCATATTCACTTAATTTAGGTTCTAATTCTTTTTTAAGAAATTCATCTTTTGCTTGATCATATACAACATTTCTTTGTTGTTTTAAAGTTTCTTGTAATTCTTCAAAAGAATAAGTTTCTTTTTTTTCTTTAACTTCAAAATTAGACATAAAAATACTCCCTTGTTTAATAATCGCTTTTTTGATAATCCCTTGTAACTTATGTTAAAAATAACATAATCGCTTTATTAAATTATATTATTTTTACCCTTTAAAATAAAGAAAAAAAACCTATATTTATTATAGGTTTCTAATCATTATTTTCTATTTTTCTTGGTTAACAAATATTAATAATTATATTATTTTTAGTGGTATTATCTTGATAATTTTCTTGTAAATAATCAAATTCTTCTTTTAATTTTCAAAAAAACTCTTGATGAAATAAAAAAAATCATCAACCTGGCCTAAAATTTGATTTTATTTAATTTTGGGATTTATTTTTTTTTACAAACTGAAATATAATGCTTCAGATTTTGCATAAGGTGATATTTTATAATGTTGGTATTTAAATTTTCATAAATTGAGTTAATTTTGAATATTGGTAAATCCAATGCCATGATAATGAGTAATCAATTCTTTTAAACTTGATTGTATTTTACTGATATTACTTAAATTTTTATAATTTAATTCTTTATTTTCTTTTGATTTAAATTTCTTGAGAGTACATTTTGTTTGTTTAGCTACTGTATCATATAGTATTTGCATATCACAAACTATAATTGATTTTTCTTCGATAAGCTTAGATGTTAAATTTTCTTGTACTCATTTTTTTGTTAATCTTTTAGTATTTGTTGTTTGAGCATAAATATTTTTATTTTCATCAATTGCCATTTCAATACAACAGTTTAAATCTTTAGCATTTTCTTCAATTCATTTTTTTCTTGGATCATCTGGATTTTTGAAATTTCCTTTATGAATTTCTTTGATAAAAGTTTCATCAATTTCAATTCTACCTTTTAATTTTGTGAATGGTTTTTGTGTTTTTGCTAATTGTGATGATTTCATAAATTTTTGACGATTAAATCATGCTGATGTTTTTGAAATTTTAGCAAATTGAGAAATAGTATAAGCAGATTGACCTAACAATGACAATCAAATTATTCAACCTCATTGTTCATGAGATAAATGACTTCAATGTAAAAAATGATTTCTTAAAGCATCAAAGCTACTTTTACAATCTTTGCATAAATATTTTTGCTTATTATTCTTAAAACCATTTTTTACACATCAATAAGATTTACAATTTGGACATTGAATTCCTTTTTCTTTAAATTTTTTATCAATTGCATCTAATTTTTCTTTTTTCTCAATTTGTTTAATTCTATTTTTAAAATGTCTAATAATTTTTATAAATTCTTCATCTTTTTTGTTTTTTAAAACATCAATTAATTCATTATTAGTCACAAAAAATCACCCCTGATATAAAAATATTACTTTTAATTTTAAATTAAAAGTAATATCAAGATTTTTTGTGAAAATTAAAAAATTCTTCTGGATGACATTTTCTTAAATATTCTCATTGATACTTTGGGTCTTGCATAGTACTTCTTAATAAATAATTAGCAATTTTTTGACATGCTTTATCATAATCTTTTAAAAATTTTTGTTGTCATTTTGTCTGGTAGCGTCGGCAATCAAATATATATTTTCTATCAATTCCTAATGCTAAATTTAAACCAGTTTTTGTCATTCTTGTTGGAACATTTTTATTATCTCTAAAATATTCATTTATTTTTTCTTTATAATTTCCTAATTATTTTCTTTTTGCTGGCATATTATCACCTTATTTTAAAACATATATATTTAATTACGGATTTCTCCCCACATGTACGCGTGGGAGGAACAAATGAAATTTAATGAGTTCAACAACGTTTTTCAAACCGAACAACAATGTCTTGAATATATAGCAATGTTGAAAGAAACCAAATGCATACGGTGCTATAGTTCTACTTTGAATACTTCTGATTTAAAAAGAGTAAGATGCTTGAAATGTAATCAAACATTCAGTATCCTCTCTGGAACCATTTTTTCAAGGTCACAAATTCCTTTGACATCTTGGTTTTATCTCATTTTTCGATGAATAAATACCAAACATGGAATTCCATCAACAGATGTTGCAAAAGAATTGGGAGTGACCTTGAAAACAGCTTGGAGAATGGGTCATGAAATCAGAAAGCGTATCGCCAAACAAGAACATGAATTCATTGTGGGAGGCATAGTACAGATTGATGAAATGTATCTTTCACATATAGGTGCCAAGAAACAAGGAAGATCCTTGATGAATAAAACACTGATTGTTGGTATTTATGAAAAAACAACGAACAACCTAATTGTGAAAGTGATGAAAAATGCAAACAGAAAAAATCTTTTGCAGTTTGCACAAAAACACATTTCTTCACAATGCCAAGTATATACTGATTCTTGAAGAGGATATCGCGATTTCAAATTGTTTTTTCCTAAACATGAAACAGTGAACCATCAAAATAGTTATGTTTCAAAGAATGGTGTAAATACAAATCAAATTGAATCAGTATGAAAACATATTCGGCGAACTTTCAGAACACATATCAGAGTTTCAAAACAGCATGTGCATTTATATGCCAAAGAATCTGCATATAAATTCAACAAAAACCCCAGTTTTGAAACAACATTGTTGTGTTTGATTTAATAAAAATGTGGGGAGAAATCCGTATGTAGGCTTTTCTAAACATTTATGTGATAAAATTTTAATTGTACATAAAGGGAGAAAAGCCTTTAATTATATCATTTTACAATTATCATATTTCCAAACTTTTTTTCTAAAATTACTATAATAAAAATCATAAATTAAGAAAGGAAATAATATTATAGACTTGGTGCAAAACTAAGGTAATTCAAAATTATATATTCCTGCTATTAAATTAAATCTTAATGCAAATCTTCGTATTTTATTGCGATATTTTAAACTTAAAATTTTAAAACGTTTTAGTTTAGCAAATACGTGTTCAATTTTAATTCTAATTTTACTTAAAGTTTTATTGTATTCTTTTTGAATTGGTGTTAATTGATTGTATTTACTTTTTTTAAATGGCAAAAATGTATTTTTATGAATATTTTGTATACCTTGATAACCTGAATCAACAAAAACTTTTTTTTCTGGATGAATAAAAGTTTTAGATTTTAGAAGCAATTTAAAATCATGAATGCTTCCAAAACAAAAATCAGTTGAAATAATTTTTCCATTGGAAATATCAATAATTATTTGGGATTTGAGAGAATGATGTTTATTTTTACCTGAAAAAAGTAATTTTAGTTTTTTTTAATTCTTTCAATTGGAGTTTCAGTAGCATCAATAGCTAACAAATTATTATTAGTACCTTTATTTTTTGTTAAATCTTTTTTTCCAGGTAAATTAAAAATTCCGCTTTTTATTAAAATATTTTCAATTCAAAAAATATTACGAATGCAACTAGTATGACTAATATTATATCTTTTTGCAATAACTCTATAACTACTATAGTCTTTTCAATATTCTAAAGTCATTAATAAACGCTCTTCAATTACAATTTTATTTTTTCTACCACCATAATATTTTTGTTTAGACTCAGCAATTTTTAAAATTTCAAGCATTTTATAAAATGTTTGTGGCTTTATGCCGACTAAACTATAAAATTCTGGATCATCTTTATATTTTTTCAACATAATAACTATCACCTTTAATATTAATAATAATCGTTAAATTGTTAAAATTAAAGGTTTTGCACCAAGTCTTATGAATTTTCTTAATAATGAACTTAATTATGATGAACTTGATAATCAAATTAAAAATAATGGTTTAAATTATTTCACAAATCTATTAAAAGCATATGATGATTTTTGACATCAAAATATATATGATAAAACTAAATATAAATATGTTAAAACAGCAAAAAGAAGTCCAAATACTCAATATGGTAAAATAAATAATTTTTATCGTAGAGGTTATTTAATATTAGAAACTAATAAATATTATTATCCTTTAGATGATTATATAAAACTTAAAAAAAGAAAAAGAACACTTACTAGTTTAGAACATACAATAATAAAAAATTCAGGTAATGGTAAAAGACAATCTGATGTACAAGATACTATAAAAAATAGTAATTTTTCAAAAACATATATTACTAATGTAATGAAAAATGCAGTAATAAATGTTGAAAAAATAAAAGAGAAAAAAGTAGTTTTATCAAATGAAAAATTATTTGTAAATATGGATGATTGTTTTATTTCATCATTATTTAATAATAAAAAACAAAAAAATCGTATTCGTACAATTAGCGCAAATAAAGGTAAAGATTTAGAAAAATCTTTTAATTTTCAAAAAAACTCTTGATGAAATAAAAAAAATCATCAACCTGGCCTAAAATTTGATTTTATTTAATTTTGGGATTTATTTTTTTTACAAACTGAAATATAATGCTTCAGATTTTGCATAAGGTGATATTTTATAATGTTGGTATTTAAATTTTCATAAATTGAGGTAATGTTGAATATTGGTAAATCCAATGCCATGATAATGAGTAATAAATTCTTTTAAACTTGATTGTATTTTACTGATATTACTTAAATTTTTATAATTTAATTCTTTATTTTCTTTTGATTTAAATTTCTTGAGAGTACATTTTGTTTGTTTAGCTACTGTATCATATAGTATTTGCATATCACAAACTATAATTGATTTTTCTTCGATAAGCTTAGATGTTAAATTTTCTTGTACTCATTTTTTTGTTAATCTTTTAGTATTTGTTGTTTGAGCATAAATATTTTTATTTTCATCAATTGCCATTTCAATACAACAGTTTAAATCTTTAGCATTTTCTTCAATTCATTTTTTTCTTGGATCATCTGTATTTTTGAAATTTCCTTTATGAATTTCTTTGATAAAAGTTTCATCAATTTCAATTCTACCTTTTAATTTTGTGAATGGTTTTTGTTTTTTTGCTAATTGTGATGATTTCATAAATTTTTGACGATTAAATCATGCTGATGTTTTTGAAATTTTAGCAAATTGAGAAATAGTATAAGCAGATTGACCTAACAATGACAATCAAATTATTCAATCTCATTGTTCATGAGATAAATGACTTCAATGTAAAAAAATATTTCTTAAAGCATCAAAGCTACTTTTACAATCTTTGCATAAATATTTTTGCTTATTATTCTTAAAACCATTTTTTACACATCAATAAGATTTACAATTTGGACATTGAATTCCTTTTTCTTTAAATTTTTTATCAATTGCATCTAATTTTTCTTTTTTCTCAATTTGTTTAATTCTATTTTTAAAATGTCTAATAATTTTTATAAATTCTTCATCTTTTTTGTTTTTTAAAACATCAATTAATTCATTATTAGTCACAAAAAATCACCCCTGATATAAAAATATTACTTTTAATTTTAAATTAAAAGTAATATCAAGATTTTTTGTGAAAATTAAAAGAAAAATCTACTAAAAATAGAAATGTTTTAAAAGATAAAAAAATTACTTATATGAAAACTAAAAATGGTCAAAGAATTAAAAAACAAGAATTTATTAATAAAATTTATGAATTTCTTGATTTACAATATATTTATAATAAAAGTAGTTTAGTATTTATTGGTGATGGTGCACCTTGAATTAAAACTACTGCTAAAAATGAAAATATTCCTTATGTAATTGATAGACATCATGCATTTAAAGCACTTAAAAAAGGATTTATTTTTAATAGAAAAATAGATAATAAAAAATTAACAAATGCATATGATTTATTTGTTAATGGTGAATATTATCAATTATTAAATTTTTTAAAAGAAAATAAAGTTGATGAACAAATATATAAATATTTTAAAAATAATACAGAAGGTGTTATAAATCAAAAATAAAATTGAAATCAAGGTGTTTGTGCTGAAAGTGATGTATCACATCTTGTTAAATCTTTAAAAGGATATGGTGCTAAAATTTATAATGATAAAGTACTTAATAATATGCTTATAATTAATTCAGCAAGAATTAATAAATTAAATCTTTTACTTTAATATTTTAAAAATTTAATAAATCTTAAACCTAAATAGTTAGGAATTTTAGTTTTAAAATAATTAAAATGTATACACTAAAAAACTTGTAAAATAATATAAAATAGTATATAATGTAAATACAATTAAATAATTTAATGTTGTCTTTTATTTAAAGAAAATTAAATTATAACTATTAACTTTACTCACCCCCAA
This sequence comes from Spiroplasma endosymbiont of Zeiraphera isertana, assembly GCF_964030805.1. Lineage (GTDB taxonomy): Bacteria > Bacillota_I > Bacilli_A > Mycoplasmatales > VBWQ01 > Spiroplasma_E. Next base: position 245,924 of record NZ_OZ034965.1, read on the forward strand.
ATGATTAATACTATTAATTTCTATTAAAGTTAAAATTATTAATTTTCTGCCTGCATTTTGTTTATTTTTTTGAAATTGATTCAATATTTCTAATGGCAATAAGTTTTTATTTAATAATCTACAAACTCTATGTACAGTTGATTTACTATAATCAACAATTTTTGCTATTTTACGAATCGAAAATCCATAATTTTTATATTCTTTTATTGCTATTATTGATTCAATACTCAGATACTTATTTTAATTTTCACAAAAAATCTTGATATTACTTTTAATTTTAAATTAAAAGTAATATTTTTATATCGGGGGTGATTTTTTGTGACTAATAATGAATTAATTGATGTTTTAAAAAACAAAAAAGATGAAGAATTTATAAAAATTATTAGACATTTTAAAAATAGAATTAAACAAATTGAGAAAAAAGAAAAATTAGATGCAATTGATAAAAAATTTAAAGAAAAAGGAATTCAATGTCCAAATTGTAAATCTTATTGATGTGTAAAAAATGGTTTTAAGAATAATAAGCAAAAATATTTATGCAAAGATTGTAAAAGTAGCTTTGATGCTTTAAGAAATCATTTTTTACATTGAAGTCATTTATCTCATGAACAATGAGATTGAATAATTTGATTGTCATTGTTAGGTCAATCTGCTTATACTATTTCTCAATTTGCTAAAATTTCAAAAACATCAGCATGATTTAATCGTCAAAAATTTATGAAATCATCACAATTAGCAAAAACACAAAAACCATTCACAAAATTAAAAGGTAGAATTGAAATTGATGAAACTTTTATCAAAGAAATTCATAAAGGAAATTTCAAAAATCCAGATGATCCAAGAAAAAAATGAATTGAAGAAAATGCTAAAGATTTAAACTGTTGTATTGAAATGGCAATTGATGAAAATAAAAATATTTATGCTCAAACAACAAATACTAAAAGATTAACAAAAAAATGAGTACAAGAAAATTTAACATCTAATCTTATCGAAGAAAAATCAATTATAGTTTGTGATATGCAAATACTATATGATACAGTAGCTAAACAAACAAAATGTACTCTCAAGAAATTTAAATCAAAAGAAAATAAAGAATTAAATTATAAAAATTTAAGTAATATCAGTAAAATACAATCAAGTTTAAAAGAATTTATTACTCATTATCATGGCATTGGATTTACCAATATTCAAAATTACCTCAATTTATGAAAATTTAAATACCAACATTATAAAATATCACCTTATGCAAAATCTGAAGCATTATATTTCAGTTTGTAAAAAAAATAAATCCCAAAATTAAATAAAATCAAATTTTAGGCCAGGTTGATGATTTTTTTTATTTCATCAAGAGTTTTTTTGAAAATTAAAAGATACTTATACATTGCGCTAATTCCTTTCTTTTCTTAATTATAGAACTAACACAATTTAATTTTTATATAAGTGTCCTTTTTAATTTTACAATTAAAGAATTAAAAAAACTAATATAGATAAAAATATCTTTTAATTTTCACAAAAAAATCTTGATATTACTTTTAATTTTAAATTAAAAGTAATATTTTTATATCAGGGGTGATTTTTTGTGACTAATAATGAATTAATTGATGTTTTAAAAAACAAAAAAGATGAAGAATTTATAAAAATTATTAGACATTTTAAAAATAGAATTAAACAAATTGAGAAAAAAGAAAAATTAGATGCAATTGATAAAAAATTTAAAGAAAAAGGAATTCAATGTCCAAATTGTAAATCTTATTGATGTGTCAAAAATGGTTTTAAGAATAATAAGCAAAAATATTTATGCAAAGATTGTAAAAGTAGCTTTGATGCTTTAAGAAATCATTTTTTACATTGAAGTCATTTATCTCATGAACAATGAGATTGAATAATTTGATTGTCATTGTTAGGTCAATCTGCTTATACTATTTCTCAATTTGCTAAAATTTCAAAAACATCAGCATGATTTAATCGTCAAAAATTTATGAAATCATCACAATTAGCAAAAACACAAAAACCATTCACAAAATTAAAAGGTAGAATTGAAATTGATGAAACTTTTATCAAAGAAATTCATAAAGGAAATTTCAAAAATCCAGATGATCCAAGAAAAAAATGAATTGAAGAAAATGCTAAAGATTTAAACTGTTGTATTGAAATGGCAATTGATGAAAATAAAAATATTTATGCTCAAACAACAAATACTAAAAGATTAACAAAAAAATGAGTACAAGAAAATTTAACATCTAATCTTATCGAAGAAAAATCAATTATAGTTTGTGATATGCAAATACTATATGATACAGTAGCTAAACAAACAAAATGTACTCTCAAGAAATTTAAATCAAAAGAAAATAAAGAATTAAATTATAAAAATTTAAGTAATATCAGTAAAATACAATCAAGTTTAAAAGAATTTATTACTCATTATCATGGCATTGGATTTACCAATATTCAAAATTACCTCAATTTATGAAAATTTAAATACCAACATTATAAAATATCACCTTATGCAAAATCTGAAGCATTATATTTCAATTTGTAAAAAAAATAAATCCCAAAATTAAATAAAATCAAATTTTAGGCCGGGTTGATGATTTTTTTTATTTCATCAAGAGTTTTTTTGAAAATTAAAAAAAATATCTATATTAGCAATGAACATTTAATAAATTATTATTAATAATATCATTTTTTTTATTTTTTTTAAAAATATTTTTGTAATTAAATTACGGACTTCTCCCCACATGTACTTGTGGAGGAAACAATGAAATTGAATGAGTTCAACAATATATTTCAAACAGAAAAAGATTGTTTGAAATATATAGCAAGTTTGAAGGAAAACAAATGTATGAGGTGTTCTTGAACAAATTTGAATACTTCTTATTTAAGAAGAATAAGATGTTTTAAATGTCATCAAACATTTAGTATTCTTCATGACACCATTTTTACAAGTCACAAACACCTTTGACATCTTGGTTTTATCTCATCTTTAGATGAATAAACACCAAACATGGAATTCCATCAACTGATGTTGCAAAAGAATTGGGAGTAACTTTGAAAACTGCTTGAAGAATGGGTCATAAAATCCGAAGTGCAATTGCAAAACAAGAACCTCAATTCATTGTTGAGGGCATAGTGCAAATGGATGAAATGTATCTTTCACATATGGGTTTTAAAAAACAAGGAAGATCCTTAAAAAATAAAACTTTGATTGTTGGGATTTATGAAAAAACAACCAATAATTTAATTGTGAAAGTGTTGAAAAATGCAAATCAAAAAAATCTTTTGCAATTTGCAAGAAACCACATTTCTTCAAAGTGTGATGTACATACTGATTCTTGAAAAGGATATCGCCATTTTAAATCAGTTTTCACTAAGCATGAAACAGTTAACCATCAAGATTGCTATGTTTCAAAAACTGGTGTAAACATAAACCAGATTGAATCGGCATGAAAGCACATCAGACGAACATTTAAAACACATATCAAAGTTGAAAAACATCATGTTCATTTATACGCAAAAGAATCGGCATATAAATTCAACAATATACCTAGTTTTGAAACTGTAATGTTATGTTTGATTTAAAAATGTGGGGAGAAGTCCGTAGATAGGCTTTTCTCAGCATTTATGTGATAAAATTAAAAATAGTACATAAAGGGAGAAAAGCCTTAAATTATTATATATAATTGTAAATTTATGAGTAAAAGTAGCAATATTATAAATTAAAATCATAATTTTATGATTTACTAACGCCCAAACTAATACCTAATATAAGGTGTACTTATGCTATAATTACTATAGTATATTGTTGACTCTTCGTTAAAATTAAGTTTGAAAAGGAGTATTAACTATGAAAATTGGAATTATTGGAGCATCAGGAAAATCAGGACTTGCTTTAACTAAAGAAGCTTTAAAACAGGGATATCAAGTTGTTGCCATTACTAGAAATCCTATTAAAATGCCAATTCTTAATAATGATAATCGATTGACCATTAAAAAAGCTGATCTTACTAATAAAAGTAGTATTAAAGCGGTTGTTAATGATGTTGATATTTTAATTAGTGCTTACGGCCCTACTATTGATAATCCCCAAAATATTCATCAGCAAGTTGCTAAAAACTTAATTACTATCATGCATGAATGTCAAAATATTAAAAGGTTATTAATTGTTGGTGGTGCTGGTAGTTTGTTAGATGATAAGAATGAAATATTAGTAGAAACAAGTGCATTTCCTGAAGCATGAAAAGAACATGCACAACAACAAGTTCAAGTATTAGCTACTTATCGTAGCAGTGACATTAATTGAACATATTTGAGCCCTTCTTTATACTATGACCCAGAATTACCAACTTTAGGTAAATTTAAAATTGGTAACAATCATTTAATTGTTAATAAAGAAGGAAAAAGCGAGATTAGTTATGGTGATGCTGCAATTGCTATTATTAATGAGATTAAAGAACAAACTTTTATTAAAAAACGTTTTACAGCGGGTTATAATTAATATTTTGTTTGAAAGGATATTAGACAAATGGTAAAACTTACAAAAGAACAAATTTTACAAAAAACGATAACTCTAAATAATGGTGTCAAAATGCCTCAATTTGGATTAGGTACATATTTAATGGTTGATAGTAAATCTATTTATAATTCAGTAATTTGTGCTTTGCAAAATGGTTATCGTCTTATTGATACTGCAGAATATTATAAAAACGAGGAGATAATTGGTAATGCAATTAAAGATTTTTTAGCAGAAAATCCAGAAGTTAAAAGGGAAGATTTATTTATTACTTCTAAAATTTGAAATGACAATCATGAATATGAACTTACTAAAGATGCTTTGCGTGGTATCCTGACTCGTTTAAAACTAGATTATTTAGATTTATGTTTAATTCATTGACCAACTAAACAAAGTTTTGAATGTTGAAGAGCCTTAGAAGAATTTTATGAATATGGTAAAGTTAGGGCAATTGGTGTTTCAAATTTTAATAGTTCACAATTAAAAGATTTTTTAAAAAAAATAAAAATAAAACCAGCAATTAATCAAATTGAAACACATCCTGGTTTTAATAAAAAAAACACAATAGATTTTTGTTACGAGAATAATATTGCTGTTACTTCATGAAAAACAATGCTAGGTGGTAGAGCAGATGAAATACTATTATTACAAGAATTAGCAAATAAATACAAGGTTACTACTAGTCACATTGCTTTAAGATGAGCTTGACAATTGGGTCAAGTAGTTATTCCTAAATCAACTAATCCAGAGCGAATTATTAGTAATCCCGATATTGGGGGTTTTGAACTAACAGAAGAAGAAATGTTAAAAATTCAAAAATTACCACAAACTGCTTTAGACCCACAATCTAATGATAAAAAATTTTGAAAAGGAATTATGATGGATTACATTTAAAAAGGGGGTTAAATAATTGTGATTTGAAATGATACAACTAAGGAATTAGCAAAAAAATTAAATACTAATTTTGTTACAGGTTTAACTGAAGAAGCCGCAGCTCAATTGCTAATAGAAACAGGACCTAATCAATTACCAGTTACGAAAAAAAAGCCAATTTGAAAAATAGTTTTAGCACATTTTATTGAACCATTTGTTTTAGTATTAATTGCATTAGCAATTATTGCTACTGTTATTGGTCAATGACAAGAAGCATTAGTTGTTTTTTTAATTGTAATTGTTGATGCTACTTTGGCTACTTATCAAGAAGTAAAAGCTGCAGCTTCTTTGGACTCTTTAAAGAAATTAGTTTCTTCACAAGCAGTAGTAATTCGTAATGGTAATAAATACGATATTGATGCTAAAGATTTAGTGGTAGGTGATTTGGTTTATTTAGATGCGGGAATGTTTGTACCTGCTGATCTGCGTATTATTCAGTCTTATAATTTACGTACTAATGAATCACTTTTAACTGGTGAATCAACCTTGATTAGTAAAACTACTGAAGCATTAACTGAAGAAAAATTATCAATTGGTGAAAGAACTAATCTTGCTTTTATGTCTACTTCTATTGCGACAGGTAGTGGTCTTGGTTTAGTTTATGCAACAGCAAAAACTTCTGAAATTGGAAAAATAACTAAGTTATTACAAGAAGAAAAAGAACCTAAATCACCATTAACGCGACAAATGTCTTTTTTAATTAGAATAATTTCAGTTTTTGCTTTATTATTAGGTTTAGCTATGTTTTTACTACAATTTTTCTTAATTAAAGTACCTGCTATTAATGCTTTAATTTTTGGAATTGCTTTAACAATAGCAGTAATACCTGAAGGTTTGCAAGTTATTGTCACTGTTTCATTATCACTGGGAAGTTCAAGAATGGCAAAAAAACATGCTATTGTTAAACATTTACCTGCTGTTGAAACATTAGGTCAACTTGATATTATTTGTTCTGATAAAACCGGAACTTTAACACAAAATAAAATGACTGTTAAAAAATATTATTTAACAAAATCAGTTAATGATAGTAATTACTTTAAAAAGAAAACTAAACAAGAACAATTATTTTTAGATTGTTTAGTATTATGTAATAATAGTGAAGTTAGTAAAAATAAAACTATTGGTGATCCAACAGAAGCAGCACTTATTAATTGATCAGAAACATTAAAGTTTCCAACAAAGGCACTTAGTGATAAACATACTCGAGTTCATGAAATACCTTTTGATTCCAATCGTAAATTAATGTCAACAATTAATGAATACGATAAAGAAACTTATGTTTTTGTTAAAGGCGCGGTTGATAATATGATTAATATTTGTACTCATACGCTTATTAATAACGAAAGGGTAGTATTAACTGCACAAATTAAAAAAGAAATAATTGCAAGTATGGAAGAAATGTCAAATTCAGCATTACGTGTTTTAGGAGCAAGTTATAAAACTGTTAATAATACGAAAGATTATAGTAATATTAGTGAAATTGAAAGTAATTTAACTTTTTTAGGATTGGTTGGAATGATTGATCCGCCAAGAAACGAAGTTAAAGATTCTTTAGTTAAAACTAAAAAAGCAGGTATTGATACAATTATGATTACTGGTGATCATTTAAATACTGCTGTTGCTATTGGTCAAGAATTAGGTTTGATTGAAAATAAAACACAAGCACTTAGTGGTAATACAATTGATGATATTCCAGAAGAATCATTTAATGCTAATATTAATCAATATCGAGTTTTTGCACGTGTTTCTCCTGAACATAAAGTTAAGATTGTTAAAGCATTACAGAGTCATAATAAGGTTGTTTCGATGACTGGTGATGGTGTTAATGATGCTCCTAGTTTAAAAGCGGCAGATATTGGAGTAGCGATGGGTATTACGGGAACCGATGTTGCTAAAGAATCTTCACAAATAGTATTAACTGATGATAATTTCGCTACTATTGTTGATGCTATTGAAGAAGGGCGTAATATTTACAGTAAAATTAAAAGAATTGTTATTTTTATTTTAATTACTAATATGGCCCAAGTATTTTCAATTGTTATTGGTGCTATTTTTGGATGAAATGAATTATTGCAACCAATTCAAATTTTATGAATTAATTTAATTGTTGAATCTGTTATTGCAATTCCAATGTCAATGGGACCTAATAACCCTGATTTAATGCTTAGAAAACCAACGAAACGGAATGATAGAATTCTTACTGGTAGTTGAGGATTTATTGGTATTGTTAGTATAATATTAAGTACCTTGTTACTATTAGCTTTTCATTTTTTACCTCAAATTTTACATGAAAATAATAGTGAAGGTTTTGTTTTTGTTTTTGTTATAATGACTAATGCTCCTGTTTTTTATGAATTTTCTTTTGTTTCAGGTGCTAATACAAGTATTTTTAATAAGATTACTTGAAAAAATAAATATATTTGAGTTGCGGCGATTAGTGCTTTTGCTATTAATACTTTTATTATTTTTGCACCTGTTGTTAGCAATGCTTTTGGTATTGGTGCTGGTTTTCGTGCAGTTGATTGATTACTTTGTATTGCTTTATCAACAATACCAATGTGATTATTAGAAGTGTATAAAGGAATTAGACTTTTAGTTAATAAATTAATTAAAAAAGAACAAAATAAAGTAAAAGTTAAATAATATAGAATGGAAAATTAATAATGAGAATTATTCCGTATGAATTATTTAGTTATACACCAGATATGAGTTTAACTGCATTACGTAAGGAATTACTAATGTATGATCATTGTTTAAATAAAAAAATTACAAATATGGCAATGCAACCATTTTTAGATTTGGAACGCAACTACTTTAATTTACTTTTATGTAAATGAGAATTAGAAATGCAAAAACGAAATCATTATGTTAATTCATTATTTAAATGTTATACTAAATACAATGATTTTGAATTTGTTGCAACTCCTGATTTTTTAATTATTGAATGTTGCATACAATGAGATTTAAAAGGTTTTCAGCCATATAAATGGAATTTAAATTGATATGAAATTATGATGATGACAATTAAAAATAAGGATAAAATAAATAAAGATTTTTATGAACAACTTTCTTTGTGGTATAAAGAAATGTTTATGAAAATTAATAACAATGGTTCTTTTAAACCTAAGAAATTAAATATGAATATTGTTTTTGAAAAAATAAATAATTTTTTATTGGAAGTGTAATTTAAGTTATATTTTTACTATTAATTTAAAATTAAAAAAAACATCATAATTGATGTTTTTTTTAATTTCTTTGATTTTCTCGTTTATCTCCATATATTAAAGTTTTTAAGAAAAAATGAATAGGAATTCAAATAATTGTAATACATAAAAGTACAGAAATAGCAGTAATGATACGTTTAAAAAAACTTTCATAATACCTCTTTTTATATTTATAATAATAAATAAATTTTATCATTTTTTGTTTAGAATTAAATATTAAATTTTAATATAGTTTTTAAAACCTTATTATTTTATTTTTAAAAGATTTATATTTTTTTATTTTAATTAAGAAGGAAAATTTATTCATTATGGAACTATTTGAATTAATATTGCAAGGTTAATATATGGTTTATGTGCGGGAGCAAAGAAAATATTTGATGAATTAACAGCAATACTGAAATCATGAACATAAGTTAGAGAAGAAGAGTGATAAGAATTAGAGTTATGAAAACAAAAATTTAAATCATTAAAATTAGGAACAAAAGAAGCAAAAGATATGTTAAAAGCATTTAGAAAACGAAATAAAGATAGCTACAGTATTTGATATTTCAAAAGAAACAGTGTTATTATGAAATAAAGTTACTGTAGCTAGAACCAAAGCAGAAGTTTGTATAAAAGTGGTAGAAGTTTCAAAAACATTAGTGTTATTAAAAATGGAAGAACCGATAGAAGTAGTAACAACACTATTCAAAACATTTAAATAAATATTTATAGATTTAATTAAAATTTATAATATGTTATAAAGATAGAGGCTTTTATGTAATCTGTGTATCTTTGTTTTACAAGGTACTAGTTTAGATTAATTCTGTCTTCAAATTTTATCATAAAATGAGCAATTGCTGTATTTCAATTTTGAATAGGCATTGTTCATTTTTTTGTTATATTTTCAATTGCTAAGTAAAATATTTTGAAAACTGCCATATCGTTAGGAAAAACTTTTTTATTTCTAATAACTTTTCGTAATTGACTATTAACAGATTCAATAGCATTTGTAGTATAAATTACTCTTTTAATTTCTGGTGGATAACTAATAAAAACCATTAAATTATCTCAATTTTTATATCAAGATTTAGTAATTGGAGGATATTGTTTATTTCATTTATTTTCAAACGATTCTAAAGCTTGCATTGCTTGTTCTTCACTACATGCACTATAAATTGGTTTTAAATCTTTAACTAGAGATTTTCGATGTTTGTATGAAACATATTTTAAACTATTTCTAATTTGATGAACTATGCATAATTGATGTTCGGTTTTAGGATAAACTGATTGTATTGCTTCTGACATGCCTGTTAAATTATCACTACAAGCAATAAGAATATCATTTAAGCCTCGATTTTTCATTTCTGTAAAATTAGATAATCAAAATCTAGAACCTTCATTTTCACTAATTCATAAACCTAAAACATCTTTTTTACCTTCTAAATCAACTCCTAGTGCTATATAAACTGATTTGTTAATAATCCGTTTATCTTGTCGTACTTTAACTACTATACAATCAAAATAAACAATCGGATAAATACTTTCTAATGGCCGATTTTGCCATGCTTTGACATCATCAATAACATCATCAGTAATTTGACTAATAACACTTTCACTAATATCTTTTAATTTTCAAAAAAACTCTTGATGAAATAAAAAAAATCATCAACCTGGCCTAAAATTTGATTTTATTTAATTTTGGGATTTATTTTTTTTACAAACTGAAATATAATGCTTCAGATTTTGCATAAGGTGATATTTTATAATGTCGGTATTTAAATTTTCATAAATTGAGGTAATTTTGAATATTGGTAAATCCAATGCCATGATAATGAGTAATAAATTCTTTTAAACTTGATTGTATTTTACTGATATTACTTAAATTTTTATAATTTAATTCTTTATTTTCTTTTGATTTAAATTTCTTGAGAGTACATTTTTTTTGTTTAGCTACTGTATCATATAGTATTTGCATATCACAAACTATAATTGATTTTTCTTCGATAAGCTTAGATGTTGAATTTTCTTGTACTCATTTTTTTGTTAATCTTTTAGTATTTGTTGTTTGAGCATAAATATTTTTATTTTCATCAATTGCCATTTCAATACAACAGTTTAAATCTTTAGCATTTTCTTCAATTCATTTTTTTCTTGGATCATCTGTATTTTTGAAATTTCCTTTATGAATTTCTTTGATAAAAGTTTCATCAATTTCAATTCTACCTTTTAATTTTGTGAATGGTTTTTGTTTTTTTGCTAATTGTGATGATTTCATAAATTTTTGACGATTAAATCATGCTGATGTTTTTGAAATTTTAGCAAATTGAGAAATAGTATAAGCAGATTGACCTAACAATGACAATCAAATTATTCAATCTCATTGTTCATGAGATAAATGACTTCAATGTAAAAAATGATTTCTTAAAGCATCAAAGCTACTTTTACAATCTTTGCATAAATATTTTTGCTTATTATTCTTAAAACCATTTTTTACACATCAATAAGATTTACAATTTGGACATTGAATTCATTTTTCTTTAAATTTTTTATCAATTGCATCTAATTTTTCTTTTTTCTCAATTTGTTTAATTCTATTTGGAAATTATCCCCGCATGTACTAGTGTGGAGGAAAAAATGAATTGAAATGAATTCAACAGTATATTTCAAACTGAAAACGATTGTTTGAAATATATAGCGAAGTTGAAAATAATGAAATGCATCAGGTGTGCTTCTTCTAGTTTGAATGCTTCTGATTTGAGAAGAATACGATGTTTGAACTGTAACCAAAAATTTAGTATTCTTTATGGAACCATTTTTTATAAGTCACAGACCCAAATGACATCTTGGTTTTATCTCATCTTTAGATGAATAAACACAAAGCATGGCATACCAGCAACCGATGTTGCAAGGGAATTGGGTGTGACCTATAAAACAGCTTGAAGAATGTGTCATGAAATCAGGACTAGAATTGGAAATCAAGATGCAGGTTTCATTGTTGATGGCACAGCACAGATGGATGAAATGTATCTTTCACATTTAGGTTTTAAAAAACAAGGAAGATCCTTGTTGAATAAAACTTTGGTTGTTGGAGTTTATGAGAAAACCAGCAACAAACTAATTGTGAAGGTGCTGAAAAACGCAGATGAAAAAAACCTTTTAAGATTTGCATTGAAACACATTTTTACTGAGTGCTGTCTATTTACGGATTCTTGGAAGGGATATGTAAGTTTCAAAAACTTCTATCCCAAACATGAAATCGTAAATCATGAAGTTGGGTATGTGTCACCAACAGGTGTAAACACAAACCAGATTGAATCAGCATGAAAGCACATCCGACGAACTTTCCGAACACACATAAGAGTTTCAAAGCACAATATTCATTTATATGCAAAAGAATCAGCATATAAATTCAATAACATACCTAGTTTTGAAACTGTAATTTTGTGTTTGATTTAAATACATGCGGGGATAATTTCCTAGGTAGGCTTTTATCTCCATTTATGTGATAAAATTTAAAAATAGTACATAAAGGGATAAAAGCCTTCTATTTTTAAAATGTCTAATAATTTTTATAAATTCTTCATCTTTTTTGTTTCCTGAGTTGTAAATATAAATGGGACAGTTTTTTTAAAATAATTGTATTAAATCTATTGGTCTTTTATAAGAGAGCGATTTTCTGGGTGTAGAATTAATTTGAAATGCTATAAAATTTAAATCTTTTTGTTTATATGAAGATAGATCTGTATATTTTGGTAAATATCTTCTTAAAATACCATTATTATTTTCATTTAAACACCTTTGGCAAGGTTTACCAGGATCTGAAAAATAAATTTTGACATTACAAATTTTTTTGATTAATCTTCATTTACTAAATTCTTTACCACGATCAAAAGTAATGGTTTTAACTGTTCCTTTTTGTAACTTTGAAATAAATTTTATTATACTTTTCGTAATATTTTCTGATTTATAATTTTTAGTTACTAAAGGAATTGTGGTTTTTGATCATATATCAGCCAAAGTAATAATAGAACTTTTATGATCTTTGCCAATGATAGTATCACCTTCTAAATGACCAAATTCTTGTATATTTTTAATATTAGGAATGATTAAATTTCTTTCATGAATAGACTTACAATTATTAATTTTGCCCCTAGTTTCTTTTTGTTTGTGAGATTTATTTTTGCCTTTTCTCAATAAGTTATTTTCATCAAAACCCATTCGATTTGTTTTAAACATCTTTAATTGTAAAATTAAAAAGGACACTTATATAAAAATTAAATTGTGTTAGTTCTATAATTAAGAAAAGAAAGGAATTAGCGCAATGTATAAGTATCTGAGTATTGAATCAATAATAGCAATAAAAGAATAGACTTGGTGCAAAACTAAGGTAATTCAAAATTATATATTCCTGCTATTAAATTAAATCTTAATGCAAATCTTCGTATTTTATTGCGATATTTTAAACTTAAAATTTTAAAACGTTTTAGTTTAGCAAATACGTGTTCAATTTTAATTCTAATTTTACTTAAAGTTTTATTGTATTGTTTTTGAATTGGTGTTAATGGATTGTATTTACTTTTTTTAAATGGCAAAAATGTATTTTTGTGAATATTTTGTATACCTTGATAACCTGAATCAACAAAAACTTGTTTTTCTGGATGAATAAAAGTTTTAGATTTTAGAAGCAATTTAAAATCATGAATGCTTCCAAAACAAAAAGCAGTTGAAATGATTTTTCCATTGGAAATATCAATAATTATTTGAGATTTGAGAGAATGATGTTTCTTTTTACCTGAAAAAAGTAATTTTAGTTTTTTTTAATTCTTTCAATTGGAGTTTCAGTAGCATCAATAGCTAACAAATTATTATTAGTACCTTTATTTTTTGTTAAATCTTTTTTTCCAGGTAAATTAAAAATTCCGCTTTTTATTAAAATATTTTCAATTCAAAAAATATTACGAATGCAACTAGTATGACGAATATTATATCTTTTTGCAATAACTCTATAACTACTATAGTCTTTTCAATATTCTAAAGTCATTAATAAACGCTCTTCAATTACAATTTTATTTTTTCTACCACCATAATATTTTTGTTTAGACTCAGCAATTTTTAAAATTTCAAGCATTTTATAAAATGTTTGTGGCTTTATGCCGACTAAACTATAAAATTATTGATCATCTTTATATTTTTTCAACATAATAACTATCACCTTTAATATTAATAATAATCGTTAAATTGTTAAAATTAAAGGTTTTGCACCAAGTCTATTCTTTTATTGCTATTATTGATTCAATACTCAGATACTTATACATTGCGCTAATTCCTTTCTTTTCTTAATTATAGACCTAACACAATTTAATTTTTATATAAGTGTCCTTTTTAATTTTACAATTAAAGAAATATAATCAAGTATTTTAGACTATTGTTTTAAAATTATCTAAAGTAAAAATTCCTAACTATTTAGGTTTAGATTTATTAAATTTTTAAAATATTAAAGTAAAAGATTTAATTTATTAATTCTTGCTTAATTAATTATAAGCATATTATCAAGAACTTTATCATTAAAAATTTTAGCACCATATCCTTTTAAAGATTTAACTAAATGTGAAACATCACTTTCAGCACAAACTCCTTGATTTCAATTTTCTTTTTGATTTATAATTCCTTCTTTATTATTTTTAAAATATTTATATATTTCTTCATTAATATTATTTTCTTTTAAAAAATCTAATAATTGATAATATTCACCATTAACAAATAAATCATATGCATTTGTTAATTTTTTATTATCTACTTTTCTATTAAAAATAAATCCTTTTTTAAGTGCTTTAAATGCATGATGTCTATCAATTACATAAGGAATATTTTCATTTTTAGCAGAAGTTTTAATTCAAGGCGCACCATCACCAATAAATACTAAACCACTTTTATTATAAATATATTGTAAATCAAGAAATTCATAAATTTTATTAATAAATTCTTGTTTTTTAATTCTTTGACCATTCTTAGTTTTCATATAAGTAATTTTTTTATCTTTTAAAACATTTCTACTTTTAGTAGATTTTTCTAAATCTTTACCTTTATTTGCACTAATTGTACGAATACGATTTTTTTGTTTTTTATTATCAAATAAAGAACTTATAAAACAATCATCCATATTTACAAATAATTTTTCAGTTGGTAAAACTACTTTTTTTCTTTTATTTCTTCAACTCCTATTACTGCATTTTTCATTACATTAGTCATATATGTTTTAGAAAAATTACTATTTTTTAATATATCTTGAACATCAGATTGTCTTTTACCATTACCTGAATTTTTTATTATTGTATGTTCTAAATTAGTTAATGTTCTTTTTCTTTTTTGAATTTTTATATAGTTATCTAAAGGATAATAATATTCATTAGTTTCTAAAATTAAATAACATCTACGATAAAAATTATTTATTTTACCATGTTGAGTATTTGGACTTCTTTTAGCAGTTTTAACATATTTATATTTACTTTTATCATATATATTTTGATATCAAAAATCATCATATGCTTTTAATAAATTTGTGAAACAGTTTAAACCATGGTTTTTAATTTGATTATCAAGTTCATTATAATTAAGTTCATTTTCTAGAAAATTCATAATATTATTTCCTTTCTTAATTTATGATTTTGATTATAGTAATAATTATTATTAAAGTGGTGAAATATGCTTTTATTAAAATGTTATAATTACTATATAAATTATTGAATATAGGTGATAATATGCCAGCAAAAAGAAAAGAATTAGGAAATTATAAAGAAAAGATAAATTAATATTTTAGAGATAATAAAAATGTTCCAACAAGAATGACAAAAACTGGTTTAAATTTAGCATTAGGAATTGATAGAAAATATATATTTGATTGCCGACGCTACCAGACAAAATGACAACAAAATTTTCTAAAAGATTATGATAAAGCATGTCAAAAAATTGCTAATTATTTATTAAGAAATACTATGAAAGACCCAAAATATCAATGAGAATATTTAAGAAAATGTCATCCAGAAGAATTTGATGATTTACAAAATAATTTAGAAGAAAATAACTCAAAAAATAATATAATTATTAACATTTGTGAACCTAGAAAAATAGAAAATAATGATTAGAAACCTATAATAAATATAGGTTTTTTTCTTTATTTTAAAGGGAAAAAATGATATAATTTAATTAAGCGATTATGTTATTTATTAACATAAGTTACAAGGGATTATCAAAAAAAGCGATTATTAAACAAGGGAGTATTTTTATGTCTAATTTTGAAGTTAAAGAAAAAAAAGAAACTTATACTTTTGAAGAATTACAAGAAACTTTAAAACAACAAAGAAATGTTGTATATGCACAAGCAAAAGATGAATTTCTTAAAAAAGAATTAGAACCAAAAATAAATGAATATCAAACAAAAATAAAAGAATATGAAAATAAAATTAATAGTTTTGAAGAGCAACAATTATTTTCTAATATTAAAGATACTAAAAAAGTAAATTTAATTAAAAATTTAATGAGTACTGATAATTATAAATCTTTATCTAAACAAGAAGCATTTAATAAAATAAATGAAGATTATAAAGATTTTTTAATTAGACTTGGTGCAAAACCTTTAATTTTAACAATTTAACGATTATTATTAATATTAAAGGTGATAGTTATTATGTTGAAAAAATATAAAGATGATCAAGAATTTTATAGGGCTTTTCTCCCTTTATGTACTATTTTTAAATTTTATCACATAAATGCTGAGAAAAGCCTATCTACGGACTTCTCCCCACATTTTTAAATCAAACATAACATTACAGTTTCAAAACTAGGTATATTGTTGAATTTATATGCCGATTCTTTTGCGTATAAATGAACATGATGTTTTTCAACTTTGATATGTGTTTTAAATGTTCGTCTGATGTGCTTTCATGCCGATTCAATCTGGTTTATGTTTACACCAGTTTTTGAAACATAGCCATCTTGATGGTTAACTGTTTCATGCTTAGTGAAAACTGATTTAAAATGGCGATATCCTTTTTAAGAATCAGTATGTACATCACACTTTGAAGAAATGTGGTTTCTTGCAAATTGCAAAAGATTTTTTTGATTTGCATTTTTCAACACTTTCACAATTAAATTATTGGTTGTTTTTTCATAAATCCCAACAATCAAAGTTTTATTTTTTAAGGATCTTCCTTGTTTTTTAAAACCCATATGTGAAAGATACATTTCATCCATTTGCACTATGCCCTCAACAATGAATTGAGGTTCTTGTTTTGCAATTGCACTTCGGATTTTATGACCCATTCTTCAAGCAGTTTTCAAAGTTACTCCCAATTCTTTTGCAACATCAGTTGATGGAATTCCATGTTTGGTGTTTATTCATCTAAAGATGAGATAAAACCAAGATGTCAAAGGTGTTTGTGACTTGTAAAAAATGGTGTCATGAAGAATACTAAATGTTTGATGACATTTCAAACATCTTATTCTTCTTAAATCAGAAGTATTCAAATTTGTTCAAGAACACCTCATACATTTGTTTTCCTTCAAACTTGCTATATATTTCAAACAATCTTTTTCTGTTTGAAATATATTGTTGAACTCATTCAATTTCATTGTTTCCTCCACAAGTACATGTGGGGAGAAGTCCGTTTTATAGTTTAGTCGGCATAAAGCCAAAAACATTTTATAAAATGCTTGAAATTTTAAAAATTGCTGAGTCTAAACAAAAATATTATGGTGGTAGAAAAAATAAAATTGTAATTGAAGAGCGTTTATTAATGACTTTAGAATATTGAAAAGACTATAGTAGTTATAGAGTTATTGCAAAAAGATATAATATTAGTCATACTAGTTGCATTCGTAATATTTTTTTGAATTGAAAATATTTTAATAAAAAGCGGAATTTTTAATTTACCTGGAAAAAAAGATTTAACAAAAAATAAAGGTACTAATAATAATTTGTTAGCTATTGATGCTACTGAAACTCCAATTGAAAGAATTAAAAAAAACTAAAATTACTTTTTTCAGGTAAAAAGAAACATCATTCTCTCAAATCCCGAATAATTATTGATATTTCCAATGGAAAAATTATTTCAACTGCTTTTTGTTTTGGAAGCATTCATGATTTTAAATTGCTTCTAAAATCTAAAACTTTTATTCATCCAGAAAAACAAGTTTTTGTTGATTCAGGTTATCAAGGTATACAAAATATTCATAAAAATACATTTTTGCCATTTAAAAAAAGTAAATACAATCAATTAACACCAATTCAAAAAGAATACAATAAAACTTTAAGTAAAATTAGAATTAAAATTGAACACGTATTTGCTAAACTAAAACGTTTTAAAATTTTAAGTTTAAAATATCGCAATAAAATACGAAGATTTGCATTAAGATTTAATTTAATAGCAGGAATATATAATTTTGAATTACCTTAGTTTTGCACCAAGTCTACTGTTTAATTTCTTTTGATCATCATAAATCAAAATCTTCTTTGAACTTTAAAATACAAGTAAAATATTTAATAAATTAGCGATCTTTTAATTAAGATCGCTAATTTATTAAATATTTAAATTTGGATATTTGCGTTTTAAAAAAAATAATAAAACTTGAATATCAGCAGGACTAACACCAGAAATTCTTGTAGCATGACCAATTGTTAATGGTCTAACACGCTTTAATTTTTCTCTAGCTTCACCAGTAATACTTTCTACTAAATCATAATCAATATCACTAGGAATTTGTTTTTTTTCTAAACTATTAGTTTGTTGCGCCATTTTTAGTTGCTGATTAATATACCCCGAATATTTAATTGTAATTTCTAATTCCATTAATTCATGATATTGTAAATCATTTATTAAAGGTAACTGTGAAGTAAACATTGATAATTTGACACCCGGGCGTTTTAATAATTCATAAGCAATAATATGATTATCGGGAATTGGACCTAAATTATTATTAATAATATACTTAGCAACTTCTGAATTGGGACTAACTTTAATAGTTTTTAATTTTTCAACAATATTGGACATTAATGTTTGTTGAATATTAAATTGCGATCAACGTTGTTCACTAACTAAGCCAACTTGATAACCATACTTAATTAATCTTGTTTGAGCATTATCATTTCGTAATAATAAACGATGTTCAGCTAAAGAAGTTAATAAACGATAAGGTTCAACTGTTCCTTTTGTTACTAAATCATCAATTAAAACTCCGATATATGCTTCATCACGCTTTAAAATTAATGGTTTTTCTTTTTTTATTTTTAAATGGGCATTAATTCCAGCTATTAAACCTTGACACGCTGCTTCTTCATAACCACTAGTACCATTAATTTGACCAGCACTAAATAAGTTTTTAATTAATTTAGTTTCCAATGTTGGTCATAATTGTGTTGGTTCAAAAGCATCATATTCAATAGCATATGCTCATTTTAATACTTCACAATTTTCTAAGCCAGGTAACGTTCTCAACATTTTATCTTGCACATCAATTGGCAATGATGTTGAAAAACCTTGGACATAAATCGAATCCAAAGCAAGTGATTCTGGCTCTAAGAAAATTTGATGACGAGGCTTATCAGCAAAACGTACTACTTTATCCTCAATACTTGGACAATAACGTGGTCCAGTACCTTGTGCTTCACCATTATACATTGGTGATTTATCTAAATTATTATTAATAATGGTATGAGTTTTATCATTTGTATAAAGTAAATAACAAGGTAACTGTTTTGCTAATGGTAAAAAATTTTTAGTTTCATGTGAAAATGCTAAAGGTAAATCACTACCTAGTTCAATATTAGTTTTGTCAAAATCAATACTATTTTTTTTAATACGAGGTGGTGTTCCTGTTTTTAAACGTATCATATTAAAGCCTACAATTTTTAATTGCTCAGAAATACCATTACTTGTTCTTTGACCATCTGGTCCTTCTGATTTCTTATTATGACCTTGTAAAGTTAAAGCTGTCATATAAGTACCAGTAGTTAAAATCACAATTTCACTTGTAATTTTTTCACCATTCTCTAAAATAACACCCTTAGCAGTGTTTTCTTCCATTATTAATGATTGTACCATAACTTCTAAAATTGTTAAATTTTCTTGTTTATTTATTGCATTTTGCATATATTGTGAATAAGCAATTTTATCAGATTGAGCACGAATAGCTCAAACTGCCGGACCACGTGAATGATTTAATAGTTTCATTTGCAAAGCAGTAGCATCTGCTGCTTTAGCCATTTCGCCACCAAGTGCATCAATTTCACGAACCACAACTCCTTTGGCTGGTCCACCAACAGAAGGATTACATGGCATTAATGCAATTTTAGTTTTATCAAGAGTAATAATAGCAGTTTTATGACCTGCTCGTGCAGAAGATAATGCCGCTTCAACACCAGCATGACCCGCACCAATCACAATAATTTCATAGTCATATTTCATTGATTTCACCTCCATTTCATAAAATATTACATATCAAAATTAATAACATCAAAAATAAGAAATTTTATTTTTAATTTCTTTAGTAATGTTATCATAAACAAGCAAAATATTCATGTACTTTTTAGACTTTTATTAAATAAAAATTGAATTTTAGTTAATAATCTTCTCGATTATAATTGATTATATTTTATACAAGATATAAATATTATTTAAAGAATTAGTGCTGCACTTAAAAATAGCAACCGTTTTAACTAGTAATCATTAATACTAATTTAAAGCCAGTAATTACTTACTTTTAAGTATTTTATTTATTAGCACAAGATGTGTTTTTATTGAAAAGACACTTTTGTCATTAACATTAGTGACTGTATCCAATGGTGATAAAACATATGCAACATCTATTTCTTTTTCCATAACTGTAACCTCTTTTGTATACAATTTGACTTAAATAATTTATCTTAATATCCCTACATAAGTATAATTATAATGTTAATTTTTAAATTTGCAAATTTTTATTTATTTGGAATGGCAACCCTTTTTAGGACTATTTTTTGGTAGACATTTGTTTTTGATAATTAACTGGAGTTAAGTAGTTTAAAGTGCTGTGGATTCTTATGTTGTTGTATCAATTGATGTAATCAAATAATTCTAATTTTAATTGGATTAATGATCTAAAATTTTTATCATTAATAAATTCTGTTTTGAAAGTTTTAAAAGTTGCTTCAGCAACAGCATTGTCATAAGGACATCCTTTTTTGCTTAAAGAGCGAGTAATATTGAATGCTAGTAAAAGTTTATCAATAATTTTATTATTAAATTCATTACCTCGATCGCTATGAAATATTTGAATATCTTTTAAACAGCGATTTGATTGCATAAATGCTTCATATACTAATGATGCATCTTTTTTAGTGCCTACACTATGTCCAATAATTTCGCGGTTAAATAGGTCTATTAATAAACAAATATAGTTTCACTTACCATTTACTTGAACATAAGTTAAATCACTAACAATAACTTCATTTTTAATCCTATTCTTAAAGTTTCTATTAACAAGATTAGTTATTTGACTATCATTGACTTTATTATGATGATTTTTGTGTCTTAATTTAGTGTATTTTGATATTAAATTATGTTTATTCATAATTTCTTTAATTTTTCGTCTTGATAAATAAATTTCTTGGTTTTCTAATATGACTTTTAATCTTCTTGTGCCATAAATTTCTTTATTTTCTTTAAAAGCACTAATAACAGCTTCATCATACATATTATTTTGATTTTTTTCTTTTTTCTTGAAATTAAAATAATATGTTGATTTAGAGAGCTTTAAAAAACGACACATTGTACGAATTTTATATTTACATTTATTATTGATAATAATCTCTATTTTCTGCCTATTATTAGTGCTGCTTGCTTTAAAATATCATTTTCCATTCGTAACTGTTTTAATTCTTTTCTTAATTTAATTAATTCATTTTCTTCAACAGAACGATTATCTTTAGATTTAAAACTACCTGAATTAGTAAATTGCTTAATTCAATTATAAGTAGCTGCTCTTGTAACATTGTACTCTTTAGCAAGACAAGACACTGACTTACCACTTTGATATAAAGCTACTATTTGTTTCTTAAATGCGTCGGTATATGAGTTAATATTGGCCATAATTATAGTTCCTTTCTTTTAACTAATTTGTTCGCTTGTCTACGTAATTAGTGTCCAATAAAGTTTAACCTATCCAAGACTCTTTCATGGATTTATAAGTTTTTCTTTCTTCTTCATTATCAAAAATAATTTCTTCCTCGCTAATATTTTTAATAGATAAAATTGTTAACTGATCATACCTTATTTTTCCTTTTTTTGAAGATTCAATAACTTGATTTGATAATCTTTGATTTAAAGATAATAAAGTTATTAATTATTCAATATATTCAGGTTTAAACTTTCTAGTGTTTAAATTTTTATTTTTAATAGAATTAATTAAATATATACATAAATTCTGTCATTGAACTAAGTTTAAAGAATGAAATACTTTTCATTTTCTAGTATTTATTTCTAACTTTATTATTTCTTTTAAATTTTTAGATTCCCCCACTTCATTAGGTAATTTTATTGTATTATGAGCTAATTCTAAAGAAGAAATGGAAAATGGTGAATCATTAATATCATATTCATTTTCATTGTCTTTTTCATATGTTTCTAATTGATCATCGGTTTGTTCTAAAATAATTTTTTGATTTTCAACAACATGTTGATTATATTCTTCAATAACTGTAATAGATCATAATGAACCAATTAAATCAAAAGTATTTACATTTTTACCAGTATATGATTCGACTTCTTTAATCATTTGATTAAATTGCTCTGAAGTTAATTCTTGATTATCTAAAATTTCACGTTCTTTTCTAAACTTAATTATAGTAGTAAAAATAATATTTAAAATTGAACCTCTCGGTCAATTTAACTTTCCTTTTCTTTTACCAAAATGTCTAGAATTTAAAATTTTTCAAGTGTATTTTTCACCTTTTTCTTTTACATTAAAAATTTTACATTCTACTTCTTGTATATTATAATTATTTAATCTAAAAATTTCTAAGAATTTATTATATTCATTTTTTTCTATATTTTTTTCTAAAATTTTTCTAGAATCATTTAAATTTAAAAGTAAATGTAAAGCAAACAGTCTTCTGTTCCCTTCTAATACATAATATATTTTTGAATATATACTATTATTGGTATTTTCTATCAAAAACGGGAACGAAGTAATAAGAATTTCATCCGTATCAGCTTCAAATCCACTATATGATATATTTTCTACAAGTTCTAATAATTTATAAATCATCTTTTTTTTTTAATAAGATTTTTATAATAGTTATCCAAATTTTCTAAATATATATCTTTATTGTCATAAAGTAGAAAATCCTCTCTACCTATTTCCAATATTTTCACTTTTTTAAAATTTGTAAATCTTGGATTTTTAGCTCAGAATCTTAATTCTGATATGTTAAATAATTTTCTATTATCTTCCATTTTTACACCTCAGTTAAAAAAATTAAACTTATTTATGTATATTAGACTTGGTGCAAAACTAAGGTAATTCAAAATTATATATTCCTGCTATTAAATTAAATCTTAATGCAAATCTTCGTATTTTATTGCGATATTTTAAACTTAAAATTTTAAAACGTTTTAGTTTAGCAAATACGTGTTCAATTTTAATTCTAATTTTACTTAAAGTTTTATTGTATTCTTTTTGAATTGGTGTTAATTGATTGTATTTACTTTTTTTAAATGGCAAAAATGTATTTTTATGAATATTTTGTATACCTTGATAACCTGAATCAACAAAAACTTGTTTTTCTGGATGAATAAAATTTTTAGATTTTAGAAGCAATTTAAAATCATGAATGCTTCCAAAACAAAAAGCAGTTGAAATAATTTTTCCGTTGGAAATATCAATAATTATTTGGGATTTGAGAGAATGATGTTTCTTTTTACCTGAAAAAAGTAATTTTAGTTTTTTTTAATTCTTTCAATTGGAGTTTCAGTAGCATCAATAGCTAACAAATTATTATTAGTACCTTTATTTTTTGTTAAATCTTTTTTTCCAGGTAAATTAAAAATTCCGCTTTTTATTAAAATATTTTCAATTCAAAAAATATTACGAATGCAACTAGTATGACTAATATTATATCTTTTTGCAATAACTCTATAACTACTATAGTCTTTTCAATATTCTAAAGTCATTAATAAAAGCTCTTCAATTACAATTTTATTTTTTCTACCACCATAATATTTTTGTTTAGACTCAGCAATTTTTAAAATTTCAAACATTTTATAAAATGTTTGTGGCTTTATGCCGACTAAACTATAAAATTCTTGATCATCTTTATATTTTTTCAACATAATAACTATCACCTTTAATATTAATAATAATCGTTAAATTGTTAAAATTAAAGGTTTTGCACCAAGTCTATTGTAGCAAAAAAATATTTGTATTAAATAAAAAAATAATTTTTTAAAAAAAACTCTATAAAGCTACTCTTTAAATAATATTTTAATATTATTTAAAATACTCACTACGAATAATACTAAATATTTTACAATCACTAACTTTACCATCTTTAATAAAATTACTACGAGAAATTCCTTCAAATTTCATGCCAACACTTTCCATCTGTTTAGCTGAAGCAATATTCTCTTTAACACAACTACCTTCAATTCTAATACTATTAGTATTTTCAAATCCATACTTAATAGCAGTCAACAATGCCTCTTGGGCATAACCTTTACCCCACTCTTTTGGATTAAAAGCATAACCTATTTCCAAACATTTAGTATGAGCAAAATATCTAATAAAACCACAAGTACCGATCATCGTATTGGTTTCATCATCTTTTAATTGCACTGCTCACATTAAAGAACTTAATTGTTTATATTCTTGTAATAAAGAATTAATAAAACCAATACTATCATTAATACTTTTATGAGCTTTTCACGGTACATATTTTGTCATATTTTCATTCTTCGCATAATTAAATAATGCTTGTGCATCATTTAAAGTAATGAGTCGTAGTTTTAAACGTTGACTTTCTAAAACTGGGATAGCAGGTAAACGATCAATATCATTCATAATTTTCTTTTAATTTTCACAAAAAATCTTGATATTACTTTTAATTTAAAATTAAAAGTAATATTTTTATATCAGGGGTGATTTTTTGTGACTAATAATGAATTAATTGATGTTTTAAAAAACTTTAATTGTAAAATTAAAAAGGACACTTATATAAAAATTAAATTGTGTTAGTTCTATAATTAAGAAAAGAAAGGAATTAGCGCAATGTATAAGTATCTGAGTATTGAATCAATAATAGCAATAAAAGAATAGACTTGGTGCAAAACTAAGGTAATTCAAAATTATATATTCCTGCTATTAAATTAAATCTTAATGCAAATCTTCGTATTTTATTGCGATATTTTAAACTTAAAATTTTAAAACGTTTTAGTTTAGCAAATACGTGTTCAATTTTAATTCTAATTTTACTTAAAGTTTTATTAGACTTGGTGCAAAACCTTTAATTTTAACAATTTAACGATTATTATTAATATTAAAGGTGATAGTTATTATGTTGAAAAAATATAAAGATGATCAAGAATTTTATAGTTTAGTCGGCATGAAGCCACAAACATTTTATAAAATGCTTGAAATTTTAAAAATTGCTGAGTCTAAACAAAAATATTATGGTGGTAGAAAAAATAAAATTGTAATTGAAGAGCGTTTATTAATGACTTTAGAATATTGAAAAGACTATAGTAGTTATAGAGTTATTGCAAAAAGATATAATATTAGTCATACTAGTTGCATTCGTAATATTTTTTGAATTGAAAATATTTTAATAAAAAGCGGAATTTTTAATTTACCTGGAAAAAAAGATTTAACAAAAAATAAAGGTACTAATAATAATTTGTTAGCTATTGATGCTACTGAAACTCCAATTGAAAGAATTAAAAAAAACTAAAATTACTTTTTTCGGGTAAAAAGAAACATCATTCTCTCAAATCCCAAATAATTATTGATATTTCCAATGGAAAAATTATTTCAACTGCTTTTTGTTTTGGAAGCATTCATGATTTTAAATTGCTTCTAAAATCTAAAACTTTTATTCATCCAGAAAAACAAGTTTTTGTTGATTCGGGTTATCCAGGTATACAAAATATTCATAAAAATACATTTTTGCCATTTAAAAAAAGTAAATACAATCCATTAACACCAATTCAAAAACAATACAATAAAACTTTAAGTAAAATTAGAATTAAAATTGAACACGTATTTGCTAAACTAAAACGTTTTAAAATTTTAAGTTTAAAATATCGCAATAAAATACGAAGATTTGCATTAAGATTTAATTTAATAGCAGGAATATATAATTTTGAATTACCTTAGTTTTGCACCAAGTCTAATATAAAAATTATGGATTTTCGATTCGTAAAATAGCAAAAATTGTTGATTATAGTAAATCAACCGTACATAGAGTTTGTAGATTATTAAATAAAAACTTATTGCCATTAGAAATATTGAATCAATTTCAAAAAAATAAACAAAATGCAGGCAGAAAATTAATAATTTTAACTTTAACAGAAATTAATAGTATTAATCATTTGTTAATTACTAAAAAGTATGGTCTTGATATAATTGCTAACTTTTTAAAGGAAAATAAAATAAAAAGTATTTCAACAAAAACTTTATATAACATGTTTAAAACAAATCGAATGGGTTTTGATGAAAATAACTTATTGAGAAAAGGCAAAAATAAATCTCACAAACAAAAAGAAACTAGGGGCAAAATTAATAATTGTAAGTCTATTCATGAAAGAAATTTAATCATTCCTAATATTAAAAATATACAAGAATTTGGTCATTTAGAAGGTGATACTATCATTGGCAAAGATCATAAAAGTTCTATTATTACTTTGGCTGATATATGATCAAAAACCACAATTCCTTTAGTAACTAAAAATCATAAATCAGAAAATATTACGAAAAGTATAATAAAATTTATTTCAAAGTGACAAAAAGGAACAGTTAAAACCATTACTTTTGATCGTGGTAAAGAATTTAGTAAATGAAGATTAATCGAAAAAATTTGTAATGTCAAAATTTATTTTGCAGATCCTGGTAAACCTTGCCAAAGGGGTTTAAATGAAAATAATAATGGTATTTTAAGAAGATATTTACCAAAATCTACAGATCTATCTTCATATAAACAAAAAGATTTAAATTTTATAGCATTTCAAATTAATTCTACACCCAGAAAATCGCTCTCTTATAAAAGACCAATAGATTTAATACAATTATTTTAAAAAACTGTCCCATTTATATTTACAACTCAGGAAACCAAAAAGATGAAGAATTTATAAAAATTATTAGACATTTTAAAAATAGAATTAAACAAATTGAGAAAAAAGAAAAATTAGATGCAATTGATAAAAAATTTAAAGAAAAAGGAATTCAATGTCCAAATTGTAAATCTTATTGATGTGTAAAAAATGGTTTTAAGAATAATAAGCAAAAATATTTATGCAAAGATTGTAAAAGTAGCTTTGATGCTTTAAGAAATCATTTTTTACATTGAAGTCATTTATCTCATGAACAATGAGA
Source organism: Spiroplasma endosymbiont of Zeiraphera isertana (assembly GCF_964030805.1). Classification (GTDB taxonomy): domain Bacteria; phylum Bacillota_I; class Bacilli_A; order Mycoplasmatales; family VBWQ01; genus Spiroplasma_E. The sequence continues at coordinate 273,188 of NZ_OZ034965.1, forward strand.
TTGAATAATTTGATTGTCATTGTTAGGTCAATCTGCTTATACTATTTCTCAATTTGCTAAAATTTCAAAAACATCAGCACGATTTAATCGTCAAAAATTTATTTTAATTTTCAAAAAAAACTCTTGATGAAATAAAAAAAATCATCAACCTGGCCTAAAATTTGATTTTATTTAATTTTGGGATTTATTTTTTTTACAAACTGAAATATAATGCTTCAGATTTTGCATAAGGTGATATTTTATAATGTTGGTATTTAAATTTTCATAAATTGAGGTAATTTTGAATATTGGTAAATCCAATGCCATGATAATGAGTAATAAATTCTTTTAAACTTGATTGTATTTTACTGATATTACTTAAATTTTTATAATTTAATTCTTTATTTTCTTTTGATTTAAATTTCTTGAGAGTACATTTTGTTTGTTTAGCTACTTTATCATATAGTATTTGCATATCACAAACTATAATTTATTTTTCTTCGATAAGCTTAGATGTTAAATTTTCTTGTACTCATTTTTTTGTTAATCTTTTAGTATTTGTTGTTTGAGCATAAATATTTTTATTTTCATCAATTGCCATTTCAATACAACAGTTTAAATCTTTAGCATTTTCTTCAATTCATTTTTTTCTTGGATCATCTGGATTTTTGAAATTTCCTTTATGAATTTCTTTGATAAAAGTTTCATCAATTTCAATTCTACCTTTTAATTTTGTGAATGGTTTTTGTTTTTTTGCTAATTGTGATGATTTCATAAATTTTTGTCGATTAAATCATGCTGATGTTTTTGAAATTTTAGCAAATTGAGAAATAGTATAAGCAGATTGACCTAACAATGACAATCAAATTATTCAATCTCATTGTTCATGAGATAAATGACTTCAATGTAAAAAATGATTTCTTAAAGCATCAAAGCTACTTTTACAATCTTTGCATAAATATTTTTGCTTATTATTCTTAAAACCATTTTTTACACATCAATAAGATTTACAATTTGGACATTGAATTCCTTTTTCTTTAAATTTTTTATCAATTGCATCTAATTTTTATTTTTTCTCAATTTGTTTAATTCTATTTTTAAAATGTCTAATAATTTTTATAAATTCTTCATCTTTTTTGTTTTTTAAAACATCAATTAATTCATTATTAGTCACAAAAAATCACCCCTGATATAAAAATATTACTTTTAATTTAAAATTAAAAGTAATATCAAGATTTTTTGTGAAAATTAAAAAAAATTTATGAAATCATCACAATTAGCAAAAACACAAAAACCATTCACAAAATTAAAAGGTAGAATTGAAATTGATGAAACTTTTATCAAAGAAATTCATAAAGGAAATTTCAAAAATCCAGATGATCCAAGAAAAAAATGAATTGAAGAAAATGCTAAAGATTTAAACTGTTGTATTGAAATGGCAATTGATGAAAATAAAAATATTTATGCTCAAACAACAAATACTAAAAGATTAACAAAAAAATGAGTACAAGAAAATTTAACATCTAAGCTTATCGAAGAAAAATCAATTATAGTTTGTGATATGCAAATACTATATGATACAGTAGCTAAACAAACAAAATGTACTCTCAAGAAATTTAAATCAAAAGAAAATAAAGAATTAAATTATAAAAATTTAAGTAATATCAGTAAAATACAATCAAGTTTAAAAGAATTTATTACTCATTATCATGGCATTGGATTTACCAATATTCAAAATTACCTCAATTTATGAAAATTTAAATACCAACATTATAAAATATCACCTTATGCAAAATCTGAAGCATTATATTTCAGTTTGTAAAAAAAATAAATCCCAAAATTAAATAAAATCAAATTTTAGGCCAGGTTGATGATTTTTTTTATTTCATCAAGAGTTTTTTTTGAAAATTAAAATAATTTTCTCCTTTAAATATTTTTAAACATATTTATTATATATTTTCATAATTTTTTCAACACTTGGCAATAGTTTATTAACCTGACTAACACTATAAGTAACTTCCATATTTCTAACAACACCATGTGAAACAAAAAAAGTATTTAAATAATATGTACCGTAATAATATTTAATTGCTTTTAAACTGCCGCCAGCTGTTAAACCTGTTGCAACAAAACGGACATTTTCATCTTTTACTAAATCTTTAGCAAAATAATATTTATTATATGATAATTTATATTTTTTAATAGCAATATCTTCAATATTAATACGAATTTTAGTATCTTCATCAGTGGGTCATATTGTTTGATAGTAAATCAACTTAGTTTTAATATTGCCGCCAGCACTTAATGCTAATGCTGCCATTAATGCCCCTTCAGGAGCACCACCAATACCATAAACAAAATCTGCTTCCTTATTAATAACATCAATAGCAGCAAGCACATCACCATCACCAATTAAACGAACAATAATACCTAAATCATGCAACTTTTCAATTATTTTTTGATGTCTTGGTTTATCTAAAATAATACCAATTAAATCATTATGTTTTTTCATTTTTTGCATAGTTTTAATATTAGTAATAAAATCATCTTCATTGTTAATAGCATCTTGTAAATCGGGTCCAACAAATAATTTTTCCATATACATTTCTGGTAACTTTAAAATAGTATTAGGTGCTGCTGCTGCTAAACAAGCAATACTACCAGCAATATTATAAGCAGCAGGATCAGTACCTTCTACTGGATCAACTGCTAAATCATAAGTTAAAGTTTTTCCTTTTCCTAACTCTTGATTAACAAATAACATTGGTGCTTGATCTAAATCACCTTCACCAACGATAATACGACATTTAGGGGCATTATCTAACATAATTGTCATTGCTTCAACAGCAGCAAAGTCAATAGCATTCTTATTTTTACGACCAATAAATTTATAAGCAGCAATTGTTGCCATTTCTACTGCTCTAATTAAATACATATCCTTATTCATATTTTTCTCCATAATTAAGATGTTCATTGTTAATTATATGATAATTTTTAACAAAAAACTTAATTATTAAATCTCTTTCTTCGTTAATTTTACAAAATTTGTAAATTATAAATTCAAATCATAAAATAAAAAATTACAAAATAAGTAAATAATATTTTAAATTCCAGATAATTTCATTATCTGGAAAATATGCATTATTTATAAGCTTAAAACTTTTGATTATATATTATTTGTAAATGCCACCTTTTGTTCAGAAAGTACTAGACCAACTGATACTTCTTGGTTTATTAATTCAACATCTGCTATTTGTAATACATTATTAGAATTTCCTATCAAACAATCTGAATTTATCGAATTTAATGTTATATCTAAAATATTAGATATTTCTTTTACCATTTTATATAAAAAATCATTTTCTTTAAGAAATTCGCTAGTTTGTTGAGTTTCATAATCACTTATTTTTATACTTTGCTGTTTTTTATTTAAATCAAGAAATTCATTAAATTCAAAAAATAAATGTTGTAATTGTTGTAATTGATCTTTTTGTTGATAAATTTTTTCATATAATAAATCTAAATTTTTAATATAATTTTTAATATTATTGTTTTGTACTCTAACTTTTATAAACATAAATTTATAATCTTTCTTATTTTTTTGTTCAAAATTATTAACTATTTTTTTACATATTTTTTGATTTAAATTATATTTTTTTTGATAATCATACATTAATGGAATAAACTTTTTAGGAATTTTAATTAATGTTGTAAAATCAATTAAAAACAAAAGATTTTGAGAACTATCATTTTCGCTAATACATAATAAAGCAAATTTTTTGTTTTCATTAAAAAGAAAGTTCTTTTTATTATTTTTTGCTATTTTATTTTGTAATTTTTTAAAAATCTTTTGTTCTTCTTCGTTACAATCTTCAAATAATAGTAATGGATTAAAATAAAGGTTTTTTGCTATTTTTTGATTCTTCCCTTCATTTAAACTATCATCTTTAATAAAAATTAAATAAGAATATGGGCCTTTATATTCTTGTAAAAAATTATAATAATTAAGAGTCATTTTTACTATTGATCCTGATTCTAATTTTAATTCTTCAAAATCAAATAATTTGCATTTACCATTATTTTCATTATTGATATCAATAGTGATATCACTAGAAGTTGATGGTTGTAATTCTTGTTGAGCATTACTTTCTTTATAGTTATTAAACTGTTTTATACTTTTTAAAAATTCACCATATTTATTTTCTCCAAAAAAAGTAGTGAAATTCTTGATAATAATTTTAAGTGCAGCATCATAATCAGCAACTATTGATATATAATTTTCAATTTTAGAGTTTTTAATAAAAAAATATTCACCTAAAAATTTATCTATTTGTTCTTTTATTGTAATGAAAAACTTAAAATCTTCTTTTATTTTTTCATGAAAAGTTTTAAATTCATTAAATAAATTAATAATATCATTACTCTTTTTGGTTATATTCAATTTATTTTCACTAAAACAACTATTCATTTTATTATTAATTTCACTTAATTTATCCCTTATTTCTTTTATATTTTTTTCAATTTTATCTTTAATTTTTTTTATATCAATTTCTAACTTTAATTGTTCTTGCGTTAGTAATATTATTTCTTTTTTTTGGTTTTTAATACTACTTTCGTTTTCCAAAATTTGTTTTTTATAACTTGAAATTTTTGTTTCTAAAATTTGAATTATTTCTTTTGCATTTTTAACTTTATTATTATAATCGATTCATAATGCATCTCAATGCTTTTGTATGTTTGCATCACTTGAATTAACTTCAATTAAGGTTGATACTACTTCAACATATTTTATTTTTGTTCTCATAGTAGCTTGGAAATCTTCAATATTTTTTTGAGTTTCTTGAAAAGTATCTTTATCTATCTTTGTGATTTTTTCTTTAAACTCTTCTTTATCTTTTTGCAAAGCTTTAATTTCTTTTCTTATTATTTTTAATTCTTTTTGATCTTTTGCTATTTTTTCATCCAATGTTTGATTTCTAAGTTGATTATTAGTGCTACTTTTTGTTAAATATTCAATATGACTTTTTAAGTTTTTTAAATCATCTTCTTTATAAGCTAAATCCTTTTCATATTTACTATTTTCTAATTCTTCTTCTGATAAAATATCTTGATATCTTTGTTTATAATTACGTTGTTCCTCAACACTTTCATTTATGAAAAATGTGAATTCTTTTTTAAAAATTTCTAAATTTTCTTTAAATTTTCTAATCTTATTTTCAATATCACTTATTGAAACATTTGTTGTCGCTATCTCTAGAATAATTTTAAACCTCTCTTTCTTTTCTTTCAAAAATAAAAAGCCACTTGCTTTAAAACTAAAGCAATGGCCAAACACTTTTATTTTTGTAATTACATTTTATAGAAATTATAATTATAGTTAAGGAATATACTTACTTATACTATTGAATATAATAAAGAAATTTTTATCTTTGATTCTTATTATTTTTAATTATGTAAAATGCCTTTTATACTTTAATTGTAAAATTATTAACAAGCAAAGTACGAAAAATTTAAAGATTGCATTTTATAAATAAAATAATATAAAATAATATTAGAAGGATATGGGCAAACAGATAGGGTTGATTTTTATGAACGCAAAAGAATTAATTGCAAGAGTATCAGATAAAACTAAATTTAACATTCAAGATATTGAAATAGTTTTTAATTGTGTAATTGAAGAAATTAAAAATATTAACCAACTAGGTAAAGTAATTACTATTCCTAATTTTGGTACTTTTAAAATCAAAAAAGTAAAACCCTGTTTACGACGAAATAGTAAAAATAATGGACAACACGTAGTTAGCAAATACAAATATATTAAATTTATACCTTATAAAAAATATAAAAAATATATTCGTTGTAAACCAAAACCAACAATACTAAGTAATGTCGACTATTAAAATGTATGACCTAAAATGTGAGGAAAACAAATGAAACAAAGTAGTATTAATAGAATAAAATTAAGACAAAAAGTTAATATAAATTCAATTGAAATGTTTAAAGCGTGCTTGCAATATAATTCACAATTTCAACCGAAAGTTAAAATTGAATTAGCAAAATGGCCAATGTATTTTGAATATTGAGAATACCTAGAAAAACACGAAAATATAATTCCTTTTTCAATTAAAACATCAATTGATAATTTAACATTATACGGTAATCTTTTAAAAAGTCCCCTTAAAAATGAAAATAATAATAAAACAATAATTCTATTACACGGAATAACTAATACAAGATTTTGAATATTTAAACAAGCTTTCATTTTTTTACGTGCTGGCTACAATGTTATTTGATATGATGCTCGTAACCATGGTGAAAGTGATGCATCACCAACAACTTTTGGTTTAAAAGAATCACAAGATTTACAAGACATTATTGAATACTGTTGTAAAACATATAAACAAGAAACTACTGCTTTAGGATTATATGGTTTTTCATTAGGTGGCGCAACAGTAGTAATGTGAAGCAATTTATATGCAAAACATAAAATTAATCAAAAAGTAAAATTCATTATTTCTGATTGTACATTTAGTCGCTTAGATCGTACCTATAGTGAAAAACTATACAACTATGCTTTCTTACCTACTAATTTAATGCTGAAATTAAGTCGTAAAAAAGCACAAAAAACATTTGGTGTTGATGGTTTACAAGAAATACAACCAATTAAATATTTAAAACTAATACCTGATATGCCAATGTTATTTCTTCACGGTCAAAATGATCACTTTATTAACTACACTAATGCTAACGAATTATTTCAAGAAAAAATTCGCTATGAAATACCAAAAAAAAGTTCATTATACACTATCCTTGATGCTAACCACGGTCAAAGTTTTTTAATTGGTGATTTAGACCACACAGTTGTTAATGAATATAATTTAGTAACTGATAAGGGTATTAGTGACACTACTTTAGAATTTGTTAAAAAATGAATCAATACTTAAGATAAACACTATTAATTGATTTTTTTATTAAATATATATTATAATTAATGAGAGTGGAGCGATGATAAAAATGAAAATTAAAGTTATTATTATTGGTGCTGGTGCGACTGGGATGGGAGTTGCGAGTAAATTATTACGTAGTGAAAAAAATAGTGATAAAAACTTTGATATCCATGTTTATCAAGAAAAAAACTATATTTCACTTGGTGCTTGTGGTATTCCTTATTATATTGCTAATGAATTTAAAGATAAAAAACTTTTAAATGACCGTACAAAAAAAGATTTTTCAGAAAAAACTAATAATAAAAATAAAATTAAAATTCATTTAAATCAAAATGTTATTAAAGTCGGGGCGTATAAAGTTAATGGTTAGATTTAAAAAGAAGTTAAATGAGAGATAATACTCTCATTTTTTAATTGTTGAACAATTATAATTAATTATTTTATTAAACCAGCACTTTATTAAAGTAATTAATTATTCCATAACTAAATAAAAAATTATTTAGGCTATTGTGCTGGAATATTCCAATAGTAATTTTTCTGTTGCTCTTTGAAAATTTCAGAAATTTTGGTTCCCTTCACCTAGAACCCCTACCCTCCAAGGCTTTGCTACCTACAGTAGCATAAGCCTTACTTATAGTAGATAAGTAGTTAGTAGTATATAAGCCTTTTATCACTGTAGGTGATAAGGCTTATACATAGAAAGGATTTGTAATGATTAATGTTAATTTAGATATTAAAAATAAAATTAAAGAAACAACTAAAGGTATGTTATTAGAAATTGGTTTTAATTTTCACAAAAAATCTTGATATTACTTTTCATTTAAAATTAAAAGTAATATTTTTATATCAGGGGTGATTTTTTGTGAATAATAATGAATTAATTGATGTTTTAAAAAACCTGAGTTGTAAATATAAATGGGACAGTTTTTTAAAATAATTGTATTAAATCTATTGGTCTTTTATAAGAGAGCGATTTTCTTTTAATTTTCACAAAAAATCTTGATATTACTTTTAATTTTAAATTAAAAGTAATATTTTTATATCGGGGGTGATTTTTTGTGACTAATAATGAATTAATTGATGTTTTAAAAAACAAAAAAGATGAAGAATTTATAAAAATTATTAGACATTTTAAAAATAGAATTAAACAAATTGAGAAAAAAGAAAAATTAGATGCAATTGATAAAAAATTTAAAGAAAAAGGAATTCAATGTCCAAATTGTAAATCTTATTTATGTGTAAAAAATGGTTTTAAGAATAATAAGCAAAAATATTTATGCAAAGATTGTAAAAGTAGCTTTGATGCTTTAAGAAATCATTTTTTACATTAGACTTGGTGCAAAACCTTTAATTTTAACAATTTAACGATTATTATTAATATTAAAGGTGATAGTTATTATGTTGAAAAAATATAAAGATGATCAAGAATTTTATAGTTTAGTCGGCATAAAGCCACAAACATTTTATAAAATGTTTGAAATTTTAAAAATTGCTGAGTCTAAACAAAAATATTATGGTGGTAGAAAAAATAAAATTGTAATTGAAGAGCGTTTATTAATGACTTTAGAATATTGAAAAGACTATAGTAGTTATAGAGTTATTGCAAAAAGATATAATATTAGTCATACTAGTTGCATTCGTAATATTTTTTGAATTGAAAATATTTTAATAAAAAGCGGAATTTTTAATTTACCTGGAAAAAAAGATTTAACAAAAAATAAAGGTACTAATAATAATTTGTTAGCTATTGATGCTACTGAAACTCCAATTGAAAGAATTAAAAAAAACTAAAATTACTTTTTTCAGGTAAAAAGAAACATCATTCTCTCAAATCCCAAATAATTATTGATATTTCCAATGGAAAAATTATTTCAACTGCTTTTTGTTTTGGAAGCATTCATGATTTTAAATTGCTTCTAAAATCTAAAACTTTTATTCATCCAGAAAAAAAGTTTTTGTTGATTTGGGTTATCAAGGTATACAAAATATTCATAAAAATACATTTTTGCCATTTAAAAAAAGTAAATACAATAAATTAACACCAATTCAAAAAGAATACAATAAAACTTTAAGTAAAATTAGAATTAAAATTGAACACGTATTTGCTAAACTAAAACGTTTTAAAATTTTAAGTTTAAAATATCGCAATAAAATACGAAGATTTGCATTAAGATTTAATTTAATAGCAGGAATATATAATTTTGAATTACCTTAGTTTTGCACCAAGTCTAATGTAAAAAATGATTTCTTAAAGCATCAAAGCTACTTTTACAATCTTTGCATAAATATTTTTGCTTATTATTCTTAAAACCATTTTTTACACATCAATAAGATTTACAATTTGGACATTGAATTCATTTTTCTTTAAATTTTTTATCAATTGCATCTAATTTTTCTTTTTTCTCAATTTGTTTAATTCTATTTTTAAAATGTCTAATAATTTTTATAAATTCTTCATCTTTTTTGTTTTTTAAAACATCAATTAATTCATTATTAGTCACAAAAAATCACCCCTGATATAAAAATATTACTTTTAATTTTAAATTAAAAGTAATATCAAGATTTTTTGTGAAAATTAAAAGATTGACCTAACAATGACAATCAAATTATTCAATCTCATTGTTCATGAGATAAATGACTTCAATGTAAAAAATGATTTCTTAAAGCATCAAAGCTACTTTTACAATCTTTGCATAAATATTTTTGCTTATTATTCTTAAAACCATTTTTTACACATCAATAAGATTTACAATTTGGACATTGAATTCCTTTTTCTTTAAATTTTTTATCAATTGCATCTAATTTTTCTTTTTTCTCAATTTGTTTAATTCTATTTTTAAAATGTCTAATAATTTTTATAAATTCTTCATCTTTTTTGTTTTTTAAAACATCAATTAATTCATTATTAGTCACAAAAAATCACCCCTGATATAAAAATATTACTTTTAATTTAAAATTAAAAGTAATATCAAGATTTTTTGTGAAAATTAAAAGATAGATCTGTAGATTTTGGTAAATATCTTCTTAAAATACCATTATTATTTTCATTTAAACCCCTTTGGCAAGGTTTACCAGGATCTGCAAAATAAATTTTGACATTACAAATTTTTTCGATTAATCTTCATTTACTAAATTCTTTACCACGATCAAAAGTAATGGTTTTAACTGTTCCTTTTTGTAACTTTGAAATAAATTTTATTATACTTTTTGTAATATTTTCTGATTTATGATTTTTAGTTACTAAAGAAATTGTGGTTTTTGATCATATATCAGCCAAAGTAATAATAGAACTTTTATGATCTTTGCCAATGATAGTATCACCTTCTAAATGACCAAATTCTTGTATATTTTTAATATTAGGAATGATTAAATTTCTTTCATGAATAGACTTACAATTATTAATTTTGCCCCTAGTTTCTTTTTGTTTGTGAGATTTATTTTTGCCTTTTCTCAATAAGTTATTTTCATCAAAACCCATTCGATTTGTTTTAAACATGTTATATAAAGTTTTTGTTGAAATACTTTTTATTTTATTTTCCTTTAAAAAGTTAGCAATTATATCAAGAGCATACTTTTTAGTAATTAACAAATGATTAATACTATTAATTTCTGTTAAAGTTAAAATTATTAATTTTCTGCCTGCATTTTGTTTATTTTTTTGAAATTGATTCAATATTTCTAATGGCAATAAGTTTTTATTTAATAATCTACAAACTCTATGTACAGTTGATTTACTATAATCAACAATTTTTGCTATTTTACGAATCGAAAATCCATAATTTTTATATTCTTTTATTGCTATTATTGATTCAATACTCAGATACTTATACATTGCGCTAATTCCTTTCTTTTCTTAATTATAGACCTAACACAATTTAATTTTTATATAAGTGTCCTTTTTAATTTTACAATTAAAGGGTAAAAAGAAACATCATTCTCTCAAATCCCAAATAATTATTGATATTTCCAATGGAAAAATTATTTCAACTGCTTTTTGTTTTGGAAGCATTCATGATTTTAAATTGCTTCTAAAATAGACTTGGTGCAAAACTAAGGTAATTCAAAATTATATATTCCTGCTATTAAATTAAATCTTAATGCAAATCTTCGTATTTTATTGCGATATTTTAAACTTAAAATTTTAAAACGTTTTAGTTTAGCAAATACGTGTTCAATTTTAATTCTAATTTTACTTAAAGTTTTATTGTATTCTTTTTGAATTGGTGTTAATTGATTGTATTTACTTTTTTTAAATGGCAAAAATGTATTTTTATGAATATTTTGTATACCTTGATAACCTTAATAAACAAAAACTTGTTTTTCTGGATGAATAAAAGTTTTAGATTTTAGAAGCAATTTAAAATCATGAATGCTTCCAAAACAAAAAGCAGTTGAAATAATTTTTCCATTGGAAATATCAATAATTATTTGGGATTTGAGAGAATGATGTTTCTTTTTACCTGAAAAAAGTAATTTTAGTTTTTTTTAATTCTTTCAATTGGAGTTTCAGTAGCATCAATAGCTAACAAATTATTATTAGTACCTTTATTTTTTGTTAAATCTTTTTTTCCAGGTAAATTAAAAATTCCGCTTTTTATTAAAATATTTTCAATTCAAAAAATATTACGAATGCAACTAGTATGACTAATATTATATCTTTTTGCAATAACTCTATAACCACTATAGTCTTTTCAATATTCTAAAGTCATTAATAAACGCTCTTCAATTACAATTTTATTTTTTCTACCACCATAATATTTTGTTTAGACTCAGCAATTTTTAAAATTTCAAGCATTTTATAAAATGTTTGTGTCTTTATGCCGACTAAACTATAAAATTCTTGATCATCTTTATATTTTTTCAACATAATAACTATCACCTTTAATATTAATAATAATCGTTAAATTGTTAAAATTAAAGGTTTTGCACCAAGTCTAATCTAAAACTTTTATTCATCCAGAAAAACAAGTTTTTGTTGATTCAGGTTATCAAGGTATACAAAATATTCATAAAAATACATTTTTGCCATTTAAAAAAAGTAAATACAATCAATTAACACCGATTCAAAAAGAATACAATAAAACTTTAAGTAAAATTAGAATTAAAATTGAACACGTATTTGCTAAACTAAAACGTTTTAAAATTTTAAGTTTAAAATATCGCAATAAAATACGAAGATTTGCATTAAGATTTAATTTAATAGCAGGAATATATAATTTTGAATTACCTTAGTTTTGCACCAAGTCTATTGAAGTCATTTATCTCATGAACAATGAGATTGAATAATTTGATTGTCATTGTTAGGTCAATCTGCTTATACTATTTCTCAATTTGCTAAAATTTCAAAAACATCAGCATGATTTAATCGTCAAAAATTTATCAAATCATCACAATTAGCAAAAACACAAAAACCATTCACAAAATTAAAAGGTAGAATTGAAATTGATGAAACTTTTATCAAAGAAATTCATAAATGAAATTTCAAAAATCCAGATGATTCAAGAAAAAAATGAATTGAAGAAAATGCTAAAGATTTAAACTGTTGTATTGAAATGGCAATTGATGAAAATAAAAATATTTATGCTCAAACAACAAATACTAAAAGATTAACAAAAAAATGAGTACAAGAAAATTTAACATCTAAGCTTATCGAAGAAAAATCAATTATAGTTTATGATATGCAAATACTATATGATACAGTAGCTAAACAAACAAAATGTACTCTCAAGAAATTTAAATCAAAAGAAAATAAAGAATTAAATTATAAAAATTTAAGTAATATCAGTAAAATACAATCAAGTTTAAAAGAATTTATTACTCATTATCATGGCATTGGATTTACCAATATTCAAAATTACCTCAATTTATGAAAATTTAAATACCAACATTATAAAATATCACCTTATGCAAAATCTGAAGCATTATATTTCAGTTTGTAAAAAAAATAAATCCCAAAATTAAATAAAATCAAATTTTAGGCCAGGTTGATGATTTTTTTTATTTCATCAAGATTTTTTTTGAAAATTAAAAAAAACAATCTCGTCCTTTATACTTAAAAATATTTTATGATAAAACAAATTTCCAATTACTGGCAGCACAAATGGCAGGTTATAATCATGCCGCATTAAGAATTAATGCTCTTGCTACTGCCGTTTGAAATAAAATGGACATCCGTGATTTACAAAATTTAGATTTAGTTTATTCACCTCCTTTTGCTCGTACTAGTGATATTATTCATATAGCAAGCAGAAAAGTAACATCGTCATAACCTATAAAAAATAAAAAGAATGAGGTAGCAACTATGACAACTCTTAGTAGTGACAATATTAACTTATTAAGAGACTTTGTTGGTATTTCACACTGACAAAGTCTAATCGGGATAATTGTCTTTTTTAGTATTATCCTAGCACTTTCTATTTTTATTAAAAAAACTAAACCTAAATTTCCAATTCGTATTTTTACTGGAATGGGATTAGGAATAATTTTTGGTATTACTATCCAAGCTATTACTGGTTTTAATAGTCATAACATTACTTATCCTAACTTACCTGGAACACCAATAAAACCTAATCCTGACTATATACCCTGAGTTGCAGAAATTGTACACTGAATTGAATTATTAAAAACTATTTTTATTATTGGTATTACTATGTTAACTATTCCATTAGTATTTTTAGCTATCGCTAGAATTACTAGTAAAAAAAATAGTAACTCAAAAACAATAACTAAAGTTTCAGGAGTTGGTATTACTATTTTATTAATAAATGTGGCTATTGCTTTTACTATTGCCTTTGGACTAGGAATTGCTTTTAAAATTGGCCAAGGTTTTAATTTAACTGATGGTGGTAGTTACGATAAAACTACTGCCAAAACAATTCCCAAAATTATCATTAGTTACGTTCCCAGCAGCTTAATTGGTATTTTTACTCAAACATTAATTATTCCAATCATTGTCCTTGGTGCTTTAATTGGATTTGCAATTAAAAAACTAACTAAGCATAATGAAGAACGAATGGACAAAGCAAGAAACACTTTAGAAACAATGTGAAAAATTATTATTTCAATATTAATGATGTTTATTAAAATTATGCCATTTGCTGTTATGAGTATGCTAGCAACAGCAATTATTAATCAACCAATTGGTGCACTTGCTAATATTGGCATTATTATTGGAGTTGCTTATTTAGCACTACTTATTACTTTCTTATGACATTTATTATCGTTATATTTATTTGGTATTAATCCTTATCGTTGATTAGTAAAAGCACAGAAACCAATTATTGCTGGTTTTACAACGCAGTCTTCTAATGCCGCTTTACCAATCGCTATGAATACTTTAAAAGAAGATTTAAAAGTGAAAGAAGAAGGTAGTGATACAGTAATGCCGCTTTCAACAACAATAGGTTTAAGTGGCTGTGCTGGAGTGCAAGCTGGAATTATTTTATCTTTCTTATGATTTGGTGTTATCCTTCCTGGTAATTTTCCCAACTGAACAATCGCTATTTTATTTATTAATGGCTTAATTGTAACACTAGTTGCTTAATTAGGAATTGCGGGAGTACCAGGAACTGCTGCTGTTGTAACAGCTGGTGTTTTAGGTGGTCTTGGTTTTGGTAGCTATTATGCTGCTGTTTATGGTATTATTGGTGCCTTAGATGGTTTATTTGATATGGGCAGAACTGCAGTTAATATTTCTGGTGGTTTACAAGCTACTGTTATTGCTTCTCGCAATCAAGAATTAATTGAAGATGAAAAACTTTTATTAAAAAAATACCCTTTTAGGGGTTTACACATTTTAACAAAGAAAGTTGGAGCCAAATTGTTAATTAGATCTGAAAAAAATGATAAGATTCAAGCATTAAAAAAAGATACTAAAGTTAAAATTGAAGCATTAAAAAAAGTAAAAAATAGTGAGAATGATATTAAATTTTTAAAAGAACAGTTAAAAAAAGATATTAAAGCAATTAAGAATGACAAAGACATCTAAAATATAAATTTTATTTATAAAAAATAAAACCATTTAGAAATGTAAATTAATAATTTCATAATTATGTTATATTATTATAGTTAAAATTATTTTTTAAATTATAAAATAATTTTATTTTTTTATATTACTTTTTTCATTAGACTTGGTGCAAAACTAAGGTAATTCAAAATTATATATTCCTGCTATTAAATTAAATCTTAATGCAAATCTTCGTATTTTATTGCGATATTTTAAACTTAAAATTTTAAAAAGTTTTAGTTTAGCAAATACGTGTTCAATTTTAATTCTAATTTTACTTAAAGTTTTATTGTATTCTTTTTGAATTGGTGTTAATTTATTGTATTTACTTTTTTTAAATGGCAAAAATGTATTTTTATGAATATTTTGTATACCTTGATAACCTGAATCAACAAAAACTTGTTTTTCTGGATGAATAAAAGTTTTAGATTTTAGAAGCAATTTAAAATCATGAATACTTCCAAAACAAAAAGCAGTTGAAATAATTTTTCCATTGGAAATATCAATAATTATTTGGGATTTGAGAGAATGATGTTTCTTTTTACCTGAAAAAAGTAATTTTAGTTTTTTTAATTCTTTCAATTGGAGTTTCAGTGGCATCAATAGCTAACAAATTATTATTAGTACCTTTATTTTTTGTTAAATCTTTTTTTCAAGGTAAATTAAAAATTCCGCTTTTTATTAAAATATTTTCAATTCAAAAAATATTACGAATGCAACTAGTATGACTAATATTATATCTTTTTGCAATAACTCTATAACTACTATAGTCTTTTCAATATTCTAAAGTCATTAATAAACGCTCTTCAATTAAAATTTTATTTTTTCTACCACCATAATATTTTTGTTTAGACTCAGCAATTTTTAAAATTTCAAGCATTTTATAAAATGTTTGTGGCTTTATGCCGACTAAACTATAAAATTCTTGATCATCTTTATATTTTTTCAACATAATAACTATCACCTTTAATATTAATAATAATCGTTAAATTGTTAAAATTAAAGGTTTTGCACCAAGTCTAATGTAAAAAATGATTTCTTAAAGCATCAAAGCTACTTTTACAATCTTTGCATAAATATTTTTGCTTATTATTCTTAAAACCATTTTTTACACATCAATAAGATTTACAATTTGGACATTGAATTCCTTTTTCTTTAAATTTTTTATCAATTGCATCTAATTTTTCTTTTTTCTCAATTTGTTTAATTCTATTTTTAAAATGTCTAATAATTTTTATAAATTCTTCATCTTTTTTGTTTTTTAAAACATCAATTAATTCATTATTAGTCACAAAAAATCACCCCCGATATAAAAATATTACTTTTAATTTTAAATTAAAAGTAATATCAAGATTTTTTGTGAAAATTAAAAGATATTAGTGAAAGTGTTATTAGTCAAATTACTGATGATGTTATTGATGATGTCAAAGCATGGCAAAATCGGCCATTAGAAATTATTTATCCGATTGTTTATTTTGATTGTATAGTAGTTAAAGTACTACAAGATAAACGGATTATTAACAAATCAGTTTATATAGCACTAGGAGTTGATTTAGAAGGTAAAAAAGATGTTTTAGGTTTATGAATTAGTGAAAATGAAGGTTCTAAATTTTGATTATCTAATTTTACAGAAATGAAAAATCGAGGCTTAAATGATATTCTTAATGCTTGTAGTGATAATTTAACAGGCATGTCAGAAGCAATACAATCAGTTTATCCTAAAACCGAACATCAATTATGCATAGTTCATCAAATTAGAAATAATTTAAAATATGTTTCATACAAACATCGAAAATCTCTAGTTACAGATTTAAAACCAATTTATAGTGCATGTAGTGAAGAACAAGCAATGCAAGCTTTAGAATCGTTTGAAAATAAATGAAATAAACAATATCCTCAAATTACTAAATCTTGATATAAAAATTGAGATAATTTAATGGTTTTTATTAGTTATCCACCAGAAATTAAAAGAGTAATTTATACTACAAATGCTATTGAATCTGTTAATAGTCAATTACGAAAAGTTATTAGAAATAAAAAAGTTTTTCCTAACGATATGGCAGTTTTCAAAATATTTTACTTAGCAATTGAAAATATAACAAAAAAATGAACAATGCCTATTCAAAATTGAAATACAGCAATTGCTCATTTTATGATAAAATTTGAAGACAGAATTAATCTAAACTAGTACCTTGTAAAACAAAGATACACAGATTACATAAAAGCCTCATAATTATTGATATTTCCAATGGAAAAATTATTTCAACTGCTTTTTGTTTTGGAAGCATTCATGATTTTAAATTGCTTCTAAAATCTAAAACTTTTATTCATCCAGAAAAACAAGTTTTTGTTGATTCAGGTTATCAAGGTATACAAAATATTCATAAAAATACATTTTTGCCATTTAAAAAAAGTAAATACAATCAATTAACACCAATTCAAAAAGAATACAATAAAACTTTAAGTAAAATTAGAATTAAAATTGAACACGTATTTGCTAAACTAAAACGTTTTAAAATTTTAAGTTTAAAATATCGCAATAAAATACGAAGATTTGCATTAAGATTTAATTTAATAGCAGGAATATATAATTTTGAATTACCTTAGTTTTGCACCAAGTCTAATTTATAAAGAAAAAGAAACTACTGTTTTAAAAAAAGAAATAGATGAATTAACAAGTTTAAAATTTGAGTTTTTAGATGAAGCAAATAATAAATATGATTTAATTAATTTGTTTAATTCTGGTGGCTATCATAATGGCATAATATATGTAGAACCTAATACAAATATTTTTAAAAAACATTGTATTGATTTAAAAAGAGATTAGACTTGGTGCAAAACCTTTAATTTTAACAATTTAACGATTATTATTAATATTAAAGGTGATAGTTATTATGTTGAAAAAATATAAAGATGATCAAGAATTTTATAGTTTAGTCGGCATAAAGCCACAAACACTTTATAAAATGCTTGAAATTTTAAAAATTGCTGAGTCTAAACAAAAATATTATGGTGGTAGAAAAAATAAAATTGTAATTGAAGAGCGTTTATTAATGACTTTAGAATATTGAAAAGACTATAGTAGTTATATAGTTATTGCAAAAAAATATAATATTAGTCATACTAGTTGCATTCATAATATTTTTTGAATTGAAAATATTTTAATAAAAAGCGGAATTTTTAATTTACCTGGAAAAAAAGATTTAACAAAAAATAAAGGTACTAATAATAATTTGTTAGCTATTGATGCTACCGAAACTCCAATTGAAAGAATTAAAAAAAACTAAAATTACTTTTTTCAGGTAAAAAGAAACATCATTCTCTCAAATCCCAAATAATTATTGATATTTCCAATGGAAAAATTATTTCAACTGCTTTTTGTTTTGGAAGCATTCACGATTTTAAATTGCTTCTAAAATCTAAAACTTTTATTCATCCAGAAAAACAAGTTTTTGTTTATTAAGGTTATCAAGGTATACAAAATATTCATAAAAATACATTTTTGCCATTTAAAAAAAGTAAATACAATCAATTAACACCAATTCAAAAAGAATACAATAAAACTTTAAGTAAAATTAGAATTAAAATTGAAAACGTATTTGCTAAACTAAAACGTTTTAAAATTTTAAGTTTAAAATATCGCAATAAAATACGAAGATTTGCATTAAGATTTACTTTAATAGCAGGAATATATAATTTTGAATTACCTTAGTTTTGCACCAAGTCTATTATAAAAACGATTATACAAATGATATTATCAAATTGTTGATTTGCTGGAGTGTTTTCAGATATTCATAAAACATTTAATTTAGATAAAATAAATCCTTCAAATTATAATAAAATTGAACTTTTGTTTGATGATTATATTTATCAAACAAAAATTACTTGAGGAGGATATTATTATGGAGTATATGAAGCAGACTATTATGCTTGTATTTCAGGAAAAGAAAAAAAAGCTTGAGATGGAAATAATATATGAGTTTCTAATTGCAATAATGAATATAAAACAACAGTACTATCTGCATTAAATAATAAAAACTTATTTAAAGATGTAGTTTCTAATTTGAATATAAGAGAACCTAATAGTCATTTAATTACTACAAGTGCTAGATATTTAGTTCAACGTTTACCTTTAACTTATTGAAATAGTGCCTCTATTGAAGGAATTCAATATTTTGGTTTAAATTGATTTGAAGAAAATTATAATTTTTATTTTCAATTTTTATTTCATCAATGAGCAACTTGTCATGCAAGTAGAACAGGTGGATTAATGATAATGTATATAGGTAAAGGTATTAGATTATATAATGATGATGAAAATATAAGAACAAAAAGAGAAATATTTGATATAAATAATTTAGAAGAAAAAAATGTAACTAAATGAACTGATGATTTTTCAAAATCAATTAATCATGAACAACATTTAACAATTGATAATAAAAAAAAATTTGTTACAAATAATATAACAAGTTTATAATTAAAATTTAAAAATATCAATAACAAAAAAGTTACCTTATTGGTAACTTTTTAATTAGGTGACAACCTAAGTTTAAATATAAATGAAATAAATTGATATATATAACTTACCTTTTCTAACCCCTTAGGTAAGTATTTTTATATTATACATTAATATTTAAGATTCTGGGGAAATATTATTTTGGTTAGATTTGCTTTTAAATTTAAAAATAGATTTTAATTTTGGAAATTTTCGAATTCACTTTAAAATTATTGGAATAAAATAAAAATATAATAACTCAATACATGCAAAAATAATAAATATATAATAAACATTTTTTAAATTCATACTACTATTAAAAAATAAAAAAAGTAATGGACTTATAAATAGAAAACTTAAGGTGGTATATATATATATATATATATATATATAGTTTTTTAAATTTTTATTATCACAAAAACGAATGAATAACTTATATGATACAAACATTAGAAATAAAAATGTCAAAGACATGGCAATTGAAATTGTGTAAGGAGAATTTATAAAATCACCTCATCACGGTCAAAATTCATTACGATTTAAAAAATACATGTTTATTCACTTCCCAGAACTTAATTATCTTTTAAGGCTTTTATCCCTTTATGTACTATTTTTAAATTTTATCACATAAATGGAGATAAAAGCCTACCTAGGAAATTATCCCCGCATGTATTTAAATCAAACACAAAATTACAGTTTCAAAACTAGGTATGTTATTGAATTTATATGCCGATTCTTTTGCATATAAATGAATATTGTGCTTTGAAACTCTTATGTGTGTTCGGAAAGTTCGTCGTATGTGCTTTCATGCTGATTCAATCTGGTTTGTGTTTACACCTGTTGGTGACACATACCCAACTTCATGATTTACGATTTCATGTTTGGGATAGAAGTTTTGGAAACTTACATATCCCTTCCAAGAATCCGTAAATAGACAGCACTCAGTAACAATGTGTTTCAATGCAAATCTTAAAAGGTTTTTTTCATCTGCATTTTTCAGCACCTTCACAATTGGTTTGTTGCTGGTTTTCTCATAAACTCCAACAATCAAAGTTTTATTCAACCAGGATCTTCCTTGTTTTTTAAAACCTAAATGTGAAAGATACATTTCATCCATCTGTGCTGTGCCATCAACAATGAAACCTGCATCTTGATTTCCAATTCTAGTCCTGATTTCATGACACATTCTTCAAGCTGTTTTATAGGTCACACCCAATTCCCTTGCAACATCGGTTGCTGGTATGCCATGCTTTGTGTTTATTCATCTAAAGATGAGATAAAACCAAGATGTCATTTGGGTCTGTGACTTATAAAAAATGGTTCCATAAAGAATACTAAATGTTTGGTTACAGTTCAAACATCGTATTCTTCTCAAATCAGAAGTATTCAAACTAGAAGAAGCACACCTGATGCATTTCATTATTTTCAACTTCGCTATATATTTCAAACAATAGTTTTCGGTTTGAAATATGCTATTGAATTCATTTCAATTCATTTTTTCCTCCACACTAGTACATGTGGGGATAATTTCCTATTTTAATTTTACCAAATTATCTTGCATTTAAAACTATTTTATTAATATTAGATTTAATATTTGATATATATCTATATGCTCAACTTTTATCTGGCTCTCTTTGTGCAGAATTGGTATATTTTATTTTACCTAAATTGCCCTCTAAATAAATAATTCAATATAATTTTTCAGAGTTATTAACTATACTAAATGCTATAGGATAGTCATTATTTATTTTTTGTTCATAAGAATCATAAGACTTCTTAATTTTTAAATCAAATCCATAATTACATAATGAATATGAACTAAAAACATTATAATTATTAATACTTTTATAATAAGCATTTGCAAAATAATCAGTAACTTCTTTAGGAGCAATTGTTCCAAATCTACTAAAAAATTCACTATCCGGAAAATTTCCTTTGTTTATTTTTAAATCTTTTAAATCAATATTTATACTTGTAGTTTCTTCTTTTGATGGTGTAAAAGTTTCACTATTAATATCAATAGTAGTTAAATCAGAGTTCTTAAAATTTGATATTGTTTCAAATTTATAACTATAATATATTAGACTTGGTGCAAAACTAAGGTAATTCAAAATTATATATTCCTGCTATTAAATTAAATCTTAATGCAAATCTTCGTATTTTATTGCGATATTTTAAACTTAAAATTTTAAAACGTTTTAGTTTAGCAAATACGTGTTCAATTTTAATTCTAATTTTACTTAAAGTTTTATTGTATTCTTTTTGAATTGGTGTTAATTGATTGTATTTACTTTTTTTAAATGGCAAAAATGTATTTTTATGAATATTTTGTATACCTTGATAACCTGAATCAACAAAAACTTGTTTTTCTGGATGAATAAAAGTTTTAGATTTTAGAAGCAATTTAAAATCATGAATGCTTCCAAAACAAAAAGCAGTTGAAATAATTTTTACATTGGAAATATCAATAATAATTTGGGATTTGAGAGAATGATGTTTCTTTTTACCTGAAAAAATTAATTTTAGTTTTTTTTAATTCTTTCAATTGGAGTTTCAGTAGCATCAATAGCTAACAAATTATTATTAGTACCTTTATTTTTTGTTAAATCTTTTTTTCAAGGTAAATTAAAAATTCCGCTTTTTGTTAAAATATTTTCAATTCAAAAAATATTACGAATGCAACTAGTATGACTAATATTATATCTTTTTGCAATAACTCTATAACTACTATAGTCTTTTCAATATTCTAAAGTCATTAATAAACGCTCTTCAATTACAATTTTATTTTTTCTACCACCATAATATTTTTGTTTAGACTCAGCAATTTTTAAAATTTCAAGCATTTTATAAAATGTTTGTGGCTTTATGCCGACTAAACTATAAAATTCTTGATCATCTTTATATTTTTTCAACATAATAACTATCACCTTTAATATTAATAATAATCGTTAAATTGTTAAAATTAAAGGTTTTGCACCAAGTCTATTATATAAATATTTTTTTTGCCTTATACAAAAGAAATTACTACTAAATATTCAATGCGTTTATATGAATATTTACGTAGTTATTTATATATGAATGCTAAAACAAAAAAACACCAATTTATGTTCATGAATGAGATTTTGAAAAATTGTCAAAAATTTTAAATTTAAGTTTAAAAAGTAGTTATTTTAAACAGATAAATATGTTAAAAACAAGAATTTTAGAACCAGTGAAAAAAGACTTAGAAAATACTGATATTATTTTTACTTATGAATTGATAAAAGTTGGACGAAAATATAGCAAAATTATTTTAAATACGCATTTGGATTTAGGAAAATATAATTCTCAAAATCCTGAACTTGAAAAAGTACCAACTAAAAAAGAATATAAAGAGTATGCAAATAAATCAAAGCTAGTGGTAAAAAATTTTGAAAAACAAAAAAGTAAAATAATTGAAAAATCCATTTTAAGTGATGAAGAAGTAAAAAAAATTATGCAAGATTTTAATGAACATTAAATGATTTTTTATTATGACCCTTTATAGTGATTATTAAATTTAAATCCTAAAATAATAATTGTAGAGATTAAGATTATTGAATCTAAACTTACAACTTCTCAATTTTTTATAAATATTCCATAAGCTATTCATAAAAAACAAGATAATAATTGAATTCATAACATAAAAAAAGATAAATCACGTACTCTTTTTGTTTTAATAATTTTTATAATTTGAGGTAAAAATATAAAACTATTTAAAGCAACTGCTAATCAACCAATTATTTCTACATTCATAGTATTCACCTTTCTTTTTGTTTTCCTTTAAAATAAAACAACGATATATGAGACAATTCATATATCGTTGTTTTTAAAATTACGATTTTTAAATAATTAAATATTTATTTTTGAATTTCACTTTCATATCTTTTTTTATGTTCTAATGCTAAATTTTGATATTTAGCTTTTTCTTGGTTTGTCATTTCTTTTCAATGATTACCAATCAATTTGGCAACTTCTGCAACTTTAGATTTAAGTTCAGGTTTTTGTTGGATAATCTCTGCTCTTTTTTCCTTACTAAAAAGCATATAAGCATTCATTGGTCTTTTAATTTTATTGTCAGTCATATATAAACCTCCTATTTTAATTAATATAATTTTACATTATTTTTGATACAAGTTCTAAAAATCACTTTAAAGTTTATAGAATTTTAAAATGTATTGTTAATTGTTAATTATCATAAATATTTAATTTTATTTATTAATAGTGATTTAATTAAATATTAATAAATAATAATTTGAGGGAGGTATCGTTATGAAAATAATAACTTTTGCAAATTCTAAAGGTGGAGTTGGCAAAACCACATTAACTTTAAATCTTATTAATATTTTATCTCAATTAAATAAGAAAATACTCGTATTTGATATTGATCCACAAGCAAATTTAAGCAGAGCTTTAATATCAAATTACACTAGTAATAAAAACATTGAATTATGATTTAAAGATTCCAACAATAACGAACCTGAGTTGTAAATATAAATGGGACAGTTTTTTAAAATAATTGTATTAAATCTATTGGTCTTTTATAAGAGAGCGATTTTCTGGGCGTAGAATTAATTTGAAATGCTATAAAATTTAAATCTTTTTGTTTATATGAAGATAGATCTGTAGATTTTGGTAAATATCTTCTTAAAATACCATTATTATTTTCATTTAAACCCCTTTGGCAAGGTTTACCAGGATCTGAAAAATAAATTTTGACATTACAAATTTTTTTGATTAATCTTCATTTACTAAATTCTTTACCACGATCAAAAGTAATGGTTTGAACCGTTCCTTTTTGTAACTTTGAAATAAATTTTATTATACTTTTCGTAATATTTTCTGATTTATAATTTTTAGTTACTAAAGGAATTGTGGTTTTTGATCATATATCAGCCAAAGTAATAATAGAACTTTTATGATCTTTGCCAATGATAGTATCACCTTCTAAATGACCAAATTCTTGTATATTTTTAATATTAGGAATGATTAAATTTCTTTCATGAATAGACTTACAATTATTAATTTTGCCCCCAGTTTCTTTTTGTTTGTGAGATTTATTTTTGCCTTTTCTCAATAAGTTATTTTCATCAAAACCCATTCGATTTGTTTTAAACATCTTTAATTGTAAAATTAAAAAGGACACTTATATAAAAATTAAATTGTGTTAGTTCTATAATTAAGAAAAGAAAGGAATTAGCGCAATGTATAAGTATCTGAGTATTGAATCAATAATAGCAATAAAAGAATAGACTTGGTGCAAAACTAAGGTAATTCAAAATTATATATTCCTGCTATTAAATTAAATCTTAATGCAAATCTTCGTATTTTATTGCGATATTTTAAACTTAAAATTTTAAAACGTTTTAGTTTAGCAAATACGTGTTCAATTTTAATTCTAATTTTACTTAAAGTTTTATTGTATTCTTTTTGAATTGGTGTTAATTGATTGTATTTACTTTTTTTAAATGGCAAAAATGTATTTTTATGAATATTTTGTATACCTTGATAACCTGAATCAACAAAAACTTGTTTTTCTGGATGAATAAAAGTTTTAGATTTTTGAAGCAATTTAAAATCATGAATGCTTCCAAAACAAAAAGCAGTTGAAATGATTTTTCCATTGGAAATATCAATAATTATTTGAGATTTGAGAGAATGATGTTTCTTTTTACCTGAAAAAAGTAATTTTAGTTTTTTTTAATTCTTTCAATTGGAGTTTCAGTAGCATCAATAGCTAACAAATTATTATTAGTACCTTTATTTTTTGTTAAATCTTTTTTTCCGGGTAAATTAAAAATTCCGCTTTTTATTAAAATATTTTCAATTCAAAAAATATTACGAATGCAACTAGTATGACTAATATTATATCTTTTTGCAATAACTCTATAACTACTATAGTCTTTTCAATATTCTAAAGTCATTAATAAACGCTCTTCAATTACAATTTTATTTTTTCTACCACCATAATATTTTTGTTTAGACTCAGCAATTTTTAAAATTTCAAGCATTTTATAAAATGTTTGTGGCTTTATTCCGACTAAACTATAAAATTCTTGATCATCTTTATATTTTTTCAACATAATAACTATCACCTTTAATATTAATAATAATCGTTAAATTGTTAAAATTAAAGGTTTTGCACCAAGTCTATTCATAAATTGCCTCATTTCTTTTTATTTTTTTAAAATAAAACAACGATATATGAATTTTCTAATATACCATTGCATTTAAATTTACAATTTGTAAATAAATTAAATCATTATTTTTGATTTTCACTTTCATATATTTTTTTATTTTCTTCTGCCATTTTTACATATTTATCTTTTTCTTCATTTGTCATTTCTTTTCAATGATTACCAATAAGTTTGGCAACTTCTGCAACTTTTGATTTAAGTTCAGTATTTTGTTGAATAATCTCTCCTCTTTTTTCTTTACTAAAAAGCATATAAGCGTTCATTGGTGGTTTAGGTGCATTAGGATTTTTTGTCTTTTTAGTTCTTTTAACTTTATGGTTTTTCGCTGTTTTTGACATTTAAATAACCTCCTAAGTTTCTGTTTTAAATTCTATATTTTTAATTGTTCCATGTTGTCATCTCCTTCTTTTTTTTAAAGAACAACCGGGACATTTATTAGGATAACTGACATTGCGACTACGACAACTAACAGATTTATTTATGGCTTTTCTCCCTTTATGTACTATTTTTAAATTTTATCACATAAATGCTGAGAAAAGCCTATCTACGGACTTCTCCCCACATTTTTAAATCAAACATAACATTACAGTTTCAAAACTAGGTATATTGTTGAATTTATATGCCGATTCTTTTGCGTATAAATGAACATGATGTTTTTCAACTTTGATATGTGTTTTAAATGTTCGTCTGATGTGCTTTCATGCCGATTCAATCTGGTTTATGTTTACACCAGTTTTTGAAACATAGCCATCTTGATGGTTAACTGTTTCATGCTTAGTGAAAACTGATTTAAAATGACGATATCCTTTTCAAGAATCAGTATGTACATCACACTTTGAAGAAATGTGGTTTCTTGCAAATTGCAAAAGATTTTTTTGATTTGCATTTTTAAACACTTTCACAATTAAATTATTGGTTGTTTTTTCATAAATCCCAACAATCAAAGTTTTATTTTTTAAGGATCTTCCTTGTTTTTTAAAACCCATATGTGAAAGATACATTTCATCCATTTGCACTATGCCCTCAACAATGAATTGAGGTTCTTGTTTTGCAATTGCACTTCGGATTTTATGACCCATTCTTCAAGCAGTTTTCAAAGTTACTCCCAATTCTTTTGCAACATCAGTTGATGGAATTCCATGTTTGGTGTTTATTCATCTAAAGATGAGATAAAACCAAGATGTCAAAGGTGTTTGTGACTTGTAAAAAATGGTGTCATGAAGAATACTAAATGTTTGATGACATTTCAAACATCTTATTCTTCTTAAATCAGAAGTATTCAAATTTGTTCAAGAACACCTCATACATTTGTTTTCCTTCAAACTTGCTATATATTTCAAACAATCTTTTTCTGTTTGAAATATATTAGACTTGGTGCAAAACCTTTAATTTTAACAATTTAACGATTATTATTAATATTAAAGGTGATAGTTATTATGTTGAAAAAATATAAAGATGATCAAGAATTTTATAGTTTAGTCGGCATAAAGCCACAAACATTTTATAAAATGCTTGAAATTTTAAAAATTGCTGAGTCTAAACAAAAATATTATGGTGGTAGAAAAAATAAAATTGTAATTGAAGAGCGTTTATTAATGACTTTAGAATATTGAAAAGACTATAGTAGTTATAGAGTTATTGCAAAAAGATATAATATTAGTCATACTAGTTGCATTCGTAATATTTTTTGAATTGAAAATATTTTAATAAAAAGCGGAATTTTTAATTTACCTGGAAAAAAAGATTTAACAAAAAATAAAGGTACTAATAATAATTTGTTAGCTATTGATGCTACTGAAACTCCAATTGAAAGAATAGACTTGGTGCAAAACCTTTAATTTTAACAATTTAACGATTATTATTAATATTCAAGGTGATAGTTATTATGTTGAAAAAATATAAAGATGATCAATAATTTTATAGTTTAGTCGGCATAAAGCCAAAAACATTTTATAAAATGCTTGAAATTTTAAAAATTGCTGAGTCTAAACAAAAATATTATGGTGGTAGAAAAAATAAAATTGTAATTGAAGAGCGTTTATTAATGACTTTAGAATATTGAAAAGACTATAGTAGTTATAGAGTTATTGCAAAAAGATATAATATTAGTCATAAGACTTGGTGCAAAACCTTTAATTTTAACAATTTAACGATTATTATTAATATTAAAGGTGATAGTTATTATGTTGAAAAAATATAAAGATGATCAAGAATTTTATAGTTTAGTCGGCATAAAGCCACAAACATTTTATAAAATGCTTGAAATTTTAAAAATTGCTGAGTCTAAACAAAAATATTATGGTGGTAGAAAAAATAAAATTGTAATTGAAGAGCGTTTATTAATGACTTTAGAATATTGAAAAGACTATAGTAGTTATAGAGTTATTGCAAAAAGATATAATATTAGTCATACTAGTTGCATTCGTAATATTTTTTGAATTGAAAATATTTTAATAAAAAGCGGAATTTTTAATTTACCTGGAAAAAAAGATTTAACAAAAAATAAAGGTACTAATAATAATTTGTTAGCTATTGATGCTACCGAAACTCCAATTGAAAGAATTAAAAAAAACTAAAATTACTTTTTTCAGGTAAAAAGAAACATCATTCTCTCAAATCCCAAATAATTATTGATATTTCCAATGGAAAAATTATTTCAACTGCTTTTTGTTTTGGAAGCATTCATGATTTTAAATTGCTTCTAAAATCTAAAACTTTTATTCATCCAGAAAAACAAGTTTTTGTTGATTCAGGTTATCAATGTATACAAAATATTCATAAAAATACATTTTTGCCATTTAAAAAAAGTAAATACAATCAATTAACACCAATTCAAAAAGAATACAATAAAACTTTAAGTAAAATTAGAATTAAAATTGAACACGTATTTGCTAAACTAAAACGTTTTAAAATTTTAAGTTTAAAATATCGCAATAAAATACGAAGATTTGCATTAAGATTTAATTTAATAGCAGGAATATATAATTTTGAATTACCTTAGTTTTGCACCAAGTCTAATTAAAAAAAACTAAAATTACTTTTTTCAGGTAAAAAGAAACATCATTCTCTCAAATCCCAAATAATTATTGATATTTCCAATGGAAAAATTATTTCAACTGCTTTTTGTTTTGGAAGCATTCATGATTTTAAATTGCTTCTAAAATCTAAAACTTTTATTCATCCAGAAAAACAAGTTTTTGTTGATTCGGGTTATCAATGTATACAAAATATTCATAAAAATACATTTTTGCCATTTAAAAAAAGTAAATACAATCAATTAACACCAATTCAAAAAGAATGCAATAAAACTTTAAGTAAAATTAGAATTAAAATTGAACACGTATTTGCTAAACTAAAACGTTTTAAAATTTTAAGTTTAAAATATCGCAATAAAATACGAAGATTTGCATTAAGATTTAATTTAATAGCAGGAATATATAATTTTGAATTACCTTAGTTTTGCACCAAGTCTATTGTTGAACTCATTCAATTTCATTGTTTCCTCCACAAGTACATGTGGGGAGAAGTCTGTTATTTATTTATTTGTTTTTACAAAATAAACTTTCCTGAGTTGTAAATATAAATGGGACAGTTTTTTAAAATAATTTTATTAAATCTATTGGTCTTTTATAAGAGAGCGATTTTCTGGGTGTAGAATTAATTTGAAATGCTATAAAATTTAAATTTTTTTGTTTATATGAAGATAGATCTGTAGATTTTGGTAAATATCTTCTTAAAATACCATTATTGTTTTCATTTAAACCCCTTTGGCAAGGTTTACCAGGATCTGCAAAATAAATTTTGACATTACAAATTTTTTCGATTAATCTTCATTTACTAAATTCTTTACCACGATCAAAAGTAATGGTTTTAACTGTTCCTTTTTGTAACTTTGAAATAAATTTTATTATACTTTTCGTAATATTTTTTTAATTTTCACAAAAAATCTTGATATTGCTTTTAATTTAAAATTAAAAGTAATATTTTTATATCAGGGGTGATTTTTTGTGACTAATAATGAATTAATTGATGTTTTAAAAAACAAAAAAGATGAAGAATTTATAAAAATTATTAGACATTTTAAAAATAGAATTAAACAAATTGAGAAAAAAGAAAAATTAGATGCAATTGATAAAAAATTTAAAGAAAAAGGAATTCAATGTCCAAATTGTAAATCTTATTGATGTGTAAAAAATGGTTTTAAGAATAATAAGCAAAAATATTTATGCAAAGATTGTAAAAGTAGCTTTGATGCTTTAAGAAATCATTTTTTACATTGAAGTCATTTATCTCATGAACAATGAGATTGAATAATTTGATTGTCATTGTTGGGTCAATCTGCTTATACTATTTCTCAATTTGCTAAAATTTCAAAAACATCAGCATGATTTAATCGTCAAAAATTTATGAAATCATCACAATTAGCAAAAACACAAAAACCATTCACAAAATTAAAAGGTAGAATTGAAATTGATGAAACTTTTATCAAAGAAATTCATAAAGGAAATTTCAAAAATCCAGATGATCCAAGAAAAAAATGAATTGAAGAAAATGCTAAAGATTTAAATTGTTGTATTGAAATGGCAATTGATGAAAATAAAAATATTTATGCTCAAACAACAAATACTAAAAGATTAACAAAAAAATGAGTACAAGAAAATTTAACATCTAAGCTTATCGAAGAAAAATCAATTATAGTTTGTGATATGCAAATACTATATGATACAGTAGCTAAACAAACAAAATGTACTCTCAAGAAATTTAAATCAAAAGAAAATAAAGAATTAAATTATAAAAATTTAAGTAATATCAGTAAAATACAATCAAGTTTAAAAGAATTTATTACTCATTATCATGGCATTGGATTTACCAATATTCAAAATTACCTCAATTTATGAAAATTTAAATACCGACATTATAAAATATACCCTTATGCAAAATCTGAAGCATTATATTTCGGTTTGTAAAAAAAATAAATCCCAAAATTAAATAAAATCAAATTTTAGGCCAGGTTGATGATTTTTTTTATTTCATCAAGAGTTTTTTTGAAAATTAAAATAATATTTTCTGATTTATGATTTTTAGTTACTAAAGGAATTGTGGTTTTTGATCATATATCAGCCAAAGTAATAATAGAACTTTTATGATCTTTGCCAATGATAGTATCACCTTCTAAATGACCAAATTCTTGTATATTTTTAATATTAGTAATGATTAAATTTCTTTCATGAATAGACTTACAATTATTAATTTTGCCCCTAGTTTCTTTTTGTTTGTGAGATTTATTTTTGCCTTTTCTCAATAAGTTATTTTCATAAAAACCCATTCGATTTGTTTTAAACATGTTATATAAAGTTTTTGTTGAAATACTTTTTATTTTATTTTCCTTTAAAAAGTTAGCAATTATATCAAGAGCATACTTTTTAGTAATTAACAAATGATTAATACTATTAATTTCTTTTAATTTTCACAAAAAATCTTGATATTACTTTTAATTTTAAATTAAAAGTAATATTTTTATATCAGGGGTGATTTTTTGTGACTAATAACGAATTAATTGATGTTTTAAAAAACAAAAAAGATGAAGAATGTATAAAAATTATTAGACATTTTAAAAATAGAATTAAACAAATTGAGAAAAAAGAAAAATTAGATGCAATTGATAAAAAAATTAAAGAAAAAGGAATTCAATGTCCAAATTGTAAATCTTATTGATGTGTAAAAAATGGTTTTAAGAATAATAAGCAAAAATATTTATGCAAAGATTGTAAAAGTAGCTTTGATGCTTTAAGAAATCATTTTTTACATTGAAGTCATTTATCTCATGAACAATGAGATTGAATAATTTGATTGTCATTGTTAGGTCAATCTGCTTATACTATTTCTCAATTTGCTAAAATTTCAAAAACATCAGCATGATTTAATCGTCAAAAATTTATGAAATCATCACAATTAGCAAAAAAACAAAAACCATTCACAAAATTAAAAGGTAGAATTGAAATTGATGAAACCTTTATCAAAGAAATTCATAAATGAAATTTCAAAAATCCAGATGATCCAAGAAAAAAATGAATTGAAGAAAATGCTAAAGATTTAAACTGTTGTATTGAAATGGCAATTGATGAAAATAAAAATATTTATGTTCAAACAACAAATACTAAAAGATGAACAAAAAAATGAGTACAAGAAAATTTAACATCTAAGCTTATCGAAGAAAAATCAATTATAGTTTGTGATATGCAAATACTATATGATACAGTAGCTAAACAAACAAAATGTACTCTCAAGAAATTTAAATCAAAAGAAAATAAAGAATTAAATTATAAAAATTTAAGTAATATCAGTAAAATACAATCAAGTTTAAAAGAATTTATTACTCATTATCATGGCATTGGATTTACCAATATTCAAAATTACCTCAATTTATGAAAATTTAAATACCAACATTATAAAATATCACCTTATGCAAAATCTGAAGCATTATATTTCAGTTTGTAAAAAAAATAAATCCCAAAATTAAATAAAATCAAATTTTAGGCCAGGTTGATGATTTTTTTTATTTCATCAAGAGTTTTTTTTGAAAATTAAAATTAATTTCTGTTAAAGTTAAAATTATTAATTTTCTGCCTGCATTTTGTTTATTTTTTTGAAATTGATTCAATATTTTTAATGGCCTGAGTTGTAAATATAAATGGGACAGTTTTTTAAAATAATTGTATTAAATCTATTGGTCTTTTATAAGAGAGCGATTTTCTGGGTGTAGAATTAATTTGAAATGCTATAAAATTTAAATTTTTTTGTTTATATGAAGATAGATCTGTATATTTTGGTAAATATCTTCTTAAAATACCATTATTATTTTCATTTAAACCCCTTTGGCAAGGTTTACCAGGATCTGCAAAATAAATTTTGACATTACAAATTTTTTCGATTAATCTTCATTTACTAAATTCTTTACCACGATCAAAAGTAATGGTTTTAACTGTTCCTTTTTGTAACTTTGAAATAAATTTTATTATACTTTTCGTAATATTTTCTGATTTATGATTTTTAGTTACTAAAGGAATTGTGGTTTTTGATCATATATCAGCCAAAGTAATAATAGAACTTTTATGATCTTTGCCAATGATAGTATCACCTTCTAAATGACCAAATTCTTGTATATTTTTAATATTAGGAATGATTAAATTTCTTTCATGAATAGACTTACAATTATTAATTTTGCCCCTAGTTTCTTTTTGTTTGTGAGATTTATTTTTGCCTTTTCTCAATAAGTTATTTTCATCAAAACCCATTCGATTTGTTTTAAACATGTTATATAAAGTTTTTGTTGAAATACTTTTTATTTTATTTTCCTTTAAAAAGTTAGCAATTATATCAAGAGCATACTTTTTAGTAATTAACAAATGATTAATACTATTAATTTCGGTAATGTTTAGTAATCTGCGTAACTTACAAAAATAACTATGTTTAATTAATTCTAGTAAATATAATTAAATGACTAGAAAGAGTGAGTTACAAATGGTTAAAAAACAAAACATTAATAATAATGATCCAATATCACAAGCAGTAGATTTATTACTAGAAAATACTGAAGATTTAACAACAGTTTTTAAAGAAGGAGGTTTATATAAAGAATTAACAAAAAGATTAGTGGAAAAAATGTTGAATTCTGAAATGCAAAATTATTTAGGATATGAAAAAAATCAACATAGTAATAGTGAAAATGCTCGTAATGGCATAACTTCAAAAAAATTAATAACTCAAGAAGGTAAAATTGAAATTGATGTACCACGAGATCGTAATAGTAATTTTACTCCTGTAATAGTGCCAAAAAGACAAAGAAGATTTGATGGTTTTGATCAACAAGTTCTTTCACTATATGCAAAAGGTATGACAGTATCTGACATTGGAATGCAGTTGCAAGAGTTATATCATGGTGCAGATATTAGTTTTAATTTTCAAAAAAACTCTTGATGAAATAAAAAAGGCTTTTATCCCTTTATGTACTATTTTTAAATTTTATCACATAAATGGAGATAAAAGCCTACCTAGGAAATTATCCCCGCATGTATTTAAATCAAACACAAAATTACAGTTTCAAAACTAGGTATGTTATTGAATTTATATGCTGATTCTTTTGCATATAAATGAATATTGTGCTTTGAAACTCTTATGTGTGTTCGGAAAGTTCGTCGGATGTGCTTTCATGCTGATTCAATCTGGTTTGTGTTTACACCTGTTGGTGACACATACCCAACTTCATGATTTACGATTTCATGTTTGGGATAGAAGTTTTTGAAACTTACATATCCCTTCCAAGAATCCGTAAATAGACAGCACTCAGTAAAAATGTGTTTCAATGCAAATCTTAAAAGGTTTTTTTCATCTGCATTTTTCAGCACCTTCACAATTAGTTTGTTGCTGGTTTTCTCATAAACTCCAACAATCAAAGTTTTATTCAACAAGGATCTTCCTTGTTTTTTAAAACCTAAATGTGAAAGATACATTTCATCCATCTGTGCTGTGCCATCAACAATGAAACCTGCATCTTGATTTCCAATTCTAGTCCTGATTTCACGACACATTCTTCAAGCTGTTTTATAGGTCACACCCAATTCCCTTGCAACATCGGTTGCTGGTATGCCATGCTTTGTGTTTATTCATCTAAAGATGAGATAAAACCAAGATGTCATTTGGGTCTGTGACTTATAAAAAATGGTTCCATAAAGAATACTAAATGTTTGGTTACAGTTCAAACATCGTATTCTTCTCAAATCAGAAGCATTCAAACTAGAAGAAGCACACCTGATGCATTTCATTATTTTAAACTTCGCTATATATTTCAAACAATCGTTTTCAGTTTGAAATATGCTATTGAATTCATTTCAATTCATTTTTTCCTCCACACTAGTACATGCAGGGATAATTTCCATAAAAAAAATCATCAACCTGGCCTAAAATTTGATTTTATTTAATTTTGGGATTTATTTTTTTTACAAACTGAAATATAATGCTTTAGATTTTGCATAAGGTGATATTTTATAATGTTGGTATTTAAATTTTCATAAATTGAGGTAATTTTGAATATTGGTAAATCCAATGCCATGATAATGAGTAATAAATTCTTTTA
Source organism: Spiroplasma endosymbiont of Zeiraphera isertana (assembly GCF_964030805.1). Taxonomy (GTDB): domain Bacteria; phylum Bacillota_I; class Bacilli_A; order Mycoplasmatales; family VBWQ01; genus Spiroplasma_E. The sequence goes on from NZ_OZ034965.1 coordinate 307,962, forward strand.
AACTTGATTGTATTTTACTGATATTACTTAAATTTTTATAATTTAATTCTTTATTTTCTTTTGATTTAAATTTCTTGAGAGTACATTTTGTTTGTTTAGCTACTGTATCATATAGTATTTGCATATCACAAACTATAATTGATTTTTCTTCGATAAGCTTAGATGTTAAATTTTCTTGTACTCATTTTTTTGTTAATCTTTTAGTATTTGTTGTTTGAGAATAAATATTTTTATTTTCATCAATTGCCATTTCAATACAACAGTTTAAATCTTTAGCATTTTCTTCAATTCATTTTTTTCTTAGATCATCTGGATTTTTGAAATTTCCTTTATTAATTTCTTTGATAAAAGTTTCATCAATTTCAATTCTACCTTTTAATTTTGTGAATGGTTTTTGTGTTTTTGCTAATTGTGATGATTTCATAAATTTTTGACGATTAAATCATGCTGATGTTTTTGAAATTTTAGCAAATTGAGAAATAGTATAAGCAGATTGACCTAACAATGACAATCAAATTATTCAATCTCATTGTTCATGAGATAAATGACTTCAATGTAAAAAATGATTTCTTAAAGCATCAAAGCTACTTTTACAATCTTTGCATAAATATTTTTGCTTATTATTCTTAAAACCATTTTTTACACATCAATAAGATTTACAATTTGGACATTGAATTCCTTTTTCTTTAAATTTTTTATCAATTGCATCTAATTTTTCTTTTTTCTCAATTTGTTTAATTCTATTTTTAAAATGTCTAATAATTTTTATAAATTCTTCATCTTTTTTGTTTTTTAAAACATCAATTAATTCATTATTAGTCACAAAAAATCACCCCTGATATAAAAATATTACTTTTAATTTTAAATTAAAAGTAATATCAAGATTTTTTGTGAAAATTAAAAGATATTAGTGAAAGTGTTATTAGTCAAATTACTGATGAGGTTATTGATGATGTCAAAGCATGGCAAAATCGGCCATTAGAAAGTATTTATCCGATTGTTTATTTTGATTGTATAGTAGTTAAAGTACGACAAGATAAACGGATTATTAACAAATCAGTTTATATAGCACTAGGAGTTGATTTAGAAGGTAAAAAAGATGTTTTAGGTTTATGAATTAGTGAAAATGAAGGTTCTAAATTTTGATTATCTAATTTTACAGAAATGAAAAATCGAGGCTTAAATGATATTCTTAATGCTTGTAGTGATAATTTAACAGGCATGTCAGAAGCAATACAATCAGTTTATCCTAAAACCGAACATCAATTATGCATAGTTCATCAAATTAGAAATAATTTAAAATATGTTTCATACAAACATCGAAAATCTCTAGTTACAGATTTAAAACCAATTTATAGTGCATGTAGTGAAGAACAAGCAATGCAAGCTTTAGAATCGTTTGAAAATAAATGAAATAAACAATATCCTCAAATTACTAAATCTTGATATAAAAATTGAGATAATTTAATGGTTTTTATTAGTTATCCACCAGAAATTAAAAGAGTAATTTATACTACAAATGCTATTGAATCTGTTAATAGTCAATTACGAAAAGTTATTAGAAATAAAAAAGTTTTTCCTAACGATATGGCAGTTTTCAAAATATTTTACTTAGCAATTGAAAATATAACAAAAAAATGAACAATGCCCATTCAAAATTGAAATACAGCAATTGCCCATTTTATGATAAAATTTGAAGACAGAATTAATCTAAACTAGTACCTTGTAAAACAAAGATACACAGATTACATAAAAGCCTCTTAATTTCTGTTAAATTTAAAATTATTAATTTTCTGCCTGCATTTTGTTTATTTTTTTGAAATTGATTCAATATTTCTAATGGCAATAAGTTTTTATTTAATAATCTACAAACTCTATGTACAGTTGATTTACTATAATCAACAATTTTTGCTATTTTACGAATCGAAAATCCATAATTTTTATATTCTTTTATTGCTATTATTGATTCAATACTCAGATACTTATACATTGCGCTAATTCCTTTCTTTTCTTAATTATAGACCTAACACAATTTAATTTTTATATAAGTGTCCTTTTTAATTTTACAATTAAAGTGGCAATAAGTTTTTATTTAATAATCTACAAACTCTATGTACAGTTGATTTACTATAATCAACAATTTTTGCTATTTTACGAATCGAAAATCCATAATTTTTATATTCTTTTATTGATATTATTGATTCAATACTCAGATACTTATACATTGCGCTAATTCCTTTCTTTTCTTAATTATAGAACTAACACAATTTAATTTTTATATAAGTGTCCTTTTTAATTTTACAATTAAAGTAATGAAAAAATATCACAAGTTATTGATAATAAAAGTAATTTTCATATTTGAAATTTATCTTAATTTAAGATTTTCCTAATGAACCAAATTCCGTTAATAATTCTTTAGCTTTAAGTTTAATTGCTTCCATTCCTGGCTTAAAAATTTTTCTAGGATCAAACCCTTTATCTTCATTAAGTTTTCCTTCCGTAACATATTTTTCAATAGCTGCGGCGAACACTTCTTGTAATTCAGTATTAACATTAATTTTACTAATTCCTAAATTAATAGCTTTTTTAACCTGATCTTTTGGAATTCCAGAACCACCATGTAATACCATTGGCTTATTTGAAGCTACTGATAAATTTTTTAACACATCAAAATTTAAACCATCTCAATTTTTAGGATACTTTCCATGAATATTATTTATTCCGGCTGCTAAAAAGTCAATTCCTAAAGCTGCTAATGCTTTACAATCTTCCTCACTAGCAATCTCACCACTACCAATAACTCCATCTTCTTCACCACCAATAGTCCCTGCTTCTGCTTCAACAGATGCATTTCTTTTCTTAGCATAAGCAACTACTTCTTTGGTACCTTTTATATTTTCATTAAAATCTAAATGAGAACCATCAAACATAACAGAACTAAAACCAGCATCTAATGCTTTCTTACAAGAATCTACTGATTGACCATGATCTAAATGTAATGTCACCGGAATAGTAATATTTAAATCATTCAATAACGCTAAAGTCATACTAGCAACTGTGTTAAATCCACCCATGTATTTAATAGCACCTTCTGAAACACCTAAAATAACAGATGATTTAGTTTCTTGTGCAACTTCAAGAATAGATCTTGTTCATTCTAAATTATTAATATTAAAGTGAGCAACGGCATATTTACCTGCTTTTGCTTTATCAATCATATTTTTTGCACTAACAAATTTATTCATTTCTTTTCCTTCTTTCTTAAAATATTATAACCTTATATTATATATTTTCATAAAAAATCTAGTTGCATATATATTTTGAGAATATACAATTCATAAAAATTATAACAATTTTAAAATTAAATTTTCTTACTTTATCATTATTTTTTAATAATACTTTTAATTAATCCTAAAAATAAAGGATTTGGTTTATTAATTCTTGATGTGAACTCAGGATGAAACTGACTTGCAATAAAGAATCGATGTACTTCTTTTGGCAACTCAATCATTTCTACCAAATCTTCTTTATTATATATACCGCTAAAAATTAATCCATTTTTTGCAAGTAATGTTTTATAACTATTATTAAATTCATAACGATGACGATGACGTTCAATAATAATCTTTTGTTTATAAAGAGATTTTGCTAATGAATCATTAATTAAAGTGGTTGGATAATTACCCAATCTTAAAGTTCCCCCGATTTGATCATTTTTATTTTTACCACGTAATAAATCAAAAATAGGATTTTTAGTTTTTTCATTAAATTCAGTAGAATTAGCATCTTGTAAATTACATACATTACGAGCATATTCAATACAAGCTAACTGCATACCTAAACATAATCCTAAGAAAGGAACTTTATTAAATCGAGTATAATTAATTGCATTGATTTTACCTTCAACACCACGATTACCAAAGCCACCAGGAACAATTATTGCTTGGAAAGGAGAAAGCATAGAATTAATGTTTTTACTATCTAAACTTTCAGCGTTAATAATTTTATAATTAACTTTAGTATTAAGACTATAACCTGCAATTTTCAATGATTCAATTACTGATAAGTAAGCATCACTTAAATTCGAATATTTTGCCACAATACCAACAGTAACTTCTTGATTAATATTATCTAACTTTTTAACAATTGTATGTCATTCTGACATATCTGGTTTAGTTTTATTTAATTTTAATAATTCTGAAACCACTTCATCAATTTTTTGTTGTTCTAAAGATAATGGCACTTTATAAATATTATCACAATCAGGAATTGCTAAAACATGCCTGCGTTTAATATTACAAAATAAAGATAATTTATCAAAAATATGATCAGGTGGCATAGTTTCACTACGACAAACCAAAATATCAGGTTGAATACCTAATGATAATATTTCTTTTACTGAATGTTGACTGGGTTTCGTTTTAAATTCACCAACCGAATGTAAATAAGGAATTAATGTAGTATGAATAACAATAACATTTTCATGACCTTTTTCGTTTTTAACTTGTCTAATGGCTTCAATAAAAGCTAATGATTCAATATCACCAACTGTTCCACCAATTTCGGTAATAATAACATCAGCCTTACTATTAATTGCGGAATTAAAAATATGTTTTTTAATTTCATCAGTAACATGTGGTACAAATTGTACAGTTTTCCCTTCATAAAAACCATCGCGTTCCTTTTTTAAAACAGTTTGGTATACTTTTCCGGCAGTAATATTGGAGTCTCTAGTCAGATTTTCATCAATAAAACGTTCATAATGACCTAAATCTAAATCAGTTTCAGCACCATCACTAGTTACATATACTTCACCATGTTGATAAGGACTCATAGTACCTGGGTCAACATTAATATAAGGGTCAAATTTTTGCATAAAAATCTTAATATTTTTTTGCTTTAATATACGCCCAAGCGATGCTGCTGTAATTCCTTTACCTAAAGATGATACAACACCACCAGTAATAAATATATACTTTGAATTCATTAGTTTTCTCCTAAATATTAATTAATAATATCATGATTATTCATCATCATAACTATCTTCTAATGGTTGAATACTAATGGTATTTAAATCATCATCTTCATATTCTACGTCTTCACTTAAATCTATAGTTTCATCATTATCTGTAACTGTTTCAGTACTATCAATTTCTTCTTTTGTATTACTTGGAATTTCTACTCTTGTCATATGTTCTTTAATTTCCTCTAATGAGACTTCATTACGTGGATATCAAAGTTTATCATTTTTTAAGAAAAAATTGGTATTTAAAATAATTCCAGTATAAAGTTCACCAGCAATTTTTTCTTCATCTTCTTTAGAAATATTACATTGTTTTTTAACATGTGTTCAAATTTCATTAAAACTGCTTTTTTTCTTTTTGCATAAAAAACTATATGCTACTTCTACTACTGTTTGTTTGTTTTGCATTTCTTAATCACCTTCTAAATTGTATATTATAAATCCTGAGTTGTAAATATAAATGGGACAGTTTTTTAAAATAATTGTATTAAATCTATTGGTCTTTTATAAGAGAGCGATTTTCTGGGTGTAGAATTAATTTGAAATGCTATAAAATTTAAATCTTTTTGTTTATATGAAGATAGATCTGTAGATTTTGGTAAATATCTTCTTAAAATACCATTATTATTTTCATTTAAACCCCTTTGGCAAGGTTTACCAGGATCTGCAAAATAAATTTTGACATTACAAATTTTTTCGATTAATCTTCATTTACTAAATTCTTTACCACGATCAAAAGTAATGGTTTTAACTGTTCCTTTTTGTAACTTTGAAATAAATTTTATTATACTTTTCGTAATATTTTCTTTTAATTTTCAAAAAAACTCTTGATGAAATAAAAAAAATCATCAACCTGGCCTAAAATTTGATTTTATTTAATTTTGGGATTTATTTTTTTTACAAACTGAAATATAATGCTTCAGATTTTGCATAAGGTGATATTTTATAATGTTGGTATTTAAATTTTCATAAATTGAGGTAATTTTGAATATTGGTAAATCCAATGCCATGATAATGAGTAATAAATTCTTTTAAACTTGATTGTATTTTACTGATATTACTTAAATTTTTATAATTTAATTCTTTATTTTCTTTTGATTTAAATTTCTTGAGAGTACATTTTGTTTGTTTAGCTACTGTATCATATAGTATTTGCATATCACAAACTATAATTGATTTTTCTTCGATAAGCTTAGATGTTAAATTTTCTTGTACTCATTTTTTTGTTAATCTTTTAGTATTTGTTGTTTGAGCATAAATATTTTTATTTTCATCAATTGCCATTTCAATACAACAGTTTAAATCTTTAGCATTTTCTTCAATTCATTTTTTTCTTGGATCATCTGGATTTTTGAAATTTCCTTTATGAATTTCTTTGATAAAAGTTTCATCAATTTCAATTCTACCTTTTAATTTTGTGAATGGTTTTTGTGTTTTTGCTAATTGTGATGATTTCATAAATTTTTGACGATTAAATCATGCTGATGTTTTTGAAATTTTAGCAAATTGAGAAATAGTATAAGCAGATTGACCTAACAATGACAATCAAATTATTCAATCTCATTGTTCATGAGATAAATGACTTCAATGTAAAAAATTATTTCTTAAAGCATCAAAGCTACTTTTACAATCTTTGCATAAATATTTTTGCTTATTATTCTTAAAACCATTTTTTACACATCAATAAGATTTACAATTTGGACATTGAATTCCTTTTTCTTTAAATTTTTTATCAATTGCATCTAATTTTTCTTTTTTCTCAATTTGTTTAATTCTATTTTTAAAATGTCTAATAATTTTTATAAATTCTTCATCTTTTTTGTTTTTTAAAACATCAATTAATTCATTATTAGTCACAAAAAATCACCCCTGATATAAAAATATTACTTTTAATTTTAAATTAAAAGTAATATCAAGATTTTTTGTGAAAATTAAAAATATTTTCTGATTTATGCTTTTTAGTTACTTTAATTGTAAAATTAAAAAGGACACTTATATAAAAATTAAATTGTGTTAGTTCTATAATTAAGAAAAGAAAGGAATTAGCGCAATGTATAAGTATCTGAGTATTGAATCAATAATATCAATAAAAGAATATAAAAATTATGGATTTTCGATTCGTAAAATAGCAAAAATTGTTGATTATAGTAAATCAACTGTACATAGAGTTTGTATATTATTAAATAAAAACTTATTGCCATTAGAAATATTGAATCAATTTCAAAAAAATAAACAAAATGCAGGCAGAAAATTAATAATTTTAACTTTAACAGAAATTAATAGTATTAATCATTTGTTAATTACTAAAAAGTATGATCTTGATATAATTGCTAACTTTTTAAAGGAAAATAAAATAAAAAGTATTTCAACAAAAACTTTATATAACATGTTTAAAACAAATCGAATGGGTTTTGATGAAAATAACTTATTGAGAAAAGGCAAAAATAAATCTCACAAACAAAAAGAAACTAGGGGCAAAATTAATAATTGTAAGTCTATTCATGAAAGAAATTTAATCATTCCTAATATTAAAAATATACAAGAATTTGGTCATTTAGAAGGTGATACTATCATTGGCAAAGATCATAAAAGTTCTATTATTACTTTGGCTGATATATGATCAAAAACCACAATTCCTTTAGTAACTAAAAATTATAAATCAGAAAATATTACGAAAAGTATAATAAAATTTATTTCAAAGTTACAAAAAGGAACGGTTCAAACCATTACTTTTGATCGTGGTAAAGAATTTAGTAAATGAAGATTAATCAAAAAAATTTGTAATGTCAAAATTTATTTTGCAGATCCCGGTAAACCTTGCCAAAGGGGTTTAAATGAAAATAATAATGGTATTTTAAGAAGATATTTACCAAAATCTACAGATCTATCTTCATATAAACAAAAAGATTTAAATTTTATAGCATTTCAAATTAATTCTACACCCAGAAAATCGCTCTCTTATAAAAGACCAATAGATTTAATACAATTATTTTAAAAAACTGTCCCATTTATATTTACAACTCAGGAAAAATATATTTTTTACATCTTTTTAGGCGCATCCACACCAATTAAATTTAAAGCATTTGCCATTATTTGTTTTATTGCTAAAACTAATGTTAATCGTTGAATTGTTAATTGTTGATCTTCACTAATAACTTTATGTTTATTATAATAAGAATGAAATAACTTAGCTAATTTTTGAGTATAATTTGTAAGCAAATGTGGTTGATGCTGTTTTTCAATTTTTTGCAAAATAATTATATATTCATCTAATGTAATCAATAATTCTTTTTCCTTTTGTTCTGTTAATAAATTAATACTATTTGCAATTTCAAATTTTGGATAATTCTCTATAATTTGATTTATACGCGCATGAACATATTGAGCATAATAAACAGGATTTTCGTTAGATTGTTGTTTAGCAAGTGCTAAATCAATATCAAGATGTGATTCAACTGATCTTGATACTAAAAAATAACGTAAAGCATCCTTTCCAATTAAATCTATCATATGTCTTAAAGTTATTGATGTTCCTGCTCTTTTTGACATTTTTTGTTCTTTACCATTATCAATAACCTTTACCATTTGCATACATAAAATATCAAGTTTAGTGGCATCATTATTAAGCATATATAATCCTGCTTTAATTCGTGGAATATAGCCATAATGATCTGCTCCTCAAATATTAATTAACACATCACTACGTTGAAATTTAATATGATGATAAGCCAAGTCAGGAAGCATATATGTATAAGTTTTGTCTTTCTTAACAATTACACGATCTTTATCATCTTCAAATAAAGTAGTTTTTAAAAAAATAGCACCATCAAGTTGATAAGTATTGCCTTGCATTTCAAATTGTTTGATTAAATTAGAAATAATATTTTCTTTATATAAAAATGATTCAGAAAATCAAATATTAATTTTAACTTTAAATTTTTTTAAATCTTTTTTAATTTCTGAAAGCATATAATTAATACCAAATTCTTTAAAAATTAAAGAAGAAGTTTCATCAAAAGGTTTATTTGCAAATTTATTACCATTTAATTTCAAAAATGATTGTGCAGCAGCTAAAATTTCAGAACCACGATAACTTTCTTTTGGTAATTCAACAGCATTGCCACAAAGATTTTGATAATTTATGAAAATTGAATTGGCCAAAACATTAATTTGATTACCAGCATCATTAATATAGTATTCTCTAACTATATTATATCCTCTATGTTCTAATATATTAGCTAAACTATCACCAATAGCCGCATTTCTTGCATGTCCTAAATGTAAAAGTCCGGTTGGATTAGCACTAATAAATTCAATATTATAAGTAATATTTTTTTTATTAGATTGACCATATAATGATTTCTCATTAATAATTTTCATTAATAACAAACTAAATCCTTCAACATTAATATTAATATTAATAAAACCAGGAGTAATATAATCAATTTTTTTAATTAATGGGTGTTTCTGATGAATATTTTTAACTATAATTTCAGCAATGTCTAATGGTTTTTGTTTATATTTTTTTGCTAATATCATTGCTATTGATGTAGAATAATCACCTAAGTCATTATTTTTATTAATTTCAATAACAACCTGATTCAATTCTATTTCATAATTTGCAAATGCTACTGCATCAAGAATAATAGTAGTGAGTTCATTAATAACATAACTGTCCACAGTTCATACCCCTTTCAATATCTAAAATATTATACTCATAAATTTAATTTATATCATATAAAAAAGTAAAAATAAATACTTTTTTATAAAAGTTGTTCAATTGTATCATTAACATACTGTATAAATCCAATTCTGATTAAAAATTCCAAAATAGCAACATCATTGTAATTTAAATCAATTAATTCTTGATAGTTACCAAAAATTTGATTATCAAGCACATTTCTTAATTTATCATTAATTTTTTTTGGATCATCTTCGATTTTAATTCCTGAAACTTTAACTAATTCTAAATCAATTTTTTTTGCATTTTAACTTTAGTATTATCATCTTTATATAATTCTATTAATTTTAAATATAATTAGGCTTTTATCCCTTTATGTACTATTTTTAAATTTTATCACATAAATGGAGATAAAAGCCTACCTAGGAAATTATCCCCGCATGTATTTAAATCCAACACAAAATTACAGTTTCAAAACTAGGTATGTTATTGAATTTATATGCTGATTCTTTTGCATATAAATGAATATTGTGCTTTGAAACTCTTATGTGTGTTCGGAAAGTTCGTCGGATGTGCTTTCATGCTGATTCAATCTGGTTTGTGTTTACACCTGTTGGTGACACATACCCAACTTCATGATTTACGATTTCATGTTTGGGATAGAAGTTTTTGAAACTTACATATCCCTTCCAAGAATCCGTAAATAGACAGCACTCAGTAAAAATGTGTTTCAATGCAAATCTTAAAAGGTTTTTTTCATCTGCATTTTTCAGAACCTTCACAATTAGTTTGTTGCTGGTTTTCTCATAAACTCCAACAATCAAAGTTTTATTCAACAAGGATCTTCCTTGTTTTTTAAAACCTAAATGTGAAAGATACATTTCATCCATCTGTGCTGTGCCATCAACAATGAAACCTGCATCTTGATTTCCAATTCTAGTCCTGATTTCATGACACATTCTTCAAGCTGTTTTATAGGTCATACCCAATTCCCTTGCAACATCGGTTGCTGGTATGCCATGCTTTGTGTTTATTCATCTAAAGATGAGATAAAACCAAGATGTCATTTGGGTCTGTGACTTATAAAAAATGGTTCCATAAAGAATACTAAATGTTTGGTTACAGTTCAAACATCGTATTCTTCTCAAATCAGAAGCATTCAAACTAGAAGAAGCACACCTGATGCATTTCATTATTTTAAACTTCGCTATATATTTCAAACAATCGTTTTCAGTTTGAAATATGCTATTGAATTCATTTCAATTCATTTTTTCCTCCACACTAGTACATGCAGGGATAATTTCCTATAATTATTGTAATAAACTTAAAGCCTTGACAAAATTACTTAGTAATTCTTGTTCATTAATTATATACGAATTTAAATTATGAAAATAATTATGATTTATCTCAGCTTCATATCTTGCTGCTTGACCGCCAAGATTAATTTGTTCAAAATAACGCAAACGTTCTCTTAAGTTTAATAATATTTTACTCATTTCCTCACTTTCAACTCTTGTAGTACTAATTAATTTAATCAATCGTATTAAATTATGAAAATTAAATTTTTTCTTACTAGCTGAAGGTTCAACTTGAATATATTTTCTTAAACAATGCTTTAATTTTAATTCTAACGATTGATATACTGAAAAAAGAGTAATATGAAAATTATCATATCCAATCCCTTTTTTAATATTTAAAATAGCGTTAACTGCATACATATTAGCGCGATCATTATCATTACCCAAAACATTAGTTAAATGCAAAGTTCTTGGAAACTTATTAATCATTTTAAGTAATGTTTCTTTAAATTTAATTTTTAACGTATTATCTTTAAATTTAATTTGATTTATTTTAACTGATTTTAAATCATTATATTCATTACCTATTATAAGGTAGGCAAAAATAGAAAAATAAACAATTACTTTTTCTTTAAAATTTATTCAAGTAAAATTTAAAGTTTTAATAGCATTTTCAATTTTTTTTTATTAATTAATACACCCAATATCACTATTACTTCTTGCGTTGCTAAATGATACTCATGTGAATTTAAGTAAAAATCTCCTGGCGTTAAATCTAAAATATTTGGATACTCAAAAATTTTATTAATTGATTTTAAAATTTTCATAATTACCTCATTTTATAATACTTTTAAATTTCTATTTCTTTTTTAAAAAATAAATTTTATTTGGTGCTTTAATTGGATCTTGCAAAATTTGTGAGATTTTTTCTAAAGTAATATATTCTTCGTTTTTTGTTTTAATAATAATTGGATCTTTTTTAAAACCTGAGTTGTAAATATAAATGGGACAGTTTTTTAAAATAATTGTATTAAATCTATTGGTCTTTTATAAGAGAGCGATTTTCTGGGTGTAGAATTAATTTGAAATGCTATAAAATTTAAATCTTTTTGTTTATATGAAGATAGATCTGTAGATTTTGGTAAATATCTTCTTAAAATACCATTATTATTTTCATTTAAACCCCTTTGGCAAGGTTTACCGGGATCTGCAAAATAAATTTTGACATTACAAATTTTTTCGATTAATCTTCATTTACTAAATTCTTTACCACGATCAAAAGTAATGGTTTTAACTGTTCCTTTTTGTAACTTTGAAATAAATTTTATTATACTTTTCGTAATATTTTCTGATTTATGATTTTTAGTTACTAAAGGAATTGTGGTTTTTGATCATATATCAGCCAAAGTAATAATAGAACTTTTATGATCTTTGCCAATGATAGTATCACCTTCTAAATTACCAAATTCTTGTATATTTTTAATATTAGGAATGATTAAATTTCTTTCATGAATAGACTTACAATTATTAATTTTGCCCCCAGTTTCTTTTTGTTTGTGAGATTTATTTTTGCCTTTTCTCAATAAGTTATTTTCATCAAAACCCATTCGATTTTTTTTAAACATTTTATATAAAGTTTTTGTTGAAATACTTTTTATTTTATTTTCCTTTAAAAAGTTAGCAATTATATCAAGAGCATACTTTTTAGTAATTAACAAATGATTAATACTATTAATTTCTGTTAAAGTTAAAATTATTAATTTTCTGCCTGCATTTTGTTTATTTTTTTGAAATTGATTCAATATTTCTAATGGCAATAAGTTTTTATTTAATAATCTACAAACTCTATGTACAGTTGATTTACTATAATCAACAATTTTTGCTATTTTACGAATCGAAAATCCATAATTTTTATATTCTTTTATTGCTATTATTGATTCAATACTCAGATACTTATACATTGCGCTAATTCTTTTCTTTTCTTAATTATAGAACTAACACAATTTAATTTTTATATAAGTGTCCTTTTTAATTTTACAATTAAAGTAACATAATATAAAATTTTTCTTCTATTTTAGTAATTATTTTGAGTAAAAAGAACAATTTTATAATTTTTATTTATAACAAAAGCAAATATTATATTTTCTATATAAGTAATAATATTTATTTTTCTTTAATTTTTAAAATTTAATTTAACATTATTAATAATGGTATCATAACCCAATAGTTTAATGGTGCTAACTAAATCAGGTCCATGCATTTGTCCTGTTGTAATAATTCTAATTGGCATAAATAATAATTTACCGTTAACATTAGTTTCTTTTTTAACTTCATTAATAATGTTTTTAATATTATCACTAGTTCAATTTTTACAATAAATAATCTTTTTAATAAATGCTGTACAAACTAAGTTACATTCATTATCATTCAAAAAAGTCTTTGCTTCTATATCTACCTTAAAATTATTTTTAAAAAATAAACTTACCAATTCATTAATTTGACTACCATATTCTAACTGTGATTGATAAATTAATAATACTTCTTTTCATCATTCAATAGTTTTGCTATTTCAATTATATTTTTCTTTAATAAAAGGTGTAACTAAAGCTAAGTATTGTTCAACATTTAATCTTTTAATATAATAATTATTCATTCACACTAATTTTTCTGGATCAAACATACTTGGTGCTTTACTTAAATATTTTGGGGTAAATAATTTAATTAATTGTTCTTTAGTATAAATTTCTTTTTCTTCATGCGAACTTCATCCTAATAAAGCAATAAAATTAAAAATTGCTTCTGGCAAATATCCTTCTTTACGATATTGATGAATAAATTGGATAATGCTACCATCACGTTTTGATAATTTTTTACGTTTATTATTAACAATTAATGTTAAGTGCGCAAAAATTGGCATTTTCCAATTAAAATATTCATAAATAACTAATTGTTTTGGTGTATTTGACAAATGTTCTTCACCACGAAAAACATGACTTATTTCCATTAAATGATCATCAATAACAACAGCAAAATTATAAGTAGCCACTCCATTTGATTTAATAATAATATAATCTCCTAAGTCTACTGAATTAAATTCAACATTACCACGAACTAAATCTTTAATTTTATAACTTTTATTAGTGGTAATTTTAACTCTAATAGCATATGAAATTTTATTTTGTAAATTTTCTTCAATTACAGACTGCTCTAATTTTGAACATGTTCCATCATACTGGAAAGCTAAAATATTTTTATCTGCTTGTTTCTTACGCATTTCTTCTAGATATTGAGGTGTACAAAAACAATAATATGCTTTTTTTTCTTTTATTAGTATTAATGCATGTTGAATATATATATTTAAACGTTCAGTTTGTTTATAAGGACCATATTTACCTGGTAAATCAATAGTTTCATCAGGAATTATTCCCATTCAACGTAAATTATCTAATTGTGAACTAATTCCATCTTCAATATTACGTTCTAAATCAGTATCTTCGATTCTAACTATAAAATCTCCTTTGTTATTTTTGGCAAATAAATAATTAAATAATGCTGTTCTAGCACCACCAATATGTAAATACCCAGTAGGACTAGGTGCATATCGTACACGAATTTTCATATTTTCACCATCTTTATTTAATTTAAGATTTTTTAATCTTATTAACTTTTTTTTCTACTTTATTAGTCTTTTTTTTAGAATTTAATTTTTTATTATTATTTTTAGAGGATTTCATTGTTTTTTTACGATTAGTTTTAGATTGTAATTTTTCATTTACTTCTTCATCAAGAAAAATTGTAATAGTCTGTGTATCATTTGGATCAAATTCATTAGAACTTGGTAATGGTTGTTTTAATTCTGGTTCAAAATCAATTGCTGCTTCAATACGTTGACGATAAAAGTGATATGTTTGAACATTAATTAAATTTAATTTAAGTAATAAAATAACTGCTGCAACAAGTAATGCAAAATAAAAACCAAAAATTGATCAAACAATAGTTGAAGAAAATCAATTTCTATAATAAAAGCTTGGTACTTCAATCGTTCCTCCTCTATTAGGTATTATTTGTGCACTATCATTATTTCATTCACAATAAAGCAATTGACCAGAAAAACTTATCAAAAATCCAACAACAAAAATTATAAAGTTTACAACTAAAAATACAAATTTAAAACAAGGAGATTTTTCAAGAAAAACTCTTGCGATAAAAATACAACCAATCAAACCGAAACTGCTTACAACTAAACCTATTACTGGTAAATAATAAATTGCAGTATAACTTGAAGGATTAAAACTTGGTGAAGGTTCTGCAATTTGAAAACCATAATAATATAAATCTTTTAAAGCTGTATTTTTTGACAAAGCAATTAAAAAAAATAGTTCATAAATAATAAATGTGCTTAATAATAAATAAAAACTAATAAACCACCAATTACGAATTCTCATAAATCTGCCCCCCTTTATTTAATATTCAAAGTTTTTTTACTAAATCCCTTTTCTTGTTTTTTAATTTTTTTTAATTCTTGTTTTCTAATGCGTCTTTGTTTTTTTTCCATACTTCTAGTAGTATAAATTTCATAATCTGAGTTCATAAATGTAAACTTTCTACGCATAATTCAAAAAAATAGTTGTGTAATCAAAATTAAAAAAAGACTAAAAATAATAAATATTCTTGCAATAATTTGATTAATTAAATGATAATTTTCATTATATAATATTCCAGATTGTGAAATATAAGTTAATTGTACTTCTGAACTTAACATTACACTAGGAATTAATAATCAAAAAGCAGTATAAAACATTCTACTGCTATACTTTGAAGAGACAATACTTACTCTAGGAGCAAATATTAATAAAATCATACTTACAGTAATTGCAATTAAACAAACAATTGGAGCATAAAATAAATTCAAAATAGGATAATTAAAATCAGTAAGTTTTACATTATATAATTTATATTTTGATACATTAATAGCAGCAAATAAAGAAAAAATAAAAACTGATAAAAAAAGAACTATTGATATTGTCAAATAAACAAAATATGCATTTTTAGTCTTTTGTTCATATGGAATAAAATATGTTTCTTTGTTTTTAATATTATCTAAATCTTTAATTTTCATTATTTTCACCTACTTTATTTTTCATTAGGTAATTCTTCAACTACTAAAATTAAAATAATCGCTGCTATTACTTCACATATTCATACAATTAATGATATTAATGAAAAAAATAGTAATACTGGTATTGATCAAAAAACTAGACTACCACTTAACATTAATGTTGATAATATTAATGTTGAAATAGCAGTAATTCTAAATGAAGATTTCTTTTTAAGTTTCTTTGCTGGTATCATAAAACAAATAATACTGACTAAAATTGCAATTCCAACATATGATAATGATAAAGCTAATTGCAGTTTACTAAATTCAAACCCCATTTTTTGCCCAACAAATGCATTAACTATTAATAGTATTAAAAAAGCAATACTACCAATAATTTGCACAATTGGTGATCAAAAAAGTAAAGCCCTTGAAACTTTTATTTTATTAAGAACATCAAACTTTTTAGTTTTTTTATTTGGAACATAATTGTTTTCTTGAATGTCAGAATCAGGATTTTGTAAATTACTTTTTAACATAATAATTTTTTCCTTTCTTGCTAGTATATTTTCAAATTAATTATAACAAAACTATAACCTTTTTATAATTAATATTATCTTAAAACTAAACACTAAAAAGGAAATGACAAATATCACCATCTTCAACTATATAATTTTTACCTTCAACTCTCATTTTTCCCTTTTCCTGAACATTTTTTTCAGTACCCAATAATTCTATATCTTGATAATTATAAACTTTAAGTCTAATAAAACCTTTCATGAAATCTGTATGAATGATACCAGCACACTCTGGTGCTTTCATTCCTTTAATAAAAGTTCAAGCATGAACTTCTTTGGGTCCAACAGTAAAATAAGTACCTAAATTTAATAGTTTATAAGTTGCTAATACAATTTGATCAATTCCTGATTCAAAAATATTTAACTCTTTAAACATTTCTTTTTTTTCTTCTGCTTCTAATTCAGAAAGTTCACATTCTGTCTTAGCACAAACAACAATTACAGTAATATTTTTTTTGCTCATATATTGTTGTAATTGTTCAACATATTTATTGGTTTTAGTTATTAAATCTTTTTCATTAATATTAGCAATAACAATTATTGGTTTAGCAGTTAAAAAATTATAAGGTTTAATCATTAGTAATTCTTCTGAACTTAACTTTTGATTACGAATAGCAACACCATTGTTTAATTCATTATTTATTTTTTCTAATAAAGCTACCTCAGCAATACCTTGTTTATCTCTAGTTATTTGCGATTTTTTACGAACTTTTTCTTTTCGTTTACTTATTACTTCTTGATCAGCTAACATTAATTCCAATTCAATAATTTCAAAATCATTAATTGGATCAATTTTATTTTCAACATGACTAACATTAATATCATCAAAACAACGAATAACTTCGCATATTGCATCAACTGTTCTAATATTAGCAAGAAATTGATTACCTAATCCTTCACCTTTACTAGCACCTTTGACAAGTCCGGCAATATCATGTAATTCTAAAATTGTTGGTACAACTTTTTGTGGATTAAAGATTTTTATTAAATTCAAAATTCTTGAATCATTGACTGGAACGCTACCAATATTTGGTTTTATAGTAGCGAAAGGATAATTTTCAATTAATACTTGTGAATTGGTAATGGCTTTAAATAATGTTGATTTACCTACATTAGGTAAACCAACGATACCAGCAGTTAACATATAATATACACCTGTTTCTTTTACTTATATGATTACATCGTATCATATAAATTATAAAGAAAAATATAAAATTAATTATCAATTAAGAAAAATTTAATTTTGAAGTTGATTTGGATAGTAATGGTACAGTATTTACTAAATTATTACATTCATTAATAGTATTACCAGCAAGTTCTTCATCATCGCTTTCATCATCAAAAGGATTTGTACTAACTGGTTTAGGAGTAATCTTTTAATTTTCAAAAAAAATCTTGATATTACTTTTAATTTTAAATTAAAAGTAATATTTTTATATCAGGGGTGATTTTTTGTGACTAATAATGAATTAATTGATGTTTTAAAAAACAAAAAAGATGAAGAATTTATAAAAATTATTAGACATTTTAAAAACAGAATTAAACAAATTGAGAAAAAAGAAAAATTAGATGCAATTGATAAAAAATTTAAAGAAAAAGGAATTCAATGTCCAAATTGTAAATCTTATTGATGTGTAAAAAATGGTTTTAAGAATAATAAGCAAAAATATTTATGCAAAGATTGTAAAAGTAGCTTTGATGCTTTAAGAAATCATTTTTTACATTGAAGTCATTTATCTCATGAACAATGAGATTGAATAATTTGATTGTCATTGTTAGGTCAATCTGCTTATACTATTTCTCAATTTGCTAAAATTTCAAAAACATCAGCATGATTTAATCGTCAAAAATTTATGAAATCATCACAATTAGCAAAAACACAAAAACCATTCACAAAATTAAAAGGTAGAATTGAAATTGATGAAACTTTTATCAAAGAAATTCATAAAGGAAATTTCAAAAATCCAGATGATCCAAGAAAAAAATGAATTGAAGAAAATGCTAAAGATTTAAACTGTTGTATTGAAATGGCAATTGATGAAAATAAAAATATTTATGCTCAAACAACAAATACTAAAAGATTAACCTGAGTTGTAAATATAAATGGGACAGTTTTTTAAAATAATTGTATTAAATCTATTGGTCTTTTATAAGAGAGCGATTTTCTTTTAATTTTCACAAAAAATCTTGATATTACTTTTAATTTTAAATTAAAAGTAATATTTTTATATCAGGGGTGATTTTTTGTGACTAATAATGAATTAATTGATGTTTTAAAAAACAAAAAAGATGAAGAATTTATAAAAATTATTAGACATTTTAAAAATAGAATTAAACAAATTGAGAAAAAAGAAAAATTAGATGCAATTGATAAAAAATTTAAAGAAAAAGGAATTCAATGTCCAAATTGTAAATCTTATTGATGTGTAAAAAATGGTTTTAAGAATAATAAGCAAAAATATTTATGCAAAGATTGTAAAAGTAGCTTTGATGCTTTAAGAAATCATTTTTTACATTGAAGTCATTTATCTCATGAACAATGAGATTGAATAATTTGATTGTCATTGTTAGGTCAATCTGCTTATACTATTTCTCAATTTGCTAAAATTTCAAAAACATCAGCATGATTTAATCGTCAAAAATTTATGAAATCATCACAATTAGCAAAAACACAAAAACCATTCACAAAATTAAAAGGTAGAATTGAAATTGATGAAACTTTTATCAAAGAAATTCATAAAGGAAATTTCAAAAATCCAGATGATCCAAGAAAAAAATGAATTGAAGAAAATGCTAAAGATTTAAACTGTTGTATTGAAATGGCAATTGATGAAAATAAAAATATTTATGCTCAAACAACAAATACTAAAAGATTAACAAAAAAATGAGTACAAGAAAATTTAACATCTAATCTTATCGAAGAAAAATCAATTATAGTTTGTGATATGCAAATACTATATGATACAGTAGCTAAACAAACAAAATGTACTCTCAAGAAATTTAAATCAAAAGAAAATAAAGAATTAAATTATAAAAATTTAAGTAATATCAGTAAAATACAATCAAGTTTAAAAGAATTTATTACTCATTATCATGGCATTGGATTTACCAATATTCAAAATTACCTCAATTTATGAAAATTTAAATACCAACATTATAAAATATCACCTTATGCAAAATCTGAAGCATTATATTTCAGTTTGTAAAAAAAATAAATCCCAAAATTAAATAAAATAAAATTTTAGGCCAGGTTGATGATTTTTTTTATTTCATCAAGAGTTTTTTTGAAAATTAAAACGATTTTCTGGGTGTAGAATTAATTTGAAATGCTATAAAATTTAAATCTTTTTGTTTATATGAAGATAGATCTGTAGATTTTGGTAAATATCTTCTTAAAATACCATTATTATTTTCATTTAAACACCTTTGGCAAGGTTTACCAGGATCTGCCAAATAAATTTTGACATTACAAATTTTTTCGATTAATCTTCATTTACTAAATTCTTTACCACAATCAAAAGTAATGGTTTTAACTGTTCCTTTTTGTAACTTTGAAATAAATTTTATTATACTTTTCGTAATATTTTCTGATTTATGATTTTTAGTTACTAAAGGAATTGTGGTTTTTGATCATATATCAGCCAAAGTAATAATAGAACTTTTATGATCTTTGCCAATGATAGTATCACCTTCTAAATGACCAAATTCTTGTATATTTTTAATATTAGGAATGATTAAATTTCTTTCATGAATAGACTTACAATTATTAATTTTGCCCCCAGTTTCTTTTTGTTTGTGAGATTTATTTTTGCCTTTTCTCAATAAGTTATTTTCATCAAAACCCATTCGATTTGTTTTAAACATGTTATATAAAGTTTTTGTTGAAATACTTTTTATTTTATTTTCCTTTAAAAAGTTAGCAATTATATCAAGAGCATACTTTTTAGTAATTAACAAATGATTAATACTATTAATTTCTGTTAAATTTAAAATTATTAATTTTCTGCCTGCATTTTGTTTATTTTTTTGAAATTGATTCAATATTTCTAATGGCAATAAGTTTTTATTTAATGATCTACAAACTCTATGTACAGTTGATTTACTATAATCAACAATTTTTGCTATTTTACGAATCGAAAATCCATAATTTTTATATTCTTTTATTGCTATTATTGATTCAATACTCAGATACTTATACATTGCGCTAATTCCTTTCTTTTCTTAATTAGACTTGGTGCAAAACTAAGGTAATTCAAAATTATATATTCCTGCTATTAAATTAAATCTTAATGCAAATCTTCGTATTTTATTGCGATATTTTAAACTTAAAATTTTAAAACGTTTTAGTTTAGCAAATACGTGTTCAATTTTAATTCTAATTTTACTTAAAGTTTTATTGTATTCTTTTTGAATTGGTGTTAATTGATTGTATTTACTTTTTTTAAATGGCAAAAATGTATTTTTATGAATATTTTGTATACCTTGATAACCCGAATCAACAAAAAACTTGTTTTTCTGGATGAATAAAAGTTTTAGATTTTAGAAGCAATTTAAAATCATGAATGCTTCCAAAACAAAAAGCAGTTGAAATAATTTTTCCATTGGAAATATCAATAATTATTTGGGATTTGAGAGAATGATGTTTATTTTTACCTGAAAAAAGTAATTTTAGTTTTTTTTAAGGCTTTTATCCCTTTATGTACTATTTTTAAATTTTATCACATAAATGGAGATAAAAGCCTACCTAGGAAATTATCCCCGCATGTATTTAAATCAAACACAAAATTACAGTTTCAAAACTAGGTATGTTATTGAATTTATATGCTGATTCTTTTGCATATAAATGAATATTGTGCTTTGAAACTCTTATGTGTGTTCGGAAAGTTCGTCGGATGTGCTTTCATGCTGATTCAATCTGGTTTGTGTTTACACCTGTTGGTGACACATACCCAACTTCATGATTTACGATTTCATGTTTGGGATAGAAGTTTTTGAAACTTACATATCCCTTCCAAGAATCCGTAAATAGACAGCACTCAGTAAAAATGTGTTTCAATGCAAATCTTAAAAGGTTTTTTTCATCTGCATTTTTCAGCACCTTCACAATTAGTTTGTTGCTGGTTTTCTCATAAACTCCAACAATCAAAGTTTTATTCAACAAGAATCTTCCTTGTTTTTTAAAACCTAAATGTGAAAGATACATTTCATCCATCTGTGCTGTGCCATCAACAATGAAACCTGCATCTTGATTTCCAATTCTAGTCCTGATTTCATGACACATTCTTCAATCTGTTTTATAGGTCACACCCAATTCCCTTGCAACATCGGTTGCTGGTATGCCATGCTTTGTGTTTATTCATCTAAAGATGAGATAAAACCAAGATGTCATTTGGGTCTGTGACTTATAAAAAATGGTTCCATAAAGAATACTAAATGTTTGGTTACAGTTCAAACATCGTATTCTTCTCAAATCAGAAGTATTCAAACTAGAAGAAGCACACCTGATGCATTTCATTATTTTCAACTTCGCTGTATATTTCAAACAATCGTTTTCAGTTTGAAATATGCTATTGAATTGATTTCAATTCATTTTTTCCTCCACACTAGTACATGTGGGGATAATTTCCTTTTTTAATTCTTTCAATTGGAGTTTCAGTAGCATCAATAGCTAACAAATTATTATTAGTACCTTTATTTTTTGTTAAATCTTTTTTTCCAGGTAAATTAAAAATTCCGCTTTTTATTAAAATATTTTCAATTCTTTAATTGTAAAATTAAAAAGGACACTTATATAAAAATTAAATTGTGTTAGTTCTATAATTAAGAAAAGAACGGAATTAGCGCAATGTATAAGTATCTGAGTATTGAATCAATAATAGCAATAAAAGAATATAAAAATTATGGATTTTCGATTCGTAAAATAGCAAAAATTGTTGATTATAGTAAATCAACCGTACATAGAGTTTGTAGATTATTAAATAAAAACTTATTGCCATTAGAAATATTGAATCAATTTCAAAAAAATAAACAAAATGCAGGCAGAAAATTAATAATTTTAACTTTAACAGAAATTAATAGTATTAATCATTTGTTAATTACTAAAAAGTATGCTCTTGATATAATTTCTAACTTTTTAAAGGAAAATAAAATAAAAAGTATTTCGACAAAAACTTTATATAACATGTTTAAAACAAATCGAATGGGTTTTGATGAAAATAACTTATTGAGAAAAGGCAAAAATAAATCTCACAAACAAAAAGAAACTAGGGGCAAAATTAATAATTGTAAGTCTATTCATGAAAGAAATTTAATCATTCCTAATATTAAAAATATACAAGAATTTGGTCATTTAGAAGGTGATACTATCATTGGCAAAGATCATAAAAGTTCTATTATTACTTTGGCTGATATATGATCAAAAACCACAATTCCTTTAGTAACTAAAAATCATAAATCAGAAAATATTACGAAAAGTATAATAAAATTTATTTCAAAGTTACAAAAAGGAACAGTTAAAACCATTACTTTTGATAGTGGTAAAGAATTTAGTAAATGAAGATTAATCGAAAAAATTTGTAATGTCAAAATTTATTTTGCAGATCCTGGTAAACCTTGCCAAAGGGGTTTAAATGAAAATAATAATGGTATTTTAAGAAGATATTTACCAAAATATACAGATCTATCTTCATATAAACAAAAAAATTTAAATTTTATAGCATTTCAAATTAATTCTACACCCAGAAAATCGCTCTCTTATAAAAGACCAATAGATTTAATACAATTATTTTAAAAAACTGTCCCATTTATATTTACAACTCAGGTTTTATTTTATAAATTAGGTTGGCACCTAATTAAAAAGTTACCAATTAAGGTAACTTTTTTTATATTTTTAAAATTTAATTGAGGATTTTTAGTAATATCTGTGTTATAAGTATCTGGGAAAATTCTTTCAATATTATTGATATAAAAAAATCATAAAATGTTTTTTTTATTTATTAGTTAATTTTTATTATTTTATTGAGTAAAAGCACCCATATAGTCATTTTTATCTCATGAACCAATGGTATTTGTAACAATTAATAAACCTTGACCTTGTTGTAATGTTTCAAAAACAGAATTAATATCTTTAAAATTTTTAATGATAACTTTGATTGCGACATAAATATCTTTTTGAGTGATACTTCCTCCAGCACCACTATTATCTAGTTTAGGAAAATTATTTAACATTAGAAAAAAATAATTGTTCACTTCACTTGTTTTTTTCATTATCATAAGTTGCTCTCATATTTAAAAATATGTCATAACTAATTTTTATTTTTAAAAAATCATGTGCTAAAAATCGATAATCTTTTTCAAATAAAATATCATTACCGTTTTTTAATATATTTTCTGATAAATTTATTATTTTATTATTAATTAATTTTGAAGTTGTTATTGCAGAACTTGTAAACATCGGTTCTAAACTACTTGCACTTATTCCTACTAATGTAGAAACTGCAAGCATACTTAATAGTTTTTTCATGTTAGTTATTCTCCTTAAATTTAATTTATCATTTTTTAAAATATAATTTAATTTTTTTTATTACACTCCAGCAATAGCACAAGTAGCACTAGTAATACCTGACAACGTAGAAACAGCAGTTCCAATTACAGGAATTGGTGCAGAGACAGCAGCGACAATTCCTGCCGTATTAGCACAATTTCAATTATTAGTATTTTTATTAGTATTTTCTAGATTTATTAATTTTTTTTCTAACTCATTAACTTGATTTTTTATACTATCAAAACTTGATTTTAATCCTTGCACATTTTTATTTAATTCATCTATTTTGAATTCATGTTCTATTAAGGTTGAAACATAACTTCAATCTCTTATATAAGTTTTAAGAATTTCTTTTTCATTTCTTTTTCAATTATATAATGCTTCAGGAGTAAATGTTTTAGCATTATTTATTGTTTGTGGTAAAGTTGAATTTCAATCTCTTATATCTTTTATTCATTTTATAACTTTAGGGTCATTAGCAATTTTATCATTTAGTTCATTAAGTTTAGTCTGAGTTGTATATGAAAAAGTTGGTCTTAAATTTCCGAAAGAATAATAATTCATATTATAAACATATAATTTAAGTTTAAAACATTGACAGAAATGTGAATATTCTTCTTTATCTACAATTGAAATTTCCTCAAGTCTTATAAAATTAGGATATTTTTTTTTAATTGCATTTTTGATTTCGTTATCATTGTTATCATTAATTAATTCTAAATTAAATGTTCCATATGAATCTCAAATTGGAAAATCTCTTTTTAAATTATCAAGATATCAATTTGAATATTGACGCGTATCATCTGTTCTTATATTAGAATCTTTATATTCATATTCATTTCTTTTTTTTCAACTATTATAATTTTTTTCAATAATAATTTTTATACGTTTTTTTCTAGAACTATCTATAAATTTATTTTCTATAGTGAAGAAATTTTCATATATAATTTTTGCAATTTCTCTCATTTCTTTTTTGCTGTTAATTCTCCAATCTTTTCATACTCCAGTAAACATTTTATCTTCAAATTTATCTTCAAATTTACTTTTATCATTATTTATTTTTAAATAAACTATTTCTTCTCAAAATTGAGGTGTAAATGAAGCATATATTTTTCCATTTGTACCTAAAAAATGACTACTAAATTCAATTTCATTATCTCCATCTACACCTATATTTGTAGTTCTTTTAGTTCTCTTTCTATTTTTTTCATGGTGATGTTTATGAGTACTTATTTCTAATTCTTGATTTAATGTTTGTAAATCAAAATATGTTTGATTATTTAATAAATTTAATTCTTGATTTTCTAATAATGATATATCAGTTGTATTTTTACTAGCTCAATCTTTAATATTTTTATTATCAATTGACATAGCATCAATACCTTGTGTTTTATCATTAAATAATTGTGCAGATAATACTCATAATTTAAATCAATAACTTGGATTAAAATATTTCATAATTTTATACCTCTTTATTTTAAACATAAAAAACCCATTTACTTTAAAATAAAGTAATGAGTTAAAAACTTATATTAAGTTTGATTTTATTCTACACCATTATTTTATTTATAATTGTTTAAACTTTTTTATAATATTCTTTCATTTCTTTTACTTTATTTTTAAATTGTTTTTTATGAAAATAACACATATTAAAAAATTGTTCTGTACTATTTTCTATATCTACAGTTTTTAAAGTAACTAATACTTTATTATTACAATCTTTAACAATACATTTTAATAATACTTTTTCTTGTTTTTGTTTTTGCATTATTTTGCTTCCTTTTTACAATTACATAAATTAATTGATATATTTAATTGTTTTAATTTTTTTAAATTTTCTGATGATTCAATAATTGCATTTTTTGTAAAAATATCCATTTCAAATTCTATTTTCATTATTTATTTTCCTTATTTAAATAATATCAACCAATTAATAAACTATCTGCTTCATCATGATTATTAATATCAATATTTCATTCATATTTTTCATTTAAATAAAAACATATATCTTCACTTATTTCTTTATTTCAATTTTTTAAAGAAATATTAGTAATATTATTATCTATATATCATTTTTTTCATGAAGAAGGACTTATTAACATATTTTTTGTTAATAATTTATTAAATTGTCCAGCAATAAAACCTCTTAAATGTTCTTGAGTTTCATAACCAATACCATTTTTTGAATGAAAAGTACCACGTTCAATAATTAAATCAATATTGGTATCTTTTATATTATTAAAAAATATTTCACTTTCAAAATTTAAAAATCCATATTTTTTAAAACTATAACTACTAATTAATATTGGTTTTCAAATAATTTCATTTTCATAACAATTTTTACATTCTTTTATAATTTTTAATGAAACATTATCATCATTATGAATTTCACAATATACATATTCTCTAGTAGTTCAATAATTTAAATTTTTATCATATTTATATTTTTTTTCTCATAATGTAAAACCTGTATTTTTAATACTTGGGTCAATTGAAAGTAAATAATTATGGCTTTTCTCCCTTTATGTACTATTTTTAAATTTTATCACATAAATGCTGAGAAAAGCCTATCTACGGACTTCTCCCCACATTTTTAAATCAAACATAACATTACAGTTTCAAAACTAGGTATATTGTTGAATTTATATGCCGATTCTTTTGCGTATAAATGAACATGATGTTTTTCAACTTTGATATGTGTTTTAAATGTTCGTCTGATGTGCTTTCATGCCGATTCAATCTGGTTTATGTTTACACCAGTTTTTGAAACATAGCCATCTTGATGGTTAACTGTTTCATGCTTAGTGAAAACTGATTTAAAATGGCGATATCCTTTTCAAGAATCAGTATGTACATCACACTTTGAAGAAATGTGGTTTCTTGCAAATTGCAAAAGATTTTTTTGATTTGCATTTTTCAACACTTTCACAATTAAATTATTGGTTGTTTTTTCATAAATCCCAACAATCAAAGTTTTATTTTTTAAGGATCTTCCTTGTTTTTTAAAACCCATATGTGAAAGATACATTTCATCCGTTTGCACTATGCCCTCAACAATGAATTGAGGTTCTTGTTTTGCAATTGCACTTCGGATTTTATGACCCATTCTTCAAGCAGTTTTCAAAGTTACTCCCAATTCTTTTGCAACATCAGTTGATGGAATTCCATGTTTGGTGTTTATTCATCTAAAGATGAGATAAAACCAAGATGTCAAAGGTGTTTGTGACTTGTAAAAAATGATGTCATGAAGAATACTAAATGTTTGATGACATTTCAAACATCTTATTCTTCTTAAATCAGAAGTATTCAAATTTGTTCAAGAACACCTCATACATTTGTTTTCCTTCAAACTTGCTATATATTTCAAACAATCTTTTTCTGTTTGAAATATATTGTTGAACTCATTCAATTTCATTGTTTCCTCCACAAGTACATGTGGGGAGAAGTCCGATAATTATTTATAATTTCTATACTCATTTTTATTATTATTTTTTAAATTTTTAAATCTTTCACGAATTTCTTTAAATTTATCAAATAATACTTTTAAATAATTTTCACCCATTAATATTAAAAAATCTTTATTATTACTTGGATTTAATCTTTCCATATCTTCTCTTATACATTCATCAAATAAAACTGTATTTGTAATCATATATTTTTCAAAATAATCTAATTGTTTTTCACTTGGTTCTCATTTTTCATTAGATGTTTTTATATTATTAACGTAATTATTTTGTGGTTTATTATTTTGAATTAAATTAACACTATCATTATCTGGGTCAAGTTCATCTTCACTTAATAAAAGTAAATTCATTAAGAAATATCTATAAGCATAAGTTTCTGCACTACCTTTTGCTTTTGCTATATCTGTATTTTTAGCACAAGCAAAAATATTAAAATCTTCTCTAAATTCTATATTATACTTGGTGCAAAAACTTTAATTTTAACAATTTAACGATTATTATTAATATTAAAGGTGATAGTTATTATGTTGAAAAAATATAAAGATGATCAAGAATTTTATAGTTTAGTCGGCATAAAGCCACAAACATTTTATAAAATTCTTGAAATTTTAAAAATTGCTGAGTCTAAACAAAAATATTATGGTGGTAGAAAAAATAAAATTGTAATTGAAGAGCGTTTATTAATGACTTTAGAATATTGAAAAGACTATAGTAGTTATAGAGTTATTGCAAAAAGATATAATATTAGTCATACTAGTTGCATTCGTAATATTTTTTGAATTGAAAATATTTTAATAAAAAGCGGAATTTTTAATTTACCTGGAAAAAAAGATTTAACAAAAAATAAAGGTACTAATAATAATTTGTTAGCTATTGATGCTACTGAAACTCCAATTGAAAGAATTAAAAAAAACTAAAATTACTTTTTTCAGGTAAAAATAAACATCATTCTCTCAAATCCCAAATAATTATTGATATTTCCAATGGAAAAATTATTTCAACTGATTTTTGTTTTGGAAGCATTCATGATTTTAAATTGCTTCTAAAATCTAAAACTTTTATTCATCCAGAAAAACAAGTTTTTGTTGATTCAGGTTATCAAGGTATACAAAATATTCATAAAAATACATTTTTGCCATTTAAAAAAAGTAAATACAATCAATTAACACCAATTCAAAAAGAATACAATAAAACTTTAAGTAAAATTAGAATTAAAATTGAACACGTATTTGCTAAACTAAAACGTTTTAAAATTTTAAGTTTAAAATATCGCAATAAAATACGAAGATTTGCATTAAGATTTAATTTAATAGCAGGAATATATAATTTTGAATTACCTTAGTTTTGCACCAAGTCTATTATCTAAATCAATAATTGAATATTTTTTTTGATATGAAACTTCTATTTCTTTTGTTACATTTTGTATTTTATTATTATTTTTATCTATAAATTCTTTAATATTTTCTATTTTATTTATATTCATATTTTCTGAAATATCTGAATGTAAAATAAGTATATTTAATTCTCTACATAGTACTTTTAATTTATTAAAAATATCACTTAATAATCAATATTTATAATTACCATGAGTATTAAAACCATTTTTAGGTGTACTACCAATTTCTAATTGTAATTTAAGTATTTTTTTATATAAATTATTCATTATAATCACTCTTTCTATTTTTTGTTTTTTTAATTGCATTTTTAATTAAATTTCTTACAAATTCAGATACAGTTATATTTTTTTCTTTACAAAATTCTTTTAAGTTTTGAAATTCTAATTCTTTAAATCTAATTATTAATATTTTATTTAATAATTCTTCTTTAGATATATTTTTAGGTGACATTATTTATTCACTACTTTCTTTTTTAAAAGCATTTTTAATACTTTCACCATATATACCATTTTCAATATCTTGAAAAAATTGTTGTAAATTATTTGTTATTTCTTGAAAACTTTTATTTTTAATTATTTATTACACTCCTTTAAAATTTTCTAATTGTAATTCATTAATATAATATTCATATAAGTAATCTCAATTATTTGATGTTAAATACATATCTTCTTCAATCATTTCATCAATACATTTATTACAATAATAACTATTATCTATTTCACTAATTCAAATATATTTTTCATTATGAATATTACATTTCATTTTTTTCACCTATTAATTTATAAAAACATTTATTACAAGTTCTATTTCCATATGATGAATTTTTATGACAAATATCACATGAACCTTTAATTCTATATTCTCTACATTCCATAATTATTCATTCCTTTCTATAATTTTTAATATTTCTTTTATTTCAATATATTTTTTATTTTTAAGTAATTTTTCATTACATAAATTTTTTATTAATTCAATTTTTTCAACATTTAATAACATATTAATTTCCTTTAATACTTTAAATAAAATATTTTATTATTATGAGTTGATATATTTTTCATTGGTGTAATAATATAATTTATTGCTAAATCATTATGTTTATATGGATTATTGATTTTAAAACCTTTCATATCTTGTTCTCATGTAATGTTATATTTAAAACATTCTTGATTTTTATCATTTTTAAAAATATAATAACTATTATATTGTTCATAACATTCACAAGATATTAATTCATTTTCATTTGTATTAATATTTGGAATATTTTTAATATATTTTAAAATATCACCACCTTTAACACTTTCAATATCTTTTGTTATTGATTTTTTACCTAATTTATAATAAAAATCTTCAATTATTTTTAATGCTATTTTTTTATTTTTTTCATCAATAATAGTATCTTTAATAGGAAATCATGTTTCATATTCACCAATTTCTAATAACATACCTTTAGTTGTTTCTTTAATTTTATTTTTAATATCTAAATTAACATTAATCATTACGTATCCTTTCTATGTATAAGCCTTATTACCTACAGTGATAAAAGGCTTATATACTACTAACTACTTATCTACTATACGTAAGGCTTATGCTACTGTAAGTAGCATAAGCCTTGGAGGGTAGGGGTTCTAGGGGAAGGGAACCAAAATTTCTGAAATTTTCAAAGAGCAACAGAAAAATTACTATTGGTTAATTCCAGCACAATAGCCTACATAATTTTTTATTTAGTTATGTAATAATTAATTACTTTAATAAAGTGCTGGTTTAATAAAATAATTAATTATAATTGTTTAACAATTAAAAAATGAGAGTATTATCTCTCATTTAACTTCTTTTTAAATCTAACCATTAACTTTATACGCCCCAAACATTTATAGTTATTAGTAATAATATTCCAAGTTGATTATGAGGAATGTTTCCATATTTAATAGCATTAGTATCATTAATGATTTTTCGTCCTAATACAGAATTGGTAAAAAGTTGAGCGCAACCTTATGTTAAAGCAGGTAGAAAATGACAATAAAATTATATGCTAGCAATATTTTAAAACCTTTATCAAGTTTAATAAATATAATGTTTTAAATGTTTTTTCATAAATTCAGTTTTTATTTTTATTCTGTATAATAAATTTATTAAGCAATGAAAAAGGGGAATTTTAAATTATGGTAAAAAACTTAAATGACAGTTTTGAGAAATTGATTGAAGAGAACAATGACAGTTTAGAAAAAATATTAAAAAAAAGAAAAACATTTAAAAATAATGAGAAAAAAATAATTAATAAAATTTCTAATATTAACTATCAAAAAATTAATGATGATGAAGTAATAAGTTTTAAATCTAAAAAAAATAAATGTATAGTAATGTAAATTAGATTAAAGCATTTATTTTTTAAGAAAATATTTTTTATAATTTGTATAATAATTTTTAAAAAAAAGATTGTTAATTACTACTATTTATTAATAAATTTATTAGTTGTTATATTAGGAACTTGGGTTTCATATTTTGTTATTTCTTCATGCAAAGATTCTGATCATTTAAGGTGTGAATTTAATGGTTTCACATTTTGTAATAATATAGATTCTTTATATTCTTGATTTCCACCACTAAGACTTTCTTTTTTTTGTGCTTCTTGTTGGTAAATTTTTTTTGTTAAATCTTTTTTAGATTTGGTTTTTTGTTCTTGATTTTGATATTTATTAATTAATAATTTTAATATTTTTCTTTTTTCTGGACTTAATGCTTCCGTTTTTCTTCGACTTAATGCGGGTATTGGTTCAATTGTAAGAGCATATATTTTTTTTGAAATAATTAGTGCTGAGATTTGTTTTGTTGTGAAATATGGTATTTGTTCAATTGTAAATGCGGGTATTTGTTCTTTTGTAAAGGATTGAATTTGTTTTTATGTAAAAACTTGTATTTGTTTTTTGGTAAATGATTGTATTTGTTCAATTATGAATCATTGTATTTGTTTTGAAATTATTCCGTTTATGTATTTAATTGGAAACTCTTGTATTTGTTCTGGTACAAATGATTGTATTTGTTTATAATCAAATCATTTAATTTGATTTAGAGTTAATGTTTTTATTTGTTTTTCATTGAGTACTTGTATTTGTTGTGATGTTAATTGGATAGGTTACACTTTATTGGACACTAATTACGTAGACAAGTGAACAAATTAGTTAAAAGAAAGGAACTATAATTATGGCCAATATTAACTCATATACCGACGAATTTAAGAAACAAATAGTAGCTTTATATCAAAGTGGTAAGTCAGTGTCTTGTCTTGCTAAAGAGTACAATGTTACAAGAGCAGCTACTTATAATTGAATTAAGCAATTTACTAATTCAGGTAGTTTTAAATCTAAAGATAATCGTTCTGTTGAAGAAAATGAATTAATTAAATTAAGAAAAGAATTAAAACAGTTACGAATGGAAAATGATATTTTAAAGCAAGCAGCACTAATAATAGGCAGAAAATAGAGATTATTATCAATAATAAATGTAAATATAAAATTCGTACAATGTGTCGTTTTTTAAAGCTCTCTAAATCAACATATTATTTTAATTTCAAGAAAAAAGAAAAAAATCAAAATAATATGTATGATGAAGCTTTTATTAGTGCTTTTAAAGAAAATAAAGAAATTTATGGCACAAGAAGATTAAAAGTCATATTAGAAAACCAAGAAATTTATTTGGCTTTTATCCCTTTATGTACTATTTTTAAATTTTATCACATAAATGGAGATAAAAGCCTACCTAGGAAATTATCCCTGCATGTATTTAAATCAAACACAAAATTACAGTTTCAAAACTCGGTATGTTATTGAATTTATATGCTGATTCTTTTGCATATAAATGAATATTGTGTTTTGAAACTCTTATGTGTGTTCGGAAAGTTCGTCGGATGTGCTTTCATGCTGATTCAATCTGGTTTGTGTTTACACCTGTTGGTGACACATACCCAACTTCATGATTTACGATTTCATGTTTGGGATAGAAGTTTTTGAAACTTACATATCCCTTCCAAGAATCCGTAAATAGACAGCACTCAGTAAAAATGTGTTTCAATGCAAATCTTAAAAGGTTTTTTTCATCTGCATTTTTCAGCACATTCACGATTAGTTTGTTGCTGGTTTTCTCATAAACTCCAACAATCAAAGTTTTATTCAACAAGGATCTTCCTTGTTTTTTAAAACCTAAATGTGAAAGATACATTTCATCCATCTGTGCTGTGCCATCAACAATGAAACCCGCATCTTGATTTCCAATTCTAGTCCTGATTTCATGACACATTCTTCAAGCTGTTTTATAGGTCACACCCAATTCCCTTGCAACATCGGTTGCTGGTATGCCATGCTTTGTGTTTATTCATCTAAAGATGAGATAAAACCAAGATGTCATTTGGGTCTGTGACTTATAAAAAATGGTTCCATAAAGAATACTAAATGTTTGGTTACAGTTCAAACATCGTATTCTTCTCAAATCAGAAGTATTCAAACTAGAAGAAGCACACCTGATGCATTTCATTATTTTCAACTTCGCTATATATTTCAAACAATCGTTTTCAGTTTGAAATATGCTATTGAATTCATTTCAATTCATTTTTTCCTCCACACTAGTACATGTGGGGATAATTTCCATTTATTTATCAAGACGAAAAATTAAAGAAATTATGAATAAACATAATTTAATATCAAAATACACTAAATTAAGACACAAAAATCATCATAATAAAGTCAATGATAGTCAAATAACTAATCTTGTTAATAGAAACTTTAAGAATAGGATTAAAAATGAAGTTATTGTTAGTGATTTAACTTATGTTCAAGTAAATGGTAAGTGAAACTATATTTGTTTATTAATAGACCTATTTAACCGCGAAATTATTGGACATAGTGTGTAGGCACTAAAAAAGATGCATCATTAGTATATGAAGCATTTATGCAATCAAATCGCCGTTTAAAAGATATTCAAATATTTCATAGCGATCGAGGTAATGAATTTAATAATAAAATTATTGATAAACTTTTACTAGCATTCAATATTACTCGCTCTTTAAGCAAACAAAGGTTGTCCTTATGACAATGCTGTTGCTGAAGCAACTTTTAAAACTTTCAAAACTGAATTTATTAATGATAAAAATTTTAGATCATTAATCCAATTAAAATTAGAATTATTTGATTATATCAATTGATATAACAACATACGAATTAATAGAACTTTAAACTACCTAACTCCAGTTAATTATCAAAAACAAATGTCTACCAAAAAAAAGTCCTAAAAAAGGTTGCCATTCCATATCTTTTGTTAATACTGCTATATGCGTTTCTGTAAATTGTGGTATTTTTTTTTGGTAAATCAAGTGATTTGTCAAACAGTAAGTGCTGCTGCTTGTTCGCTTGTGAGTGCTGGTATTTGTTTTTTGGTTAATGCTTTTATTTGTATTTCTGTAAATGATGCTATTTGTTTTTTTCTAAGTCAAGTAATTTGTAAGTTTGTGAATCGTGATATTTGTTTTTTGGTGAATCAAGAAATTTGTAAAGTAGTAAATGATTCTATTTGTTTTTTTGTCAATGATTGAATTTGTAATTTTGTCAATATTTGGATTGGTTCAATGGTGAATCAAGTAATTTTTCATTCTGTAAATGCTTGTATTTGTCTTGGTGTTAAAATTACTATTTCTTCAGTTGTCAATCTCTGTACTTCTTTTTTTGTGAGTATTTCAATTTCATGTGTAGTTAATTTATTTATATTTTGTAGATTTATATCTTTTTTTTCTTCATTTATTTTAATAAATAGTACTTCTCTTTTCATTTTATTTATGAAATGTGGTTTATATGTATTTATTGATTTATTAAATAAAACCTTTGATAATTCTTGTGATTTTAGAAAATTTTGATATATTTCTTCAAGTTTGTTTTTATGTTCTTGGATAGGATTTGTTCAATTATTAATTTGTATACTGATTAGGTTTAATGAATTATTATTAATAGATTTTGTTAGTTCTTTTGAAAAATTAAGTAAAATTTTCATTTTTTTCTTTTTCCTTTCAATGATATAAATTAAAACATAAAAACTCATTTACTTTAAATTAAGCAATGAGTTAAAAAAAACTTTTATAATTTTTTAATAATTCTTATTATATGTGTTAATTATATTTGAGTTTAAAGAAAATACAACGAAAATGATATTTTAAAGGTTTTAAATTATTTTTAGTAATATTTAATTTTGAAGGATAGCAGTTATGTGATAAAATTTCAAACATATACTAAAAAAACATTATAATTAAATATAATTTAATTATTTAAAACATTATATTTATAGTCTACTTTAAATAAAGTATTTTATTAAATGATTGATTTAGGAGTAAGCAATGAATAAAAATTGAGCTATAGGTTTAACTAATTTAACTTTAACCCCAATAATGGAACAACAATTAAGTCAGTATTATAAAATTTTAATTGCTGAAAATAAAAAATATAACTTAACAACGATCATTGAAGAAATGGAAGTTTATTATAAACATTTCTATGATTCTCTTTTAATTAGTAATAATATCATTTTGGATGATCAAAATATTTGTGATGTTGGTAGTGGTGCGGGTATACCAGGAATAATTTTAAAAATTTGTTTTCCCGAATTACAATTAACTATTATTGAATCGAATACAAAGAAATGTCAATTTATAAAAACAGTAATTACTGAACTAAACTTAGAAAACGTTTATATAATTAATCAAAGAGTAGAAACATTTGCTCATCAATATCGTGAAACATTTGATATTGTAACAGCAAGAGCATTAGCACCGTTAAATATTTTAAGTGAATTATGTTTAGGATTAGTTAAAGTTGAAGGATTATTTATTGCTTATAAGGGTATTAAAGTTGAAGAAGAACTTGCGTTGGCACAAAATAGTATTAACACAATGGGTGCAAAGTTAATTAATCAATTTACTGTTCAATTACCAAACAACTATGGTCAAAGAACAATCCTTCATTTTCAAAAATATAAATTATGTGCTTTAAAATATCCAAGACCTTATCAACAAATTAAAAGTAAACCTTTGTAAATAATATTAATTAAAATTAGTGTTAAACTTAATTAGTAGGATAAAATATTAGTCTATTAATTTAGAAAGGTAATTATTATGGGCAAAATTATTGCAATTGCTAATCAAAAAGGTGGAGTTGGAAAAACAACTACTGCTACTAATCTTGCTGCAGGTTTAGGTATAAAAAATAAAAAAGTGTTACTTATTGATTTGGATCCACAAGGTAGTGCTACTATTTCAATGGGTTTTGCTGCTGATAAAGTTGAACAAGATATATATGATGTTTTAGTACATGATGTTCCATTGGAAAAAGTAATTAAAACTGAAGTTTGTCAAGGAGTAGATTTATTACCATCAACCATTTCTTTGGCGGGAGCCGAAATATTTTTATTAGAGCAATCTCGTAATAAAAGAAATATTTTATTAGAAAAATTAGAACCCGTAAAGGAAGTATATGATTTTATTATTATTGACTGTCCACCTAGTTTAGGATTAGTTAATCGTAATGCTTTAGC
The DNA here is from genome assembly GCF_964030805.1 of Spiroplasma endosymbiont of Zeiraphera isertana. Lineage (GTDB taxonomy): Bacteria > Bacillota_I > Bacilli_A > Mycoplasmatales > VBWQ01 > Spiroplasma_E. The sequence continues at coordinate 344,607 of NZ_OZ034965.1, forward strand.
TTCAGCTAATTCAGTTATTATTCCATTGCAAGCTGAGTTTTATGCATTAGGTGGTTTGGTACAATTATTATCTACTATTCGTTTAGTACAACAATTATTTAATCCCAATTTAGAAATTGAAGGGATTTTATTAACTATGGTTAATATTAGAACAACTTCTTCTGTTGAAGTTATCAAAGAAATTCAAAAAAATTTTAGAGAAAAAGTTTATAAAAATTATATTCCAAGAAATGTAACTCTAAGTGAAGCACCAAGTCATGGTAAAAATATTTTTAGTTATCGGCCACGTTGCAGTGGTGCTATTGCTTATCAAAGTTTAGTGAATGAGGTGTTAAATAATGTCTAATGATAAAAAAAATCGTATTTCTGCTAAAGGCTTAGCATCAATTTTTGGTGAAGGTTTAAATGATTTGATAACTAACATTGAAAGTTCACCAGAAATTGCTAAAACTTTTTCACAAACTATTTCTTTTGCTAAAATTATTCCTAATCCATATCAACCGCGTGTAGTATTTAATGAACAAGAAATTAAAGAACTAAGTGATTCAATTAAAATTCATGGTTTAATTCAACCAATTATTGTTAAAAAAACGATAACAGATGGTGTTTTTCAATTAGTTGCTGGTGAACGTAGAACTAAAGCTGCAAAATTAGCAGGTCTAACAGAGATCTCTGCAGTAACTATTGAAGTAACAGATCAACAATTAATGGAATTTGCTTTGATTGAAAATATTCAACGTGTTGATTTGAATGCTTTTGAAGAAGCACAGGCATATCAAACTTTAATTAGTAAAATGAAATGAACTCAAGAACAACTCTCACAAAAAGTTAATAAATCACGTAGTCACATTGCTAATACTTTACGAATTTTGCAATTGCCAGTAGAGATTTTACAAATGCTTCAACGCAATGAATTAACAATGGGTCATGTTAAACCGTTATTAAGTTTAGGCACTAATCTTAATTTAATGGTAACTATTGCTAAAAGGGCATATAGTGAACAATGGAGTGTTCGTAAGGTTGAAGATGTTATTAAGATGCAACAATTAAGTTTAAATCAAAAACAAAATGTTAATAAAAAGTCAGATCTTCATTTAGTATCATTAGAAAATACTTTATCAAGAACTTTAGATACTAAAGTAAAAATCAATAAAAAACAACTAATCATCAATTATAGTAATCACAAAGAATTAAATCGAATTTTAGAATTTTTAAAATTAATATAAATTTAAAATGAGTATAAATGTTTTAAAACATTTATACTCATTTTTTATCTTGTAAATTTATTTTATGATATTTCTCTAAAAGGAAATATTAATCCTGAATTAGTATAGATAATTAAGTTTGTAATAAAAACAAATAAGATAGACAAACCAATTGCAATTTTACTTATACCTAGTATGATTAATAACTTTTTTGATATATCATGAGGATAAGTTAAAAGTTTCTTTTCCATATTTTCCTCCTAAAAGTTATATTTATTTTTAAGCCTTACTTATTTATAATTATATACTATTGTAAAAGTTTTTATCATTATATTTGATGTTATAATGTTATTTAAAATAATTTATTTTAACATTGAAAGGAAAATTAAATATGCCAGAAAAAGATAAGAATACGTTATTTAAACGTATTATTTTTAGAAAATATAAAGATGAAATTGATTGAGTAAAAATGATTAATTGTTTTTTTAAAAAAAGAAAAAGTTTTGAAGAAGATGTAGCAATTTTAACCGAGTTATTTAATGAAAAAAATAATGATTGATTAAAAAAGTTTAATATTTCTGAGGAAGATGCAGTAATTTTAACTAAATTATTTAATCAAAAAATTAATAATTGATTAGAAAAAGAACAAATTTCTTTTAATTTTCAAAAAAACTCTTGATATTACTTTTAATTTAAAATTAAAAGTAATATTTTTATATCGGGGGTGATTTTTTGTGACTAATAATGAATTAATTGGTGTTTTAAAAAACAAAAAAGATGAAGAATTTATAAAAATTATTAGACATTTTAAAAATAGAATTAAACAAATTGAGAAAAAAGAAAAATTAGATGCAATTGATAAAAAATTTAAAGAAAAAGGAATTCAATGTCCAAATTGTAAATCTTATTGATGTGTAAAAAATGGTTTTAAGAATAATAAGCAAAAATATTTATGCAAAGATTTTAAAAGTAGCTTTGATGCTTTAAGAAATCATTTTTTACATTGAAGTCATTTATCTCATGAACAATGAGATTGAATAATTTGATTGTCATTGTTAGGTCAATCTGCTTATACTATTTCTCAATTTGCTAAAATTTCAAAAACATCAGCATGATTTAATCGTCAAAAATTTATGAAATCATCACAATTAGCAAAAAAACAAAAACCATTCACAAAATTAAAAGGTAGAATTGAAATTGATGAAACTTTTATCAAAGAAATTCATAAAGGAAATTTCAAAAATACAGATGATCCAAGAAAAAAATGAATTGAAGAAAATGCTAAAGATTTAAACTGTTGTATTGAAATGGCAATTGATGAAAATAAAAATATTTATGCTCAAACAACAAATACTAAAAGATTAACAAAAAAATGAGTACAAGAAAATTTAACATCTAAGCTTATCGAAGAAAAATCAATTATAGTTTGTGATATGCAAATACTATATGATACAGTAGCTAAACAAACAAAATGTACTCTCAAGAAATTTAAATCAAAAGAAAATAAAGAATTAAATTATAAAAATTTAAGTAATATCAGTAAAATACAATCAAGTTTAAAAGAATTTATTACTCATTATCATGGCATTGGATTTACCAATATTCAAAATTACCTCAATTTATGAAAATTTAAATACCAACATTATAAAATATCACCTTATGCAAAATCTGAAGCATTATATTTCAGTTTGTAAAAAAAATAAATCCCAAAATTAAATAAAATAAAATTTTAGGCCAGGTTGATGATTTTTTTTATTTCATCAAGAGTTTTTTTGAAAATTAAAACAAATTTCTGAAGACAATGTATTGGATTTAACTGATTTGTTTAATAGACTTGGTGCAAAACCTTTAATTTTAACAATTTAACGATTATTATTAATATTAAAGGTGATAGTTATTATGTTGAAAAAATATAAAGATGATCAAGAATTTTATAGTTTAGTCGGCATAAAGCCACAAACATTTTATAAAATAGACTTGGTGCAAAACCTTTAATTTTAACAATTTAACGATTATTATTAATATTAAAGGTGATAGTTATTATGTTGAAAAAATATAAAGATGATCAAGAATTTTATAGTTTAGTCGGCATAAAGCCACAAACATTTTATAAAATGCTTGAAATTTTAAAAATTGCTGAGTCTAAACAAAAATATTATGGTGGTAGAAAAAATAAAATTGTAATTGAAGAGCGTTTATTAATGACTTTAGAATATTGAAAAGACTATAGTAGTTATAGAGTTATTGCAAAAAGATATAATATTAGTCATACTAGTTGCATTCGTAATATTTTTTGAATTGAAAATATTTTAATAAAAAGCGGAATTTTTAATTTACCTGGAAAAAAAGATTTAACAAAAAATAAAGGTACTAATAATAATTTGTTAGCTATTGATGCTACTGAAACTCCAATTGAAAGAATTAAAAAAAACTAAAATTACTTTTTTCAGTTAAAAAGAAACATCATTCTCTCAAATCCCAAATAATTATTGATATTTCCAATGGAAAAATCATTTCAACTGCTTTTTGTTTTGGAAGCATTCATGATTTTAAATTGCTTCTAAAATCTAAAACTTTTATTCATCCAGAAAAACAAGTTTTTGTTGATTCAGGTTATCAAGGTATACAAAATATTCATAAAAATACATTTTTGCCATTTAAAAAAAGTAAATACAATCAATTAACACCAATTCAAAAAGAATACAATAAAACTTTAAGTAAAATTAGAATTAAAATTGAACACGTATTTGCTAAACTAAAACGTTTTAAAATTTTAAGTTTAAAATATCGCAATAAAATACGAAGATTTGCATTAAGATTTAATTTAATAGCAGGAATATATAATTTTGAATTACCTTAGTTTTGCACCAAGTCTAATGCTTGAAATTTTAAAAATTGCTGAGTCTAAACAAAAATATTATGGTGGTAGAAAAAATAAAATTGTAATTGAAGAGCGTTTATTAATGACTTTAGAATATTGAAAAGACTATAGTAGTTATAGAGTTATTGCAAAAAGATATAATATTAGTCATACTAGTTGCATTCGTAATATTTTTTGAATTGAAAATATTTTAATAAAAAGCGGAATTTTTAATTTACCTGGAAAAAAAGATTTAACAAAAAATAAAGGTACTAATAATAATTTGTTAGCTATTGATGCTACTGAAACTCCAATTGAAAGAATTAAAAAAAACTAAAATTACTTTTTTCAGGTAAAAAGAAACATCATTCTCTCAAATCCCAAATAATTATTGATATTTCCAATGGAAAAATTATTTCAACTGCTTTTTGTTTTGGAAGCATTCATGATTTTAAATTGCTTCTAAAATCTAAAACTTTTATTCATCCAGAAAAACAAGTTTTTGTTGATTCAGGTTATCAAGGTATACAAAATATTCATAAAAATACATTTTTGCCATTTAAAAAAAGTAAATACAATCAATTAACACCAATTCAAAAAGAATACAATAAAACTTTAAGTAAAATTAGAATTAAAATGGAACACGTATTTGCTAAACTAAAACGTTTTAAAATTTTAAGTTTAAAATATCGCAATAAAATACGAAGATTTGCATTAAGATTTAATTTAATAGCAGGAATATATAATTTTGAATTACCTTAGTTTTGCACCAAGTATAATGAAAAAATGAATATAAATGATGAAACTACTAAAGTTATTGAAATTGCTAAGTTACTTAAAAAGGCAGAAGATTTAAATAGTATACATGAAATATTAGATGAACTTCCTCCACGTTATTTTCTTGTTGATAACTGAGAAGATACTGATGAAGAAGATATTGAAAATGAAAGTAAAATAATGACTTCAGAAAATAGCTGTTTAAATAAAGAAGAAACTGTATCTATTTCCAATAGTCAAAAAGCATTTTCTAAACAAGATATTATCGATAGTGGTATATGCTTAGATACTAGTTTATCTACTTCTGAATTAGTGAGATCATTTACTGCTATTTAATTGTAATAGCATTAATATAAATAAATTAAAAAAACTAATTATACTAAAATTAGTAATTAAATTAAATATTAAAGATATTGAAATAGTTTTTAATTGTATTTTTTTTAAAAATATGTATAATCCTAAATATTAAAAGTTAATTTCTTTTAATATTATTTAATTTTAAAAGGTTATAACATACCACCTTGATTTTCAGATCAAGTTGGTATTTTTTGTTTTAAATATTTGAAATAACAATAATGAAATTATTATATTAATATTAAATTTAATAAAAAACAAAAAATAGGGAGGAAAATAATTCCAAACACATTTAATTTTAACAACATAACAAAAGGTCAACAATTAATAATTTTTTTTTAATAACCTGAGTTGTAAATATAAATGGGACAGTTTTTTAAAATAATTGTATTAAATCTATTGGTCTTTTATAAGAGAGCGATTTTCTGGGTGTAGAATTAATTTGAAATGCTATAAAATTTAAATATTTTTTTATATGAAGATAGATCTGTAGATTTTGGTAAATATCTTCTTAAAATACCATTATTATTTTCATTTAAACCCCTTTGGCAAGGTTTACCAGGATCTGCAAAATAAATTTTGACATTACAAATTTTTTCGATTAATCTTCATTTACTAAATTCTTTACCACGATCAAAAGTAATGGTTTTAACTGTTCCTTTTTGTAACTTTGAAATAAATTTTATTATACTTTTCGTAATATTTTCTGATTTATGATTTTTAGTTACTAAAGGAATTGTGGTTTTTGATCATATATCAGCCAAAGTAATAATAGAACTTTTATGATCTTTGCCAATGATAGTATCACCTTCTAAATGACCAAATTCTTGTATATTTTTAATATTAGGAATGATTAAATTTCTTTCATGAATAGACTTACAATTATTAATTTTGCCCCTAGTTTCTTTTTGTTTGTGAGATTTATTTTTGCCTTTTCTCAATAAGTTATTTTCATCAAAACCCATTCGATTTGTTTTAAACATGTTATATAAAGTTTTTGTCGAAATACTTTTTATTTTATTTTCCTTTAAAAAGTTAGCAATTATATCAAGAGCATACTTTTTAGTAATTAACAAATGATTAATACTATTAATTTCTGTTAAAGTTAAAATTATTAATTTTCTGCCTGCATTTTGTTTATTTTTTTGAAATTGATTCAATATTTCTAATGGCAATAAGTTTTTATTTAATAATCTACAAACTCTATGTACGGTTGATTTACTATAATCAACAATTTTTGCTATTTTACGAATCGAAAATCCATAATTTTTATATTCTTTTATTGCTATTATTGATTCAATACTCAGATACTTATACATTGCGCTAATTCCTTTCTTTTCTTAATTATAGAACTAACACAATTTAATTTTTATATAAGTGTCCTTTTTAATTTTACAATTAAAGAAACAAAAAAGATGAAGAATTTATAAAAATTATTAGACATTTTAAAAATAGAATTAAACAAATTGAGAAAAAAGAAAAATTAGATGCAATTGATAAAAAATTTAAAGAAAAAGGAATTCAATGTCCAAATTGTAAATCTTATTGATGTGTAAAAAATGGTTTTAAGAATAATAAGCAAAAATATTTATGCAAAGATTGTAAAAGTAGCTTTGATGCTTTAAGAAATCATTTTTTACATTGAAGTCATTTATCTCATGAACAATGAGATTGAATAATTTGATTGTCATTGTTAGGTCAATCTGCTTATACTATTTCTCAATTTGCTAAAATTTCAAAAACATCAGCATGATTTAATCGTCAAAAATTTATGAAATCATCACAATTAGCAAAAAAACAAAAACCATTCACAAAATTAAAAGGTATAATTGAAATTGATGAAACTTTTATCAAAGAAATTCATAAAGGAAATTTCAAAAATACAGATGATCCAAGAAAAAAATGAATTGAAGAAAATGCTAAAGATTTAAACTGTTGTATTGAAATGGCAATTGATGAAAATAAAAATATTTATGCTCAAACAACAAATACTAAAAGATTAACAAAAAAATGAGTACAAGAAAATTTAAAATCTAAGCTTATTGAAGAAAAATCAATTATAGTTTGTGATATGCAAATACTATATGATACAGTAGCTAAACAAACAAAATGTACTCTCAAGAAATTTAAATCAAAAGAAAATAAAGAATTAAATTATAAAAATTTAAGTAATATCAGTAAAATACAATCAAGTTTAAAAGAATTTATTACTCATTATCATGGCATTGGATTTACCAATATTCAAAATTACCTCAATTTATGAAAATTTAAATACCAACATTATAAAATATCACCTTATGCAAAATCTGAAGCATTATATTTCAGTTTGTAAAAAAAATAAATCCCAAAATTAAATAAAATAAAATTTTAGGCCAGGTTGATGATTTTTTTTATTTCATCAAGAGTTTTTTTGAAAATTAAAATTTTTTTCTGCATTATAAATTTTCTCTTCAACTTTTAAATAATTAATGATAATATTAATATTTTCGTTGATACTTTCTTCTTTTGCATTTGGACAATTTTCTAAAATTTGATTAATTCTTGTTTGCAAGTCAGGATTATTAGGTTCTTTATATTTATTAGCGTTTTTTTCATCTTGAATTTGGTGCTTCAATTTCTTCTTTTCTAGTAACTAATTCTTTATATATTTCTTCTAATTTTTTAAACTTTTCTAATTCATCAACATTATTAAGAGCATTTACTATTTCTTTTTCTTTTAATAGTTGGATATTAATTCGATGTTGAAGTGACATATAAAAAGTAGTATAGGAAACAGAATATCCTTTTAATTTTCACAAAAAATCTTGATATTACTTTTAATTTTAAATTAAAAGTAAGATTTTTATATCAGGGGTGATTTTTTGTGACTAATAATGAATTAATTGATGTTTTAAAAAACAAAAAAGATGAAGAATTTATAAAAATTATTAGACATTTTAAAAATAGAATTAAACAAATTGAGAAAAAAGAAAAATTAGATGCAATTGATAAAAAATTTAAAGAAAAAGGAATTCAATGTCCAAATTGTAAATCTTATTGATGTGTAAAAAATGGTTTTAAGAATAATAAGCAAAAATATTTATGCAAAGATTGTAAAAGTAGCTTTGATGCTTTAAGAAATCATTTTTTACATTGAAGTCATTTATCTCGTGAACAATGAGATTGAATAATTTGATTGTCATTGTTAGGTCCATCTGCTTATATTGTTTCTCAATTTGCTAAAATTTCAAAAACATCAGCATGATTTAATCGTCAAAAATTTATGAAATCATCACAATTAGCAAAAACACAAAAACCATTCACAAAATTAAAAGGTAGAATTGAAATTGATGAAACTTTTATCAAAGAAATTCATAAAGGAAATTTCAAAAATCCAGATGATCCAAGAAAAAAATGAATTGAAGAAAATGCTAAAGATTTAAACTGTTGTATTGAAATGGCAATTGATGAAAATAAAAATATTTATGCTCAAACAACAAATACTAAAAGATTAACAAAAAAATGAGTACAATAAAATTTAACATCTAAGCTTATCGAAGAAAAATCAATTATAGTTTGTGATATGCAAATACTATATGATAAAGTAGCTAAACAAACAAAATGTACTCTCAAGAAATTTAAATCAAAAGAAAATAAAGAATTAAATTATAAAAATTTAAGTAATATCAGTAAAATACAATCAAGTTTAAAAGAATTTATTACTCATTATCATGGCATTGGATTTACCAATATTCAAAATTACCTCAATTTATGAAAATTTAAATACCAACATTATAAAATATCACCTTATGCAAAATCTGAAGCATTATATTTCAGTTTGTAAAAAAAATAAATCCCAAAATTAAATAAAATAAAATTTTAGGCCAGGTTGATGATTTTTTTTATTTCATCAAGAGTTTTTTTGAAAATTAAAATTTTTTTCTGCATTATAAATTTTCTCTTCAACTTTTAAATAATTAATGATAATATTAATATTTTCGTTGATACTTTCTTCTTTTGCATTTGGACAATTTTCTAAAATTTGATTAATTCTTGTTTGCAAGTCAGGATTATTAGGTTCTTTATATTTATTAGCGTTTTTTTCATCTTGAATTTGGTGCTTCAATTTCTTCTTTTCTAGTAACTAATTCTTTATATATTTCTTCTAATTTTTTAAACTTTTCTAATTCATCAACATTATTAAGAGCATTTACTATTTCTTTTTCTTTTAATAGTTGGATATTAATTCGATGTTGAAGTGACATATAAAAAGTAGTATAGGAAACAGAATATCCTTTTAATTTTCACAAAAAATCTTGATATTACTTTTAATTTTAAATTAAAAGTAAGATTTTTATATCAGGGGTGATTTTTTGTGACTAATAATGAATTAATTGATGTTTTAAAAAACAAAAAAGATGAAGAATTTATAAAAATTATTAGACATTTTAAAAATAGAATTAAACAAATTGAGAAAAAAGAAAAATTAGATGCAATTGATAAAAAATTTAAAGAAAAAGGAATTCAATGTCCAAATTGTAAATCTTATTGATGTGTAAAAAATGGTTTTAAGAATAATAAGCAAAAATATTTATGCAAAGATTGTAAAAGTAGCTTTGATGCTTTAAGAAATCATTTTTTACATTGAAGTCATTTATCTCGTGAACAATGAGATTGAATAATTTGATTGTCATTGTTAGGTCCATCTGCTTATATTGTTTCTCAATTTGCTAAAATTTCAAAAACATCAGCATGATTTAATCGTCAAAAATTTATGAAATCATCACAATTAGCAAAAACACAAAAACCATTCACAAAATTAAAAGGTAGAATTGAAATTGATGAAACTTTTATCAAAGAAATTCATAAAGGAAATTTCAAAAATCCAGATGATCCAAGAAAAAAATGAATTGAAGAAAATGCTAAAGATTTAAACTGTTGTATTGAAATGGCAATTGATGAAAATAAAAATATTTATGCTCAAACAACAAATACTAAAAGATTAACAAAAAAATGAGTACAATAAAATTTAACATCTAAGCTTATCGAAGAAAAATCAATTATAGTTTGTGATATGCAAATACTATATGATAAAGTAGCTAAACAAACAAAATGTACTCTCAAGAAATTTAAATCAAAAGAAAATAAAGAATTAAATTATAAAAATTTAAGTAATATCAGTAAAATACAATCAAGTTTAAAAGAATTTATTACTCATTATCATGGCATTGGATTTACCAATATTCAAAATTACCTCAATAGACTTGGTGCAAAACCTTTAATTTTAACAATTTAACGATTATTATTAATATTAAAGGTGGATAGTTATTATGTTGAAAAAATATAAATATGATCAAGAATTTTATAGTTTAGTCGGCATAAAGCCACAAACATTTTATAAAATGCTTGAAATTTTAAAAATTGCTGAGTCTAAACAAAAATATTATGGTGGTAGAAAAAATAAAATTGTAATTGAAGAGCGTTTATTAATGACTTTAGAATATTGAAAAGACTATAGTAGTTATAGAGTTATTGCAAAAAGATATAATATTAGTCATACTAGTTGCATTCGTAATATTTTTTGAATTGAAAATATTTTAATAAAAAGCGGAATTTTTAATTTACCTGGAAAAAAAGATTTAACAAAAAATAAAGGTACTAATAATAATTTGTTAGCTATTGATGCTACTGAAACTCCAATTGAAAGAATTAAAAAAACTAAAATTACTTTTTTCAGGTAAAAAGAAACATCATTCTCTCAAATCCCAAATAATTATTGATATTTCCAATGGAAAAATTATTTCAACTGCTTTTTGTTTTGGAAGCATTCATGATTTTAAATTGCTTCTAAAATCCAAAACTTTTATTCATCCAGAAAAACAAGTTTTTGTTGATTCAGGTTATCAAGGTATACAAAATATTCATAAAAATACATTTTTGCCATTTAAAAAAAGTAAATACAATCAATTAACACCAATTCAAAAAGAATACAATAAAACTTTAAGTAAAATTAGAATTAAAATTGAACACGTATTTGCTAAATTAAAACGTTTTAAAATTTTAAGTTTAAAATATCGCAATAAAATACGAAGATTTGCATTAAGATTTAATTTAATAGCGAGGCTTTTATGTAATCTGTGTATCTTTGTTTTACAAGGTACTAGTTTAGATTAATTCTGTCTTCAAATTTTATCATAAAATGAGCAATTGCTGTATTTCAATTTTGAATAGGCATTGTTCATTTTTTTGTTATATTTTCAATTGCTAAGTAAAATATTTTGAAAACTGCCATATCGTTAGGAAAAACTTTTTTATTTCTAATAACTTTTCGTAATTGACTATTAACAGATTCAATAGCATTTGTAGTATAAATTACTCTTTTAATTTCTGGTGGATAACTAATAAAAACCATTAAATTATCTCAATGTTTATATCAAGATTTAGTAATTTGAGGATATTATTTATTTCATTTATTTTCAAACGATTCTAAAGCTTGCATTGCTTGTTCTGCACTACATGCACTATAAATTGGTTTTAAATCTGTAACTAGAGATTTTCGATGTTTGTATGAAACACATTTTAAACTATTTCTAATTTGATGAACTATGCATAATTGATGTTCGGTTTTAGGATAAACTGATTGTATTGCTTCTGACATGCCTGTTAAATTATCACTACAAGCAATAAGAATATCATTTAAGCCTCGATTTTTCATTTCTGTAAAATTAGATAATCAAAATTTAGAACCTTCATTTTCGCTAATTCATAAACCTAAAACATCTTTTTTACCTTCTAAATCAACTCCTAGTGCTATATAAACTGATTTGTTAATAATCCGTTTATCTTGTCGTACTTTAACTACTATACAATCAAAATAAACAATCGGATAAATACTTTCTAATGGCCGATTTTGCCATGCTTTAACATCATCTATCACATCATCAGTAATTTCACTAATATCTGCATCATGATATAACTCTTGCAACTGCATTCTAATGTCAGATACTGTCATACCTTTTGCATATAGTGAAAGAACTTGTTGATCAAAACCATCAAATCTTCTTTGTCTTTTTGGCACTATTACAGGAGTAAAATTACTATTACGATCTCGTGGTACATCAATTTCAATTTTACCTTCTTGAGTTATTAATTTTTTTGAAGTTATGCCATTACGAGCATTTTCACTATTACTATGTTGATTTTTTTCATATCCTAAATAATTTTGCATTTCAGAATTCAACATTTTTTCCACTAATCTTTTTGTTAATTCTTTATATAAACCTCCTTCTTTAAAAACTGTTGTTAAATCTTCAGTATTTTCTAGTAATAAATCTACTGCTTGTGATATTGGATCATTATTATTAATGTTTTGTTTTTTAACCATTTGTAACTCACTCTTTCTAGTCATTTAATTATATTTACTAGAATTAATTAAACATAGTTATTTTTGTAAGTTACACAGATTACTAAACATTACCTTAATAGCAGGAATATATAATTTTGAATTACCTTAGTTTTGCACCAAGTCTAATTTATGAAAATTTAAATACCAACATTATAAAATATCACCTTATGCAAAATCCGAAGCATTATATTTCGGTTTGTAAAAAAAATAAATCCCAAAATTAAATAAAATCAAATTTTAGGCCAGGTTGATGATTTTTTTTTATTTCATCAAGAGTTTTTTTTGAAAATTAAAAGAATATCCTGCTTTACTTTCTGAATTATAAATTTTCTCTTCAACTTCTATATAGTCATTAATATTATTAATTAATTTACCTATATTTATTCTGAAATTATCAATCATATTTTTCTTTTAATTTTCACAAAAAATCTTGATATTACTTTTAATTTTAAATTAAAAGTAATATTTTTATATCAGGGGTGATTTTTTGTGACTAATAATGAATTAATTGATGTTTTAAAAAACAAAAAAGATGAAGAATTTATAAAAATTATTAGACATTTTAAAAATAGAATTAAACAAATTGAGAAAAAAGAAAAATTAGATGCAATTGATAAAAAATTTAAAGAAAAAGGAATTCAATGTCCAAATTGTAAATCTTATTGATGTGTAAAAAATGGTTTTAAGAATAATAAGCAAAAATATTTATGCAAAGATTGTAAAAGTAGCTTTGATGCTTTAAGAAATCATTTTTTACATTGAAGTCATTTATCTCATGAACAATGAGATTGAATAATTTGATTGTCATTGTTAGGTCAATCTGCTTATACTATTTCTCAATTTGCTAAAATTTCAAAAACATCAGCATGATTTAATCGTCAAAAATTTATGAAATCATCACAATTAGCAAAAAAACAAAAACCATTCACAAAATTAAAAGGTAGAATTGAAATTGATGAAACTTTTATCAAAGAAATTCATAAAGGAAATTTCAAAAATACAGATGATCCAAGAAAAAAATGAATTGAAGAAAATGCTAAAGATTTAAACTGTTGTATTGAAATGGCAATTGATGAAAATAAAAATATTTATGCTCAAACAACAAATACTAAAAGATTAACAAAAAAATGAGTACAAGAAAATTTAAAATCTAAGCTTATTGAAGAAAAATCAATTATAGTTTGTGATATGCAAATACTATATGATACAGTAGCTAAACAAACAAAATGTACTCTCAAGAAATTTAAATCAAAAGAAAATAAAGAATTAAATTATAAAAATTTAAGTAATATCAGTAAAATACAATCAAGTTTAAAAGAATTTATTACTCATTATCATGGCATTGGATTTACCAATATTCAAAATTACCTCAATTTATGAAAATTTAAATACCAACATTATAAAATATCACCTTATGCAAAATCTGAAGCATTATATTTCAGTTTGTAAAAAAAATAAATCCCAAAATTAAATAAAATAAAATTTTAGGCCAGGTTGATGATTTTTTTTATTTCATCAAGAGTTTTTTTGAAAATTAAAAAAATATGGCTTTTCTCCCTTTATGTACTATTTTTAAATTTTATCACATAAATGCTGAGAAAAGCCTATCTACGGACTTCTCCCCACATTTTTAAATCAAACATAACATTACAGTTTCAAAACTAGGTATATTGTTGAATTTATATGCCGATTCTTTTGCGTATAAATGAACATGATGTTTTTCAACTTTGATATGTGTTTTAAATGTTCGTCTGATGTGCTTTCATGCCGATTCAATCTGGTTTATGTTTACACCAGTTTTTGAAACATAACCATCTTGATGGTTAACTGTTTCATGCTTAGTGAAAACTGATTTAAAATGGCGATATCCTTTTCAAGAATCAGTATGTACATCACACTTTGAAGAAATGTGGTTTCTTGCAAATTGCAAAAGATTTTTTTGATTTGCATTTTTCAACACTTTCACAATTAAATTATTGGTTGTTTTTTCATAAATCCCAACAATCAAAGTTTTATTTTTTAAGGATCTTCCTTGTTTTTTAAAACCCATATGTGAAAGATACATTTCATCCATTTGCACTATGCCCTCAACAATGAATTGAGGTTCTTGTTTTGCAATTGCACTTCGGATTTTATGACCCATTCTTCAAGCAGTTTTCAAAGTTACTCCCAATTCTTTTGCAACATCAGTTGATGGAATTCCATGTTTGGTGTTTATTCATCTAAAGATGAGATAAAACCAAGATGTCAAAGGTGTTTGTGACTTGTAAAAAATGGTGTCATGAAGAATACTAAATGTTTGATGACATTTCAAACATCTTATTCTTCTTAAATCAGAAGTATTCAAATTTGTTCAAGAACACCTCATACATTTGTTTTCCTTCAAACTTGCTATATATTTCAAACAATCTTTTTCTGTTTGAAATATATTGTTGAACTCATTCAATTTCATTGTTTCCTCCACAAGTACATGTGGGGAGAAGTCCGAAAAATATTTATGCAAAGATTGTAAAAGTAGCTTTGATGCTTTAAGAAATCATTTTTTACATTGAAGTCATTTATCTCATGAACAATGAGATTGAATAATTTGATTGTCATTGTTAGGTCAATCTGCTTATACTATTTCTCAATTTGCTAAAATTTCAAAAACATCAGCATGATTTAATCGTCAAAA
The DNA here is from genome assembly GCF_964030805.1 of Spiroplasma endosymbiont of Zeiraphera isertana. Classification (GTDB taxonomy): domain Bacteria; phylum Bacillota_I; class Bacilli_A; order Mycoplasmatales; family VBWQ01; genus Spiroplasma_E. Next base: position 359,861 of record NZ_OZ034965.1, read on the forward strand.
ATTTATGAAATCATCACAATTAGCAAAAACACAAAAACCATTCACAAAATTAAAAGGTAGAATTGAAATTGATGAAACTTTTATCAAAGAAATTCATAAAGGAAATTTCAAAAATCCAGATGATCCAAGAAAAAAATGAATTGAAGAAAATGCTAAAGATTTAAACTGTTGTATTGAAATGGCAATTGATGAAAATAAAAATATTTATGCTCAAACAACAAATACCAAAAGATTAACAAAAAAATGAGTACAAGAAAATTTAACATCTAAGCTTATCGAAGAAAAATCAATTATAGTTTCTGATATGCAAATACTATATGATACAGTAGCTAAACAAACAAAATGTACTCTCAAGAAATTTAAATCAAAAGAAAATAAAGAATTAAATTATAAAAATTTAAGTAATATCAGTAAAATACAATCAAGTTTAAAAGAATTGATTACTCATTATCATGGCATTGGATTTACCAATATTCAAAATTACCTCAATTTACGAAAATTTAAATACCAACATTATAAAATATCACCTTATGCAAAATCTGAATCATTATATTTCAGTTTGTAAAAAAAATAAATCCCAAAATTAAATAAAATCAAATTTTAGGCCAGGTTGATGATTTTTTTTATTTCATCAAGAGTTTTTTTGAAAATTAAAATATTTTTCTTATATTCTTTAGGTGTGTTTTCTAATGTTTTTCTTAATAAATCATCTAACATATTCTTTATCTTCCTTTGCTTATTAAAATTAACTTAATAAAAATCCTAATATAGAAAATATCTATATTAGGAAAGAACATTTATTAAATTACTAAGTAATAATATCATATTTTTTTTAAAACTTTAATTGTAAAATTAAAAAGGACACTTATATAAAAATGAAATTGTGTTAGTTCTATAATTAAGAAAAGAAAGGAATTAGCGCAATGTATAAGTATCTGAGTATTGAATCAATAATAGCAATAAAAGAATATAAAAATTATGGATTTTCGATTCGTAAAATAGCAAAAATTGTTGATTATAGTAAATCAACTGTACATAGAGTTTGTAGATTATTAAATAAAAACTTATTGCCATTAAAAATATTGAATCAATTGCAAAAAAATAAACAAAATGCAGGCAGAAAATTAATAATTTTAACTTTAACAGAAATTAATAGTATTAATCATTTGTTAATTACTAAAAAGTATGCTCTTGATATAATTGCTAACTTTTTAAAGGAAAATAAAATAAAAAGTATTTCAACAAAAACTTTATATAACATGTTTAAAACAAATCGAATGGGTTTTGATGAAAATAACTGATTGAGAAAAGGCAAAAATAAATCTCACAAACAAAAAGAAACTAGGGGCAAAATTAATAATTGTAAGTCTATTCATGAAAGAAATTTAATCATTCCTAATATTAAAAATATACAAGAATTTGGTCATTTAGAAGGTGATACTATCATTGGCAAAGATCATAAAAGTTCTTTTAATTTTCAAAAAAACTCTTGATGAAATAAAAAAAAATCATCAACCTGGCCTAAAATTTGATTTTATTTAATTTTGGGATTTATTTTTTTTACAAACCGAAATATAATGCTTCAGATTTTGCATAAGGTGATATTTTATAATGTTGGTATTTAAATTTTCATAAATTGAGGTAATTTTGAATATTGGTAAATCCAATGCCATGATAATGAGTAATAAATTCTTTTAAACTTGATTGTATTTTACTGATATTACTTAAATTTTTATAATTTAATTCTTTATTTTCTTTTGATTTAAATTTCTTGAGAGTACATTGTGTTTGTTTAGCTACTGTATCATATAGTATTTGCATATCACAAACTATAATTGATTTTTCTTCGATAAGCTTAGATGTTAAATTTTCTTGTACTCATTTTTTTGTTAATCTTTTAGTATTTGTTGTTTGAGCATAAATATTTTTATTTTCATCAATTGCCATTTCAATACAACAGTTTAAATCTTTAGCATTTTCTTCAATTCATTTTTTTCTTGGATCATCTGGATTTTTGAAATTTCCTTTATGAATTTCTTTGATAAAAGTTTCATCAATTTCAATTCTACCTTTTAATTTTGTGAATGGTTTTTGTGTTTTTGCTAATTGTGATGATTTCATAAATTTTTGACGATTAAATCGTGCTGATGTTTTTGAAATTTTAGCAAATTGAGAAATAGTATAAGCAGATTGACCTAACAATGACAATCAAATTATTCAATCTCATTGTTCATGAGATAAATGACTTCAATGTAAAAAATGATTTCTTAAAGCATCAAAGCTACTTTTACAATCTTTGCATAAATATTTTTGCTTATTATTCTTAAAACCATTTTTTACACATCAATAAGATTTACAATTTGGACATTGAATTCCTTTTTCTTTAAATTTTTTATCAATTGCATCTAATTTTTCTTTTTTCTCAATTTGTTTAATTCTATTTTTAAAATGTCTAATAATTTTTATACATTCTTCATCTTTTTTGTTTTTTAAAACATCAATTAATTCGTTATTAGTCACAAAAAATCACCCCTGATATAAAAATATTACTTTTAATTTAAAATTAAAAGTAATATCAAGATTTTTTGTGAAAATTAAAAGATCTATCTTCATATAAACAAAAAGATTTAAATTTTATAGCATTTCAAATTAATTCTACACCCGAAAATCGCTCTCTTATAAAAGACCAATAGATTTAATACAATTATTTTAAAAAACTGTCCCATTTATATTTACAACTCAGGTAAAAATATTGAAATAGAAAAAAATATGGAAATTATCCCCACATGTACTAGTGTGGAGGAAAAAATGAATTGAAATGAATTCAATAGCATATTTCAAACTGAAAACGATTGTTTGAAATATATAGCGAAGTTGAAAATAATGAAATGCATCAGGTGTGCTTCTTCTAGTTTGAATACTTCTGATTTGAGAAGAATACGATGTTTGAACTGTAACCAAACATTTAGTATTCTTTATGGAACCATTTTTTATAAGTCACAGACCCAAATGACATCTTGGTTTTATCTCCTCTTTAGATGAATAAACACAAAGCATGGCATACCAGCAACCGATGTTGCAAGGGAATTGGGTGTGACCTATAAAACAGCTTGAAGAATGTGTCATGAAATCAGGACTAGAATTGGAAATCAAGATGCAGGTTTCATTGTTGATGGCACAGCACAGATGGATGAAATGTATCTTTCACATTTAGGTTTTAAAAAACAAGGAAGATCCTTGTTTAATAAAACTTTGATTGTTGGAGTTTATGAGAAAACCAGCCACAAACTAATTGTGAAGGTGCTGAAAAATGCAGATGAAAAAAACCTTTTAAGATTTGCATTGAAACACATTTTTACTGAGTGCTGTCTATTTACGGATTCTTGGAAGGGATATGTAAGTTTCAAAAACTTCTATCCCAAACATGAAATCGTAAATCATGAAGTTGGGTATGTGTCACCAACAGGTGTAAACACAAACCAGATTGAATCAGCATGAAAGCACATCCGACGAACTTTCCGAACACACATAAGAGTTTCAAAGCACAATATTCATTTATATGCAAAAGAATCAGCATATAAATTCAATAACATACCTAGTTTTGAAACTGTAATTTTGTGTTTGATTTAAATACATGCGGGGATAATTTCCTAGGTAGGCTTTTATATCCATTTATGTGATAAAATTTAAAAATAGTACATAAAGGGATAAAAGCCAAAAATATTTTTTTATTTTTATTAAAACGGATTATAAATATTTTTTAAATTTTGAATAATATGTTCTCTTACTATTACATCTTTAATTGAATTAGTAAAAGCAGAAATTTTAGGCTTTAAAAGATTATAACGACCCATATTTTTTGTAAGTGTAGTATCTATTCTTGGCATATCTTTTAAATTATTATCAAATACTTGTACTACTTCCGAATATAAATTAAGTATATTAGCATAAGCATTAAAAACTAATACCATATAATTAACATCTAAAAAATTATCAACTCCGTGTTGTTGCGAGAGTTCTATAATTATTTCTTTATTAGCATTGATATCACCTGTTGATTCCATTTCTTTTAGAGCATTAGCAATTTTATCAGTTTCATCTACTCTTAATATACCTATCATTTTTAACTTTTCAACAGTACTGTAACATTCCTCATAAGTTGTATTATTTTTTAATTCATTTATACTCTGTTTTAATGTTTCACTATTTTGATATAAATCAATAACGGTGTTAATGTCTGTTACATTAACATTTAAAAAAGGAAGATTATTATCAATACTGCTAAATATTTTATAAGTAACAGAAGTTGTTGGTATTTCATTTTTAATAACACCATAACTTAATATTTTATTACCGAAAACACTAGTACCCATCATAATTATTATGATACTACCTAAAATACTCATTCTAATAAAATTAATTAAAATTCCCGCTGTAGCATTTATTGCTTTGTGTTCAATTTTATTTTTATTAAAAAGTACAAAATATAAAATAATATAGATTATTCAAAATAAAATATTAATACCAATAATTCAAACAATAGCATATATCAAAAATCCAATATTATCAGTTAATAAATTCTTAAATGAAGCAAAACTACCGCTAAGATCACTAAACCATGGTGATACCATATTTTTAAAAGAATTTATTAACATTGGTTTAAATGCCAACATTAAACCAATACCAAGTAAATTACCAGCGCTAATAAATGTTAACGCTCTTCCCCCAATAAAAAAACCAGTAACAATACCAAAAATAATAATAGCAAAAATAATAATATCCCATAATAATGGAGAAACATTAATAAATATCATATTTAAATACCCTTCCTTATTTATGAACAACTATAAAATAATGACGCTTACCTTTTTTAATAACTGTTACTTGATTATTAATTGCATTTTTTTTACTAATAAGAAAATTTATATTAGTAATTTTTTCACCATTAACAACAATTGAGCCTTGCATAATTAGTTCTCTTGCTATTCTTTTTGAATTACAAATTTGATTATTAACTAAAAAATCAATTATTTGTTCATTATGATTAAGATTAAAATGTGGTACATTTTTTAAAACCTGTAAAATCTCAGATGATTTCATTTGATGAATCCGATCGTGGAAAAAAGCATTAGTAATATTAATAGCACTAAAATATCCATTTAATTTATGAATAAATACTGTTAATAAAGCTGCTAAAATCTTTTGTCCATAATGTTGCTTAACATCACTGTTATGAATTACTAAAATTTTTGCTATCTGTTCTTCACTAAATACAGTTAAAGAATTAAAAAAAATAGGCAAATCTTTATCTTCTTGATTAAATAAAAATTGATATAACTCATAAGGTGAAGTTTTTTCACTATTTAAAAATATAGCACCTTTTTCGCTTTTACCAAATTTTTCACCATTAGATTTAGTTAATAAATTAATAGTAATACCAGCAGCATAATGTTCATCACCTTTTTGTTTTCTAATTAAATCTAAACCGGAAGTAATATTTCCTCATTGATCACTACCACCAGATTGAATATAACATTGCTCTTTTTCATATAAATGATAAAAATCATACGCTTGTAATACCATATAAGAAAATTCAGTATAAGAAATTCCAGAATTTAAACGATTAGCAATCATTTCTTTGCCTAACATTTGATTAACATTAAAATGCTTACCAATATCACGCAAAAAAGTTGTAATTGTTAGTGGACCTAATCATGTTTGATTATTAATAATTTTAATTGGCTTAATTTTATTGTTTAATGTTCCTAATGGTAATTTTAAAAATGTAATTCAAGTTTCTACATAACTATCACAATAATTTAACAATTGTTTAAAGGAAAGATTATTTAAATCACTTTTCATAGTAATTCACTTTTGATCAAAATTACAAATTTCATATAAAGTTTTTAGTAATGATGCTGATAATCCTAATTCTTCTCAAGGTAAGGGCAATGTTTTTAAAATACTACTTAAAGTTTGTTGATATTGATTATTTGGATTAATACTTTTAATAATCATCTCTAATGTTTCATATTCTTTATCATTTAATAAATTACATGTTTTAATTAATTCGAATGATGTTAAATTATCAATATTTTCATAACTTAATAATGTCACTAACTGCTCTTTTATTTTTCTAACATTAGTTTGTAACACATTTTCATCTAATAAATTACGTTCTTTATTTTTACCACTTGGATCACCAATCATTGCTGTTGTACCGCCAATAACAGCAATTGGTTGAAAACCAAATATAGCAAAACGATGCAATAAAATAATTTGTAGTAAATTACCTAAATGTAATGAATCATTACTTGGATCAAAACCACAATATATTCCTTTTCCTAATTTTCCTGCATTAATTACTTTATCTATGCTACTAATATCTTTTAAGATATTACGTCATTTTAATTCGTCAATAATATTGGATTTTATTATATTATTCATAGCATCTCCTATTTATTTTCATCTAAAATATCATCAACTAACAAATCAATATTTGTAATAACTGTATAGTTATTATTACTTGCATTATTGTAATTAATAGATGTAGTTTCTTTAAATATTTTATCGCGAAATTCTAGATAGCGCGATGGTAAACTATCATATATTTGTTGTTGTTCTCTATTTTTTTTAAGGCTTTTCTCCCTTTATGTACTATTTTTAAATTTTATCACATAAATGCTGAGAAAAGCCTATCTACGGACTTCTCCCCACATTTTTAAATCAAACATAACATTACAGTTTCAAAACTAGGTATATTGTTGAATTTATATGCCGATTCTTTTGCGTATAAATGAACATGATGTTTTTCAACTTTGATATGTGTTTTAAATGTTCGTCTGATGTGCTTTCATGCCGATTCAATCTGGTTTATGTTTACACCAGTTTTTGAAACATAGCCATCTTGATGGTTAACTGTTTCATGCTTAGTGAAAACTGATTTAAAATGGCGATATCCTTTTCAAGAATCAGTATGTACATCACACTTTGAAGAAATGTGGTTTCTTGCAAATTGCAAAAGATTTTTTTGATTTGCATTTTTCAACACTTTCACAATTAAATTATTGTTTGTTTTTTCATAAATCCCAACAATCAAAGTTTTATTTTTTAAGGATCTTCCTTGTTTTTTAAAACCCATATGTGAAAGATACATTTCATCCATTTGCACTATGCCCTCAACAATGAATTGAGGTTCTTGTTTTGCAATTGCACTTCGGATTTTATGACCCATTCTTCAAGCAGTTTTCAAAGTTACTCCCAATTCTTTTGCAACATCAGTTGATGGAATTCCATGTTTGGTGTTTATTCATCTAAAGATGAGATAAAACCAAGATGTCAAAGGTGTTTGTGACTTGTAAAAAATGGTGTCATGAAGAATACTAAATGTTTGATGACATTTCAAACATCTTATTCTTCTTAAATCAGAAGTATTCAAATTTGTTCAAGAACACCTCATACATTTGTTTTCCTTCAAACTTGCTATATATTTCAAACAATCTTTTTCTGTTTGAAATATATTGTTGAACTCATTCAATTTCATTGTTTCCTCCACAAGTACATGTGGGGAGAAGTCCGTATCAAGATTACTAGAATTATTATACGCTACTTCTTTTTCACGAAAAATATTTTCTTTAGTTTTTTTTATCAACATATTGCTCAATAGCGCTAGAACTACTATCGGCTTTTTTAATATTAATTGGAATCGTAGTTATTTTTTGATGATTAAGACCAAATATAGGTGAAATAATACTACTTAATTGATAAGGCTCTTTTTTAGCATTATCAACATTAGTAGTAACATTTTCAATTTCAAATTCTGTATTTTCTATTGTCATAATAACTCCTTAATGATAATCAATAATTAAATTATAACATTTTAATGATTAATTATTCCTAATATAAGGTGAATAATTTTCATAATCTTCATTAAGATAAAAAATTACTAGTGAATATCAATTAATTTTATAAAAAGTACTAATACTTTTCTCAAATTTATTTTTAATAAAAAATAAAATAATAAAAAAGTAGTACTTATTTATAAAGTACTACTAAAAGTGTATTAAATTGATTTTATTCAACACTAAATGTGTCATATAAATTTGAAGTATCAATATTATCAAACCCTACAGCAAAAAACTCACTAATAGATGAATCCAACCCATTAATTATTTTTAAGATTGCAACTAAAGATACATTTCTTGTTCCTCTTTCAGCATCAGAAATATAATTACGATGTAGACCGCTTGCTTCTCCAAGTTTCTCTTGTGAAAATTTTCTACCTTTTTGATTACGTAAAGTTTTCATTCGTTTTCCAAAAGCATTCAATAAATCTTGACGACCTTTGCTTAAAATTTCTTTCTTTTTCATTGTATGGCCTCCTCTTATACTTTTTATTATTAACTTACAATGTTTCTTGATACTTTTTCTTAATTTCACGAATTAAATGATTAACCCCAGACTTAGTAATGACAAAACCAGTTTCTTGATAGTAAAGTTCACCCAATTCTGAAAGTGATGCTTCAGGATTTTTTAATCTTAAATTTGAAATAATTTGAGCTTTTAATGACAACGCTTTGAAAAGTTTTTTATCCTTTAAAACAGAAATCATTATAACTTGCTGGTCTCCAGCATTTAAAATTTTTTGTTGATTAGAAATATCAATATTATTAAAACGATTAATATTATTAAATAATTCTCGTGAAATGCGTTTATCTTCAAAAGCGAAAACTGCTTGTGGACAATCAATTATTTTTAAAAAGTCAGAAATTACATTAGATTTTTTTAGATAAAGCACCGTTTTATTACGACGTTTTATTGTTTTAAAGTTTAATTTAAAAATTTGTAATAAAATATTTTTAATTTTTTTAGCCAACATATCATTATGAAATTGTAATTCCAAATGGTAGTTAGGTGTTGAAGGAGAATTGATACTGCCAAGTACAAGGAAGATTCCTGCGATATACGCTCTTATACAATGCTCTTTTATTATATGCTGGTGCATAGCTTCTTTCTCAATAAAAAGATATTTATCTTGAAGCATTAAATCATTAATAATAAAATCAATTTTATTATTAATACGAATATTATACACCTTTGGACGCTCAAATTTATTTAAAACATCCACCATAACTATCAATTTTACGTCTTTATATTGATTTTTTAAAAATTTATATATTAACCTAGTGGTTTTGTTATGAAAACTATGAATAATAATCTCATTATTTATTTTATCTGAATTTGTAATCTTACCATTAATAAGCGAATATGCTGATAGCAAAGATTTCTGACAACAATTTTTAAAACTTTTTTGACAGATTTCATCTTTTACACTTGTTGTAAATGATATCATTACTATCACCTCAATTGTACACTTTATTCATTAAAATTATCAATAAAATTTATTAAATATTGTGCTGCAATCGCTCCATCGTTAACAGCAGTTACTATTTGTCTTAAATTTTTAGCAATTACATCACCAGCTGCATATAATCCCGGGATTTTAGTTTGACACTTATCATTAACTATAATATAACCATTGCTATCACAAATATCTAAATCTTTAAAAAATTTTGTAACAGGATCAGAACCAATATAAGGAAATAAGGCATCAGTAGTAATTTCACTAATTTCCTTAGTTTTAATATTTTTAATTTCTAATTTACCTACTTTTTTCTTATCCTCAGTACCTAATACTTTTAATAAAACATGATCAGTTATTAAATTAATATTTTTATTATTTTTAACTTTATTAACAGTTTTATCATCAGCACGAAATTGATCACGACGATGAATAAGATTAACTTTATTAGTAAATCTTGTTAAATATAAAGATTCTTCACAAGCAGCATAACCACCGCCAACTACACTAATAATTTTATTCTTAAATAAAGCACCATCACAAACAGCACAATAAGAAACACCACGATTAGCATATTCTTCTTCACCAGGAACACCAATTTTACGTTCTAATGAACCAGTAGCTATAATTACTCCTTTAGCAATAAGAACATCACCACTACTTAAAAGGACTGTTTTAATTTTATGATTTTCACTATCTGTAATTTTAATAACCTCATCAGTAACAAATTCAACTTGTAGTTTCTCAACTTGCTTTTGCATTTTTTCTGATAATTCAGGCCCTAAAATATAATCATAACCTGGATAATTTTCAATTTCAGAAGTTTTAATCATTTTTCCACCAACAATATATTTTTCAATAATCACAGTTTTAAGATTTGCTCTTTGTGCATAAATAGCAGCTGTCATTCCTGCTGGACCACCACCAATAACTACTAAATCATAATCATATTTATTTTCTTTATTAGTATGATTTTTCATATAATCATTCTCCTTTACGAAATCTTGATGGTGCAATAATTTGTGCAAATATTACTAAAATAACACCTAAAATAATTCACATTCCAGAAACTATCATTGAAGTTGAAACATTGGCTATTTTCATAATGTCTCTATTATCACGAAGTGGTTCTAAAATCATTCTAATAATACCATAAAAGACAAAGTATAAACTACCTGATACTCCTGCATACGTTACTCGATAATTATTAGAATTATACATAGTATTTAAAGATTTAGAATGTGGTTGCATATTATATTTAATCTTTAAATATCATTTTTTTATCTTTGATTTAACTTTTGAATGTGTTTTAACATCTTTTCAAGGTATTTTTTCAAAACTTTTAACACTATTCTTATTGGGTGTAAAATCAAAATATGCTTGTTTTCAACTTTCATATTTAAATTTACGATATCCATGAATTTTTTTAATAACCGTTCAAGGTTTTAAAAAATCTTTTCCAACAATTGGATTAGTCTTTAAAGGCGAAATAAATTGCGAAGAATCTAATTTTCATGGTTTTTTACTAAATATTTGTCCTGTTTTTGGTACAAAAAACGTTAAAAAGAATCAACCAAATAATGAAGATAATGACTCATATAAAAATAAAGGTTGACGATAAACAGCAACAGGATCTGGTTTATCGCTATTAAAACCATAATGTAAATGATTATTTATTCATGTTGGTAATCAACTGAAAGGATGACCGACATCAGTTCCTAGTAATTCTTGATTAAAAAAATTACCTCATCTACCAATTGCTTGACCTAATAAAATATTTGGAACAATACAATCAATAAAAACTCACATTGAAATTTGTAACTGTTTTGAAGTACGATAAAAAATAAAGAACCCCGCTATCATTCCAACTGTAACGCCTCCTTCAATTGCCATACCGCCTCTTCAAACGGCAACTACATCAAGTTCATTTTCAATTGTGCTAGTATTATTAAGAACATATCATGCTCTTGCTCCTATTAATCCTGCTAATGCAATAACTAATGTTCCTCATTCTAAAGTTTTAGTTGGAATATTACGACGATATAATTTTATTCATGAAGCAATGACAGCAGTTAAACAACCTATTGCCATTAATACTGAATAAATATGAATTCCCGTTCCCGGAATATTGGTAATTAAACTATTGTATCCATCATCATTAATCATATTTTTTCCTTTTTGATAATTTAATAATTAAATTATTTCTTTTTTGTTAAATTTCTAATTATTTGTTTTTGAAAACCAGCAGTAGCGTCTTGACCTTCATCTTTTAACTTTAAACTAATAACTGCTGCTTCAATTAAATCAGCTAAATTTCTTCCTGGACTAACAGGAATAATTATTTTAGGCACTTTAATTTCAAAAAAAACATCAAAGTTATTATGATCACCAAGTCGATCAACTTTATTTCAACCATCATTTTCAATTCTAATTAAATTAATAATTAAATTTACTTGACTCTCATGCATTATAACATGATATCCATACATTTTGGTAATATCTAGGATACCTATTCCTCTAATTTCAATTAAATTTTTAATAATCGGATTAACTTTTCCTACAATTTTATTATTGACTTTTAAAATATCAATACTATCATCACCAACAAATAAGTGCCCATTACGTAATAAATCTAATGTTGTTTCTGATTTACCAATACCACTTTCACCTGTAATTAGGACACCATAACCAAAAATATTTACTAGAGTACCATGTAAACGTTTAGATTCAGATAAACGTTCAACAATATACGTAGAAACTGTTGCTGCAAATTCAGAAGTAAAAAATAATACTTCAATAATTGGAACTGTTGAATTAATCGCTTTAGCACAGTCACATAATTCTTTTTTAAATTTAAAATTAGGTGTTACAAAAATAGCAGGAATATGATCTTCTAAAATATTACTAAAATGGTTCTTAAATTCTGTTTTTGGTAAAGAGGAAATATATTCGCTTTCTTTACTGCTTAATAAAATTATACGACGACTACGTGAGATTTGTTTAGTTTTAAATCCTGTTAACTCTAAACCACCACGATTAGTACCAATATTAGTAATAATTCTTTTTTCAATTGGAATTTTGGGATTAATATATAAAATTGTTAAATTAAATTTTGTTATTATTTCGTCAACACTAAGGTTTTCCATACTTAATTTCCTGCCTTTTATAATTAAAATTTTTGATTAATTTTAAACATAATATAATTATATATAATATATCAACAGAAAGTTTATTATTAACAAAAAATATACATAAGTTTCTAAAAACATTAAAAAAACTATTGAATAATATCCTGAGTTTTAAATATAAATGGGACAGTTTTTTAAAATAATTGTATTAAATCTATTGGTCTTTTATAAGAGAGCGATTTTCTGGGTGTAGAATTAATTTGAAATGCTATAAAATTTAAATCTTTTTGTTTATATGAAGATAGATCTGTAGATTTTGGTAAATATCTTCTTAAAATACCATTATTATTTTCATTTAAACCCCTTTGGCAAGGTTTACCGGGATCTGCAAAATAAATTTTGACATTACAAATTTTTTCGATTAATCTTCATTTACTAAATTCTTTACCACGATCAAAAGTAATGGTTTTAACTGTTCCTTTTTGTAAATTTGAAATAAATTTTATTATACTTTTCGTAATATTTTCTTTTAATTTTCAAAAAAACTCTTGATGAAATAAAAAAAATCATCAACCCGGCCTAAAATTTGATTTTATTTAATTTCGGGATTTATTTTTTTTACAAACTGAAATATAATGCTTCAGATTTTGCATAAGGTGATATTTTATAATGTTGGTATTTAAATTTTCATAAATTGAGGTAATTTTGAATATTGGTAAATCCAATGCCATGATAATGAGTAATAAATTCTTTTAAACTTGATTGTATTTTACTGATATTACTTAAATTTTTATAATTTAATTCTTTATTTTCTTTTGATTTAAATTTCTTGAGAGTACATTTTGTTTGTTTAGCTACTGTATCATATAGTATTTGCATATCACAAACTATAATTGATTTTTCTTCGATAAGCTTAGATGTTAAATTTTCTTGTACTCATTTTTTTGTTAATCTTTTAGTATTTGTTGTTTGAGAATAAATATTTTTATTTTCATCAATTGCCATTTCAATACAACAGTTTAAATCTTTAGCATTTTCTTCAATAGACTTGGTGCAAAACTAAGGTAATTCAAAATTATATATTCCTGCTATTAAATTAAATCTTAATGCAAATCTTCGTATTTTATTGCGATATTTTAAACTTAAAATTTTAAAACGTTTTAGTTTAGCAAATACGTGTTCAATTTTAATTATAATTTTACTTAAAGTTTTATTGTATTCTTTTTGAATTGGTGTTAATTGATTGTATTTACTTTTTTTAAATGGCAAAAATGTATTTTTATGAATATTTTGTATACCTTGATAACCCGAATCAACAAAAACTTGTTTTTCTGGATGAATAAAAGTTTTAGATTTTAGAAGCAATTTAAAATCATGAATGCTTCCAAAACAAAAAGCAGTTGAAATAATTTTTCCATTGGAAATATCAATAATTATTTGGGATTTGAGAGAATGATGTTTCTTTTTACCTGAAAAAAGTAATTTTAGTTTTTTTTAATTATTTCAATTGGAGTTTCAGTAGCATCAATAGCTAACAAATTATTATCAGTACCTTTATTTTTTGTTAAATCTTTTTTTCCAGGTAAATTAAAAATTCCGCTTTTTATTAAAATATTTTCAATTCAAAAAATATTACGAATGCAACTAGTATGACTAATATTATATCTTTTTGCAATAACTCTATAACCACTATAGTCTTTTCAATATTCTAAAGTCATTAATAAACGCTCTTCAATTACAATTTTATTTTTTCTACCACCATAATATTTTTGTTTAGACTCAGCAATTTTTAAAATTTCAAGCATTTTATAAAATGTTTGTGGCTTTATGCCGACTAAACTATAAAATTCTTGATCATCTTTATATTTTTTCAACATAATAACTATCACCTTTAATATTAATAATAATCGTTAAATTGTTAAAATTAAAGGTTTTGCACCCAGTCTATTTAATAATCCCGTACAATTAGATAAAAGTAGTACTTTATTTACTAAAATTCAAGAAATGGAAATTAAAGAAAATCTTGGATATGAAATTAATTTAAACCAAAAAATAAAATTAGAAACAAAAATTCAAAAACTAGAGAAAGAAATTGAACAACTTAAAAATAAGATTTAGTTATTCAAAAATTCTAAATTAAAAACCCGTAATCATGGATAAATTTATTTGTTAAATATTTTTATATAATAGACTTGGTGCAAAACTAAGGTAATTCAAAATTATATATTCCTGCTATTAAATTAAATCTTAATGCAAATCTTCGTATTTTATTGCGATATTTTAAACTTAAAATTTTAAAACGTTTTAGTTTAGCAAATACGTGTTCAATTTTAATTCTAATTTTACTTAAAGTTTTATTGTATTCTTTTTGAATTGGTGTTAATTAAATGGCAAAAATGTATTTTTATGAATATTTTGTATACCTTGATAACCTGAATCAACAAAAACTTGTTTTTCTGGATGAATAAAAGTTTTAGATTTTAGAAGCAATTTAAAATCATGAATGCTTCCAAAACAAAAAGCAGTTGAAATAATTTTTCCATTGGAAATATCAATAATTATTTGGGATTTGAGAGAATGATGTTTCTTTTTACCTGAAAAAAGTAATTTTAGTTTTTTTTAATTCTTTCAATTGGAGTTTCAGTAGCATCAATAGCTAACAAATTATTATTAGTACCTTTATTTTTTGTTAAATCTTTTTTTCCAGGTAAATTAAAAATTCCGCTTTTTATTAAAATATTTTCAATTCAAAAAATATTACGAATGCAACTAGTATGACTAATATTATATCTTTTTGCAATAACTCTATAACTACTATAGTCTTTTCAATATTCTAAAGTCATTAATAAACGCTCTTCAATTACAATTTTATTTTTTCTACCACCATAATATTTTTGTTTATACTCAGCAATTTTTAAAATTTCAAGCATTTTATAAAATGTTTGTGGCTTTATGCCGACTAAACTATAAAATTCTTGATCATCTTTATATTTTTTCAACATAATAACTATCACCTTTAATATTAATAATAATCGTTAAATTGTTAAAATTAAAGGTTTTGCACCAAGTCTAATTCATTTTTTTCTTGGATCATCTGGATTTTTGAAATTTCCTTTATGAATTTCTTTGATAAAAGTTTCATCAATTTCAATTCTACCTTTTAATTTTGTGAATGGTTTTTGTGTTTTTGCTAATTGTGATGATTTCATAAATTTTTGACGATTAAATCATGCTGATGTTTTTGAAATTTTAGCAAATTGAGAAATAGTATAAGCGGATTGACCTAACAATGACAATCAAATTATTCAATCTCATTGTTCATGAGATAAATGACTTCAATGTAAAAAATGATTTCTTAAAGCATCAAAGCTACTTTTACAATCTTTGCATAAATATTTTTGCTTATTATTCTTAAAACCATTTTTTACACATCAATAAGATTTACAATTTGGACATTGAATTCCTTTTTCTTTAAATTTTTTATCAATTGCATCTAATTTTTCTTTTTTCTCAATTTGTTTAATTCTATTTTTAAAATGTCTAATAATTTTTATAAATTCTTCATCTTTTTTGTTTTTGAAAACATCAATTAATTCATTATTAGTCACAAAAAATCACCCCTGATATAAAAATATTACTTTTAATTTTAAATTAAAAGTAATATCAAGATTTTTTGTGAAAATTAAAAGATAGATCTGTAGATTTTGGTAAATATCTTCTTAAAATACCATTATTATTTTCATTTAAACCCCTTTGGCAAGGTTTACCAGGATCTGCAAAATAAATTTTGACATTACAAATTTTTTCGATTAATCTTCATTTACTAAATTCTTTACCACGATCAAAAGTAATGGTTTTAACTGTTCCTTTTTGTAACTTTGAAATAAATTTTATTATACTTTTCGTAATATTTTCTGATTTATGATTTTTAGTTACTAAAGGAATTGTGGTTTTTGATCATATATCAGCCAAAGTAATAATAGAACTTTTTTTAATTTTCACAAAAAATCTTGATATTACTTTTAATTTAAAATTAAAAGTAATATTTTTATATCAGGGGTGATTTTTTGTGACTAATAATGAATTAATTGATGTTTTAAAAAACAAAAAAGATGAAGAATTTATAAAAATTATTAGACATTTTAAAAATAGAATTAAACAAATTGAGAAAAAAGAAAAATTAGATGCAATTGATAAAAAATTTAAAGAAAAAGGAATTCAATGTCCAAATTGTAAATCTTATTGATGTGTAAAAAATGGTTTTAAAAATAATAAGCAAAAATATTTATGCAAAGATTGTAAAAGTAGCTTTGATGCTTTAAGAAATCATTTTTTACATTGAAGTCATTTATCTCATGAACAATGAGATTGAATAATTTGATTGTCATTGTTAGGTCAATCTGCTTATACTATTTCTCAATTTGCTAAAATTTCAAAAACATCAGCATGATTTAATCGTCAAAAATTTATGAAATCATCACAATTAGCAAAAACACAAAAACCATTCACAAAATTAAAAGGTAGAATTGAAATTGATGAAACTTTTATCAAAGAAATTCATAAAGTAAATTTCAAAAATCCAGATGATCCAAGAAAAAAATGAATTGAAGAAAATGCTAAAGATTTAAACTGTTGTATTGAAATGGCAATTGATGAAAATAAAAATATTTATGCTCAAACAACAAATACTAAAAGATTAACAAAAAAATGAGTACAAGAAAATTTAACATCTAAGCTTATCGAAGAAAAATCAATTATAGTTTGTGATATGCAAATACTATATGATACAGTAGCTAAACAAACAAAATGTACTCTCAAGAAATTTAAATCAAAAGAAAATAAAGAATTAAATTATAAAAATTTAAGTAATATCAGTAAAATACAATCAAGTTTAAAAGAATTTATTACTCATTATCATGGCATTGGATTTACCAATATTCAAAATTACCTCAATTTATGAAAATTTAAATACCAACATTATAAAATATCACCTTATGCAAAATCTGAAGCATTATATTTCAGTTTGTAAAAAAAATAAATCCCAAAATTAAATAAAATCAAATTTTAGGCCAGGTTGATGATTGTTTTTATTTCATCAAGAGTTTTTTTGAAAATTAAAAGAACTTTTATGATCTTTGCCAATGATAGTATCACCTTCTAAATGACCAAATTATTGTATATTTTTAATATTAGGAATGAATCAATTTCTTTCATGAATAAACTTACAATTATTAATTTTGCCCCTAGTTTCTTTTTGTTTGTGAGATTTATTTTTGCCTTTTCTCAATAAGTTATTTTCATCAAAACTCATTCGATTTGTTTTAAACATGTTATATAAAGTTTTTGTTGAAATACTTTTTATTTTATTTTCCTTTAAAAAGTTAGCAATTATATCAAGAGCATACTTTTTAGTAATTAACAAATGATTAATACTATTAATTTCTGTTAAAGTTAAAATTATTAATTTTCTGCCTGCATTTTGTTTATTTTTTTGAAATTGATTCAATATTTCTAATGGCAATAAGTTTTTATTTAATAATCTACAAACTCTATGTACAGTTGATTTACTATAATCAACAATTTTTGCTTTTAATTTTCAAAAAAACTCTTGATGAAATAAAAACAATCATCAACCTGGCCTAAAATTTGATTTTATTTAATTTTGGGATTTATTTTTTTTACAAACTGAAATATAATGCTTCAGATTTTGCATAAGGTGATATTTTATAATGTTGGTATTTAAATTTTCATAAATTGAGGTAATTTTGAATATTGGTAAATCCAATGCCATGATAATGAGTAATAAATTCTTTTAAACTTGATTGTATTTTACTGATATTACTTAAATTTTTATAATTTAATTCTTTATTTTCTTTTGATTTAAATTTCTTGAGAGTACATTTTGTTTGTTTAGCTACTGTATCATATAGTATTTGCATATCACAAACTATAATTGATTTTTCTTCGATAAGCTTAGATGTTAAATTTTCTTGTACTCATTTTTTTGTTAATCTTTTAGTATTTGTTGTTTGAGCATAAATATTTTTATTTTCATCAATTGCCATTTCAATACAACAGTTTAAATCTTTAGCATTTTCTTCAATTCATTTTTTTCTTAGATCATCTGGATTTTTGAAATTTCCTTTATGAATTTCTTTGATAAAAGTTTCATCAATTTCAATTCTACCTTTTAATTTTGTGAATGGTTTTTGTGTTTTTGCTAATTGTGATGATTTCATAAATTTTTGACGATTAAATCATGCTGATGTTTTTGAAATTTTAGCAAATTGAGAAATAGTATAAGCAGATTGACCTAACAATGACAATCAAATTATTCAATCTCGTTGTTCATGAGATAAATGACTTCAATGTAAAAAATGATTTCTTAAAGCATCAAAGCTACTTTTACAATCTTTGCATAAATATTTTTGCTTATTATTCTTAAAACCATTTTTTACACATCAATAAGATTTACAATTTGGACATTGAATTCCTTTTTCTTTAAATTTTTTATCAATTGCATCTAATTTTTCTTTTTTCTCAATTTGTTTAATTCTATTTTTAAAATGTCTAATAATTTTTATAAATTCTTCATCTTTTTTGTTTTTTAAAACATCAATTAATTCATTATTAGTCACAAAAAATCACCCCTGATATAAAAATATTACTTTTAATTTTAAATTAAAAGTAATATCAAGATTTTTTGTGAAAATTAAAAATTTTTGCTATTTTACAAATCGAAAATCCATAATTTTTATATTCTTTTATTGCTATTATTGATTCAATACTCAGATACTTATACATTGCGCTAATTCCTTTCTTTTCTTAATTATAGAACTAACACAATTTAATTTTTATATAAGTGTCCTTTTTAATTTTACAATTAAAGTAACAGGTTTAAAACAAATCGAATGAGTTTTGATGAAAATAACTTATTGAGAAAAGGCAAAAATAAATCTCACAAACAAAAAGAAACTAGGGGCAAAATTAATAATTGTAAGTTTATTCATGAAAGAAATTGAATCATTCCTAATATTAAAAATATACAATAATTTGGTCATTTAGAAGGTGATACTATCATTGGCAAAGATCATAAAAGTTCTATTATTACTTTGGCTGATATATGATCAAAAACCACAATTCCTTTAGTAACTAAAAATCATAAATCAGAAAATATTACGAAAAGTATAATAAAATTTATTTCAAAGTTACAAAAAGGAACAGTTAAAACCATTACTTTTGATCGTGGTAAAGAATTTAGTAAATGAAGATTAATCGAAAAAATTTGTAATGTCAAAATTTATTTTGCAGATCCTGGTAAACCTTGCCAAAGGGGTTTAAATGAAAATAATAATGGTATTTTAAGAAGATATTTACCAAAATCTACAGATCTATCTTTTAATTTTCACAAAAAATCTTGATATTACTTTTAATTTAAAATTAAAAGTAATATTTTTATATCAGGGGTGATTTTTTGTGACTAATAATGAATTAATTGATGTTTTAAAAAACCTGAGTTGTAAATATAAATGGGACAGTTTTTTAAAATAATTGTATTAAATCTATTGGTCTTTTATAAGAGAGCGATTTTCTGGGTGTAGAATTAATTTGAAATGCTATAAAATTTAAATCTT
Organism: Spiroplasma endosymbiont of Zeiraphera isertana; assembly: GCF_964030805.1. Lineage (GTDB taxonomy): Bacteria > Bacillota_I > Bacilli_A > Mycoplasmatales > VBWQ01 > Spiroplasma_E. The sequence continues at coordinate 379,984 of NZ_OZ034965.1, forward strand.
TTTGTTTATATGAAGATAGATCTGTAGATTTTGGTAAATATCTTCTTAAAATACCATTATTATTTTCATTTAAACCCCTTTGGCAAGGTTTACCAGGATCTGCAAAATAAATTTTGACATTACAAATTTTTTCGATTAATCTTCATTTACTAAATTCTTTACCACGATCAAAAGTAATGGTTTTAACTGTTCCTTTTTGTAACTTTGAAATAAATTTTATTATACTTTTCGTAATATTTTCTGATTTATGATTTTTAGTTACTAAAGGAATTGTGGTTTTTGATCATATATCAGCCAAAGTAATAATAGAACTTTTATGATCTTTGCCAATGATAGTATCACCTTCTAAATGACCAAATTCTTGTATATTTTTAATATTAGGAATGATTAAATTTCTTTCATGAATAAACTTACAATTATTAATTTTGCCCCTAGTTTCTTTTTGTTTGTGAGATTTATTTTTGCCTTTTCTCAATAAGTTATTTTCATCAAAACCCATTCGATTTGTTTTAAACATGTTATATAAAGTTTTTGTTGAAATACTTTTTATTTTATTTTCCTTTAAAAAGTTAGCAATTATATCAAGAGCATACTTTTTAGTAATTAACAAATGATTAATACTATTAATTTCTGTTAAAGTTAAAATTATTAATTTTCTGCCTGCGTTTTGTTTATTTTTTTGAAATTGATTCAATATTTCTAATGGCAATAAGTTTTTATTTAATAATCTACAAACTCTATGTACGGTTGATTTACTATAATCAACAATTTTTGCTATTTTACGAATCGAAAATCCATAATTTTTATATTCTTTTATTGCTATTATTGATTCAATACTCAGATACTTATACATTGCGCTAATTCCTTTCTTTTCTTAATTATAGAACTAACACAATTTAATTTTTATATAAGTGTCCTTTTTAATTTTACAATTAAAGAAACAAAAAAGATGAAGAATTTATAAAAATTATTAGACATTTTAAAAATAGAATTAAACAAATTGAGAAAAAAGAAAAATTAGATGCAATTGAGAAAAAATTTAAAGAAAAAGGAATTCAATGTCCAAATTGTAAATCTTATTGATGTTTTAATTTTCACAAAAAATCTTGATATTACTTTTAATTTAAAATTAAAAGTAATATTTTTATATCAGGGGTGATTTTTTGTGACTAATAATGAATTAATTGATGTTTTAAAAAACAAAAAAAATTAAGAATTTATAAAAATTATTAGACATTTTAAAAATAGAATTAAACAAATTGAGAAAAAAGAAAAATTAGATGCAATTGAGAAAAAATTTAAAGAAAAAGGAATTCAATGTCCAAATTGTAAATCTTATTGATGTGTAAAAAATGGTTTTAAGAATAATAAGCAAAAATATTTATGCAAAGATTGTAAAAGTAGCTTTGATGCTTTAAGAAATCATTTTTTACATCGAAGTCATTTATCTCATGAACAATGAGATTGAATAATTTGATTGTCATTGTTAGGTCAATCTGCTTATACTATTTCTCAATTTGCTAAAATTTCAAAAACATCAGCATGATTTAATCGTCAAAAATTTATGAAATCATCACAATTAGCAAAAACACAAAAACCATTCACAAAATTAAAAGGTAGAATTGAAATTGATGAAACTTTTATCAAAGAAATTCATAAAGGAAATTTCAAAAATCCAGATGATCCAAGAAAAAAATGAATTGAAGAAAATGCTAAAGATTTAAACTGTTGTATTGAAATGGCAATTGATGAAAATAAAAATATTTATGCTCAAACAACAAATACTAAAAGATTAACAAAAAAATGAGTACAAGAAAATTTAACATCTAAGCTTATCGAAGAAAAATCAATTATAGTTTGTGATATGCAAATACTATATGATACAGTAACTAAACAAACAAAATGTACTCTCAAGAAATTTAAATCAAAAGAAAATAAAGAATTAAATTAGACTTGGTGCAAAACCTTTAATTTTAACAATTTAACGATTATTATTAATATTAAAGGTGATAGTTATTATGTTGAAAAAATATAAAGATGATCAAGAATTTTATAGTTTAGTCGGCATAAAGCCACAAACATTTTATAAAATGCTTGAAATTTTAAAAATTGCTGAGTCTAAACAAAAATATTATGGTGGTAGAAAAAATAAAATTGTAATTGAAGAGCGTTTATTAATGACTTTAGAATATTGAAAAGACTATAGTAGTTATAGAGTTATTGCAAAAAGATATAATATTAGTCATACTAGTTGCATTCGTAATATTTTTTGAATTGAAAATATTTTAATAAAAAGCGGAATTTTTAATTTACCTGGAAAAAAAGATTTAACAAAAAATAAAGGTACTAATAATAATTTGTTAGCTATTGATGCTACTGAAACTCCAATTGAAAGAATTAAAAAAAACTAAAATTACTTTTTTCAGGTAAAAAGAAACATCATTCTCTCAAATCCCAAATAATTATTGATATTTCCAATGGAAAAATTATTTCAACTGCTTTTTGTTTTGGAAGAATTCATGATTTTAAATTGCTTCTAAAATCTAAAACTTTTATTCATCCAGAAAAACAAGTTTTTGTTTATTAAGGTTATCAAGGTATACAAAATATTCATAAAAATACATTTTTGCCATTTAACAAAAGTCAATACAATCAATTAACACCAATTCAAAAAGAATACAATAAAACTTTAAGTAAAATTAGAATTAAAATTGAACACGTATTTGCTAAACTAAAACGTTTTAAAATTTTAAGTTTAAAATATCGCAATAAAATACGAAGATTTGCATTAAGATTTAATTTAATAGCAGGAATATATAATTTTGAATTACCTTGGTTTTGCACCAAGTCTAATGAATTACAATTAGAAAATTTTAAAGGAGTGTAATAATATGCAAAATAAAGGTTTTCAAGATATCAAAAATGATTTACAAATATTTTTTCAAGATATTGAAAATGGTAAATATGGTGAAAGAATTAAAGAATTATTTATGAGAGAAGAAAGTAGTGAATAAATATGGTAGCAGCACCTAAAAAGAAACCAGAAGATTTAATGATAAAACAAATTATTGTTCATTTAAGATTTACTGAAAAAGATTATGAAAAATTAAAAGAAATTTGTTTTAATTTTCAAAAAAACTCTTGATGAAATAAAAAAAAATCATCAACCTGGCCTAAAATTTGATTTTATTTAATTTTGGGATTTATTTTTTTTACAAACTGAAATATAATGCTTCAGATTTTGCATAAGGTGATATTTTATAATAGACTTGGTGCAAAACTAAGGTAATTCAAAATTATATATTCCTGCTATTAAATTAAATCTTAATGCAAATCTTCGTATTTTATTGCGATATTTTAAACTTAAAATTTTAAAACGTTTTAGTTTAGCAAATACGTGTTCAATTTTAATTCTAATTTTACTTAAGGTTTTATTGTGTTCTTTTTGAATTGGTGTTAATTGATTGTATTTACTTTTTTTAAATGGCAAAAATGTATTTTTGTGAATATTTTGTATACCTTGATAACCTGAATCAACAAAAACTTGTTTTTCTGGATGAATAAAAGTTTTAGATTTTAGAAGCAATTTAAAATCATGAATGCTTCCAAAACAAAAAGCAGTTGAAATAATTTTTCCATTGGAAATATCAATAATTATTTGGGATTTGAGAGAATGATGTTTCTTTTTACCTGAAAAAAGTAATTTTAGTTTTTTTTAATTATTTCAATTGGAGTTTCAGTAGCATCAATAGCTAACAAATTATTATTAGTACCTTTATTTTTTGTTAAATCTTTTTTTCCAGGTAAATTAAAAATGGCTTTTATCCCTTTATGTACTATTTTTAAATTTTATCACATAAATGGAGATAAAAGCCTACCTAGGAAATTATCCCCGCATGTATTTAAATCAAACACAAAATTACAGTTTCAAAACTAGGTATGTTATTGAATTTATATGCTGATTCTTTTGCATATAAATGAATATTGTGCTTTGAAACTCTTATGTGTGTTCGGAAAGTTCGTCGGATGTGCTTTCATGCTGATTCAATATGGTTTGTGTTTACACCTGTTGGTGACACATACCCAACTTCATGATTTACGATTTCATGTTTGGGATAGAAGTTTTTGAAACTTACATATCCCTTCCAAGAATCCGTAAATAGACAGCACTCAGTAAAAATGTGTTTCAATGCAAATCTTAAAAGGTTTTTTTCATCTGCATTTTTCAGCACCTTCACAATTAGTTTGTGGCTGGTTTTCTCATAAACTCCAACAATCAAAGTTTTATTAAACAAGGATCTTCCTTGTTTTTTAAAACCTAAATGTGAAAGATACATTTCATCCATCTGTGCTGTGCCATCAACAATGAAACCTGCATCTTGATTTCCAATTCTAGTCCTGATTTCATGACACATTCTTCAAGCTGTTTTATAGGTCACACCCAATTCCCTTGCAACATCGGTTGCTGGTATGCCATGCTTTGTGTTTATTCATCTAAAGAGGAGATAAAACCAAGATGTCATTTGGGTCTGTGACTTATAAAAAATGGTTCCATAAAGAATACTAAATGTTTGGTTACAGTTCAAACATCGTATTCTTCTCAAATCAGAAGTATTCAAACTAGAAGAAGCACACCTGATGCATTTCATTATTTTCAACTTCGCTATATATTTCAAACAATCGTTTTCAGTTTGAAATATGCTATTGAATTCATTTCAATTCATTTTTTCCTCCACACTAGTACATGCGGGGATAATTTCCTTAAAAATTCCGCTTTTTATTAAAATATTTTCAATTCAAAAAATATTACGAATGCAACTAGTATGACTAATATTATATCTTTTTGCAATAACTATATAACTACTATAGTCTTTTCAATATTCTAAAGTCATTAATAAACGCTCTTCAATTACAATTTTATTTTTTCTACCACCATAATATTTTTGTTTAGACTCAGCAATTTTTAAAATTTCAAGCATTTTATAAAATGTTTGTGGCTTTATGCCGACTAAACTATAAAATTCTTGATCATCTTTATATTTTTTCAACATAATAACTATCACCTTTAATATTAATAATGGCTTTTATCCCTTTATGTACTATTTTTAAATTTTATCACATAAATGGAGATAAAAGCCTACCTAGGAAATTATCCCCGCATGTATTTAAATCAAACACAAAATTACAGTTTCAAAACTAGGTATGTTATTGAATTTATATGCTGATTCTTTTGCATATAAATGAATATTGTGCTTTGAAACTCTTATGTGTGTTCGGAAAGTTCGTCGGATGTGCTTTCATGCTGATTCAATCTGGTTTGTGTTTACACCTGTTGGTGACACATACCCAACTTCATGATTTACGATTTCATGTTTGGGATAGAAGTTTCTTACATATCCCTTCCAAGAATCCGTAAATAGACAGCACTCAGTAAAAATGTGTTTCAATGCAAATCTTAAAAGGTTTTTTTTCATCTGCGTTTTTCAGCACCTTCACAATTAGTTTGTTGCTGGTTTTCTCATAAACTCCAACAATCAAAGTTTTATTCAACAAGGATCTTCCTTGTTTTTTAAAACCTAAATGTGAAAGATACATTTCATCCATCTGTGCTGTGCCATCAACAATGAAACCTGCATCTTGATTTCCAATTCTAGTCCTGATTTCATGACACATTCTTCAAGCTGTTTTATAGGTCACACCCAATTCCCTTGCAACATCGGTTGCTGGTATGCCATGCTTTGTGTTTATTCATCTAAAGATGAGATAAAACCAAGATGTCATTTGGGTCTGTGACTTATAAAAAATGGTTCCATAAAGAATACTAAATGTTTGGTTACAGTTCAAACATCGTATTCTTCTCAAATCAGAAGTATTCAAACTAGAAGAAGCACACCTGATGCATTTCATTATTTTCAACTTCGCTATATATTTCAAACAATCGTTTTCAGTTTGAAATATGCTATTGAATTCATTTCAATTCATTTTTTCCTCCACACTAGTACATGCGGGGATAATTTCCTTAATAATAATCGTTAAATTGTTAAAATTAAAGGTTTTGCACCAAGTCTATTATAAAAATTTAAGTAATATCAGTAAAATACAATCAATTTTAAAAGAATTTATTACTCATTATCATGGCATTGGATTTACCAATATTCAAAATTACCTCAATTTATGAAAATTTAAATACCAACATTATAAAATATCACCTTATGCAAAATCTGAAGCATTATATTTCAGTTTGTAAAAAAAATAAATCCCAAAATTAAATAAAATCAAATTTTAGGCCAGGTTGATGATTTTTTTTATTTCATCAAGAGTTTTTTTTGAAAATTAAAAGATCTATCTTCATATAAACAAAAAGATTTAAATTTTATAGCATTTCAAATTAATTCTACACCCAGAAAATCGCTCTCTTATAAAAGACCAATAGATTTAATACAATTATTTTAAAAAACTGTCCCATTTATATTTACAACTCAGGAAAATATTACTTTTAATTTTAAATTAAAAGTAATATCAAGATTTTTTTTGAAAATTAAAAGCAAAAAATGCAGGTTATATTATTGCTGGTACTCCTTTTTATATGTCAACTTATAGTGATATTACTAAGCTAATTTCTGCAACATCAACGGCTATTAAAGATGAATATGAAAGTAGAAAAATTATGAAATTAAGAAATATAGAGAAAAGTATATTAGAAATAAGAAATAGAATTGAAGAAAATAATTCTGGCATTTGGAAAAACGCTAATAAATATAAAGAACCTAATAATCCCGATTTGCAAACAAGAATTAATCAAATTTTAGAAAATGGTCCAATAAGACAACAAAATTTTATCGATGCAGCAAATCAAGAACATATTCCTAATAATAGTAATGGTTCAAATAGTTTTCTTAATGCTATATAATATGAACTTATATTAAGATCATTATTTATAGAGAACATGTAAAAGTTACCCTTTGGGGTAACTTTTACAATATTTTATTTTTTATTAAATAAATAGTATTTTCTACTTGTTTATTATTAATTTCTTTTTTGTCTTTTATCTTAATAAATCGATAAGTACTAATGATTAAAAAACCTATATAAATTAAATAAGATATCGTTAGTACTGATATTAGTAAAATATTGTCATAATAATTTTTAGTAAAAAATGAAAATACGCTACTAAAAATTAAAGGAATTATAACTATTCATAAAATTAAATATTTCTTTTTATTTTTATTAATTCCTAATCAACCAATAGCTGTTATGATAACAGCTATTACAAAAGTAATACTAACTATTTTTTCAGAAATTTCATTTTTAATCATTTTTATTTTTCCTTTCCTCATCTCTAATTAACATTATATCATTTAATTTAATTGACATAGTAGTAGGAGAAAAATTAATTGTTAGTTTTGTTTTAAGGAAATTGATTGATAGATAATTAATTTATATTTTATTTTTTCAAAAACAAAAAAATGATAAATGCTTTTATTGACATTTACCATCTAAAAAATAAATCTGTTATCAATTGATAACAGGTTTTAAATTAATTATTAATTTTAAGCACGTCCATATGATTCAACAACTAATGCTTCATTAATATCAGTATTTAGTTCGTCACGTAGTGGATGACGTACATATATACCAATAAATGTTTTTTTATTGAATTCAATAAATGGTAATGTTGAAGCATTAGCGCTTAATGCTTCAATAATTTTTGCATTTTTTTGTGCTTTTTCAGTAATAGTAATTTTATCTCCTATTTTAACACGATATGAAGGAATATTAACTTTTTTACCATTAACTAAAACATGACCATGATTTACTAATTGACGAGCACCTTTTCTTGTTAAAGATAAACCTAAACGAAAAACAATATTATCTAATCTTGATTCTAAGAATACCAACAAGTTAGTACCAGTAACACCATGAGTTTTTTTTGATTCATCAAATAAATTTTTCATTTGACGAGCATTTAAACCATAAGTGAAACGAATTTTTTGTTTTTCTTGTAATTGTAATCCATAGTTAGAAAGTTTAATTCTTTTTTGACCGTGTTGTCCAGGAGCGAATGTTCGCTTTTTTCCTTTTGCAAATTCTTTACCAGATTCAAGAATTGAGAAGTTTAATCTTCTTGATTTTCTAAAAACCGGACCAGTATATCTTGACATAATAAAAACCTCCTTGGAATGTATACAAACACAAAGAGACTTTAATAAGTTCTCATTAAGATAGTTTACAATTCGCCAGAACAGCACTGGTTACTATTAAGATTAATAGAAAATTCTACTAATAAAAAGAATAATCTTTGAGGGTAAACTATTTGCAACTTAATAATACTTATTTGCTGCTTTCGTGAATGCTTGTTAATTATAGGATAAGTAATGTTATTTGTCAAATATTATTTTTACAATTAAATATCATTAAATTTTAGTTATTATTTTTTTTAAAAAATAATTTAAATTTATATAATAAAATTTAGTATTTAATTTAAAAAGTTAGTTATTGAATTTTGGCATTTTTTTGATATCAGTTATTCCTGAATTCCAGAAAAAATCAATATATTCTATTACTTTTTCTACTTTTCAAACTGAAAGATCTTGATTAAATTTTTTTGCATCATAGAACATAAAATTCATATCTTTTACATTAGAAGTATCTCAATCTGAAAGATCTTGATTAAATTTTTCTTTTAATTTTCAAAAAAACTCTTGATGAAATAAAAAAAATCATCAACCTGGCCTAAAATTTGATTTTATTTAATTTTGGGATTTATTTTTTTTACAAACTGAAATATAATGCTTCAGATTTTGCATAAGGTGATATTTTATAATGTTGGTATTTAAATTTTCATAAATTGAGGTAATTTTGAATATTGGTAAATCCAATGCCATGATAATGAGTAATAAATTCTTTTAAACTTGATTGTATTTTACTGATATTACTTAAATTTTTATAATTTAATTCTTTATTTTCTTTTGATTTAAATTTCTTGAGAGTACATTTGGTTTGTTTAGCTACTGTATCATATAGTATTTGCATATCACAAACTATAATTGATTTTTCTTCGATAAGCTTAGATGTTAAATTTTCTTCTACTCATTTTTTTGTTAATCTTTTAGTATTTGTTGTTTGAGCATAAATATTTTTATGGCTTTTCTCCCTTTATGTACTATTTTTAAATTTTATCACATAAATGCTGAGAAAAGCCTATCTACGGACTTCTCCCCACATTTTTAAATCAAACATAACATTACAGTTTCAAAACTAGGTATATTGTTGAATTTATATGCCGATTCTTTTGCGTATAAATGAACATGATGTTTTTCAACTTTGATATGTGTTTTAAATGTTCGTCTGATGTGCTTTCATGCCGATTCAATCTGGTTTATGTTTACACTAGTTTTTGAAACATAACCATCTTGATGGTTAACTGTTTCATGCTTAGTGAAAACTGATTTAAAATGGCGATATCCTTTTCAAGAATCAGTATGTACATCACACTTTGAATAAATGTGGTTTCTTGCAAATTGCAAAAGATTTTTTTGATTTGCATTTTTCAACACTTTCACAATTAAATTATTGGTTGTTTTTTCATAAATCCCAACAATCAAAGTTTTATTTTTTAAGGATCTTCCTTGTTTTTTAAAACCCATATGTGAAAGATACATTTCATCCATTTGCACTATGCCCTCAACAATGAATTGAGGTTCTTGTTTTGCAATTGCACTTCGGATTTTATGACCCATTCTTCAAGCAGTTTTCAAAGTTACTCCCAATTCTTTTGCAACATCAGTTGATGGAATTCCGTGTTTGGTGTTTATTCATCTAAAGATGAGATAAAACCAAGATGTCAAAGGTGTTTGTGACTTGTAAAAAATGGTGTCATGAAGAATACTAAATGTTTGATGACATTTCAAACATCTTATTCTTCTTAAATCAGAAGTATTCAAATTTGTTCAAGAACACCTCATACATTTGTTTTCCTTCAAACTTGCTATATATTTCAAACAATCTTTTTCTGTTTGAAATATATTGTTGAACTCATTCAATTTCATTTTTTCCTCCACAAGTACATGTGGGGAGAAGTCCGATTTTTATTTTCATCAATTGCCATTTCAATACAACAGTTTAAATCTTTAGCATTTTCTTCAATTCATTTTTTTCTTGGATCATCTGGATTTTTGAAATTTCCTTTATGAATTTCTTTGATAAAAGTTTCATCAATTTCAATTCTACCTTTTAATTTTGTGAATGGTTTTTGTGTTTTTGCTAATTGTGATGATTTCATAAATTTTTGACGATTAAATCATGCTGATGTTTTTGAAATTTTAGCAAATTGAGAAATAGTATAAGCAGATTGACCTAACAATGACAATCAAATTATTCAATCTCATTGTTCATGAGATAAATGACTTCAATGTAAAAAATGATTTCTTAAAGCATCAAAGCTACTTTTACAATCTTTGCATAAATATTTTTGCTTATTATTCTTAAAACCATTTTTTACACATCAATAAGATTTACAATTTGGACATTGAATTCCTTTTTCTTTAAATTTTTTATCAATTGCATCTAATTTTTCTTTTTTCTCAATTTGTTTAATTCTATTTTTAAAATGTCTAATAATTTTTATAAATTCTTCATCTTTTTTGTTTTTTAAAACATCAATTAATTCATTATTAGTCACAAAAAATCACCCCTGATATAAAAATATTACTTTTAATTTTAAATTAAAAGTAATATCAAGATTTTTTGTGAAAATTAAAAAATTTTTCCGCACCAGCAAACATACTACGCATGTCTATTACTTTTTCTACATTTCATTTTGAAAGATCTTTATCAAATTCAAGAGCATTACAAAACATGTAACTCATATCTGTTACTTTAGAAGTATTTCATTTTGAAATATTTCCATTAAAGTATTTTGCATAGTAAAACATGTAACTAATATTTGTTACATTAGAAGTATTTCAGTTTGAAAGATCTTGATTGAATTTTGAAGCACCACCAAACATATTATGCATAGTTGTTACATTTGAAACATTTCGTTTTGAAATATTTTGATTGAATGATTGTGTAAGAGAAAACATTGATGTCATATTTGTCACTTTTGAAGTGTCTCAGTTTGAAATGTCTTGGTTGAATTTTGAGGTACCAGAAAACATTTCTTGCGATGATGTTATTTCTGATGGTAGTTTGTCAGGTACTTTTTCAATTATTCTTGGCATTTTAACAGCTTGAATTTCTCCAATTTTATTTTCATAAAATCCAATTTGAACAATTTCAGTAGTTTTTATATCTGATAAGTCTATTTTACTAGTTGTTTGCTCTTCTCCATTACTATCAACGTAAATTGTATTTTGTAGTATTTTATATGTTTTTAATAATGTTCTCATTAATAAACCCCCCTTTTTATTACTTTTAATATTTTTTAGATAAATATAATTGATAGACTTATTATTTTAAACTTATATTTATGAATTTATATAGCTTTTTATTATTATTTTAATTTTCAAAAAAACTCTTGATGAAATAAAAAAAAATCATCAACCTGGCCTAAAATTTGATTTTATTTAATTTTGGGATTTATTTTTTTTACAAACCGAAATATAATGCTTCAGATTTTGCATAAGGTGATATTTTATAATGTTGGTATTTAAATTTTCATAAATTGAGGTAATTTTGAATATTGGTAAATCCAATGCCATGATAATGAGTAATAAATTCTTTTAAACTTGATTGTATTTTACTGATATTACTTAAATTTTTATAATTTAATTCTTTATTTTCTTTTGATTTAAATTTCTTGAGAGTACATTTTGTTTGTTTAGCTACTGTATCATATAGTATTTGCATATCACAAACTATAATTGATTTTTCTTCGATAAGCTTAGATGTTAAATTTTCTTGTACTCATTTTTTTGTTAATCTTTTAGTATTTGTTGTTTGAGCATAAATATTTTTATTTTCATCAATTGCCATTTCAATACAACAGTTTAAATCTTTAGCATTTTCTTCAATTCATTTTTTTCTTGGATCATCTGGATTTTTGAAATTTCCTTTATGAATTTCTTTGATAAAAGTTTCATCAATTTCAATTCTACCTTTTAATTTTGTGAATGGTTTTTGTGTTTTTGCTAATTGTGATGATTTCATAAATTTTTGACGATTAAATCATGCTGATGTTTTTGAAATTTTAGCAAATTGAGAAATAGTATAAGCAGATTGACCTAACAATGACAATCAAATTATTCAATCTCATTGTTCATGAGATAAATGACTTCAATGTAAAAAATGATTTCTTAAAGCATCAAAGCTACTTTTACAATCTTTGCATAAATATTTTTGCTTATTATTCTTAAAACCATTTTTTACACATCAATAAGATTTACAATTTGGACATTGAATTCCTTTTTCTTTAAATTTTTTATCAATTGCATCTAATTTTTCTTTTTTCTCAATTTGTTTAATTCTATTTTTAAAATGTCTAATAATTTTTATAAATTCTTCATCTTTTTTGTTTTTTAAAACATCAATTAATTCATTATTAGTCACAAAAAATCACCCCTGATATAAAAATATTACTTTTAATTTTAAATTAAAAGTAATATCAAGATTTTTTGTGAAAATTAAAATATTATTATCTTAAGATTTATTTAAAAATACTTACTTTTAATTTATAATAATATTTGGAAATTATCCCTGCATGTACTAGTGTGGAGGAAAAAATGAATTGAAATGAATTCAATAGCATATTTCAAACTGAAAACGATTGTTTGAAATATATAGCGAAGTTTAAAATAATGAAATGCATCAGGTGTGCTTCTTCTAGTTTGAATGCTTCTGATTTGAGAAGAATACGATGTTTGAACTGTAACCAAACATTTAGTATTCTTTATGGAACCATTTTTTATAAGTCACAGACCCAAATGACATCTTGGTTTTATCTCATCTTTAGATGAATAAACACAAAGCATGGCATACCAGCAACCGATGTTGCAAGGGAATTGGGTGTGACCTATAAAACAGCTTGAAGAATGTGTCATGAAATCAGGACTAGAATTGGAAATCAAGATGCAGGTTTCATTGTTGATGGCACAGCACAGATGGATGAAATGTATCTTTCACATTTAGGTTTTAAAAAACAAGGAAGATCCTTGTTGAATAAAACTTTGATTGTTGGAGTTTATGAGAAAACCAGCAACAAACTAATTGTGAAGGTGCTGAAAAATGCAGATGAAAAAAACCTTTTAAGATTTGCATTGAAACACATTTTTACTGAGTGCTGTCTATTTACGGATTCTTGGAAGGGATATGTAAGTTTCAAAAACTTCTATCCCAAACATGAAATCGTAAATCATGAAGTTGGGTATGTGTCACCAACAGGTGTAAACACAAACCAGATTGAATCAGCATGAAAGCACATCCGACGAACTTTCCGAACACACATAAGAGTTTCAAAGCACAATATTCATTTATACGCAAAAGAATCGGCATATAAATTCAACAATATACCTAGTTTTGAAACTGTAATTTTGTGTTTGATTTAAATACATGCGGGGATAATTTCCTAGGTAGGCTTTTATCTCCATTTATGTGATAAAATTTAAAAATAGTACATAAAGGGATAAAAGCCTAATATTTTTATTTAAGTTCATAATTATGATATTAAAGATAAGCAATATAGTTTTGATAAGTCTTAATTAAAGTTTATATGTGAAAAAATTAATATACAATAAAAAATATTTAATGTTAATTATTATGAGTAAACTTGATTAAAATTTTTTAATTATTTATTTTTAATACCATTTTTTTTTAATTTTCAAAAAAACTCTTGATGAAATAAAAAAAATCATCAACCTGGCCTAAAATTTTATTTTATTTAATTTTGGGATTTATTTTTTTTACAAACTGAAATATAATGCTTCAGATTTTGCATAAGGTGATATTTTATAATGTTGGTATTTAAATTTTCATAAATTGAGGTAATTTTGAATATTGGTAAATCCAATGCCATGATAATGAGTAATAAATTCTTTTAAACTTGATTGTATTTTACTGATATTACTTAAATTTTTATAATTTAATTCTTTATTTTCTGTTGATTTAAATTTCTTGAGAGTACATTTTGTTTGTTTAGCTAATGTATCATATAGTATTTGCATATCACAAACTATAATTGATCGGACTTCTCCCCACATGTACTTGTGGAGGAAACAATGAAATTGAATGAGTTCAACAATATATTTCAAACAGAAAAAGATTGTTTGAAATATATAGCAAGTTTGAAGGAAAACAAATGTATGAGGTGTTCTTGAACAAATTTGAATACTTCTGATTTAAGAAGAATAAGATGTTTGAAATGTCATCAAACATTTAGTATTCTTCATGACACCATTTTTTACAAGTCACAAACACCTTTGACATCTTGGTTTTATCTCATCTTTAGATGAATAAACACCAAACATGGAATTCCATCAACTGATGTTGCAAAAGAATTGGGAGTAACTTTGAAAACTGCTTGAAGAATGGGTCATAAAATCCGAAGTGCAATTGCAAAACAAGAACCTCAATTCATTGTTGAGGGCATAGTGCAAATGGATGAAATGTATCTTTCACATATGGGTTTTAAAAAACAAGGAAGATCCTTAAAAAATAAAACTTTGATTGTTGGGATTTATGAAAAAACAACCAATAATTTAATTGTGAAAGTGTTGAAAAATGCAAATCAAAAAAATCTTTTGCAATTTGCAAGAAACCACATTTCTTCAAAGTGTGATGTACATACTGATTCTTGAAAAGGATATCGCCATTTTAAATCAGTTTTCACTAAGCATGAAACAGTTAACCATCAAGATGGTTATGTTTCAAAAACTGGTGTAAACATAAACCAGATTGAATCGGCACGAAAGCACATCAGACGAACATTTAAAACACATATCAAAGTTGAAAAACATCATGTTCATTTATATGCAAAAGAATCGGCATATAAATTCAACAATATACCTAGTTTTGAAACTGTAATGTTATGTTTGATTTAAAAATGTGGGGAGAAGTCCGTAGATAGGCTTTTCTCAGCATTTATGTGATAAAATTTAAAAATAGTACATAAAGGGAGAAAAGCCATTGATTTTTCTTCGATAAGCTTAGATGTTAAATTTTCTTGTACTCATTTTTTTGTTAATCTTTTAGTATTTGTTGTTTGAGCATAAATATTTTTATTTTCATCAATTGCCATTTCAATACAACAGTTTAAATCTTTAGCATTTTCTTCAATTCATTTTTTTCTTGGATCATCTGGATTTTTGAAATTTCCTTTATGAATTTCTTTGATAAAAGTTTCATCAATTTCAATTCTACCTTTTAATTTTGTGAATGGTTTTTGTGTTTTTGCTAATTGTGATGATTTCATAAATTTTTGACGATTAAATCATGCTGATGTTTTTGAAATTTTAGCAAATTGAGAAATAGTATAAGCAGATTGACCTAACAATGACAATCAAATTATTCAATCTCATTGTTCATGAGATAAATGACTTCAATGTAAAAAATGATTTCTTAAAGCATCAAAGCTACTTTTACAATCTTTGCATAAATATTTTTGCTTATTATTCTTAAAACCATTTTTTACACATCAATAAGATTTACAATTTGGACATTGAATTCCTTTTTCTTTAAATTTTTTATCAATTGCATCTAATTTTTCTTTTTTCTCAATTTGTTTAATTCTATTTTTAAAATGTCTAATAATTTTTATCAATTCTTCATCTTTTTTGTTTTTTAAAACATCAATTAATTCATTATTAGTCACAAAAAATCACCCCTGATATAAAAATATTACTTTTAATTTTAAATTAAAAGTAATATCAAGATTTTTTGTGAAAATTAAAACCATTTTTTATTTATTGACTAAAAACACCCACACTATTATTTTTATCTCATGAGCCAATTCTATTTGTAACAAGCCTTATTCCTTGATCTTCTGGTAGTCTTTTAAAAAAAATTATTTATTTCTTGAAAATGATCAATAATAACTTTTATTGTTGTATAAATATCATCTTGACTTATACTACCACCCAATCCAGTATCGTCTTCTTTTGCAAATTTATTGATAATTTTAAAAAAATAATTGTTTAAAATTTTCTTGTTTTTCAGTATTATAGATATTTTGGATATGTAAAAAATTATCATAACTAATTTTTACTTTTATTCAATCATGTGCAGCAGGACGATAATCTACTTCAAATAGATTTTTATTATTAAATTTGTATAAAAATTTGTATAAATCATTAGCAATTTGTTCTTGAACTCATTTTGTTGGATGAAATTGATCTAAAAAAAGTAATTATCAATATTTTGTGAGTTTGCACCAGAAACATATTGGGGTTGTAATATTCCATTTTTCCAAGAGTATTTATATCAATTTTAGTAGCATTTGAATCTTGGTATTGACTTCCTCTATTTTTGAATTGTTCAAATAGTTTATTAAATTTTGAAAAAACATCATACTCTTTAATATTTGTTTTTTCAAAGTTTTTATTTGCTTTTTTAATTTATTCAGTTAATTTTAAGTTAAATTTATTTACAAGATTTGTCATTGGTTGTTGATTAATAGTTTCTTTATAGTTAGGAATTAATCCCATATCAGCAATATTTGTTATAACTATTTTTTTAATATTTTTATTAATTAATTCTGTTAAATCTTCATCAAGTTTATTAATAATTTTATTAATAGCATTATCAATATCAGTAATGTTATGATCAATTATTCACATTAAATCATTAGTTCCGATGTTTATAAAAACTAAAAC
This sequence comes from Spiroplasma endosymbiont of Zeiraphera isertana, assembly GCF_964030805.1. GTDB lineage: Bacteria > Bacillota_I > Bacilli_A > Mycoplasmatales > VBWQ01 > Spiroplasma_E. Next base: position 396,789 of record NZ_OZ034965.1, read on the forward strand.
ATCATTAGACTTGGTGCAAAACTAAGGTAATTCAAAATTATATATTCCTGCTATTAAATTAAATCTTAATGCAAATCTTCGTATTTTATTGCGATATTTTAAACTTAAAATTTTAAAACGTTTTAGTTTAGCAAATACGTGTTCAATTTTAATTCTAATTTTACTTAAAGTTTTATTGTATTCTTTTTGAATTGGTGTTAATTGATTGTATTGACTTTTTTTAAATGGCAAAAATGTATTTTTATGAATATTTTGTATACCTTGATAACCTGAATCAACAAAAACTTGTTTTTCTGGATGAATAAAAGTTTTAGATTTTAGAAGCAATTTAAAATCATGAATGCTTCCAAAACAAAAAGCAGTTGAAATAATTTTTCCATTGGAAATATCAATAATTATTTGGGATTTGAGAGAATGATGTTTCTTTTTACCTCTTTAATTGTAAAATTAAAAAGGACACTTATATAAAAATTAAATTGTGTTAGTTCTATAATTAAGAAAAGAAAGGAATTAGCGCAATGTATAAGTATCTGAGTATTGAATCAATAATAGCAATAAAAGAATAGACTTGGTGCAAAACCTTTAATTTTAACAATTTAACGATTATTATTAATATTAAAGGTGATAGTTATTATGTTGAAAAAATATAAAGATGATCAAGAATTTTATAGTTTAGTCGGCATAAAGACACAAACATTTTATAAAATGCTTGAAATTTTAAAAATTGCTGAGTCTAAACAAAATATTATGGTGGTAGAAAAAATAAAATTGTAATTGAAGAGCGTTTATTAATGACTTTAGAATATTGAAAAGACTATAGTAGTTGTAGAGTTATTGCAAAAAGATCTAATATTAGTCATACTAGTTGCATTCGTAATATTTTTTGAATTGAAAATATTTTAATAAAAAGCGGAATTTTTAATTTACCTGGAAAAAAAGATTTAACAAAAAATAAAGGTACTAATAATAATTTGTTAGCTATTGATGCTACTGAAACTCCAATTGAAAGAATTAAAAAAAACTAAAATTACTTTTTTCAGGTAAAAAGAAACATCATTCTCTCAAATCCCAAATAATTATTGATATTTCCAATGAAAAAATGATTTCAACTGCTTTTTGTTTTGGAAGCATTCATGATTTTAAATTGCTTCTAAAATCTAAAACTTTTATTCATCCAGAAAAACAAGTTTTTGTTGATTCAGGTTATCAAGGTATACAAAATATTCATAAAAATACATTTTTGCCATTTAAAAAAAGTAAATACAATCAATTAACACCAATTCAAAAAGAATACAATAAAACTTTAAGTAAAATTAGAATTAAAATTGAACACGTATTTGCTAAACTAAAACGTTTTAAAATTTTAAGTTTAAAATATCGCAATAAAATACGAAGATTTGCATTAAGATTTAATTTAATAGCAGGAATATATAATTTTGAATTACCTTAGTTTTGCACCAAGTCTATTCTTTAAAAGATAATGTAAATTGTTTTTTATTATCATTAATACTATAAATTGCACGATTAATAGTTACTTGTTCATTATTTAATGTATAAATTTCAAATAATCTTACCGTTTGTGCATTTTGTTGATAACTATCATAAAAAATAGTACATTGAATTAATTTACCAGTAATATCATAAACTCTTTGTTGTATATCTACTACTTGAAAATATAAGTCATCATTAGCAATAAAAATTAAATAACCACTAATTCCTAATTTACTTAATTTAAAAATAGAATTTCAATTTTTTCTATAAAACTCTTGTTTAATTAAATATTGTTTAATAGTTTCATTATTAATGTCTAATGGAGCATTATATAAATTAGCATTATTTTCTGCTACAAAATCAGTGAAATAAGTTTCGTGATTAAAATCATTAAAACCAAAATAATTTAAAATTGAAGCATGAGTACTTTTATTTTTATTAGTTAAAAATTTTACTTTTTCATTTTGATTATCACTAATATTACTTTTATCTTTTCTAAAAAATCTACCTAACATAATATTCACCACCTTTTTAAAAAATTTGATTAATTTTTAATACAATTTTTACAATAATAAATACAATAGACTTGGTGCAAAACTAAGGTAATTCAAAATTATATATTCCTGCTATTAAATTAAATCTTAATGCAAATCTTCGTATTTTATTGCGATATTTTAAACTTAAAATTTTAAAACGTTTTAGTTTAGCAAATACGTGTTCAATTTTAATTCTAATTTTACTTAAATTTTTATTGTATTCTTTTTGAATTGGTGTTAATTGATTGTATTTACTTTTTTTAAATGGCAAAAATGTATTTTTATGAATATTTTGTATACCTTGATAACCTGAATCAACAAAAACTTGTTTTTCTGGATGAATAAAAGTTTTAGATTTTAGAAGCAATTTAAAATCATGAATGCTTCCAAAACAAAAAGCAGTTGAAATAATTTTTCCATTGGAAATATCAATAATTATTTGGGATTTGAGAGAATGATGTTTCTTTTTACCTGAAAAAAGTAATTTTAGTTTTTTTTAATTCTTTCAATTGGAGTTTCAGTGGCATCAATAGCTAACAAATTATTATTAGTACCTTTATTTTTTGTTAAATCTTTTTTTCAAGGTAAATTAAAAATTCCGCTTTTTATTAAAATATTTTCAATTCAAAAAATATTACGAATGCAACTAGTATGACTAATATTATATCTTTTTGCAATAACTCTATAACTACTATAGTCTTTTCAATATTCTAAAGTCATTAATAAACGCTCTTCAATTACAATTTTATTTTTTCTACCACCACAATATTTTTGTTTAGACTCAGCAATTTTTAAAATTTCAAGCATTTTATAAAATGTTTGTGGCTTTATGCCGACTAAACTATAAAATTCTTGATCATCTTTATATTTTTTCAACATAATAACTATCACCTTTAATATTAATAATAATCGTTAAATTGTTAAAATTAAAGGTTTTGCACCAAGTCTATTATAAAAATCACTATGTTGTTTTATTAATGATTTTATTTGCTCATCAAGTGAAAATTTATTTAAAAATAAACCTTCAAGACCATAAACTTTTTCTATAAATGTTCCACCAACAGCGTAGTTAGTACCTATTTGTGAAAAATGTTGACCATTTAATGCTATAAAGTCTCATCCAGCTGTAACTTTTTGTTTTAATTTTTTACGAATTAATTCGGTTGCAACAGGGCCATTACATCAAGAACTATTTTGATAATAAGGAGGTTTTAATTTTACATCATGAGATTTCATAAGTTCCTCTGGGATGGGAATATTTTGAAAAAATTGACTTCCTGCACCAACCAATGCTCCTACATCTGATAAACCGTCTCCTAAAGTATAAAAATTATTTTGAAAATTAGTTGTATTATGATTTGTATTACTTAATGCTGAGATTGTATTTGTCATTAATAAAGAACATGTTGTCATTAATTTTATTAAACTTTTCATAGATATTTATTCTCCTTTTCATTTATTTCTAGTTTCTAATATAATGATATATTTTGGTATATATTTTTATGGCTTTTATCCCTTTATGTACTATTTTTAAATTTTATCACATAAATGGAGATAAAAGCCTACCTAGGAAATTATCCCCGCATGTATTTAAATCAAACACAAAATTACAGTTTCAAAACTAGGTATGTTATTGAATTTATATGCTGATTCTTTTGCATATAAATGAATATTGTGCTTTGAAACTCTTATGTGTGTTCGGAAAGTTCGTCGGATGTGCTTTCATGCTGATTCAATCTGGTTTGTGTTTACACCTGTTGGTGACACATACCCAACTTCATGATTTACGATTTCATGTTTGGGATAGAAGTTTTTGAAACTTACATATCCCTTCCAAGAATCCGTAAATAGACAGCACTCAGTAAAAATGTGTTTCAATGCAAATCTTAAAAGGTTTTTTTCATCTGCATTTTTCAGCACCTTCACAATTAGTTTGTTGCTGGTTTTCTCATAAACTCCAACAATCAAAGTTTTATTCAACAAGGATCTTCCTTGTTTTTTAAAACCTAAATGTGAAAGATACATTTCATCCATCTGTGCTGTGCCATCAACAATGAAACCTGCATCTTGATTTCCAATTCTAGTCCTGATTTCATGACACATTCTTCAAGCTGTTTTATAGGTCACACCCAATTCCCTTGCAACATCGGTTGCTGGTATGCCATGCTTTGTGTTTATTCATCTAAAGATGAGATAAAACCAAGATGTCATTTGGGTCTGTGACTTATAAAAACTGGTTCCATAAAGAATACTAAATGTTTGGTTACAGTTCAAACATCGTATTCTTCTCAAATCAGAAGCATTCAAACTAGAAGAAGCACACCTGATGCATTTCATTGTTTTAAACTTCGCTATATATTTCAAACAATCGTTTTCAGTTTGAAATATGCTATTGAATTCATTTCAATTCATTTTTTCCTCCACACTAGTACATGCGGGGATAATTTCCATTTTTATTTTTAACTTTTTTGTATTTTTTGTAGAATTAAATTAAGGCTTATCTAAAATGTATTTTAGATAAGCCTTAATTTAAGTTTATAATTGAAAAAATTAATATACAATAAAAAAATGTTTAATGGTAATTATTTTAAAAAATAAATATTTTTATAAGAGTTAGTTGTAAGTTTTAATTATTTATTTTGTAATGTATAATTTTGTGTAAAAATAATTATTAAATCTTTGATAATACTTGTTTTTTTAAATAAGTTTCTATATAATTATTAATGCTTTAAGCAATGTAGTCCCGGTAAAAATTACACTGTAAGGAGAAAAAAATGCGTCAAACAACAATGAATTTCAGTAACATTGAAAAAAAGTGATATGTTATTGATGCCGGTGGTTTAATTTTAGGACGTCTTGCAACTAAAGTTGCAATGATATTGCGTGGTAAAAATAAACCTTCATTTACACCACATTTAGATTGTGGAGATTATATCATTATTATTAATGCAAACAAAATTAAATTAACAGGTAATAAATTACAAGATAAGAAGTATTATAACCATTCACAATATCCCGGTGGATTACGTGTACGTAATGCACAAAGTATGATTGCTAAAGATGCTTCTGAATTAGTAGAGATAGCGATTAAAGGTATGCTACCAAATACTACCTTAGGTCGTAAGCAATTTACACATCTTCATGTTTATAACCATGATCAACATCAACATCAAGCCCAAAACCCCGAAGTTTTAATATTAGGCCAAGAGGAGTAGGCTTTTATGACAACATCTAATAAACCCGTAACTTATTCAAGTTCAGGCGGACGTAAAACGTCAACTGCCCGTGTTCATTTAAAAAATACTGGTCAATCAAAAATATTAATTAATGGTTTTGAGCCTTTAAAATATTTAGAACAAGAAATCTTAGTTCAAGATATGTTATTGCCTTTAAAAGTAACTAATACGTTAGAAAACTTTGATATTAATATCAAAGTTGAAGGCGGCGGAAGAACTGGTCAAGCTGGTGCAGCGCGTTTAGCTTTATCTAATGTTTTAGTTAAGGTGTCAGAAGATTATCGAGTATTATTAAGACAATTTGGATTATTAACTCGTGATGCACGTAAAAAAGAACGTAAAAAATATGGTTTAAAAGCAGCCAGAAAAGCACCGCAGTTTTCAAAACGTTAATATAATAAAAAAAGAGTCTTAGACTCTTTTTTTATTATTATCTAATATTTTTAAATTATTATTGTATTCTTTTTCTTCTTCATTATTGTATATTTTATATTTTGTTTCAATTTTTTTATTTTCATTTAAATTTGTATTTTTTTAGATAAATTGGAGGTGTTTTTATTATAAACACTATATATGTGTAAAATAAGCATATCAATAATTTGTTTTAAGAATAATGTAAAATTAATTTACAAAAATTTAATAAAATTAAGGAGAGATTTTAATTTATGCCAAAAGAAATTAGAAGAAAAAGAAAAGTTATTGTAGGAATGGTTGGTGGGACAGTTTTGGCTTTTAATTTTCAAAAAAACTCTTGATGAAATAAAAAAAATCATCAACCTGGCCTAAAATTTGATTTTATTTAATTTTGGGATTTATTTTTTTTACAAACTGAAATATAATGCTTCAGATTTTGCATAAGGTGATATTTTATAATGTTGGTATTTAAATTTTCATAAATTGAGGTAATTTTGAATATTGGTAAATCCAATGCCATGATAATGAGTAATAAATTCTTTTAAACTTGATTGTATTTTACTGATATTACTTAAATTTTTATAATTTAATTCTTTATTTTCTTTTGATTTAAATTTCTTGAGAGTACATTTTGTTTGTTTAGCTACTGTATCATATAGTATTTGCATATCACAAACTATAATTGATTTTTCTTCGATAAGCTTATATGTTAAATTTTCTCGTACTCATTTTTTTGTTAATCTTTTAGTATTTGTTGTTTGAGAATAAATATTTTTATTTTCATCAATTGCCATTTCAATACAACAGTTTAAATCTTTAGCATTTTCTTCAATTCATTTTTTTCTTAGATCATCTGGATTTTTGAAATTTCCTTTATTAATTTCTTTGATAAAAGTTTCATCAATTTCAATTCTACCTTTTAATTTTGTGAATGGTTTTTGTGTTTTTGCTAATTGTGATGATTTCATAAATTTTTGACGATTAAATCATGCTGATGTTTTTGAAATTTTAGCAAATTGAGAAATAGTATAAGCAGATTGACCTAACAATGACAATCAAATTATTCAATCTCATTGTTCATGAGATAAATGACTTCAATGTAAAAAATGATTTCTTAAAGCATCAAAGCTACTTTTACAATCTTTGCATAAATATTTTTGCTTATTATTCTTAAAACCATTTTTTACACATCAATAAGATTTACAATTTGGACATGGAATTCCTTTTTCTTTAAATGTTTTATCAATTGCTTCTAATTTTTCTTTTTTCTCAATTTGTTTAATTCTATTTTTAAAATGTCTAATAATTTTTATAAATTCTTCATCTTTTTTGTTTTTTAAAACATCAATTAATTCATTATTAGTCACAAAAAATCACCCCTGATATAAAAATATTACTTTTAATTTTAAATTAAAAGTAATATCAAGATTTTTTGTGAAAATTAAAAGATCTATCTTCATATAAACAAAAAGATTTAAATTTTATAGCATTTCAAATTAATTCTACACCCAGAAAATCGCTCTCTTATAAAAGACCAATAGATTTAATACAATTATTTTAAAAAACCGTCCCATTTATATTTACAACTCAGGTTTTCAAAGAATAAAATAAAATTATTAAAAAAATAAAAAATATTATAATAAAAATATTATAATATTTAGAAAATATTTAGTTTTTAAAATATTAATAAGATAAAGTATATTAATAAAAATTAATGAACATAGTAATTATTAAGAGGCTTTTATGTAATCTGTGTATCTTTGTTTTACAAGGTACTAGTTTAGATTAATTCTGTCTTCAAATTTTATCATAAAATGAGCAATTGCTGTATTTCAATTTTGAATAGGCATTGTTCATTTTTTGGTTATATTTTCAATTGCTAAGTAAAATATTTTGAAAACTGCCATATGGTTAGGAAAAACTTTTTTATTTCTAATAACTTTTCGTAATTGACTATTAACAGATTCAAGGGCGTATCAAGTTAATGGTTAGATTTAAAAAGAAGTTAAACGAGAGATAATACTCTCATTTTTAATTGTTCAACAATTATAATTAATTATTTTATTAAACCTATACTTTATTAAAGTAATTAATTATTCCAAATTTAATAAAAATTATAAAAGCTATTGTATAGGAATTTGCAAATAGTAATTTTTGTCATGCTCTTTTACAACTTGATATTTTTTGGTTCCCTTCCCCTAGAACCCCTACCCTCCAAGGCTTTGCTACTTACAGTAGCATAAGCCTTACGTATAGTAAGTAGAAATATTTAGTTAGTAGTATATAAGCCTTTTATCACTGTAGGTGATAAGGCTTATACATAGAAAGGATACGTAATGATTAATGTTAATTTAGATATTAAAAATAAAATTAAAGAAACAACTAAAGGTATGTTATTAGAAATTGGTGAATATGAAACATGATTTCCTATTAAAGATACTATTATTGATGAAAAAAATAAAAAAATAGCATTAAAAATAATTGAAGATTTTTATTATAAATTAGGTAAAAAATCAATAACAAAAGATATTGAAAGTGTTAAAGGTAGTGATATTTTAAAATATATTAAAAATATTCCAAATATTACTAGAAATGAAAATGAATTAATATCTTGTGAATTTTATGAACAATATAATGGTTATTATATTTTTAAAAATGATAAAAATCAAGAATGTTTTAAATATAACATTACATGAGAACAAGATATGAAAAGTTTTAAAATCAATAATTCATATAAACATAATGATTTAGCAATAAATTATATTGTTATGCCAATGAAAGATATAAATATTCATAATGAAAAAATATTTTATTTAAAGTATTAAAGGAAATTAATATGTTATTAAATGTTGAAAAAATTGAATTAATAAAAAATTTATGTAATAGACTTGGTGCAAAACTAAGGTAATTCAAAATTATATATTCCTGCTATTAAATTAAATCTTAATGCAAATCTTCGTATTTTATTGCGATATTTTAAACTTAAAATTTTAAAACGTTTTAGTTTAGCAAATACGTGTTCAATTTTAATTCTAATTTTACTTAAAGTTTTATTGTATTCTTTTTGAATTGGTGTTAATTGATTGTATTTACTTTTTTTAAATGGCAAAAATGTATTTTTATGAATATTTTGTATACCTTGATAACCTGAATCAACAAAAACTTGTTTTTCTGGATGAATAAAAGTTTTAGATTTTAGAAGCAATTTAAAATCATGAATGCTTCCAAAACAAAAAGCAGTTGAAATAATTTTTCCATTGGAAATATCAATAATTATTTGGGATTTGAGAGAATGATGTTTCTTTTTACCTGAAAAAAGTAATTTTAGTTTTTTTTAATTCTTTCAATTGGAGTTTCAGTACCATCAATAGCTAACAAATTATTATTAGTATCTTTATTTTTTGTTAAATCTTTTTTTCCAGGTAAATTAAAAATTCCGCTTTTTATTAAAATATTTTCAATTCAAAAAATATTACGAATGCAACTAGTATGACTAATATTATATCTTTTTGCAATCACTCTATAACTACTATAGTCTTTTCAATATTCTAAAGTCATTAATAAACGCTCTTCAATTACAATTTTATTTTTTCTACCACCATAATATTTTTGTTTAGACTCAGCAATTTTTAAAATTTCAAGCATTTTATAAAATGTTTGTGGCTTTATGCCGACTAAACTATAAAATTCTTGATCATCTTTATATTTTTTCAACATAATAAATATCACCTTTAATATTAATAATAATCGTTAAATTGTTAAAATTAAAGGTTTTGCACCAAGTCTAATTCATTTTTTTCTTTTAATTTTCAAAAAAACTCTTGATGAAATAAAAAAAATCATCAACCTGGCCTAAAATTTGATTTTATTTAATTTTGGGATTTATTTTTTTTACAAACTGAAATATAATGCTTCGGATTTTGCATAAGGTGATATTTTATAATGTTGGTATTTAAATTTTCATAAATTGAGGTAATTTTGAATATTGGTAAATCCAATGCCATGATAATGAGTAATAAATTCTTTTAAACTTGATTGTATTTTACTGATATTACTTAAATTTTTATAATTTAATTCTTTATTTTCTTTTGATTTAAATTTCTTGAGAGTACATTTTGTTTGTTTAGCTACTGTATCATATAGTATTTGCATATCACAAACTATAATTGATTTTTCTTCGATAAGCTTAGATGTTAAATTTTCTTGTACTCATTTTTTTGTTAATCTTTTAGTATTTGTTGTTTGAGCATAAATATTTTTATTTTCATCAATTGCCATTTCAATACAACAGTTTAAATCTTTAGCATTTTCTTCAATTCATTTTTTTCTTGGATCATCTGGATTTTTGAAATTTCCTTTATGAATTTCTTTGATAAAAGTTTCATCAATTTCAATTCTACCTTTTAATTTTGTGAATGGTTTTTGTGTTTTTGCTAATTGTGATGATTTCATAAATTTTTGACGATTAAATCATGCTGATGTTTTTGAAATTTTAGCAAATTGAGAAATAGTATAAGCAGATTGACCTAACAATGACAATCAAATTATTCAATCTCATTGTTCATGAGATAAATGACTTCAATAGACTTGGTGCAAAACTAAGTTAATTCAAAATTATATATTCCTGCTATTAAATTAAATCTTAATGCAAATCTTCGTATTTTATTGCGATATTTTAAACTTAAAATTTTAAAACGTTTTAGTTTAGCAAATACGTGTTCAATTTTAATTCTAATTTTACTTAAAGTTTTATTGTATTCTTTTTGAATTGGTGTTAATTGATTGTATTTACTTTTTTTTAAATGCTTTAATTGTAAAATTAAAAAGGACACTTATATAAAAATTAAATTGTGTTAGTTCTATAATTAAGAAAAGAAAGGAATTAGCGCAATGTATAAGTATCTGAGTATTGAATCAATAATAGCAATAAAAGAATATAAAAATTATGGATTTTCGATTCGTAAAATAGCAAAAATTGTTGATTATAGTAAATCAACCGTACATAGAGTTTGTAGATTATTAAATAAAAACTTATTTTTAATTTTCACAAAAAATCTTGATATTACTTTTAATTTAAAATTAAAAGTAATATTTTTATATCAGGGGTGATTTTTTGTGACTAATAATGAATTAATTGATGTTTTAAAAAACAAAAAAGATGAAGAATTTATAAAAATTATTAGACATTTTAAAAATAGAATTAAACAAATTGAGAAAAAAGAAAAATTAGATGCAATTGATAAAAAATTTAAAGAAAAAGGAATTCAATGTCCAAATTGTAAATCTTATTGATGTGTAAAAAATGGTTTTAAGAATAATAAGCAAAAATATTTATGCAAAGATTGTAAAAGTAGCTTTGATGCTTTAAGAAATCATTTTTTACATTGAAGTCATTTATCTCATGAACAATGAGATTGAATAATTTGATTGTCATTGTTAGGTCAATCTGCTTATACTATTTCTCAATTTGCTAAAATTTCAAAAACATCAGCATGATTTAATCGTCAAAAATTTATGAAATCATCACAATTAGCAAAAACACAAAAACCATTCACAAAATTAAAAGGTAGAATTGAAATTGATGAAACTTTTATCAAAGAAATTCATAAAGGAAATTTCAAAAATCCAGATGATCCAAGAAAAAAATGAATTGAAGAAAATGCTAAAGATTTAAACTGTTGTATTGAAATGGCAATTGATGAAAATAAAAATATTTATGCTCAAACAACAAATACTAAAAGATTAACAAAAAAATGAGTACAAGAAAATTTAACATCTAAGCTTATCGAAGAAAAATCAATTATAGTTTGTGATATGCAAATACTATATGATACAGTAGCTAAACAAACCAAATGTACTCTAAAGAAATTTAAATCAAAAGAAAATAAAGAATTAAATTATAAAAATTTAAGTAATATCAGTAAAATACAATAGACTTGGTGCAAAACCTTTAATTTTAACAATTTAACGATTATTATTAATATTAAAGGTGATAGTTATTATGTTGAAAAAATATAAAGATGATCAAGAATTTTATAGTTTAGTCGGCATAAAGCCACAAACATTTTATAAAATGCTTGAAATTTTAAAAATTGCTGAGTCTAAACAAAAATATTATGGTGGTAGAAAAAATAAAATTGTAATTGAAGAGCGTTTATTAATGACTTTAGAATATTGAAAAGACTATAGTAGTTATAGAGTTATTGCAAAAAGATATAATATTAGTCATACTAGTTGCATTCGTAATATTTTTTGAATTGAAAATATTTTAATAAAAAGCGGAATTTTTAATTTACCTGGAAAAAAAGATTTAACAAAAAATAAAGGTACTAATAATAATTTGTTAGCTATTGATGCTACTGAAACTCCAATTGAAAGAATTAAAAAAAACTAAAATTACTTTTTTCAGGTAAAAAGAAACATCATTCTCTCAAATCCCAAATAATTATTGATATTTCCAATGGAAAAATTATTTCAACTGCTTTTTGTTTTGGAAGCATTCATGATTTTAAATTGCTTCTAAAATCTAAAACTTTTATTCATCCAGAAAAACAAGTTTTTGTTGATTCAGGTTATCAAGGTATACAAAATATTCATAAAAATACATTTTTGCCATTTAAAAAAAGTAAATACAATCAATTAACACCAATTCAAAAAGAATACAATAAAACTTTAAGTAAAATTAGAATTAAAATTGAACACGTATTTGCTAAACTAAAACGTTTTAAAATTTTAAGTTTAAAATATCGCAATAAAATACGAAGATTTGCATTAAGATTTAATTTAATAGCAGGAATATATAATTTTGAATTACCTTAGTTTTGCACCAAGTCTAATGTAAAAAATGATTTCTTAAAGCATCAAAGCTACTTTTACAATCTTCGCATAAATATTTTTGCTTATTATTCTTAAAACCATTTTTTACACATCAATAAGATTTACAATTTGGACATTGAATTCCTTTTTCTTTAAATGTTTTATCAATTGCATCTAATTTTTCTTTTTTCTCAATTTGTTTAATTCTATTTTTAAAATGTCTAATAATTTTTATAAATTCTTCATCTTTTTTGTTTTTTAAAACATCAATTAATTCATTATTAGTCACAAAAAATCACCCCCGATATAAAAATATTACTTTTAATTTTAAATTAAAAGTAATATCAAGATTTTTTGTGAAAATTAAAAATTTATTCTGATAAACCACAAGATTTAACTACAAGTAATGATATTAGAGCAATTTTATTAGATGAATATCCTAAATTAAGAAATGATTATTTTATTGTTAGCGATGTACATGATAATTATGCTATATGTGTTGGTGATAATATACATTGTGAAGGTAAAGTAATAATTAAAATAGAAAAACAAACTAATTTATTAAAAGGAGTTAATACAAATGCCAATTTCTGAAAATATACAATCAAATAATTATACTTTATTAAAAATAATTCGTTCTTCAATGAGTCCATTATCAGCAATGATAGGTACAAGTGCTTATTATGGACAAGTAATCGGTAATCCAGTTTTAGGTTCAATTAATAGTTTATTATTTGGTAAAAATTAGGTTTAGATATATTAAATTTAAATCAAAGACCAAATACTAAAACTAAATTAATTAATAGTAGTAAAAAAATATTATTAGGTTTAGGAACAATTGGTTTAGCAAATTATGCTAAATTTACTACTAATTCAATTAATCCAAATCCTAATCCATTTCCAGATGATTTATTATTAATGAAAAATAATACTAATAATTTAATGGCTTGAGATACATATATTAGTTTAAATGCTTATGGTATTTCAAATCTTATTAATGGAATTACAGAATTAATTCCTAATAGATTTGAAACTATACGTAAAATAGCAAATATGGGTACTGGTGGTTGTTTAATATCAAGTGGTGTTGCTATGGGTATAAATAATGATTTTAATAATGCTTATGCAGTACCTACCATAATTGCTGGTGCAAGTGAAATAATCCATAATTTACTACCTATGGAAAGTACAAATCATATTCAAGAAATGCAAGAAACACCATTTAATAATGAAACCGCAAGATTAATTAATGATAATATATTTACTATTAATAGTGAAACATCTAGTCAATATGGTAGTGATAATATGAGCGAAGTACCATTAAATCATGATAATGCTTCATTAAATTGAGATTATAATCATATGAGTTTATAATGTTACCTTTAATTATTGAATGAATATATTATGCATTAGCAAGTAATGATATTAAATTAGCATTAATAAATGCTTTAAAAAATTATTATAAAAATCAATCATTAAAAGCAGTATTTGATAGTGAAAATATTAGTGAAAAAGAAATACATCAACCATATAGTGTTTTTAATCCAAATATACTTAAAAAATTAACAAGTATATTAAAACCAAGTGAATTATCTATATTACAAAATGAAATTAATAAATTTAAAAATCAAATAAATAGTTTGAAAAATTCTATTATGCCAACAGAAATTAGAACTGTTAAAAATTATGTTAATAAATTTAATAATTTATTTAAAGAAAATGAAGAAGAAATACCAGAAAATGCATGAGAAGTATTATCAAGTTCATGATTTAAAAAAGGAAGATTTATTGTTGATAATAAAAATTTAAAAATTGGAACTTTAACTACGTTATTTCAAAGTGATAATGATAAAAGACAAATATGATATGGTCCATATACTTATCCAACATTTCCACAAGAAATATGAATATTAATGACACAAGCTAAAGGTAAAAATGGTTCTGGTGCTGGAACAATATTTTGAAAATTTTGAAATAGAAAATGATTACCAAGTCAATTAAGAAAATATGTTAAAAGTGAATTAGCAAAAAAAGGTAAATATTATGGTTCACAAGATACTAGTGTAATTTATCCTAATAATATTAATGTACAAAAAACTATGAATTTTATTAATAGATTAGAAAAAGGTTTTTTTAAATTAAAAGAATAGACTTGGTGCAAAACTAAGGTAATTCAAAATTATATATTCCTGCTATTAAATTAAATCTTAATGCAAATCTTCGTATTTTATTGCGATATTTTAAACTTAAAATTTTAAAACGTTTTAGTTTAGCAAATACGTGTTCAATTTTAATTCTAATTTTACTTAAAGTTTTATTGTATTCTTTTTGAATTGGTGTTAATTGATTGTATTTACTTTTTTTAAATGGCAAAAATGTATTTTTATGAATATTTTGTATACCTTGATAACCTGAATCAACAAAAACTTGTTTTTCTGGATGAATAAAAGTTTTAGATTTTAGAAGCAATTTAAAATCATGAATACTTCCAAAACAAAAAGCAGTTGAAATAATTTTTCCATTGGAAATATCAATAATTATTTGGGATTTGAGAGAATGATGTTTCTTTTTACCTGAAAAAAGTAATTTTAGTTTTTTTTAATTCTTTCAATTGGAGTTTCAGTAGCATCAATAGCTAACAAATTATTATTAGTACCTTTATTTTTTGTTAAATCTTTTTTTCCAGGTAAATTAAAAATTCCGCTTTTTATTAAAATATTTTCAATTCAAAAAATATTACGAATGCAACTAGTATGACTAATATTATATCTTTTTGCAATAACTCTATAACTACTATGGTCTTTTCAATATTCTAAAGTCATTAATAAACGCTCTTCAATTACAATTTTATTTTTTCTACCACCATAATATTTTTGTTTAGACTCAGCAATTTTTAAAATTTCAAGCATTTTATAAAATGTTTGTGGCTTTATGCCGACTAAACTATAAAATTCTTGATCATCTTTATATTTTTTCAACATAATAACTATCACCTTTAATATTAATAATAATCGTTAAATTGTTAAAATTAAAGGTTTTGCACCAAGTCTAATTTATGAAAATTTAAATACCAACATTATAAAATATCACCTTATGCAAAATCTGAAGCATTATATTTCAGTTTGTAAAAAAAATAAATCCCAAAATTAAATAAAATCAAATTTTAGGCCAGGTTGATGATTTTTTTTATTTCATCAAGAGTTTTTTTGAAAATTAAAAGAAAATTTTAAAGGAGTGTAAAAATGAATCAATTATAATTACAAAATGCAATGAAATTAATAGAAAAATTTGAAGAATTACAAGAAGAATTTAATAGTAAATATGAAGATTTAGAAATTAACATTAATGCTGATGGTGATTTAAAAATTAGTCTTGATTATTTTAATTATAAAAAGGTAAATCAATTAGAACAAGTAATTATTGATTATAAAAGAATTATTAAAGGTTAAAGGAGATGAATAAATATGACAGCAGCACCTAAAAAGAAACCAGAAGATTTAATGATTAAACAAATTATTGTTCATTTAAGATTTACTGAAAAAGATTATGAAAAATTAAAAGAAATTTGTGAAGAAAGAAATATGAAAATTAATGGTTTTATAAGAAATTTAATTAAAAAAGCAATAAATAAATAGAAAGAGTGATTATAATGAATAATTGATATAAAAAAATACTTAAATTACAATTAGAAATTGGTAGTACACCTAAAAATAGTTTTAATAAATTTGGAAATTATAAATATTGATTATTAAGTGATATTTTTAATAAATTTAAATTATTATGTAAAGAATTAAATATTGTGATTACACATGAAGATATATTAACAACTGATAGAAAAATAAATTAGGCTTTTATCCCTTTATGTACTATTTTTAAAATTTTATCACATAAATGGAGATAAAAGCCTACCTAGGAAATTATCCCCGCATGTATTTAAATCAAACACAAAATTACAGTTTCAAAACTAGGTATGTTATTGAATTTATATGCTGATTCTTTTGCAAATAAATGAATATTGTGCTTTGAAACTCTTATGTGTGTTCGGAAAGTTCGTCGGATGTGCTTTCATGCTGATTCAATCTGGTTTGTGTTTACACCTGTTGGTGACACATACCCAACTTCATGATTTACGATTTCATGTTTGGGATAGAATTTTTTGAAACTTACATATCCCTTCCAAGAATCCGTAAATAGACAGCACTCAGTAAAAATGTGTTTCAATGCAAATCTTAAAAGGTTTTTTTCATCTGCATTTTTCAGCACCTTCACAATTAGTTTGTTGCTGATTTTCTCATAAACTCCAACAATCAAAGTTTTATTCAACAAGGATCTTCCTTGTTTTTTAAAACCTAAATGTGAAATATACATTTCATCCATCTGTGCTGTGCCATCAACAATGAAACCTGCATCTTGATTTCCGATTCTAGTCCTGATTTCATGACACATTCTTCAAGCTGTTTTATAGGTCACACCCAATTCCCTTGCAACATCGGTTGCTGGTATGCCATGCTTTGTGTTTATTCATCTAAAGATGAGATAAAACCAAGATGTCATTTGGGTCTGTGACTTATAAAAAATGGTTCCATAAAGAATACTAAATGTTTGGTTACAGTTCAAACATCGTATTCTTCTCAAATCAGAAGTATTCAAACCAGAAGAAGCACACCTGATGCATTTCATTATTTTCAACTTCGCTATATATTTCAAACAATCGTTTTCAGTTTGAAATATGCTATTGAATTCATTTCAATTCATTTTTTCCTCCACACTAGTACATGTGGGGATAATTTCCATAAATTATTTAGATACTAAAGAAGTAGAAATAACTTATTTTAAAAGATATACAATTATTGATTTAGATAATGATAAAGAATTAAAATATTTTGATATATTAGCTTGTGCTAAAAATACAGATATAGCAAAAGCAAAAGGTAGTGCAGAAACTTATGCTTATAGATATTTTTTAATGAATTTATTATTATTAAGTGAAGATGAACTTGACCCAGATAATGATAGTGTTAATTTAATTCAAAATAATAAACCACAAAATAATTATATTAATAATGTAAAAATAACAAATGAAAAATGAGAACCAAGTCAAAAACAATTAGATTATTTTGAAAAATATATGATTACAAATACAGTTTTATTTGATGAATGTATAAGAGAAGATATGGAAAGATTAAATCCAAGTAATAATAAAGATTTTTTAATATTAATGGGTGAAAATTATTTAAAAATTTTATTTGATAAATTTAAAGAAATTCGTGAAAGATTTAAAAATTTAAAAAATAATAATAAAAATGAGTATAGAAATTATGAATAATTATTTACTTTCAATTGACCCAAGTATTAAAAATACAGGTTTTACATTATGAGAAAAAAAATATAAATATGATAAAAATTTAAATTATTGACCTACTAGAGAATATGTATATTGTGAAATTCATAATGATGATAATGTTTCGTTAAAAATTATAAAAGAATGTAAAAATTGTTATGAAAATGAAATTATTTGAAAACCAATATTAATTAGTAGTTATAGTTTTAAAAAATATGGAGTTTTAAATTTTGAAAGTGAAATATTTTTTAATAACCTGAGTTGTAAATATAAATGGGACAGTTTTTTAAAATAATTGTATTAAATCTATTGGTCTTTTATAAGAGAGCGATTTTCTGGGTGTAGAATTAATTTGAAATGCTATAAAATTTAAATCTTTTTGTTTATATGCAGATAGATCTGTAGATTTTGGTAAATATCTTCTTAAAATACCATTATTATTTTCATTTAAACCCCTTTGGCAAGGTTTACCAGGATCTGCAAAATAAATTTTGACATTACAAATTTTTTCGATTAATCTTCATTTACTAAATTCTTTACCACGATCAAAAGTAATGGTTTTAACTGTTCCTTTTTGTAACTTTGAAATAAATTTTATTATACTTTTCGTAATATTTTCTGATTTATGATTTTTAGTTACTAAAGGAATTGTGGTTTTTGATCATATATCAGCCAAAGTAATAATAGAACTTTTATGATCTTTGCCAATGATAGTATCACCTTCTAAATGACCAAATTCTTGTATATTTTTAATATTAGGAATGATTAAATTTCTTTCATTAATAGACTTACAATTATTAATTTTGCCCCTAGTTTCTTTTTGTTTGTGAGATTTATTTTTGCCTTTTCTCAATAAGTTATTTTCATCAAAACCCATTCGATTTGTTTTAAACACGTTATATAAAGTTTTTGTTGAAATACTTTTTATTTTATTTTCCTTTAAAAAGTTAGCAATTATATCAAGAGCATACTTTTTAGTAATTAACAAATGATTAATACTATTAATTTCTGTTAAAGTTAAAATTATTAATTTTCTGCCTGCATTTTGTTTATTTTTTTGAAATTGATTCAATATTTCTAATGGCAATAAGTTTTTATTTAATAATCTACAAACTCTATGTACAGTTGATTTACTATAATCAACAATTTTTGCTATTTTACGAATCGAAAATCCATAATTTTTATATTCTTTTATTGCTATTATTGATTCAATACTCAGATACTTATACATTGCGCTAATTCCTTTCTTTTCTTAATTATAGAACTAACACAATTTAATTTTTATATAAGTGTCCTTTTTAATTTTACAATTAAAGTAATATAAAAGATACCAATATTGATTTAATTATTGAACGTGGTACTTTTCATTCAAAAAATGGTATTGGTTATGAAACTCAAGAACATTTAAGAGGTTTTATTGCTGGACAATTTAATAAATTATTAACAAAAAATATGTTAATAAGTCCTTCTTCATGAAAAAAATGATATATAGATAATAATATTACTAATATTTCTTTAAAAAATTGAAATAAAAAAATAAGTGAAGATATATGTTTTTATTTAAATGAAAAATATCAATGAAATATAAAAATATCAAATCATGATGAAGCAGATAGTTTATTAATTGGTTGATATTATTTAAATAAGGAAAATAAATAATGAAAATAGAATTTGAAATGGATATTTTTACAAAAAATGCAATTATTGAATCATCAGAAAATTTAAAAAAATTAAAACAATTAAATATATCAATTAATTTATGTAATTGTAAAAAGGAAGATAATTAATGCAAAAACAAGAAAAAGTATTACTTAAATGTATTGTTAAAGATTGTAATAATAAAGTATTAGTTACTTTAAAAAATTTAGATTTAGAAGATACTACAATTCAATTTTTTAAAATGTGTAAAAAACATAAATTAGATTTTAATAATAAAATAAAAGAAATTAAAGAATATTAGACTTGGTGCAAAACCTTTAATTTTAACAATTTAACGATTATTATTAATATTAAAGGTGATAGTTATTATGTTGAAAAAATATAAAGATGATCAAGAATTTTATAGTTTAGTCGGCATAAAGCCACAAACATTTTATAAAATGCTTGAAATTTTAAAAATTGCTGAGTCTAAACAAAAATATTATGGTGGTAGAAAAAATAAAATTGTAATTGAAGAGCGTTTATTAATGACTTTAGAATATTGAAAAGACTATAGTAGTTATAGAGTTATTGCAAAAAGATATAATATTAGTCATACTAGTTGCATTCGTAATATTTTTTGAATTGAAAATATTTTAATAAAAAGCGGAATTTTTAATTTACCTGGAAAAAAAGATTTAACAAAAAATAAAGGTACTAATAATAATTTGTTAGCTATTGATGCTACTGAAACTCCAATTGAAAGAATTAAAAAAAACTAAAATTACTTTTTTCAGGTAAAAAGAAACATCATTCTCTCAAATCCCAAATAATTATTGATATTTCCAATGGAAAAATTATTTCAACTGCTTTTTGTTTTGGAAGCATTCATGATTTTAAATTGCTTCTAAAATCTAAAACTTTTATTCATCCAGAAAAACAAGTTTTTGTTGATTCAGGTTATCAAGGTATACAAAATATTCATAAAAATACATTTTTGCCATTTAAAAAAAGTAAATACAATCAATTAACACCAATTCAAAAAGAATACAATAAAACTTTAAGTAAAATTAGAATTAAAATTGAACACGTATTTGCTAAACTAAAACGTTTTAAAATTTTAAGTTTAAAATATCGCAATAAAATACGAAGATTTGCATTAAGATTTAATTTAATAGCAGGAATATATAATTTTGAATTACCTTGGTTTTGCACCAAGTCTATTATAAAAATAATTAAATTAAATTTTAAAAAAAATTATATTTTCACATTTTAAAATTTTTATATATATAATTAAATTGTTAAAAAATTAATAAAAATATTTTTATTTAAATAGATAAAATAAAAAGAAGAGCCTTTCTAATTCGTTGAAGTTAGAGTAGTTTTTTCTTTTTTTGTTTTTAACACATATTTATTAATGAAAGGAAATATTTATAATGAAATATTTTAATCCAACTTATTGATTTAAAATGTGAGTATTAAGTGCACCATTATTTAATTCTAAAAGTGAAGGTATATATGCTAAGTCAATTGATAATCAAAATATTAAAGATTGAGCTAACAAAAATACTAGTAGTTTAGAATCAATAAATCAAGAAATTAGTTATACAAATTCAAGTAATAATTATAAATTATATAATTTAAATGAAACAAATAAAAATATTGACCCTTTTTATCAATCATATTTAGATTCATTTTCAAATCAAGAATTAGAAACAAGTACACATAAACATAGACATGAAAAAAGTAGAAAGAGAGTTAAAAGGAAGGATGATGAAAATAAAAAAATAACAGTTTCTAATTTAATTTTATTTCGTTATTTACCAAATGATCCAAGATATACAGAATGATATTCTTTTAGAACTCAAATTTTGTTTATTCTTTCTGACTTAGAAAATGAAAATTTAATTTCAAGAATTTCGTTTGATGAAAATTTAATTTCAAGAATTCCAATATATAGTATAAATTCTAATAATAATAATGATGATATTTTTATTATTCCAATTAGACTAAATGATTCTCCTAGTTATAGTCAAACTATTGACAAATTTACTTGTGTTAATAATCCTTGAATAAGAGGACAATATGAAAATACTAGTGATAATGATTTAAGATTGGTTTTTAGAGCAAGAGATTTTTATCTTCAAGGATTTATAGCAAATAATAATTATTATTATTTTTCAGATTCTACAACAATACAATAGACTTGGTGCAAAACCTTTAATTTTAACAATTTAACGATTATTATTAATATTAAAGGTGATAGTTATTATGTTGAAAAAATATAAAGATGATCAAGAATTTTATAGTTTAGTCGGCATAAAGCCACAAACATTTTATAAAATGCTTGAAATTTTAAAAATTGCTGAGTCTAAACAAAAATATTATGGTGGTAGAAAAAATAAAATTGTAATTGAAGAGCGTTTATTAATGACTTTAGAATATTGAAAAGACTATAGTAGTTATAGAGTTATTGCAAAAAGATATAATATTAGTCATACTAGTTGCATTCGTAATATTTTTTGAATTGAAAATATTTTAACAAAAAGCGGAATTTTTAATTTACCTGGAAAAAAAGATTTAACAAAAAATAAAGGTACTAATAATAATTTGTTAGCTATTGATGCTACTGAAACTCCAATTGAAAGAATTAAAAAAAACTAAAATTACTTTTTTCAGGTAAAAAGAAACATCATTCTCTCAAATCCCAAATAATTATTGATATTTCCAATGGAAAAATTATTTCAAATGCTTTTTGTTTTGGAAGCATTCATGATTTTAAATTGCTTCTAAAATCTAAAACTTTTATTCATCCAGAAAAACAAGTTTTTGTTGATTCGGGTTATCAAGGTATACAAAATATTCATAAAAATAAATTTTTGCCATTTAAAAAAAGTAAATACAATCAATTAACACCAATTCAAAAAGAATACAATAAAACTTTAAGTAAAATTAGAATTAAAATTGAACACGTATTTGCTAAACTAAAACGTTTTAAAATTTTAAGTTTAAAATATCGCAATAAAATACGAAGATTTGCATTAAGATTTAATTTAATAGCAGGAATATATAATTTTGAATTACCTTAGTTTTGCACCAAGTCTAATGTCTAATAATTTTTATAAATTCTTCATCTTTTTTGTTTTTTAAAACATCAATTAATTCATTATTAGTCACAAAAAATCACCCCTGATATAAAAATATTACTTTTAATTTAAAATTAAAAGTAATATCAAGATTTTTTGTGAAAATTAAAAGATCTATCTTCATATAAACAAAAAGATTTAAATTTTATAGCATTTCAAATTAATTCTACACCCAGAAAATCGCTTTCTTATAAAAGACCAATAGATTTAATACAATTATTTTAAAAAACTGTCCCATTTATATTTACAACTCAGGAAAATAAAAAAAATTAATAATATAAAACATACTAAAAAAATAACAATTACTAAAAACCTATCACTAATTAAAAACCTATGATTAATCATAGGTTTTTAATATAACTTTTTATATTCTTAATAAATCAATTGATTTACATCTTTATTATAATTTTTAATTTGATTTAAATAAAAAAAATAAACAAAACTGTTTATTTCATAATTTCACATATAATGGTGGGACTAAATGGACTTGAACCATCGACCTCACGCTTATCAAGCGTGCGCTCTAACCAGCTGAGCTATAGTCCCCAAAAGAGCAACAGAGATATTATATATTTGTTCAAGCACGATTGCAATATATAATAACAATATTTTATTTAATTTTTATTTAATATTCTTATAATAAAAATTTATATTTTTAAAAGTAAAAAAATTTTTTTGTATAATTTATTCATACAAGGTTTTTATTAAGAAGGGATTCAGAATGACAAAGATTAAAATACATATCTTAAAAATTGAAAAATGAAATCAAAATTTAGGAAAAGAAGCAACACTAAATGATGATGATATAAAAGATATAAATGAGAATGAGAATATAGAGAAAATTACTGATGATATTATTGCAAAATCACCTACGTTTTCATAAACATATTTTTATTGTATATTTATTAAAATTTTTTAATAAAAAATACTAAATATGAATTAAGTAAAATGATATAATTTATATATAATTTACTTGTTAAATTATATAAGTTTGAGAGGTAAAAAAATGAATGGCAATAAAAATGCAATGAAAATAAAACTCAAAGAAATTTATTAGACTTGGTGCAAAACCTTTAATTTTAACAATTTAACGATTATTATTAATATTAAAGGTGATAGTTATTATGTTGAAAAAATATAAAGATGATCAAGAATTTTATAGTTTAGTCGGCATAAAGCCACAAACATTTTATAAAATGCTTGAAATTTTAAAAATTGCTGAGTCTAAACAAAATATTATGGTGGTAGAAAAAATAAAATTGTAATTGAAGAGCGTTTATTAATGACTTTAGAATATTGAAAAGACTATAGTAGTTATAGAGTTATTGCAAAAAGATATAATATTAGTTATACTAGTTGCATTCGTAATATTTTTTGAATTGAAAATATTTTAATAAAAAGCGGAATTTTTAATTTACCTGGAAAAAAAGATTTAACAAAAAATAAAGGTACTAATAATAATTTGTTAGCTATTGATGCTACTGAAACTCCAATTGAAAGAATTAAAAAAAACTAAAATTACTTTTTTCAGGTAAAAAGAAACATCATTAGACTTGGTGCAAAACCTTTAATTTTAACAATTTAACGATTATTATTAATATTAAAGGTGATAGTTATTATGTTGAAAAAATATAAAGATGATCAAGAATTTTATAGTAGACTTGGTGCAAAACTAAGGTAATTCAAAATTATATATTCCTGCTATTAAATTAAATCTTAATGCAAATCTTCGTATTTTATTGCGATATTTTAAACTTAAAATTTTAAAACGTTTTAGTTTAGCAAATACGTGTTCAATTTTAATTCTAATTTTACTTAAAGTTTTATTGTATTCTTTTTGAATTGGTGTTAATTTATTGTATTTACTTTTTTTAAATGGCAAAAATGTATTTTTATGAATATTTTGTATACCTTGATAACCTGAATCAACAAAAACTTGTTTTTCTGGATGAATAAAAGTTTTAGATTTTCGAAGCAATTTAAAATCATGAATGCTTCCAAAACAAAAAGCAGTTGAAATAATTTTTCCATTGGAAATATCAATAATTATTTGGGATTTGAGAGAATGATGTTTCTTTTTACCTGAAAAAAGTAATTTTAGTTTTTTTTAATTCTTTCAATTGGAGTTTCAGTAGCATCAATAGCTAACAAATTATTATTAGTACCTTTATTTTTTGTTAAATCTTTTTTTCAAGGTAAATTAAAAATTCCGCTTTTTATTAAAATATTTTCAATTCAAAAAATATTACGAATGCAACTAGTATGACTAATATTATATCTTTTTGCAATAACTCTATAACTACTATAGTCTTTTCAATATTCTAAAGTCATTAATAAACGCTCTTCAATTACAATTTTATTTTTTCTACCACCATAATATTTTTGTTTAGACTCAGCAATTTTTAAAATTTCAAACATTTTATAAAATGTTTGTGGCTTTATGCCGACTAAACTATAAAATTCTTGATCATCTTTATATTTTTTCAACATAATAACTATCACCTTTAATATTAATAATAATCGTTAAATTGTTAAAATTAAAGGTTTTGCACCAAGTCTATTATCAAAATTGAAAAATTTATTACCGACTTCAATTTTAAATACAAAAGAAATATCAAAATTACAAACAACAATTCAAGAACAAGCAAAAGACATTCAGAAACTTAAAAAACAAATTGAAGAATTTAAAAAAACAAAAGAAAGTGATATTAATTTAACAAAATATACATATAATTCTGTAACAATTTATGATGAAAAACAAAGAAAAAAAACGGGAATTGAAAAAATTTACGAAGAAATTTTACCAATTAAAGATGAAATAATTTTTGTAACTACTCTTGTACATATTAATAATTCTATTACCGAAGAAGTGATTGATTTTCAAGAACTTACAAACGGTAATATTGAAGTCATGAAACAATTGAAAAAATATGAAAATATCAATAAATATAAAGATGATCTTCTCTTAATTGAACCAAATTCAAATCCAGAAAAAAATATTAAAATTGAACCTGTATCAATTAAAAAATTTTTAAGTGAACAAGAAAAAATATCAAACTGAAAAATATCAAAATCAGAATTAATAATATTTATTTCTCTTTCATTATTAAGTATTACACTTTTAGCAATACCTGTTGCTGTACCAGCATTAGTCCCTATTATATCAACAATATTATGAGAAAAAACTTTAGTATCAATAGTAGAGGTATTGGTATTGCTTGAATTGTTAATAAAGGAATATGAACTATTGCAACAGAAAAAACAAAAAAAGTTGAAGTATGAATTAAACAAAAATTTTATTCATTAATTCGTAAAATACCATTTGTAAACAAAAGAAATCTTGGTAAAACTAAAGAAGAACTAGAAATTAAAAAAAATGTTGAAAAAAATATCGAAAATTTAACTAGTAATAAGTTAGAAACAAAATTAAAAACTCAATATGATATTTTAAAACAAGAATTAGATAATAGAAAAGATAAAAAACTAGACGAAATAATAAGTAATGAAACAATAAATCATAACTCAAATAGTATTTTAGAAAATTCAATTATTAAATCAAAAAATAATCATAATTTTGATTCATCTATACGAAATACAATAAATCAGCAAGAGCAACTGCCTTCAACAAGTTCAAATCATAACTGAAATAAAGTAAAATGCTTATTAACATAAGCAATAAGTAATAAATTTAATTAAATATTAAAGTCTTAATCACTATTTTAAAAAATAGTGATTATTCATTATTTATTACACATTTTTTGTTTTAAAAATATATAATTCTTCTTGGATATTTTAAGGATAGAAAAAAATATTCAAAAATATTGAAGAGAGTAATTTTACAATATGGAAAAATGAAGTCAAGCAAATAAAGATAAACGTGCAAAAGACGCTGAAAGAATAAACAAAGCATGAGGAGAAAAAAACGAACGTGAAAGACGAGAAAGAGTTGCTAATGCTCTTGGATTTGAAAAAGATAAAACAAAAGTAAACAGTGAAGCTTCAACAAGTAAAAGTCAAAGTTTTAGTAGTAAATCACAAAAAATGTAAAAAAATATATAAAGAGGTTGTAATTACAACCTCTTTATATATTTAAAATTGATTTTAAAAATATTATTTCATTAGACTTGGTGCAAAACCTTTAATTTTAACAATTTAACGATTATTATTAATATTAAAGGTGATAGTTATTATGTTGAAAAAATATAAAGATGATCAAGAATTTTATAGTTTAGTCGGCATAAAGCCACAAACATTTTATAAAATGCTTGAAATTTTAAAAATTGCTGAGTCTAAACAAAATATTATGGTGGTAGAAAAAATAAAATTGTAATTGAAGAGCGTTTATTAATGACTTTAGAATATTGAAAAGACTATAGTAGTTATAGAGTTATTGCAAAAAGATATAATATTAGTTATACTAGTTGCATTCGTAATATTTTTTGAATTGAAAATATTTTAATAAAAAGCGGAATTTTTAATTTACCTGAAAAAAAAGATTTAACAAAAAATAAAGGTACTAATAATAATTTGTTAGCTATTGATGCTACTGAAACTCCAATTGAAAGAATTAAAAAAAACTAAAATTACTTTTTTCAGGTAAAAAGAAACATCATTCTCTCAAATCCCAAATAATTATTGATATTTCCAACGGAAAAATTATTTCAACTGCTTTTTGTTTTGGAAGCATTCATGATTTTAAATTGCTTCTAAAATCTAAAAATTTTATTCATCCAGAGTTATCAAGGTATACAAAATATTCATAAAAATACATTTTTGCCATTTAAAAAAAGTAAATACAATCAATTAACACCAATTCAAAAATAATACAATAAAACTTTAAGTAAAATTAGAATTAAAATTGAACACGTATTTGCTAAACTAAAAGGTTTTAAAATTTTAAGTTTAAAATATCGCAATAAAATACGAAGATTTGCATTAAGATTTAATTTAATAGCAGGAATATATAATTTTGAATTACCTTAGTTTTGCACCAAGTCTAGTTTAAAAATAGAATTAAACAAATTGAGAAAAAAGAAAAATTAGATGCAATTGATAAAAAATTTAAAGAAAAAGGAATTCAATGTCCAAATTGTAAATCTTATTGATGTGTAAAAAATGGTTTTAAGAATAATAAGCAAAAATATTTATGCAAAGATTGTAAAAGTAGCTTTGATGCTTTAAGAAATCATTTTTTACATTGAAGTCATTTATCTCATGAACAATGAGATTGAATAATTTGATTGTCATTGTTAGGTCAATCTGCTTATACTATTTCTCAATTTGCTAAAATTTCAAAAACATCAGCATGATTTAATCGTCAAAAATTTATGAAATCATCACAATTAGCAAAAACACAAAAACCATTCGCAAAATTAAAAGGTAGAATTGAAATTGATGAAACTTTTATCAAATAAATTCATAAAGGAAATTTCAAAAATCCAGATGATCCAAGAAAAAAATGAATTGAAGAAAATGCTAAAGATTGAAACTGTTGTATTGAAATGGCAATTGATGAAAATAAAAATATTTATGCTCAAACAACAAATACTAAAAGATTAACAAAAAAATGAGTACAAGAAAATTTAACATCTAAGCTTATCGAAGAAAAATCAATTATAGTTTGTGATATGCAAATACTATATGCTACAGTAGCTAAACAAACAAAATGTACTCTCAAGAAATTTAAATCAAAAGAAAATAAAGAATTAAATTATAAAAATTTAAGTAATATCAGTAAAATACAATCAAGTTTAAAAGAATTTATTACTCATTATCATGGCATTGGATTTACCAATATTCAAAATTACCTCAATTTATGAAAATTTAAATACCAACATTATAAAATATCACCTTATGCAAAATCTGAAGCATTATATTTCAGTTTGTAAAAAAAATAAATCCCAAAATTAAATAAAATCAAATTTTAGGCCAGGTTGATGATTTTTTTTATTTCATCAAGAGTTTTTTTGAAAATTAAAAGATAGATCTGTAGATTTTGGTAAATATCTTCTTAAAATACCATTATTATTTTCATTTAAACCCCTTTGGCAAGGTTTACCAGGATCTGCAAAATAAATTTTGACATTACAAATTTTTTCGATTAATCTTCATTTACTAAATTCTTTACCACGATCAAAAGTAATGGTTTTAACTGTTCCTTTTTGTAACTTTGAAATAAATTTTATTATACTTTTCGTAATATTTTCTGATTTATGATTTTTAGTTACTAAAGGAATTGTGGTTTTTGATCATATATCAGCCAAAGTAATAATAGAACTTTTATGATCTTTGCCAATGATAGTATCACCTGCTAAATGACCAAATTCTTGTATATTTTTAATATTAGGAATGATTAAATTTCTTTCATGAATAGACTTACAATTATTAATTTTGCCCCTAGTTTCTTTTTTTTTGTGAGATTTATTTTTGCCTTTTCTCAATAAGTTATGCCTTTTATCCCTTTATGTACTATTTTTAAATTTTATCACATAAATGGAGATAAAAGCCTACCCAGGAAATTATCCTCGCATGTATTTAAATCAAACACAAAATTACAGTTTCAAAACTAGGTATGTTATTGAATTTATATGCTGATTCTTTTGCATATAAATGAATATTGTGCTTTGAAACTCTTATGTGTGTTCGGAAAGTTCGTCGGATGTGCTTTCATGCTGATTCAATCTGGTTTGTGTTTACACCTGTTGGTGACACATACCCAACTTCATGATTTACTATTTCATGTTTGGGATAGAAGTTTTTGAAACTTACATATCCCTTCCAAGAATCCGTAAATAGACAGCACTCAGTAAAAATGTGTTTCAATGCAAATCTTAAAAGGTTTTTTTCACCTGCATTTTTCAGCACCTTCACAATTAGTTTTTTGCTGGTTTTCTCATAAACTCCAACAATCAAAGTTTTATTCAACAAGGATCTTCCTTGTTTTTTAAAACCTAAATGTGAAAGATACATTTCATCCATCTGTGCTGTGCCATCAACAATGAAACCTGCATCTTGATTTCCAATTCTAGTCCTGATTTCATGACACATTCTTAAAGCTGTTTTATAGGTCACACCCAATTCCCTTGCAACATCGGTTGCTGGTATGCCATGCTTTGTGTTTATTCATCTAAAGATGAGATAAAACCAAGATGTCATTTGGGTTTGTGACTTATAAAAAATGGTTCCATAAAGAATACTAAATGTTTGGTTACAGTTCAAACATCGTATTCTTCTCAAATCAGAAGTATTCAAACTAGAAGAAGCACACCTGATTCATTTCATTATTTTCAACTTCGCTATATATTTCAAACAATCGTTTTCAGTTTGAAATATGCTATTGAATTCATTTCAATTCATTTTTTCCTCCACACTAGTACATGCGGGGATAATTTCCTAAGTTATTTTCATCAAAACCCATTCGATTTGTTTTAAACATGTTATATAAAGTTTTTGTTGAAATACTTTTTATTTTATTTTCCTTTAAAAAGTTAGCAATTATATCAAAAGCATACTTTTTGGTAATTAACAAATGATTAATACTATTAATTTCTGTTAAAGTTAAAATTATTAATTTTCTGCCTGCATTTTGTTTATTTTTTTGAAATTGATTCAATATTTCTAATGGCAATAAGTTTTTATTTAATAATCTACAAACTCTATGTACAGTTGATTTACTATAATCAACAATTTTTGCTATTTTACGAATCGAAAATCCATAATTTTTATATTAGACTTGGTGCAAAACCTTTAATTTTAACAATTTAACGATTATTATTAATATTAAAGGTGATAGTTATTATGTTGAAAAAATATAAAGATGATCAAGAATTTTATAGTTTAGTCGGCATAAAGCCACAAACATTTTATAAAATGCTTGAAATTTTAAAAATTGCTGAGTCTAAATAAAAATAGGCTTTTCTCCCTTTATGTACTATTTTTAAATTTTATCACATAAATGCTGAGAAAAGCCTATCTACGGACTTCTCCCCACATTTTTAAATCAAACATAACATTACAGTTTCAAAACTAGGTATATTGTTGAATTTATATGCCGATTCTTTTGCGTATAAATGAACATGATGTTTTTCAACTTTGATATGTGTTTTAAATGTTCGTCTGATGTGCTTTCATGCCGATTCAATCTGGTTTATGTTTACACCAGTTTTTGAAACATAGCCATCTTGATGGTTAACTGTTTCATGCTTAGTGAAAACTGATTTAAAATGGCGATATCCTTTTCAAGAATCAGTATGTACATCACACTTTGAAGAAATGTGGTTTCTTGCAAATTGCAAAAGATTTTTTTGATTTGCATTTTTCAACACTTTCACAATTAAATTATTGGTTGTTTTTTCATAAATCCCAACAATCAAAGTTTTATTTTTTAAGGATCTTCCTTGTTTTTTAAAACCCATATGTGAAAGATACATTTCATCCATTTGCACTATGCCCTCAACAATGAATTGAGGTTCTTGTTTTGCAATTGCACTTCGGATTTTATGACCCATTCTTCAAGCAGTTTTCAAAGTTACTCCCAATTCTTTTGCAACATCAGTTGATGGAATTCCATGTTTGGTGTTTATTCATCTAAAGATGAGATAAAACCAAGATGTCAAAGGTGTTTGTGACTTGTAAAAAATGGTGTCATGAAGAATACTAAATGTTTGATGACATTTCAAACATCTTATTCTTCTTAAATCAGAAGTATTCAAATTTGTTCAAGAACACCTCATACATTTGTTTTCCTTCAAACTTGCTATATATTTCAAACAATCTTTTTCTGTTTGAAATATATTGTTGAACTCATTCAATTTCATTGTTTCCTCCACAAGTACATGTGGGGAGAAGTCCGTAAAAATATTATGGTGGTAGAAAAAATAAAATTGTAATTGAAGAGCGTTTATTAATGACTTTAGAATATTGAAAAGACTATAGTAGTTATAGAGTTATTGCAAAAAGATATAATATTAGTCATACTAGTTGCATTCGTAATATTTTTTGAATTGAAAATATTTTAATAAAAAGCGGAATTTTTAATTTACCTGGAAAAAAAGATTTAACAAAAAATAAAGGTACTAATAATAATTTGTTAGCTATTGATGCTACTGAAACTCCAATTGAAAGAATTAAAAAAAACTAAAATTACTTTTTTCAGGTAAAAAGAAACATCATTCTCTCAAATCCCAAATAATTATTGATATTTCCAATGGAAAAATTATTTCAACTGCTTTTTGTTTTGGAAGCATTCATGATTTTAAATTGCTTCTAAAATCTAAAACTTTTATTCATCCAGAAAAACAAGTTTTTGTTGATTCAGGTTATCAAGGTATACAAAATATTCATAAAAATACATTTTTGCCATTTAAAAAAAGTAAATACAATCAATTAACACCAATTCAAAAAGAATACAATAAAACTTTAAGTAAAATTAGAATTAAAATTGAACACGTATTTGCTAAACTAAAACGTTTTAAAATTTTAAGTTTAAAATATCGCAATAAAATACGAAGATTTGCATTAAGATTTAATTTAATAGCAGGAATATATAATTTTGAATTACCTTAGTTTTGCACCAAGTCTATTCTTTTATTGCTATTATTGATTCAATACTCAGATACTTATACATTGCGCTAATTCCTTTCTTTTCTTAATTATAGAACTAACACAATTTAATTTTTATATAAGTGTCCTTTTTAATTTTACAATTAAAGATGTTTAAAACAAATCGAATGGGTTTTGATGAAAATAACTTATTGAGAAAAGGCAAAAATAAATCTCACAAACAAAAAGAAACTAGGGGCAAAATTAATAATTGTAAGTATATTCATGAAAGAAATTTAATCATTCCTAATATTAAAAATATACAAGAATTTGGTCATTTAGAAGGTGATACTATCATTGGCAAAGATCATAAAAGTTCTATTATTACTTTGGCTGATATATGATCAAAAACCACAATTCCTTTAGTAACTAAAAATTATAAATCAGAAAATATTACGAAAAGTATAATAAAATTTATTTCAAAGTTACAAAAAGGAACAGTTAAAACCATTACTTTTGATCGTGGTAAAGAATTTAGTAAATGAAGATTAATCAAAAAAATTTGTAATGTCAAAATTTATTTTTCAGATCCTGGTAAACCTTGCCAAAGGTGTTTAAATGAAAATAATAATGGTATTTTAAGAAGATATTTACCAAAATATACAGATCTATCTTCATATAAACAAAAAGATTTAAATTTTATAGCATTTCAAATTAATTCTACACCCAGAAAATCGCTCTCTTATAAAAGACCAATAGATTTAATACAATTATTTTAAAAAAACTGTCCCATTTATATTTACAACTCAGGATATACCAAAAGCAAAAGATAAAGTTGATATTGCTAATTTCTAAAGATTGAAAATTTCTTTAGGCTTTTCTCCCTTTATGTACTATTTTTAAATTTTATCACATAAATGCTGAGAAAAGCCTATCTACGGACTTCTCCCCACATTTTTAAATCAAACATAACATTACAGTTTCAAAACTAGGTATATTGTTGAATTTATATGCCGATTCTTTTGCGTATAAATGAACATGATGTTTTTCAACTTTGATATGTGTTTTAAATGTTCGTCTGATGTGCTTTCATGCCGATTCAATCTGGTTTATGTTTACACCAGTTTTTGAAACATAGCCATCTTGATGGTTAACTGTTTCATGCTTAGTGAAAACTGATTTAAAATGGCGATATCCTTTTCAAGAATCAGTATGTACATCACACTTTGAAGAAATGTGGTTTCTTGCAAATTGCAAAAGATTTTTTTGATTTGCATTTTTCAACACTTTCACAATTAAATTATTGGTTGTTTTTTCATAAATCCCAACAATCAAAGTTTTATTTTTTAAGGATCTTCCTTGTTTTTTAAAACCCATATGTGAAAGATACATTTCATCCATTTGCACTATGCCCTCAACAATGAATTGAGGTTCTTGTTTTGCAATTGCACTTCGGATTTTATGACCCATTCTTCAAGCAGTTTTCAAAGTTACTCCCAATTCTTTTGCAACATCAGTTGATGGAATTCCATGTTTGGTGTTTATTCATCTAAAGATGAGATAAAACCAAGATGTCAAAGGTGTTTGTGACTTGTAAAAAATGGTGTCATGAAGAATACTAAATGTTTGATGACATTTCAAACATCTTATTCTTCTTAAATCAGAAGTATTCAAATTTGTTCAAGAACACCTCATACATTTGTTTTCCTTCAAACTTGCTATATATTTCAAACAATCTTTTTCTGTTTGAAATATATTGTTGAACTCATTCAATTTCATTGTTTCCTCCACAAGTACATGTGGGGAGAAGTCCGTTTCTTTAATAGACTTGGTGCAAAACCTTTAATTTTAACAATTTAACAATTATTATTAATATTAAAGGTGATAGTTATTATGTTGAAAAAATATAAAGATGATCAAGAATTTTATAGTTTAGTCGGCATAAAGCCACAAACATTTTATAAAATGCTTGAAATTTTAAAAATTGCTGAGTCTAAACAAAAATATTATGGTGGTAGAAAAAATAAAATTGTAATTGAAGGGCGTTTATTAATGACTTTAGAATATTGAAAAGACTATAGTAGTTATAGAGTTATTGCAAAAAGATATAATATTAGTCATACTAGTTGCATTCGTAATATTTTTTGAATTGAAAATATTTTAATAAAAAGCGGAATTTTTAATTTACCTGGAAAAAAAGATTTAACAAAAAATAAAGGTACTAATAATAATTTGTTAGCTATTGATGCTACTGAAACTCCAATTGAAAGAATTAAAAAAAACTAAAATTACTTTTTTCAGGTAAAAAGAAACATCATTCTCTCAAATCCCAAATAATTATTGATATTTCCAATGGAAAAATTATTTCAACTGCTTTTTGTTTTGGAAGCATTCATGATTTTAAATTGCTTCTAAAATCTAAAACTTTTATTCATCCAGAAAAACAAGTTTTTGTTGATTCAGGTTATCAAGGTATACAAAATATTCATAAAAATAAATTTTTGCCATTTAAAAAAAGTAAATACAATCAATTAACACCAATTCAAAAAGAATACAATAAAACTTTAAGTAAAATTAGAATTAAAATTGAACACGTATTTGCTAAACTAAAACGTTTTAAAATTTTAAGTTTAAAATATCGCAATAAAATACGAAGATTTGCATTAAGATTTAATTTAATAGCAGGAATATATAATTTTGAATTACCTTAGTTTTGCACCAAGTCTAATATATAATTTAAATAAACGCCATAAAAGGCGTTTATTTAAATATGTTTAATTTTTAAAATTTTATTATTCTTGAATTAGTTGGCTTTATTCTTTGCTTATAATTTTTTGTTGAAATATCATTTTCATATTTACGTAGTGTTTGTTCTCGGGGGATGTCTTTTTCTTTTTGTTTATTAATGGGGTTAGATATTTGTGGTTTTGTTTGTATTTTTAGAGGTACTGAAATATCTGAATTTAAAGAATCTGTTGATGTAGATTTTGAATTAAAGCCTTCATCACTACTGTTAGATAATAATTGTTTTTCCAAATCACAAATTTTTTCAGTAAGTTGAAATATTTCTGATTCAAATTGTTCAACCATTTGCTCATTGACTTCGACAATTGTTTCTTTTTCTTGCTGTTCTTTTTGATTTATTAAATCAATTAATAAATTATTATTATTATTTAACAAATTATTTTTATCTTCTAATAATTTGTTTTCATATTCAGTTATTTGATTAATATTAGTTATTAAATTTGCGTATTTTGTTTGTTTTTCAATATAATTTGAATTTAAAATATTAATTTTTTGTTGATTATTTAATTTTGTTTTTTTAAATAATTCACAATTTATTTCTTCTGTTTCAATTAAATTATTAATACTTCTATTTTTATTTATTTTTCCAAATGAAAAAAGATTAATAAAAAAAAATTTAATTTTGTTAATTTTTTGTTCCTTTAATTTATAGATTTGAATATTAAATTGAAATACTTTATCTTCTATTTCTTTATTTTGTTTAATTCAAAATTGAATAGTTTTTTGATAATTATTAATTTCTTTTTCAATTTTCTCACTTTTTTCAATAAGTTTTATTTTTTCTCCTTTTAAATTTAGTAATTGTTTTTTAATTTTTTCTACAGTTTCATAATTTATTAAATATGCTTTGTTAGTAAATATTTGTTCTTTTTTAATTGTTTTCATTTTGTCCCCCTTTTAAAATAAAAACCTATTTGTTAAAAAATAAAACAATAGGTCCAAAACTATATCTTTAGTTTACAAGTATTATATCTAATATTTTTTTGTAAACGAGAAATTACTTTATTTGTAATATTTATTATAAGAAATTATTTTAGTAATAAAATGAAATATTAAATTTTATTAAAATCAATATTTGTGATAGTATTATTAATAATTTAATATATGTTCATTACTAATATAAGTATTTTTTATTTATATTAGTTTTTTATTAAATTATATTAATCAGAAGGATATTTTTCATAGATTAGAAAGAGAGAAATAAAAATGGATATTAGTAAATCTTCATTGGCTTCTTCAACGCAAGATGAAAATAATTATGTAGTGGAAGTTGTTAAACCTTCACTATCAAGAAAAAAAGTGTTCGAAAGAAATTTAAAAAAATTTGTAAAAAATTTACCTATAATAACTGCCGGTACTGCTACAGTAGTAACATTAGCGGTTGGCGGAATTGATGGCTTTCAATGTTCTGATTTAGGAATAGCAGCTAGTGCAGGTACATCTGCTGCTATGATGGGTGCAGTTATTAAAGCTACGATTAAACAAAATAAATAAGAGAAAGTAGAATTAGAAGATGAGAATAATGAAAAATAAAGTATTCTTCAGAGAAAATTAGAAGAATTACAATTAGAAACAGTAGGAGCAAAAATTCTTAAAAAACAATTAGAAAGAACTAAAGTTTAACTTGAATTAGTTAAAGCAAGAGAAGAATTAGCAAAACTTAATAACATAACTAGTTTAAATATTACTTCATCACCGATCCCTCAAGAATTTAATTTAGCAAAAGTAGTAAATGTAGAAACGAGTAATAGTTGTTGATTATCAATTCTTTAATTGTAAAATTAAAAAGGACACTTATATAAAAATTAAATTGTGTTAGTTCTATAATTAAGAAAAGAAAGGAATTAGCGCAATGTATAAGTATCTGAGTATTGAATCAATAATAGCAATAAAAGAATATAAAAATTATGGATTTTCGATTCGTAAAATAGCAAAAATTGTTGATTATAGTAAATCAACTGTACATAGAGTTTGTAGATTATTAAATAAAAACTTATTGCCATTAGAAATATTAGACTTGGTGCAAAACTAAGGTAATTCAAAATTATATATTCCTGCTATTAAATTAAATCTTAATGCAAATCTTCGTATTTTATTGCGATATTTTAAACTTAAAATTTTAAAACGTTTTAGTTTAGCAAATACGTGTTCAATTTTAATTCTAATTTTACTTAAAGTTTTATTGTATTCTTTTTGAATTGGTGTTAATTGATTGTATTTACTTTTTTTAAATGGCAAAAATGTATTTTTATGAATATTTTGTATACCTTGATAACCTGAATCAACAAAAACTTGTTTTTCTGGATGAATAAAAGTTTTAGATTTTAGAAGCAATTTAAAATCATGAATGCTTCCAAAACAAAAAGCAGTTGAAATGATTTTTCCATTGGAAATATCAATAATTATTTGGGATTTGAGAGAATGATGTTTCTTTTTAACTGAAAAAAGTAATTTTAGTTTTTTTTAATTATTTCAATTGGAGTTTCAGTAGCATCAATAGCTAACAAATTATTATTAGTACCTTTATTTTTTGTTAAATCTTTTTTTCCAGGTAAATTAAAAATTCCGCTTTTTATTAAAATATTTTCAATTCAAAAAATATTACGAATGCAACTAGTATTACTAATATTATATCTTTTTGCAATAACTCTATAACTACTATAGTCTTTTCAATATTCTAAAGTCATTAATAAACGCTCTTCAATTACAATTTTATTTTTTCTACCACCATAATATTTTTGTTTAGACTCAGCAATTTTTAAAATTTCAAGCATTTTATAAAATGTTTGTGGCTTTATGCCGACTAAACTATAAAATTCTTGATCATCTTTATATTTTTTCAACATAATAACTATCACCTTTAATATTAATAATAATCGTTAAATTGTTAAAATTAAAGGTTTTGCACCAAGTCTATTGAATCAATTTCAAAAAAATAAACAAAATGCAGGCAGAAAATTAATAATTTTAACTTTAACAGAAATTAATAGTATTAATCATTTGTTAATGACTAAAAAGTATGCTCTTGATATAATTGCTAACTTTTTAAAGGAAAATAAAATAAAAAGTATTTCGACAAAAACTTTATATAACATGTTTAAAACAAATCGAATGGGTTTTGATGAAAATAACTTATTGAGAAAAGGCAAAAATAAATCTCACAAACAAAAAGAAACTAGGGGCAAAATTAATAATTGTAAGTCTATTCATGAAAGAAATTTAATCATTACTAATATTAAAAATATACAAGAATTTGGTCATTTAGAAGGTGATACTATCATTGGCAAAGATCATAAAAGTTCTATTATTACTTTGGCTGATATATGATCAAAAACCACAATTCCTTTAGTAACTAAAAATCATAAATCAGAAAATATTACGAAAAGTATAATAAAATTTATTTCAAAGTTACAAAAAGGAACAGTTAAAACCATTACTTTTGATCGTGGTAAAGAATTTAGTAAATGAAGATTAATCGAAAAAATTTGTAATGTCAAAATTTATTTTGCAGATCCTGGTAAACCTTGCCAAAGGGGTTTAAATGAAAATAATAATGGTATTTTAAGAAGATATTTACCAAAATCTACAGATCTATCTTCATATAAACAAAAAGATTTAAATTTTATAGCATTTCAAATTAATTCTACACCCAGAAAATCGCTCTCTTATAAAAGACCAATAGATTTAATACAATTATTTTAAAAAACTGTCCCATTTATATTTACAACTCAGGAATATAAAAAAAAGAATTAGAAAAAAGGAAGATAGAAGCCGAAAATTTGATTAGGGAAAAAGAGCTTGAACAATTAAGTCTAGAAAGAAGTAGGGTACAACAAGATATTTTAACTAAGCAGTTAGACCTTGCAAAATTAGAAATGACTACCACGTTAGAAACAGATAAAACATTAGTACAACCTCAATTAAATGTTACATTAAAAGTAGAAAGTTTATTTGATATTTTAGAAAAAAATAGATTAGCAAAAAAAGAGAGTAGAAGGAAATTTTTTGAA
This sequence comes from Spiroplasma endosymbiont of Zeiraphera isertana, assembly GCF_964030805.1. Taxonomy (GTDB): domain Bacteria; phylum Bacillota_I; class Bacilli_A; order Mycoplasmatales; family VBWQ01; genus Spiroplasma_E. Next base: position 435,762 of record NZ_OZ034965.1, read on the forward strand.
GATGAATCATTAGATGAAAGATTAAATATTGAAAAAATTAATAAATCAGAATCACAAAATCAACAATCTTTAACAAAAAATTATTCGCAAGAAAGTTGCAAATTTAAAGTTTATTAAAAATATTATGATACATTTTTATTAAGTTAAATCTAAATTTTAATTTTCAAGAAGTATTTTTATAAAGGTTATATTTTCATTTATATTTCATAATTGTCGTTAAACATGTTAATCATCATTTATGATAGAATTTAATATATGAGATTTTAGAGTTGTGAGGTTTTAGTATGGAAGTGTCAGCAGAGAATTATAGAAACATTAATTCTCATAATCGTTGAGGAATTATTGTTAGTTCGGGATTAATGGCAATAACTTTGATTATAAGTTGAGTATTATGACTTATACTTTATCGTACTAATGTTAATGAGATTTTAGTAATTTTAACTGAAGTAATTAATAGTAAAGGCATTACATTTACTCTTACTTTTCAGATTTTAACAATTTTTACTTTAATTTTTTCGGTTATTACTCTAGTGTTTATTACAATTCCATTTATTTTTTTAAATAAATATGGAGTAATAACTTTAGTATGAGCATTAATAGTAGTAGTAATTTCGCTTGTCTTACTTATTGGTTCAGGATTATTAATAAGTTATGGTTATAAAAAAATTTATAGTTATGTTATGGACAAAAAAATTATTCATGTTTTATTTTTTATTTTACCTTGAGGCTTTGTATTAATTTGTAGTTTCTTTTTAGTACTTTTTTCTTTATTATTAATAATAACTAATTTAAGAAATAAATCAAAAAAAGCATTATCATTGACAAATAATAATGCTTTATCAGCAACAGAAATACCCACAAGTGTTGAACAAAATTCTCTTTTTGGTGAACAAACTATTGGACCATCATTTACAGATCGATTTTTTAATGAACATGATAAATCAACACAAGGTATAAATATAGTTATTAATAATACTGGTGGAGGTGCACTTCCACAATCAAAATTACTTGATAATCAAGTAACTAGTAATCCAAATCCTGTTCAAACTAATAACAGTAGTAATGTTGTTAATAGTGAAGTAACTTGAACACCACAACAAATTGAAGAAGTATGAAATAAAGGAGAAATTATTGATGATTATAATCCACAGTTATATCGAAAAGACTATGCGGGTGCGCTAATGTTTAAAAATAACTTTATTAGTAATGTTAAACTTAATGATGATCCTAAAAGTTATAATTGAACTATTATACATCAACGACCTTTATTTCATGGAGGTACTTCTGATATTAGTAATTTACAACCAATGAATAATACTAATGCTATTACTAAAGGTAATAATTATCCACGTTGAAAAACAGCTATTACTTTTAATGGAAAACAAAATTTTTTAAAACAAAAATCATGAAAAGATAAAAAATAGAGTATTAATCATTAATTTAACTGAAGATGATATTAAGCATATTATAAATATAATTGGTATTTTGCTTAGTTGTTAATAATTTAAATTTAATTACACTATTATCTTTTAAAATTTATTTGTTTATGGGAAAATGTATATAATAATTAAAAGATAGGAGCAATTAATCATGCAAGTTATTGTCCATGGAAAAAATATTAATATTACTTATGAAATTAAAAATGCTGTTGATAAAAATTTTCATTATTTACAAGAAAAGTATTCTAAATATATTAAAAAAGATATGATTGCTAAAGTTGGTATTGAAAGAAATAGTAATCATACATATAATATTTCCGTTCATATTCAGTTATTAAATAATAATTTTTTACAGTGTTTAGTAGAAAATCACGATCTTTATGTTGGCATTAATAAAACATTAGTTCCGTTGGAAAAACAATTAAGTCGTTTAAAAACGGTTGCTGATAAAACTGGTGCTGAAAGCGTTGGTCAATTTATAACTAAAGAAATTCTTGATGATAATAGTGAAGTTATTATTGACGTAACAGAAAATAAAGATTAAAGAAAACGTTTATGAAAGTATACAATTATTAGCATTATTTTTTTTATGTAAATATGATGCATCATATTTTTCATTTTCTGCATCTTGTGCTTTTTTTTGTAAATTTTCTTCTGGTGTTATTTTTAAATTTCGTTTATAAATATTTGTATCCATTTTGTTTATTATTAAAATGGCATATTCAAGACTTTTTTTTATTTCTTTAATTAATTGTATATTTAAATTATCTTGATAGTTTTTTGTTGAAATATGTTTCTTTTTTTTGTTATCTCTAATTCTAAAATGTTTGATATAGTTATAGTAATAAAAAATATAATAGAGATTTTTAAAAGTATTAATAATTTTTTTTGTATATTTTTCAATAAAAAAATCACTAATATCACTATTAGTTGCGTTATCTTTTATACAAATTTTATAAAAAATTATAGTTAAAGTAGTTGTATTATTAAATACTTCACTTACTTCTTTTTCAATTTCTTTTGTTAATTTTTTATGGCTTTTCTCCCTTTATGTACTATTTTTAAATTTTATCACATAAATGCTGAGAAAAGCCTATCTACGGACTTCTCCCCACATTTTTAAATCAAACATAACATTACAGTTTCAAAACTAGGTATATTGTTGAATTTATATGCCGATTCTTTTGCGTATAAATGAACATGATGTTTTTCAACTTTGATATGTGTTTTAAATGTTCGTCTGATGTGCTTTCATGCCGATTCAATCTGGTTTATGTTTACACCAGTTTTTGAAACATAGCCATCTTGATGGTTAACTGTTTCATGCTTAGTGAAAACTGATTTAAAATGGCGATATCCTTTTCAAGAATCAGTATGTACATCACACTTTGAAGAAATGTGGTTTCTTGCAAATTGCAAAAGATTTTTTTGATTTGCATTTTTCAACACTTTCACAATTAAATTATTGGTTGTTTTTTCATAAATCCCAACAATCAAAGTTTTATTTTTTAAGGATCTTCCTTGTTTTTTAAAACCCATATGTGAAAGATACATTTCATCCATTTGCACTATGCCCTCAACAATGAATTGGGGTTCTTGTTTTGCAATTGCACTTCGGATTTTATGACCCATTCTTCAAGCAGTTTTCAAAGTTACTCCCAATTCTTTTGCAACATCAGTTGATGGAATTCCATGTTTGGTGTTTATTCATCTAAAGATGAGATAAAACCAAGATGTCAAAGGTGTTTGTGACTTGTAAAAAATGGTGTCATGAAGAATACTAAATGTTTGATGACATTTCAAACATCTTATTCTTCTTAAATCAGAAGTATTCAAATTTGTTCAAGAACACCTCATACATTTGTTTTCCTTCAAACTTGCTATATATTTCAAACAATCTTTTTCTGTTTGAAATATATTGTTGAACTCATTCAATTTCATTGTTTCCTCCACAAGTACATGTGGGGAGAAGTCCGTTTTTTATTTATTGTTATTAGTGGAATTTTAATTTTATGATGTGTATCATAAAATTCTTTTATTAATGTTTCTAAATCCATATTTTTTGTTTTATTAAATTCATTAGCAATTTTTTCATTAGTCAAAAATGTAATAAATTTTTGATCTAGAAACCCATTGACTGTTGTATAAAAATATATAATTTTTTCTATTAAAGTTTTGAATATATATTCACAAAAAACTTTAGCATATTCAGTAGGATCTGGTAAATAATTAGTAGATATTTTTAACATATTATTGTTCCTTTCAAAATCATTAAATTTTATGTATATAAAATTTCAATACTTATTATAGTTAACACTTTTGAATGTTAACAATTAAATATTATTTTATATTAGACTTGGTGCAAAACCTTTAATTTTAACAATTTAACAATTATTATTAATATTAAAGGTGATAGTTATTATGTTGAAAAAATATAAAGATGATCAAGCATTTTATAGTTTAGTCGGCATAAAGCCACAAACATTTTATAAAATGCTTGAAATTTTAAAAATTGCTGAGTCTAAACAAAAATATTATGGTGGTAGAAAAAATAAAATTGTAATTGAAGGGCGTTTATTAATGACTTTAGAATATTGAAAAGACTATAGTAGTTATAGAGTTATTGCAAAAAGATATAATATTAGTCATACTAGTTGCATTCGTAATATTTTTTGAATTGAAAATATTTTAATAAAAAGCGGAATTTTTAATTTACCCGGAAAAAAAGATTTAACAAAAAATAAAGGTACTAATAATAATTTGTTAGCTATTGATGCTACTGAAACTCCAATTGAAAGAATTAAAAAAAACTAAAATTACTTTTTTCAGGTAAAAAGAAACATCATTCTCTCAAATCCCAAATAATTATTGATATTTCCAATGGAAAAATTATTTCAACTGCTTTTTGTTTTGGAAGCATTCATGATTTTAAATTGCTTCTAAAATCTAAAACTTTTATTCATCCAGAAAAACAAGTTTTTGTTGATTCAGGTTATCAAGGTATACAAAATATTCATAAAAATAAATTTTTGCCATTTAAAAAAAGTAAATACAATCAATTAACACCAATTCAAAAAGAATACAATAAAACTTTAAGTAAAATTAGAATTAAAATTGAACACGTATTTGCTAAACTAAAACGTTTTAAAATTTTAAGTTTAAAATATCGCAATAAAATACGAAGATTTGCATTAAGATTTAATTTAATAGCAGGAATATATAATTTTGAATTACCTTAGTTTTGCACCAAGTCTATTATATAAAATTACAATTGTTAATAAGTGGTTGAACATTAAATTTAGTTATTAAGAAGTTAATATATTTTCGTTATCATTAAATTAATTTTTATTTTAAAAAGTGATAATCTTTTTATATAAAATAGGAGGTAATTTATTGAAATATGTAATTGTTATTATGAAAATTGTAATTGAAATTTCTGCAAAAAATAAGATTACGATTAAAAACACAAAAATTCCTAAAATTTATATAGTAAATTTTTGAAGTATAGTTTAATTATTAATTATACTTTTGGTTAGTTAGTATTTTATATATTTTAAATTTTATTATTTTCTATTATATAATGTTTAAGTATAAAAATAAGACAGTTAAGAATAAGTAATTATTTAATTATTATTGTATTACTTTACTAAAAGTAATATTAATATTAATTTTTAAAATTATAGATAGTATTTTATATTTAATAATTAGGTAGTTTAGTTTTTCTTAATTATGTTTTTATATAGAAAAAACCATTATCAATATATAATATCTTTATCTTTAAGATTATTATTGTCTTGATATATTATATTAGGTATAATATAAAAGACTATAAAAATTATAAGAGATTTTATTTTATATAAATTTAATTTATTATTAATATAATAGGGGTGATTATGTGGAGAAAGATAAAGATATTATGAACATTATTAAAAAAGCATTATCAGAAAGTATTTTATCTGTACCAGGTGTTGCCAATATTTATGAAAAAGATAATAATTATGGAATTAAAGTTAACAAGTCTGATTTAGGTTGAATTATTGATATTAATATAGTTTGTTTTTTTAATAATAATATTTGAAATATTATGAATCAAACTCAGAAAAATTTAAAATATATTGTTGAAAAGATTATTAAACATCAAGACTATATAGTACTTAACATTTTTGTTCATGATTTAATTGAAGAATAAAAGAAAATATAAGGTGAAATTAAATGAAAAAAATTGATATTAAAACCTTAAAAGTTATGCTTATTAGCGGTGCTAATAATCTTTATAATCATCATTTTGAAGTTGATAAATTAAATGTTTTCCCAGTACCTGATGGTGATACTGGAACCAATATGAATTTAACAATGATGAATGGTATAAAAGAATTAAATAGCAAAGAATATGATAGTTTAAAAACATTTGCTACTACTTTTTCTCGTGGTTTAATGATGGGTGCGCGTGGTAATTCTGGAGTTATTTTATCTCAAATTTTTCGTGGTTTTTTTCAAACTATAAAAACAAAAGATTTAAAAAATGATTTCATTAGTAATGAGGATTTATTAAAATCTTGAAAAAGTGCGCAAGATTATGCATATCGTGCAGTTATGAAACCAGTAGAAGGTACTATTCTTACTATTATTAAAGATGGTGCTAAGTATATTAATGAAAATGAATTAGAAATAACAGGCAAAGATTCGCTTTATATTTTTGAGAAATTACTAGAAGGAATGAATGAATCATTAAAAAGAACACCTGATTTATTGCCAATTTTAAAAAAAGTAGGAGTTGTTGATTCGGGTGGTGCTGGTTTAGTTTATATTGTTGAAGGTATGGTGTATGGTTTAAAGCACGGTAAAGCTATTGCGCCAAATAAAAAATCAGAACAACAAGATACAGCAAAATTAGAAATGGTTTTAAATCAAGAAAACTTTGGTTATTGTTCAGAAGTTATTGTAAAACTAAATAAAGTTAGTAAGTTAGATTTTAATTTAAGCAAAACACGAACTGATTTAGAAACAATGGATGGTCAATCAATAGTTTTAGTAGATGATGAAGATTTAATCAAAGTTCATGTTCATACTTTAAAACCAGGTCAAATTTTAAATTATTTTCAGAAATTTGGTGAAATTTTAAAAGTAAAAATTGAAAATATGACCGAACAGGCAAAAGCACATACACAAACCATTAAACCAATTCGTAAATTAAATAATAAATTTGCTTTAATTGCTGCTGTTCCTGGTAGAGGAATTGAAACCTTTTTTAGAGATGAATTAAAGGTTAACGATATTATTATGTATTCAAAAAGAATTAATCCATCAACAGATGAATTTTTAAAGTCAATTGAAATTGTCGATGCAAAAAATGTCTTTATTTTGCCAAATGATAGTAATTTATTTTTAGCAGCAGAACAAGCAAGAAAATTAGAAAAAAAATCAAAAGTTTTTGTATTACCTGCTAAAAATATTGCTCAAGGTATGCGTGCCGCTTTAAATTTCAATCCTGAATTAAGTGCAAAAGAAAATAATAAAAATATGTGAAGTGAAATTAAATATGCTGCTTTTGGTTATGTAACAGTTGCTGATCGTGATGTTGAAATAGATGGTATTAAAATTGGAAAAAAACACTTTTTTTCTGCTGTTAGTTTTCGTAATAAAGATGGTAAAGAAAAAATTATTGCTTCAAACGAAAATTTATTTAATGTAATTAAAGTATTGTTTACTAAATTAATTTGAGATGGTGCAGAAATAATTACTATTTTTAAAGGTAAAGGTTATTCAAAAGATCAAATTAATTTTATGAAAAAAATTTTAGATGAAGATTATGATATTGAATATGAAATTGTTGATGGTGATCAAGAAGTTTATAACTTTCTTTTCGTAGTGGAATAATACTATGTTATAATATTATAGACTCTATTCAAATAGTTAGAAAGGAGAAGATTATGACTAATTTATTATTATCCTCAGTTAATCCAAATGATCCAAAGACTTGATCAACTAGTTTAATTGTTTTAGCAAGCTTAGTAGCTATTGTTGGTGTAATTTTGTTTGTTGTTACTATGATTTGATTTTTCACTTGAATTAAGTATTCTTGATTCCATCGTGAAAATAGTGCTAATTTAACTGGTGGCGAGTTATCTCAAAAATATTTAAAAACATACGGTATTAATGCAAAAAGAATAAAATTTAAGGGATTTGGTAATATTAATAGTATTACTGTTGAACCTAGGTTTTTTTATTTAAGGCCATATTTATTTAATAATGGTAATTTTACTTTAAGACTATTACCATGAACTTATCACCGTCGTTCTATTTATACTTTAGCAATGGCAATGGAAAGTACTTGGGCAGTAAGTAGTTCAAATAGTAGTCGTTTTAATACTTTTTGATGAGATTTTTCTCGTAAAATAACATTATTTTTTGTTTTAATTCCTTTTGCACTTGCTATTCTATTTGCTCTTTCACCTGCTAATTCTTGAATTACTTTATCAGCAGCGAGCGCCAATATATTTTCAATTGTTTTATCAATTTTAGGTAGTATTTTATTAATTCTTTTTTCTTCAATGCAAATGATTTTTTATGCTAAATCAAGAAAAGAAATTTGTCAAAATCTTGTTGGTATTTTAAATGAAAAAGAAATACGTGCTATTAGTTGAATTTTCCAAATTAAGTTTATTTATTACTTGATTCGTATGATTTATGAAATATTACAACTTATTTTACGTATTGTGATGTACACACAGCAAAATGAGAAATAATAAAAATTTGTACCTATAATTTAGGTACAAATTTTAAATTTAAAATTATATTAAGTTTTATTGATAAAACATTATTTTCAAAACTTACTAAAATAGAATATTTTATAAAAGTTTTGAAAATAATGTTTTTTTAATTTTACATTTAATTACTAAACTAATATTTTTCATTTTCATTTATTATTGTATATTTAAAATTTTATTTTGATAGTTTTAAATTTTAAATATATGGAATGGCAACACTTTTTAGGACTATTTTTTGGTAGACATTTGTTTTTGATAATTAACTGGAGTTAAGTAGTTTAAAGTGCTGTGGATTCTTATGTTGTTATATCAATTGATATAATCAAATAATTCTAATTTTAATTGGATTAATGATCTAAAATTTTTATCATTAATAAATTCAGTTTTGAAAGTTTTAAAAGTTGCTTCAGCAACAGCATTGTCATAAGGACAACCTTTTTTGCTTAAAGAGCGAGTAATATTGAATGCTAGTAAAAGTTTATCAATAATTTTATTATTAAATTCATTACCTCGATCGCTATGAAATATTTGAATATCTTTTAAACAGCGATTTGATTGCATAAATGCTTCATATACTAATGATGCATCTTTTTTAGTGCCTACACTATGTCCAATAATTTCGCGGTTAAATAGGTCTATTAATAAACAAATATAGTTTCACTTACCATTTACTTGAACATAAGTTAAATCACTAACAATAACTTCATTTTTAATCCTATTCTTAAAGTTTCTATTAACAAGATTAGTTATTTGACTATCATTGACTTTATTATGATGATTTTTGTGTCTTAATTTAGTGTATTTTGATATTAAATTATGTTTATTCATAATTTCTTTAATTTTTCGTCTTGATAAATAAATTTCTTGGTTTTCTAATATGACTTTTAATCTTCTTGTGCCATAAATTTCTTTATTTTCTTTAAAAGCACTAATAACAGCTTCATCATACATATTATTTTGATTTTTTTCTTTTTTCTTGAAATTAAAATAATATGTTGATTTAGAGGGCTTTAAAAAACGACACATTGTACGAATTTTATATTTACATTTATTATTGATAATAATCTCTATTTTCTGCCTATTATTAGTGCTGCTTGCTTTAAAATATCATTTTCCATTCGTAACCGTTTTAATTCTTTTCTTAATTTAATTAATTCATTTTCTTCAACAGAACGATTATCTTTAGATTTAAAACTACCTGAATTAGTAAATTGCTTAATTCAATTATAAGTAGCTGCTCTTGTAACATTGTACTCTTTAGCAAGACAAGACACTGACTTACCACTTTGATATAAAGCTACTATTTGTTTCTTAAATTCGTCGGTATATGAGTTAATATTGGCCATAATTATAGTTCCTTTCTTTTAACTAATTTGTTCACTTGTCTACGTAATTAGTGTCCAATAAAGTGTAACCTATCCAATATAATAAAATACACTTATTAATTTAATATATACATATTCATTAGTAATTTTTTGTATATTTATTGCAAAAACCTGAGTTGTAAATATAAATGGGACAGTTTTTTAAAATAATTGTATTAAATCTATTGGTCTTTTATAAGAGAGCGATTTTCTGGGTGTAGAATTAATTTGAAATGCTATAAAATTTAAATCTTTTTGTTTATATGCAGATAGATCTGTAGATTTTGGTAAATATTTTCTTAAAATACCATTATTATTTTCATTTAAACCCCTTTGGCAAGGTTTACCAGGATCTGCAAAATAAATTTTGACATTACAAATTTTTTCGATTAATCTTCATTTACTAAATTCTTTACCACGATCAAAAGTAATGGTTTTAACTGTTCCTTTTTGTAACTTTGAAATAAATTTTATTATACTTTTCGTAATATTTTCTGATTTATGATTTTTAGTTACTAAAGGAATTGTGGTTTTTGATCATATATCAGCCAAAGTAATAATAGAACTTTTATGATTTTTGCCAATGATAGTATCACCTTCTAAATTAACAAATTCTTGTATATTTTTAATATTAGGAATGATTAAATTTCTTTCATGAATAGACTTACAATTATTAATTTTGCCCCTAGTTTCTTTTTGTTTGTGAGATTTATTTTTGCCTTTTCTCAATAAGTTATTTTCATCAAAACCCATTCGATTTGTTTTAAACATGTTATATAAAGTTTTTGTTGAAATACTTTTTATTTTATTTTCCTTTAAAAAGTTAGCAATTATATCAAGAGCATACTTTTTAGTAATTAACATTAGTAATTAACAAATGATTAATACTATTAATTTCTGTTAAAGTTAAAATTATTAATTTTCTGCCTGCATTTTGTTTATTTTTTTGAAATTGATTCAATATTTCTAATGGCAATAAGTTTTTATTTAATAATCTACAAACTCTATGTACAGTTGATTTACTATAATCAACAATTTTTGCTATTTTACGAATCGAAAATCCATAATTTTTATATTCTTTTATTGCTATTATTGATTCAATACTCAGATACTTATACATTTCGCTAATTCCTTTCTTTTTTTAATTATAGAACTAACACAATTTAATTTTTATATAAGTGTCCTTTTTAATTTTACAATTAAAGCAATAATAAATCAAAAATCGATTATAGAAAGATATTACATATATCAATTATGTTATACTATTTTTATAAGTTATTTTGTGGAGAATGTTAAGAGGTGATGTTCTTATGATTAAAAATGGCATTAAAATATCAAAATCTCAATCTCGTGGTGATGAAGTTGGATTACTTTTTTTCTTATTAGTAATCTTCTTTTTCCTAATAGTTAGTTTAACTAGATTTTCAATAATTGGTAAAGTACTTGATGATTTTCTTTTTTCTTTTTTATTTGGGTGAATGAAATATGCTGTTTATTTCTTTCTTTTTTTAATGATTATTCCTTTAGCTTTTGGTTATCGCATGCAATTTAAATTGAAGTATATTTTTGTTTATTTTTTATTTTTAGTGATTAGTTGTTGGACAACGCAAACTTTAACTTTAATAATTTTAGGAAAGAATAATTTATGAACTAGTTATTATAATTTAAACCTATTAAATATTAGTGAAATATACGTTAAAACATGATGAAATACAAATGGTATAAATAATTATCTAGGTTTTTTTGCTTCACAAATTTCTTTTAAAGATTTTAGTGTTGAAACCTTTTTTCCAGCATATGCTACTGGTGGCATTATTAGTAATATTTTAATAGGTATTTTTAATTATGGTTTTTTTGTTACTAATTTAATTGCAAACTTTATTAGTATTTTTTCTTTAACTTGTTTATTTATTTTTAATAAACCTTTTATTTTCTTTAGCAAAATGAAACAAATTATTAAACAAATTATTATTAATAATAAAAATAAAAAGCAAAAAAATAAAATAAATGCTGATTTAAAACAAAAACATATTAAGTTAAAAAAAGAAAAATTATTAATTGATAAGCAAGTTAAAAAATCTTTTAGAAAAGAAAATAGTTTTAATAAGGAATCAAAGAAGGAACCACCTATATCACCAGTAAAAAAAGCAGAAATAAAACAAAATGAAATAAAACAAAATGATAATAGTGACATTATCAATAAACCTTCTTCGCCTATTGTTTATTTTAATGAAAATAGTTATTTAACTCCTTTTGGTAAAATTGACCCTGAAAAACAAAAAGATGTAATGAGTAATAGCAAAGGTACTCTGGTAGTTAAAAAAAGTTTAGAAGATAGTATTTTAAATCGTGAAATTCTTAATGATAACGAAACTATTATTAATAACGAATCATAAGTAATTAATAATGAATAAAATTAAGAGTTTACTTTAGGATAAAACATTATATTAATGTTAAAATCAAAGTATCTTTTAATTTGTTAATAAATTTAGGTGAACTAATGGCAGAAAAATCTTTACTAAAAATGAAAATTAAACTTTTACCTAATATTGCTGGATGTTATTTATTTAAAGATATACATAATAATTTAATTTATGTTGGTAAAGCTAATTCATTAAAAAAACGAGTAACTTCATATTTAAATAAAGCCAGTAATTTTAAAACAATGTTATTAGTTAATGATATTCATGATGTTGAATACATTACGACATCTAATGAAAAAGAGGCTTTAATTTTAGAACAAACATTGATTAAAAAACATCATCCTAAATATAATATTTTGTTAGCAGATGATAAAAAATATCCTTATATTCAAATTACTAATAATCGTGATCCACAATATCGTTATGTACGTAGTGCTACTAAAAAAGAGGGACATTATTATGGACCATTTCCAGATGGTACTGGTGCGCGTGAAATTTTAAAGTTATTGGAACGAATTTTTCCATTACGAAAATGTGCTGGTAATCTTGGTAAACCTTGTTTATATTATCATTTACAGCAATGTTCTGGTGCTTGTTTTAAATCAGTACCTATTACTTATTATGAAGATATGAGTAGTAAAATTGATCAATTTTTCAAAGGGAATGTTACTGCTGTTAAAAAAATATTAATTAATAATATGAATATTAGTGTTGAAAACTTACAATTTGAAAATGCTAATCGTATTAAAATTTTGTTATCAAAAATAGATTTATTTTTATCACAACAAGTTGTTGAGTTTCAAGATTATGGAAATCGCGATTTTATTAATTTTTTAATTAAAGATGAAATGGTTGTTTTAATTACTTTATTTTATCGTAATGGTAAATTGCAAGCTAAAGATGAACAAATAGTTCAAAATAATTACTTAGAAATTCAAGATTTAATTCGTAATTATTGTCAACAACTATATAGTAAAAATACATTGCCAAATGAAATATATTTACCATCAAATATGGATTTAAAACAATTAAAATTATTATTTCCACAAATAAAATTTATTAATCCAATTAAAGGAACAAAAGAACATATTTTAACATTGGCAAAAACCAATGCCATTTACGCATGAAATAATTATTTACAAACTAATCAATTTAATGCACCGTTAAATATGATGAAAGTATTATCACAATGATTAAAAATTCCTAATTTAAATCATTTAGAGGTTTTTGATGTTTCTAATCTTCAACAAAGTGCTAGTGTTGGCGGTATGATTGTTTATAAGAATGGTAATCCCAGTTTTAATGATTATCGCAAATTTTTATTAGATCCAAAAATTATTGATGATTATCATCGTTTTTGTGAAATGATTTATCGTAGATATCATCACTTAGTTATTAATAAATTGCCACTTCCTGATTTAATTATTGTTGATGGTGGAAAACCACAAATTAGTGCTACATTAGAACAACTAACATTATTAAACTTAACAATTCCTATTATTGGATTAGTTAAAAATAAAAAACATCAAACTGATAAAATTATAAATGATAAAATGCAAATTATTAATATTCCTAAAAATGATGCTTGTTTTTTATTTTTGAGTAAATTACAAGATCAAGTTCATAATTATGCAATTAAATATCATAAAACAAAACGAAGTCAATCAATGATAAGTAGTGTTTTATCATCAGTACCAGGAATTGGTTTACAATTACAAAATAAAATATTACAGCAATTTCCAACTTGACAATTATTGCAAAATGCTACAAAAACACAACTTTCATCATTAGTTAAATCAAAAGTAATTTTAGAAAAACTATGAAAAGAATTACATAGTTTTGAATAATATATCCTGATTTGTAAATATAAATGGGACAGTTTTTTAAAATAATTGTATTAAATCTATTGGTCTTTTATAAGAGAGCGATTTTCTGGGTGTAGAATTAATTTGAAATGCTATAAAATTTAAATCTTTTTGTTTATATGAAGATAGATCTGTAGATTTTGGTAAATATCTTCTTAAAATACCATTATTATTTTCATTTAAACCCCTTTGGCAAGGTTTACCAGGATCTGCAAAATAAATTTTGACATTACAAATTTTTTCGATTAATCTTCATTTACTAAATTCTTTACCACGATCAAAAGTAATGGTTTTAACTGTTCCTTTTTGTAACTTTGAAATAAATTTTATTATACTTTTCGTAATATTTTCTGATTTATGATTTTTAGTTACTAAAGGAATTGTGGTTTTTGATCATATATCAGCCAAAGTAATAATAGAACTTTTATGATTTTTGCCAATGATAGTATCACCTTCTAAATTAACAAATTCTTGTATATTTTTAATATTAGGAATGATTAAATTTCTTTCATGAATAGACTTACAATTATTAATTTTGCCCCTAGTTTCTTTTTGTTTGTGAGATTTATTTTTGCCTTTTCTCAATAAGTTATTTTCATCAAAACCCATTCGATTTGTTTTAAACATGTTATATAAAGTTTTTGTTGAAATACTTTTTATTTTATTTTCCTTTAAAAAGTTAGCAATTATATCAAGAGCATACTTTTTAGTAATTAACAAATGATTAATACTATTAATTTCTGTTAAAGTTAAAATTATTAATTTTCTGCCTGCGTTTTGTTTATTTTTTTGAAATTGATTCAATATTTCTAATGGCAATAAGTTTTTATTTAATAATCTACAAACTCTATGTACAGTTGATTTACTATAATCAACAATTTTTGCTATTTTACGAATCGAAAATCCATAATTTTTATATTAGACTTGGTGCAAAACCTTTAATTTTAACAATTTAACGATTATTATTAATATTAAAGGTGATAGTTATTATGTTGAAAAAATATAAAGATGATCAAGAATTTTATAGTTTAGTCGGCATAAAGCCACAAACATTTTATAAAATGCTTGAAATTTTAAAAATTGCTGAGTCTAAACAAAAATATTATGGTGGTAGAAAAAATAAAATTGTAATTGAAGAGCGTTTATTAATGACTTTAGAATATTGAAAAGACTATAGTAGTTATAGAGTTATTGCAAAAAGATATAATATTAGTCATACTAGTTGCATTCGTAATATTTTTTGAATTGAAAATATTTTAATAAAAAGCGGAATTTTTAATTTACCTGGAAAAAAAGATTTAACAAAAAATAAAGGTACTAATAATAATTTGTTAGCTATTGATGCTACTGAAACTCCAATTGAAAGAATTAAAAAAAACTAAAATTACTTTTTTCAGGTAAAAAGAAACATCATTCTCTCAAATCCCAAATAATTATTGATATTTCCGATGGAAAAATTATTTCAACTGCTTTTTGTTTTGGAAGCATTCATGATTTTAAATTGCTTCTAAAATCTAAAACTTTTATTCATCCAGAAAAACAAGTTTTTGTTGATTCGGGTTATCAAGGTATACAAAATATTCATAAAAATACATTTTTGCCATTTAAAAAAAGTAAATACAATCAATTAACACCAATTCAAAAAGCATACAATAAAACTTTAAGTAAAATTAGAATTAAAATTGAACACGTATTTGCTAAACTAAAACGTTTTAAAATTTTAAGTTTAAAATATCGCAATAAAATACGAAGATTTGCATTAAGATTTAATTTAATAGCAGGAATATATAATTTTGAATTACCTTAGTTTTGCACCAATTCTATTCTTTTATTGCTATTATTGATTCAATACTCAGATACTTATACATTGCGCTAATTCCTTTCTTTTCTTAATTATAGAACTAACACAATTTAATTTTTATATAAGTGTCCTTTTTAATTTTACAATTAAAGTTTAAATAAATAAATATATGATAAAATGAAAATGAAATAAATTGTAGTAAGGAGTTTTTTTCATGGCAAATAAACCAAAAAACAGTGTTTATAATGAATCATCAATTCAAATTTTAGAAGGTCTAGAAGCAGTTAGAAAAAGACCTGGAATGTATATTGGTTCTACTGATAATCGTGGTCTTCATCATCTAGTTTGAGAAATTGTTGATAATGGTATTGATGAAGCATTAGCTGGTTTTTGTACTAGTATTGTTGTTACTATTAATGTTGATAAGTCAGTTACTGTTGAAGACAATGGTCGTGGTGTTCCGACTGGTATGCATGCTTCAAAAAAAAGTACTCCCGAAGTTATTTATACGGTTTTACATGCTGGTGGAAAATTTGACACCAATAGTTATAAAGCCTCGGGTGGTTTACATGGCGTTGGTGCTTCAGTAGTAAATGCTTTAAGTAATTGAATGATTGTTACTATTCATCGTGATAAAAAAATTCATGAAATTAAATTTAAAAATGGTGGTAAGATTGATCAAAGTTTAAAAATGATTGGTAACACTTATAAAACAGGAACTAGGGTACAATTTTTACCTGATTTTCATCGTGTTTTTCTAGGTTGTGATTGAAATGTTCATTTATTTGAACAACATTTACGTGAAAGTGCTTTTTTAATTAATGATTTAAGTATTCAATTAATTGATAAGAGGACAGGTACTGAAGAAACTTTTCATTATGAAAATGGCTTAGTTGCTTTCATGCAATATTTAAATAAAGATAAAAAAAATTTATCACCAATTGTTAGTTTAAAAGGTAAACAAAATAATATTGACGTTGAAATTGTATTACAATATACGGAAGATTATAGCGAAACGTTAGTAGGGTTTGCCAATAACGTTAAAACTGTTGATGGCGGAAGTCATTTAGTTGGTTTTAAAAGTGGTTTAACAAAAGCTATTAATGAATATGCAAGAAAACAAGAATTATTAAAAGCAAAAGATAAAAATTTAGAAGGTAATGATTTGCGAGAAGGTTTGGTTGCTATTGTTTCGTTGCGTATTCCTGAAAATTTAATTCAATATGAAGGTCAAACAAAAGGTAAATTAGGAACGCCCGAAGCAAGAATTGTTGTTGATAATATTGTTAATGAAAGATTTTCATTTTGACTTCACGAAAATAGTGATGCTGCTAAAAAAATTATTGATAAAGCCATTAAGGCTCGTGATATTCGTAATGCTTTAAGAAAAGAACGCGAATCATTGCGTAATAAAAGTAAAGATACGCAAAAATTTTTAGTAGGTAAATTGGTGCCTGCACAAAGTAAAAATCCTAACATTAATGAATTATTTTTAGTGGAAGGAGATTCCGCTGGTGGCAGTGCCAAGTCAGGTCGTGATCGTAAGTTCCAAGCGATATTACCGTTAAAAGGAAAAGTAATTAATGCCGAAAAAACTAAAGTAATTGATCTTTTTAATAATGAGGAAATTAGTATGATTATTAATGCGATTGGTGCTGGTGTTGGTAACGAATTTAGTATTGAAACTTGTAATTATAATAAAGTCATTATTATGACTGATGCCGATACTGATGGTGCCCATATTCAAATTTTATTACTAACTTTTTTCTATCGTTATATGCGAGATTTAATTACTTCGGGTAATATTTATATTGCATTACCGCCTTTATTTAAAATTTCTTTTAAAGAAGAAGAGCAAGAGAAACATTTATATGTTTGAAATGAGTTAGAATTAAAAGATAAAGTTGAAACAATTAAAGGTAAATATGATCTGCAACGTTATAAAGGTTTAGGAGAAATGAATGCTGAACAATTATGAGAAACAACTATGGATCCAAATGTCCGTCAATTAATTAAAATTACTATTGAGGATGCTCTATCAGCAGAAACAGAAATTCAAATATTAATGGGTGATAAACCAGAAAAAAGACGAAAATGAATTGAAGAAAATATTTCTTTTGAAGCTAGTGATTATTAAGAAAAAGGAGTTTATAAGTTATGAATAGTAAAGAAGAGATGCAACAAAATAATGAACAAATTTTATCTTATCCTATTGATGATATTGTTGCAGAACGTTTTGGTCGATATGCCAAATATATTATTTTAGAACGAGCATTGCCCGATGTCCGTGATGGTTTGAAACCAGTTCAACGTCGAATTTTGCATGCTATGAATGATTTGGGTTTAACCAATGATAAAGCATATAAAAAAGCAGCTCGTGTTGTTGGAGAAGTAATTGGTAAATATCATCCTCATGGTGATACAGCGGTTTATGCTGCGATGTGTAGAATGGCACAAGAGTGAAAGGTAGCATGACCATTAGTACAAATGCATGGTAATAAAGGTTCAATTGATGGTGATAATCCTGCTGCGATGCGATATACAGAAGCGCGTTTATCATTAATTTCAGAATTATTATTGAAGGATATTAAGAAAAATACTGTTAGTTTAATTAAAAATTTTGATGAATCAGAAACAGAACCAACAGTTTTACCTGCCTATTTTCCTAATTTATTAGTAAATGGTGCTTCTGGAATTGCTGTTGGAATGGCAACTAATATTCCACCTCATAATTTACAAGAAGTAATTAATGCAATTGTCATGAGAATTAATAATCCACAATGTAATTTAAGCGAATTAATGCGTGTTATTAAGGGTCCTGACTTTCCAACCGGAGGAATTATTCAAGGTATTAAAGGTATTAAAGAAGCTTATCGTTCTGGTAAAGGGCGAATTGCAATTCGTGCTAAAACTCATATTAATAATGAAGGTGAAATTCCACAAATAATTATTACCGAAATTCCATTTGAAGTTATTAAACAAGATTTGATTAAAAAAATTGATGATGTTAAAACATTAGCAAAAATTCATGGTATTAAAGAAGTACGTGATGAAACGGATCGTTTTGGTTTACGAATAGTTATTGATTTAGTAGAAGATAGTAAACCGCAAGAAATTTTAAATTATTTATTTAAAAATACCAATTTACAAATTTATTATAACTTTAATTTAGTAGCAATCGCTAACAAAAAACCAGTACAAATGAGTTTAATTAATATGTTAGATTTTTATATTAATCATCAAATTGATGTTGTTACTAAGCGTTCACAATATGACTTAGCACAATTAGAACGAAGATTAGAGATTGTTAATGGTTTAGTTATTGCATTAAGTGAAGTTGATAAAGTAATTAAAATTATTAGAACATCAACTGACCGTATGCAATCAAAATTAAATTTAATATCAGCTTTTAATTTTACTGATATTCAAGCAGAAGCAATTGTACAATTGCGTTTGTATCGTTTAACTGCTACTGATATTCAATCATTAGTTTTAGAAAAAGCAGATATTGAAAGTAAAATTATTGTTTTACAAGAAATTCTTAATAATGAAAATTCACTACGTCAAGTTATTATTACTGAGTTAGAACAAATTAATTCTCATTTTTCTGGACTAAGAAAATCACAAATTCAAGGTGAAATTTCTGAAATTACAATTGATGAAAAAGCAACATTGCGACAAGAAAATGTATTTGTTAGTATTAGTTATGATGGTTGAATTAAGGTAATAAGTAGTAAAGTATTTTTACAAAATCTTGATTATCAAGATTTTGTACGTAAGCCAAATGATGTTATTATTGGTGGAGCAATGTTCAATAATTTTAATAATTTATTATTTTTTACAAATAAAGGTAATTATTTTTTAATACCAATTTTTAAATTAGAAGAAAATAAATGAAAAGATAATGGTATTCATGTTAATACGTTATGTAAACTTGAAGGAAATGAAAAAATTATTAGTGTTGCGCAAGTTAATAGTTTTGAACAGCCAAATGTAAATATAGTAGTCGCTACTAGATATGGTTTAATTAAAAGAATGCCACTTTTAGAGTTAGCAACTACTAGATTTAATAAAACCGCCAAATATGTTAAGTTAAAAGAGAACGATAGTGTTATTGGTGTTAATAGTACTACCGGTCATGATTTTATTGTTATTAGTACTCGCAAGGGTATGACTTTAAAATATTTAGAAACGAAAGTTCCATTATTAACTAAAACTGCAACAGGTGTTAAAGCTTTGAAAATTAATTCTGAAGAAGATGAAGTGGTAGGAATGGCTTGTGGTAATAGTAATGATATTTATGCAATGTTAACATCAGTTGGAACAATTAAACGAATGTTATTCAATACTATTGAACAAACTTCACGAACAACAAAAGGTAATAAAGTAATAAAAGTTCCTAAAAGTAAAAGTATTAGTATTATTAAAACCTTCTTATCACCAGCAACATCTTTTATTAATATATTAACGAAAAAAGAAAAATGATTAGTGATTAAAGCAAGTGACATTAATCTTAGCAAGGTAAATGAAGGAACTGGCAAAGTAGTTGCTGATGATATTATTGCTGGTGGTAATAATTTAGTGATTGATTTAAAAACTGATGTTATTGATGCTGATATATCATCAATATCAGAAAATTTTAATACAAAAGAAAGCAACAATGGTATTTAAAATAAACTTTTTTATTGAAAATTATAAACTTTTTTAAAGAATTAGTTTTTTTGAATTTCATAAGGCTTTTATCCCTTTATGTACTATTTTTAAATTTTATCACATAAATGGAGATAAAAGCCTACCTAGGAAATTATCCCCGCATGTATTTAAATCCAACACAAAATTACAGTTTCAAAACTAGGTATGTTATTGAATTTATATGCTGATTCTTTTGCATATAAATGAATATTGTGCTTTGAAACTCTTATGTGTGTTCGGAAAGTTCGTCGGATGTGCTTTCATGCTGATTCAATCTGGTTTGTGTTTACACCTGTTGGTGACACATACCCAACTTCATGATTTACGATTTCATGTTTGGGATAGAAGTTTTTGAAACTTACATATCCCTTCCAAGAATCCGTAAATAGACAGCACTCAGTAAAAATGTGTTTCAATGCAAATCTTAAAAGGTTTTTTTCATCTGCATTTTTCAGCACCTTCACAATTAGTTTGTTGCTGGTTTTCTCATAAACTCCAACAATCAAAGTTTTATTCAACAAGGATCTTCCTTGTTTTTTAAAACCTAAATGTGAAAGATACATTTCATCCATCTGTGCTGTGCCATCAACAATGAAACCTGCATCTTGATTTCCAATTCTAGTCCTGATTTCATGACACATTCTTCAAGCTGTTTTATAGGTCATACCCAATTCCCTTGCAACATCGGTTGCTGGTATGCCATGCTTTGTGTTTATTCATCTAAAGATGAGATAAAACCAAGATGTCATTTGGGTCTGTGACTTATAAAAAATGGTTCCATAAAGAATACTAAATGTTTGGTTACAGTTCAAACATCGTATTCTTCTCAAATCAGAAGTATTCAAACTAGAAGAAGCACACCTGATGCATTTCATTATTTTCAACTTCGCTATATATTTCAAACAATCGTTTTCAGTTTGAAATATGCTATTGAATTCATTTCAATTCATTTTTTCCTCCACACTAGTATATGTGGGGATAATTTCCTTTCATAATATAAATTTAAATAATAATTTTAGTTAAGAGTGAATAGGATAGGACTTATATCAATGCTATAATTATTATAGTAGTGATTTAAGGAGGAAGTATAGATGACAAATAATATTATTAAATATCAATCTCTAATTAATGGTGAGTTGTATGAAAATGGTAATTGAATATCAGTTATCAACCCCACTACTAATAAAATAGCAGGCCAAGTTCCTGCCTTAACTAAAGTTGAAATTAAAAAAGTATATGAATCTGCAAAATTTTCTCAAAAAAATTGAGAACAAATGCCTATTTTAAAAAGAATTTCTTTTTTAAATTCTTGAAAACAATTAATTATTCGCGATAAATTAATACTTGCTGAATTAATGATCAATGAAATTGCTAAAGGCACAAAAGCGGCTTGCAGTGAAATTGATAGAACAGTTGAATATATTGAATATACTTTACAAGAAGCATTACGTCTTCATCCTGAATCTTATACAGGTGATAGTTGAGGAAGTATGAACAAATTAGCTATTTTTGAATACGTACCAAAAGGAATTGTTCTTGCTATTTCTCCTTTTAATTATCCGATAAATTTATCAGTCTCTAAAATATTTCCAGCACTTGTGACTGGTAATAGTGTTGTTTTTAAACCCGCAACACAAGGATCATTGGTGGGATTACACTTAGCTAAATTAGCCAAAGAAGCTAACATTCCTAATGGTGTTTTTAATGCTATAAGTGGTAAAGGTAGTGAAATTGGTGATAGTTTAGTTGAAAATGAAGCAATTAATGTTATTTCTTTTACTGGTAGTGCTGTTGTTGGTAATCGTATTTCACAGAAATCTTTAAAAGCTGATTTGATTTTAGAATTAGGAGGTAAAGATCCGGCAATAGTGCTTAATGATGCTGATCTTGAAAATACAGCAACCAAAATCATTAAAGGTGCATTTAGTTATTCAGGACAACGATGTACTGCTATTAAGAGAGTGTTAGTACAAAGAACAATTAGTAGCAAATTAATTCCAATTTTAAAAGAAAAAGTTGAAAAATTAACTGTTGGTTTGCCCACAGATGATTGTGATATTACTCCTGTTATTGATCAACCAACAGTTGATAATGCTAAAAAATTAATTAAAGATGCTTTAGATAAAGGAGCCAATTGTTTAATTGGTAATAAATTTAAAGAAAATTTAATGTGACCAACTATTATTACTGACGTAACAACAAAAATGAATTTAGCATGAGAAGAACCTTTTGCACCATTGTTGCCGATTATTATTTTTGATGAAGTAAAAGAAGCAATTAATATTGCAAATGATTCACAATATGGTTTACAAGCTTCTGTTTTTACTATTAATATTAATAGTGCAATGAGTATTGGTAAATTATTAGAAGTTGGAAGTGTTAATATTAATGATCAGTCACAACGTGGTCCCGATCACTTTTCTTTTGTTGGTGTTAAGGATTCAGGTCTTGGCGTACAAGGTATTCGTCCTTCGTTACTTGCTTTTACTAGACCAAAAGGGATTGTTATTAATTGAAAAACAAAAATTTAAAAGAAAAAATAAAACTTATTTTAATAAAAAAATAAGTTTTATTTTTTTATTAAAATAGTGGTAAGATAAAAATGTAATAAATTTTTGTCCTTGTTAATTAGATTTTTATTTTTTTAACATTCTTATATAAAAAGCATAATAAAAATAGGCTTTTCTCCCTTTATGTACTATTTTTAAATTTTATCACATAAATGCTGAGAAAAGCCTATCTACGGACTTCTCCCCACATTTTTAAATCAAACATAACATTACAGTTTCAAAACTAGGTATATTGTTGAATTTATATGCCGATTCTTTTGCATATAAATGAACATGATGTTTTTCAACTTTGATATGTGTTTTAAATGTTCGTCTGATGTGCTTTCATGCCGATTCAATCTGGTTTATGTTTACACAGGTTTTTGAAACATAGCCATCTTGATGGTTAACTGTTTCATGCTTAGTGAAAACTGATTTAAAATGGCGATATCCTTTTCAAGAATCAGTATGTACATCACACTTTGAAGAAATGTGGTTTCTTGTAAATTGCAAAAGATTTTTTTGATTTGCATTTTTCAACACTTTCACAATTAAATTATTGGTTGTTTTTTCATAAATCCCAACAATCAAAGTTTTATTTTTTAAGGATCTTCCTTGTTTTTTAAAACCCATATGTGAAAGATACATTTCATCCGTTTGCACTATGCCCTCAACAATGAATTGAGGTTCTTGTTTTGCAATTGCACTTCGGATGTTATGACCCATTCTTCAAGCAGTTTTCAAAGTTACTCCCAATTCTTTTGCAACATCAGTTGATGGAATTCCATGTTTGGTGTTTATTCATCTAAAGATGAGATAAAACCAAGATGTCAAAGGTGTTTGTGACTTGTAAAAAAAATGGTGTCATGAAGAATATTAAATGTTTGATGACATTTCAAACATCTTATTCTTCTTTTAATTTTCAAAAAAACTCTTGATGAAATAAAAAAAATCATCAACCTGGCCTAAAATTTGATTTTATTTAATTTTGGGATTTATTTTTTTTACAAACTGAAATATAATGCTTCAGATTTTGCATAAGGTGATATTTTATAATGTTGGTATTTAAATTTTCATAAATTGAGGTAATTTTGAATATTGGTAAATCCAATGCCATGATAATGAGTAATAAATTCTTTTAAACTTGATTGTATTTTACTGATATTACTTAAATTTTTATAATTTAATTCTTTATTTTCTTTTGATTTAAATTTCTTGAGAGTACATTTTGTTTGTTTAGCTACTGTATCATATAGTATTTGCATATCACAAACTATAATTGATTTTTCTTCGATAAGCTTAGATGTTAAATTTTCTTGTACTCATTTTTTTGTTAATCTTTTAGTATTTGTTGTTTGAGCATAAATATTTTTATTTTCATCAATTGCCATTTCAATACAACAGTTTAAATCTTTAGCATTTTCTTCAATTCATTTTTTTCTTGGATCATCTGGATTTTTGAAATTTCCTTTATGAATTTCTTTGATAAAAGTTTCATCAATTTCAATTCTACCTTTTAATTTTGTGAATGGTTTTTGTGTTTTTGCTAATTGTGATGATTTCATAAATTTTTGTCGATTAAATCATGCTGATGTTTTTGAAATTTTAGCAAATTGAGAAATAGTATAAGCAGATTGACCTAACAATGACAATCAAATTATTCAATCTCATTGTTCATGAGATAAATGACTTCAATGTAAAAAATGATTTCTTAAAGCATCAAAGCTACTTTTACAATCTTTGCATAAATATTTTTGCTTATTATTATTAAAACCATTTTTTACACATCAATAAGATTTACAATTTGGACATTGAATTCCTTTTTCTTTAAATTTTTTATCAATTGCATCTAATTTTTCTTTTTTCTCAATTTGTTTAATTCTATTTTTAAAATGTCTAATAATTTTTATAAATTCTTCATCTTTTTTGTTTTTTAAAACATCAATTAATTCATTATTAGTCACAAAAAATCACCCCTGATATAAAAATATTACTTTTAATTTAAAATTAAAAGTAATATCAAGATTTTTTGTGAAAATTAAAATATTCTTCTTAAATCAGAAGTATTCAAATTTGTTCAAGAACACCTCATACATTTGTTTTCCTTCAAACTTGCTATATATTTCAAACAATCTTTTTCTGTTTGAAATATATTGTTGAACTCATTCAATTTCATTGTTTCCTCCACAAGTACATGTGGGGAGAAGTCCGTAAAAATATTACATATCATTGTAACTTTTATTTTAAAAAGTAAGTTATTAAAATAGTGCCGAGGATAAAGTACTGTTACATGAAATGCAAAAAATATGGAGGTAAATATGGCAAAACGAAAAATTGTCCTTGTTGGATGTGGAGCTGTTGGTAGTAGTTTTATTTACAGTGCCATTAATCAAGGTTTAGCCCAAGAATATGTATTAATTGATGCTTTTGAAGGTATAGCCGAAGGTAATGCGATTGATTTTGCTGATTGTCAAGCAGCTTTAGATCATCCTTTTATTTCAATTAAGGCTGGAAATTACAGTGATTGTAAAGATGCTGATATTATTGTTATTACTGCTGGAAGACCACAAAAAGATGGTGAAACAAGATTAAATATGGTAGCAGATAATGCCAAAATTATGAAGAGCATTGCTTTAGAAATTAAAAAATCATGATTTAAAGGTGTTACTATTATTGCATCTAATCCTGTTGATATAATGACAACTGTTTATCAAAAAATTACACAATTTGATTATCATCAAGTATTAGGCTCTGGTACAATTTTAGATACCTTACGTTTACAATATTTAATTGGAGAAAAAATTGCAGTTAATCCAAAGTCAGTTGCTGCTTATGTAATTGGTGAACATGGTGATTCTTCAATGATTCCTTGAAGTTCGGTTTCGGTAGGTAATAAAACTATTTATCAACAAATTACTGAAGGTAGAATTAAAGAAAAAGATTTAGAAGAATTAAGAAAAGAAGTAGCACAAAGAGCTTATAAAATTATTAAATTAAAACGTGCAACTTTTTATGGTATTGGTGCAGCATTGGCATTATTAGTAAGAAATATCCTTGAAGGACAAAATCACGTTTTAGTAGCGGGTGTTTATTTACAAGGAGAATATGGACAGCAAGGTTTTTATATTGGTGTACCAACAATACTTTACGAAAAAGGTTGAAAAAGAGTAGTTCAGTTACCATTAACGAAAGAAGAGCAAACAGCATTTGATAAATCTTGTGCAATTATTAAAGAAACTTTAGAAACAGCTTTTGCTGCTATTAAATAAAATATAGGAGTAGTTTATTCGTGAATACAAGTGTAGAAAATATGAATAATGAAGAAACATTAACAAGTATTGAAACTTATATTGCTGTTTATAAGTATGCATTAAAGAAAGCACAAAGTCCGTTATTAAAAACTTTTTTAATGGGTATTGCGGCCGGACTTTGAACTTGTCAAGAAAAGTGGACAATAAAAGTAACCTTTTATTAAATTTTATAAAATAGCATTTGTAAGTATTAAATTTATAGGTATGAAGTAATTATTTGTTGGTTTGGAATGAGCTAATCGGTATTCGATTGGACTCATTCCTTTTAATTTGATTTGAGGTCGATGGTTATTATAAAAGTAAATTTTAATTTTCAAAAAAACTCTTGATGAAATAAAAAAAATCATCAACCTGGCCTAAAATTTGATTTTATTTAATTTTGGGATTTATTTTTTTTACAAACTGAAATATAATGCTTCAGATTTTGCATAAGGTGATATTTTATAATGTTGGTATTTAAATTTTCATAAATTGAGGTAATTTTGAATATTGGTAAATCCAATGCCATGATAATGAGTAATAAATTCTTTTAAACTCGATTGTATTTTACTGATATTACTTAAATTTTTATAATTTAATTCTTTATTTTCTTTTGATTTAAATTTCTTGAGAGTACATTTTGTTTGTTTAGCTACTGTATCATATAGTATTTGCATATCGCAAACTATAATTGATTTTTCTTCGATAAGCTTAGATGTTAAATTTTATTGTACTCATTTTTTTGTTAATCTTTTAGTATTTGTTGTTTGAGCATAAATATTTTTATTTTCATCAATTGCCATTTCAATACAACAGTTTAAATCTTTAGCATTTTCTTCAATAGACTTGGTGCAAAACCTTTAATTTTAACAATTTAACGATTATTATTAATATTAAAGGTGATAGTTATTATGTTGAAAAAATATAAAGATGATCAAGAATTTTATAGTTTAGTCGGCATGAAGCCACAAACATTTTATAAAATGCTTGAAATTTTAAAAATTGCTGAGTCTAAACAAAAATATTATGGTGGTAGAAAAAATAAAATTGTAATTGAAGAGCGTTTATTAATGACTTTAGAATATTGAAAAGACTATAGTAGTTATAGAGTTATTGCAAAAAGATATAATATTAGTCATACTAGTTGCATTCGTAATATTTTTTGAATTGAAAATATTTTAATAAAAAGCGGAATTTTTAATTTACCTGGAAAAAAAGATTTAACAAAAAATAAAGGTACTAATAATAATTTGTTAGCTATTGATGCTACTGAAACTCCAATTGAAAGAATTAAAAAAAACTAAAATTACTTTTTTCGGGTAAAAAGAAACATCATTCTCTCAAATCCCAAATAATTATTGATATTTCCAATGGAAAAATTATTTCAACTGCTTTTTGTTTTGGAAGCATTCATGATTTTAAATTGCTTCTAAAATCTAAAACTTTTATTCATCCAGAAAAACAAGTTTTTGTTGATTCGGGTTATCCAGGTATACAAAATATTCATAAAAATACATTTTTGCCATTTAAAAAAAGTAAATACAATCCATTAACACCAATTCAAAAACAATACAATAAAACTTTAAGTAAAATTAGAATTAAAATTGAACACGTATTTGCTAAACTAAAACGTTTTAAAATTTTAAGTTTAAAATATCGCAATAAAATACGAAGATTTGCATTAAGATTTAATTTAATAGCAGGAATATATAATTTTGAATTACCTTAGTTTTGCACCAAGTCTAATTCATTTTTTTCTTGGAAAAGTAAATATATTTGGGTAAGTTATCTTGTATTCATTCAATAGTTCTATTTTTTCTTGGAATTTGATATAAAAATTCTGTTTTCATTGTTCCAAATCAAGATTCAGTAGCACCATTATCACAAGAATTACCTCTTCTAGACATCGAAATTTTTATGGAAATTATCCCCACATGTACTGGTGTGGAGGAAAAAATGAATTGAAATGAATTCAATAGCATATTTCAAACTGAAAACGATTGTTTGAAATATACAGCGAAGTTGAAAATAATGAAATGCATCAGGTGTGCTTCTTCTAGTTTGAATACTTCTGATTTGAGAAGAATACGATGTTTGAACTGTAACCAAACATTTAGTATTCTTTATGGAACCATTTTTTATAAGTCACAGACCCAAATGACATCTTGGTTTTATCTCATCTTTAGATGAATAAACACAAAGCATGGCATACCAGCAACCGATGTTGCAAGGGAATTGGGTGTGACCTATAAAACAGCTTGAAGAATGTGTCATGAAATCAGGACTAGAATTGGAAATCAAGATGCAGGTTTCATTGTTGATGGCACAGCACAGATGGATGAAATGTATCTTTCACATTTAGGTTTTAAAAAACAAGGAAGATCCTTGTTGAATAAAACTTTGATTGTTGGAGTTTATGAGAAAACCAGCAACAAACTAATTGTGAAGGTGCTGAAAAATGCAGATGAAAAAAACCTTTTAAGATTTGCATTGAAACACATTTTTACTGAGTGCTGTCTATTTACGGATTCTTGGAAGGGATATGTAAGTTTCAAAAACTTCTATCCCAAACATGAAATCGTAAATCATGAAGTTGGGTATGTGTCACCAACAGGTGTAAACACAAACCAGATTGAATCAGCATGAAAGCACATCCGACGAACTTTCCGAACACACATAAGAGTTTCAAAGCACAATATTCATTTATATGCAAAAGAATCAGCATATAAATTCAATAACATACCTAGTTTTGAAACTGTAATTTTGTGTTTGATTTAAATACATGCGGGGATAATTTCCTAGGTAGGCTTTTATCTCCATTTATGTGATAAAATTTAAAAATAGTACATAAAGGGATAAAAGCCATTTTTATTTTTAATTCATCACATAAAGTTTTATATGAAGGATTTGTATAATAAAAACCTTGATCTGATTGCAAAATTCATGAATTAGGTTTTTGAGCATTAACTCAAGCTTGAATAATATTTTGGACAACAAATGTCATATCTAAACTTGCGCTTATTTTATAATCTAATATTTCATTATTATGAAAATCTTTAACAATTGATAAATAATAAGTTTTACCATTAGTTAATAAATAAGTTATATCAGTACCTAATTTTTGATTTAAATTAGTGGTTGAAAAATTACGATTTAGTAAATTATCATATCTTAAACTTCCTGATTTAGTTCTATAATCAAATTTCTTTATGCGAACTTTAGCTTTTAAACCGATATTTCTCATATACCTATATACAACATGAAATTTCCTGGGTTGTAAATATAAATGGGACAGTTTTTTAAAATAATTGTATTAAATCTATTGGTCTTTTATAAGAGAGCGATTTTCTGGGTGTAGAATTAATTTGAAATGCTATAAAATTTAAATCTTTTTGTTTATATGAAGATAGATCTTTTAATTTTCACAAAAAATCTTGATATTACTTTTAATTTTAAATTAAAAGTAATATTTTTATATCAGGGGTGATTTTTTGTGACTAATAATGAATTAATTGATGTTTTAAAAAACAAAAAAGATGAAGAATTTATAAAAATTATTAGACATTTTAAAAATAGAATTAAACAAATTGAGAAAAAAGAAAAATTAGATGCAATTGATAAAAAATTTAAAGAAAAAGGAATTCAATGTCCAAATTGTAAATATTATTGATGTGTAAAAAATGGTTTTAAGAATAATAAGCAAAAATATTTATGCAAAGATTGTAAAAGTAGCTTTGATGCTTTAAGAAATCATTTTTTACATTAGACTTGGTGCAAAACCTTTAATTTTAACAATTTAACGATTATTATTAATATTAAAGGTGATAGTTATTATGTTGAAAAAATATAAAGATGATCAAGAATTTTATAGTTTAGTCGGCATAAAGCCAAAAACATTTTATAAAATGCTTGAAATTTTAAAAATTGCTGAGTCTAAACAAAAATATTATGGTGGTAGAAAAAATAAAATTGTAATTGAAGAGCGTTTATTAATGACTTTAGAATATTGAAAAGACTATAGTAGTTATAGAGTTATTGCAAAAAGATATAATATTAGTCATACTAGTTGCATTCGTAATATTTTTTGAATTGAAAATATTTTAATAAAAAGCGGAATTTTTAATTTACCTGGAAAAAAATATTTAACAAAAAATAAAGGTACTAATAATAATTTGTTAGCTATTGATGCTACTGAAACTCCAATTGAAAGAATTAAAAAAAACTAAAATTACTTTTTTCGGGTAAAAAGAAACATCATTCTCTCAAATCCCAAATAATTATTGATATTTCCAATGGAAAAATTATTTCAACTGCTTTTTGTTTTGGAAGCATTAATGATTTTAAATTGCTTCTAAAATCTAAAAATTTTATTCATCCAGAAAAACAATTTTTTGTTGATTCAGGTTATCAAGGTATACAAAATATTCACAAAAATACATTTTTGCCATTTAAAAAAAGTAAATACAATCAATTAACACCAATTCAAAAAGAATACAATAAAACTTTAAGTAAAATTAGAATTAAAATTGAACACGTATTTGCTAAACTAAAACGTTTTAAAATTTTAAGTTTAAAATATCGCAATAAAATACGAAGATTTGCATTAAGATTTAATTTAATAGCAGGAATATATAATTTTGAATTACCTTAGTTTTGCACCAAGTCTATTGAAGTCATTTATTTCATGAACAACGAGATTGAATAATTTGATTGTCATTGTTAGGTCAATCTGCTTATACTATTTCTCAATTTGCTAAAATTTCAAAAACATCAGCATGATTTAATCGTCAAAAATTTATGAAATCATCACAATTAGCAAAAACACAAAAACCATTCACAAAATTAAAAGGTAGAATTGAAATTGATGAAACTTTTATCAAAGAAATTCATAAAGGAAATTTCAAAAATCCAGATGATCCAAGAAAAAGATGAATTGAAGAAAATGCTAAAGATTTAAACTGTTGTATTGAAATGGCAATTGATGAAAATAAAAATATTTATGCTCAAACAACAAATACTAAAAGATTAACAAAAAAATGAGTACAAGAAAATTTAAAATCTAAGCTTATTGAAGAAAAATCAATTATAGTTTGTGATATGCAAATACTATATGATACAGTAGCTAAACAAACAAAATGTACTCTCAAGAAATTTAAATCAAAAGAAAATAAAGAATTAAATTATAAAAATTTAAGTAATATCAGTAAAATACAATCAAGTTTAAAAGAATTTATTACTCATTATCATGGCATTGGATTTACCAATATTCAAAATTACCTCAATTTATGAAAATTTAAATACCAACATTATAAAATATCACCTTATGCAAAATCTGAAGCATTATATTTCAGTTTGTAAAAAAAATAAATCCCAAAATTAAATAAAATCAAATTTTAGGCCAGGTTGATGATTTTTTTTATTTCATCAAGAGTTTTTTTGAAAATTAAAAGATAGATCTGTAGATTTTGGTAAATATCTTCTTAAAATACCATTATTATTTTCATTTAAACCCCTTTGGCAAGGTTTACCAGGATCTGCAAAATAAATTTTGACATTACAAATTTTTTTGATTAATCTTCATTTACTAAATTCTTTACCACGATCAAAAGTAATGGTTTTAACTGTTCCTTTTTGTAACTTTGAAATAAATTTTATTATACTTTTCGTAATATTTTCTGATTTATGATTTTTAGTTACTAAAAAAATTGTGGTTTTTGATCATATATCAGCCAAAGTCATAATAGAACTTTTATGATCTTTGCCAATGATAGTATCACCTTCTAAATGACCAAATTCTTGTATATTTTTAATATTAGGAATGATTAAATTTCTTTCATGAATAGACTTACAATTATTAATTTTGCCCCCAGTTTCTTTTTGTTTGTTAGATTTATTTTTGCCTTTTCTCAATAAGTTATTTTCATCAAAACCCATTCGATTTGTTTTAAACATGTTATATAAAGTTTTTGTTGAAATACTTTTTATTTTATTTTCCTTTAAAAAGTTAGCAATTATATCAAGAGCATACTTTTTAGTAATTAACAAATGATTAATACTATTAATTTCTGTTAAAGTTAAAATTATTAATTTTCTGCCTGCATTTTGTTTATTTTTTTGAAATTGATTCAATATTTCTAATGGCAATAAGTTTTTATTTAATAATCTACAAACTCTATGTACAGTTGATTTACTATAATCAACAATTTTTGCTATTTTACGAATCGAAAATCCATAATTTTTATATTCTTTTATTGCTATTATTGATTCAATACTCAGATACTTATACATTGCGCTAATTCCTTTCTTTTTTTAATTATAGAACTAACACAATTTAATTTTTATATAAGTGTCCTTTTTAATTTTACAATTAAAGTAAATAATTACCTAGTTACTGATATTTTTTATTTTTAATATTAGTAACATTTTTTCATATAAGGAAGTTTAAAAATAATTCCTTTATTTAATTGAACTAACTATTTAATTATGCAATAATATTGTATTGTATATAACTCAATTATTATTAAGGAGGCGCACAATGCGTGATGGATTAACTTTAAGATGTGAATTTTGCAAAGAAGAAAATTATATTGCTGATCGTAATAAAAAAACTAAGCCTGAAAAATTAGAAACAAAAAAACATTGTTCTCGTTGTAATCAACATACACTACATAAAGAAAAGAAATAAGTTTTACTTATTTCTTTTCTTTAATTTGCAGTACAATATACTTGGTTATTAATTAATGATTTATTAAAAGGATTGAATTTAAAATGAAAAATTTAAATAAAAAAGAAATTATTGAAACAATATTAACCAAAAATAAAATAGATGCTATGTTATTTTATTCTCCCGAAAATCGCTTTTGATATAGTTATTTTATTTCAACGTTAGGTTATTTATTGATTAGCAAAAATGACGCAAATTTATTATTAGATGGAAGATATATTACTGAGGGAAAAGAAAATGCCAAAAATGTTAAATGCATTCAATTTAGTAATATTTTTTCTTCATTGAAAGATTTATTAAAATCACAAAAAATTAAAAAAATTGGTTTTGAAGCAGAATATATTACTATTGCTCAATTAGAAAGTTGAAAGCAAGAAATTAAAGATATTGAATTTGTTCCAATTTATGTTAGTTCACTAAGAATGATTAAAGATGAAATCGAAATTGCACGAATTGCAAAAGCTTGTGCTATTGGTGATTTGGCTTTTAATGAAGTTTTAAGCTTTATCCGACCTGGTGTTAGTGAAAAAGATGTTGAAGATATAATATTACGTTCATTTGTTAAAAATGGTGCAACAAAAGCATCATTTGATACTATTGTTGCTTCTGGAGAAAGAGGAGCAATGCCTCATGGTAAAGCTAGTAATAAAAAAATTGGCAATAATGAGTTAATTACTTGTGACTTTGGTTGTGTATATGAAGGTTTTTGTTCAGATATGACTAGAACTTTTGCGATTGGTAAAATTAATCCAAAATTAATTGAAATTCATGAAATAGTTAAGTCAGCACAAATGGCAGGAATTAAGGCTATAAAGCCGGGTATAGCTATTGGTGAAATTGATAAGATTTGTAGAGAATATATTAAAGAAAAGGGTTATGAACAATATTTTACTCATGGTACTGGTCATGGACTTGGTATTGAAATTCATGAATCACCTTGAGTTATTAAAAATGAATCTACTATTTTAGTTCCGAGAATGGTTATTACTGTTGAACCGGGTATTTATATTCCTAATTTAGGTGGTGTTAGAATTGAAGATGATATTTTAGTTACCAAAGATGGTTATCAAATTTTAACAAAATCATCTCGTGAAATTGATATTTGAAAGGAGAAAAAATAAAAATGATTAACGTTAATGATTTTAAACCAGGAATTACTTTTTTGCATAATAAAACTGATATTTTAATAGTTATTGAATCAGCACATTCTAAAAGTGGACGTGGACAAGCGCATGTGAAAGTAAAAGCAAAAAATTTAAGAACACAAGCTATTATTAGTATTACTTTTACTGGTGGTGATACAGTTTATCCAGCTATTATTGATAAACGACCAGCAATTTATAGTTATGATGATGGTATGTATTCAGTTTTTATGGATAATGAAGATTATAATGAAATTAGGATTGATCAATCACGCTTATCATGAGAAAAAAAATTTTTAGTTCCTGGTAATGAAGTATCATTAAGGGTTTATAAAAATTTAGAAATATTAGGTATTGATTTACCTCCTTCGGTAGTATTAGCGGTTGTTGATGCTCCACCAGGAGTAAAGGGAAATAGTGTTTCTAACACGACAAAAACAGCTATTTTAGAAACTGGTTTACAATTACAAGTACCAATGTTTATTAATAATGGTGATACAATTGTAGTAAGTACAGATGAAGGGAAATACAAAACTCGCGCTTAAGAAAGGTGAATATTATGGAAATACTTATTGAAGAAAGTAAAGTTGGAACATTAAAATTATCTTCGTTAGTTATTAAAAAATTTATTTATATGTTATTAATTAATGATAACTATCAATTAACATTAGAAGATGTTGAAGTTCTAATGTTAGAAAAAAATGATATTACTGCTATTAATAATAATATTGTTGTGCGAATAAAATTAATTGTTAATCCAAATGAAGATTTAGTAAATTTAAAAAATAAAATTAATAATTTAATTTTAAGACGTACTGAATCAGCTTTAAATTTATTTTTATTAAATATTCATATAATATTTATTGCTCAAACTAAGGAAGTAGAAATCAACAATGCAAGAACAAAAGAAAATAACCCAGCATCATAAAAGAATTGGCATGATGGAAGTATTATATCAATATTTCCTTGGAGGCCAATCACAACAAGCGTTTAAACAATTTCTTTTTGAAGAAGAAGGTAAGAGTTTAATTACTGAACAATGCGAGATATTAAATAAAATAATTGATTATGAATATGATTTAATAGATTTAATCAATAATAATTTAAAACAAGGATGAGATTTTGAAAATTTAAAACCAATTGAACAAGCAATTTTAATTTTAGCAGTGTATGAAATTGTCCATACTAAAACAGATAAAAAAATTATTATTAATGAAGCTATTATTATAACTAAAGCTTATTGTCCAAATGATGCTTATAAATACATTAATGGTGTTTTAGATAAAATAAATAAGTAATTATAACTAGTATATGATTGAATTTAGTTAATAACTATATTTCTAATATAAATATATTATGTTATTTTAAAGATAGTTTTTTATTTTATAATCCAATATTTTTGTTCAATATAACTATTTTTTTAAAATTAATAGTTAAAAAAAATAAAGTATAATATACTTTAATAAACTTAATATAAGTTTTTACCCATTGTTTTTTTAAAGCAAATGGGTTCTTTTGTTTTTAAAAAGGAGAAGTATATATGCCATTAACTAAAGAAGAATCTTTTTTAATATTCCTGAGTTGTAAATATAAATGGGACAGTTTTTTAAAATAATTGTATTAAATCTATTGGTCTTTTATAAGAGAGCGATTTTCTGGGTGTAGAATTAATTTGAAATGCTATAAAATTTAAATCTTTTTGTTTATATGAAGATAGATCTGTAGATTTTGGTAAATATCTTCTTAAAATACCATTATTATTTTCATTGAAACCCCTTTGGCAAGGTTTACCAGGATCTGCAAAATAAATTTTGACATTACAAATTTTTTTGATTAATATTCATTTACTAAATTCTTTACCACGATCAAAAGTAATGGTTTTAACTGTTCCTTTTTGTAACTTTGAAATAAATTTTATTATACTTTTCGTAATATTTTCTGATTTATGATTTTTAGTTACTAAAGGAATTGTGGTTTTTGATCATATATCAGCCAAAGTAATAATAGAACTTTTATGATCTTTGCCAATGATAGTATCACCTTCTAAATGACCAAATTCTTGTATATTTTTAATATTAGGAATGATTAAATTTCTTTTTTAATTTTCAAAAAAAATCTTGATGAAATAAAAAAAATCATCAACCTGGCCTAAAATTTGATTTTATTTAATTTTGGGATTTATTTTTTTTACAAACTGAAATATAATGCTTCAGATTTTGCATAAGGTGATATTTTATAATGTTGGTATTTAAATTTTCATAAATTAGACTTGGTGCAAAACCTTTAATTTTAACAATTTAACGATTATTATTAATATTAAAGGTGATAGTTATTATGTTGAAAAAATATAAAGATGATCAAGAATTTTATAGTTTAGTCGGCATAAAGCCACAAACATTTTATAAAATGCTTGAAATTTTAAAAATTGCTGAGTCTAAACAAAAATATTATGGTGGTAGAAAAAATAAAATTGTAATTGAAGAGCGTTTATTAATGACTTTAGAATATTGAAAAGACTATAGTAGTTATAGAGTTATTGCAAAAAGATATAATATTAGTCATACTAGTTGCATTCGTAATATTTTTTGAATTGAAAATATTTTAATAAAAAGCGGAATTTTTAATTTACCTGGAAAAAAAGATTTAACAAAAAATAAAGGTACTAATAATAATTTGTTAGCTATTGATGCTACTGAAACTCCAATTGAAAGAATTAAAAAAAACTAAAATTAATTTTTTCAGGTAAAAAGAAACATCATTCTCTCAAATCCCAAATAATTATTGATATTTCCAATGGAAAAATTATTTCAACTGCTTTTTGTTTTGGAAGCATTCATGATTTTAAATTGCTTCTAAAATCTAAAACTTTTATTCATCCAGAAAAACAAGTTTTTGTTGATTCAGGTTATCAAGGTATACAAAATATTCATAAAAATACATTTTTGCCATTTAAAAAAAGTAAATACAATCAATTAACACCAATTCAAAAAGAATACAATAAAACTTTAAGTAAAATTAGAATTAAAATTGAACACGTATTTGCTAAACTAAAACGTTTTAAAATTTTAAGTTTAAAATATCGCAATAAAATACGAAGATTTGCATTAAGATTTAATTTAATAGCAGGAATATATAATTTTGAATTACCTTAGTTTTGCACCAAGTCTATTGAGGTAATTTT
Source organism: Spiroplasma endosymbiont of Zeiraphera isertana (assembly GCF_964030805.1). GTDB lineage: Bacteria > Bacillota_I > Bacilli_A > Mycoplasmatales > VBWQ01 > Spiroplasma_E. The sequence goes on from NZ_OZ034965.1 coordinate 472,999, forward strand.
GAATATTGGTAAATCCAATGCCATGATAATGAGTAATAAATTCTTTTAAACTTGATTGTATTTTACTGATATTACTTAAATTTTTATAATTTAATTCTTTATTTTCTGTTGATTTAAATTTCTTGAGAGTACATTTTGTTTGTTTAGCTACTTTATCATATAGTATTTGCATATCACAAACTATAATTGATTTTTCTTCGATAAGCTTAGATGTTAAATTTTCTTGTACTCATTTTTTTGTTAATCTTTTAGTATTTGTTGTTTGAGCATAAATATTTTTATTTTCATCAATTGCCATTTCAATACAACAGTTTAAATCTTTAGCATTTTCTTCAATTCATTTTTTTCTTGGATAATCTGGATTTTTGAAATTTCCTTTATGAATTTCTTTGATAAAAGTTTCATCAATTTCAATTCTACCTTTTAATTTTGTGAATGGTTTTTGTGTTTTTGCTAATTGTGATGATTTCATAAATTTTTGACGATTAAATCATGCTGATGTTTTTGAAATTTTAGCAAATTGAGAAATAGTATAAGCAGATTGACCTAACAATGACAATCAAATTATTCAATCTCATTGTTCATGAGATAAATGACTTCAATGTAAAAAATGATTTCTTAAAGCATCAAAGCTACTTTTACAATCTTTGCATAAATATTTTTGCTTATTATTCTTAAAACCATTTTTTACACATCAATAAGATTTACAATTTGGACATTGAATTCCTTTTTCTTTAAATGTTTTATCAATTGCATCTAATTTTTCTTTTTTCTCAATTTGTTTAATTCTATTTTTAAAATGTCTAATAATTTTTATAAATTCTTCATCTTTTTTGTTTTTTAAAACATCAATTAATTAATTATTAGTCACAAAAAATCACCCCTGATATAAAAATATTACTTTTAATTTTAAATTAAAAGTAATATCAAGATTTTTTGTGAAAATTAAAAAATTTCTTTCATGAATAGACTTACAATTATTAATTTTGCCCCTAGTTTCTTTTTGTTTGTGAGATTTATTTTTGCCTTTTCTCAATAAGTTATTTTCATCAAAACCCATTCGATTTGTTTTAAACATGTTATATAAAGTTTTTGTTGAAATACTTTTTATTTTATTTTCCTTTAAAAAGTTAGCAATTATATCAAGAGCATACTTTTTAGTAATTAACAAATGATTAATACTATTAATTTCTGTTAAAGTTAAAATTATTAATTTTCTGCCTGCATTTTGTTTATTTTTTTGAAATTGATTCAATATTTCTAATGGCAATAAGTTTTTATTTAATAATCTACAAACTCTATGTACAGTTGATTTACTATAATCAACAATTTTTGCTATTTTACGAATCGAAAATCCATAATTTTTATATTCTTTTATTGCTATTATTGATTCAATACTCAGATACTTATACATTGCGCTAATTCCTTTCTTTTCTTAATTATAGAACTAACACAATTTAATTTTTATATAAGTGTCCTTTTTAATTTTACAATTAAAGATTAGATAAAGAAATTAAAGAATTAGATGAAAAAATATCTTATATTGATAAAAAAAATACAGAATTAAAATTAAATATTTCATTAATCGAAGAGGAGGAATTTTTTACATTAGATGAAGAAATCAATGAATTAACTGGACAAATATTTGATGAAGAAGATAAAAATATAAAATTAATTGGAGAAATTAAAGTATTAGAAAAAAATATTAAAGTTCTAGAAAAAAAAAAAAAACAAAAAAATTGAAAACTAACTTTTTTAAATGTATTTACTTTTGGTATTTTTAAATATCTTTAATTGTAAAATTAAAAAGGACACTTATATAAAAATTAAATTGCGTTAGTTCTATAATTAAGAAAAGAAAGGAATTAGCGCAATGTATAAGTATCTGAGTATTGAATCAATAATAGCAATAAAAGAATATAAAAATTATGGATTTTCGATTCGTAAAATAGCAAAAATTGTTGATTATAGTAAATCAACTGTACATAGAGTTTGTAGATTATTAAATAAAAACTTATTGCCATTAGAAATATTGAATCAATTTCAAAAAAATAAACAAAATGCAGGCAGAAAATTAATAATTTTAACTTTAACAGAAATTAATAGTATTAATCATTTGTTAATTACTAAAAAGTATGATCTTGATATAATTGCTAACTTTTTAAAGGAAAATAAAATAAAAAGTATTTCGACAAAAACTTTATATAACATGTTTAAAACAAATCGAATGGGTTTTGATGAAAATAACTTATTGAGAAAAGGCAAAAATAAATCTCACAAACAAAAAGAAACTAGGGGCAAAATTAATAATTGTAAGTCTATTCATGAAAGAAATTTAATCATTCCTAATATTAAAAATATACAAGAATTTGGTCATTTAGAAGGTGATACTATCATCGGCAAAGATCATAAAAGTTCTATTATTACTTTGGCTGATATATGATCAAAAACCACAATTCCTTTAGTAACTAAAAATCATAAATCAGAAAATATTACGAAAAGTATAATAAAATTTATTTCAAAGTTACAAAAAGGAACAGTTAAAACCATTACTTTTGATCGTGGTAAAGAATTTAGTAAATGAAGATTAATCGAAAAAATTTGTAATGTCAAAATTTATTTTGCAGATCCTGGTAAACCTTGCCAAAGGGGTTTAAATGAAAATAATAATGGTATTTTAAGAAGATATTTACCAAAATCTACAGATCTATCTTCATATAAACAAAAAGATTTAAATTTTATAGCATTTCAAATTAATTCTACACCCAGAAAATCGTTTTAATTTTCACAAAAAATCTTGATATTACTTTTAATTTAAAATTAAAAGTAATATTTTTATATCAGGGGTGATTTTTTGTGACTAATAATGAATTAATTGATGTTTTAAAAAACAAAAAAGATGAAGAATTTATAAAAATTATTAGACATTTTAAAAATAGAATTAAACAAATTGAGAAAAAAGAAAAATTAGATGCAATTGATAAAAAATTTAAAGAAAAAGGAATTCAATGTCCAAATTGTAAATCTTATTGATGTGTAAAAAATGGTTTTAAGAATAATAAGCAAAAATATTTATGCAAAGATTGTAAAAGTAGCTTTGATGCTTTAAGAAATCATTTTTTTACATTAGACTTGGTGCAAAACTAAGGTAATTCAAAATTATATATTCCTGCTATTAAATTAAATCTTAATGCAAATCTTCTTATTTTATTGCGATATTTTAAACTTAAAATTTTAAAACGTTTTAGTTTAGCAAATACGTGTTCAATTTTAATTCTAATTTTACTTAAAGTTTTATTGTATTCTTTTTGAATTGGTGTTAATTGATTGTATTTACTTTTTTTAAATGGCAAAAATGTATTTTTATGAATATTTTGTATACCTTGATAACTCGAATCAACAAAAACTTGTTTTTCTGGATGAATAAAAGTTTTAGATTTTAGAAGCAATTTAAAATCATGAATGCTTCCAAAACAAAAAGCAGTTGAAATAATTTTTCCATTGGAAATATCAATAATTATTTGGGATTTGAGAGAATGATGTTTCTTTTTACCTGAAAAAAGTAATTTTAGTTTTTTTTAATTCTTTCAATTGGAGTTTCAGTAGCATCAATAGCTAACAAATTATTATTAGTACCTTTATTTTTTGTTAAATCTTTTTTTCCAGGTAAATTAAAAATTCCGCTTTTTATTAAAATATTTTCAATTCAAAAAATATTACGAATGCAACTAGTATGACTAATATTATATCTTTTTGCAATAACTCTATAACTACTATAGTCTTTTCAATATTCTAAAGTCATTAATAAACGCTCTTCAATTACAATTTTATTTGTTCTACCACCATAATATTTTTGTTTAGACTCAGCAATTTTTAAAATTTCAAGCATTTTATAAAATGTTTGTGGCTTTATGCCGACTAAACTATAAAATTCTTGATCATCTTTATATTTTTTCAACATAATAACTATCACCTTTAATATTAATAATAATCGTTAAATTGTTAAAATTAAAGGTTTTGCACCAAGTCTATTCTTTTATTGCTATTATTGATTCAATACTCAGATACTTATACATTGCGCTAATTCCTTTCTTTTCTTAATTAGACTTGGTGCAAAACTAAGGTAATTCAAAATTATATATTCCTGCTATTAAATTAAATCTTAATGCAAATCTTCGTATTTTATTGCGATATTTTAAACTTAAAATTTTAAAACGTTTTAGTTTAGCAAATACGTGTTCAATTTTAATTCTAATTTTACTTAAAGTTTTATTGTATTCTTTTTGAATTGGTGTTAATTGATTGTATTTACTTTTTTTAAATGGCAAAAATGTATTTTTATGAATATTTTGTATACCTTGATAACCTGAATCAACAAAAACTTGTTTTTCTGGATGAATAAAAGTTTTAGATTTTAGAAGCAATTTAAAATCATGAATGCTTCCAAAACAAAAAGCAGTTGAAATAATTTTTCCATTGGAAATATCAATAATTATTTGGGATTTGAGAGAATGATGTTTCTTTTTACCTGAAAAAAGTAATTTTAGTTTTTTTTAATTCTTTCAATTGGAGTTTCAGTAGCATCAATAGCTAACAAATTATTATCAGTACCTTTATTTTTTGTTAAATCTTTTTTTCCAGGTAAATTAAAAATTCTTTTAATTTTCAAAAAAACTCTTGATGAAATAAAAAAAATCATCAACCTGGCCTAAAATTTGATTTTATTTAATTTTGGGATTTATTTTTTTTACAAACTGAAATATAATGCTTCAGATTTTGCATAAGGTGATATTTTATAATGTTGGTATTTAAATTTTCATAAATTGAGGTAATTTTGAATATTGGTAAATCCAATGCCATGATAATGAGTAATAAATTCTTTTAAACTTGATTGTATTTTACTGATATTACTTAAATTTTTATAATTTAATTCTTTATTTTCTTTTGATTTAAATTTCTTGAGAGTACATTTTGTTTGTTTAGCTACTGTATCATATAGTATTTGCATATCACAAACTATAATTGATTTTTCTTCGATAAGCTTAGATGTTAAATTTTCTTGTACTCATTTTTTTGTTAATCTTTTAGTATTTGTTGTTTGAGCATAAATATTTTTATTTTCATCAATTGCCATTTCAATACAACAGTTTAAATCTTTAGCATTTTCTTCAATTCATTTTTTTCTTGGATCATCTGGATTTTTGAAATTTCCTTTGTGAATTTCTTTGATAAAAGTTTCATCAATTTCAATTCTACCTTTTAATTTTGTGAATGGTTTTTGTGTTTTGGCTAATTGTGATGATTTCATAAATTTTTGACGATTAAATCATGCTGATGTTTTTGAAATTTTAGCAAATTGAGAAATAGTATAAGCAGATTGACCTAACAATGACAATCAAATTATTCAATCTCATTGTTCATGAGATAAATGACTTCAATGTAAAAAATGATTTCTTAAAGCATCAAAGCTACTTTTACAATCTTTGCATAAATATTTTTGCTTATTATTCTTAAAACCATTTTTTACACATCAATAAGATTTACAATTTGGACATTGAATTCCTTTTTCTTTAAATTTTTTATCAATTGCATCTAATTTTTCTTTTTTCTCAATTTGTTTAATTCTATTTTTAAAATGTCTAATAATTTTTATAAATTCTTCATCTTTTTTGTTTTTTAAAACATCAATTAATTCATTATTAGTCACAAAAAATCACCCCTGATATAAAAATATTACTTTTAATTTAAAATTAAAAGTAATATCAAGATTTTTTGTGAAAATTAAAAAAAAATTCCGCTTTTTATTAAAATATTTTCAATTCAAAAAATATTACGAATGCAACTAGTATGACTAATATTATATCTTTTTGCAATAACTCTATAACTACTATAGTCTTTTCAATATTCTAAAGTCATTAATAAACGCTCTTCAATTACAATTTTATTTTTTCTACCACCATAATATTTTTGTTTAGACTCAGCAATTTTTAAAAATTCAAGCATTTTATAAAATGTTTGTGGCTTTATGCCGACTAAACTATAAAATTCTTGATCATCTTTATATTTTTTCAACATAATAACTATCACCTTTAATATTAATAATAATCGTTAAATTGTTAAAATTAAAGGTTTTGCACCAAGTCTAATCAAGTTTAAAAGAATTTATTACTCATTATCATGGCATTGGATTTACCAATATTCAAAATTACCTCAATTTATGAAAATTTAAATACCAACATTATAAAATATCACCTTATGCAAAATCTGAAGCATTATATTTCAGTTTGTAAAAAAAATAAATCCCAAAATTAAATAAAATCAAATTTTAGGCCAGGTTGATGATTTTTTTTATTTCATCAAGAGTTTTTTTGAAAATTAAAAGAATATTCCAATAGTAATTTTTGTGTTGCTTTTTAAAAATTTCAGAAATTTTGGTTCCCTTCCCCTAGAACCCCTACCCTACAAGGCTTTGCTACTTACAGTAGCATAAGCCTTACGTATAGTAAATAAGTAGTTAGTAGTATATAAGCCTCTTATCACTGTAGGTGATAAGGCTTATATATAGAAAGGATTTGTAATGATTAATGTTAATTTAGATATTAAAAATAGAATTAAAGAAACAACTAAAGGTATGTTATTAGAAATTGGTGAATATGAAACATGATTTCCTATTAAAGATACTATTATTGATGAAAAAAATAAAAAAATAGCATTAAAAATAATTGAAGATTTTTATTATAAATTAGGTAAAAAATCAATAACAAAAAATATTGAAAGTGTTAAAGGTAGTGATATTTTAAAATATATTAAAAATATTCCAAATATTACTAAGAATGAAAATGAATTAATATCTTGTGAATTTTATGAACAATATAATGGTTATTATATTTTTAAAAATGCTAAAAATCAAGAATGTTTTAAATATAACATTACTTGAGAACAAGATATGAAAAGTTTTAAAATCAATAATCCATATAAAAATAATGATTTAGCAATAAATTATATTGTTATGCCAACGAAAGATATAAATACTCATAATGAAAAAATCTTTTATTTAAAGTATTAAAGGAAATTAATATGTTACTTAGTTTTGAAAAAATTGAATTAATAAAAAAATTATGTAATGAAAAATTACTTAAAAATAAAAAATATATTGAAATACAAGAAATATTAAAAATTATAGAAAGGGATTAATAATTATGGAATGTAGAGAATATAGAATTAAAGGTTCGTGTGATATTTGTCATAAAAATTCATCATATGGAAATAGAACTTGTAATAAATGTTTTTATAAATTAATAGGTGAAAAAAATGAAATGTAATATACATAATGAAAAATATATATGAATAAGTGAATTACATGGAATTGATAATAGTTATTATTGTAATAAATGTATTAATGACATGATTGAAGAAGATATGTATTTAACATCAAATAATTGAGATTACTTATATGAATATTATATTAATGAATTACAATTAGAAAATTTTAAAGGAGTGTAAAAATGAATCAATTAGAATTACAAAATGCAATGAAATTAATAGAAAAATTTGAAGAATTACAAGAAGAATTTAATAGTAAATATGAAGATTTAGAAATTAACATTAATGCTGATGGTGATTTAAAAATTAGTCTTGATTATTTTAATTATAAAAATGTAAATCAATTAGAACAAGTAATTATTGATTATAAAAGAATTATTAAAGGTTAAAGGAGATGAATAAATATGACAACAGCACCTAAAAAGAAACCAGAAGATTTAATGATTAAACAAATTATTGTTCATTTAAGATTTACTGAAAAAGATTATGAAAAATTAAAAGAAATTTGTGAAGAAAAAAATATGAAAATTAATGGTTTTATAAGAAGTTTAATTAAAAAAGCAATAAATAAATAGAAAGAGTGATAAAAATGAATAATTTATATAAAAAAATACTTAAATTACAATTAGAAATTGGTAGTACACCTAAAAATGGTTTTAATAAATTTGGAAATTATAAATATTGATTATTAAGTGATATTTTTAATAAATTTAAATTATTATGTAAAGAATTAAATATTGTTATTACACATGAAGATATATTAACAACTGATAGAAAAATAAATTATTTAGATACTAAAGAAGTAGAAATAACTTATTTTAAAAGATATACAATTATTGATTTAGATAATGATAAAGAATTTAAATATTTTGATATACTTGCTTGTGCTAAAAATACAGATATAGCAAAAGCAAAAGGTAGTGCAGAAACTTATGCTTATCGATATTTTCTAATGAATTTACTTTTATTAAGTGAAGATGAACTTGATCCAGATAATGATAATGTTAATTTAATACAAAATAATAATAAACAACAAAATTATAGTAATAATATAAAAGTATCTAATGAGAAATGAGAACCCAGTGAAAAACAATTAGATTATTTTGAAAAATATATGATTACAAATACAGTTTTATTTGATGAATGTATAAGAGAAGATATGGAAAAATTAAATCCAAGTAATAATAAAGATTTTTTAATATTAATGGGTGAAAATTATTTAAAAGTATTATTTGATCAATTTAAAGAAATTCGTGAAAGATTTAAAAATTTAAAAAATAATAATAAAAATGAGTATAGAAATTATGAATAATTATTTACTTTCAGTAGACCCAAGTATAAAAAATACCGGATTTACTTTATGAGATATTAAATGATGTCATGGAGGATGTGGTAAAGAAATATATTTTAATTTTCAAAAAAACTCTTGATGAAATAAAAAAAAATCATCAACCTGGCCTAAAATTTGATTTTATTTAATTTTGGGATTTATTTTTTTTACAAACTGAAATATAATGCTTCAGATTTTGCATAAGGTGATATTTTATAATGTTGGTATTTAAATTTTCATAAATTGAGGTAATTTTGAATATTGGTAAATCCAATGCCATGATAATGAGTAATAAATTCTTTTAAACTTGATTGTATTTTACTGATATTACTTAAATTTTTATAATTTAATTCTTTATTTTCTTTTGATTTAAATTTTTTGAGAGTACATTTGGTTTGTTTAGCTACTGTATCATATAGTATTTGCATATCACAAACTATAATTGATTTTTCTTTTTTAATTTTCAAAAAAACTCTTGATGAAATAAAAAAATCATCAACCTGGCCTAAAATTTGATTTTATTTAATTTTTGGATTTATTTTTTTTACAAACTGAAATATAATGCTTCAGATTTTGCATAAGGTGATATTTTATAATGTTGGTATTTAAATTTTCATAAATTGAGGTAATTTTGAATATTGGTAAATCCAATGCCATGATAATGAGTAATAAATTCTTTTAAACTTGATTGTATTTTATTGATATTACTTAAATTTTTATAATTTAATTCTTTATTTTCTTTTGATTTAAATTTCTTGAGAGTAAATTTTGTTTGTTTAGCTACTGTATCATATAGTATTTGCATATCACAAACTATAATTGATTTTTCTTCGATAAGCTTAGATGTTAAATTTTCTTGTACTCATTTTTTTGTTAATCTTTTAGTATTTGTTGTTTGAGCATAAATATTTTTATTTTCATCAATTGCCATTTCAATACAACAGTTTAAATCTTTAGCATTTTCTTCAATTCATTTTTTTCTTGGATCATCTGGATTTTTGAAATTTCCTTTATGAATTTCTTTGATAAAAGTTTCATCAATTTCAATTCTACATTTTAATTTTGTGAATGGTTTTTGTGTTTTTGCTAATTGTGATGATTTCATAAATTTTTGACGATTAAATCATGCTGATGTTTTTGAAATTTTAGCAAATTGAGAAATAGTATAAGCGGATTGACCTAACAATGACAATCAAATTATTCAATCTCATTGTTCATGAGATAAATGACTTCAATGTAAAAAATGATTTCTTAAAGCATCAAAGCTACTTTTACAATCTTTGCATAAATATTTTTGCTTATTATTCTTAAAACCATTTTTTACACATCAATAAGATTTACAATTTGGACATTGAATTCCTTTTTCTTTAAAATTTTTTATCAATTGCATCTAATTTTTCTTTTTTCTCAATTTGTTTAATTCTATTTTTAAAATGTCTAATAATTTTTATAAATTCTTCATCTTTTTTGTTTTTTAAAACATCAATTAATTTATTATTAGTCACAAAAAATCACCCCTGATATAAAAATATTACTTTTAATTTTAAATTAAAAGTAATATCAAGATTTTTTGTGAAAATTAAAAGTTTTTCTTCGATAAGCTTAGATGTTAAATTTTCTTGTACTCATTTTTTTGTTAATCTTTTAGTATTTGTTGTTTGAGCATAAATATTTTTATTTTCATCAATTGCCATTTCAATACAACAGTTTAAATCTTTAGCATTTTCTTCAATTCATTTTTTTCTTGGATCATCTGGATTTTTGAAATTTCCTTTATGAATTTCTTTGATAAAAGTTTCATCAATTTCAATTCTACCTTTTAATTTTGTGAATGGTTTTTGTGTTTTTGCTAATTGTGATGATTTCATAAATTTTTGACGATTAAATCATGCTGATGTTTTTGAAATTTTAGCAAATTGAGAAATAGTATAAGCAGATTGACCTAACAATGACAATCAAATTATTCAATCTCATTGTTCATGAGATAAATGACTTCAATGTAAAAAATGATTTCTTAAAGCATCAAAGCTACTTTTACAATCTTTGCATAAATATTTTTGCTTATTATTCTTAAAACCATTTTTTACACATCAATAAGATTTACAATTTGGACATTGAATTCCTTTTTCTTTAAAATTTTTTATCAATTGCATCTAATTTTTCTTTTTTCTCAATTTGTTTAATTCTATTTTTAAAATGTCTAATAATTTTTATAAATTCTTCATCTTTTTTGTTTTTTAAAACATCAATTAATTCATTATTAGTCACAAAAAATCACCCCTGATATAAAAATATTACTTTTAATTTAAAATTAAAAGTAATATCAAGATTTTTTGTGAAAATTAAAATTTAAATCTGTAACTAGAGATTTTCGATGTTTGTATGAAACATATTTTAAACTATTTATAATTTGATGAACTATGCATAATTGATGTTCGGTTTTAGGATAAACTGATTGTATTGCTTCTGACATGCCTGTTAAATTATCACTACAAGCAATAAGAATATCATTTAAGCCTCGATTTTTCATTTCTGTAAAATTAGATAATCAAAATTTAGAACCTTCATTTTCACTAATTCATAAACCTAAAACATCTTTTTTACCTTCTAAATCAACTCCTAGTGCTATATAAACTGATTTGTTAATAATCCGTTTATCTTGTCGTACTTTAACTACTATACAATCAAAATAAACAATCGGATAAATACTTTCTAATGGCCGATTTTGACATGCTTTGACATCATCAATAACATCATCAGTAATTTGACTAATAACACTTTCACTAATATCTGCACCATGATATAACTCTTGCAACTTCATTCTAATGTCAGATACTGTCATACCTTTTGCATATAGTGAAAGAACTTGTTGATCAAAACCATCAAATCTTCTTTGTCTTTTTGTCACTATTACAGGAGTAAAATTACTATTACGATCTCGTGGTACATCAATTTCAATTTTACCTTCTTGAGTTATTAATTTTTTTGAAGTTATGCCATTAAGAGCATTTTCACTATTACTATGTTGATTTTTTTCATATCCTAAATAATTTTGCATTTCAGAATTCAACATTTTTTCCACTAATCTTTTTGTTAATTCTTTATATAAACCTCCTTCTTTAAAAACTGTTGTTAAATCTTCAGTATTTTCTAGTAATAAATCTACTGCTCGTGATATTGGATCATTATTATTAATGTTTTGTTTTTTAACCATTTGTAACTCACTCTTTCTAGTCATTTAATTATATTTACTAGAATTAATTAAACATAGTTATTTTTGTAAGTTACACAGATTACTAAACATTACCAAGACAAATCAAAATTTATATAGTTTAGTATAAATTATTTTGTAGCAAAAAAACCACCCTTAGTTTTGAGGGTTTCCAGTAATCTGTAAAACTAAGTTACACAGATTACTGGACATTCCCAACTGCTCCTTGATTTTGATAACTTTTTATTTCTTCTTAAGTTAAACAAGGTGATTTTGTTGGTTCTTTTTGATTATTAAAATTATTGATTTTATTAATATCACTTTGAGTTATTTTACTTCCTTTAGGAATTGCTCCCATTTTTTCAGATATTTGTCCAGTATTTTTTATTTCATCATTATTTTCAAATAATAAAACTATTTTATTATCTTTTTTTACTTCTTTCATTTTTTCTTCTAATTCTTTTTTTCTATCATTTAATTCTTTTTGTTCTTTTTCTATTAATTCAATATTATTTATTATTTGTAATTCTTCTTTAAATTTATCTATATAATCTGGTTGTAAAATACTAGTACTGGGTGATATTGAATTGTCATTATTATTTTTATTAATATAAATATTAATTTTTTCTAAAAAAAATTGATTATTCTCTTTTAATTTTTCAATAACATTTTCATTTAAAAGCTTAAAATAAATTTCTGCTTCTTTAAGAAATTTATTTGTTTTTAAACAATTATTTTCATCAAATGAATTAATTGTATTTAACATGTTATTAATACCAGATATTTTTTGTATAATCTTATTATTAAAATTAATTTCATTTTTAATCTCTTCAAGATTAATATTTTCACTTTTTTCTAATTCGTTTTTTTCACTGAAAGCATAATCTTTTAATAAGGTTAAATATTTATTAATTTTTTTAATATCAGAAAACAAATTATTTTGGTTTTCATCATTATCTTTTTCAATTTTTAATAAACTTATTTTTTTATCTAATGAACTTATATTATCAATTGTTTTATTTGAATATTCATCAAGGTTTGAAAATGAATATTTTTCTTGTTTTTTTACTGTATTTTTATTTATTTTTTTAATTCTTTTTTTATTTAATTCTTTTTGTTGTTTTTGAGCTTCATTTTTTAATTTTCGATAATTTTCTAAGTTATTATTATTTAATAAATATAACTCACTTTTTAATAAATAGTCTAAATTTTCACTATTTATTTGACTATTATCTATTTTATTATTTATTAACATTTCACATTTTTCAAAAATTTGATTAGTTGTTATATTTAAAAACTCAAAATAATTTTGATCACTTTTAAATTTATCATCAAAAATATTGATAAATTCCAAACTTAATTGTTCTTTTATCAAACTTTTATTTGTAATAATTTCATGATAAAAATTTTCTTTTTTGATAAAATTCTGTGATCCAACATAAATAAAATAATCTTTGATTTTTTCTATTTCTCAATTTTCTTTTAAAGAATCAATTGGTTTTTTAATTCAATTAATTTCATATTCATTTCCAAATTTATCATAAAATTTTTTAAAATTAGTTTTAATTAAAAAATTTTTTAACTTTTTATTTTCATCATTAGAATTTAATAAATTATTATTTTTCAACATTATTAAATTTATTAAGGCTTTTCTCCCTTTATGTACTATTTTTAAATTTTATCACATAAATGCTGAGAAAAGCCTATCTACGGACTTCTCCCCACATTTTTAAATCAAACATAACATTACAGTTTCAAAACTAGGTATATTGTTGAATTTATATGCCGATTCTTTTGCGTATAAATGAACATGATGTTTTTCAACTTTGATATGTGTTTTAAATGTTCGTCTGATGTGCTTTCATGCCGATTCAATCTGGTTTATGTTTACACCAGTTTTTGAAACATAGCCATCTTGATGGTTAACTGTTTCATGCTTAGTGAAAACTGATTTAAAATGGCGATATCCTTTTCAAGAATCAGTATGTACATCACACTTTGAAGAAATGTGGTTTCTTGCAAATTGCAAAAGATTTTTTTGATTTGCATTTTTCAACACTTTCACAATTAAATTATTGGTTGTTTTTTCATAAATCCCAACAATCAAAGTTTTATTTTTTAAGGATCTTCCTTGTTTTTTAAAACCCATATGTGAAAGATACATTTCATCCATTTGCACTATGCCCTCAACAATGAATTGAGGTTCTTGTTTTGCAATTGCACTTCGGATTTTATGACCCATTCTTCAAGCAGTTTTCAAAGTTACTCCCAATTCTTTTGCAACATCAGTTGATGGAATTCCATGTTTGGTGTTTATTCATCTAAAGATGAGATAAAACCAAGATGTCAAAGGTGTTTGTGACTTGTAAAAAATGGTGTCATGAAGAATACTAAATGTTTGATGACATTTCAAACATCTTATTCTTCTTAAATCAGAAGTATTCAAATTTGTTCAAGAACACCTCATACATTTGTTTTCCTTCAAACTTGCTATATATTTCAAACAATCTTTTTCTGTTTGAAATATATTGTTGAACTCATTCAATTTCATTGTTTCCTCCACAAGTACATGTGGGGAGAAGTCCGTTTATTAATTCATCATAATTTTTTAATTCTTGATTTTTATATTTAATTTTTTCTTTTGAAATTATTTCATTTATATTTTTAAAATATTTAAAACAATTTGAAAATTCATTTTTTATAATTTGATTGTCATTTGAAATAGATTCTAAATAAGCTTTATATTTTCCAATTTTTTTATAAAATAAAATTTGCTGTTGATCAATTGTTAATTTTGAATAATCATTTCAATTTACTTTAAAATCTGTAATTAAACTTGAAAAATTATAATTTTTGATTTCTTCATTTTTATTTTTTAAATAAAAGTTTTTTAATTTATTTAATTCAGCTTCTTTTAATTGATAATCACTTTCTTTTGATGTTATAATTTCTCAATTAATTTTCGGACTTCTCCCCACATGTACTTGTGGAGGAAACAATGAAATTGAATGAGTTCAACAATATATTTCAAACAGAAAAAGATTGTTTGAAATATATAGCAAGTTTGAAGGAAAACAAATGTATGAGGTGTTCTTGAACAAATTTGAATACTTCTGATTTAAGAAGAATAAGATGTTTGAAATGTCATCAAACATTTAGTATTCTTCATGACACCATTTTTTACAAGTCACAAACACCTTTGACATCTTGGTTTTATCTCATCTTTAGATGAATAAACACCAAACATGGAATTCCATCAACTGATGTTGCAAAAGAATTGGGAGTAACTTTGAAAACTGCTTGAAGAATGGGTCATAAAATCCGAAGTGCAATTGCAAAACAAGAACCTCAATTCATTGTTGAGGGCATAGTGCAAATGGATGAAATGTATCTTTCACATATGGGTTTTAAAAAACAAGGAAGATCCTTAAAAAATAAAACTTTGATTGTTGGGATTTATGAAAAAACAACCAATAATTTAATTGTGAAAGTGTTGAAAAATGCAAATCAAAAAAATCTTTTGCAATTTGCAAGAAACCACATTTCTTCAAAGTGTGATGTACATACTGATTCTTGAAAAGGATATCGCCATTTTAAATCAGTTTTCACTAAGCATGAAACAGTTAACCATCAAGATGGCTATGTTTCAAAAACTGGTGTAAACATAAACCAGATTGAATCGGCATGAAAGCACATCAGACGAACATTTAAAACACATATCAAAGTTGAAAAACATCATGTTCATTTATATGCAAAAGAATCAGCATATAAATTCAATAACATACCTAGTTTTGAAACTGTAATGTTATGTTTGATTTAAAAATGTGGGGAGAAGTCCGTAGATAGGCTTTTCTCAGCATTTATGTGATAAAATTAAAAATAGTACATAAAGGGAGAAAAGCCTTAATTTTTTTATACTGATTTATTTCATGATTTAATTTCTCTAAATCTAAAATAGTTTCTTTTGTTTTTATAGTATTTTGATAATACTTTTCTAAATAGTTTACTTCTAAAGGTTCTTTAATTTTTAATAATTGTTTTACAATTTCATAATTTTCCATATTTTCTCCTAAATCTTATAAACTTATCATTTTACTTTTATTAGTTTTTTCAGAACTATAAGAATCAGATGATGTTTTTTTCTTTTTCTTTGTTTCTAATTCATGATTTGGTATTTCAGGTAAAGAAAAAGAATCATCATTTCTTTTTTCTAGTTGTTTATTTACAACAACTTGTGTTTCTAATTCATTAACTTTTTTCTTTTCAATTTTTAATAAACTTTTTGACTTAATTTCTTGTAATTTTTGCAATTCATTTTGTTTAATAATTTCTGATTGTTCAATTTTTTTTGAAATGTCTTGTAATTTAGCTTCAATTAAAACTTGCTCATCAGTTACTATTTCATCAATATGTTTTTTAGGCTTATATTTCGAACTAGTAGATTTAACCACACCACCTTTATTTGATTTTGAAGTAGAAGCAGTAGCAGATGTTGTAATTTGTGTAGAAGCATTTATTAATGATTGTTTAGAACTACTTGCACTATCTTTTTGATTTTCAGTTTCTTGGAAAGGTTTACAGCTACTTTTTTTTAGTTGTTTATTTACAACAACTTGTGTTTCTAATTCATTAACTTTTTTCTTTTCAATTTTTAATAAACTTTTTGACTTAATTTCTTGTAATTTTTGCAATTCATTTTGTTTAATAATTTCTGATTGTTCAATTTTTTTTGAAATGTCTTGTAATTTAGCTTCAATTAAAACTTGCTCATCAGTTACTATTTCATCAATATGTTTTTTAGGCTTATATTTCGAACTAGTAGATTTAACCACACCACCTTTATTTGATTTTGAAGTAGAAGCAGTAGCAGATGTTGTAATTTGTGTAGAAGCATTTATTAATGATTGTTTAGAACTACTTGCACTATCTTTTTGATTTTCAGTTTCTTGGAAAGGTTTACAGCTACTTTTTTTTAGTTGTTTATTTACAACAACTTGTGTTTCTAATTCATTAACTTTTTTCTTTTCAATTTTTAATAAACTTTTTGACTTAATTTCTTGTAATTTTTGCAATTCATTTTGTTTAATAATTTCTGATTGTTCAATTTTTTTTGAAATGTCTTGTAATTTAGCTTCAATTAAAACTTGCTCATCAGTTACTATTTCATCAATATGTTTTTTAGGCTTATATTTCGAACTAGTAGATTTAACCACACCACCTTTATTTGATTTTGAAGTAGAAGCAGTAGCAGATGTTGTAATTTGTGTAGAAGCATTTATTAATGATTGTTTAGAACTACTTGCACTATCTTTTTGATTTTCAGTTTCTTGGAAAGGTTTACAGCTACTTTTTTTTAGTTGTTTATTTACAACAACTTGTGTTTCTAATTCATTAACTTTTTTCTTTTCAATTTTTAATAAACTTTTTGACTTAATTTCTTGTAATTTTTGCAATTCATTTTGTTTAATAATTTCTGATTGTTCAATTTTTTTTGAAATGTCTTGTAATTTAGCTTCAATTAAAACTTGCTCATCAGTTACTATTTCATCAATTTTTTTTTGCAATTCATTTTGTTTAATAATTTCTAATTGTTCAATTTTTTTTGAAATGTCTTGTAATTTAGCTTCAATTAAAACTTGTTCATCAGTTACTATTTCATCAATTTTTTTTGTAATTCTGGTTCTTTATTTTTTGTTATTTGACTCTTAATTTCTTCTAAATTTTTTTCATATATTTTCAGAATTATTAAAGTATCATCTGTTTCGGAAAATTTACTTCGAGATAATATAATTCTAATATTGCTATGTCCTAGAATATTTGTAAGTTGATTTGTTGGTAAAATTAATATTCTTGATAATAAATTTACAAAATGTTCATCGTCTCTTCTTCTTAAATAGCCAAATTCAGTCAATATATTTATTGCTTCTTGATTTGAATTTGGATTAGGTCTTCTATCATTTGAAGTTGAAAGTAAATCTATTATAAGAGATTGAGTACGAGATTCTGCACTTCAATTAACTAATGTATTGTAAATAGGATTACGATTATTAAGTCCTAAAGTAATATAATGATTATTATTAACTAAATTTTGAATAATGTGAGTATGAAGTGATCAAAATCTTAATGATTCTGCAGTAACTAAAATTACATCACCCAAAGATCTAGCTAAATTCCCTAAAGCACCTTCTATCAAAATTCCTTGCTCATTAAAATTATCATCCATTCTATTTATCAATTGAAAAAAAGAACCAAAAATATTGCTTCAATAAATATTTTCATCGTTTTCACGTATCATATCCCTGTAATCTGGACTAATTTCATTTAACACTATATTATTTTGTATTCCTTCAATTCGCTCTAAAAGAGGAACTGAACCATCTCTAACAGCCTGTGGTTGCATATTCATATTGATATTTTTAAAATCAAAATGATAATAATTATTATTACCTATAAATCCTTGAAGATATAAATTATCTGTTCTTAAAACTAATTCTAAATTGTCTTCAATACTTTGTGTATTTTGTTGTCATCGAATTGCAACTGGTAATCTAAAATAACCATAATTTGATTCAGGATTTAAAGCCAAAATAATATTATCTTCACAAATAAAATCAGGATTAACTAATTGATTTAAGTCTCTAATTCTTCTTAATGTTCCTCTATCAACTAATTCATTAATAATAGTTTGAAAACTAGTTTGATATTCTCTACGATTATTTTTATTAATAATTAATTTTTTATTTAATTTCAAAATTTCTTTAGATGGTCTTGGATTTGGTGTCACTTGTTTTTTAATTCTTCTACTTTTTTCATGTCTATGTTTATGTGTACTTGTTTCTAAATTAATTGTTTTTATTAATTGTTTGCAATATTTTTTTTCTATTTTTGCACTTGTAATCTTAGAAGTGATTTCTTTTCTAAAATCCTTAATATTTTTTTGCTTTTTATTATCAGAACCTATTTCTTGAATTTCTGTAGGCACTTTTTTACATCCTTTCAAATAAAAAACCCATTTATTTTATTAAAAATAAAACAATGGGCTTGAAAAACATATTTTTTTAAATTTTTTATTTTAAATTTTTATTAAAATAAGCAAAGGAACAATTCTAAAATAAATTAGTTATAATTTATTTGAAAAAGTTAATTAACAATTTCTAAAATCTCTTGTTAATTACCTATAATAATGCATATAGTTTATCTCTAATATTTGAGATAACTATTGCTAAATAATAGCATGTATAAAATGTATTGCAAATAATATACAAAAATCATACTTTATATTACATTAATTTTACTAATTAAAATGATAAATAAAATCATATTCAATTAATTTTAACACTTTTATTATTAAATAAATTTTATTTTGTAAATAAAATATTTTATAATAAAAATACTATTTATATATAGAATAGGGGTTACATAAATCCACTATTATAAATAGTACTACTTAAAGGGGGAGGAAATTATGAGCAAATTATTAACATCAACACCAAAAAAAGATGGTTTTTTTTGCCCCAATTGAATCAATAGAACATAAAGGCACATGAATGATTTGACCGCTTATGAAAGATAATTAACAAAAAGAATGTCAACCAGCACGAACTGTTTTTGCAAAAATAGCTAACTCAATCAATAAGCATGAACCAGTAAAAATTATTATTAATAAAAGTAATTGAAATGAAGCTCGCAAACTATTAGATCCAACTATCAAATTAATCGATATTAAATATCAAGATAGTTGAGCGCGTGATATGGGACCAATTTATTTATTAGACTTGGTGCAAAACTAAGGTAATTCAAAATTATATATTCCTGCTATTAAATTAAATCTTAATGCAAATCTTCGTATTTTATTGCGATATTTTAAACTTAAAATTTTAAAACGTTTTAGTTTAGCAAATACGTGTTCAATTTTAATTCTAATTTTACTTAAAGTTTTATTGTATTCTTTTTGAATTGGTGTTAATTGATTGTATTTACTTTTTTTAAATGGCAAAAATGTATTTTTATGAATATTTTGTATACCTTGATAACCTGAATCAACAAAAACTTGTTTTTCTGGATGAATAAAAGTTTTAGATTTTAGAAGCAATTTAAAATCATGAATGCTTCCAAAACAAAAAGCAGTTGAAATAATTTTTCCATTGGAAATATCAATAATTATTTGGGATTTGAGAGAATGATGTTTCTTTTTACCTGAAAAAAGTAATTTTAGTTTTTTTTAATTCTTTCAATTGGAGTTTCAGTGGCATCAATAGCTAACAAATTATTATTAGTACCTTTATTTTTTGTTAAATCTTTTTTTCAAGGTAAATTAAAAATTCCGCTTTTTATTAAAATATTTTCAATTCAAAAAATATTACGAATGCAACTAGTATGACTAATATTATATCTTTTTGCAATAACTCTATAACTACTATAGTCTTTTCAATATTCTAAAGTCATTAATAAACGCTCTTCAATTACAATTTTATTTTTTCTACCACCATAATATTTTTGTTTAGACTCAGCAATTTTTAAAATTTCAAGCATTTTATAAAATGTTTGTGGCTTTATGCCGACTAAACTATAAAATTATTGATCATCTTTATATTTTTTCAACATAATAACTATCACCTTTAATATTAATAATAATCGTTAAATTGTTAAAATTAAAGGTTTTGCACCAAGTCTATTGAAGTCATTTATCTCGTGAACAACGAGATTGAATAATTTGATTGTCATTGTTAGGTCAATCTGCTTATACTATTTCTCAATTTGCTAAAATTTCAAAAACATCAGCATGATTTAATCGTCAAAAATTTATGAAATCATCACAATTAGCAAAAACACAAAAACCATTCACAAAATTAAAAGGTAGAATTGAAATTGATGAAACTTTTATCAAAGAAATTCATAAAGGAAATTTCAAAAATACAGATGATCCAAGAAAAAAATGAATTGAAGAAAATGCTAAAGATTTAAACTGTTGTATTGAAATGGCAATTGATGAAAATAAAAATATTTATGCTCAAACAACAAATACTAAAAGATTAACAAAAAAATGAGTACAAGAAAATTTAACATCTAAGCTTATCGAAGAAAAATCAATTATAGTTTGTGATATGCAAATACTATATGATACAGTAGCTAAACAAACAAAATGTACTCTCAAGAAATTTAAATCAAAAGAAAATAAAGAATTAAATTATAAAAATTTAAGTAATATCAGTAAAATACAATCAAGTTTAAAAGAATTTATTACTCATTATCATGGCATTGGATTTACCAATATTCAAAATTACCTCAATTTATGAAAATTTAAATACCAACATTATAAAATATCACCTTATGCAAAATCTGAAGCATTATATTTCAGTTTGTAAAAAAAATAAATCCCAAAATTAAATAAAATCAAATTTTAGGCCAGGTTGATGATTTTTTTTATTTCATCAAGAGTTTTTTTGAAAATTAAAAGAAAATCGCTCTCTTATAAAAGACCAATAGATTTAATACAATTATTTTAAAAAACTGTCCCATTTATATTTACAACTCAGGTTTAAGTAAGGATAGTAGTTTTAATGAAGATGATGATGGCAGTGATATTGAAGTACTTTCTAAATCAGCGGAAGAAGAAGATGCTAAAATATTTGGAAGTTGTTGTTTTAGTCAAAATTTAATAAATAATTTCGCGAAAAGTTTTTCTACAGTACCTACTATTTTACAACAAAGTATTTTAACTAGTTAAAATACTTTTTTTAAAACATATTAGTGAAAAAAATAAAAATAATAATTAAAAATAAAAAAGTAAGTATAATTTAGTTTATAAACTAAATATAGTTTTTAACCTATTGCTTTATTTATATAAGTAAATGGGTTTTTTAATTTTTAAAGGAGAAAAAAATGTTAATTGAAAAAATTAATATATTAAAAAAAGCAAAAGAAGACTTGGATAAAGAAATATTTTTTATTGAGAAAAAAAGTGAAGAAATAGTTGAGCAAATTGAATCTTTAGAAAATAAAATTAAACGTTTAAAAAAACTAAAAAAATCAAAAAAAATACAACTATTTTCAAATATTAATAAACAAATTAAAGAAACAGAATTAAATATAAAAACTTTAATAGAAGAAATTGATGAAAATGAAAAAAATGCACAACCATTTAAAAATTCAAAATTAAATATTTTAAAAGAAATTATTGATTTACAAGGTCAGTTATATGAAAATAAAGTTAATAGATATAAAGAAATATTTGAACAATTAGATTTTATTTTAAAAAATAAAAACTTTGAAGAATTAGAACATTCTATATATCCATCTAAGAAAAATCCTTTTGAAGAAGATGGTGATACAGAATTATTTGATAGTATTAGTTTCTCAGTAATTCAAATCAAGGATTTAGAACAAAAAATATTTGATTTTGAATTAAAAAATAAAGAAATATTAAATAAAATTGATTTACTTGAAATTGATATTCAAGATTTAAGAGAAAAAAAAGCAGAAAAAAATTGACAAATAACTTTTGTAAATACTATTACTTTTGGTATTTTTAAATATGTTAGAAACAAAAAAGTTAATAAAGAAATTAAAGAAATAAAATTGAAAACAAGAAATTTAAGAGAAGAAATAAATGAAAATGAAAAAAATATTAAACCACTTAAAGTTTTAAAATTAAATATTTTTGAAAATATTATTAATTTACAAGTCGGTTTGATTAATAAAATTACAAATGAAAAAAATGAAGAAATTTTTGATAAATTAAATTTTATTTCAGAAAATGAAATATCAAAGCAATTTGATGAAGATAATCCCTTTTCTAGTAAAAAAGAATTAATTTCAAGAGTTAATAGTCAATATAGTGATCTTGGTTTTGAAACAGATATTGAAAAAAATCAATTTTGTTTTAGTTTGCCAAATGAAGATAAAGCAGAAGAAAAATTAAGTTCTTCTTTGAAATCAATAAATTATTTATAAGAAAAAAAGATTTTAGTTAAAAATGAATTTAAAAAGTTATTATTTAAAATAACTTTTTAAATTTATATATTAAATATAATTAATTATCAATGATATTATTGGCAATTAAATATAATAAATAAGTAACATTATGTACTTATTTATTTCAATGTTATAATTATTTTAAGATTAAATTTAAAAATATATAATTAGATTGGAAGTAAAAAATGATTCCCGAATATCGATTATTTAACCATCTTTTGCTTTTAAAAAGTAATTATTTTTTTAAACGCGAAATTAAAAAAAAAATAGGTCATTTAAAAGCAAAAGATTATCGTAATACTTATAACTTAATATTTAATAGTAATCAAAATTTAATGTTTATGAAAATAATAAGTGTTTATTTATATTTCAATAAAATTTCTTATAAAGAATATTTAAGATTAGTTGCAAATTTTATATTAACTATTTCCGCTTTAATTCCTACTTTTAAGCGTCAAGAAAAACAGTTAGATGATTATCAAAATGCCAAGGAACTTTTATTATTACTTGGATGTAAAGATCAAATAAAAGTTTGGTTTGATGATACTTCAAAAGTAGTATTACCTGATTTTTTGGTAAATAATTCTAATTTGAAAAAAGAAAGTTTGCTAATAATTAAAAGATTGGTAAATATTAGTGGTAATATTTTTATTAATTTAACTAAGAATGAAACAAACATAAAAAATAATTTTGAGTTTGGAAGTTTATTAATGTTATTTTATTTGTTGGATTTAGAAACTAGAAAAACATTGCTGACAAAAGATAGTACTGATTTAAATTTAAAAGCTTTTTTTTCATACGAAACTTTATTTACTAATAAGTTGATAATTTTAGATGAATTGGTTAAATGTGTTATGCGCTTAGAACAAACTAATTTTAATTTTTATATTAGAATAATGAATTATTCTTTGTTAGGAAATTATCAATAAATTAAGGAGAAAAAATATGAATAATTATGATATAAAAGTTGAAAATATTAAAAGTAAATTTTTAAACATTAATAAAGATATTATTATTGCTTTACCTTCTATTTATGATCAAAATATTGCTTATGAAGTTTATTTAGTTTTTGATGGTAAAGATATGTTACTTAATAGTAATAGTAATATTTTATTTGAAAATAATAGTAATTGTATTTTTATTGGTATTGGTAGTACCAATAATATGACTCGTTTTAATGATTTAGCAACTTATACCAATGATGATGTAAAAATATTAATGACAAAATATTTTCCTGAATTAAAAAAAAGTAACATTGCTTTTCTTGGTGGTAATGGTAAAAATTACTTAGAATTTATTATTAATGAAGTTATACCATTTGTTATTAAAAAGTTTAATTTAAAAATTAAAAATTTAAATGCCATTGGTTGTTCTTTGGGAGCATATTTTTGTTTACAAATGTTATATTTATCAAAATTACAATTTACAAAATTATTATTATTTTCGCCAGCAATTTGATTTAATTCACAAATTATTGAAGATTTAAAAACTAAATTTTTAAATAATAATCAACCTTTAATAGTTGAACTATGGGTAGGAAAAAAAGAACCAAAGTTTTTTGAAGGAAAATTAGTAACAAATTATGAAAGTAATACTATTGAATTAAAAAAAATATTAAATAATAGAAAAGTTACTACTAATCTAGTAATTGATAAAAATGGTAGTCATGGTTTTAAATGATGAATTAAATATATTAATGAAAATCTTTTAATTCTTATTACCTAATTGAAACTATGGTTTTTCTTTTTTTCTAAAAATATTATTAATTTTTATAATTAAAATAATACTTGCAAAAAATAATACAATAGTATTAGTTGTAATAATAGCAGGTTGATTAGACAATATTGCAAAAATAATTCATGTTATTGCTGATAGTACCAAAATAATATACATATATAATGATAATGATTTTGTATCTCTGGTGCGAATTATTTTAAAACTTTGAGGAATTAAAACAATACTAGTTAAAATTGCTCCAATCCAAGATAAAATATTAATTGTAAGTTCCATATCTTTCTCTCCTAAATTCTTACTATATTTTAGTATTCTAAATGTTATTATAAGATATTAATGGTTAAGTTGATAGTAAAAATAATAATTTTAAGTATAATTATTTTAATAAATTAATATATGGGAGGAAAAATGAGCAGAAATAATAGTATTATAAAGTTTAATGAGAATGAATTAAAAATTATTAAAGAAAATATACATTCAATTTATAACCAGATTTTAAATACTTCTGGAATGGTAACACTTTTTAGGACTATTTTTTGGTAGACATTTGTTTTTGATAATTAACTGGAGTTAAGTAGTTTAAAGTGCTGTTGATTCTTATGTTGTTATATCAATTGATATAATCAAATAATTCTAATTTTAATTGGATTAATGATCTAAAATTTTTATCATTAATAAATTCAGTTTTGAAAGTTTTAAAAGTTGCTTCAGCAACAGCATTGTCATAAGGACAACCTTTTTTGCTTAAAGAGCGAGTAATATTGAATGCTAGTAAAAGTTTATCAATAATTTTATTATTAAATTCATTACCTCGATCGCTATGAAATATTTGAATATCTTTTAAACAGCGATTTGATTGCATAAATGCTTCATATACTAATGATGCATCTTTTTTAGTGCCTACACTATGTCCAATAATTTCGCGGTTAAATAGGTCTATTAATAAACAAATATAGTTTCACTTACCATTTACTTGAACATAAGTTAAATCACTAACAATAACTTCATTTTTAATCCTATTCTTAAAGTTTCTATTAACAAGATTAGTTATTTGACTATCATTGACTTTATTATGATGATTTTTGTGTCTTAATTTAGTGTATTTTGATATTAGACTTGGTGCAAAACTAAGGTAATTAAAAATTATATATTCCTGCTATTAAATTAAATCTTAATGCAAATCTTCGTATTTTATTGCGATATTTTAAACTTAAAATTTTAAAACGTTTTAGTTTAGCAAATACGTGTTCAATTTTAATTCTAATTTTACTTAAAGTTTTATTGTATTCTTTTTGAATTGGTGTTAATTGATTGTATTTACTTTTTTTAAATGGCAAAAATGTATTTTTATGAATATTTTGTATACCTCGATAACCTGAATCAACAAAAACTTGTTTTTCTGGATGAATAAAAGTTTTAGATTTTAGAAGCAATTTAAAATCATGAATGCTTCCAAAACAAAAAGCAGTTGAAATAATTTTTCCATTGGAAATATCAATAATTATTTGGGATTTGAGAGAATGATGTTTCTTTTTACCTGAAAAAAGTAATTTTAGTTTTTTTTAATTCTTTCAATTGGAGTTTCAGTAGCATCAATAGCTAACAAATTATTATTAGTACCTTTATTTTTTGTTAAATCTTTTTTTCCAGGTAAATTAAAAATTCCGCTTTTTATTAAAATATTTTCAATTCAAAAAATATTACGAATGCAACTAGTATGACAAATATTATATCTTTTTGCAATAACTCTATAACTACTATAGTCTTTTCAATATTCTAAAGTCATTAATAAACGCTCTTCAATTACAATTTTATTTTTTCTACCACCATAATATTTTTGTTTAGACTCAGCAATTTTTAAAATTTCAAGCATTTTATAAAATGTTTTTGGCTTTATGCCGACTAAACTATAAAATTCTTGATCATCTTTATATTTTTTCAACATAATAACTATCACCTTTAATATTAATAATAATCGTTAAATTGTTAAAATTAAAGGTTTTGCACCAAGTCTAATAAAAATAAATTTGGAGAGTGATAAAAATGAATAATCCATTAGAATATCTTTCTTGTAATAAAAGAGAATGATATAGTGATATTCCTATGAGAATTGCTCAAAAATCAACTAAATTATGATTAGGTAAAGGTTTATTATTTGATAGTGAAAAAGAAAATATTTTAAAATATTTTACTAATAAAATTATTAGTGATAAATGATTTGAAAAATTATATAAATTTGGAATTCAAGAAAGTTTACTTGGAAAAGTATATATAATGCCTATTATTTATAAAGATAATAGTACAAGTTTAAAAGTATTACCTAATTCATTTGCTGGAAGAGTTGCTAAATATAATGAAGAAGAACAATGTGCAGAATTCTTTTTTATAAATGAACAAGCAGATAGTGCAACATTAACTTGAGTAATTGCTGAAAACGGAAAAATAAGATTTGAAACTTATAAAAATGATAATAAAAATGAAAAAGAAATTATTTTAGGAACAGCACATACAAAATTAAAACCTAATTTAATACCAAAATATAGTTATGAAATTAAAAATCCTTGAAATTATTTACCAATATTAGAAATAACAAATTTACCAAGGGTTAATTTTTATGGTAATTCAACAACTTTAAATGCATATCCAGATACTTATCCAGTTTGAAATTTAATTGAATATTATCATAAATCTTATACTCAAAGAAATGTTGATAGAGAATTAAATGTTACAACTTTATTTGGTGCATTTGATAATGAAACTGTTAAAAATATGATTAAACATGGAAAAATAATTGATAATCCTAAAAAAATATTGTAGTTAATGTTGGTACTGCTGGATATAATAAATCTGGTGCTGGTGGTATGGAAGTTATACAAGGTGATTTTAAAGCTAGTAATTATATTTTAGATAAAGATGATTTAGGTAAAGATATTTGAAATGGTGCAGGTTATGATTATAATGAATTTTCTGGTGTAAATTATGAAAATAAAACTAAATCATTATTTAATAATAAAAATGATATGGAAACAACAGAAACTAAAATAAGTCATTATTCATATTATTTTTATAGATTTTTTGATATGTTATTAATTTATGAAAAATTATGAAATGGAATTGGAGATAGACCTTATAGTTTTAAATTTTTACCTATTGCTATGACTGACCAATTATTAAAACAAGAAATGATTAGTCAAAGATTAGCTGATAAAACAATTTCATATAAAAATGCAATTAGTGAATTAGATGAAGTAACAAAACAACAAACAAAAAAACATTATAAAGAAATAATTGATGAAGATAAACAAATAATAAAATTATTAGGAGGAAATGAAAATGATACATCAACAAATTCAATTAATGAAACATCTACACATTCAATTAAAAAGACAACAATTGCTAATTAAAAGATGTAGTTATTGAAAAATATTTCCATTTGTTATTAATAATGGTGCTATACCGTTAACTGAAACTGGTTATAAACCAATTAATAGTAAAATAAGTGATTTTGGTAAATATGAATTAATATTAACTGGTACTACTCCAGTTGTATGTATTTGAAAAAATAGTACAAAAATATATCAAAAAAATAAAGGTAAAATTAATCCTGATACTCATAAAGTTACAGGTCAAGATGAATTTTATATAAAACAATATAAAATTGGTGATTATTGAAATGCTTATTTAATTGATGATACAAGTGGTGTTGATTTTAGTAATTTACCTAATAATCAAATATTTAAAACAGTACAAACTAAAAGACAATATACTTTAGTAATGTTTGAAGAACATATTATAATTGATGATTATTTACAATTTTTTGTTGTATTTAATGATGAAAACGAAAATATAGGTGGTAATAGTGGTAAAAATAAAGATAGACAATTATTATATATTTCAAATGTAACAAATTATTATAGTCCTTATAATGGTGCATTTAGTATGCAAGTTTTAACTTTTAGTAGTTTAAATGATAGAGTAATTAGTGGTGGTCAAAATACAATTGATTTTGTACAATATGCAAGTCCTGGTAGTAGTTATGCTGTTCCTACTATTCAACAAGGAAAAGTAACATTAAATCGTACTTTAATGCGTGATATAGGAGTAAGATATAGTCATAGACAAAGTTATGGATTAGAATTATTAACAAGTTGTTATTATTATGGAAGACCAATAATTCAAGGTCAAGAACCTATAAAACAAGGAAATGAAGAAATATTTGAAAGTAAAGTATTTGCTTCAAGAAGATTATTTATTGCTGGTAATAATGAACATTCTACAACTGATATTAAAAATAATGGTGGTTTACTTGCTGGTATTAATGACCAAATAACTACAAGTAGTCACCCAGAAACTACATTTTATAATATAATGGATGCAAGACCAACTGGATATACTAATTATGATAATTGACAAAAATTTTTAGAAGCAAAAAGATTTGATATGTTAGCAGAAAAAGATTTTAAAGGATTATTAGCATGTAATAAAAATTTAGCAGTAGTATTTTCTCCATTAGTTCAAATGCCTTATGATTCAAATCAATGATTACCAGTAGCATATAGTTCTTATCCTTTAATTGGTAAAATGTTAAATGCTTTAACTTTAGGTATTCCAATTGGTTGAATTAAAACTCAAAATTATCAGCAATATAAAAAAATGGCATTTTTTAACGGATTTATGTCTGCTTTTTTTGCAAGTAATTTAAGTTCCGTTATTGGAGAAAATGATGATAATTGATTTATTCCTTTAAATGTTTTTTCAAATACAAGTGAATTTGCATTAGGTAAAATGTTAGGTGCTAATGTTAGTACAACTGCTATGACTATGAAATTCAGTGATAGAATAAGTGTTTATCCATGAGATGCTAAAACTGGACAAAAATTAACAGTAAAAGAACAAATATCAACTGTTGATTTATCACAAAAGAAAAATAATAAAGTTTATATTTTAGCAGAAGATACAGAATTTTTTTTAATTTTCACAAAAAATCTTGATATTACTTTTAATTTTAAATTAAAAGTAATATTTTTATATCAGGGGTGATTTTTTGTGACTAATAATGAATTAATTGATGTTTTAAAAAACAAAAAAGATGAAGAATTTATAAAAATTATTAGACATTTTAAAAATAGAATTAAACAAATTGAGAAAAAAGAAAAATTAGATGCAATTGATAAAAAATTTAAAGAAAAAGGAATTCAATGTCCAAATTGTAAATCTTATTGATGTGTAAAAAATGGTTTTAAGAATAATAAGCAAAAATATTTATGCAAAGATTGTAAAAGTAGCTTTGATGCTTTAAGAAATCATTTTTTACATTGAAGTCATTTATCTCATGAACAACGAGATTGAATAATTTGATTGTCATTGTTAGGTCAATCTGCTTATACTATTTCTCAATTTGCTAAAATTTCAAAAACATCAGCATGATTTAATCGTCAAAAATTTATGAAATCATCACAATTAGCAAAAACACAAAAACCATTCACAAAATTAAAAGGTAGAATTGAAATTGATGAAACTTTTATCAAAGAAATTCATAAAGGAAATTTCAAAAATCCAGATGATCTAAGAAAAAAATGAATTGAAGAAAATGCTAAAGATTTAAACTGTTGTATTGAAATGGCAATTGATGAAAATAAAAATATTTATGCTCAAACAACAAATACTAAAAGATTAACAAAAAAATGAGTACAAGAAAATTTAACATCTAAGCTTATCGAAGAAAAATCAATTATAGTTTGTGATATGCAAATACTATATGATACAGTAGCTAAACAAACAAAATGTACTCTCAAGAAATTTAAATCAAAAGAAAATAAAGAATTAAATTATAAAAATTTAAGTAATATCAGTAAAATACAATCAAGTTTAAAAGAATTTATTACTCATTATCATGGCATTGGATTTACCAATATTCAAAATTACCTCAATTTATGAAAATTTAAATACCAACATTATAAAATATCACCTTATGCAAAATCTGAAGCATTATATTTCAGTTTGTAAAAAAAATAAATCCCAAAATTAAATAAAATCAAATTTTAGGCCAGGTTGATGATTTTTTTTATTTCATCAAGAGTTTTTTTGAAAATTAAAAGAATTTTTAGATATAGCAAGTCCATTTACAAACGAAGATACTGAATGTCAATGAAATCCTACAAGTAATGGTATTGCTGATGGTTCTAATTATGCTTATATTATTACTGATATAATAAGTCAAAGTTTACATCAAGGTGAAGAAAGACATACATTTTATAGTGATAATCCTTTTACTTATCAAGGTGATTATAATGAAATATCAATTGCTCAGTTTAGATATAATAATATGGGTTATTTAAATGGTAATGCTTTTAATTGAACAACACAATATAAATTAAATCATGATTAATATGAAGAAAGTGAAGAAAATACATTTAGTTATCCATCAAAAATATTACCACCAAGTCCACAAAATATAGCAAAACAAATTGTAATAATTCCAAAAAATCCAAGTATAGAAGTTAATATACCACAAACAGTTATATTTACTCATATACAAGATAAATTAATATGAGATTATAATTCATGAGTAGAAAATATAGTTCCTAAAATCAAACCATTAGAAATAAATATTAATTTTAAAAATTATTTAGACCCTACATTATTAATTAATACTTTTAATGATTTAAAGAGATATTATAAAAGCATAGATGTATATTTAAGTTATGAATATGAAACAGAAGAATGATTTAATCTTGAATTAAGTAGTTGTTCTACAACAGAAAACTTTAACCCATCTAAATCTCAAACTTTTGTTTTTTCAAGAGAATTAAAAGAATTAGCAATATACAATCAACCATTAAAGTTAAAACATTATGAAGATAATAAAATAACATATCAAGGATATCATCAAGGATTATATGCTGGATACTGAGGTAACGGTAAAATAGGATTAGAAATTAATAGAAATTAATATAATTTATATAGTAGACTTGGTGCAAAACTAAGGTAATTCAAAATTATATATTCCTGCTATTAAATTAAATCTTAATGCAAATCTTCGTATTTTATTGCGATATTTTAAACTTAAAATTTTAAAACGTTTTAGTTTAGCAAATACGTGTTCAATTTTAATTCTAATTTTACTTAAAGTTTTATTGTATTTTTTTTGAATTGGTGTTAATTGATTGTATTTACTTTTTTTAAATGGCAAAAATGTATTTTTATGAATATTTTGTATACCTTGATAACCCGAATCAACAAAAACTTTTTTTCTGGATGAATAAAAGTTTTAGATTTTAGAAGCAATTTAAAATCATGAATGCTTCCAAAACAAAAAGCAGTTGAAATAATTTTTCCATTGGAAATATCAATAATTATTTGGGATTTGAGAGAATGATGTTTATGTTTACCTGAAAAAAGTAATTTTAGTTTTTTTTAATTCTTTCAATTGGATTTTCAGTAGCATCAATAGCTAACAAATTATTATTAGTACCTTTATTTTTTGTTAAATCTTTTTTTCTAGGTAAATTAAAAATTCCGCTTTTTATTAAAATATTTTCAATTCAAAAAATATTACGAATGCAACTAGTATGACTAATATTATATCTTTTTGCAATAACTCCATAACTACTATAGTCTTTTCAATATTCTAAAGTCATTAATAAATGCTCTTCAATTACAATTTTATTTTTTCTACCACCATAATATTTTTGTTTAGACTCAGCAATTTTTAAAATTTCAAGCATTTTATAAAATGTTTGTGGCTTTATGCCGACTAAACTATAAAATTCTTGATCATCTTTATATTTTTTCAACATAATAACTATCACCTTTAATATTAATAATAATCGTTAAATTGTTAAAATTAAAGGTTTTGCACCAAGTCTAGTATTGAAAATACTTATATGCAATCTAAAATTGATGATTATATTGTTGCACAAAGCATTGAAAATAAAAAAGATACAATGTTAGGATTTTTTGATTTTTATGATAAAGAATTTAATTTAATTGTCCAATTATTTCCAAATATCATGCAATTAGAACTTGCGCTTTTTAGTGAAAAAGATATTTTAAGACCAATAACACAATATATAAGATATTATAAATACTATAAATTAACTATTTCAAAAATAGTATTTAATCCTAGATAATGTGCTATAATAAAAACCATTAATGATAAGTAGGTGAATAATTTCATGAAAAAATTAATTAGAATTTTAACAACAATAATTTTATCAAGTACATCTAGTGCTAGTATAATTGCTTGTAATAATAATCCAGATGTTTTACCACAAAAATATGATATATTTTTTAGTGAAATTAAAGAAATTAATGTTGAAACATTTGACAAAAAAAAACCTTTTATTTTCTTTAAAATTGATAAAAAAAATATTATTGGTAAAACTTCTATACCAGATGATATAAATTCTCTTTATGAAAAAGCAAAATATGTTTATTTTGTTGTAAATAATAATAGTAATTTAAAACAAATTTTAGATGTATATAAACTTAATGAAAACTCTACAGAAAAAGAAATAAAAGATAAATTATCTAATACTGTTATTAAAAATGCTAATATTAATGTTTCTAAAAATGGTTCTCCTTATTTTAATATTATTGTAAATTCTTTTTCGGGAAAAATATAAAAGTACTTACTTAAGTAAGTATAATTAATTCTGTATATGAGTTAGGTTGGCACCTAATTAAAAAGTTACCTTATTGGTAACTTTTTTTTCTTTATAAATTTATTATAAACTTGTTATATTACTTTTAATAAAATTTGTTTTATTATCAATTGCTAAATGTTGTTCATGATTAATAGATTTTGTAAATTCATTAGTTCATTTTTTTAGATTTTTAAGTTCATTTTTTTCTTTTAAGTTATTTATATCAAATATTTCTCTTTTTAATTCCTGAGTTGTAAATATAAATGGGACAGTTTTTTAAAATAATTGTATTAAATCTATTGGTCTTTTATAAGAGAGCGATTTTCTGGGTGTAGAATTAATTTGAAATGCTATAAAATTTAAATCTTTTTGTTTATATGAAGATAGATCTGTAGATTTTGGTAAATATCTTCTTAAAATACCATTATTATTTTCATTTAAACCCCTTTGGCAATGTTTACCAGGATCTGCAAAATAAATTTTGACATTACAAATTTTTTCGATTAATCTTCATTTACTAAATTCTTTACCACGATCAAAAGTAATGGTTTTAACTGTTCCTTTTTGTAACTTTGAAATAAATTTTATTATACTTTTCGTAATATTTTCTGATTTATGATTTTTAGTTACTAAAGGAATTGTGGTTTTTGATCATATATCAGCCAAAGTAATAATAGAACTTTTATGATCTTTGCCAATGATAGTATCACCTTCTAAATGACCAAATTCTTGTATATTTTTAATATTAGGAATGATTAAATTTCTTTCATGAATAGACTTACAATTATTAATTTTGCCCCTAGTTTCTTTTTGTTTGTGAGATTTATTTTTGCCTTTTCTCAATAAGTTATTTTCATCAAAACCCATTCGATTTGTTTTAAACATGTTATATAAAGTTTTTGTCGAAATACTTTTTATTTTATTTTCCTTTAAAAAGTTAGCAATTATATCAAGAGCATACTTTTTAGTAATTAACAAATGATTAATACTATTAATTTCTGTTAAAGTTAAAATTATTAATTTTCTGCCTGCATTTTTTTTATTTTTTTGAAATTGATTCAATATTTCTAATGGCAATAAGTTTTTATTTAATAATCTACAAACTCTATGTACGGTTGATTTACTATAATCAACAATTTTTGCTATTTTACGAATCGAAAATCCATAATTTTTATATTCTTTTATTGCTATTATTGATTCAATACTCAGATACTTATACATTGCGCTAATTCCTTTCTTTTCTTAATTATAGAACTAACACAATTTAATTTTTATATAAGTGTCCTTTTTAATTTTACAATTAAAGATTTATAACCACATCCTTCTTTTAATTTTCAAAAAAACTCTTGATGAAATAAAAAAAATCATCAACCTGGCCTAAAATTTGATTTTATTTAATTTTGGGATTTATTTTTTTTACAAACTGAAATATAATGCTTCAGATTTTGCATAAGGTGATATTTTATAATGTCGGTATTTAAATTTTCATAAATTGAGGTAATTTTGAATATTGGTAAATCCAATGCCATGATAATGAGTAATAAATTCTTTTAAACTTGATTGTATTTTACTGATATTACTTAAATTTTTATAATTTAATTCTTTATTTTCTTTTGATTTAAATTTCTTGAGAGTACATTTTGTTTGTTTAGCTACTGTATCATATAGTATTTGCATATCACAAACTATAATTGATTTTTCTTCGATAAGCTTAGATGTTAAATTTTCTTGTACTCATTTTTTTGTTAATCTTTTAGTATTTGTTGTTTGAGCATAAATATTTTTATTTTCATCAATTGCCATTTCAATACAACAGTTTAAATCTTTAGCATTTTCTTCAATTCATTTTTTTCTTGGATCATCTGGATTTTTGAAATTTCATTTATGAATTTCTTTGATAAAGGTTTCATCAATTTCAATTCTACCTTTTAATTTTGTGAATGGTTTTTGTGTTTTTGCTAATTGTGATGATTTCATAAATTTTTGACGATTAAATCATGCTGATGTTTTTGAAATTTTAGCAAATTGAGAAATAGTATAAGCAGATTGACCTAACAATGACAATCAAATTATTCAATCTCATTGTTCATGAGATAAATGACTTCAATGTAAAAAATGATTTCTTAAAGCATCAAAGCTACTTTTACAATCTTTGCATAAATATTTTTGCTTATTATTCTTAAAACCATTTTTTACACATCAATAAGATTTACAATTTGGACATTGAATTCCTTTTTCTTTAAATTTTTTATCAATTGCATCTAATTTTTCTTTTTTCTCAATTTGTTTAATTCTATTTTTAAAATGTCTAATAATTTTTATAAATTCTTCATTTTTTTTGTTTTTTAAAACACCAATTAATTCATTATTAGTCACAAAAAATCACCCCTGATATAAAAATATTACTTTTAATTTAAAATTAAAAGTAATATCAAGATTTTTTGTGAAAATTAAAACATCCTTCTGCAGTTATAAATACTGCTCCAATTTCGCCAATCAAACCACCAACTGCTGCTCCAATCAATGTTCCTATTCCAGGAATAATGCTACCTGTTGTTGCTCCTATTGCCGTTGCAGTACTAACAGCAGCATTTTTTTTGCCTGTACTATGACAATATGTGTTATTATTATGATTATAATGTACTTCTTCAATATGATTATCATCATGGTGAATAATATAATGTTTATTGATATCTATTTTTCCAAATAAATCCCAATTACGAATTAAATATCCTCCATCATCTGTTCAAGTATATATATCTCCTTCTTTTAAGTAGTTATCATTACTATTTTTAGTTATTTCTTTTATGCTTAATATTTTTATTTGTTCTAATTTAGAAAAAATAGTAATACTACTAATAGTAGAACTTAAAATATTTATTCTTAAGCATATTAATATTAATTTTTAAATTAATAACTTCTCCACTATGAGATAAAAAATAAATCTCATTTTTTTTATCTAAAATAATATCTTTAATTGAATAATTTAAATTATCAAATTTATCAATCCTATCACCCTGGCGAATTAAATAAAGTCCTTCAGTTGTTCCTAGTAAAATATCTCCTTCTTTTAAATTTTCACCTTTTGTATTTTCATCTAAAACTTTTATTGCAGTTATTTTTCCTTGAATTTTTTCAATTTGTGGTTTTAAATCACAAAATTTATTATTTAAAAGATTTGTTATCGAACTTTTTAAATCTCTACCTAATCGTCTATTATTACAATTTATATTTTGGTTATAATAAATAAAAGAAAATAATAAAAAATTATTTAATGCCGGCCTTACAATTTCTTGCAAAAATCTTGCGTTATTTCCTTGATTATTATTAGGAAAATTTGCAAAATCTATTCCAATATTTTGTAATTGTAAATTATTAGAATTTGAACTAATTAAAGAAAAAACATCGCCACCAGCATAATATAAATCACGAGCAGTATAGATTGCATATTGTCGAGTACCTGGGTCTATAACTCTATAACGAATGTTTGATAAATCTTCTTGTGGATCATTACCATTTGAAGAAGTTGAAACAATTAAAATAGAATGTCCTGCATACCCTCCATATGCTCTATAAGTTGGCTGAAAACCTTGACCAAAAATCAATGGCATATTATTTTGTAAACTTGAACGAACTAGTGAATCTAAGTTACGAAAAAAAGTATCTCTAAAATTTATTTCTATATTTGCTTGAATTTGTTCATTAATCCTACGATTTGCTTCTTCTATATTTGCATTTTGAATACCTAATTGTTCTTCTAATTGTCTAATACTTCTTGCAATATTTAATGTTTCTGATAAGTGATTTCATTGATTACGTATTGCTTCATCAACTGTATTACCTGGAATGTTATCAGCAGTTGTTTGAAGCCCAAAATAACGTGGTGCGTGAAAAAATTGTATTGTATATGGTTGTGTTTGTATATTTTCACTTGTAATAATATCATTAATTATATTGACAACATTTTCTGAATATACTCCACCACCTATAATTTCATTATTTTCATTTCTCAAATATTCAACATTCATTCTTTCAGATAAATAATGTTGGAAACTAGAGTATTCAGTTAAACCAGCGCCCTCCCTACTTAAATTTATTCTATCTAAAAAATTATTTATATTTAATCCTAAATTTCTTAAAATTGCTTCAGAAGTAGCAATAGCACATCAAACAACATTTTCTTGAGAAAATAATGGTATATTTACGTTAATTGCTCATTCATTATTATTTCTTGGTTGTCTTTTATGTCTATTTCTACTTTTTTCATGTCTATGTTTATGTGTACTTGTTTCTAATTCTTTTTGATAAATTGGGTCAATATTTTGATTTGTTTCATTTAAATTATATGGTTGATAATTAATACTTGTATTTGTAAAGCTATTTGGTTCATCTATTGATTCTAAACTGGTATTGTTACTAACTCAATCTTTAATCTTTTTATTATCAATTGACTTAGCATTAATACCTTGTGTTTTATCATTAAATAATGGTGCAGATAATAATCATAATTTAAATCAATAACTTGGATTAAAATATTTCATAATTTTATACCTCTTTATTTTAAACATAAAAAACCCATTTACTTTAAAATAAAGTAATGAGTTAAAAACTTATATTAAGTTTATGAGGTTATTCTACACCATTATTTTATTTATACTTGTTTAATCTTTTTTATAATATTCTTTAATTTCTTTTATTTTATTTTTAAATTGTTTTTTATGAAAATAACACATATTAAAAAATTGAACTACACTATCTTCTATATTTACAGTTTTTAAAGTAACTAATATTTTACTATTACAATCTTTAACAATACATTTTAATAATACTTTTTCTTGTTTTTCTTTTTGCATTATTTACTCCTTATTTAAATAATATCAACCAATTAATAAACTATCTGCTTCATCATGATTATTAACGGTTATATTTCAATTATTAAAAGTAATTAAATCTTTAACTAATATTAAAGAATATTCTTTTTTTCAATTACTATAATCTATTGTGATATTTTTATAATTTTCTTTATATCAACTTTTTAATTTACTTGGACTAATAAGCATATCTTTTGTTATAAGTTTATTAAATGGTCCAGCAATAAAACCACGTAAATGTTCTTGTGTTTCATAACCAATACCATTTTTACTATGAAAAGTACCACGTTCAATAACTATATTAAATTTGCTAATTTTTCTTGTAATTTCAATTAAATCATGTACTTTTGATTTTACTTCTAAATAAAAATCATATTGTTTTTGAAAATTAAAACTTTTTATTCATATTGGTGTATGGTGATGATATATTTCTTTACCACATCCTCCACGACATCATTTAATATCTCATAAAGTAAATCCAGTATTTTTTATACTTGGGTCTACTGAAAGTAAATAATTATTCATAATTTCTATACTCATTTTTATTATTATTTTTTAAATTTTTAAATCTTTCACGAATTTCTTTAAATTTATCAAATAATACTTTTAAATAATTTTCACCCATTAATATTAAAAAATCTTTATTATTACTTGGATTTAATTTTTCCATATCTTCTCTTATACATTCATCAAATAAAACTGTATTTGTAATCATATATTTTTCAAAATAATCTAATTGTTTTTCAGTTGGTTCTCATTTTTCATTTTGTATTTTTACATTATTATTAATATAATTATTTTGTTGCTTATTATTTTGAATTAAATTAACATTATCATTATCTGGGTCAAGTTCATCTTCACTTAATAATAATAAATTCATTAAAAAATATCTATAAGCATAAGTTTCTGCACTACCTTTTGCTTTTGCTATATCTGTATTTTTAGCACATGCTAATATATCAAAATATTTAATTTCTTTATCATTATCTAAATCAATAATTGTATATCTTTTAAAATAAGTTATTTCTACTTCTTTGGTATCTAAATAATTTATTTTTCTATCAGTTGTTAATATATCTTCATGTGTAATCACAATATTTAATTCTTTACATAATAATTTAAATTTATTAAAAATATCACTTAATAATCAATATTTATAATTTCCAAATTTATTAAAACCATTTTTAGGTGTACTACCAATTTCTAATTGTAATTTAAGTATTTTTTTATATAAATTATTCATTATAATCACTCTTTCTATTTATTTATTGCTTTTTTAATTAAATTTCTTATAAAACCATTAATTTTCATATTTCTTTCTTCACAAATTTCTTTTAATTTTTCATAATCTTTTTCAGTAAATCTTAAATAGACTTGGTGCAAAACCTTTAATTTTAACAATTTAACGATTATTATTAATATTAAAGGTGATAGTTATTATGTTGAAAAAATATAAAGATGATCAAGAATTTTATAGTTTAGTCGGCATAAAGCCAAAAACATTTTATAAAATGCTTGAAATTTTAAAAATTGCTGAGTCTAAACAAAAATATTATGGTGGTAGAAAAAATAAAATTGTAATTGAAGAGCGTTTATTAATGACTTTAGAATATTGAAAAGACTATAGTAGTTATAGAGTTATTGCAAAAAGATATAATATTAGTCATACTAGTTGCATTCGTAATATTTTTTGAATTGAAAATATTTTAATAAAAAGCCGAATTTTTAATTTACCTGGAAAAAAAGATTTAACAAAAAATAAAGGTACTAATAATAATTTGTTAGCTATTGATGCTACTGAAACTCCAATTGAAATAATTAAAAAAAACTAAAATTACTTTTTTCAGGTAAAAAGAAACATCATTCTCTCAAATCCCAAATAATTATTGATATTTCCAATGGAAAAATTATTTCAACTGCTTTTTGTTTTGGAAGCATTCATGATTTTAAATTGCTTCTAAAATCTAAAACTTTTATTCATCCAGAAAAACAAGTTTTTGTTGATTCAGGTTATCAAGGTATACAAAATATTCATAAAAATACATTTTTGCCATTTAAAAAAAGTAAATACAATCAATTAACACCAATTCAAAAAGAATACAATAAAACTTTAAGTAAAATTAGAATTAAAATTGAACACGTATTTGCTAAACTAAAACGTTTTAAAATTTTAAGTTTAAAATATCGCAATAAAATACGAAGATTTGCATTAAGATTTAATTTAATAGCAGGAATATATAATTTTGAATTACCTTAGTTTTGCACCAAGTCTAATGAACAATAATTTGTTTAATCATTAAATCTTCTGGTTTCTTTTTGGGTGCTGCTGTCATATTTATTCATCTCCTTTAACCTTTAATAATTCTTTTATAATCAATAATTACTTGTTCTAATTGATTTACATTTTTATAATTAAAATAATCAAAACTAATTTTTAAATCACCATCAGCATTAATGTTAATTTCTAAATCTTCATATTTACTATTAAATTCTTCTTGTAATTCTTCAAATTTTTCTATTAATTTCATTTCATTTTGTAATTCTAATTGATTCATTTTTACACTCCTTTAAAATTTTCTAATTGTAATTCATTAATATAATATTCATATAAGTAATCTCAATTATTTGATGTTAAATACATATCTTCTTCAATCGTGTCATTAATACATTTATTACAATAATAACTATTATCAATTCCATGTAATTCACTTATTCATATATATTTTTCATTATGTATATTACATTTCATTTTTTTCACCTATTAATTTATAAAAACATTTATTACAAGTTCTATTTCCATATGATGAATTTTTATGACAAATATCACACGAACCTTTAATTCTATATTCTCTACATTCCATAATTATTCATTCCTTTCTATAATTTTTAATATTTCTTTTATTTCAATAGACTTGGTGCAAAACTAAGGTAATTCAAAATTATATATTCCTGCTATTAAATTAAATCTTAATGCAAATCTTCGTATTTTATTGCGATATTTTAAACTTAAAATTTTAAAACGTTTTAGTTTAGCAAATACGTGTTTAATTTTAATTCTAATTTTACTTAAAGTTTTATTGTATTCTTTTTGAATTGGTGTTAATTGATTGTATTTACTTTTTTTAAATGGCAAAAATGTATTTTTGTGAATATTTTGTATACCTTGATAACCTGAATCAACAAAAACTTGTTTTTCTGGATGAATAAAAGTTTTAGATTTTAGAAGCAATTTAAAATCATTAATGCTTCCAAAACAAAAAGCAGTTGAAATAATTTTTCCATTGGAAATATCAATAATTATTTGGGATTTGAGAGAATGATGTTTCTTTTTACCCGAAAAAAGTAATTTTAGTTTTTTTTAATTCTTTCAATTGGAGTTTCAGTATCATCAATAGCTAACAAATTATTATTAGTACCTTTATTTTTTGTTAAATCTTTTTTTTCGGGTAAATTAAAAATTCCGCTTTTTATTAAAATATTTTCAATTAAAAAAATATTACGAATGCAACTAGTATGACTAATATTATATCTTTTTGCAATAACTCTATAACTACTATAGTCTTTTCAATATTCTAAAGTCATTAATAAACGCTCTTCAATTACAATTTTATTTTTTCTACCACCATAATATTTTTGTTTAGACTCAGCAATTTTTAAAATTTCAAGCATTTTATAAAATGTTTGTGGCTTTATGCCGACTAAACTATAAAATTCTTGATCATCTTTATATTTTTTCAACATAATAACTATCACCTTTAATATTAATAATAATCGTTAAATTGTTAAAATTAAAGGTTTTGCACCAAGTCTAATATATTTTTTATTTTTAAGTAATTTTTCATTACATAAATTTTTTATCGGACTTCTCCCCACATGTACTTGTGGAGGAAACAATGAAATTGAATGAGTTCAACAATATATTTCAAACAGAAAAAGATTGTTTGAAATATATAGCAAGTTTGAAGGAAAACAAATGTATGAGGTGTTCTTGAACAAATTTGAATACTTCTGATTTAAGAAGAATAAGATGTTTGAAATGTCATCAAACATTTAGTATTCTTCATGACACCATTTTTTACAAGTCACAAACACCTTTGACATCTTGGTTTTATCTCATCTTTAGATGAATAAACACCAAACATGGAATTCCATCAACTGATGTTGCAAAAGAATTGGGAGTAACTTTGAAAACTGCTTGAAGAATGGGTCATAAAATCCGAAGTGCAATTGCAAAACAAGAACCTCAATTCATTGTTGAGGGCATAGTGCAAATGGATGAAATGTATCTTTCACATATGGGTTTTAAAAAACAAGGAAGATCCTTAAAAAATAAAACTTTGATTGTTGGGATTTATGAAAAAACAACCAATAATTTAATTGTGAAAGTGTTGAAAAATGCAAATCAAAAAAATCTTTTGCAATTTGCAAGAAACCACATTTCTTCAAAGTGTGATGTACATACTGATTCTTGAAAAGGATATCGCCATTTTAAATCAGTTTTCACTAAGCATGAAACAGTTAACCATCAAGATGGCTATGTTTCAAAAACTGGTGTAAACATAAACCAGATTGAATCGGCATGAAAGCACATCAGACGAACATTTAAAACACATATCAAAGTTGAAAAACATCATGTTCATTTATACGCAAAAGAATCGGCATATAAATTCAACAATATACCTAGTTTTGAAACTGTAATGTTATGTTTGATTTAAAAATGTGGGGAGAAGTCCGTAGATAGGCTTTTCTCAGCATTTATGTGATAAAATTTAAAAATAGTACATAAAGGGAGAAAAGCCTTTTTTATTAATTCAATTTTTTCAACATTTAATAACATATTAATTTCCTTTAATACTTTAAATAAAATATTTTTTCATTATGAATATTTATTTCTTTCATCGGCATAACAATATAATTTATTGCTAAATAATTATCTTTATATGGATTATTAATTTTAAAACTTTTCATATCTTGTTCTCATGTAATTTTATATTTAAAACATTCTTGATTTTTATCATTTTTAAAAATATAATAACCATTATATTGTTCATAAAATTCACAAGATATTAATTTATTTTCATTTCTAGTAATATTTGGAATATTTTTAATATATTTTAAAATATCACTACCTTTAACACTTTCAATATCTTTTGTTATTGATTTTTTACCCAATTTATAATAAAAATCTTCAATTATTTTTAATGCTATTTTTTTATTTTTTTCATCAATAATAGTATCTTTAATAGGAAATCATGTTTCATATTCACCAATTTCTAATAACATACCTTTAGTTGTTTCTTTAATTTTATTTTTAATATCTAAATTAACATTAATCATTACGTATCCTTTCTATGTATAAGCCTTATCACCTACAGTGATAAAAGGCTTATATACTACTAACTAAATATTTCTACTTACTATACGTAAGGCTTATGCTACTGTAAGTAGCAAAGCCTTGGAGGGTAGGGGTTCTAAGGGAAGGGAACCAAAAAATATCAAGTTGTAAAAGAGCATGACAAAAATTACTATTTGCAAATTCCTATACAATAGCTTTTATAATTTTTATTAAATTTGGAATAATTAATTACTTTAATAAAGTATAGGTTTAATAAAATAATTAATTATAATTGTTGAACAATTAAAAATGAGATTATTATCTCTCATTTAAGTTCTTATTAAATCTAACCATTAACTTGATACGCCCTTTTAATAAAAAAATAAGTTTTATTTTTGTATTAAAATAGTGGTAAGATAAAAATGTAATAAATTTTTGTCCTTGTTAATTAGATTTTTATTTTTTTAACATTCTTATATAAAAAGCATAATAAAAATATTACATATCATTGTAACTTTTATTTTAAAAAGTAAGTTATTAAAATAGTGCCGAGGATAAAGTACTGTTACATGAAATGCAAAAAATATGGAGGTAAATATGGCAAAACGAAAAATTGTCCTTGTTGGATGTGGAGCTGTTGGTAGTAGTTTTATTTACAGTGCCATTAATCAAGGTTTAGCCCAAGAATATGTATTAATTGATGCTTTTGAAGGTATAGCTGAAGGTAATGCGATTGATTTTGCTGATTGTCAAGCAGCTTTAGATCATCCTTTTATTTCAATTAAGGCTGGAAATTACAGTGATTGTAAAGATGCTGATATTATTGTTATTACTGCTGGAAGACCACAAAAAGATGGTGAAACAAGATTAAATATGGTAGCAGATAATGCCAAAATTATGAAGAGCATTGCTTTAGAAATTAAAAAATCAGGATTTAAAGGTGTTACTATTATTGCATCTAATCCTGTTGATATAATGACAACTGTTTATCAAAAAATTACACAATTTGATTATCATCAAGTATTAGGTTCTGGTACAATTTTAGATACCTTACGTTTACAATATTTAATTGGAGAAAAAATTGCAGTTAATCCAAAGTCAGTTGCTGCTTATGTAATTGGTGAACATGGTGATTCTTCAATGATTCCTTGAAGTTCGGTTTCGGTAGGTAATAAAACTATTTATCAACAAATTACTGAAGGTAGAATTAAAGAAAAAGATTTAGAAGAATTAAGAAAAGAAGTAGCACAAAGAGCTTATAAAATTATTAAATTAAAACGCGCAACTTTTTATGGTATTGGTGCAGCATTGGCATTATTAGTAAGAAATATCCTTGAAGGACAAAATCACGTTTTAGTAGCGGGTGCTTATTTACAAGGAGAATATGGACAGCAAGGTTTTTATATTGGTGTACCAACA
Source organism: Spiroplasma endosymbiont of Zeiraphera isertana (assembly GCF_964030805.1). Lineage (GTDB taxonomy): Bacteria > Bacillota_I > Bacilli_A > Mycoplasmatales > VBWQ01 > Spiroplasma_E. The sequence goes on from NZ_OZ034965.1 coordinate 517,844, forward strand.
ATACTTTACGAAAAAGGTTGAAAAAGAGTAGTTCAGTTACCATTAACGAAAGAAGAGCAAACAGCATTTGATAAATCTTGTGCAATTATTAAAGAAACTTTAGAAACAGCTTTTGCTGCTATTAAATAAAATATAGGAGTAGTTTATTCGTGAATACAAGTGTAGAAAATATGAATAATGAAGAAACATTAACAAGTATTGAAACTTATATTGCTGTTTATAAGTATGCATTAAAGAAAGCACAAAGTCCGTTATTAAAAACTTTTTTAATGGGTATTGCGGCCGGACTTTTTGTTGGTATTGCTTATATTGCGGCTATTTTTGGTAGTAGAGGATTAAGTGATAATGGTATTAAAAATTTAACATTTGGTTTTATTTTTACTTTAGCAATTACTATGATTGTCTTTATGGGTGGTGAACTTTTTACTTCTAATTCCATGATATTTATGCCATTAATAAAAAAACAAGTTAAGTTAACAAGAATGTTAATTAACTTACTAGTAGTATTAATTGGTAATTTTATAGGTTGTTTTATTCTTTCATTATTTACATGATGAGCAGGATTTTTTGATAATCAAGCTTTTTTGGATAATGCTGTTAGTATTTTTAATCATAAATTAGTAATGTCTTGATGAAAAGTCTTTTTTAGTGGTATATTATGTAATTTTTTAGTAGCAGGAAGTGTTTATATTTCTCATGCCACTCGTTCATCTACTGCTAAATTTTTATTAATAGGATTAGTAATTATGGTTTTTGCCTTATCTGGTTTTTCTCACGTTGTAGCAAATTCTTATGTTTGAGGATTAGGACCTTTGTTTAATATTTATGGAATTCATAGTGGATTTAATGACTTTTTACAATTTGGTTATCAAGTACAACTTCCAACCTTATTTGGTAATTTTATTGGTGGTGGTATTTTATTACCTGGTATGTATTATTTAATCTTTAGAAAAGAATTACCAAAAATAACATTATAAATATATTATTAGTTTAATAGACTTGGTGCAAAACTAAGGTAATTCAAAATTATATATTCCTGCTATTAAATTAAATCTTAATGCAAATCTTCGTATTTTATTGCGATATTTTAAACTTAAAATTTTAAAACGTTTTAGTTTAGCAAATACGTGTTCAATTTTAATTCTAATTTTACTTAAAGTTTTATTGTATTCTTTTTGAATTGGTGTTAATTGATTGTATTTACTTTTTTTAAATGGCAAAAATGTATTTTTATGAATATTTTGTATACCTCGATAACCTGAATCAACAAAAACTTGTTTTTCTGGATGAATAAAAGTTTTAGATTTTAGAAGCAATTTAAAATCATGAATGCTTCCAAAACAAAAAGCAGTTGAAATAATTTTTCCATTGGAAATATCAATAATTATTTGGGATTTGAGAGAATGATGTTTCTTTTTACCTGAAAAAAGTAATTTTAGTTTTTTTTAATTCTTTCAATTGGAGTTTCGGTAGCATCAATAGCTAACAAATTATTATTAGTACCTTTATTTTTTGTTAAATCTTTTTTTCCAGGTAAATTAAAAATTCCGCTTTTTATTAAAATATTTTCAATTCAAAAAATATTACGAATGCAACTAGTATGACTAATATTATATCTTTTTGCAATAACTCTATAACTACTATAGTCTTTTCAATATTCTAAAGTCATTAATAAACGCTCTTCAATTACAATTTTATTTTTTCTACCACCATAATATTTTTGTTTAGACTCAGCAATTTTTAAAATTTCAAGCATTTTATAAAATGTTTGTGGCTTTATGCCGACTAAACTATAAAATTCTTGATCATCTTTATATTTTTTCAACATAATAACTATCACCTTTAATATTAATAATAATCGTTAAATTGTTAAAATTAAAGGTTTTGCACCAAGTCTATTATAATAAACTCTTATCAATGAGTAGTAAGTTTAGATTTAAGTAAGGAATTATTATTTAAATAATTAAAAAATATTAAAAGTGATTGGGAATTCCAATCACTTTTAAATTTAGATTATTAATCTTGTCATTTTAATTTGCGAGCAGCAATTCCCATAAAAATTGCTAGTATTATTAAACTAATACCTCCATATAAATACATTTCTCATGTCATTTTAAATGTTCCATTTCAACATTCAAAGTAAGGCAAAGTAGAGTATTTAAATGGTGAGAAATAACTAATAATATTTAATACTTTACTACTTGTAATTCAATCAATAGGCATAATTGAGCCACTTAAGTAAGCAACAGGTAAATATAATACGTTGGCAACAGCAATAAATGAAGTAATAGTCTTAAATAATGATGCTAACATTATTCCCAAACCAATAGTAGTGATAAAAATAATAATAATTCATGGAATCGAAGCACCAATTTGAGTAGGAAGATCAATAACACTTCAGCCATACGTACCACCAAAGTAAATGCCACCTCATAATAATGTTCATAAGAAAGAAATTATTGAAGCAAATACACCGATGATAATTACAGCAGTAACAAAAAATAAGGGATGAATATTAGTTGCACCAATTCTTTTTAGTAATACAGATAATTTAAATTCAATAATTGTTTGAGGAATAATAAATATTCCAACTGAAATAATATTAACAATCGCAATACCAGCAATCATTTGTTTAACGGCAGTAATGGTGCCAGAAACATCAGCACCAGTATGCCGTATTGATTCTCCTTGAATTCCCAAGATTAGAATTGGATAAATAATTAGAAAAAATGGGACAAAGAAGCCTTTTAGATAATATTTAAACATTAAATTCAATAACGGTATTTGTTTAGAAGATCGTGTTTTTGCGGCATTTACAATTTTGTTTGGATCTTGCTGACCTTTTTTCTTAGATAATGCTTCTTTTTCTGCAGCAATAGTAGGTTTTTTATATTTTTGAAATTGTTGAGATGTATAGTTATGAACTGAACCATATTCTTTAACAACCTCTTTAACAGTCCGTTTTTCAATAATGTCACCATCGTGCATATAAATGATACGTGTACAGAAATGTTCAATTTCACTCATGTTATGAGTAACTAAAATCATTGCTACATTTTTTTCAACAATATTTTTTTGTAAAAAATCAAATATTTCTTCCTTAACTTCAATATCTAAACCAGTTGATACTTCATCTAAAATCACCAAGTCAGGTTTATGAATAACACTTAATAATATATTAAGTCGTTGTTGTTGACCACCAGATAGAAACATAATATTTTTATTTTTAGCAGCTGATAATTGATAGGTATTTAATAATTCATTTAATTGACCAACATTGATTTCGATATTAAATGTTTCTAAATAATAAGTAAGCATATCCATAACAGTAATGCCTGGTGGATATTTTGATTCTTGAAATTGGAAACCAATAACAATACCTTCTTTTTTTCAATAACTCCTGAAGTTGCATGTCTAATACCAGCAATAATTTCTGTCAGTGTTGACTTACCACTACCATTTGCACCAATGATTCCAATTCGCTCACCAGCTTTAATTTGAATATTTAATTTATTTAAAACCGTTTTATCACCGTATACTTTAACAATGTCAGTAGCATTAATTAGAAAGTCACTATTTTTAATTCTTTTTTCATGTGTTGTTTCTGTTAAATTTGTTTTGGTTTCTTTTTCTAACATTTTTTATTTCCTCTCTTTTCAATTTAAACTACTATTTTCACTATCTAAATTTGGTTCTAATAAATCATTATATATCATCTTGCTGCTGTTAACAATTAAAATATGAGTAAATCATTTTTTATTTTTAGTTAAGTAATATTGTTAATACTTTTTAAATATGTTTTTAAAAGTTATCTTTTTTATAAAAATTTCAATTAATAGCATTATTTATAACACTATTTTAAAATAGTGTATTATTACGATAATATTCAAAAAATATAAGTTTTTAACGATTTACTTTATTTTTGAAAGTAAGTGGTTTTTTTACCTGAGTTGTAAATATAAATGGGACAGTTTTTTAAAATAATTGTATTAAATCTATTGGTCTTTTATAAGAGAGCGATTTTCTGGGTGTAGAATTAATTTGAAATGCTATAAAATTTAAATCTTTTTGTTTATATGAAGATAGATCTGTAGATTTTGGTAAATATCTTCTTAAAATACCATTATTATTTTCATTTAAACCCCTTTGGCAGGGTTTACCAGGATCTGCAAAATAAATTTTGACATTACAAATTTTTTCGATTAATCTTCATTTACTAAATTAGACTTGGTGCAAAACTAAGGTAATTCAAAATTATATATTCCTGCTATTAAATTAAATCTTAATGCAAATCTTCGTATTTTATTGCGATATTTTAAACTTAAAATTTTAAAACGTTTTAGTTTAGCAAATACGTGTTCAATTTTAATTCTAATTTTACTTAAAGTTTTATTGTATTCTTTTTGAATTGGTGTTAATTGATTGTATTTACTTTTTTTAAATGGCAAAAATGTATTTTTATGAATATTTTGTATACCTTGATAACCTGAATCAACAAAAACTTGTTTTTCTGGATGAATAAAAGTTTTAGATTTTAGAAGCAATTTAAAATCATGAATGCTTCCAAAACAAAAAGCAGTTGAAATAATTTTTCCATTGGAAATATCAATAATTATTTGGGATTTGAGAGAATGATGTTTCTTTTTACCTGAAAAAAGTAATTTTAGTTTTTTTTAATTCTTTCAATTGGAGTTTCGGTAGCATCAATAGCTAACAAATTATTATTAGTACCTTTATTTTTTGTTAAATCTTTTTTTCCAGGTAAATTAAAAATTCCGCTTTTTATTAAAATATTTTCAATTCAAAAAATATTACGAATGCAACTAGTATGACTAATATTATATCTTTTTGCAATAACTCTATAACTACTATAGTCTTTTCAATATTCTAAAGTCATTAATAAACGCTCTTCAATTACAATTTTATTTTTTCTACCACCATAATATTTTTGTTTAGACTCAGCAATTTTTAAAATTTCAAGCATTTTATAAAATGTTTGTGGCTTTATGCCGACTAAACTATAAAATTCTTGATCATCTTTATATTTTTTCAACATAATAACTATCACCTTTAATATTAATAATAATCGTTAAATTGTTAAAATTAAAGGTTTTGCACCAAGTCTATTATAATAAACTCTTATCAATGAGTAGTAAGTTTAGATTTAAGTAAGGAATTATTATTTAAATAATTAAAAAATATTAAAAGTGATTGGGAATTCCAATCACTTTTAAATTTAGATTATTAATCTTGTCATTTTAATTTGCGAGCAGCAATTCCCATAAAAATTGCTAGTATTATTAAACTAATACCTCCATATAAATACATTTCTCATGTCATTTTAAATGTTCCATTTCAACATTCAAAGTAAGGCAAAGTAGAGTATTTAAATGGTGAGAAATAACTAATAATATTTAATACTTTACTACTTGTAATTCAATCAATAGGCATAATTGAGCCACTTAAGTAAGCAACAGGTAAATATAATACGTTGGCAACAGCAATAAATGAAGTAATAGTCTTAAATAATGATGCTAACATTATTCCCAAACCAATAGTAGTGATAAAAATAATAATAATTCATGGAATCGAAGCACCAATTTGAGTAGGAAGAGCAATAACACTTCAGCCATACGTACCACCAAAGTAAATGCCACCTCATAATAATGTTCATAAGAAAGAAATTATTGAAGCAAATACACCGATGATAATTACAGCAGTAACAAAAAATAAGGGATGAATATTAGTTGCACCAATTCTTTTTAGTAATACAGATAATTTAAATTCAATAATTGTTTGAGGAATAATAAATATTCCAACTGAAATAATATTAACAATCGCAATACCAGCAATCATTTGTTTAACGGCAGTAATGGTGCCAGAAACATCAGCACCAGTATGCCGTATTGATTCTCCTTGAATTCCCAAGATTAGAATTGGATAAATAATTAGAAAAAATGGGACAAAGAAGCCTTTTAGATAATATTTAAACATTAAATTCAATAACGGTATTTGTTTAGAAGATCGTGTTTTTGCGGCATTTACAATTTTGTTTGGATCTTGCTGACCTTTTTTCTTAGATAATGCTTCTTTTTCTGCAGCAATAGTAGGTTTTTTATATTTTTGAAATTGTTGAGATGTATAGTTATGAACTGAACCATATTCTTTAACAACCTCTTTAACAGTCCGTTTTTCAATAATGTCACCATCGTGCATATAAATGATACGTGTACAGAAATGTTCAATTTCACTCATGTTATGAGTAACTAAAATCATTGCTACATTTTTTTCAACAATATTTTTTTGTAAAAAATCAAATATTTCTTCCTTAACTTCAATATCTAAACCAGTTGATACTTCATCTAAAATAACCAAGTCAGGTTTATGAATAACACTTAATAATATATTAAGTCGTTGTTGTTGACCACCAGATAGAAACATAATATTTTTATTTTTAGCAGCTGATAATTGATAGGTATTTAATAATTCATTTAATTGACCAACATTGATTTCGATATTAAATGTTTCTAAATAATAAGTAAGCATATCCATAACAGTAATGCCTGGTGGATATTTTGATTCTTGAAATTGGAAACCAATAACAATACCTTCTTTTTTTTCAATAACTCCTGAAGTTGCATGTCTAATACCAGCAATAATTTCTGTCAGTGTTGACTTACCACTACCATTTGCACCAATGATTCCAATTCGCTCACCAGCTTTAATTTGAATATTTAATTTATTTAAAACCGTTTTATCACCGTATACTTTAACAATGTCAGTAGCATTAATTAGAAAGTCACTATTTTTAATTCTTTTTTCATGTGTTGTTTCTGTTAAATTTGTTTTGGTTTCTTTTTCTAACATTTTTTATTTCCTCTCTTTTCAATTTAAACTACTATTTTCACTATCTAAATTTGGTTCTAATAAATCATTATATATCATCTTGCTGCTGTTAACAATTAAAATATGAGTAAATCATTTTTTATTTTTAGTTAAGTAATATTGTTAATACTTTTTAAATATGTTTTTAAAAGTTATCTTTTTTATAAAAATTTCAATTAATAGCATTATTTATAACACTATTTTAAAATAGTGTATTATTACGATAATATTCAAAAAATATAAGTTTTTAACGATTTACTTTATTTTTGAAAGTAAGTGGTTTTTTTACCTGATTTGTAAATATAAATGGGACAGTTTTTTAAAATAATTGTATTAAATCTATTGGTCTTTTATAAGAGAGCGATTTTCTGGGTGTAGAATTAATTTGAAATGCTATAAAATTTAAATCTTTTTGTTTATATGAAGATAGATCTGTAGATTTTGGTAAATATCTTCTTAAAATACCATTATTATTTTCATTTAAACCCCTTTGGCAGGGTTTACCAGGATCTGCAAAATAAATTTTGACATTACAAATTTTTTCGATTAATCTTCATTTACTAAATTAGACTTGGTGCAAAACTAAGGTAATTCCAAATTATATATTCCTGCTATTAAATTAAATCTTAATGCAAATCTTCGTATTTTATTGCGATATTTTAAACTTAAAATTTTAAAACGTTTTAGTTTAGCAAATACGTGTTCAATTTTAATTCTAATTTTACTTAAAGTTTTTTTTGAATTGGTGTTAATTGATTGTATTTACTTTTTTTAAATGGCAAAAATGTATTTTTATGAATATTTTGTATACCTTGATAACCTGAATCAACAAAAACTTGTTTTTCTGGATGAATAAAAGTTTTAGATTTTAGAAGCAATTTAAAATCATGAATGCTTCCAAAACAAAAAGCAGTTGAAATAATTTTTCCATTGGAAATATCAATAATTATTTGGGATTTGAGAGAATGATGTTTCTTTTTACCTGAAAAAAGTAATTTTAGTTTTTTTTAATTCTTTCAATTGGAGTTTCAGTAGCATCAATAGCTAACAAATTATTATTAGTACCTTTATTTTTTGTTAAATCTTTTTTTTCAGGTAAATTAAAAATTCCGCTTTTTATTAAAATATTTTCAATTCAAAAAATATTACGAATGCAACTAGTATGACTAATATTATATCTTTTTGCAATAACTCTATAAATACTATAGTCTTTTCAATATTCTAAAGTCATTAATAAACGCTCTTCAATTACAATTTTATTTTTTCTACCACCATAATATTTTTGTTTAGACTCAGCAATTTTTAAAATTTCAAACATTTTATAAAATGTTTGTGGCTTTATGCCGACTAAACTATAAAATTCTTGATCATCTTTATATTTTTTCAACATAATAACCATCACCTTTAATATTAATAATAATCGTTAAATTGTTAAAATTAAAGGTTTTGCACCAAGTCTATTGTAAAAGTTAATATTTTCTTAAAAGACTTAAATCACTTTGTTGAAATGAATAAAGTTTATGAAGAAATATTTGGTACACACGCTCCAGCAAGAGCAGCAGTTCAAGTTGCTAGAATCCCCAAAGATGCATTAATTGAAATTGAAGCAATTGCTTATTTAAAATAATTTTTCTAATTTTATTTTTTTATTGCATATCTAAATTTTTAACTATAAAATTAAGTCAAGATTTATTTAGAAAAAGTACTTTAAAATTTAAAAAGTTTTATTCATATAATAATGATATTAGTAAAATAAACTAATATCATTTTTAATGATACATTACTACACTTTCCAATTTAATATTCTTACTACAATTTCACACTTTTCTCAAAATTCTAAATATTTTATACTTAAAACAATAATAAAATACATTCTAAATAAATCTTAATTTTAAAAATAAATTATAAATTAACAAAAAATAATATTCAATATTAGACTTGGTGCAAAACCAAGGTAATTCAAAATTATATATTCCTGCTATTAAATTAAATCTTAATGCAAATCTTCGTATTTTATTGCGATATTTTAAATTTAAAATTTTAAAACGTTTTAGTTTAGCAAATACGTGTTCAATTTTAATTCTAATTTTACTTAAAGTTTTATTGTATTATTTTTGAATTGGTGTTAATTGATTGTATTTACTTTTTTTAAATGGCAAAAATGTATTTTTATGAATATTTTGTATACCTTGATAACTCTGGATGAATAAAAGTTTTAGATTTTAGAAGCAATTTAAAATCGTGAATGCTTCCAAAACAAAAAGCAGTTGAAATAATTTTTCCATTGGAAATATCAATAATTATTTGGGATTTGAGAGAATGATGTTTCTTTTTACCTGAAAAAAGTAATTTTAGTTTTTTTTAATTCTTTCAATTGGAGTTTCAGTAGCATCAATAGCTAACAAATTATTATTAGTACCTTTATTTTTTGTTAAATCTTTTTTTCCAGGTAAATTAAAAATTCCGCTTTTTATTAAAATATTTTCAATTCAAAAAATATTATGAATGCAACTAGTATGACTAATATTATATTTTTTTGCAATAACTATATAACTACTATAGTCTTTTCAATATTCTAAAGTCATTAATAAACGCTCTTCAATTACAATTTTATTTTTTCTACCACCATAATATTTTTGTTTAGACTCAGCAATTTTTAAAATTTCAAGCATTTTATAAAGTGTTTGTGGCTTTATGCCGACTAAACTATAAAATTCTTGATCATCTTTATATTTTTTCAACATAATAACTATCACCTTTAATATTAATAATAATCGTTAAATTGTTAAAATTAAAGGTTTTGCACCAAGTCTATTCTTTACCACGATCAAAAGTAATGGTTTTAACTGTTCCTTTTTGTAACTTTGAAATAAATTTTATTATACTTTTCGTAATATTTTCTGATTTATGATTTTTAGTTACTAAAGGAATTGTGGTTTTTGATCATATATCAGCCAAAGTAATAATAGAACTTTTATGATCTTTGCCAATGGTAGTATCACCTTCTAAATGACCAAATTCTTGTATATTTTTAATATTAGGAATGATTAAATTTCTTTCATGAATAGACTTACAATTATTAATTTTGCCCCTAGTTTCTTTTTGTTTGTGAGATTTATTTTTGCCTTTTCTCAATAAGTTATTTTCATCAAAACCCATTCGATTTGTTTTAAACATGTTATATAAAGTTTTTGTTGAAATACTTTTTATTTTATTTTCCTTTAAAAAGTTAGCAATTATATCAAGAGCATACTTTTTAGTAATTAACAAATGATTAATACCATTAATTTCTGTTAAAGTTAAAAATATTAATTTTCTGCCTGCATTTTGTTTATTTTTTTGAAATTGATTCAATATTTCTAATGGCAATAAGTTTTTATTTGATAATCTACAAACTCTATGTACAGTTGATTTACTATAATCAACAATTTTTGCTATTTTACGAATCGAAAATCCATAATTTTTATATTATTTTATTGCTATTATTGATTCAATACTCAGATACTTATACATTGCGCTAATTCCTTTCTTTTCTTAATTATAGAACTAACACAATTTAATTTTTATATAAGTGTCCTTTTTAATTTTACAATTAAAGTTTTATAAAAAAAATTTTAAATGTGATAAATCTATTTCTTTTTCATAAAGATTTTGAATACCAATTTTATATTTATTTAAAATTGAACTAAGATTATCAATTTTTTCTTGTGTATCTAAGCGAATTAAGATTTCATTTAAATCTTTAAGATATTTAAATTGATATTGATATTTTGTTAATATAGTGGCTGTTAATGGTAAATTGTTGGTAGTTAAAATAAAAATTTTGCCAACATCGAATTTTGCTATTGGTCCACTATAAAGCATTTTTCCCAAATCAACAATAGTACAATCATCAATAATATCTTTAACCTCGTTAATCATATGAGTTGTTAAGAAAATAGTTTTACCTTCTGCTTTTAATCTTTTTAATACATTTGTAAAATATTTTCGTGACTCTGAATCTAAGTTTGCACCCGGTTCATCAAGAATGACTAGTTCTGGATCATGTGCTAAGGCTTGAATTAGCATAATTCTATTTTTCATTCCTGAAGAGAAAGAATTTAAACCCTTATTACGATGTTCTCATAAATTAAAATTATTTAATAATTTTTGTAAATTAACTTCTAAAGCACTATCGGTAATAGTAGTTGTTTGTCCTAAATATTTTAGAAAATTATAAGCTGTTAAACCTTGTGGAAAGTTTTCTAAATTTAAGGAATAACCTAAGCTTAATTTTGATTTTGCACTTCCTGCTTTGTAATCATTAACCTTAATTGTACCACTGTATCTGTTACTGGGCATTGCACCAATGATAGACTTTAATAAAACGGATTTTCCGCTACCAGATTGACCAACCAAAGCATGAATAGTTCCTTTAAATACAGTAAAATTTATATTACTAATATTAAACTTTTTAAATTTTTTGTTATAGTTTCTGACACTAATCATAATGTCTTCTGTAGTTACCATAATAAGTTTTCTCCTAACTAACAATTTTTCGATTATACATTAAATAAGAAAGTAAGAATAAAAAGATAGAAAATCCACAATATATTTCAAGAACTGATTTATTATTTTGAAAATAATCAATGTTATCGGTTTTTATTTTTTTATTATTTAATGTTAGTTTAAAATCAGGATAACTAAATAAAGTATTTTTTTGTGTATCAAAATCGATACTAGATGTTGCATAAGGTTCAAATCAAAAATCACCATAGTAGTCCATAAAATAAGTCCAAATTTGATTTCAATGTTCAATAAAATTTATTGCATTGATAAATTGATAACTATTTGCAATACTAATGTAATTTTTATAATTTTTATCATTAGTAACATAATTATTAGTAATCTGACGATAAATATGAATTTGATTATAAATATATTCTTCGGTTGTTCTAACTAAAAAATAAACAGGATTATAAAAAATTTTATTAAATTCATTACGAAAATCAAATTTATATGCATATGTATCAATAAAAATATTTTTAATTTCCTTGGGTGATAGTGGAACGGGTTGTTCTAATATTGGACATGTAATTTGTATATAAGTATTATTAATATCAGTATCGTATGTTAATAGTGAAGGTGCTTTACCGCTTTGCAGATCCATAAATGAATCAATATTATATTTTTTATCATAATCATTAATTATATTAATTAAGTCTTCTGTAATTTGATTATTATCAACATTGTTTTTTAATTCATCTAAGTTTTTAAAATAACTATTAAAAGTAATTTTCATAAATATATTTTTATTTTGAAATTCAGGTGGTTTTCAAGAGGTTGTTTTACCACTAAGAGTTTTAACAGTAGGATTTGTTTTAATAAATCCTAATTTTTGATAAAAATCAATACGCTTATTAATAACATTATTTTCTTTAATATCCTTTAATTCTTGATCACTAAGATTAGAATAAAAATCAAAAATAGCTTTTGTTAAATTTGGATATTTAATTAATCCTTTTTCTAAATTTTGTTTAAATAAAATTGCTTCTTTGATTTCACTAACAGTATATTGGATATTATTTTCAAAATTAATTTTAATAATGTCACTATTTATTTTGGTTAATGAGTAAGGCAAACCACCCAATAAAAATAGACTACAGAAAATAACAAAAATTAAAAAAACTGTTTGTGATCGAGTAAAAGATAACATTGTTACTACACCAACAGTAACTAAAGCAGCAAATAAAGAGCAAAATCCAAAAAATTTTAGGATTGTTAATACGTAAAAAGTTAAATAAGAAACTTTTATAATAATTCCGCAAATCCCGCCAAAGATTAATAAAGCAATAATATTTATGAAAATAAAAGTTAAACTCATAAAAAATAAAGCAGCGTATTGAGTTAAAATAATAACATTTCTTGTATAAGGTTTAGTAAGTAATAACAGGAAAGAACTATCTTCAAATTGAGTACCAAAAATTTTTATAGCATTTAATAAAATAAAAATAAATAGAAATATACTATAAAAAATCATAATATAGTATTGTAAATCAATAATAAAATCTTCTATTGATAAATTTAAAAAAAACAAAACACTAATGCTCAATACCGAAATTACTATTGAAAATAAAAATAAAAATGCTGTAATAAAACTGTAACTAATTTTAATTATAATTAATCTAAATAACTTAAATCAACTTGTCTTTTTGGTTTTAGTTTTTTCTATAGTTTTCGTTGTGGTTTCTAGTAATCTGTCCATTATTTTTTTTCCTTTACATATTATCAATTATAATCAATTATTTTTTTTGTTTATAAAATATAATTTAATGAAAATGAAAAATTATTGAAAAAAGATTCTAAACACTAATATTTATGTTAGTATTATATTACCTAAATATTAGTGTTTAACCTATTTACTTTAAAATGAAAGTAAATAGGTTTTATATTTTAAAGTAGAAAGTGATAAAAAATATGCGAAGTGGAATTAAACAAGAAAAATCAAAAAAACAAATAATTAAAAAATATGTGAAAAATGGTGCTAGTGTTGGTGGTACTATCGGTGGTGGTGTTGGGTTTGTTGCTGGTATTGGTTGTGTGGTTATCTCACCTAGTCCAGGTGAGGTTATTGCTGGTGCCACTCTTCTTGGTGGTGGTGTGGGTTATGGTGTTGGTGCTAGTGTTGGTGCTGTAAAAGTAGTCATAGATGAGATAAAACAAAAAGCAGTAAGACAACAAAGAGAACCATTTAACTCTTTTCAAGTAAATGCTATGGATTTACAAAATCCAAATTCAACAAGCAGAAATCAACCACCAACATTATAAAAACTAAACATTACCGATTAATGTTCTAAACAGGTTCTAAGAAGTATGAGTTCTAAGGAATAAAATTAATCAAATTTAAAAGATATGTTGAAAATATTTATTAATTTTATTTAATTATTTTAGGATTTTACTTTTTTAATCACAAAAATACCTATTGTTAGGTTTTTTTTATTTTTTAATTGAAAGGATGGAAAATTATGAATAATATTTCTAACTATTCCATTGATTACGAATTTAAGGATTCCTATAACGGATTACATTCTAATTTTACAGATAGTTCTAATACATATAAATTACTAAAATTAAGTACTTTTTCTAATTCCTGAGATAATTTTACAGAAAAATATAAAACATTTCATTTTAATAAATCTCTTAATAATTTTTCTGTTAGATTAGCAAACGACACAAATAGTATTTAAAACTTAGAAACACCCATTAATACAAAAAAATTTGCAAAATATGGGGACAGGAAACAGTAATAGTATGTATAATAGACTTGGTGCAAAACTAAGGTAATTCAAAATTATATATTCCTGCTATTAAATTACATCTTAATGCAAATCTTCGTATTTTATTGCGATATTTTAAACTTAAAATTTTAAAACGTTTTAGTTTAGCAAATACGTGTTCAATTTTAATTCTAATTTTACTTAAAGTTTTATTGTATTCTTTTTGAATTGGTGTTAATGGATTGTATTTACTTTTTTTAAATAGCAAAAATGTATTTTTATGAATATTTTGTATACATTGATAACCTGAATCAACAAAAACTTGTTTTTCTGGATGAATAAAAGTTTTAGATTTTAGAAGCAATTTAAAATCATGAATGCTTCCAAAACAAAAAGCAGTTGAAATAATTTTTCCATTGGAAATATCAATAATTATTTGGGATTTGAGAGAATGATGTTTCTTTTTACCTGAAAAAAGTAATTTTAGTTTTTTTTAATTCTTTCAATTGGAGTTTCAGTAGCATCAATAGCTAACAAATTATTATTAGTACCTTTATTTTTTGTTAAATCTTTTTTTCCAGGTAAATTAAAAATTCCGCTTTTTATTAAAATATTTTCAATTCAAAAATATTACGAATGCAACTAGTATGACTAATATTATATCTTTTTGCAATAACTCTATAACTAATATAGTCTTTTCAATATTCTAAATTCATTAATAAACGCTCTTCAATTACAATTTTATTTTTTCTACCACCATAATATTTTTGTTTAGACTCAGCAATTTTTAAAATTTCAAACATTTTATAAAATGTTTGTGGCTTTATGCCGACTAAACTATAAAATTCTTGATCATCTTTATATTTTTTCTACCACCATAATATTTTTGTTTAGACTCAGCAATTTTTAAAATTTCAAGCATTTTATAAAATGTTTGTGGCTTTATGCCGACTAAACTATAAAATTCTTGATCATCTTTATATTTTTTCAACATAATAACTATCACCTTTAATATTAATAATAATCGTTAAATTGTTAAAATTAAAGGTTTTGCACCAAGTCTAATATAAAAATAAACACAATTGATAGTGCTGGTCGTGGAAATAGTATAAATGTTTCTTTAAATATTTGACGCGATAAGGATTATATTTATTTTAGATGATTTTTATCAAATTATGCAAATTTTGGAATTGATTCATTTTTTCACATCAAAATTTTTTCTATCATTTTAAATTAAAGTATATTGTTTTAGTAATAATGCCTATTTATCCAATATTTTAATTAACTAAAATATTTTAAAACTACTGAATTTGAGTAGTTTATTTTTTCTTTTTAAAAATTTAAATATTACAAAAATTATAATAAATTAATTTATATATAGAATATGAATAGTTTAGTTTCTTATAATATATTATTAATACTTATAATATATTATAAGTAGAAAAATAATCAAATTATTAGTTTACATAAATATTAAAATTAATATATTCACAACATTTTAATTATAAATATTATAGAATATACTAAAACTTTAATAAAAGATATTAAAAGAAATTTTAGGAGGGTACTAGAGTGAAGGGAATATTAAAATTATTAGCAATTTTTGGATTAACAGCACCATTAGCAGTAAATGTAGTGGCATGTGGAAATGGTAATAGTTCTGATACTGATGATGAAGTATCGGAAAATGCTGATGTACAAGAATTATTAAAAAAAGCTAAAGAGCAAATTAGTTTAGGACTTGCAAATTTAATTAGTGAATATAAGAATTTAACTTTTGAAGATGAATTTGGTGAATCTGGAAAAGATATTACTAATAATTTAAATAGTTTATCTAAAGATAGTGACACTCTAGTTGATAGTAAAATAAAAGATATATTTTTAACTAGGCTTCAAAAAGATATTACAAATCTTATTATTGAGGATTATTTATTACAACCATCTGATTTAAAACCATTATTTAATAATATAACTACTAGTGAAATTTTAAAAATTGATTTTAATGAAACAACAATGACAAATAAACAATTCAATTGAACTAAGGAAAATGCTGATTTTGGTATTGAAAATTATGATCCAGCAACGTATAACATAACAATGTGATATAAACTTACTGCAGATTTAAAATTAAAATTATCTTATAAAGATGAAAGTAACAAAAAGACAGAAATTGAAGTATCTAATATTTTTGATTTTAATTACGCTAATACTGGTGCTAATTTAAAAGATTTAATTGAAGCTTCAACTAGTAATGTAACAAAAGTATTAAAAAATTTTATGATAAAAATGGAAAACGCCACTACTGATAGTGAAAGTTTATTACAAAAAGCAAAAGAATTAATTACTGAAAAACTTAATAACAATAAAGTTAATATTACTAAAGTTGATATTAATGCTCAATCAGAAGTGCTTCAAAAAAATGATGTTTATGCTAGTGGTGATCATATGTATGAAGCGCTTACTAAACCTACAATTGATGAAGCAATTGATTCTTTGAAAAATTATTTATCACCAACAGCAACAGCTTTTTCAGATGAGATTACTAAGTGACTTGTTGGAAAACAAGGAGTGCCTGAAGAAAATAAAAAGAAAATTAATGCTTTTGGAAAAATCACTATTAGTGATTGAAGCATTTCAGGATTAAGATTAACACCAATGACTTTAGATTTTATGAATATTAGTCCTAATCAAACGCAAGGTGAATGAGCAGAGCAAACAGCAACAGCATTAGGTAAAATATTTTATACAAAAAGTGCATTTGCTGAAGGGCGTATTGATATAACTACTGATAATAATTTAACAATATATATGAATCCTGGAGATTTTGATGACTTTGTTCAAAATAATAAAAAAATGAGTGATATTAGTGACTATATTAGTTCAAAAATAAATTCTAAAGCTACAACCGAAGATCTTATTAAAGGTAATATTTCAGTTACTTTAAATGGTCTTTGAAAAGGAGCAAAAAATCCTACTTTAAGTGATAGAACTAGTGTGGAAAAATTAGATGATAATACATTTAAAGTTAAAAGAAATGCGGGTGGTATGCATGGTTATAATTATTTAACTATTCGTTATGCAAACACTAGTTTTTTAACTGGAATGATTAAGAATCATAAAAATAATCATATTTTATTTGATAATTGAATTATTAAAAAAGCAGATACTAATGTTTGATAATTTATATTATTTTTCATATTTTTTTGTTATGATAAAAAATTTCTAATATAATTTAAATTTTTAAATTGATTAAAATTAAAAATTTTTATAGCATTTTAATTATTATTTTTATATTTTCATTTCTAAAAATTTATCTTTACATTTAATTAAAAATATTGTATTATATTTAAGTTGTTGATTAATTCGCAATTTTCTTTTAAGATATGATTGATAAAAAAATATCAAAAAGTTGTTAATGATGTCAAAGAAATAAATAATATCATGAAATTATTTGACAACTTTTAATTTTAGAAAAATTAGATTAATTAATACTTTAAAATGTAAGTAAGTATATTATATATAAATAATAAATAAAACTAATCCTTTTTTAAAATAATCCTCTTTTAGAGGTTATTTTTCAGGTTATAATTATCATTTTTTCTAAATTTATTCAAAATTTATTTTTAAGGAGAAATATATGAGTTTTACAGAACTAAATTTAAAACAAGAATTAACTGCTGCTATTGCTAAATGAGGTTATACTACCCCAACACCAATTCAAAAGAAGACAATTCCAGTTTCTTTACAAAAAAAAGATATTATTGGAAAAAGTCATACCGGAACCGGAAAAACTGCTGCTTTTGTCTTACCTATATTACATAATTTAGATATAAAATTATATCTTAATCAAGCCATTATTGTTTGTCCAACTAGAGAATTGGCAATCCAAGTTGCTAAACAAGTAAAAAAATATGCTTATTTTTTAAATGGTGTTAATGTTGCTTTATTATGTGGTGGTGTTAATATTAGAAATCAATTATATGATTTAAGAACTAGTAATATAGTTGTTGGAACACCAGGAAGAATTACTGATCATATTAATCGTGGTAGTTTAAGATTAAATTCGATTAAAACATTAGTTTTAGATGAAGCAGATGAAATGTTAAAAATGGGATTTAAAAAAGATATTGATTTCTTATTTGAGAATTCACCACAAAATATTCAAACTGTCCTTTTTTCAGCAACAATGTCAAAACCAGTTTTAAAAATTGCTGATGATTATCAAAATAATCCAGTTAGTATTACTGTTGAAGATGAAAGTCAAAAATTACAACAAGCAAATATTAAACAATATTATTTTGATTGTCGTAATATAACAAAAGAAACTGCATTAGTTACTTTATATCAAAAATTACAACCACAATTAAGTATTGTTTTTTCAAATACAAAAGCTTTTACTAACAAAATTGCACAATTATTAGAACAAAATAATATTAAATGTGCTGTTATTAACGGCGATAAAAGTCAAAGAGAACGTATGGAAGCAATGAGACAATTTAAAAATGGTAAGGTTAGAGTATTAATTGCTACTGATGTTGTTGCTAGAGGAATTGACATTAATGGCATTGATTATGTTTTTAATTATGATATTCCACGTGAATATGAATACTATACTCATCGTATTGGTAGAACAGCTCGTGCTGGAGCACAAGGAACCGCTATTACTTTAGTAAGTAATAGAGTTCAATATAATGAAATTCAAGAAATTCAATATTATCAAAATCATGAAATTACTTTACTAGATACTACAGGTTGAGATTTACCTAAAAATGTTGTTAAAGTACCAACTAAATTAAATTTTTCATCTCATAATAATAGAAATGATTTTAAACGTAATGTTGATAATAATTCAAAATGAAAAAGAAAACCAAAATATTAAAATTATTCATTTTTATAAAAAAATCACTTAATAATTAAGTGATTTTTTCTTTAAATATTAATTTTATAAAGTTTTTTTATTTTCATTTTTTTTCTTATTTTCGATTTCTTGTTGTTGTCTTTCTTTTTCAGATTTTTCGGATTCTTTTTTTAATTTATTAGCTGCAATTTTTTCTTTTATTCTTGCTATTTCTTTTTCTCTTTTATTTTTTTCATCCATAAAAATCCCTTTCTCACTACTTTTTTGGTATATTTATTCTTATACATCTAAAATAACCAAAATAAGTTTACATTTTTTAGAAAAAAAATAAATATAAAATATTAAAAAAGTCACTCTTTTAAAAAGAGTGACTAAAAATTAAATTTAAATAGTGCTTTTAATTGAATGGCATTGGATGGTATATTCCTGTACTTGTTGATGGTTGGTTATTTATATCATTTGCAAATTCATATGGATTATCAATAGGAAATTCTTCTATTGATGTTTCGTCATCAGTTTCTTTTTCATTTGATGATTTTTCTGATTCTATTTGTTGTGATAAAACTTCTTCAATACCAGAATCTTCAAATTCTTCTTCCTGATATTTTTTAAACAATTCATCAAAAGTTGTGAATTTCCCATTGTTTTCTAATTTTTCTAAATGTTTTTCAAGAAAAACTGCTTCTTTTTTAGTAAATCCACAACAACTAGTTAATATTTCTGTTATTTTTTTTATAGTTATTGGTTGATTAAATACATCTTTATAAAAATCAGAAATAGCAAAAGCAATCATATCAATTGCTGTTACACCAATTGAAAATCCTAATGTTGTTCATCTAACAAATTTTTCATAAAATAATTTTGTGGCTTTTTGAAATCCATATTCAGTAACTAATGCAGCTTCTGTTTTAACAGCATTAACAGTACAAGTGACTGATAAAAATAAAGGGATTGCCATTAATATTTTTTTATATCTGGTTTGTTTTTCAACTCATTTTGAAAGTTTTTCAGGACAAAGATTAGTTGGAATTCCTAAGTTTGTTAAACCCGATTTAAAAATATTATTAATTGGTCTCATAACGAAATAACGACTTATATTTGCTGCTAAAGCACCTGTAGTAAAAATATTTTTCGTGATTCAATCATGTAAATTAAAATCTTCTTTAGAAGTATTTTCTTTTAATTTTCAAAAAAACTCTTGATGAAATAAAAAAAATCATCAACCTGGCCTAAAATTTGATTTTATTTAATTTTGGGATTTATTTTTTTTACAAACCGAAATATAATGCTTCAGATTTTGCATAAGGTGATATTTTATAATGTTGGTATTTAAATTTTCATAAATTGAGGTAATTTTTAATATTGGTAAATCCAATGCCATGATAATGAGTAATAAATTCTTTTAAACTTGATTGTATTTTACTGATATTACTTAAATTTTTATAATTTAATTCTTTATTTTCTTTTGATTTAAATTTCTTGAGAGTACATTTTGTTTGTTTAGCTACTGTATCATATAGTATTTGCATATCACAAACTATAATTGATTTTTCTTCGATAAGCTTAGATGTTAAATTTTCTTGTACTCATTTTTTTGTTAATCTTTTAGTATTTGTTGTTTGAGCATAAATATTTTTATTTTCATCAATTGCCATTTCAATACAACAGTTTAAATCTTTAGCATTTTCTTCAATTCATTTTTTTCTTGGATCATCTGGATTTTTGAAATTTCCTTTGTGAATTTCTTTGATAAAAGTTTCATCAATTTCAATTCTACCTTTTAATTTTGTGAATGGTTTTTGTGTTTTTGCTAATTGTGATGATTTCATAAATTTTTGACGATTAAATCATGCTGATGTTTTTGAAATTTTAGCAAATTGAGAAATAGTATAAGCAGATTGACCTAACAATGACAATCAAATTATTCAATCTCATTGTTCATGAGATAAATGACTTCAATGTAAAAAATGATTTCTTAAAGCATCAAAGCTACTTTTACAATCTTTGCATAAATATTTTTGCTTATTATTCTTAAAACCATTTTTTACACATCAATAAGATTTACAATTTGGACATTGAATTCCTTTTTCTTTAAATTTTTTATCAATTGCATCTAATTTTTCTTTTTTCTCAATTTGTTTAATTCTATTTTTAAAATGTCTAATAATTTTTATAAATTCTTCATCTTTTTTGTTTTTTAAAACATCAATTAATTCATTATTAGTCACAAAAAATCACCCCTGATATAAAAATATTACTTTTAATTTAAAATTAAAAGTAATATCAAGATTTTTTGTGAAAATTAAAATTTTATTGCGATATTTTAAACTTAAAATTTTAAAACGTTTTAGTTTAGCAAATACGTGTTCAATTTTAATTCTAATTTTACTTAAAGTTTTATTGTATTATTTTTGAATTGGTGTTAATTGATTGTATTTACTTTTTTTAAATGGCAAAAATGTATTTTTATGAATATTTTGTATACCTTGATAACCCGAATCAACAAAAACTTGTTTTTCTGGATGAATAAAAGTTTTAGATTTTAGAAGCAATTTAAAATCATGAATGCTTCCAAAACAAAAAGCAGTTGAAATAATTTTTCCATTGGAAATATCAATAATTATTTGGGATTTGAGAGAATGATGTTTCTTTTTACCTGAAAAAAGTAATTTTAGTTTTTTTTAATTCTTTCAATTGGAGTTTCAGTAGCATCAATAGCTAACAAATTATTATTAGTACCTTTATTTTTTGTTAAATCTTTTTTTCCAGGTAAATTAAAAATTCCGCTTTTTATTAAAATATTTTCAATTCAAAAAATATTACGAATGCAACTAGTATGACTAATATTATATCTTTTTGCAATAACTCTATAACTACTATAGTCTTTTCAATATTCTAAAGTCATTAATAAACGCTCTTCAATTACAATTTTATTTTTTCTACCACCACAATATTTTTGTTTAGACTCAGCAATTTTTAAAATTTCAAGCATTTTATAAAATGTTTGTGGCTTTATGCCGACTAAACTATAAAATTCTTGATCATCTTTATATTTTTTCAACATAATAACTATCACCTTTAATATTAATAATAATCGTTAAATTGTTAAAATTAAAGGTTTTGCACCAAGTCTAATGTAAAAAATGATTTCTTAAAGCATCAAAGCTACTTTTACAATCTTTGCATAAATATTTTTGCTTATTATTCTTAAAACCATTTTTTACACATCAATAAGATTTACAATTTGGACATTGAATTCCTTTTTCTTTAAATTTTTTATCAATTGCATCTAATTTTTCTTTTTTCTCAATTTGTTTAATTCTATTTTTAAAATGTCTAATAATTTTTATAAATTCTTCATCTTTTTTGTTTTTTAAAACATCAATTAATTCATTATTAGTCACAAAAAATCACCCCTGATATAAAAATATTACTTTTAATTTAAAATTAAAAGTAATATCAAGATTTTTTGTGAAAATTAAAAGTATTTTCTGATGAACCAGTTAGAATAATATGACTACCTGCCCATGTTAGTGTTTCTAAAGTTAAATTAACTAAAAGATTACGTCATCAATTAGTTACTAATGCTATTGGTTTATTATTTTGTTGTTCCATAGTTTTAATTGTTTTATTTGCTAAAGATATTACTTGTTTAATTTCAATATCATTATTAGCATTATTATTTTCTGTTTGTGAATTAATAATTAGTTTTTTAATTCGTTCAATTTCTTTTTTAAAATTTGGATGATATTCAAATTCTGTTTCTACACAATTTTCAATTTGATTAAATTTCTGTATTAGACTTGGTGCAAAACTAAGGTAATTCAAAATTATATATTCCTGCTATTAAATTAAATCTTAATGCAAATCTTCGTATTTTATTGCGATATTTTAAACTTAAAATTTTAAAACGTTTTAGTTTAGCAAATACGTGTTCAAATTTAATTCTAATTTTACTTAAAGTTTTATTGTATTCTTTTTGAATTGGTGTTAATTGATTGTATTTACTTTTTTTAAATGGCAAAAATGTATTTTTATGAATATTTTGTATACCTTGATAACCTGAATCAACAAAAACTTGTTTTTCTGGATGAATAAAAGTTTTAGATTTTAGAAGCAATTTAAAATCATGAATGCTTCCAAAACAAAAAGCAGTTGAAATAATTTTTCCATTGGAAATATCAATAATTATTTGGGATTTGAGAGAATGATGTTTCTTTTTACCTGAAAAAAGTAATTTTAGTTTTTTTTAATTCTTTCAATTGGAGTTTCAGTAGCATCAATAGCTAACAAATTATTATTAGTACCTTTATTTTTTGTTAAATCTTTTTTTCCGGGTAAATTAAAAATTCCGCTTTTTATTAAAATATTTTTTTAATTTTCACAAAAAATCTTGATATTACTTTTAATTGAAAATTAAAAGTAATATTTTTATATCAGGGGTGATTTTTTGTGACTAATAATGAATTAATTGATGTTTTAAAAAACAAAAAAAATGAAGAATTTATAAAAATTATTAGACATTTTAAAAATAGAATTAAACAAATTGAGAAAAAAGAAAAATTAGATGCAATTGATAAAAAATTTAAAGAAAAAGGAATTCAATGTCCAAATTGTAAATCTTATTGATGTGTAAAAAATGGTTTTAAGAATAATAAGCAAAAATATTTATGCAAAGATTGTAAAAGTAGCTTTGATGCTTTAAGAAATCATTTTTTACATTGAAGTCATTTATCTCACGAACAATGAGATTGAATAATTTGATTGTCATTGTTAGGTCAATCTGCTTATACTATTTCTCAATTTGCTAAAATTTCAAAAACATCAGCACGATTTAATCGTCAAAAATTTATGAAATCATCACAATTAGCAAAAACACAAAAACCATTCACAAAATTAAAAGGTAGAATTGAAATTGATGAAACTTTTATCAAAGAAATTAATAAAGGAAATTTCAAAAATCCAGATGATCCAAGAAAAAAATGAATTGAAGAAAATGCTAAAGATTTAAACTGTTGTATTGAAATGGCAATTGATGAAAATAAAAATATTTATGCTCAAACAACAAATACTAAAAGATTAACAAAAAAATGAGTACAAGAAAATTTAACATCTAAGCTTATCGAAGAAAAATCAATTATAGTTTGTGATATGCAAATACTATATGATACAGTAGCTAAACAAACAAAATGTACTCTCAAGAAATTTAAATCAAAAGAAAATAAAGAATTAAATTATAAAAATTTAAGTAATATCAGTAAAATACAATCAAGTTTAAAAGAATTTATTACTCATTATCATGGCATTGGATTTACCAATATTCAAAATTACCTCAATTTATGAAAATTTAAATACCAACATTATAAAATATCACCTTATGCAAAATCTGAAGCATTATATTTCAGTTTGTAAAAAAAATAAATCCCAAAATTAAATAAAATAAAATTTTAGGCCAGGTTGATGATTTTTTTTATTTCATCAAGAGTTTTTTTGAAAATTAAAAGAATTTTCTTTAAATAATTTTAATTGTTCATTAAGTGCGTTGGTATTTGTTATAAATTTATTAAGATTATTAATAGTTTTTATAGTAATAACTTCTAAGAATTGATTTTCGGGTGATAATTTTCTTTCTTTTTTTTGAAAAGTTTTTAAATCTAAATTATCATCAATATATTTATCAATATCATTGTATTCTTTTTTATATATTTCTATTGTATTTCTATTAAAGTTTATTTTTAATAATTCTAAAATCACTATAATTAATGTTCCATTTTTTTTCAACAAATGTTAGTTTTTGTCAGTATTGATTGTTATTAATGGTAATAGTGCTTTCATTAAAAAAAGTTAAACTATCAAAGTTATTTTTAATTTGGGTTTCATATTTTCAATTTCCATTATCATCGAGTTTTTTTTGTGTTGTTCCTCCATAGCAACTACTACAATTTATTCAATTATTTTATTCACTATCTTCTATTTTGATGATTGTACTTGAACTATTAAGGCTTTCAGTACTACTTGAATTACTATTATTTATAGAAGGTTGTTGATGAGTAACTCCATAATTACTATGTTTATTTTTTTCTAATAAAGGCTTTTTTTCTTCGTTTGGCATTTTATTTTCTCCTTTAAGTATAAAAGTCCTGTTTTGTTTTTATAAACAAAATAGGACTTAAAAATATATTTAAACATATATCTGATTTGGATTATATCATTTATTTAATAGTTTTTAAATAAAAAATATCTTTTTATATATAGTTAATAAAAATTAAGTTTTAATTATTTATTTAAAAAATTCAGTAAATGATTTTTTGCTATGACGTTCAAGAAATTTATTAAATTCAATTGTTTTTTCATTTTTAATTTTTTCTAAAAATACATTAACTTCTTTTCCAGTACCTAATGGAATTGTATTAGTGTCAATACCTTTTATTTTTTTAATTTCTTCTAAAAATAAATAACGACTAATAATAGTACTACAAGCGATAGCTAAATACTTACTTTCTGCATTAGTAACAAATTGAACTTTATCTTTAATAATTTTATTGCGATTATCTTTCATATTTTCAATGTATTTGTAATATGTATCTTCATTAATATATTGATCAATAACTATAGTATCATATTGAATTCTATGTTGTAACATACGAACTAATGCTTGATTTTCTCCTCAGGTTTTAATAATATTGGGGCTATAACCTGCATCAATTCATTGATTATATTTACGATTGTTAATGATTACTGACTCAAAAATAATTGTTTTCATAATATCTTGTGCTAATTCAATAAATTTACTTTGTGATAAGTCTTTATAATCGCGAATGTTAAGTAAACGTAATTTTTCTAAATTACCTGAACCAATATAAGAACTAATAATAACAAGTGGACCAAAAAAATTATTAATACCAAATTCAGCATTGCCAATGACTGGTGATTGATTTTCATCAAGTTGATTTCAAATACTGCGATATTCTGCAATAATATCCTCTTTAGTACCTTTAAAAATAACTTTTTCTTGATAAATTTCAATTGTTATATTATGATATTGAAATAATTCATAACTACTATTTTTATTATCAACTTTATAGTTTTGGTAGTGTTCTTTAATTAATGATTTTTGTTTTTGATTTAAGTAAAATGTCATTAATATACCACCATCTTTTCAAAATTTATTTGATTTATTGAAATTAATATCACACTTTCTTTCATATTAATTATATAATAAAAACAAGGATTTTAGGGTTTTAACCTTTTATTTTATATAAGGAGTTAACAATGCGTAGTGTAGGTATAGATATTATCGAAGTAAATCGAATAGAAAATATTGAAGAACTTGCTAAAAGAATTTTAAGTAAAAAAGAAATTATACTTTTTAATCAATATTATTTACAACGTCAACAGGAATTTTTGGCAGGAAGATGAGCATTAAAAGAAGCAATTTTTAAGGCGTTACCACAAGAAAAGTTAACATTTAAAAATATTGATATTAGTTATAATCAATATAATCAACCAATAACTATCATTAAGAATTATCAATTACTTTTATCTTTATCACATAATGAAACTAATGCAATTGCAATTGCAATTGTTATTTAATAAAAAGAAAGTAAGGTGTTTTATTAAAATGTATATGATTGATTTAATCTCTAAAAAGAAATTAGGACAAAGTTTAAATAAAGAAGAACTAAAATTTTTAACAGAAGGTATTGTTAATGAAACAATACCAGACTATCAAATTAGTGCTTGAGCAATGGCTGTTTATTTTCAGGGAATGACTAATGATGAATTAGTAGAATATACAAAAGCCGTTATTAATAGTGGTGAAACCATGGATTTATCACAAATTACTGGTTTTAGTATTGATAAACATTCAACTGGTGGTGTTGGTGATAAAACTAGTTTAGTATTTGGTCCATTAGCTGCTGCTTGTGGATTAAAGGTTGCAAAAATTTCTGGAAGAGGATTGGGTATTACTGGTGGTACTATTGATAAATTGGAAATAATTCCAAATTTTAAATGTGATTTGGCAATATCAGATTTTATTAAAGTTGTTAATAAAGTTGGTATGAGTATTATTAGTCAAACTAGTAATTTAGTGCCTGCTGATAAAAAATTATATGCATTACGTGATGTTTCAGGAACAGTTGATTCATTACCATTAATTGCTGCTAGTGTTATGTCTAAAAAAATAGCAATGGGTGCTGATTTAATTTTACTAGACATTAAATGTGGAAAAGGTGCCTTTGTTCAGGATATAGTAACTGCAAGAAAGTTAGCGAAATTAATGGTACATATTGGTAAAGCTTTTAATAAAAAAATTTATGCTATTATTAGTGATATGAATAAGCCTTTAGGACAAACAATTGGTAATGCACTAGAATTACAAGAAGTTATTTTAAGCTTAAAAAATAAAGGACCAGAAGATTTGAAAATTCTTGTTAGTAATTTAGTAGCTTTAGCCTTATTGGGAGCTAAAAACGTAAAAACCTTAAAAGAGGGTATTGATAAAGCTAATGCTATGTTTACTAGTGAAAAACCACTACAAATTTTTTATGATTTTGTTAAAAGTCAAGGTGGAGATACTAAATATCTTGATAATATTGATAAATTACCACCAGCTAAATATATTATTAAAGTTAAGACACAATTATCGGGCTATTTAGATGTTACTAATAATTATGCTTTAGGTGAATTATCAGTAATATTAGGAGCAGGAAGAACTATTAAAACTGATATCATTGATCCAGTGGCAGGAATTTATTTAAAACAAATTCATGGTCAAAAAGTTGAAAAAAATAGTGTAATTATGGAACTCCATACTAATAAAGATCAACATTTTCATCAACAATTTTTAGATTTGGCAATTTCTACATTTCAGATTACTAATAAAAAATACGATATTAAACCAATAATTTTAGAAATAATAATGTAATTTAGTTTAAAATTGTTTATAATGTTACAGTATTTTCAAAATATTAATTAAATGAAATGATAAGGAGCGTTTTTGTGAAATCTTTATTAAAATTACTGGGCACACTTGCTTTAGCAACAACACCAGTTGTAACAGTTGTTGCTTGTGGTAGTGAAAATAATCAAATGACTCCAAGTGATATTCTTAATTTTGCTGACTCTTTTGTTACTGATAGTAGTGTGCAAATGAAGGCTGATCTTAATTTATCAGATGATACCAATATAGGAGAAATGAAAGGTAAAATTTTTAGCGAATTAGATACTTCTGTGCAAACAGCTATTGGTAACTTTTTCTCTAGTAAACTTAAAGAAAGTTCCAATGAACATCCAACAAATTGATATCACCCTGATGCACATGTCAAAATTATGGACTATGTTCCAAAAAAAGATAATGATAATGATGAAAAAGACAAACCTAAGTTTGTTTTACCAACTGGTAGTGAATTAGTCAATGGTCATTTATGAGTAAAAGCGGAAATCTCTTATTTAAATTTACCATCAGTTACTAAAGATATTAAAATTACAATTAATAATGATACAAGTGATACTAGTGATCAAAAAAAAGCTGATGCAATTAGAGACTTTATTAAAGAAGAAATTACTAAAGGTAATCTAAATATTAATGTTGAAAATTTACCAATTGATGGAAAAATTGATGCACCTTCAAAAGAAGAAATTGCTAGAACTCAGTTATCATATATTAAACAAAATTTAAATGTTGCCATTAAAGATAAAGTTCAATATTCTGGTTTAAGTTTAAGTTTTGAATTTTCAGGTGATTTTTCAAATGATGCTAAATCAACTTTATTTAAAATGACAAACCCAACGGTTACTAATAATGATGATAAATCAATTGTATTTAATGGTAATGTTAGTAATATTACTATTGATTTCTTAGTTGGTAATGATGGTAAATCTACTTTTAATACTGGTGATATTGAAAGTACTACTGCTATTAAGATTAACCAAACTTTTGTTGATGCAACAACACAAATTTCAAAAATATTTTCTGAGTGAACAGTTGATACAGTAAAGGAATTACCAAAAGCTTCAGATAAGTATTCAGATTATGACAAAGATGGAAAAATAAAAGAACAAGTTATAACAAATGGTTATTTTGCTAATATTAATAAAATTTATAGTATTCTTGCTTCTAAATGAAATGATAGTGTAATAACTATTACTAATCCTGAAAGTGGATTTAATCTTAATCCTAATGAAAAAAATGGTTATTTTAATTTAAACTTTAAATTAGAATATGATCTAAGTAAAAGCTTTCCAGATATAAAGACAGCTTCAAAATTTGAAATATCTGCCGAAAATATTCATATTACGTTACGTGAAGTTAAATAATAATATTTAAATATATAATAACTTTTAAAACTTATTTTAATCATTAAAAAATTAAAAATAAGTTTTTTTTATTTATTAAAGATTAATCCAGTACTATTAAATTAAGTTATAATTAATATTAATAAGTATAAAATGATATTGAGGGAACGAGAATAATGTTACAACCAGTAATTACAATTGAATCTTTTCAAGGACCAATGGATTTGCTTTTGCATTTAATTAAAGAAAAAAATATTGATATTTTAGATTTAAATCTAAATGATGTTACTAACCAATATGTTCATTTTATTAATGAAGAATTAATTAAAAACATTGATTTAGTAAGTGAATATTTACCGATTGCTGCTTATTTATTAGAATTGCAATCCAAACAATTATTACCAAAACAAGAACTAGTAGTAGATAGTGCTTATGAAAATGAAGTTAATCGTCAAAAATTAATTGCTCGTTTATTAGAATATAAAAAATTTAAAGAAATAAGTAATTATTTTAAAGAACAGGCTGTATATAGAACCCAATTATTAACAAAAGCACCTAGTGATTTAAAAACATATTTAGTTGATGAAATTACACCAATTTTGGTAAAAAATAATGTTAATAAACTAACACAAGCAATGTTAAATTTATTTAATAGATTACAAAATGAAAATAAATTACCAGTTAATTTAGCATTAAACTTAATTTCAGCTGAAGATCGCGCCAAAGAAATTAAACAGTTACTGAAAAAAAATCCCAAGCAACACTTTACTTTAGAACAATTATTTTTTACTAAAACATTAACTTTACATTATTTTATTATTACTTTTATTGCAATTTTAAATCTTGCAAATCATCAAATGTTACATATTATACAAACTAATACTTTTACTGAAATTACAGTAATTTATCGAGGTGAGAAAAATGAATAATAGCAATTGAAAAACAAACGAAAGATTAGCAGTTTTACAAGGTTTATTATTTATTGCTGGCAATGAAGGCCTTGATTTATTAACACTTGCTGAATATTTAGAATTAACAAAAAAACCAAAAACTGTTGAAAATTTAATTGTATATTTACAAATGAAATTAAATGATGATGATACCAGTGGTTTAAGTTTAATTAAAGTTGGTAATATTTATAAATTAACAACAAAACCTATTCATTATAATCGTTATCAAGTATTAAAACAACAACCTTTAATACGTTTATCACAAGCAGCTTTAGAAACACTTGCTATTATTGCTTATAATCATCCAGTTACTAAACCACAAATTGAAGATATTCGTGGTGTAAATTGTGATTCTATTATTTTTAAACTAAAAAGTTTAAATTTAATTACCGAGATTGGTCGTAGTGAATTACCAGGAAAACCAATTTTATATGATTTAACTCATGAATTTATGGATCATTTTAATATCGAATCTTTAACTCAATTACCAACTTTGCCCCAATTTAATAACCAAAATGATGAACAAGAAATCTACAACTTTACTAATGAATAATGATTTAGAACGCTTGCAAAAAGTTATTGCTAATTCTGGAGTATGTTCACGACGAAAAGCAAAATTACTAATTATTAATGGGCAAGTAACAGTTAATGGGCAAATTATTACAACGTTAGGTTTTAAAGTTACAAGTAGTGATATTATTAAGGTTAATAATCAAATTATTCAACAATCCAATCATATTTATTTTTTAATTTTCACAAAAAATCTTGATATTACTTTTAATTTTAAATTAAAAGTAATATTTTTATATCAGGGGTGATTTTTTGTGACTAATAATGAATTAATTGATGTTTTAAAAAACAAAAAAGATGAAGAATTTATAAAAATTATTAGACATTTTAAAAATAGAATTAAACAAATTGAGAAAAAAGAAAAATTAGATGCAATTGATAAAAAATTTAAAGAAAAAGGAATTCAATGTCCAAATTGTAAATCTTATTGATGTGTAAAAAATGGTTTTAAGAATAATAAGCAAAAATATTTATGCAAAGATTGTAAAAGTAGCTTTGATGCTTTAAGAAATCATTTTTTACATTGAAGTCATTTATCTCATGAACAATGAGATTGAATAATTTGATTGTCATTGTTAGGTCAATCTGCTTATACTATTTCTCAATTTGCTAAAATTTCAAAAACATCAGCATGATTTAATCGTCAAAAATTTATGAAATCATCACAATTAGCCAAAACACAAAAACCATTCACAAAATTAAAAGGTAGAATTGAAATTGATGAAACTTTTATCAAAGAAATTCACAAAGGAAATTTCAAAAATCCAGATGATCCAAGAAAAAAATGAATTGAAGAAAATGCTAAAGATTTAAACTGTTGTATTGAAATGGCAATTGATGAAAATAAAAATATTTATGCTCAAACAACAAATACTAAAAGATTAACAAAAAAATGAGTACAAGAAAATTTAACATCTAAGCTTATCGAAGAAAAATCAATTATAGTTTGTGATATGCAAATACTATATGATACAGTAGCTAAACAAACAAAATGTACTCTCAAGAAATTTAAATCAAAAGAAAATAAAGAATTAAATTATAAAAATTTAAGTAATATCAGTAAAATACAATCAAGTTTAAAAGAATTTATTACTCATTATCATGGCATTGGATTTACCAATATTCAAAATTACCTCAATTTATGAAAATTTAAATACCAACATTATAAAATATCACCTTATGCAAAATCTGAAGCATTATATTTCAGTTTGTAAAAAAAATAAATCCCAAAATTAAATACGGACTTCTCCCCACATGTACTTGTGGAGGAAACAATGAAATTGAATGAGTTCAACAATATATTTCAAACAGAAAAAGATTGTTTGAAATATATAGCAAGTTTGAAGGAAAACAAATGTATGAGGTGTTCTTGAACAAATTTGAATACTTCTGATTTAAGAAGAATAAGATGTTTGAAATGTCATCAAACATTTAGTATTCTTCATGACACCATTTTTTACAAGTCACAAACACCTTTGACATCTTGGTTTTATCTCATCTTTAGATGAATAAACACCAAACATGGAATTCCATCAACTGATGTTGCAAAAGAATTGGGAGTAACTTTGAAAACTGCTTGAAGAATGGGTCATAAAATCCGAAGTGCAATTGCAAAACAAGAACCTCAATTCATTGTTGAGGGCATAGTGCAAATGGATGAAATGTATCTTTCACATATGGGTTTTAAAAAACAAGGAAGATCCTTAAAAAATAAAACTTTGATTGTTGGGATTTATGAAAAAACAACCAATAATTTAATTGTGAAAGTGTTTAAAAATGCAAATCAAAAAAATCTTTTGCAATTTGCAAGAAACCACATTTCTTCAAAGTGTGATGTACATACTGATTCTTGAAAAGGATATCGCCATTTTAAATCAGTTTTCACTAAGCATGAAACAGTTAACCATCAAGATGGCTATGTTTCAAAAACTGGTGTAAACATAAACCAGATTGAATCGGCATGAAAGCACATCAGACGAACATTTAAAACACATATCAAAGTTGAAAAACATCATGTTCATTTATATGCAAAAGAATCGGCATATAAATTCAACAATATACCTAGTTTTGAAACTGTAATGTTATGTTTGATTTAAAAATGTGGGGAGAAGTCCGTAGATAGGCTTTTCTCAGCATTTATGTGATAAAATTTAAAAATAGTACATAAAGGGAGAAAAGCCATTAAATAAAATCAAATTTTAGGCCAGGTTGATGATTTTTTTTATTTCATCAAGATTTTTTTTGAAAATTAAAATATTTATTTAGTATTTTATAAACCACCCAATTGTTTAACAACAGTAAGTGATCCTAAAAATCGACCAACGGTAATGAATTATTTTACTAATATTAATAGTAGAATTTACCCAGTCGGTCGTTTAGATTTTGATACTTCAGGTTTGTTGTTAATGACTAATGATGGTGAATTTACTAATGCTATTATTCATCCTTGTTATAAAATAGATAAGGTATATGAAGTATTGGCAAGTGGTATTTTGTCATCAAATGCTATTAAAAAACTACAAGACGGTATTATTTTATCAACTTCATTTACAACTTCTCCTGCTATTGTTAAAATAATTCCTGAGTTGTAAATATAAATGGGACAGTTTTTTAAAATAATTGTATTAAATCTATTGGTCTTTTATAAGAGAGCGATTTTCTGGGTGTAGAATTAATTTGAAATGCTATAAAATTTAAATCTTTTTGTTTATATGAAGATAGATCTGTAGATTTTGGTAAATATCTTCTTAAAATACCATTATTATTTTCATTTAAACCCCTTTGGCAAGGTTTACCAGGATCTGCAAAATAAATTTTGACATTACAAATTTTTTCGATTAATCTTCATTTACTAAATTCTTTATCACGATCAAAAGTAATGGTTTTAACTGTTCCTTTTTGTAACTTTGAAATAAATTTTATTATACTTTTTGTAATATTTTCTGATTTATGATTTTTAGTTACTAAAGGAATTGTGGTTTTTGATCATATATCAGCCAAAGTAATAATAGAACTTTTATGATCTTTGCCAATGATAGTATCACCTTCTAAATGACCAAATTCTTGTATATTTTTAATATTAGGAATGATTAAATTTCTTTCATGAATAGACTTACAATTATTAATTTTGCCCCTAGTTTCTTTTTGTTTGTGAGATTTATTTTTGCCTTTTCTCAATAAGTTATTTTCATCAAAACCCATTCGATTTGTTTTAAACATGTTATATAAAGTTTTTGTTGAAATACTTTTTATTTTATTTTCCTTTAAAAAGTTAGCAATTATATCAAGAGCATACTTTTTAGTAATTAACAAATGATTAATACTATTAATTTCTGTTAAAGTTAAAATTATTAATTTTCTGCCTGCATTTTGTTTATTTTTTTGAAATTGATTCAATATTTCTAATGGCAATAAGTTTTTATTTAATAATCTACAAACTCTATGTACAGTTGATTTACTATAATCAACAATTTTTGCTATTTTACGAATCGAAAATCCATAATTTTTATATTCTTTTATTGCTATTATTGATTCAATACTCAGATACTTATACATTGCGCTAATTCCTTTCTTTTCTTAATTATAGAACTAACACAATTTAATTTTTATATAAGTGTCCTTTTTAATTTTACAATTAAAGATTCAAAAAATATTACGAATGCAACTAGTATGACTAATATTATATCTTTTTGCAATAACTCTATAACTAATATAGTCTTTTCAATATTCTAAAGTCATTAATAAACGCTCTTCAATTACAATTTTATTTTTTCTACCACCATAATATTTTTGTTTAGACTCAGCAATTTTTAAAATTTCAAGCATTTTATAAAATGTTTGTGGCTTTATGCCGACTAAACTATAAAATTCTTGATCATCTTTATATTTTTTCAACATAATAACTATCACCTTTAATATTAATAATAATCGTTAAATTGTTAAAATTAAAGGTTTTGCACCAAGTCTAATATGAAAAATGAAGTACAAAAGATAAAGATTCACTTGCAAAAAAATTAGATGAAGTAAATAATAGTTTTGGAAAAGAAAAAGAAAGAGAAAGACGAGGAAAAGTTGCTGCTACATTCGAAGAAAGTAATAAAAATAAGAACATAATAAATGATAAACCTTTAGTAAACATAGATAATAATGCTACTACTAAAGTTGCAAAATGTATTATTTTATAAATAATTAAAAACCACTTAATTAATTAAGTAGTTTTTAATTTAGTTTCATGATAAAAGAAAAAAGAAATTTTATATTTTATAAATTAAAGATGATAGTTAAAACTTGTTAATTTGAGTTTTACCTTATGTTATAATCAAATTAGAGGTGGACTATGGAATGCTACTTTACTAACCATAAAACTAATAATATTTTAATATTAGATGAAGAAGATAGTAAACATCTAATTAAAGTATTACGTCATAAAATTAATGATGAAATAGTTATTATTCATCAAGAACAAAAATATTTAACAAAAATTATTGAAATTACATCAGTTATTAAATGCGAAATTATAAAAACAGTGCCAAATAGTAATTCAGAATCAAGATGTAAAATCACATTAGTAATATCGTTATTAAAAGAACAAAAATTTGATTTAGTCATTCAAAAAGCAGTAGAATTGGGAGTTTATCAAATTGTGCCATTGCAGTTAAAACGATGTGTTAGTATTTTAACAAGAACAAAAGCAGAACAGAAAGTTTTACGTTGACAAAATATTGCAAAAGCTGCTGCCAAACAATCAAATCGCAATTTAATTTCGATTGTTACACCTGTTGTTTTTGATTTAAAACAATTAGAACGATATCGGTCTCATCTTAATTTGGTTGCATATGAAAATTCATCAGAAACTAGTTGGATTAGTCAAATAAATAATAAATTATCATCAATAACAATTATAGTTGGACCCGAAGGAGGAATCACTAAAGAAGAAATTGCAACTTTAACACAACTTAATTTTAGTAATATTAGTTTAGGAAAATTAATTTTACGTGCCGAAACTGCACCTTTATTTTTAATGTCAATCATTAATTATGAAACAATTTTAAAAAGTTAAAGGAGTACAAGATGATTAGAATTGGTATTATTTGAACTGGAAAAATTGTTCAAAGATTTATAAAGCAATCGTTAACTAATAAAAAAGTGAAAATAACTTGTATATATTCAAGGAGTTTAGATAAAGCAGAAACATGAGCAAAAAAATATAATATTGCCCATAGTACTGATGATTTAAATAAAATGATAGAACATATTGATGCTATTTATATTGCTTCACCAAATGGTTTGCATTACAAACAAAGTAAATTATTTTTAAATAACTTTAATTGTAAAATTAAAAAGGACACTTATATAAAAATTAAATTGTGTTAGTTCTATAATTAAGAAAAGAAAGGAATTAGCGCAATGTATAAGTATCTGAGTATTGAATCAATAATAGCAATAAAAGAATATAAAAATTATGGATTTTTGATTCGTAAAATAGCAAAAATTGTTGATTATAGTAAATCAACTGTACATAGAGTTTGTAGATTATTAAATAAAAACTTATTGCCATTAGAAATATTGAATCAATTTCAAAAAAATAAACAAAATGCAGGCAGAAAATTAATAATTTTAACTTTAACAGAAATTAATAGTATTAATCATTTGTTAATTACTAAAAAGTATGCTCTTGATATAATTGCTAACTTTTTAAAGGAAAATAAAATAAAAAGTATTTCAACAAAAACTTTATATAACATGTTTAAAACAAATCGAATGGGTTTTGATGAAAATAACTTATTGAGAAAAGGCAAAAATAAATCTCACAAACAAAAAGAAACTAGGGGCAAAATTAATAATTGTAAGTCTATTCATGAAAGAAATTTAATCATTCCTAATATTAAAAATATACAAGAATTTGGTCATTTAGAAGGTGATACTATCATTGGCAAAGATCATAAAAGTTCTATTATTACTTTGGCTGATATATGATCAAAAACCACAATTCCTTTAGTAACTAAAAATCATAAATCAGAAAATATTACGAAAAGTATAATAAAATTTATTTCAAAGTTACAAAAAGGAACAGTTAAAACCATTACTTTTGATCGTGGTAAAGAATTTAGTAAATGAATATTAATCGAAAAAATTTGTAATGTCAAAATTTATTTTGCAGATCCTGGTAAACCTTGCCAAAGGGGTTTAAATGAAAATAATAATGGTATTTTAAGAAGATATTTACCAAAATCTACAGATCTATCTTCATATAAACAAAAAGATTTAAATTTTATAGCATTTCAAATTAATTCTACACCCAGAAAATCGCTCTCTTATAAAAGACCAATAGATTTAATACAATTATTTTAAAAAACTGTCCCATTTATATTTACAACTCAGGTCATAATAGTAGTCTTGTTTTATCACAAGTTCATCCATTAAGTGGAATTAAGGTTTATACTAAAAACGGAATAAAAGAAATCGCAGATAATACTAATGAAGAAAGTTTAATGACATATGAATTAAATGATTTTGTAAAAATGATTAAAAATAAAGATTATTTAAGTCGAGATTATTGATTAAATCATAGTTTAATGAATCTTGAAGTTATTGAAGCAATTATTAAAAGTGAAAATGAATTAGGAGTTGAAGTTTATGAAAAGTAATATTAATTTAAATGAATATATTGATCATACATTATTAAAACCAGAAGCAACATTATCAATGATTGATACATTATGTAAAGAAGCTAAAAATTATTATTTTAAAGCAGTTTGTATTAATCCATTTTATGTTAATCGTGCTGTTACTTTATTAAAAAATAGTAATGTTAAAGTATGTACAGTGGTTGGTTTTCCGTTGGGTGCCAATACTACACAAACTAAAGTAGCAGAAACAATTAATGCGATTAAAGATGGTGCTCAAGAAATTGATGTTGTTATTAATATTGGTGCATTAAAGGATAATGATCAAAAACTTGTATTGCAAGATCTACAAGCAGTTCGTAATGCATGTCCACAAAATATTATTTTAAAAGTAATAATTGAGTGTAGTTTATTAACAACAGAACAAAAAATTATTGCTTGTCAGTTAGTAACTAAAGTAAAAGCAGATTTTATTAAAACTTCAACTGGTTTTGCTGATGGTGGTGCCACGGTTGCTGATATTAAATTAATGAAAGCAAATATTGGTCCTCATGTTGCAATTAAAGCTTCTGGTGGTATTAAAAATCAAGATGATGCAATGGCGATGATTAATGCTGGTGCTACTAGAATTGGTACTAGTAATGGTGTTGCTATTATTTCAGGACAAGAAACTAAGGGTGGTTATTAATTAATGTAAATCAACAATTATATACGAAATATAAAAGAAAGAACAAAATATCTAAAACAGAAAATGAGAAAACAATAATCATTAACTTCATTTATTTATTATCTTTAAATAATTAAAATCAATTTATGAAAACTAATAATTTGGTAATGTTTAGTAATCTGTGTAACTTACAAAAATAACTATGTTTAATTAATTCTAGTAAATATAATTAAATGACTAGAAAGAGTGAGTTACAAATGGTTAAAAAAAAACATTAATAATAATGATCCAATATCACAAGCAGTAGATTTATTACTAGAAAATACTGAAGATTTAACAACAGTTTTTAAAGAAGGGGGTTTATATAAAGAATTAACAAAAAGATTAGTGGAAAAAATGTTGAATTCTGAAATGCAAAATTATTTAGGATATGAAAAAAATCAACATAGTAATAGTGAAAATGCTCGTAATGGCATAACTTCAAAAAAATTAATAACTCAAGAAGGTAAAATTGAAATTGATGTACCACGAGATCGTAATAGTAATTTTACTCCTGTAATAGTGCCAAAAAGACCAAGAAGATTTGATGGTTTTGATCAACAAGTTCTTTCACTATATGCAAAAGGTATGACAGTATCTTTTAATTTTCACAAAAAATCTTGATATTACTTTTAATTTAAAATTAAAAGTAATATTTTTATATCAGGGGTGATTTTTTGTGACTAATAATGAATTAATTGATGTTTTAAAAAACAAAAAAGATGAAGAATTTATAAAAATTATTAGACATTTTAAAAATAGAATTAAACAAATTGAGAAAAAAGAAAAATTAGATGCAATTGATAAAAAATTTAAAGAAAAAGGAATTCAATGTCCAAATTGTAAATCTTATTGATGTGTAAAAAATGGTTTTAAGAATAATAAGCAAAAATATTTATGCAAAGATTGTAAAAGTAGCTTTGATGCTTTAAGAAATCATTTTTTACATTGAAGTCATTTATCTCATGAACAATGAGATTGAATAATTTGATTGTCATTGTTAGGTCAATCTGCTTATACTATTTCTCAATTTGCTAAAATTTCAAAAACATCAGCATGATTTAATCGTCAAAAATTTATGAAATCATCACAATTAGCAAAAACACAAAAACCATTCACAAAATTAAAAGGTAGAATTGAAATTGATGAAACTTTTCTCAAAGAAATTCATAAAGGAAATTTCAAAAATCCAGATGATCCAAGAAAAAAATGAATTGAAGAAAATGCTAAAGATTTAAACTGTTGTATTGAAATGGCAATTGATGAAAATAAAAATATTTATGCTCAAACAACAAATACTAAAAGATTAACAAAAAAATGAGTACAAGAAAATTTAACATCTAAGCTTATCGAAGAAAAATCAATTATAGTTTGTGATATGCAAATACTATATGATACAGTAGCTAAACAAACAAAATGTACTCTCAAGAAATTTAAATCAAAAGAAAATAAAGAATTAAATTATAAAAATTTAAGTAATATCAGTAAAATACAATCAAGTTTAAAAGAATTTATTACTCATTATCATGGCATTGGATTTACCAATATTCAAAATTACCTCAATTTATGAAAATTTAAATACCAACATTATAAAATATCACCTTATGCAAAATCTGAAGCATTATATTTCAGTTTGTAAAAAAAATAAATCCCAAAATTAAATAAAATAAAATTTTAGGCCAGGTTGATGATTTTTTTTATTTCATCAAGAGTTTTTTTGAAAATTAAAAACAGTATCTGACATTAGAATGCAGTTGCAAGAGTTATATCGTGGTGCAGATATTAGTGAAAGTGTTATTAGTCAAATTACTGATGATGTTATTGATGATGTCAAAGCATGGCAAAATCGGCCATTAGAAAGTATTTATCCGATTGTTTATTTTGATTGTATAGTAGTTAAAGTACGACAAGATAAACGGATTATTAACAAATCAGTTTATATAGCACTAGGAGTTGATTCAGAAGGTAAAAAAGATGTTTTAGGTTTATGAATTAGTGAAAATGAAGGTTCTAAATTTTGATTATCTAATTTTACAGAAATGAAAAATCGAGGCTTAAATGATATTCTTATTGCTTGTAGTGATAATTTAACAGGCATGTCAGAAGCAATACAATCAGTTTATCCTAAAACCGAACATCAATTATGCATAGTTCATCAAATTATAAATAGTTTAAAATATGTTTCATACAAACATCGAAAATCTCTAGTTACAGATTTAAAACCAATTTATAGTGCATGTAGTGAAGAACAAGCAATGCAAGCTTTAGAATCGTTTGAAAATAAATGAAATAAACAATATCCTCAAATTACTAAATCTTGATATAAAAATTGAGATAATTTAATGGTTTTTATTAGTTATCCACCAGAAATTAAAAGAGTAATTTATACTACAAATGCTATTGAATCTGTTAATAGTCAATTACGAAAAGTTATTAGAAATAAAAAAGTTTTTCCTAACGATATGGCAGTTTTCAAAATATTTTACTTAGCAATTGAAAATATAACAAAAAAATGAACCATGCCTATTCAAAATTGAAATACGGCAATTGCTCATTTTATGATAAAATTTGAAGACAGAATTAATCTAAACTAGTACCTTGTAAAACAAAGATACACAGATTACATAAAAGCCTCAATAATTTTGATAAAAATTGATATTTAAGGATTGTTTTTAAAGAAGTTTTTTCTTTAATAGACAAAATTATTTTTGAAAAACTGCCATATCGTTAGGAAAGACTTTTTTATTTCTAATAACTTTTCGTAATTGACTATTAACAGATTCAATAGCATTTGTAGTATAAATTACTCTTTTAATTTCTGGTGGATAACTAATAAAAACCATTAAATTATCTCAATTTTTATATCAAGATTTAGTAATTTGAGGATATTGTTTATTTCATTTATTTTCAAACGATTCTAAAGCTTGCATTGCTTGTTCTTCACTACATGCACTATAAATTGGTTTTAAATCTGTAACTAGAGATTTTCGATGTTTGTATGAAACATATTTTAAACTATTTCTAATTTGATGAACTATGCATAATTGATGTTCGGTTTTAGGATAAACTGATTGTATTGCTTCTGACATGCCTGTTAAATTATCACTACAAGCAATAAGAATATCATTTAAGCCTCGATTTTTCATTTCTGTAAAATTAGATAATCAAAATTTAGAACCTTCATTTTCACTAATTCATAAACCTAAAACATCTTTTTTACCTTCTGAATCAACTCCTAGTGCTATATAAACTGATTTGTTAATAATCCGTTTATCTTGTCGTACTTTAACTACTATACAATCAAAATAAACAATCGGATAAATACTTTCTAATGGCCGATTTTGCCATGCTTTGACATCATCAATAACATCATCAGTAATTTGACTAATAACACTTTCACTAATATCTGCACCATGATATAACTCTTGCAACTGCATTCTAATGTCAGATACTGTCATACCTTTTGCATATAGCGAAAGAACTTGTTGATCAAAACCATCAAAGAGGCTTTTATGTAATCTGTGTATCTTTGTGTTACAAGGTACTGGTTTAGATTAATTCTGTCTTCAAATTTTATCATAAAATGAGCAATTGCTGTATTTCAATTTTGAATAGGCATTGTTCATTTTTTTGTTATATTTTCAATTGCTAAGTAAAATATTTTTAAAACTGCCATATCGTTAGGAAAAACTTTTTTATTTCTAATAACTTTTCGTAATTGACTATTAACAGATTCAATAGCATTTGTGGTATAAATCACTCTTTTGATTTCTGGTGGATAACTAATAAAAACCATTAAATTATCTCAATTTTTATATCAAGATTTAGTAATTTGAGGATATTGTTTATTTCATTTATTTTCAAACGATTCTAAAGCTTGCATTGCTTGTTCTTCACTACATGCACTATAAATTGGTTTTAAATCTGTAACTAGAGATTTTCGATGTTTGTATGAAACATATTTTAAACTATTTCTAATTTGATGAACTATGCATAATTGATGTTCGGTTTTAGGATAAACCGATTGTATTGCTTCTGACATGCCTGTTAAA
Source organism: Spiroplasma endosymbiont of Zeiraphera isertana (assembly GCF_964030805.1). GTDB lineage: Bacteria > Bacillota_I > Bacilli_A > Mycoplasmatales > VBWQ01 > Spiroplasma_E. The sequence goes on from NZ_OZ034965.1 coordinate 560,046, forward strand.
TTATCACTACAAGCAATAAGAATATCATTTAAGCCTCGATTTTTCATTTCTGTAAAATTAGATAATCAAAATTTAGAACCTTCATTTTCACTAATTCATAAACCTAAAACATCTTTTTTACCTTCTAAATCAACTCCTAGTGCTATATAAACTGATTTGTTAATAATCCGTTTATCTTGTCGTACTTTAACTACTATACAATCAAAATAAACAATCGGATAAATACTTTCTAATGGCCGATTTTGCCATGCTTTGACATCATCAATAACATCATCAGTAATTTGACTAATAACACTTTCACTAATATCTGCACCATGATATAACTCTTGCAACTGCATTCTAATGTCAGATACTGTCATACCTTTTGCATATAGTGAAAGAACTTTTTGATCAAAACCATCAAATCTTCTTTGTCTTTTTGGCACTATTACAGGAGTAAAATTACTATTACGATCTCGTGGTACATCAATTTCAATTTTACCTTCTTGAGTTATTAATTTTTTTGAAGTTATGCCATTACGAGCATTTTCACTATTACTATGTTGATTTTTTTCATATCCTAAATAATTTTGCATTTCAGAATTCAACATTTTTTCCACTAATCTTTTTGTTAATTCTTTATATAAACCTCCTTCTTTAAAAACTGTTGTTAAATCTTCAGTATTTTCTAGTAATAAATCTACTGCTTGTGATATTGGATCATTATTATTAATGTTTTGTTTTTTAACCATTTGTAACTCACTCTTTCTAGTCATTTAATTATATTTACTAGAATTAATTAAACATAGTTATTTTTGTAAGTTACACAGATTACTAAACATTACCGTAAAATCTCATTTATTTCAATCGCCATCTCTATTTGTTTTGACTACTAAACCTTGTGATCCATCTGTTGGTAATTTTGTTCAAAAATTTCTTATTTCTGGAAAGTTTTTATAAAGAATGTTAAAACCCGTTTCTATATCTTTAAGTCAAATATTTGATTTAGTATTATCAATTCGTGGAAACCTTCTTAGTTCTTCAAAAAGACGAGCTTCTGTAGAAACATTTGAAACATAAATATCTATCAAATTTTTAAATGTAAAATAATCAATTCAAATTTTTATATAATTTGCTTTCGTCATCCTATACTCTACTTCAAATGCTAAACAATTGGGAATCTCATCTTTTCATTTTGATGAATATTGCTTTTCATTTTGATTGAAAGTAGTTTGTTCGTTTTTATTTTGTTGTGACATAATTGTTTTTACTCCTTGTTAATTTTTAATGGCTTTTCTCCCTTTATGTACTATTTTTAAATTTTATCACATAAATGCTGAGAAAAGCCTATCTACGGACTTCTCCCCACATTTTTAAATCAAACATAACATTACAGTTTCAAAACTAGGTATATTGTTGAATTTATATGCCGATTCTTTTGCATATAAATGAACATGATGTTTTTCAACTTTGATATGTGTTTTAAATGTTCGTCTGATGTGCTTTCATGCCGATTCAATCTGGTTTATGTTTACACAGGTTTTTGAAACATAGCCATCTTGATGGTTAACTGTTTCATGCTTAGTGAAAACTGATTTAAAATGGCGATATCCTTTTCAAGAATCAGTATGTACATCACACTTTGAAGAAATGTGGTTTCTTGTAAATTGCAAAAGATTTTTTTGATTTGCATTTTTCAACACTTTCACAATTAAATTATTGGTTGTTTTTTCATAAATCCCAACAATCAAAGTTTTATTTTTTAAGGATCTTCCTTGTTTTTTAAAACCCATATGTGAAAGATACATTTCATCCGTTTGCACTATGCCCTCAACAATGAATTGAGGTTCTTGTTTTGCAATTGCACTTCGGATGTTATGACCCATTCTTCAAGCAGTTTTCAAAGTTACTCCCAATTCTTTTGCAACATCAGTTGATGGAATTCCATGTTTGGTGTTTATTCATCTAAAGATGAGATAAAACCAAGATGTCAAAGGTGTTTGTGACTTGTAAAAAAAATGGTGTCATGAAGAATACTAAATGTTTGATGACATTTCAAACATCTTATTCTTCTTAAATCAGAAGTATTCAAATTTGTTCAAGAACACCTCATACATTTGTTTTCCTTCAAACTTGCTATATATTTCAAACAATCTTTTTCTGTTTGAAATATATTGTTGAACTCATTCAATTTCATTGTTTCCTCCACAAGTACATGTGGGGAGAAGTCCGTTTTTAATTTATAAAATTTAATTCAGATTTACTTAGATAAAGTTATCTTATTTAAATTAATATTATAATTTAATATATTTTTAAAAAAATCATATACAATAAAAAAAGTTATTTTAAGTAAATCTGAATTAAATTTCCTGAGTTGTAAATATAAATGGGACAGTTTTTTAAAATAATTGTATTAAATCTATTGGTCTTTTATAAGAGAGCGATTTTCTGGGTGTAGAATTAATTTGAAATGCTATAAAATTTAAATATTTTTTTATATGAAGATAGATCTGTAGATTTTGGTAAATATCTTCTTAAAATACCATTATTATTTTCATTTAAACCCCTTTGGCAAGGTTTACCAGGATCTGCAAAATAAATTTTGACATTACAAATTTTTTCGATTAATCTTCATTTACTAAATTCTTTACCACGATCAAAAGTAATGGTTTTAACTGTTCCTTTTTGTAACTTTGAAATAAATTTTATTATACTTTTCGTAATATTTTCTGATTTATGATTTTTAGTTACTAAAGGAATTGTGGTTTTTGATCATATATCAGCCAAAGTAATAATAGAACTTTTATGATCTTTGCCAATGATAGTATCACCTTCTAAATGACCAAATTCTTGTATATTTTTAATATTAGGAATGATTAAATTTCTTTCATGAATAGACTTACAATTATTAATTTTGCCCCTAGTTTCTTTTTGTTTGTGAGATTTATTTTTGCCTTTTCTCAATAAGTTATTTTCATCAAAACCCATTCGATTTGTTTTAAACATGTTATATAAAGTTTTTGTTGAAATACTTTTTATTTTATTTTCCTTTAAAAAGTTAGCAATTATATCAAGAGCATACTTTTTAGTCATTAACAAATGATTAATACTATTAATTTCTGTTAAAGTTAAAATTATTAATTTTCTGCCTGCATTTTGTTTATTTTTTTGAAATTGATTCAATATTTCTAATGGCAATAAGTTTTTATTTAATAATCTACAAACTCTATGTACAGTTGATTTACTATAATCAACCATTTTTGCTATTTTACGAATCGAAAATCCATAATTTTTATATTAGACTTGGTGCAAAACTAAGGTAATTCAAAATTATATATTCCTGCTATTAAATTAAATCTTAATGCAAATCTTCGTATTTTATTGCGATATTTTAAACTTAAAATTTTAAAACGTTTTAGTTTAGCAAATACGTGTTCAATTTTAATTCTAATTTTACTTAAAGTTTTATTGTATTCTTTTTGAATTGGTGTTAATTGATTGTATTTACTTTTTTTAAATGGCAAAAATGTATTTTTATGAATATTTTGTATACCTTGATAACCCGAATCAACAAAAACTTGTTTTTCTGGATGAATAAAAGTTTTAGATTTTAGAATCAATTTAAAATCATGAATGCTTCCAAAACAAAAAGCAGTTGAAATAATTTTTCCATTGGAAATATCAATAATTATTTGGGATTTGAGAGAATGATGTTTCTTTTTACCTGAAAAAAGTAATTTTAGTTTTTTTTAATTCTTTCAATTGGAGTTTCAGTAGCATCAATAGCTAACAAATTATTATTAGTACCTTTATTTTTTGTTAAATCTTTTTTTCCAGGTAAATTAAAAATTCCGCTTTTTATTAAAATATTTTCAATTCAAAAAATATTACGAATGCAACTAGTATGACTAATATTATATCTTTTTGCAATAACTCTATAACTACTATAGTCTTTTCAATATTCTAAAGTCATTAATAAACGCTCTTCAATTACAATTTTATTTTTTCTACCACCACAATATTTTTGTTTAGACTCAGCAATTTTTAAAATTTCAAGCATTTTATAAAATGTTTGTGGCTTTATGCCGACTAAACTATAAAATTCTTGATCATCTTTATATTTTTTCAACATAATAACTATCACCTTTAATATTAATAATAATCGTTAAATTGTTAAAATTAAAGGTTTTGCACCAAGTCTATTACAAATTTTTTCGATTAATCTTCATTTACTAAATTCTTTACCACGATCAAAAGTAATGGTTTTAACTGTTCCTTTTTGTAACTTTGAAATAAATTTTATTATACTTTTTGTAATATTTTCTGATTTATGATTTTTAGTTACTAAAGGAATTGTGGTTTTTGATCATATATCAGCCAAAGTAATAATAGAACTTTTATGATCTTTGCCAATGATAGTATCACCTTCTAAATGACCAAATTCTTGTATATTTTTAATATTAGGAATGATTAAATTTCTTTCATGAATAGACTTACAATTATTAATTTTGCCACTAGTTTCTTTTTGTTTGTGAGATTTATTTTTGCCTTTTCTCAATAAGTTATTTTCATCAAAACCCATTCGATTTGTTTTAAACCTGTTATATAAAGTTTTTGTTGAAATACTTTTTATTTTATTTTCCTTTAAAAAGTTAGCCATTATATCAAGAGCATACTTTTTAGTAATTAACAAATGATTAATACTATTAATTTCTGTTAAAGTTAAAATTATTAATTTTCTGCCTGTATTTTGTTTATTTTTTTGAAATTGATTCAATATTTCTAATGGCAATAAGTTTTTATTTAATAATCTACAAACTCTATGTACAGTTGATTTACTATAATCAACAATTTTTGCTATTTTACGAATCGAAAATCCATAATTTTTATATTCTTTTATTGCTATTATTGATTCAATACTCAGATACTTATACATTGCGCTAATTCCTTTCTTTTCTTAATTATAGAACTAACGCAATTTAATTTTTATATAAGTGTCCTTTTTAATTTTACAATTAAAGATTTAAAAAAATCATATAAAATAAAAGTTACTAATGAAAGTTACAATTTTTTTATCTAAATTTATTTAAGTAACATTAATAAATATAGTATTAAAATTTTTTTAATCGAAAATAGTATAATTAAAGGTGATAATATTTAAAATATAAATAAGAATTATTTTATTTCTCCATTTTATGTTAAAGGAAAAATTATCAAAGTTGATAATAAAACTGTTAGTCAAATTAAAAAATGTGAAAAAAGAAAAAGAGAATTAGCCAAATATGAAAATAAAATATTAAAAATAGAAAATATAAATAAAGATGTTATTTTGGAAATTTATGAAAGAATGTTTGAACAAGTAAAAGCTGAAGTTAATTACTTACATAATAGACTTGGTGCAAAACTAAGGTAATTCAAAATTATATATTCCTGCTATTAAATTAAATCTTAATGCAAATCTTCGTATTTTATTGCGATATTTTAAACTTAAAATTTTAAAACGTTTTAGTTTAGCAAATACGTGTTCAATTTTAATTCTAATTTTACTTAAAGTTTTATTGTATTATTTTTGAATTGGTGTTAATTGATTGTATTTACTTTTTTTAAATGGCAAAAATGTATTTTTATGAATATTTTGTATACCTTGATAACCCGAATCAACAAAAACTTGTTTTTCTGTATGAATAAAAGTTTTAGATTTTAGAAGCAATTTAAAATCATGAATGCTTCCAAAACAAAAAGCAGTTGAAATAATTTTTCCATTGGAAATATCAATAATTATTTGGGATTTGAGAGAATGATGTTTCTTTTTACCTGAAAAAAGTAATTTTAGTTTTTTTTAATTCTTTCAATTGGAGTTTCAGTAGCATCAATAGCTAACAAATTATTATTAGTACCTTTATTTTTTGTTAAATCTTTTTTTCCAGGTAAATTAAAAATTCCGCTTTTTATTAAAATATTTTCAATTCAAAAAATATTACGAATGCAACTAGTATGACTAATATTATATCTTTTTGCAATAACTCTATAACTACTATAGTCTTTTCAATATTCTAAAGTCATTAATAAACGCTCTTCAATTACAATTTTATTTTTTCTACCACCATAATATTTTTGTTTAGACTCAGCAATTTTTAAAATTTCAAGCATTTTATAAAATGTTTGTGGCTTTATGCCGACTAAACTATAAAATTCTTGATCATCTTTATATTTTTTCAACATAATAACTATCACCTTTAATATTAATAATAATCGTTAAATTGTTAAAATTAAAGGTTTTGCACCAAGTCTATTGAAGTCATTTATCTCATGAACAATGAGATTGAATAATTTGATTGTCATTGTTAGGTCAATCCGCTTATACTATTTCTCAATTTGCTAAAATTTCAAAAACATCAGCATGATTTAATCGTCAAAAATTTATGAAATCATCACAATTAGCAAAAACACAAAAACCATTCACAAAATTAAAATGTAGAATTGAAATTGATGAAACTTTTATCAAAGAAATTCATAAAGGAAATTTCAAAAATCCAGATGATCCAAGAAAAAAATGAATTGAAGAAAATGCTAAAGATTTAAACTGTTGTATTGAAATGGCAATTGATGAAAATAAAAATATTTATGCTCAAACAACAAATACTAAAAGATTAACAAAAAAATGAGTACAAGAAAATTTAACATCTAAGCTTATCGAAGAAAAATCAATTATAGTTTGTGATATGCAAATACTATATGATACAGTAGCTAAACAAACAAAATGTACTCTCAAGAAATTTAAATCAAAAGAAAATAAAGAATTAAATTATAAAAATTTAAGTAATATCAGTAAAATACAATCAAGTTTAAAAGAATTTATTACTCATTATCATGGCATTGGATTTACCAATATTCAAAATTACCTCAATAGACTTGGTGCAAAACCTTTAATTTTAACAATTTAACGATTATTATTAATATTAAAGGTGATAGTTATTATGTTGAAAAAATATAAAGATGATCAAGAATTTTATAGTTTAGTCGGCATAAAGCCACAAACATTTTATAAAATGCTTGAAATTTTAAAAATTGCTGAGTCTAAACAAAAATATTGTGGTGGTAGAAAAAATAAAATTGTAATTGAAGAGCGTTTATTAATGACTTTAGAATATTGAAAAGACTATAGTAGTTATAGAGTTATTGCAAAAAGATATAATATTAGTCATACTAGTTGCATTCGTAATATTTTTTGAATTGAAAATATTTTAATAAAAAGCGGAATTTTTAATTTACCTGGAAAAAAAGATTTAACAAAAAATAAAGGTACTAATAATAATTTGTTAGCTATTGATGCTACTGAAACTCCAATTGAAAGAATTAAAAAAAACTAAAATTACTTTTTTCAGGTAAAAAGAAACATCATTCTCTCAAATCCCAAATAATTATTGATATTTCCAATGGAAAAATTATTTCAACTGCTTTTTGTTTTGGAAGCATTCATGATTTTAAATTGATTCTAAAATCTAAAACTTTTATTCATCCAGAAAAACAAGTTTTTGTTGATTCGGGTTATCAAGGTATACAAAATATTCATAAAAATACATTTTTGCCATTTAAAAAAAGTAAATACAATCAATTAACACCAATTCAAAAAGAATACAATAAAACTTTAAGTAAAATTAGAATTAAAATTGAACACGTATTTGCTAAACTAAAACGTTTTAAAATTTTAAGTTTAAAATATCGGAATAAAATACGAAGATTTGCATTAAGATTTAATTTAATAGCAGGAATATATAATTTTGAATTACCTTAGTTTTGCACCAAGTCTAATGAACTAACTGAAGTTCAAAAAGAAATTGATATAAAAGACTGAAATATAGATAATTCTTTTAATTTTCAAAAAAACTCTTGATGAAATAAAAAAAATCATCATCCTGGCCTAAAATTTGATTTTATTTAATTTTGGGATTTATTTTTTTTACAAACTGAAATATAATGCTTCAGATTTTGCATAAGGTGATATTTTATAATGTTTGTATTTAAATTTTCATAAATTGAGGTAATTTTGAATATTGGTAAATCCAATGCCATGATAATGAGTAATAAATTCTTTTAAACTTGATTGTATTTTACTGATATTACTTAAATTTTTATAATTTAATTCTTTATTTTCTTTTGATTTAAATTTCTTGAGAGTACATTTTGTTTGTTTAGCTACTGTATCATATAGTATTTGCATATCACAAACTATAATTGATTTTTCTTCGATAAGCTTAGATGTTAAATTTTCTTGTACTCATTTTTTTGTTAATCTTTTAGTATTTGTTGTTTGAGCATAAATATTTTTATTTTCATCAATTGCCATTTCAATACAACAGTTTAAATCTTTAGCATTTTCTTCAATTCATTTTTTTCTTGGATCATCTGGATTTTTGAAATTTCCTTTATGAATTTCTTTGATAAAAGTTTCATCAATTTCAATTCTACCTTTTAATTTTGTGAATGGTTTTTGTGTTTTTGCTAATTGTGATGATTTCATAAATTTTTGACGATTAAATCATGCTGATGTTTTTGAAATTTTAGCAAATTGAGAAATAGTATAAGCAGATTGACCTAACAATGACAATCAAATTATTCAATCTCATTGTTCATGAGATAAATGACTTCAATGTAAAAAATGATTTCTTAAAGCATCAAAGCTACTTTTACAATCTTTGCATAAATATTTTTGCTTATTATTCTTAAAACCATTTTTTACACATCAATAAGATTTACAATTTGGACATTGAATTCCTTTTTCTTTAAATTTTTTATCAATTGCATCTAATTTTTCTTTTTTCTCAATTTGTTTAATTCTATTTTTAAAATGTCTAATAATTTTTATAAATTCTTCATCTTTTTTGTTTTTTAAAACATCAATTAATTCATTATTAGTCACAAAAAATCACCCCTGATATAAAAATATTACTTTTAATTTTAAATTAAAAGTAATATCAAGATTTTTTGTGAAAATTAAAAAATAATTCTTTTAATTTTCAAAAAAACTCTTGATGAAATAAAAAAAATCATCAACCTGGCCTAAAATTTGATTTTATTTAATTTTGGGATTTATTTTTTTTACAAACTGAAATATAATGCTTCAGATTTTGCATAAGGTGATATTTTATAATGTTGGTATTTAAATTTTCATAAATTGAGGTAATTTTGAATATTGGTAAATCCAATGCCATGATAATGAGTAATAAATTCTTTTAAACTTGATTGTATTTTACTGATATTACTTAAATTTTTATAATTTAATTCTTTATTTTTTTTGATTTAAATTTCTTGAGAGTACATTTTGTTTGTTTAGCTACTGTATCATATAGTATTTGCATATCACAAACTATAATTGATTTTTCTTCGATAAGCTTAGATGTTAAATTTTCTTGTACTCATTTTTTTGTTAATCTTTTAGTATTTGTTGTTTGAGCATAAATATTTTTATTTTCATCAATTGCCATTTCAATACAACAGTTTAAATCTTTAGCATTTTCTTCAATTCATTTTTTTCTTGGATCATCTGGATTTTTGAAATTTCCTTTATGAATTTCTTTGATAAAAGTTTCATCAATTTCAATTCTACCTTTTAATTTTGTGAATGGTTTTTGTGTTTTTGCTAATTGTGATGATTTCATAAATTTTTGACGATTAAATCATGCTGATGTTTTTGAAATTTTAGCAAATTGAGAAATAGTATAAGCGGATTGACCTAACAATGACAATCAAATTATTCAATCTCATTGTTCATGAGATAAATGACTTCAATGTAAAAAATGATTTCTTAAAGCATCAAAGCTACTTTTACAATCTTTGCATAAATATTTTTGCTTATTATTCTTAAAACCATTTTTTACACATCAATAAGATTTACAATTTGGACATTGAATTCCTTTTTCTTTAAATTTTTTATCAATTGCATCTAATTTTTCTTTTTTCTCAATTTGTTTAATTCTATTTTTAAAATGTCTAATAATTTTTATAAATTCTTCATTTTTTTTGTTTTTTAAAACATCAATTAATTCATTATTAGTCACAAAAAATCACCCCTGATATAAAAATATTACTTTTAATTTTAAATTAAAAGTAATATCAAGATTTTTTGTGAAAATTAAAAGATAATTCTTTTCAATATAAATATGTAACACGATTATAAATAACTTATTTTAGGATTATAAAATAAATAAAATATTTGATTTATTAGTATTTTATTTCCAAAAATTTGAAAAACTTATCAAAAAAAATAGATTTTTCTGATAAATCAATATATAATTTATGAGATACGAAAGTAAGGAGGCAACAGACTATGGCAGTACCAGCAAGAAGAACGTCAAAAATGCGTAAAAATACACGTCGTGCCCATGATAGTTTATCTGCAACAACTACAACTAACTGTTTAAATTGTGGAGCAATTACTAAACCACATCATGCCTGTATGAAATGCAAGACATACAAAGGTGTAAGTATTACTAATCCATTACAAGCAGAAAAAACATCATCAACAGAAAAAAAATAAAATATGAATATATCTTATCTTAGATTACCTTCCTCTTATTTATTTAAAATAATATTTTAAATATTAGAGGTTTTTTACTTTACAAAATTATTTTATAATAGTTAATAATTTATTAAAATATAGATTATAATTTATTAAAATAGACACTATTTATTATTAGGAAGTGTAGAGTATGAAAAATAAGGGCTATTATGATTTATTATTAAAGATTAGTGATGATATTACCAATAATTTCCAAACATCACATATTAATGATGAAAAAGAATTAATTAAAGACATTGATCATTATTTAGTTAAACAATTAAATAATACTTTAATTGAACAATTAAAAAGGATTAAATCACCAGAAGCAAAAATTGATTTTTTAAATCAAATCATAAGTAATTTTACTACTAATAAATTTAGTAATAACATTTTATTACAAGTAAATGATAGTATAATTGATAATCCTTTAACTTCTAATATTAGATTAAGTGACAATTTTCTTTTAATTTTCAAAAAAACTCTTGATGAAATAAAAAAAATCATCAACCTGGCCTAAAATTTTATTTTATTTAATTTTGGGATTTATTTTTTTTACAAACTGAAATATAATGCTTCAGATTTTGCATAAGGTGATATTTTATAATGTTGGTATTTAAATTTTCATAAATTGAGGTAATTTTGAATATTGGTAAATCCAATGCCATGATAATGAGTAATAAATTCTTTTAAACTTGATTGTATTTTACTGATATTACTTAAATTTTTATAATTTAATTCTTTATTTTCTTTTGATTTAAATTTCTTGAGAGTACATTTTGTTTGTTTAGCTACTGTATCATATAGTATTTGCATATCACAAACTATAATTGATTTTTCTTCGATAAGCTTAGATGTTAAATTTTCTTGTACTCATTTTTTTGTTAATCTTTTAGTATTTGTTGTTTGAGCATAAATATTTTTATTTTCATCAATTGCCATTTCAATACAACAGTTTAAATCTTTAGCATTTTCTTCAATTCATTTTTTTCTTGGATCATCTGGATTTTTGAAATTTCCTTTGTGAATTTCTTTGATAAAAGTTTCATCAATTTCAATTCTACCTTTTAATTTTGTGAATGGTTTTTGTGTTTTTGCTAATTGTGATGATTTCATAAATTTTTGACGATTAAATCATGCTGATGTTTTTGAAATTTTAGCAAATTGAGAAATAGTATAAGCAGATTGACCTAACAATGACAATCAAATTATTCAATCTCATTGTTCATGAGATAAATGACTTCAATGTAAAAAATGATTTCTTAAAGCATCAAAGCTACTTTTACAATCTTTGCATAAATATTTTTGCTTATTATTCTTAAAACCATTTTTTACACATAAATAAGATTTACAATTTGGACATTGAATTCCTTTTTCTTTAAATTTTTTATCAATTGCATCTAATTTTTCTTTTTTCTCAATTTGTTTAATTCTATTTTTAAAATGTCTAATAATTTTTATAAATTCTTCATCTTTTTTGTTTTTTAAAACATCAATTAATTCATTATTAGTCACAAAAAATCACCCCTGATATAAAAATATTACTTTTAATTTAAAATTAAAAGTAATATCAAGATTTTTTGTGAAAATTAAAACAATTTTCTATTTACTAATGAAAACCAACAAGTATTAATTAATCATTTAAATCAGGAAATCAGAACTTGTGATGAAGTATACTTTATTTATCCTTTTATATCAAATTCAATTATAAATAAGTTACGTTCATCATTTACTTATGCTTTAAATAATAATATTACTATTAATTTTATTACTACTACTTTTGATGATATGGCTTTATTTGTTAATTTATATGCATTAGTTAAAATAATAAAAAAGTATCCTAATATTAAAGTTAAAGTTGAAAATAATTTAGAAAAAAGTAGTGAAAGAATTCATATTAAAGCTGCCATCTTTAAACGAAATTCAGGTTTTTCTTCAGCAATAATTGGTTCATCAAATTTAACGCAAAAAGGTTTAGCTAGTGGTCGTGAATGAAATATTAAAATTAATGAATTTGATAATAAGCAACTATATCAAAATATTTTAAATCAGTATTATAAATTATGAAATGATAATTTAGTTGATTTAAATAATGAACAACAACGATTACAATTACTATCGCGAATTGAATATAATCGATTGCTTGTAAATAAAAAAGATGAACAATGATTAGCAACTAATTATTTTCTTTATGATTTTCAAATTGCCTTAATTAATAAATTAAAGTTAAGAAGAAAACTTAAAAAAACAAAACATTTAATTGTCATGGCAACAGGTGTTGGTAAAACAGTAGTATCTGCTTTTGACTATTTAAATCAAATCAAAGAAAATACTAATCAAAAACCTTCAATTTTATTTTTAGCACATCAAAGAGAAATTATTGAACAAGCAATTATTACTTTTCGAAAAGTAATAAATGATAAAAAATTTGCAACTATTTTAAATAGTAAACAAAATAATTTTCAAGAACAATATTTATTTGCAACAGTACAAACTTTTAATTTTCACAAAAAATTAAAAGATAGATCTGTAGGTTTTGGTAAATAATACCATTATTATTTTCATTTAAACCCCTTTGGCAAGGTTTACCAGGATCTGCAAAATAAATTTTGACATTACAAATTTTTTCGATTAATCTTCATTTACTAAATTCTTTACCACGATCAAAAGTAATGGTTTTAACTGTTCCTTTTTGTAACTTTGAAATAAATTTTATTATACTTTTCGTAATATTTTCTGATTTATGATTTTTAGTTACTAAAGGAATTGTGGTTTTTGATCATATATCAGCCAAAGTAATAATAGAACTTTTATGATCTTTGCCAATGATAGTATCACCTTCTAAATGACCAAATTCTTGTATATTTTTAATATTAGGAATGATTAAATTTCTTTCATGAATAGACTTACAATTATTAATTTTGCCCCTAGTTTCTTTTTGTTTGTGAGATTTATTTTTGCCTTTTCTCAATAAGTTATTTTCATCAAAACCCATTCGATTTGTTTTAAACATGTTATATAAAGTTTTTGGTTGAAATACTTTTTATTTTATTTTCCTTTAAAAAGTTAGCAATTATATCAAGATCATACTTGTTAGTAATTAACAAATGATTAATACTATTAATTTCTGTTACAGTTAAAATTATTAATTTTCTGCCTGCATTTTGTTTATTTTTTTGAAATTGATTCAATATTTCTAATGGCAATAAGTTTTTATTTAATAATCTACAAACTCTATGTACAGTTGATTTACTATAATCAACAATTTTTGCTATTTTACGAATCGAAAATCCATAATTTTTATATTCTTTTAGGCTTTTCTCCCTTTATGTACTATTTTTAAATTTTATCACATAAATGCTGAGAAAAGCCTATCTACGGACTTCTCCCCACATTTTTAAATCAAACATAACATTACAGTTTCAAAACTAGGTATATTGTTGAATTTATATGCCGATTCTTTTGCGTATAAATGAACATGATGTTTTTCAACTTTGATATGTTTTTTAAATGTTCGTCTGATGTGCTTTCATGCCGATTCAATCTGGTTTATGTTTACACCAGTTTTTGAAACATAGCCATCTTGATGGTTAACTGTTTCATGCTTAGTGAAAACTGATTTAAAATGGCGATATCCTTTTCAAGAATCAGTATGTACATCACACTTTGAAGAAATGTGGTTTCTTGCAAATCTTAAAAGGTTTTTTTCATCTGCATTTTTCAGCACCTTCACAATTAAATTATTGGTTGTTTTTTCATAAATCCCAACAATCAAAGTTTTATTTTTTAAGGATCTTCCTTGTTTTTTAAAACCCATATGTGAAAGATACATTTCATCCATTTGCACTATGCCCTCAACAATGAATTGAGGTTCTTGTTTTGCAATTGCACTTCGGATTTTATGACCCATTCTTCAAGCAGTTTTCAAAGTTACTCCCAATTCTTTTGCAACATCAGTTGATGGAATTCCATGTTTGGTGTTTATTCATCTAAAGATGAGATAAAACCAAGATGTCAAAGGTGTTTGTGACTTGTAAAAAATGGTGTCATGAAGAATACTAAATGTTTGATGACATTTCAAACATCTTATTCTTCTTAAATCAGAAGTATTCAAATTTGTTCAAGAACACCTCATACATTTGTTTTCCTTCAAACTTGCTATATATTTCAAACAATCTTTTTCTGTTTGAAATATATTGTTGAACTCATTCAATTTCATTGTTTCCTCCACAAGTACATGTGGGGAGAAGTCCGTTCTTTTATTGCTATTATTGATTCAATACTCAGATACTTATACATTGCGCTAATTCCTTTCTTTTCTTAATTATAGAACTAACACAATTTAATTTTTATATAAGTGTCCTTTTTAATTTTACAATTAAAGTTTTATAAAAAAATTTAAAAATTTTAATTTTAAAAAAATAATGCTTTTTTATGATAATTAGGTTGACAATAATTATGGCATGTTGTACTATTGTTATTGTCCCAAAAATAAATGGGTTACAAACTAGAAAAAACGATCTTTGAAAACTAAATAGAACAATAATTAATCCGTCAATTTTTTATTAAAAATTAAATAAGTCAGACATCATCTTTTAACAAAAACAATTTTATTGAGAGTTTGATCCTGGCTCAGGATTAACGCTGGCGGCATGCCTAATACATGCAAGTCGAACGAAAGTAGCAATACTTTAGTGGCGAACGGGTGAGTAACACGTATCTAACCTACCATTTAGTGGGGAATAACTGTTGGAAACGACAGCTAATACCGCATATGTTATTTATTTGCAATGATAAATAATGAAAGGAGCATTTGCTTCGCTAATTGATGGGGATGCGGCGCATTAACTAGTTGGTAAGGTAATGGCTTACCAAGGTAACGATGCGTAGCCGATCTGAGAGGATGAACGGCCACATTGGGACTGAGACACGGCCCAAACTTCTACGGAAGGCAGCAGTAAGGAATTTTTCACAATGGGCGAAAGCCTGATGGAGCAATGCCACGTGACTGATGAAGGTCTTCGGATTGTAAAGGTCTGTTGTAAGGGAAGAAGTGCTAGAATAGGAAATGATTTTAGTATCGACCATACCTTACCAGAAAGCCACGGCTAACTATGTGCCAGCAGCCGCGGTAATACATAGGTGGCAAGCGTTATCCGGATTTATTGGGCGTAAAGCGTGCGTAGACGGTTTTGCAAGTCTGAGGTTAAATTTAGGGGCTCAACCCCTAACCGCCTTGGAAACTACATTACTAGAGTATAGGAGAGGTTAGTGGAATTTCATGTGTAGCGGTGGAATGCGTAGATATATGAAGGAACACCAGTGGCGAAGGCGGCTAACTGGCCTATTACTGACGTTGTGGCACGAAAGCGTGGGGAGCAAATAGGATTAGATACCCTAGTAGTCCACGCCGTAAACGATGAGTACTAAGTGTTGCAATGAGGCAGTGCTGTAGCTAACGCATTAAGTACTCCGCCTGAGTAGTATGCTCGCAAGAGTGAAACTCAAAGGAATTGACGGGGACCCGCACAAGCGGTGGAGCATGTGGTTTAATTCGAAGCAACGCGAAGAACCTTACCAGGTCTTGACATACCTTGCGAAGCTATAGAGATATAGTAGAGGTTAACAAGGATACAGGTGGTGCATGGTTGTCGTCAGTTCGTGTCGTGAGATGTTTGGTTAAGTTCAGCAACGAACGCAACCCTTGTCCTTAGTTGCCAGCATTAAGTTGGGGACTCTAAGGAGACTGCTAGTGTAAGCTAGAGGAAGGTGGGGACGACGTCAAATCATCATGCCCCTTATGACCTGGGCTACACACGTGCTACAATGGCTGATACAAAGAGTCGCTAAACCGCGAGGTCAAGCAAATCTCAAAAAGTCAGTCTCAGTCCGGATTGAAGTCTGCAACTCGACTTCATGAAGTCGGAATCGCTAGTAATCGCGAATCAGCAATGTCGCGGTGAATACGTTCTCGGGTCTTGTACACACCGCCCGTCAAACCACGAGAGTTGGCAATGCCAGAAGTTGGTGTCCTAACCGTAAGGAGGGAGCTGCCAAAGGCAGGGTTGATGATTGGGGTTAAGTCGTAACAAGGTATCCCTACCGGAAGGTGGGGATGGATCACCTCCTTTCTATGGAGTTTAGTTTCTAATAAGAAACCAAGACAACAAGAAAAATTAGATGGATGATTTATTGGATTACTTCTTTTGTTCTGTTTAGTTTTCAGGGATTGTTTTCTCTGAGCAATTGTTCTTTAAAAACTGGATAATAGACATCTTTTAAAAAAAATAAGATAATTTTTATCTTGCAATAGGATATTCTAAAAATAAATTATTAAGAGCGTATGGTAGATGCCTTGGAATTGGAAGACGATGAAGGACGCGATTACCTGCGATAAGCTTCGGGGAGCTGGAAATAAGCTTTGATCCGGAGATGTCCGAATGGGGAAACCCACTATCTTTAATCAGATAGTACTGTACAATGAATTCATAGTTGTGCAGAGTGATACCTAGAGAATTGAAACATCTTAGTACCTAGAGGAAAAGAAAGCGAATGCGATTCCCTTAGTAGCGGCGAGCGAAAAGGGAGCAGCCTAAACCAGTCGTCAGACTGGGGTTATAGGACTGTCTATTAGGTTCGACCTATGAAGAGTTACAAAATTTATATATAGCAGAAGTTGTTGGGAAGCAACGCCATAGATGGTGAAAGCCCAGTATGCGAAATGTATAAATCTCTTGACAGTATCCTGAGTACGGCGAGGCACGTGGAACCTTGTCGGAATTTGCGCAGACCACTGCGTAAGGCTAAATACTAACCAATTACCGATAGTGAACCAGTACCGTGAGGGAAAGGTGAAAAGTACCCCGAGAGGGGAGTGAAATAGTTTCTGAAACCATATGCTTACAACAAGTCGGAGCCCGTTAATGGGTGACGGCGTGCCTTTTGTAGAATGAGCCGGCGAGTTACGATTACATGCAAGGTTAAGTTGAAAAGACGGAGCCGAAGTGAAAGCGAGCCTGAATAGGGCGTTTAGTATGTGGTCGTAGACCCGAAACCAGGTGATCTAGCCATGAGCAGGTTGAAGTTAATGTAACAGTTAATGGAGGACCGAACCAACGTTCGTTGAAAAGACCGTGGATGACTTGTGGCTAGCGGTGAAATTCCAATCGAACCTGGAGATAGCTGGTTCTCCCCGATATAGTTTTAGGACTAGCGTCAGAATTAGTGCAATGGAGGTAAAGCTCTGAATGTATGATGGCCCCACCTCGGGGTACTGAATGCAATTAAACTGCGAATGCCATTGTTACATATCTGGCAGTCAGTCTATGGGTGATAAGGTCCATGGACGTGAGGGAAACAGCCCAGATCATCAGCTAAGGTCCCCAAATCAATGCTAAGTGGAAAACGATGTGGAATTGTTGAGACAGCTAGGAGGTTGGCTTAGAAGCAGCCATCCTTTAAAGAGTGCGTAACAGCTCACTAGTCGAATGATTCTGCGCGGAAAATGTACCGGGGCTAAGCATTGTACCGAAGCTATGGGTCTATATATATGTTTACATATATTGTGGGCGGTAGGGGAGCGTTCTAATCTGCGACGAAGTTAGACCGGAAGGACTAGTGGAGCGTTTAGAAGTGAGAATGCCGGCGTGAGTAACGATTGAAGGTGAGAATCCTTCATGCCGATTGACCAAGGTTTCCTGGGCTAGGTTCGTCCACCCAGGGTTAGTCAGGACCTAAGGCGAGGCCGAAAGGCGTAGTCGATGGATAACAGGTTGATATTCCTGTACCACCGTGGTGACTGATGGAATGACGGAGAAGGCTAAAATGTCCCAGTGATTGGTAGTGCTGGGCTAAGTACAAAGAGGGTTGTGTAGGCAAATCCGCACAGCGTTAACCTTGAATTACGATGGGGAGTGAACGGTTCGCTTAGTAACGAAGCATTTGATGCCATACTTCCAAGAAAAGTTTCTAAAGACATCACCATGGTGCCTGTACCGAGAACGGACACACGTGGTCAAGGAGAATATCCTAAGGCAAGCGAGATAACTATAGCTAAGGAACTCTGCAAAATAACCCCGTAAGTTAGCGAGAAGGGGAGCTCATAGCAATATGAGTCGCAGTGAAGAGGTCCGGGCGACTGTTTAGCAAAAACACAGCTCTCTGCTAAGTCGTAAGACGATGTATAGGGGGTGACGCCTGCCCAGTGCTGGAAGGTTAAAGAGATTTGTTAGTGTAAGCGAAGCTTTGAACTGAAGCCCCAGTGAACGGCGGCCGTAACTATAACGGTCCTAAGGTAGCGAAATTCCTTGTCAGGTAAGTTCTGACCCGCACGAAAGGCGTAACGATCCGGACGCTGTCTCGGCTATAGACTCGGTGAAATCTTAGTACCTGTGAAGATGCAGGTTACCCGCGATTAGACGGAAAGACCCCGTGGAGCTTTACTACAACTTGATATTGAATTTTGGTGTAGTTTGTACAGCATAGGTGGGAGACGTTGATATGCAGACGCTAGTAGGCATGGAGTCACCATTGGGATACCACCCTTGCTATATTGAAATTCTAACTTGAGACCATAATCTGGTCTAAGGACAGTGTCTGGTGGGTAGTTTGACTGGGGCGGTCGCCTCCTAAAAAGTAACGGAGGCGCCCAAAGGTACCCTCAATATGAATGGAAATCATATGTAGAGCGCAAAGGTAAAAGGGTGCTTGACTGCGAGACATACAAGTCGAGCAGGAACGAAAGTTGGGCTTAGTGATCCGGCGGTGCTGTGTGGAAAGGCCGTCGCTCAACGGATAAAAGTTACCCCGGGGATAACAGGCTAATCTCTCCCAATAGTTCATATAGACGGGGAGGTTTGGCACCTCGATGTCGGCTCATCGCATCCTGGAGGTGTAGTCGCTTCCAAGGGTTGGGCTGTTCGCCCATTAAAGCGGTACGCGAGCTGGGTTCAGAACGTCGTGAGACAGTTTGGTCCCTATCTGTCGTGGGCGCAAGAAATTTGAGGAAAGCTGTTCCTAGTACGAGAGGACCGGAATGGACCTACCTCTGGTGCACCAGTTGTCACGCCAGTGGCACAGCTGGGTAGCTATGTAGGGCATGAATAAGCGCTGAAAGCATCTAAGCGCGAAGTCAGTTCCAAGATGAGATTTCTCATTCGAAAGAAGTAAGATCCCTTGAATACTACAAGGTTGATAGGTCAGGTGTGTAAGCATAGTGATATGTTCAGCTTACTGATACTAATAGATCGAGGATTTATTGAAGAATATATTCTCTATTGCAAATCAAAAGTAATCCAATTTAAAGATGTCTGTTTCTAGTTTTTAGGGAGCAATTGCTAAACTATTTGGTGTCCATGGCGGAGTGGTCACACCTGTTCCCATCTCGAACACAGCAGTTAAGAACTCCAGCGGCGAAAATACCAGCAATGGGAAAATAGCACGATGCCAAATTTTTTTTATTGTGTTAATATTTAATTTAAAATTTAAATTTTTTTTATGTTAAGATTGAGAATATTAAAATGTAAAAAAAGATTTTAAGAAAAAAGGAGAAAAAATGGATAAGGTTGAAAAGAAATTAGATAAAAAATTATACATTAGACTTGGTGCAAAACTAAGGTAATTCAAAATTATATATTCCTGCTATTAAATTAAATCTTAATGCAAATCTTCGTATTTTATTGCGATATTTTAAACTTAAAATTTTAAAACGTTTTAGTTTAGCAAATACGTGTTCAATTTTAATTCTAATTTTACTTAAATTTTTATTGTATTCTTTTTGAATTGGTGTTAATTGATTGTATTTACTTTTTTTAAATGGCAAAAATGTATTTTTATGAATATTTTGTATACCTTGATAACTCTGGATGAATAAAAGTTTTAGATTTTAGAAGCAATTTAAAATCATGAATGCTTCCAAAACAAAAAGCAGTTGAAATAATTTTTCCATTGGAAATATCAATAATTATTTGGGATTTGATAGAATGATGTTTCTTTTTACCTGAAAAAAGTAATTTTAGTTTTTTTTAATTCTTTCAATTGGAGTTTCAGTAGCATCAATAGCTAACAAATTATTATTAGTACCTTTATTTTTTGTTAAATCTTTTTTTCCAGGTAAATTAAAAATTCCGCTTTTTATTAAAATATTTTCAATTAAAAAAATATTACGAATGCAACTAGTATGACTAATATTATATCTTTTTGCAATAACTCTATAACTACTATAGTCTTTTCAATATTCTAAAGTCATTAATAAACGCTCTTCAATTACAATTTTATTTTTTCTACCACCATAATATTTTTGTTTAGACTCAGCAATTTTTAAAATTTCAAGCATTTTATAAAATGTTTTTGGCTTTATGCCGACTAAACTATAAAATTCTTGATCATCTTTATATTTTTTCAACATAATAACTATCACCTTTAATATTAATAATAATCGTTAAATTGTTAAAATTAAAGGTTTTGCACCAAGTCTATTGATCAATAGCTTTTTTAAAATGAGAAATACCACTTCATATTTTACATTCTGCAATAAAAACATTAGAGTTATCATATCTTAATAATATATCTGTTTTTCCAGAAACATTAAAGGTTTCACCAGTTGCTGTTCCATTAAAATGACTGTTAATAACAAATAATATTTTATTACGAAAGTCTTCTTCTTGATTTTTTTGATAAGAATTTTTTAGTCTTTCGAACTCTTTTCCACAATCATTTTTTAATTTTCAAAAAAACTCTTGATGAAATAAAAAAAATCATCAACCCGGCCTAAAATTGGATTTTATTTAATTTTGGGATTTATTTTTTTTACAAACTGAAATATAATGCTTCAGATTTTGCATAAGGTGATATTTTATAATGTTGGTATTTAAATTTTCATAAATTGGGGTAATTTTGAATATTGGTAAATCCAATGCCATGATAATGAGTAATAAATTATTTTAAACTTGATTGTATTTTACTGATATTACTTAAATTTTTATAATTTAATTCTTTATTTTCTTTTGATTTAAATTTCTTGAGAGTACATTTTGTTTGTTTAGCTACTGTATCATATAGTATTTGCATATCACAAACTATAATTGATTTTTCTTCGATAAGCTTAGATGTTAAATTTTCTTGTACTCATTTTTTTGTTAATCTTTTAGTATTTGTTGTTTGAGCATAAATATTTTTATTTTCATCAATTGCCATTTCAATACAACAGTTTAAATCTTTAGCATTTTCTTCAATTCATTTTTTTCTTGGATCATCTGGATTTTTGAAATTTCCTTTATGAATTTCTTTGATAAAAGTTTCATCAATTTCAATTCTACCTTTTAATTTTGTGAATGGTTTTTGTGTTTTTGCTAATTGTGATGATTTCATAAATTTTTGACGATTAAATCGTGCTGATGTTTTTGAAATTTTAGCAAATGGAGAAATAGTATAAGCAGATTGACCTAACAATGACAATCAAATTATTCAATCTCATTGTTCATGAGATAAATGACTTCAATGTAAAAAAATGATTTCTTAAAGCATCAAAGCTACTTTTACAATCTTTGCATAAATATTTTTGCTTATTATTCTTAAAACCATTTTTTACACATCAATAAGATTTACAATTTGGACATTGAATTCCTTTTTCTTTAAATTTTTTATCAATTGCATCTAATTTTTCTTTTTTCTCAATTTGTTTAATTCTATTTTTAAAATGTCTAATAATTTTTATAAATTCTTCATCTTTTTTGTTTTTTAAAACATCAATTAATTCATTATTAGTCACAAAAAATCACCCCCGATATAAAAATATTACTTTTAATTTAAAATTAAAAGTAATATCAAGATTTTTTGTGAAAATTAAAACAATCATTAATAATTTTAAGTATTTCTTCATAAAGACTATTATCTATTATCGGCGTTGATTCATTAATGTTATTTTTAGTTATTACTTTAGGAATTTTTATTCTTTTTCTAGGTTTGGAAATAGGTATTGAAAAAGTCTCTGACATATTTTTATTTTGTTTTAGGGGTATTTTAAGTCCAGTAAAAGCTTTTTGTCTTTTTAACAAAATGTCTTTTCTATTCTTAAAAACATTATCAATATATGGCTTTAAGATAGCATTAAATGATTTAATATCTCTGTTAATACTTCCTGTATTATCTTTTATTATTTTCTTCATTTGATTATATTCATGATTAACACTTTCTATTTTATCATCTTGATATGAAATAATTTCAAATGATAAACAATTAGAATTCAATCTTACATTTTTATTAGAAAAAAGACCCGAAGCCATAGTAGACTTGGTGCAAAACCTTTAATTTTAACAATTTAACGATTATTATTAATATTAAAGGTGATAGTTATTATGTTGAAAAAATATAAAGATGATCAAGAATTTTATAGTTTAGTCGGCATAAAGCCACAAACATTTTATAAAATGCTTGAAATTTTAAAAATTGCTGAGTCTAAACAAAAATATTATGGTGGTAGAAAAAATAAAATTGTAATTGAAGAGCGTTTATTAATGACTTTAGAATATTGAAAAGACTATATTAGTTATAGAGTTATTGCAAAAAGATATAATATTAGTCATACTAGTTGCATTCGTAATATTTTTTGAATTGAAAATATTTTTTTAATTTTCAAAAAAAACTCTTGATGAAATAAAAAAAATCATCAACCTGGCCTAAAATTTGATTTTATTTAATTTTGGGATTTATTTTTTTTACAAACTGAAATATAATGCTTCAGATTTTGCATAAGGTGATATTTTATAATGTTGGTATTTAAATTTTCATAAATTGAGGTAATTTTGAATATTGGTAAATCCAATGCCATGATAATGAGTAATAAATTCTTTTAAACTTGATTGTATTTTACTGATATTACTTAAATTTTTATAATTTAATTCTTTATTTTCTTTTGATTTAAATTTCTTGAGAGTACATTTTGTTTGTTTAGCTACTGTATCATATAGTATTTGCATATCACAAACTATAATTGATTTTTCTTAGATAAGCTTAGATGTTAAATTTTCTTGTACTCATTTTTTTGTTAATCTTTTAGTATTTGTTGTTTGAGCATAAATATTTTTGTTTTAATCAATTGCCATTTCAATACAACAGTTTAAATCTTTAGCATTTTCTTCAATTCATTTTTTTCTTGGATCATCTGGATTTTTGAAATTTCCTTTATGAATTTCTTTGATAAAAGTTTCATCAATTTCAATTCTACCTTTTAATTTTGTGAATGGTTTTTGTGTTTTTGCTAATTGTGATGATTTCATAAATTTTTGACGATTAAATCATGCTGATGTTTTTGAAATTTTAGCAAATTGAGAAATAGTATAAGCAGATTTACCTAACAATGACAATCAAATTATTCAATCTCATTGTTCATGAGATAAATGACTTCAATGTAAAAAATGATTTCTTAAAGCATCAAAGCTACTTTTACAATCTTTGCATAAATATTTTTGCTTATTATTCTTAAAACCATTTTTTACACATCAATAAGATTTACAATTTGGACATTGAATTCCTTTTTCTTTAAATTTTTTATCAATTGCATCTAATTTTTCTTTTTTCTCAATTTGTTTAATTCTATTTTTAAAATGTCTAATAATTTTTATAAATTCTTCATCTTTTTTGTTTTTTAAAACATCAATTAATTCATTATTAGTCACAAAAAATCACCCCTGATATAAAAATATTACTTTTAATTTAAAATTAAAAGTAATATCAAGATTTTTTGTGAAAATTAAAAAAATATTTTAATAAAAAGCGGAATTTTTAATTTACCTGGAAAAAAAGATTTAACAAAAAATAAAGGTACTAATAATAATTTGTTAGCTATTGATGCTACTGAAACTCCAATTGAAAGAATTAAAAAAAACTAAAATTACTTTTTTCAGGTAAAAAGAAACATCATTCTCTCAAATCCCAAATAATTATTGATATTTCCAATGGAAAAATTATTTCAACTGCTTTTTGTTTTGGAAGCATTCATGATTTTAAATTGCTTCTAAAATCTAAAACTTTTATTCATCCAGAAAAACAAGTTTTTGTTGATTCAGGTTATCAAGGTATACAAAATATTCATAAAAATACATTTTTGCCATTTAAAAAAAGTAAATACAATCAATTAACACCAATTCAAAAAGAATACAATAAAACTTTAAGTAAAATTAGAATTAAAATTGAACACGTATTTGCTAAACTAAAACGTTTTAAAATTTTAAGTTTAAAATATCGCAATAAAATACGAAGATTTGCATTAAGATTTAATTTAATAGCAGGAATATATAATTTTGAATTACCTTAGTTTTGCACCAAGTCTATTGGAGCTAAAATTGGATTCATAACAAATATTATAAGTATTATTTGAAGTGTAATTATTACAATTATTTTAGCTACAGCAAGTAGTGTTATTTTTAACAGTTTTACAAAATATGATCACACTTCATTAACATCAGGAGTTAGTACAATATTTATTGTTGGATTGATTTTTGGACTTTTAATTGCTATTGGATTTTCAATTTCAATAATTATCATGTGCACGTTTTAAAAGGAAATGCTAATAGTGGTTTAGCTGTTGGAATTGTAACTTTAGTTTTAGCAGCTTTTTCTTTAATAGCTATGTTTTCATCACATTTTAATTTTATTAGTGGTATTAATATTATTTTTTTAGGACTTAATATTGCTTCAGGTGTATTATTAATTATTGGTAAATATCTTCCAGTTACTAATAAACCAGAAGAAGTAGTTTCTATGGTAAATGAATAATTAAAAATATTTAATAAATTATATAAATAAGGCTTTTAATTTCTAAAGCCTTATTTTATTTTTTTATAATTTAAAACCATAAGGATAAGTAATGATTGGAAAATTTGGTTTATCATCATCATGCTTTTTTTTATATTGTATATTATTAATTCATAAATAAAGGTATTGTAAACCAATACTAATAATTAACAGAAAAATAATAGCAGTAATTAATACTCCTACACCATATTTTTGGTAGTTGAAAAAAAAGTAAGGATAACAAGTATTAATATTTTCTCCTTGTTTAACACGTAATACACCACGAACCATTACCATTACTACATAAAAACAAGGATAAAATAAAATAAATCACATATAAAGTTTATGATGATTTTTTAGTGAATAAAAATCACGTCCACATGATAAAGAAAAATTTAAAATCATAACAATTGGCATAATTAGATTTAGAATTATTGTTTTAAATCATAAATAAATATCAGTTCCATATTTACTTCTTTCTTGGCTATTACTAATGATACCTATTCAAAATACTAACATTGTAATTGTAATATAAATAGTAATGCTTAATAAAATATAAAAACTTGGTTTTGAGTTTTCTTTAAATTTACTTTCAAATAAAAAAGCAAATAAATAAATGAGTACTAAATAATTAGTTTGAGTTGTAAAATAAAAATAATAAATTGCTAATCTTTCAGTTGGTTTATCAACATTAGGAACAATGAAAGCATTGGGATAATTAATAGTAATTATTAAATCAAAAATTAAAAATAAAGAAATAATAAGTAGGCCAAATAAACGTCAAATAAATTTAATAAGATTTCTTTTTTTTAATCGGTATTCACTACTATTTTTTCAATTCATATTTTTTCTCCTATTTATATTAGAATTAAATTTAATTAAATTTTTGATAGGAAATTTAATTTTTTATTATGATTGAATATGCTACTTATTTAGTATATCAAGTTTTTCCTTATCACTATTAATATTTACTAACTGATTATTTAAAACACTTAATAAGTTAAAAAAAATTAACTTATTAAGTGTTTAATCTTGATTTTTTGCTAATAAAGTTTATTATTAATGTTAAGGATATAATTTTTATCCTTATAATTTTAATGAATATATAAGTAATTATATAAGTATTAAAATTATATATGTTGATTTAACAAAAAGTTTAATAATTGATTATATATCCTTAGTTTTATTTTATTAAAACTAAGATTTTAAGTATTTAATTAAATATGCTTAATTTAATATTATAATTATAAACACAAATAATAGGTAAAAAAGGAGTAATCATAATGACAAATTTCTTATCTTTTAGTTTTTTTAAAACTAAAAGTTTTAAAAAAATAAGTTTGGCTTTGGCATTATCTCTTACTAGTAGTTTAATGATAGTTACTAATCATCAATCTAATATTAGTACTGTTAATGAGAGTAACAAACTTTCTGGGTTTCATATTACTGTTAAGGAAAATAATAAAAATTTAATTAGTGAAGCTAATACTTGAAATTCAATTAATAATAATTATGAAGATTTTATTAGATTGCATAAAGAAGTAATAACAGAACAATTTAATGATTGATCAGACCTTATTAATAAGGTTAATAATAATACAAATGATAATCTTAGTAAAGATGTTAATGAGAAATTTAAGAAACAAATTAAAAACAAAGCTAATAATATCTTGCCAGATAATGGTATTAAATATTTTACTGATAAAGTTATTGGTCGTAGTGTTGCTAAACAAAGTTTTAATGATATTGCTAGTTTTGGCTATGTTTATGTTGGTTACCATGATAATAGTTTACCAGCGCAGATTAACAATGTTATTTTTGCAACGGTAAATCCTAGGGCAGATTTTAATAATTATTTTAGTATTCCTTATATGATTAAACCAAGCGATGATTTTTTAAATAGTCATAAAAGTGTTCAAGATCGGTTAGCAATTTTATCACTTAATAATGGTAATCCCAATGATACTAATCAACCAATGTTAGCTATTTTAGCAAAAAATAAAAATGATAAGAATGATAAGAATGAACAATTATTAATAAATGATAAAAATGATGAAGTTTTTGATAATGGTTCAATTAGTTATGCAATATTAAATCCTAAACCAGATGATCATTTAAAATCAACTATTTTTAATGTTAGTGTTAAAGATAGTGGTTATAGTAAAACTATTAAGTTAACAAATAATAGTTCAAATATTCAATTTAGTACTATTAGTGATGAAAAAGTTAAAGAAAATCCTGTAATTGTACCTCAATATTTATTTCAAAATAATTCACAAGATAATAAAAATACATTAATAGTTATGAATAAAGCTATTGAGAAAGCTAAAGTAAATATTAGTGATTCACAACAACATTGACTAAAATGAAAAGTTGATTCACAAACTTTACAAAAAGCAAAAAATGATTTGGGAACACCTATTAAAGATGGTGATAATTTAACTCTTAATCAAGGAAGTAATTTTCAAGTTTATTGTATAGGTTTAGATACATCTGACTTACAACGTCAAGCTGCTTCTGAACAATATATTACTGTTTATAGAAGCAATACAAAAATACCTAATTTTCCAAATTGTACTGATTTTTTTGAAAAAACTAATAATTTATTAGCGGGTTTTCAACAATATTTAACTAGTGCTACTAACAATAGTATTAAAATTGAAGATTTAAAAAATAATGCTGCTGGTGAGTTTTTATCATGATTTATTCAATATCAAGGTGATATTACTAAACAAAATTATGTTAATTATTTACAAAGTAATAATTCAGATCGTCCCTGAGATGTTAATATATCATTAACAACTAAAATGTTAGTTAATAATTGAAATATTATTATCATTTGTGGATTCATTATTAGTTTTTTAACTATAATTCCAATAGTTGTTGTTATTATTCGTAAAAAGAAATATTTAAAATAAAGTTTGTTATTTTTAAGTAGTACTGGTTAAAAAACAATATTTTATATAAAAATATAAAATGATAAGTGTAAAAAAATGTTATTACTTGTTTTTTCTTTTTAGTGAGTTACAATAAAAATGGCAGTTATAAATGTTTAAAAAATATTTAGGTAATGCCGGTTTTAATTTTATATTTGACTTTAAGTCCTTGTATACTATATATGCTATACAAGGAGTTTTTATATAATTTTAAAATAAAATATATTAAGAAAAAGGAGGCAAAAAATAACAAAATAATATTTAAAAAAAAATAATACAATTTCAAATTTTTACTTTTCACAAATATATATTCCTCCCTACAATTATTTTTCAATATTTTTTAAATAATAAATAATAGTAATAAAGTGTACTAGTTTATAAACTAGTACACTTTATTTATAAATTATTTTACATTAAAAATTTGTATCTCTTAAAGCCGCTATTGGTTTATTATTTTTTTTATAA
This sequence comes from Spiroplasma endosymbiont of Zeiraphera isertana, assembly GCF_964030805.1. Classification (GTDB taxonomy): domain Bacteria; phylum Bacillota_I; class Bacilli_A; order Mycoplasmatales; family VBWQ01; genus Spiroplasma_E. Next base: position 588,774 of record NZ_OZ034965.1, read on the forward strand.
AGGATATTATTATAAAGAGTAAAAAGTAACATCAAAATTATGTATAAGATTAAAATTGCAAAGATATAAATAAAGAAAGTAGTTAAACTTTTATGAAAATCTAAAAATGGATATGGAAATGAATAATCAATTTCTGTTGTTCCTTTTCTTAAAAAAACAACAAAATTTCCTTTAGCAAGTGCATAACCTAAATATACAAACATGTAAATAGAAATAATTGGTATTCAAAGATATGTTTGTTTTCCAAGTTTTCAGTAGTATTTACCAGCAGAAAACATAAAATATAAAATCACTATCACTGGTACTATTAAATGTAATAAAAATGTATTTATAAAATTTAATATGCTAATACTATTACTACTATCTAAATTATTTATCATTGGTTTAAATAATACAGCAAAAAATACGATAAGAGTTACGGTAATATAAACAGTAATTGCTAATGAAAAGCGCCCAAAAACAAATTGTGCGCGATTGTCATGAAAACGATTTGTTAATACAAAACAAAAGAAAAGAAAAACTAAAAAATTTGACTGAATAGTAAAGGTAGAAATCATTGTTCAAATACCAACTCATGGGCCATCTGGAGTTCATAAATTATGAGGATTAGGTGTTCCAACTGTTATTGGTTTATACTCAATTAAAACTATTGCAAATTGCATTATTAGACCTATAACAGCAATAATTAGTCCAGATCAAAGTAAAAAATCAGAAAATTTACTTTTAAATCCTATATTTTTTCCTATTCCCATATGGATCAACTCACAATTCTATATTTTTTCTATTTTAATTACATTATACATGATATTATAATAAGTATGTAAGATATTAGAAAATTATTAATAGCAACTAAATGAAATAATAAGGTGATGTTATGTATCAATTATATTTAGATACAACAAATAACAAATTAACAGTGGTGATTTCGCAAGCTAATAAAATTTTAGCAAGTTCATCATTTATTGCTTGACAAAAACAAACAGAATTGGCAATTCCAACTATTACTAATTTACTTGTAAAATGTAAAATAAAATTAAAAGATATTTCAAAAGTAGTTATTGCAAATGGTCCTGGCAGTTATACTGGAATTAGAGTAGCAATTACTTTTGTCAAAACACTTAAAGTTTTGAATAGTTTTTTAACGGTTTTTACTATTAATAGTTTATTATTACAGGCAGGATTAATAAAATCAATAAGTGTTTTGTCAGCATACAATAATAAAAGTTATTTGGCAGTATGTGATAATGGAAAAATAATTATTCAGCCGCAATTAGTAGATGAAAATGCTAAAATTGGTATTATTAGTGATTTACTAGATTATAAAATAATTGAAAATTTAGAAAAGTGTAATATTGTGGAAAATTTTCAAAAGTTGTCACCATATTTTATCGAAGTAAAAAACATGGAAGATTTGCAACCATATTATATTAATGATCCATTTTCATCACATAATTAAAAAATAATAATATTTAAATATTTTACATTAGTTTAAAAAGGAGTTTTTACATGCTTATCAATGATAATTTTTGATCTAGAGTATCAAAGGAAGAAAATAATTTCACAAAAAAAGAAAAAGTTCTTATTAACTATATTAATAAGAATAGTCAAAAAATGGATCAAGTTACTATTAGTTCTTTGGCTAAAGAAAATACTGTTGGTTATAGTGTTGTTTATAATTTAATTAAGAAATTGGGATTTAAAGGTTATCGTGAATTTATCATTAGTTTAGCTGTGCAAGAAACTACTTTCAAAGCTTTAAATCGTGAGTTGTTTGGTAATCGTAGTGTTTTAAAAGAACATTATAAAAAACTAATGGATTTAAATGATTCAACGATTAATTATGAGGAATTACAAAGATTTATTAATTGAATAGATGATAATCGTAAAGCTTGTATTTATTTAGCAGGTATTGGTCATTCTGGTTTAGGTGCGGAGGATTTATCAAATAAATTATATCGGTTTGGTTTACGATCGATCTGTTTAAATAAAGATGATGATAGTATTTTAATGCATGCTTCTTTAATTATTCCAGAAGATGTAATAATTCTTTTTTCATTATCAGGTAAAACCGCTACTATTGTTGAAGCAGCTAAACTTGCTAAAAAGAATAATGCTAAAATTGCAGTTGTTACATCACAAGATAAAACTGAATTAGTGACTTATGCTGATTGAACATTTAATATTGTTTCTTCAGGACTTTATGAAGCACAAGAAATATTTATTTCTCCATTATTTGCTATTACTTATTTTAATGATTTAGTAACAACATATTTATTAAAATCAAAGCATAAAGATTGATATTTAGAAAATAGAATTAAAACTAATAAAGTAATTAAAAAATTTAATTAATTTTTTAAATAAAAAAACTGTTTTTTTTAAAATAATAATTTAATATTATGTCATGAATATTTATTAAGTAAGGAGATGAAGTATGTTGTCTAAACAAGATGATATTTTGACAGTAGAACACGTTTTTCTTTAATCTGATTGTAAAACACAAGCAGAAGCTTTTCAAGAAATAGCAACTTCTGCTAAAAAATTAGGTTTTTTGAAAAAAAATATTAGTGAAAAATCACTAGTTAATAGTTTTCTACAAAGAGAAGGAGAAGGAACTACTGGTTTTGGTGGTGGTGTTGCTGTGCCACATGCTCGTAATGAAGATATTGTTAAATCAGGAATTTTTATTATGCGTTTTAAACAGCCAATTCCTTGGAAAGCACTAGATGAACAACCCGTTAAAGCAATTATTGCTTTAATTGTGCCACTAAAAAGTGCTAGTAATGAGCACTTGGAAATTTTATCAAAAGTGGCACAAAAATTAACAAAACCGGAATTTCAATCAATATTATTTAATTCAAAAGATAAAAAAGTAATTATTCAATCACTAAATATTAATAATAAATCTAATGTTGAAACTAGTAGTAAAACTATTAGTGAAGATATGAAAGGTTCTTCAAAAAAAACTAAAAATATTATAGCAATTACTGCTTGTCCAGTTGGGGTAGCACATACTTATATTGCACAAGATAAATTAGAAATTGCTGCAAAAAATTTAGGCTATAATATTAAAGTTGAAACTCATGGTAGTATTGGTATTAAAGGTGCTTTTACAGCAACTGATATTGCCAATGCTGATTTAGTTATTATTGCAGTATCGGCCGGTGTTGCAGATTTAAAATTAGAACGTTTTAATAATAAACCATTATATAAAGTAGAAATTAGCAAAGTTATTAAAAATCCTGAAAGTATTGTTAATGATGCTTTTGCTAACGCAAAACCTTATGAAATAAACAAGTCAGAATCGGGACAAAAAGCGGAAAAAGAAAATAAATCAAATGATTTATTTACTACTGATAAACAGGGAATTATGAAACATATTATGGCTGGTGTTGGCTATATGGTGCCATTTGTTGTTTTTGGTGGAATTATGTTAGCATTATCAATTGGTATTGCTAAAGCAGTTTATGGTGCTGACTTTGATATTTCCAAGTTACCACATAATCATTTAATCATTTTCTTTATTTTATTAATCAAGCTGGAAGTATTGCTTTTACATTAATGATTCCAATTTTATCTGGTTTTATCGCTAATTCAATTGCAGGACGTGCTGCCTTGGTTTCCGGCAATGGTAAGTGCATATGTTGCTAATACAGCAGGATTAGTTTATCTAATTGCTGGTTTAGAGCCAAAGGTTTCTGCTGGATTTTTAGGAGCATTATTAATTGGTCCAAGTGTTTGATATTTAGTAAGATGAATTATTACTTGAAAAGTACCAAAGACTATTGCTCCAATTATGCCAATTTTCTTTATTCCTATTGTAGTAACATTTTTAATTAGTTTCACTTTTATTTATGCAATTGGAGCTCCAATTGGTTGAATAATGGAACAATTTCAAAATGGGTTAACCCACATGCCACGTGAAGCAATGGCAGCAATTGGAATGTTGCTAGGAGCCATGGTTGGATTTGATATGGGTGGTCCAATTAACAAAGTTGCTTTTTTAGCAGCTTCAACAACGATAACTGCTGATCCTAACTCACAATTATTTATGGGAGCAGTAGCTGCAGCTATTCCTGTTGCATCACTTGGAATGGGTTTAACAACTTTGATTTTTCGTAAATTCTTTAATGAAAGTGAACGTACATTAGGTTTAACAGCAATGTTAATGGGGTGTATTGGTATTTCTGAAGGTGCGATTCTTTTCGCAGTAAGAGATCCAAAACGTGCTATTATTAGTAATATTATTGGTAGTGCTGTTGCTGGTAGTATTGCTGGTGCTTTCTTATTAACTGATGCTGCTGGTCATGGTGGTCCTATTGTTGCTATCTTAGGTGCAGTGAGTTCAGTTAATTATGTGCTTTGGGTAAGTATTCTTTTATTCTTTTTAGCCATTATTGTTGGAAGTATTGTTACTTGTTTAGTATATGGTGGATTATTAATTATTCAATCACGTAATATTAAGGTTTTTAAATTAATGAATGAAAGAATCATGAAAATATTTAATAGTAAAAAAACTAAATCTAAAAATAGTAAAAATAAAGTTTAATTGAAGAAATAATCAAAGTTTAGGAGAGTGAATATGAATAATAGCACATCACAAATAATTTTTTTAAAACCCGCTTTTATTCGCAAATTATGAGGTAGTCAAAAATTAGCACACAAATTTAATTTTGATTTACCTAAAAATACACCAATTGGTGAAGCATGATTAGTTAGTGCTCATCCCAATGGAATGAGTTATGTTTTAAATGGCGAGTATAAAGGATTAAGTTTAGCAGAATTGTTTAAACAGCAACCTAGTTTATTTGCTAATCTTGATAGTTCAGGTAGTGTGATTAATAAAGAATATCCGTTGTTAACAAAAATTTTAGACGCAAATGATAGTTTAAGCGTTCAAATTCACCCCGATGATAAATTCGCAGAAAAAAATCATCAATGTTTAGGAAAAACTGAATGTTGGTATATATTAGAATGTTTACCCAAAGGTAGAGTTATTTTGGGTCATAATGCTAAAACCAAAGATCAGTTTAATCAATGATTGGCAAAAGAACAATGACATAAACTATTAAAATATATACCAATTAAAAAAGATCAATTTATTTATGTTCCTTATCTAAAAATTCATGGTTTATTGTCACATACTATGGTTTTTGAATTACAACAATCATCAGATATTACATATCGTTTATATGATTATGATCGTAAAGATGAACTTGGTAATTTACGAAATTTGCATTTGAAAGAAGCATCAACTATTGTTTTAGCTCCTGATTTAAATAGTAGTGAAGCTAATGGTCATGATAATTATTTAGTTGATAACAAGTTTTTTAAGTTAATTAAATTAATTAATGAGGGAATTAAGCATTATAGTTATCCTAATACTAGATGATTGCAAATCTCAGTATTGGATGGTAATGGTATAATTGATGATACTAGTATTAAAAAAGGTGACTCATTTATTTTACCAAATGGTTATACTGATTTTTGTTTAAGTGGTAATATGTTGTTGATGGTTGCATATTGCTAATAAATTGTTTTATATATAAATAATTATTATAGTTTTTTTAATGCTTGTTCCAAATCATTTCACAAATCTTCAACATATTCAATACCAATTGAAAGACGAACAAGACCTTCTGAAATATTTGCATCTGCTAATTCTTTTAATTTTCACAAAAAATCTTGATATTACTTTTAATTTAAAATTAAAAGTAATATTTTTATATGAGGGGTGATTTTTTGTGACTAATAATGAATTAATTGATGTTTTAAAAAACAAAAAAGATGAAGAATTTATAAAAATTATTAGACATTTTAAAAATAGAATTAAACAAATTGAGAAAAAAGAAAAATTAGATGCAATTGATAAAAAATTTAAAGAAAAAGGAATTCAATGTCCAAATTGTAAATCTTATTGATGTGTAAAAAATGGTTGGAAATTATCCCCGCATGTACTAGTGTGGAGGAAAAAATGAATTGAAATGAATTCAACAGCATATTTCAAACTGAAAACGATTGTTTGAAATATATAGCGAAGTTGAAAATAATGAAATGCATCAGGTGTGCTTCTTCTGGTTTGAATGCTTCTGATTTGAGAAGAATACGATGTTTGAACTGTAACCAAACATTTAGTATTCTTTATGGAACCATTTTTTATAAGTCACAGACCCAAATGACATCTTGGTTTTATCTCATCTTTAGATGAATAAACACAAAGCATGGCATACCAGCAACCGATGTTGCAAGGGAATTGGGTGTGACCTATAAAACAGATTGAAGAATGTGTCATGAAATCAGGACTAGAATTGGAAATCAAGATGCAGTTTTCATTGTTGATGGCACAGCACAGATGGATGAAATGTATCTTTCACATTTAGGTTTTAAAAAACAAGGAAGATCCTTGTTGAATAAAACTTTGATTGTTGGAGTTTATGAGAAAACCAGCAACAAACTAATTGTGAAGGTGCTGAAAAATGCAGATGAAAAAAACCTTTTAAGATTTGCATTGAAACACATTTTTACTGAGTGCTGTCTATTTACGGATTCTTGGAAGGGATATGTAAGTTTCAAAAACTTCTATCCCAAACATGAAATCGTAAATCATGAAGTTGGGTATGTGTCACCAACAGGTGTAAACACAAACCAGATTGAATCAGCATGAAAGCACATCCGACGAACTTTCCGAACACACATAAGAGTTTCAAAGCACAATATTCATTTATATGCAAAAGAATCAGCATATAAATTCAATAACATACCTAGTTTTGAAACTGTAATTTTGTGTTTGATTTAAATACATGCGGGGATAATTTCCTAGGTAGGCTTTTATCTCCATTTATGTGATAAAATTTAAAAATAGTACATAAAGGGATAAAAGCCAAATGGTTTTAAGAATAATAAGCAAAAATATTTATGCAAAGATTGTAAAAGTAGCTTTGATGCTTTAAGAAATCATTTTTTACATTGAAGTCATTTATCTCATGAACAATGAGATTGAATAATTTAATTGTCATTGTTAGGTCAATCTGCTTATACTATTTCTCAATTTGCTAAAATTTCAAAAACATCAGCATGATTTAATCGTCAAAAATTTATGAAATCATCACAATTAGCAAAAACACAAAAACCATTCACAAAATTAAAAGGTAGAATTGAAATTGATGAAACTTTTATCAAAGAAATTCATAAAGGAAATTTCAAAAATCCAGATGATCCAAGAAAAAAATGAATTGAAGAAAATGCTAAAGATTTAAACTGTTGTATTGAAATGGCAATTGATGAAAATAAAAATATTTATGCTCAAACAACAAATACTAAAAGATTAACAAAAAAATGAGTAAAAGAAAATTTAACATCTAAGCTTATCGAAGAAAAATCAATTATAGTTTGTGATATGCAAATACTATATGATACAGTAGCTAAACAAACAAAATGTACTCTCAAGAAATTTAAATCAAAAGAAAATAAAGAATTAAATTATAAAAATTTAAGTAATATCAGTAAAATACAATCAAGTTTAAAAGAATTTATTACTCATTATCATGGCATTGGATTTACCAATATTAAAAATTACCTCAATTTATGAAAATTTAAATACCAACATTATAAAATATCACCTTATGCAAAATCTGAAGCATTATATTTCAGTTTGTAAAAAAAATAAATCCCAAAATTAAATAAAATCAAATTTTAGGCCAGGTTGATGATTTTTTTTATTTCATCAAGAGTTTTTTTGAAAATTAAAAGCTAATTCTTGTGCATTATAAGTATAATGTGTCATTGAAGCAGGATGTTCAATCAATGACACAACTCCACCTAAAGAAACTGCCGAAATTATTAATTTTAAATTATTTAATAGTTTGATTCCTCCATCATATCCACATTTTAATTCGAAACTAATCATTGCTCCTGGTAATTTCATTTGTTGTTCATAAAGTACTTGTTCTGTTGCTGAATTAGTTAGTCCAGGATAAAATACTTTTTTAATCTTAGGATGTTCTTTTAATCTTGCTGCAATTATTCTTGCATTTTTGCAAGCTATTCATAATCGTAATTCTAAAGTTGATAGTCCTCTTAAAACAAGAAATGCATCATGAGGTGATAATACAGCTCCTGTTAAATCTTTTAATCCTTCAAAACGAATTTTATTTATTAAAGTACTTTTACCACAAACAATTCCGGCCATAACATCAGAATGACCGTTAATATATTTTGTTGCTGAATGGATAACAATATCAGCACCAAAAATTAAAGGTTTAGTAATGATTGGTGTAGAAAAAGTATTATCAACAATTATTTGAATTTGTGGATTATATTTATGGACAATATCACTAATTGCTTTAATATCTAAAATTTCTAAAGTGGGATTAGCTGGTGTTTCGAAAAAAACAACTTTAGTATTTGGATTTAAATTTTTTTTAATTTCATCAAGTTTAGTAAAATCAGCAAAATCAACTTCAATTTGAAAGCGTGATATTCCTTTTTCAATAAGTGAATGAGTACCACCATAAATTGTTTTTGATGATAATAAATGGTCAGTAGCATTCAATAATGTTCAAAAAGTAGATGCAATGGCTCCCATACCCGATGAGAAAGCAATTGCTTTTTCTGATCCTTCTAAATGTGCCATTCGTTTTTCTAAAACAGTTGTTGTTGGATTACCAATTCTTGTATAAACATATCCTTCTTCTTGTAAATTAAATATCCTACCACCTTGTTCGGCGCTATCAAAAGCAAAAGTTGTTGATAGATAAATAGGAGGTAGAGCGGCTCCAAATTTATCATTATAATTACCACAATGAACTAATTTAGTTGCAATGTGGTAATTATTTTTATTTTTTTTAATTTTTGTCATAATTATCTCCTTATAGATATAAATTTATTTTATTTTTATGTTATTTCCATTTAAGGGTGAGTAAAGTTAATAGTTATAATTTAATTTTCTTTAAATAAAAGAAAATTAAATTATAAATTGTTGGTTACATTATATACCTTTTTATATTTATAATCAAGTGTTTTAAGTTATTATTTTACAATTATCTAAACTAAAAATTCCTAACTATTTAGGTTTAGATTTATTAAGTTTTTAAAATATTAAAGTAAAAGATTTAATTTATTAATTCTTGCTGAATTAATAATAAGCATATTATCAAGAACTTTATCATTATAAATTTTAGCACCATAACCTTTTAAAGATTTAACTAAATGTGATACATCACTTTCAGCACAAACTCCTTGATTTCAATTTTCTTTTTAATTTATAACAGCTTCTTTATTATTTTTAAAATATTTATATATTTCTTCATTTACATTATTTTCTTTTAAAAAATCTAATAATAGACTTGGTGCAAAACTAAGGTAATTCAAAATTATATATTCCTGCTATTAAATTAAATCTTAATGCAAATCTTCGTATTTTATTGCGATATTTTAAACTTAAAATTTTAAAACGTTTTAGTTTAGCAAATACGTGTTCAATTTTAATTCTAATTTTACTTAAAGTTTTATTGTATTCTTTTTGAATTGGTGTTAATTGATTGTATTTACTTTTTTTAAATGGCAAAAATGTATTTTTATGAATATTTTGTATACCTTGATAACTCTGGATGAATAAAATTTTTAGATTTTAGAAGCAATTTAAAATCATGAATGCTTCCAAAACAAAAAGCAGTTGAAATAATTTTTCCGTTGGAAATATCAATAATTATTTGGGATTTGAGAGAATGATGTTTATTTTTACCTGAAAAAAGTAATTTTAGTTTTTGGAATTCTTTCAATTGGAGTTTCAGTAGCATCAATAGCTAACAAATTATTATTAGTACCTTTATTTTTTGTTAAATCTTTTTTTCCAGGTAAATTAAAAATTCCGCTTTTTATTAAAATATTTTCAATTCAAAAAATATTACGAATGCAACTAGTATGACTAATATTATATCTTTTTGCAATAACTCTATAACTACTATAGTCTTTTCAATATTCTAAAGTCATTAATAAACGCTCTTCAATTACAATTTTATTTTTTCTACCACCACAATATTTTTGTTTAGACTCAGCAATTTTTAAAATTTCAAGCATTTTATAAAATGTTTGTGGCTTTATGCCGACTAAACTATAAAATTCTTGATCATCTTTATATTTTTTCAACATAATAACTATCACCTTTAATATTAATAATAATCGTTAAATTTTTAAAATTAAAGGTTTTGCACCAAGTCTAATGTATTTAAGAGATAGAATTGATTGAGATACTATTTGTATGATTAAAGGTATATTAAGTATTAATTGAAAAAGATGTCCTAATACACACGAAGAATTATCAAAAATGCAATGATTAGCAAAATCTAAATTAGAAAATTCAAATAATGAACCACAAATGCTTGATTTATATGATAATTGTTGAGATGCAAGAATGTATGCTTCAATGCATAAAATGAAATGATTAATTAATAATATTAATAATGAATTATTAATTAATAAAAATAAATTTGGAGAGTGATAAAAATGAATAATCCATTAGAATATCTTTCTTGTAATAAAAGAGAATGATATAGTGATATTCCTATGAGAATTGCTCAAAAATCAACTAAATTATGATTAGGTAAAGGTTGATTATTTGATAGTGAAAAAGAAAATATTTTAAAATATTTTACTAATAAAATTATTAGTGATAAATGATTTGAAAAATTATATAAATTTGGAATTCAAGAAAGTTTACTTGGAAAAGTATATATAATGCCTATTATTTATAAAGATAATATTACAAGTTTAAAAGTATTACCTAATTCATTTGCTGGAAGAGTTGCTAAATATAATGAAGAAGAACAATGTGCAGAATTCTTTTTTATAAATGAACAAGCAGATAGTGCAACATTAACTTGAGTAATTGCTGAAAATGGAAAAATAAGATTTGAAACTTATAAAAATGATAATAAAAATGAAAAAGAAATTATTTTAGGAACAGCACATACAAAATTAAAACCTAATTTAATACCAAAATATAGTTATGAAATTAAAAATCCTTGAAATTATTTACCAATATTAGAAATAACAAATTTACCAATGGTTAATTTTTATGGTAATTCAACAACTTTAAATGCATATCCAGATACTTATCCATTTTGAAATTTAATTGAATATTATCATAAATCTTATACTCAAAGAAATGTTGATAGAGAATTAAATGTTACAACTTTATTTGGTGCATTTGATAATGCAACTTTTAAAAATATGATTAAACACGGAAAAATAATTGATAATCCTAAAAAAAAATATTGTAGTTAATGTTGTTACTGCTGGATATAATAAATCTGGTGCTGGTGGTATGGAAGTTATACAAGGTGATTTTAAAGCTAGTAATTATATTTTAGATAAAGATGATTTAGGTAAAGATATTTGAAATGGTGCAGGTTATGATTATAATGAATTTTCTGGTGTAAATTATGAAAATAAAACTAAATCATTATTTAATAATAAAAATGATATGGAAACAACAGAAACTAAAATAAGTCATTATTCATATTATTTTTATAGATTTTTTGATATGTTATTAATTTATGAAAAATTATGAAATGGAATTGGAGATAGACCTTATAGTTTTAAATTTTTCCCTATTGCTATGACTGACCAATTATTAAAACAAGAAATGATTAGTCAAAGATTAGCTGATAAAACAATTTCATATAAAAATGCAATTAGTGAATTAGATGAAGTAACAAAACAACAAGCAAAAAAACATTATAAAGAAATAATTGATGAAGATAAACAAACAATAAAATTATTAGGAGGAAATGAAAATGATACATCAACAAATTCAATTAATGAAACATCTACGCATTCAATTAAAAAGACAACAATTGCTAATTAAAAGATGTAGTTATTGAAAAATATTTCCATTTGTTATTAATAATGGTGCTATACCGTTAACTGAAACCGGTTATAAACCAATTAATAGTAAAATAAGTGATTTTGGTAAATATGAATTAATATTAACTGGTACTACTCCGGTTGTATGTATTTGAAAAAATAGTACAAAAATATATCAAAAAAATAAATGTAAAATTAATCCTGATACTCATAAAGTTACAGGTCAAGATTAATTTTATACAAAACAATATAAAATTGGTGATTATTGAAATGCTTATTTAATTGATGATACAAGTGGTGTTGATTTTAGTAATTTACCTAATAATCAAATATTTAAAACAGTACAAACTAAAAGACAATATACTTCAGTAATGTTTGAAGAACATATTATAATTGATGATTATTTACAATTTTTTTTAATTTTCAAAAAAACTCTTGATGAAATAAAAAAAATCATCAACCTGGCCTAAAATTTGATTTTATTTAATTTTGGGATTTATTTTTTTTACAAACTGAAATATAATGCTTCAGATTTTGCATAAGGTGATATTTTATAATGTTGGTATTTAAATTTTCATAAATTGAGGTAATTTTGAATATTGGTAAATCCAATGCCATGATAATGAGTAATAAATTCTTTTAAACTTGATTGTATTTTACTGATATTACTTAAATTTTTATAATTTAATTCTTTATTTTCTTTTGATTTAAATTTCTTGAGAGTACATTTTGTTTGTTTAGCTACTGTATCATATAGTATTTGCATATCACAAACTATAATTGATTTTTCTTCGATAAGCTTAGATGTTAAATTTTCTTGTACTCATTTTTTTGTTAATCTTTTAGTATTTGTTGTTTGAGCATAAATATTTTTATTTTCATCAATTGCCATTTCAATACAACAGTTTAAATCTTTAGCATTTTCTTCAATTCATTTTTTTCTTGGATCATCTGGATTTTTGAAATTTCCTTTATGAATTTCTTTGATAAAAGTTTCATCAATTTCAATTCTACCTTTTAATTTTGTGAATGGTTTTTGTGTTTTTGCTAATTGTGATGATTTCATAAATTTTTGACGATTAAATCATGCTGATGTTTTTGAAATTTTAGCAAATTGAGAAATAGTATAAGCAGATTGACCTAACAATGACAATCAAATTATTCAATCTCATTGTTCATGAGATAAATGACTTCAATGTAAAAAATGATTTCTTAAAGCATCAAAGCTACTTTTACAATCTTTGCATAAATATTTTTGCTTATTATTCTTAAAACCATTTTTTACACATCAATAAGATTTACAATTTGGACATTGAATTCCTTTTTCTTTAAATTTTTTATCAATTGCATCTAATTTTTCTTTTTTCTCAATTTGTTTAATTCTATTTTTAAAATGTCTAATAATTTTTATAAATTCTTCATCTTTTTTGTTTTTTAAAACATCAATTAATTCATTATTAGTCACAAAAAATCACCCCTGATATAAAAATATTACTTTTAATTTTAAATTAAAAGTAATATCAAGATTTTTTGTGAAAATTAAAACAATTTTTTGTTGTATTTAATGATGAAAATGAAAATATAGGTGGTAATAGTGGTAAAAATCAAGATAGACAATTATTATATATTTCAAATGTAACAAATTATTATAGTCCTTATAATGGTGCATTTAGTATGCAAGTTTTAACTTTTAGTAGTTTAAATGATAGAGTAATTAGTAGTGGTCAAAATACAATTGATTTTGTACAATATGCAAGTCCTGGTAGTGGTTATGCTTTTCCTACTATTCAACAAGGAAAAGTAACATTAAATCGTACTTTAATGCGTGATATAGGAGTAAGATATAGTCATAGACAAAGTTATGGATTAGAATTATTAACAAGTTGTTATTATTATGGAAGACCAATAATTCAAGGTCAAGAACCTATAAAACAAGGAAATGAAGAAATATTTGAAAGTAAAGTATTTGCTTCAAGAAGATTATTTATTGCTGGTAATAATGAACATTCTACAACTGATATTAAAAATAATGGTGGTTTACTTGCCGGAATAAATGATAAAATAAAAACAAGTAGTCATCCAGAAACAACATTTTATAATATTATGGATGCAAAACCTACTGGATTTACTAATTTTAAAAATTTTACAGAATGATTAAAAACTTCATTAGACTTGTTGCAAAACCTTTAATTTTAACAATTTAACGATTATTATTAATATTAAAGGTGATAGTTATTATGTTGAAAAAATATAAAGATGATCAAGAATTTTATAGTTTAGTCGGCATAAAGCCACAAACATTTTATAAAATGCTTGAAATTTTAAAAATTGCTGAGTCTAAACAAAAATATTATGGTGGTAGAAAAAATAAAATTGTAATTGAAGATCCTTTATTAATGACTTTAGAATATTGAAAAGACTATAGTAGTTATAGAGTTATTGCAAAAAGATATAATATTAGTCATACTAGTTGCATTCGTAATATTTTTTGAATTGAAAATATTTTAATAAAAAGCGGAATTTTTAATTTACCTGGAAAAAAAGATTTAACAAAAAATAAAGGTACTAATAATAATTTGTTAGCTATTGATGCTACTGAAACTCCAATTGAAAGAATTAAAAAAAACTAAAATTACTTTTTTCAGGTAAAAAGAAACATCATTCTCTCAAATCTCAAATAATTATTGATATTTCCAATGGAAAAATTATTTCAACTGCTTTTTGTTTTGGAAGCATTCATGATTTTAAATTGCTTCTAAAATCTAAAACTTTTATTCATCCAGAAAAACAAGTTTTTGTTGATTCAGGTTATCAAGGTATACAAAATATTCATAAAAATACATTTTTGCCATTTAAAAAAAGTAAATACAATCAATTAACACCAATTCAAAAAAAATACAATAAAACTTTAAGTAAAATTAGAATTAAAATTGAACACGTATTTGCTAAACTAAAACGTTTTAAAATTTTAAGTTTAAAATATCGCAATAAAATACGAAGATTTGCATTAAGATTTAATTTAATAGCAGGAATATATAATTTTGAATTACCTTAGTTTTGCACCAAGTCTATTAAATTTTCAAGATAATTTATTTGTAACAAAAGATTTTAAAGGTATGCTTTCTTTTGATAAAGATCAAGCAAGATTAAGTAATGGTACATCAGTAGGAGAAGCAAAATTCTTTTGAGATAGTGAATGAAATATAAATAATTTAACAGGTAATTATAATGTAGATATGAGTAATAATTTTAAATATAAAGACCCATATACACATTTAATTATTGGTTCGCCAACTGTTGATTATAGTAAAATATCACAAAAATATATGTCAGCAATATTAAATTTTAATAGTGTAGTATTTAGTCCATTAATACAAATGCCTTATGATTCAAATCAATGATTACCATTTGCTTTAAGTGATATTCCTTTAATTGGTAAATTATTAAATGCTTTAACATTAGGTATTTGAAGTAGTTGAGTTATTACTCAAAATGTTCAACAATATAAAAAAATGTTATATTTTAATGGTTTTATGAGTGCATTTTTTACAAGTAATTTAGAAAGTATTATTGGTAATGGTGGTTTAATTCCTTTAAATGTATTTACAAATGATAATGATTTTACTATTGGTAAATTATTAGGTGCAAATGTTTCAACAACTGCTATGACAATGAAATTAAGTGATAGAGTAAGTGTTTATCCATGAGACCCTACTACTGGTAAGAAATTAACTGAAAAAGAACAAATATCAACTGTTGATTTATCACAAAAGAAAAATAATAAAGTTTATATTTTAGCAGAAGATACTGAGTTTTTAGATATTGCTTCACCATTTACAAATGAAGATACTGAATGTCCATGAAATCCTACAAGTAATGGAGTTATTGATGGTTCAAATTATGCTTATATTATTGATACAATTGTTACACAAAGTTTACATCAAGGTGAAGAAAGACATACATTTTATAGTGATAATCCATTTACTTATCAAGGTGATTATAATGAAATATCAGTTGCACAATTTCGTTATAATAATATAGGTTATTTGACTGGTCATGCTTTTAATTGAACAACTTTGTATAAATTAAATCATGATGAATATGAAGCAACTTAAGAAACAACATTTAGTTATCCAGCAAAAATATTACCACCAAGTCCACAAAATATAGCAAAATCAATTGTTATTATTCCAGATTTAAAAGTAGACATGACAACAGATGATGTATCATTAATAAAAAATGGATATAGTAATATAAAAGAATGAGAAGATAAAAATAAAAGTAAATTTAATAAATATGAAGTAGATTTAAATTCATTATTAGAGCCTACATTATTAATTAATACTTTTAATGATTTACAAAGATTTTATAAAAGTATAACATTAGACTTGGTGCAAAACCTTTAATTTTAACAATTTAACGATTATTATTAATATTAAAGGTGATAGTTATTGTGTTGAAAAAATATAAAGATGATCAAGAATTTTATAGTTTAGTCGGCATAAAGCCACAAACATTTTATAAAATGCTTGAAATTTTAAAAATTGCTGAGTCTAAACAAAAATATTATGGTGGTAGAAAAAATAAAATTGTAATTGAAGAGCGTTTATTAATGACTTTAGAATATTGAAAAGACTATAGTAGTTATAGAGTTATTGCAAAAAGATATAATATTAGTCATACTAGTTGCATTCGTAATATTTTTTGAATTGAAAATATTTTAATAAAAAGCGGAATTTTTAATTTACCTTGAAAAAAAGATTTAACAAAAAATAAAGGTACTAATAATAATTTGTTAGCTATTGATGCTACTGAAACTCCAATTGAAAGAATTAAAAAAAACTAAAATTACTTTTTTCAGGTAAAAAGAAACATCATTCTCTCAAATCCCAAATAATTATTGATATTTCCAATGGAAAAATTATTTCAACTGCTTTTTGTTTTGTAAGCATTCATGATTTTAAATTGCTTCTAAAATCTAAAACTTTTATTCATCCAGAAAAACAAGTTTTTGTTGATTCAGGTTATCAAGGTATACAAAATATTCATAAAAATACATTTTTGCCATTTAAAAAAAAGTAAATACAATCAATTAACACCAATTCAAAAAGAATACAATAAAACTTTAAGTAAAATTAGAATTAAAATTGAACACGTATTTGCTAAACTAAAACGTTTTAAAATTTTAAGTTTAAAATATCGCAATAAAATACGAAGATTTGCATTAAGATTTAATTTAATAGCAGGAATATATAATTTTGAATTACCTTAGTTTTGCACCAAGTCTAATCAAATAATTCTAATTTTAATTGGATTAATGATGTAAAATTTTTATCATTAATAAATTCAGTTTTGAAAGTTTTAAAAGTTGCTTCAGCAACAGCATTGTCATAAGGACAACCTTTTTTGCTTAAAGAGCGAGTAATATTGAATGCTAGTAAAAGTTTATCAATAATTTTATTATTAAATTCATTACCTCGATCGCTATGAAATATTTGAATATCTTTTAAACAGCGATTTGATTGCATAAATGCTTCATATACTAATGATGCATCTTTTTTAGTGCCTACACTATGTCCAATAATTTCGCGGTTAAATAGGTCTATTAATAAACAAATATAGTTTCACTTACCATTTACTTGAACATAAGTTAAATCACTAACAATAACTTCATTTTTAATCCTATTCTTAAAGTTTCTATTAACAAGATTAGTTATTTGACTATCATTGACTTTATTATGATGATTTTTGTGTCTTAATTTAGTGTATTTTGATATTAAATTATGTTTATTCATAATTTCTTTAATTTTTCGTCTTGATAAATAAATTTCTTGGTTTTCTAATATGACTTTTAATCTTCTTGTGCCATAAATTTCTTTATTTTCTTTAAAAGCACTAATAACAGCTTCATCATACATATTATTTTTATTTTTTTCTTTTTTCTTGAAATTAAAATAATATGTTGATTTAGAGAGCTTTAAAAAACGACACATTGTACGAATTTTATATTTACATTTATTATTGATAATAATCTCTATTTTCTGCTTATTATTAGTTCTGCTTGCTTTAAAATATCATTTTCCATTCGTAACTGTTTTAATTCTTTTCTTAATTTAATTAATTCATTTTCTTCAACAGAACGATTATCTTTAGATTTAAAACTACCTGAATTAGTAAATTGCTTAATTCAATTATAAGTAGCTGCTCTTGTAACATTGTACTCTTTAGCAAGACAAGACACTGACTTACCACTTTGATATAAAGCTACTATTTGTTTCTTAAATTCGTCGGTATATGAGTTAATATTGGCCATAATTATAGTTCCTTTCTTTTAACTAATTTGTTCACTTGTCTACGTAATTAGTGTCCAATAAAGTGTAACCTATCCATTTTTTTACATTGAAGTCATTTATCTCATGAACAATGAGATTGAATAATTTGATTGTCATTGTTAGGTCAATCTGCTTATACTATTTCTCAATTTGCTAAAATTTCAAAAACATCAGCATGATTTAATCGTCAAAAATTTATGAAATCATCACAATTAGCAAAAACACAAAAACCATTCACAAAATTAAAAGGTAGAATTGAAATTGATGAAACTTTTATCAAAGAAATTCATAAAGGAAATTTCAAAAATCCAGATGATCCAAGAAAAAAATGAATTGAAGAAAATGCTAAATATTTAAACTGTTGTATTGAAATGGCAATTGATGAAAATAAAAATATTTATGCTCAAACAACAAATACTAAAAGATTAACAAAAAAATGAGTACAAGAAAATTTAACATCTAAGCTTATCGAAGAAAAATCAATTATAGTTTGTGATATGCAAATACTATATGATACAGTAGCTAAACAAACAAAATGTACTCTCAAGAAATTTAAATCAAAAGAAAATAAAGAATTAAATTATAAAAATTTAAGTAATATCAGTAAAATACAATCAAGTTTAAAAGAATTTATTACTTTTTAGGCCAGGTTGATGATTTTTTTTATTTCATCAAGATTTTTTTTGAAAATTAAAAGGAAATTGCAGTTGCTGCATTAGGTGGAACTGCAACTTTAACAGGTACAGCAGCACAGTTGCAAATAGGAGTAATCTTAGCGGTTATTGCTACTCCAATCTTATTTTTTACAAGTCTTATTATTTTTGGATACAGTTGTTATTTAAAAGTAGTAAAAAAATAAAAATAGCAATTTATTAATTTTAAAAAAATTCTTATTTTTCACATTAAAGTAAGAATTTTTTTATTTATTTTATAGCAGTAATATAACAATGATATAATTAAAAAAAATAGGTGATAATAATGATAACTAAAAATTGATGAAAAAAATTACCTCTTGATGAAAAAATAATTACTATTTTATTTTTTTCTGGTTTTATATTTTTGTTATTAGGGTTAATTATGTTATTAAGTATTAAAATAGAAAACATTTTTAATGGATTTAATTTTATTTATATAAACGGTGTAATTGATAGTTTAACCTATCAAAGTAGTCAGGGAATAACAGTAGATATTTTCTTTTTAAAAGTAGGAATTATTTTTACTATTTTCTTAATGCCAATTTGTTCTGGCTGTAGTATAATTTGATTTATTATTAAACGATTAATTTTTAAAAAATAGAGGTGAATAATGAAAAATAATGATTCATTTATTGAAATTATAAATAAAACTTTGGATAAAACAGTTAATTTAAATTTTAAAACTTTAAAAGGTCATAATATTATATTTATTGTTGATATGGTTAATGGCTTTGCTAAAAAAGGAAATTTATTTTCACCCAATATTAATTCAATTATTAAACCAATTAAAAATTTATTAGCAAAAGTAAACACTAATGAAACTAAAGTTATTGCTTTTAATGATGCTCATAATGAACATAGTCCCGAATTTCATACTTTTCCTAGTCATTGTTTGGAAAATACTATTGAATCAGAGTTAGTAGAAGAATTAAAATTTGACAATATTAAGATTATTAAAAAAAATAGTACTAATGGTTTTTTTGCTTTTGATTTTAAGCCAAATTTACAATGGGATAACATTATTATTGTTGGTTGTTGTACTGATATTTGTATTTATCAATTTGCTATTAGTTGTAAAACTTGATTTAATCAGCACAATAAAGAAGTAAATGTTATTGTTCCAATGACAATGACAAATACTTATGATCAACCAGAGCATCCAGCTCATATTTTAAATAAATATGCATGATATTCAATGCTTAAAAATGGCATTACTATTGTTAAGGACCTGAGTTGTAAATATAAATGGGAAAGTTTTTTAAAATAATTGTATTAAATCTATTGGTCTTTTATAAGAGAGCGATTTTCTTTTAATTTTCAAAAAAACTCTTGATGAAATAAAAAAAAATCATCAACCTGGCCTAAAATTTGATTTTATTTAAGGCTTTTCTCCCTTTATGTACTATTTTTAAATTTTATCACATAAATGCTGAGAAAAGCCTATCTACGGACTTCTCCCCACATTTTTAAATCAAACATAACATTACAGTTTCAAAACTAGGTATATTGTTGAATTTATATGCCGATTCTTTTGCGTATAAATGAACATGATGTTTTTCAACTTTGATATGTGTTTTAAATGTTCGTCTGATGTGCTTTCATGCCGATTCAATCTGGTTTATGTTTACACCAGTTTTTGAAACATAGCCATCTTGATGGTTAACTGTTTCATGCTTAGTGAAAACTGATTTAAAATGGCGATATCCTTTTCAAGAATCAGTATGTACATCACACTTTGAAGAAATGTGGTTTCTTGCAAATTGCAAAAGATTTTTTTGATTTGCATTTTTCAACACTTTCACAATTAAATTATTGGTTGTTTTTTCATAAATCCCAACAATCAAAGTTTTATTTTTTAAGGATCTTCCTTGTTTTTTAAAACCCATATGTGAAAGATACATTTCATCCATTTGCACTATGCCCTCAACAATGAATTGAGGTTCTTGTTTTGCAATTGCACTTCGGATTTTATGACCCATTCTTCAAGCAGTTTTCAAAGTTACTCCCAATTCTTTTGCAACATCAGTTGATGGAATTCCATGTTTGGTGTTTATTCATCTAAAGATGAGATAAAACCAAGATGTCAAAGGTGTTTGTGACTTGTAAAAAATGGTGTCATGAAGAATACTAAATGTTTGATGACATTTCAAACATCTTATTCTTCTTAAATCAGAAGTATTCAAATTTGTTCAAGAACACCTCATACATTTGTTTTCCTTCAAACTTGCTATATATTTCAAACAATCTTTTTCTGTTTGAAATATATTGTTGAACTCATTCAATTTCATTGTTTCCTCCACAAGTACATGTGGGGAGAAGTCCGTTATTTAATTTTGGGATTTATTTTTTTACAAACTGAAACCTGAGTTGTAAATATAAATGGGACAGTTTTTTAAAATAATTGTATTAAATCTATTGGTCTTTTATAAGAGAGCGATTTTCTGGGTGTAGAATTAATTTGAAATGCTATAAAATTTAAATCTTTTTGTTTATATGAAGATAGATCTGTAGATTTTGGTAAATATCTTCTTAAAATACCATTATTATTTTCATTTAAACCCCTTTGGCAAGGTTTACCAGGATCTGCAAAATAAATTTTGACATTACAAATTTTTTTGATTAATCTTCATTTACTAAATTCTTTACCACGATCAGAAGTAATGGTTTTAAATGTTCCTTTTTGTAACTTTGAAATAAATTTTATTATACTTTTCGTAATATTTTCTGATTTATGATTTTTAGTTACTAAAGGAATTGTGGTTTTTGATCATATATCAGCCAAAGTAATAATAGAACTTTTATGATCTTTGCCAATGATAGTATCACCTTCTCAATGACCAAATTCTTGTATATTTTTAATATTAGGAATGATTAAATTTCTTTCATGAATAGACTTACAATTATTAATTTTGCCCCTAGTTTCTTTTTGTTTGTGAGATTTATTTTTGCCTTTTCTCAATAAGTTATTTTCATCAAAACCCATTCGATTTGTTTTAAACATGTTATATAAAGTTTTTGTTGAAATACTTTTTATTTTATTTTCCTTTAAAAAGTTAGCAATTATATCAAGAGCATACTTTTTAGTAATTAACAAATGATTAATACTATTAATTTCTGTTAAAGTTAAAATTATTAATTTTCTGCCTGCATTTTGTTTATTTTTTTGAAATTGATTCAATATTTCTAATGGCAATAAGTTTTTATTTAATAATCTACAAACTCTATGTACAGTTGATTTACTATAATCAACAATTTTTGCTATTTTACGAATCGAAAATCCATAATTTTTATATTCTTTTATTGCTATTATTGATTCAATACTCAGATACTTATACATTGCGCTAATTCCTTTCTTGTCTTAATTATAGAACTAACACAATTTAATTTTATATAAGTTTCCTTTTTAATTTTACAATAGACTTGGTGCAAAACCTTTAATTTTAACAATTTAACGATTATTATTAATATTAAAGGTGATAGTTATTATGTTGAAAAAATATAAAGATGATCAAGAATTTTATAGTTTAGTCGGCATAAAGCCACAAACATTTTATAAAATGCTTGAAATTTTAAAAATTGCTGAGTCTAAACAAAAATATTATGGTGGTAGAAAAAATAAAATTGTAATTGAAGAGCGTTTATTAATGACTTTAGAATATTGAAAAGACTATAGTAGTTATAGAGTTATTGCAAAAAGATATAATATTAGTCATACTAGTTGCATTCGTAATATTTTTTGAATTGAAAATATTTTAATAAAAAGCGGAATTTTTAATTTACCTGGAAAAAAAGATTTAACAAAAAATAAAGGTACTAATAATAATTTGTTAGCTATTGATGCTACTGAAACTCCAATTGAAAGAATTAAAAAAAACTAAAATTACTTTTTTCAGGTAAAAAGAAACATCATTCTCTCAAATCCCAAATAATTATTGATATTTCCAATGGAAAAATTATTTCAACTGCTTTTTGTTTTGGAAGCATTCATGATTTTAAATTGCTTCTAAAATCTAAAACTTTTATTCATCCAGAAAAACAAGTTTTTGTTGATTCAGGTTATCAAGGTATACAAAATATTCATAAAAATACATTTTTGCCATTTAAAAAAAGTAAATACAATCAATTAACACCAATTCAAAAATAATACAATAGACTTGGTGCAAAACTAAGGTAATTCAAAATTATATATTCCTGCTATTAAATTAAATCTTAATGCAAATCTTCGTATTTTATTGCGATATTTTAAACTTAAAATTTTAAAACGTTTTAGTTTAGCAAATACGTGTTCAATTTTAATTCTAATTTTACTTAAAGTTTTATTGTATTCTTTTTGAATTGGTGTTAATTGATTGTATTTACTTTTTTTAAATAGACTTGGTGCAAAACCTTTAATTTTAACAATTTAACGATTATTATTAATATTAAAGGTGATAGTTATTATGTTGAAAAAATATAAAGATGATCAAGAATTTTATAGTTTAGTCGGCATAAAGCCACAAACATTTTATAAAATGCTTGAAATTTTAAAAATTGCTGAGTCTAAACAAAAATATTATGGTGGTATAAAAAATAAAATTGTAATTGAAGAGCGTTTATTAATGACTTTAGAATATTGAAAAGACTATAGTGGTTATAGAGTTATTGCAAAAAGATATAATATTAGTCATACTAGTTGCATTCGTAATATTTTTTGAATTGAAAATATTTTAATAAAAAGCGGAATTTTTAATTTACCTGGAAAAAAAGATTTAACAAAAAATAAAGGTACTAATAATAATTTGTTAGCTATTGATGCTACTGAAACTCCAATTGAAAGAATTAAAAAAAACTAAAATTACTTTTTTCAGGTAAAAAGAAACATCATTCTCTCAAATCCCAAATAATTATTGATATTTCCAATGGAAAAATTATTTCAACTGCTTTTTGTTTTGGAAGTATTCATGATTTTAAATTGCTTCTAAAATCTAAAACTTTTATTCATCCAGAAAAACAAGTTTTTGTTGATTCAGGTTATCAAGGTATACAAAATATTCATAAAAATACATTTTTGCCATTTAAAAAAAGTAAATACAATCAATTAACACCAATTCAAAAAGAATACAATAAAACTTTAAGTAAAATTAGAATTAAAATTGAACACGTATTTGCTAAACTAAAACGTTTTAAAATTTTAAGTTTAAAATATCGCAATAAAATACGAAGATTTGCATTAAGATTTAATTTAATAACAGGAATATATAATTTTGAATTACCTTAGTTTTGCACCAAGTCTAATAAAAAAATAATGCCTGCATAAAAATATAAATTTTTCTAATATTTTATTTTAATAATGTTTAAAAGAAAACTAAGTAAAAACAATTATTTTTTAAAATATTATCAATATTATCAATAGTTAAATTTGTATATTATAATGATTTTATATATTTATGTTATAATCAATAAAATTATCATTACTATTAAAAATAAATCAATATTGGAATTTTTTAAATATTAATTTGTGGGTGCTTTAATGACAAGAATGGAAAAATATAAAAGTTTACGTGAACAAATTGCTAAAGAAATTAAAGAAAATAGTAAGCTTTGAGAACAAGAACAAAAAATAGAAAATTATTATCAGCAACTAATAAAAATTGATAAATCATATTTTGAGCCAATTTTTCAAAAATTAAATTCTGATTTAAATTTAGTTAATTTTGAAAATTATTTTATTAAAAATAATGAACAACATTTAGATGATAATGATAAATTAATATTGGAAAATATGTTAGAAAATATTAATAATATTTTAAAAAAATATAGTGAAAATATTTATTTTGAAATAGTTGATGTGCCATTAATAAGTACTAACTTAGAATATCAAACGTTAATTAATAGTATGCATAATAAAATAAATGAATTTCAAAAAGACTTAGAAAGTAAAATTAATGATGTCAAAAATTTTGTTAAAAATTTAGAATTTAAATATAAAAAGTATAAAATAAATAATAGTGATCTTAATAAAGAACTAAAAGAAATTAATCAAGAACATAATAATTTTCAAGATGAATTACAAAAAGTTAAAATTAAGAATAACTATAAGTGAAGTTTAACAGTATTTAGTATTATCATTATTTGTTTAATTTTAATAGTCGTGTTAGTATTATCATTAATATTATTTATTAAGTAGAGAATGGAGAAAAACAATGTACCCAAAGATTAATATTGCAATAGATGGTCCAGCAGCTAGTGGTAAATCAGCAGCTGCATATTTGCTTTCTAAAAAAATTGATTATCAATTTATGGATACAGGAATTATGTATCGTAGCTTTACTAATTATTGTTTAAAAAATAAAATTGCTTTTGAAAGTGAAGATTTAATACTTGCGGCATTACAACTTTTTGATATAAGATGAGTTAATGGTCATTTTTTATTTAATGATCAACCACCAACAGAAGAAATTTATGATAAAAATGTTACTAGTAAAGTACCAATAATTGCTTCGTTATCTGAAGTTAGAAAAGTTATGGTTGCTAGAATTCAAGAAATGGTTAGAAGTCAAGGCTTTATTGTCGTTGGCAGAGATATTAGTAGTGTTGTTTTACCTGATGCTCAATTAAAGATTTTTTTAACTTCTAGTTTACACGCTCGTAGTGAAAGAAGATATAAACAGTATATTAAAGAGGGTATTAATATTACACAAGAACAAGTATATAACGATATGGTAATTCGTGATAATGTTGATAAAACTCGTAGCACTGGTCAACTAGTAATTGTTGAAGATGCAGTTATTTTAGATAATAGTGATTATAATTTACAAACGACCGTTGATAAATTAAAAGTTTTATATGATAATTACTTTAGTCATAAAAAATAATATTTTAAATATAAGGATTTGAATAAAATGAATAAGTTACCAAAAGTAGTAATTGTAGGACGCCCTAATGTTGGTAAATCTTCAATTTTTAATCGTATATTACAAAAAAAAGTAGCAATAATTGAAGATATGCCTGGAGCAACTAGAGATCGAATTTATGGCATTGGTGAATGATTAACACAAAATTTTGTGATTATTGATACGGGTGGTATTACTAAAAAGATTACTAATTTTACTCAACAAATCAATCAACAAGTTAATATTGCTTTAGCTGAGGCTGATATTGTTTTATTTGTTTGTTCTTATCAAGAAGGTTTAACTCACGAAGATGAAGATATTGCCAAATTATTATACAGAACTAAGAAACCGGTTATTATTATTGCAAATAAATATGATAATGTTCAAAACGATAATGATAAAATTTATGATTATTTAAAAGTTGGCTTTGGCGAACCAATTTTAGTATCTGCTAGTCATGGTGTTGGTTTTGGTGATTTATTAGATATGATAATTACTAAGTTACCAAAAGAGGTTCATACAGAAAAGAAAGAACATATTAATTTAGCAATTATTGGTCGTCCCAATGTTGGTAAATCAAGTTTAGTTAATACTATTCTTCAAGAGAATAGAGTTATTGTTTCACCAATAGCAGGAACAACAACTGATGCTATTGATAGTAATTTTGTTTATAATAAAAAACAATATTGTGTTATTGATACTGCTGGAATTCGTAGAAAAGGAAAAATTACTGAAGATTTAGAAAAATATAGTTTAATTAGAACTACTAATGCTATTGAACGTAGTGATATTGTTTTGTTTTTATTAGATGGTAGTGTTGAAATTCAAGAACAAGATTTAACAATAGCAGGAATGGCAAAAACTTTAGATAAGCCAGTTATTATTATTGTTAATAAATGAGATTTAGTTAAAAAAAATGAAAAAACAATGCAAGAGTTTACTAAAAAAATAAAAGAAAAATTTAAATACCTTGAGTATTCTTTTGTTGTATATTTATCTGCTTTAGAAAATACTAGAATTCATACTTTATTTGCTACTATTAATGAAGTATTAGTTAATATGAATTTAAGAATTAAAACAAGTATTCTTAATGAAATAATTAATAAAGCTCAATTAATTAATGAGCCGCCCTACTTTAAAGGTGGTAGATTAAAGATATATTACACAACACAGGTTGAAAAAAATCCGCCTACTTTTATCTTAATGGTCAATGATCAACAACGATGTCATTTTTCTTATGAACGTTTTTTAATTAATCAAATTCGTGAACGATTTGGTTTTCAGGGTGTACCAATTAAATTAAGATTTAGAATGCGTAAGTCATTGTATAATAAACAATAAAAAAGTGTAAAATTTTGTGATTATATTTATTTAAGAAAAATTTATTGTATAATAATATTTATTAAGATAAAAAACTAATGATTAGAAAGTGTAAATGATTATGCTAAATTTTTTAACATTAGAGTCGCACAATAAAAGTTTATCAACATCGGCAATGTGAATAATGTTTATCATTGGTTTGATTTGTATTGGTATTATTTTTCTTGTGTTTTTTTTATTTAAAAGAAAATTACGTAAAGAAAGGAGCCTGATTAATGAGCAATTTTTATTTAAACCAAAAAAAGTTACATATCAAGTTTTTCATTTTTGAAATAAAGCTCTTTATATATTTTTAATGTTTTGTGCAACGGTTGGTGCCATTGTGCTATTATCAGTTTCAATAAGTTCAATGTTTTAATTTTGAAAAATTAAGAAAAAGTTTTAGGAAGGGGTTAAAATATGGGTTTAGTTTTCTGAAAAAAACATAAAGAGAAAAATCAAACAAAAAATAGTAATATTGAATTAAAAACCTCAAAAGAAAAAAGTCCTTGAAATAATGTTTTAAAATTTTTACAAGACTTAGGTAAAGCATTACAATTTCCAATTGCAGTATTACCATTCACTGCTATTTTAAACAGATTTGGAGCATTAGGGCTTACATTTACTACTACAACTGATGCTGGTGTTATGCACGTTACTAATGAAGTGGGTTATTGAATTTCATATATTATTCAACAACCAGGAAAAATAGTATTTGATAATTTACCATTATTATTTGCTTTAGGTTTAGCATTTGGTTTAGATAAAGATCATCGTGGTGAAGCTGCATTATTTGGAGCAGTATTTTATTTGGCAATATCTGCAATGACGTCAATTGAACATTCATTACCAGAAATGTTATATAAAAATGTTTTAACTTTTACATCAAGTAAAGGTGAAAAATTTTCGTCATTATTTTATGTAGAAGAATTTGGAACAGATGGTAAAACTATTATCGGTAGTATTTATGTATTAAACATTGGTGTTTTTGGTGGAATTGTAGCGGGGTGTTTATCTGCAGTTTTATATAATAGACTTGGTGCAAAACTAAGGTAATTCAAAATTATATACGGACTTCTCCCCACATGTACTTGTGGAGGAAACAATGAAATTGAATGAGTTCAACAATATATTTCAAACAGAAAAAGATTGTTTGAAATATATAGCAAGTTTGAAGGAAAACAAATGTATGAGGTGTTCTTGAACCAATTTGAATACTTCTGATTTAAGAAGAATAAGATGTTTGAAATGTCATCAAACATTTAGTATTCTTCATGACACCATTTTTTACAAGTCACAAACACCTTTGACATCTTGGTTTTATCTCATCTTTAGATGAATAAACACCAAACATGGAATTCCATCAACTGATGTTGCAAAAGAATTGGGAGTAACTTTGAAAACTGCTTGAAGAATGGGTCATAAAATCCGAAGTGCAATTGCAAAACAAGAACCTCAATTCATTGTTGAGGGCATAGTGCAAATGGATGAAATGTATCTTTCACATATGGGTTTTAAAAAACAAGGAAGATCCTTAAAAAATAAAACTTTGATTGTTGGGATTTATGAAAAAACAACCAATAATTTAATTGTGAAAGTGTTGAAAAATGCAAATCAAAAAAATCTTTTGCAATTTGCAAGAAACCACATTTCTTCAAAGTGTGATGTACATACTGATTATTGAAAAGGATATCGCCATTTTAAATCAGTTTTCACTAAGCATGAAACAGTTAACCATCAAGATGGCTATGTTTCAAAAACTGGTATAAACATAAACCAGATTGAATCGGCATGAAAGCACATCAGACGAACATTTAAAACACATATCAAAGTTGAAAAACATCATGTTCATTTATACGCAAAAGAATCGGCATATAAATTCAACAATATACCTAGTTTTGAAACTGTAATGTTATGTTTGATTTAAAAATGTGGGGAGAAGTCCGTAGATAGGCTTTTCTCAGCATTTATGTGATAAAATTTAAAAATAGTACATAAAGGGAGAAAAGCCATTATATATTCCTGCTATTAAATTAAATCTTAATGCAAATCTTCGTATTTTATTGCGATATTTTAAACTTAAAATTTTAAAACGTTTTAGTTTAGCAAATACGTGTTCAATTTTAATTCTAATTTTACTTAAAGTTTTATTGTATTCTTTTTGAATTGGTGTTAATTGATTGTATTTACTTTTTTTAAATGGCAAAAATTTATTTTTATGAATATTTTGTATACCTTGATAACCCGAATCAACAAAAACTTGTTTTTCTGGATGAATAAAAGTTTTAGATTTTAGAAGCAATTTAAAATCATGAATGCTTCCAAAACAAAAAGCATTTGAAATAATTTTTCCATTGGAAATATCAATAATTATTTGGGATTTGAGAGAATGATGTTTCTTTTTACCTGAAAAAAGTAATTTTAGTTTTTTTTAATTCTTTCAATTGGAGTTTCAGTAGCATCAATAGCTAACAAATTATTATTAGTACCTTTATTTTTTGTTAAATCTTTTTTTCCAGGTAAATTAAAAATTCCGCTTTTTATTAAAATATTTTCAATTCAAAAAATATTACGAATGCAACTAGTATGACTAATATTATATCTTTTTGCAATAACTCTATAACTACTATAGTCTTTTCAATATTCTAAAGTCATTAATAAACGCTCTTCAATTACAATTTTATTTTTTCTACCACCATAATATTTTTGTTTAGACTCAGCAATTTTTAAAATTTCAAGCATTTTATAAAATGTTTGTGGCTTTATGCCGACTAAACTATAAAATTCTTGATCATCTTTATATTTTTTCAACATAATAACTATCACCTTTAATATTAATAATAATCGTTAAATTGTTAAAATTAAAGGTTTTGCACCAAGTCTAATAAATATAAAGAAATTAAACTTCCTCAAGCATTATCATTCTTTGGTGGTAGAAGATTTGCACCAATGGTGGCTTTAGCAATAACTATTCCCACTGCTTTGGCATTTGCTATTGTTTGACCATGAATTCAATTAGTATTAATGAAATTTGGTCAATTAGTTGCTAATCCAAATAATCCAGCAGTTGCTATTCCGGGAACAGTAGTTTTTGGAATATTAAATCGTTTATTATTACCTTTTGGATTACATCAAATCTTAAATACTTTTTTTGATTTCAATTACCAATTAATGGTCAGATAATATCTCCAATTACAGGTGCTGCATCTGGAACAACGGAATGAGTAAACGGAGACATTAATGCTTTTACTAGAGGTATTGAAGGATCTGGATTTTTTCAATCAGGTTTCTTTCCTATTATGATGGGTGGTATTCCCGCTGCTGCCTTAGCTATGATTATGGCAGCTAAAAAAGAAAATAGAAAAATGGTATCAGGATTTTTAGGGGGAGTTGCTTTAGTTTCTTTTATTAGCGGAATCACTGAACCAATTGAATTTTCATTTGTATTTATTGCTCCATTATTATTAGTAATTCATGCCTTATTAACAGGGATATTTATTGCAATAACGACAGCATTACATATTCAAGTTGGTTTTGGTTTTAGTGCTGGAATTATTGACTATTGCATTTCTTTTGCTCAATCATGAGGATTTGCTAATCATGCTACAGGTGCTTATCATATTACTTCAAATCCACTATGAGTATTATTATTAATTGGGGCGTATAAAGTTAATGGTTAGATTTAAAAAGAAGTTAAATGAGAGATAATACTCTCATTTTTTAATTGTTGAACAATTATAATTAATTATTTTATTAAACCAGCACTTTATTAAAGTAATTAATTATTACATAACTAAATAAAAAATTATGTAGGCTATTGTGCTGGAATTAACCAATAGTAATTTTTCTGTTGCTCTTTGAAAATTTCAGAAATTTGGGTTCCCTTCCCCTAGAACCCCTACCCTCCAAGGCTTTGCTACTTACAGTAGCATAAGCCTTACGTATATAAGTAGTTAGTAGTAATAAGCCTTTTATCACTGTAGGTGATAAGGCTTATACATAGAAAGGATACGTAATGATTAATGTTAATTTAGATATTAAAAATAAAATTAAAGAAACAACTAAAGGTATGTTATTAGAAATTGGTGAATATGAAACATGATTTCCTATTAAAGATACTATTATTGATACAAAAAATAAAAAAATAGCATTAAAAATAATTGAAGATTTTTATTATAAATTAGGGAAAAAATCAATAACAAAAGATATTGAAAGTGTTAAAGGTAGTGATATTTTAAAATATATTAAAAATATTGCAGATATTACTACAAATGAAAATGAATTAATATCTTGTGAATTTTATGAAGAATATAATGGTTATTATATTTTTAAAAATGATAAAAATCAAGAATGTTTTAAATATAACATTACATGAGAACAAGATATGAAAAGTTTTAAAATAAATAATCCATATAATGATAATGATTTAGCAATAAATTATATTGTTACACCAATGAAAGATATAAATACTCATAATGAAAAAATATTTTATTTAAAGTATTAAAGGAAATTAATATGTTATTAAATATTGAAAAAATAGAATTAATTAAAAATTTATGTAATGAAAAATTACTTAAAAATAAAAAATATATAGAAATACAAGAAATATTAAAAATTATAGAAAGAGAGAATTAATTATGTTGAATTTAAAAGAAGATAAAAGAATATATATAAAATATGAAGAAGAAAAAATATTTGGTTCATGTGATATTTGTCATAAAAATTCATCATATGGAAATAGAACTTGTAATAAATGTTTTTATAAATTAATAGGTGAAAAAAATGAAATGTAATATTCATAATGAAAAATATATTTGAATTAGTGACATAGATAATAGTTATTATTGTAATAAATGTATTGATGAAATGATTGAAGAAGATATGTATTTAACATCAAATAATTGAGATTACTTATATGAATATTATATTAATGAATTACAATTAGAAAATTTTAAAGGAGTGTAATAATATGCAAAATAAAGGTTTTCAAGATATCAAAAATGATTTACAAATATTTTTTCAAGATATTGAAAATGGTAAATATGGTGAAAGAATTAAAAAATTATTTATGAAAGAAGAAAGTAGTGAATAAATATGGTAGCAGCACCTAAAAAGAAACCAGAAGATTTAATGATAAAACAAATTATTGTTCATTTAAGATTTACTGAAAAAGATTATGAAAAATTAAAAGAAATTTGTGAAGAAAGAAATATGAAAATTAATGGTTTTATAAGAAATTTAATTAAAAAAGCAATAAATAAATAGAAAGAGTGATTATAATGAATAATTTATATAAAAAAATACTTAAATTACAATTAGAAATTGGTAGTACACCTAAAAATGGTTTTAATAAATTTGGAAATTATAAATATTGATTATTAAGTGATATTTTTAATAAATTTAAATTATTATGTAAAGAATTAAATATTGTGATTACACATGAAGATATATTAACAACTGATAGAAAAATAAATTATTTAGATACCAAAGAAGTAGAAATAACTTATTTTAAAAGATATACAATTATTGATTTAGATAATGATAAAGAAAGTAAATATTTTGATATACTTGCTTGTGCTAAAAATACAGATATAGCAAAAGCAAAAGGTAGTGCAGAAACTTATGCTTATAGATATTTTTTAATGAATTTACTTTTATTAAGTGAAGATGAACTTGACCCAGATAATGATAATGTTAATTTAATTCAAAATAATAAGCAACAAAATAATTATATTAATAATAATGTAAAAATACAAAATGAAAAATGAGAACCAACTGAAAAACAATTAGATTATTTTGAAAAATATATGATTACAAATACAGTTTTATTTGATGAATGTATAAGAGAAGATATGGAAAGATTAAATCCAAGTAATAATAAAGATTTTTTAATATTAATGGGTGAAAATTATTTAAAAATTTTATTTGATAAATTTAAAGAGATTCGTGAAAGATTTAAAAATTTAAAAAATAATAATAAAAATGAGTATAGAAATTATGAATAAATGTAAGTATTGTAATAAAAGAATTTGATTAACTAATTATTGATGTATGAATTGTTTAGAAATATTAGTTATGAATTTAAATAAAAATAAGGAGAAAAAATAATGACTAATTATTTACTTTCAATTGACCCAAGTATTAAAAATACTGGATTTACTTTATGAGAAAAAGAAAATATAAGTGATAATTTTATAATAAAATGAAAACCAATATTTATTAAAAGTTATAAATTAAAAGAATATAATGGTAAAAGACAATTTTATTGAGATATAAAAGTTAATGATAATGAATTGGATTTAATTATTGAACGTGGTACTTTTCATTCAAAAAATGGTATTGGTTATGAAACACAAGAACATTTAAGAGGGTTTATTGCAGGAACATTTAATAAATTATTAACAAAAGATATGTTAATAAGTCCTTCTTCATGAAAGAAATGATATATAGATAATAATATTACTAATATTTCTTTAAAAAATTGAAATAAAAAAATAAGTGAAGAAATATGTTTTTATTTAAATGAAAAATATGAATGAAATATAACTATATCAAATCATGATGAAGCAGATAGTTTATTAATTGGTTGATATTATTTAAATAAGGAAAATAAATAATGAAAATAGAATTTGAAATGGATATTTTTACAAAAAATGCAATTATTGAATCATCAGAAAATTTAAAAAAATTAAAACAATTAAATATATCAATTAATTTATGTACTTGTAAAAAGGAAGTAAAATAATGCAAAAACAAAAACAAGAAAAAGTATTATTAAAATGTATTGTTAAAGATTGTAATAATAAAGTATTAGTTACTTTAAAAACTTTAAATATAGAAGATAGTATTATTCAATTTTTTAATATGTGTTATTTTCATAAAGAACAATTTAATAATAAATTAAAAGAAATAAAAGAATATTATAAAAAAGTTTAAACAAGTATAAATAAAATAATGGTGTACAATGAACTCATAAAACTTAATATAAGTTTTTGCTCATTACTTTATTTTAAAGTAAATGGGTTTTTATGTTTAAAATAAAGAGGTATAAAATTATGAAGTATTTTAATCCAAGTTATTGATTTAAATTATGAGTATTATCTGCACCATTATTTAATGATAAAACACAAGGTATTAATGCTAAGTCAATTGATAATAAAAAGATTAAAGATTGAGTTAGTAAAAATACTACTAATATATCATTTTTAGAAAATCAAGAACTAACTTTAGCAAACAATCAAACATCTTTATTAAATTTACCATTATGAAATAGCAATTTAAATATACATAATCAACATCATAAACACCGTCATCAAAAAAGTAGAAATAAAAGAGACTTTTACGAAAAAGAGAAGATTGAATTTTTTAATAATAACTTTTTTTATAAATTTAATGTTAATTATGATAGTGGAGAAAAAAGTCATAGTTCAGGTGGTGGTTTTCAAAGTAATGTCGGCAGTGATATTAAAGTTTTAACAGATGATTGAACTAAGTATGCAAAAAATTGAAATGAATTTCAACAAAAATTTCCGGAAGTAGAGTTCATTAATTTTAAAGCAGAAATGTTATTGCATGGAAAAAATTTAATTGAACGAAATTTAAAAATGTCAACTAATTTAATAAAAGAATTTAGAAAAGAAGATATTCATGATAGCAAATGAAATAAATGTATTTCATGAATTAGTTCAGCAAATACAAATAATGGAGATTATAGTTCTAGTGATAAATATAAAGTTGTTAAACATATATTTAAAGAACATTATACTACTGGAAGTGGTAATGGTTTATTTGGATCTGGAGGTGGTGTAGAACTTGCAATAAGACTATACCGTGAAAATAATAAAATAATGATTCAAAATTGTTATTATGTAGGTTCATCATCATTTACAAGTCCTTGAGTAAAATTAAAATATGATTCAATTCGTCTTGTGGGTGAAATTGACGTAAATACTTTATTTTCACTAACAGTTGAGAAAGCACAACAATTTGATATTTGAGCTTCTAGTCAAGAAAGAGAATTAAAGGGGAAAAAAGAAGATCCTAATTATAATAAAACTCATTTACTTAATGAAGAAAATTCCTTTAAAGAAAATTTTAAATTATGACTGTTACAAATAAGACATGATTATATTCAAGATTTAATAAATATAAATCAAAATAATGAAATAATAAATCTTAAATCAGAAATAGATGATATAAAATCAAGATTAGATAAATTAGAAAAACCAAAAACATGTTTAGATAATATTTGTGATTCATTTAAAAAAAATACACTTTCAAATGCTCCTAGTGATACTTGAAATAGCATAAAAGAGAATAGTGAGTCTCCTTTAAAAGTTATTATTAAAAAGTCAGGAAAAGCTTTTGCTACTGGATTACTTACAGGTGTTGCTAAAGGTTCAGCACTTGGTATACTTAGTTGTGTTTCTGATTCTCTTTTATCTTCAAGAAAAAAAAGAGAAATATTTGATATAAATAATTTAGAAGAAAAAAATGATTTAAAAAACATAACTAAATGAACTGATGAATTTACAAATTCTATAAATAATGAACAACATTTACCAATACTTAATAATACAAATTTTGTTAAAAGTAATATAACAACTTTATAATTAAAATTTAAAATACAAAAAAAGTTACCTTATTGGTAACTTTTTAATTAGGTGCCAACCTAATCATATACAGTGAGAATTATTATACTTACTTAATCGGTAAGTTCAGTACATTATAACATTAATATTTATATTTTATCAAATTTTTTTTCATAACAACTTCCACTACAATGATATAAATAAAAAGAACTGTCAATATCAATAATGTTTATAGTAAATTCATTATTACAAATAATGTAATTTTTCTTTTTAATCATTTTTTTCTTGTTTATCTAAAAATTTATCCAATTTATCATATAATGTTTTTTTTTCCTTATACCTTAAATTTGAAATAATACAACAACCAAAAATTAGTCCAAAAATATTTAATGCAATAAAAAGTAACAAAACTCCAAAAGTATTATTTTCATTGCATAATTTTGTGCCTTTATTAATTAAATATCCAAAAACTAATACTCCAATTATAATTGATATTGCTATTAAAGAAATAATACTTCTTGACATAATAACTCCTTTGTCTTTTTAAATAATTTTATTTAAATTATATCAATATTATCTATTATTCAATATTATTTTATAAATATTTACTTTTAATGATTTGATTGTAATATAAGCATAACCATGTTGAACTGGTACAGTATCAATAATAATTCTGTTTTCAATTTTTCCAAATGTTGCTTGTAAATAAAAATTTCATTTTAATTTATCATTAACTATTGATAAACCCATTGATTTTTTGTTATTAAATTCAATATTTCAATCATGAAATGCTCCGTTATCTTTTATAGTAAATTCGTAACTATTTAAAATGTAATCACTGTCAGTAAGCCCATACATATATGATGTTCCAGTTCTACTTTTTATATATTCATAATCACTATTTGCATGTTTTCAATGAAAAAGATGATTTCCATCACGTGGTGGTATATTTCTTAAAATTAAATCTTTTAAATTAATAGTTATACTTGTATTTTCATTTTTAGATGGTTTAAAACTTTCTGTACCTGACAAATTAGTTGTTATCTCTGTTGTAGAAACATTTTTTATTTCTTTTTCTGTTTCAATATTATAATCATAATATATAGTTATACTCTTATAATAACGTTGTAAATCATTAAAACTATAAATTAATAAAGTTGGGTCTAATAATGATTTCAAATCAATTTCATAATTAACTTGTTTATTCTGATTAGCAAGTCATCAATTTTCAGTATTATCTTTTACTGGTATTGAACTTGTATCTGTTAAATCTATATCGTTTGCTGTCATATCAATTTTTAAATCTGGATTAATAATTATTGATTTTGCTATATTTTGAGGACTTGGTGGTAATATTTTTGCTGGATAACTAAATGTTGTTTCTTCTGTTTCTGAATGCTCATCATGATTTAATTTATATAAAGTTGTTCAATTAAAAGCATTACCAGTTAAAGCACCCATATTATTATATCTAAATTGAGCAACAGATATTTCATTATAATCTCCTTGATAAGTAAAAGGATTATCACTATAAAATGTATGTCTTTCTTCACCTTGATGTAAACTTTGTGTAACAATTGTATCAATAATATAAGCATAATTTGAACCATCAATTACACCATTACTTGTAGGATTTCATTGACAATCTTTATCTTCATTTGTAAATGGTGAAGCAATATCTAAAAACTCAGTATCTTCTGCTAAAATATATACTTTATTATTTTTCTTTTGTGATAAATCAACAGTACTTATTTGTTCTTTTTCAGTTAATTTCTGTCCAGAAGTAGGGTCTCATGGATAAACACTTACTCTATCACTTAATTTCATAGTCATAGCAGTTGTTGAAACATTTGCTCCTAATAATTTACCAATAGTAAAATCATTATCATTTGTAAATGCATTTAAAGGAATTAATCCACCATTACCAATAATACTTTCTAAATTACTTGTAAAAAATGCTGACATAAAACCATTAAAATATAACATTTTTTTATATTGTTGAGCATTTTGAGTAATAACTCAACTACTTCAAATACCTAATGTTAAAGCATTTAATAATTTACCAATTAAAGGAATATCACTTAAAGCAAAAGGTAATCATTGATTTGAATCATAAGGCATTTGTATTAAAGGACTAAATACAACTGAATTAAAATTTAATATTGCTGACATATATTTTTGACTTATTTTTGAATAATCAACCGTTGGACTTCCTATAATTAAATGAGTATCTGGGTCTTTATATTTAAAATTACTTGACATATCAACATTATAATTACCCGTTAAATTATTTATATTTCATTCACTATCTCAAAAGAATTTTGCTTCTCCTACTGATGTACCATTACTTAATCTTGCTTTATCTTTATCAAAAGAAAGCATACCTTTAAAATCTTTTGTTACAAATAAATTATCTTGAAAATTTAATGAAGTTTTTAATCATTCTTTAAAATCTTTAAAATTACTAAATCCAGTTGGTTTTGCATCCATAATATTATAAAATGTAGTTTCTGGATGACTACTTGTTGTTATTTTATCATTTATACCAGCAATTAAACCACCATTATTTTTAATATCAGTTGTAGATTTTTCATTATTACCAGCAATAAATAATCTTCTTGAAGCAAATACTTTACTTTCAAATATTTCTTGATTATTTTGTTGTATTGGTTCTTGACCTTGAATTATTGGTCTTCCATAATAATAACAACTTGTTAATAATTCTAATCCATAACTTTGTCTATGAGAATATCTTACTCCTATATCACGCATTAAAGTACGATTTAAGGTTACTTTTCCTTGTTGAATAGTAGGAAAAGCATAACCACTACCCGGGCTTGCATATTGTACAAAATCAAGTGTATTTTGACCACTACTAATTACTCTATCGTTTAAACTACTAAAAGTTAATACTTGCATACTAAATGCACCATTATAAGGACTATAATAATTTGTTACATTTGAAATATATAATAATTGTCTATCTTGATTTTTACCACTATTACCACCAATATTTTCATTTTCATCATTAAATACAACAAAAAATTGTAAATAATCATCAATTGTAATATGTTCTTCAAACATTACTAAAGTATATTGTCTTTTAGTTTGTACTGTGTTAAATATTTGATTATTTGGTAAATTACTAAAATCAACACCACTTGTATCATCAATTAAATAAGCATTTCAATAATCACCAATTTTATATTCTTTTGTATAAAATTCATCTTGACCACTAGGTTTATGAGTTATAGGGTCAATTTTACCTTTATTTTTTTGATATATTTTTGTACTATTTTTTCAAATACATACAACTGGAGTAGTACCAGTTAATATTAATTCATATTGACCAAAATCACTTATTTTACTATTAATTGGTTTATAACCAGTTTCAGTTAAAGGAATTGCTCCATTATTAATAACAAATGGAAATATTTTTCAATAACTACATCTCTTTATTAATTGTTGAGTTTGCTTTAATGCTAGATGTGCTTGTTTCATTAATTGAATTCTTACTGCGTTGTTCATTATCGTTTGTATTATCTCCTAAATGTTTATTTAAAAATTTACTTTCTTCAATAATATGTTCTAATTTTTGTTTTGCCATTAATGTATCAATATTTTCATATAAACTAATTGCTTCAATTACTGATAATGTACCATTATTTAATCTACTATTAATTAATTCATCTTGTACTAATTGGTCAACCATAGCAATTGGTATAAATTCAAAACTATAAGGTCTTTCATCCTTACCATTTCAATATACTTGACCATTTTCATTTTTAGAAGAAGTTACTAACATATCAAACATTCTATATAAATAAGTTGAATAATGTGTTATTTTTACTTCTGTTGTTTGCATATCAAATTTATTATTCATTAATGTTTTAGTTTTATTTTCATAATTAATACCATTAAATTCATCATAATCATAACCAGCACCATTAAATATTTGTTTTGCTGTACCATTATAATCAAGTCAATATTCACCAAATTTTGGATTACCTTGTACAATATCAACTCCACCATTACCACCTTTTACATAATTTGCAGTAGTAATATTTAAAAATGCATCTTTAATAATTGATTGAAAATCATCACTTAAATTTAAAGCTTTAAATTTTTCATTATCAATAATTCCATAAAATCTAGTTAAATTTAATATTCTTTCTTTTCTTTTTTGTTTAATAATATGTTGTAAATCTCATATTAAATTTCATACTGGTGCACAATCTGGATATGCATTCATTTGTGTACTATTACCATAAAAATGAATTTGTGGTAAATTTGTAATTTCAACAATTGGTAAATAACCAAATGGATTTTTTAATTCATATTTTTCTTTTAATTGACTTTCTGGTTTAATTTTTGATTTTGTACTACCTAATAAAATTTCTCTATTACCATTAAATATTTCAACTTTTACTTTTGAATTTTCTATTGTTACTCATGTTAAACTACCATTATCACTTTGTTCATTCATAAAAAATAATTCTGCTGATTGTTCTTGTTCATTAAATTTAGCAACACGTGACATAAAACTTGGACTTGGTAAAGTTAAACTTAATTCACCATTTTTAGTTAACATTCATATTAAAAAACATTTACCTAATAATGAATTTTGAATACCAAATTGATATAATTTTTCATTTCATTTATCTTTATCTTTTAATTTATTTAAAAAATTTAATAATTCTTTATTTTCACTTTTAAATAATAAACCTTTACCTAATCATAACATTGTACTTTTATTTGCAATAATTCTAGGTATATCTAATTCTCAAGTATCTTCATGTATACTAAAATATTCTGTTGGACTATAATTCATATTATCACTCCTTATTATTAATAAAACTATATTGTTTACCAAATTCAAATTTAGTTTTATTAATTAATAATTCATTATTTATTTGTTCAATTAATCATTTCATATCATTCATTAATGCATAACAATCACTATCTCAAGTATCATCATATAAATCTAACATTTTAGGTTCATTATTTGAATTTTCTATTTTAGATTTAGATAATCATTGAATTAAACTATATTGTCTTTTAGTTTCTGGACAATTATTTCAATCATAACTTAATATATTTTTAATTAATCCAGTAGTAGTAAAATCGATTCTATCTTTTAAATACATTACTGATTTATCTACTGGTTCAAAATTTAATCAATTCATATTTCTTTTATTTTTTTCTACATTTAAAATATCAATAAATGCTTGACCACCATTACCATAATCAACATAACAAGTAAAACCTTTAAACATAGCAAAATATTTTTGTGCTTCAATTAAATAATAATCAATAATACTATTTGCTAATTCATAAGTATTTTTAAAATGCATTGCTGGTTGACCATTAATATTAGCATTACTATGATAAAATTCACTTACTTTATGTGCTCTTCTTCTATTATGATTTTCACCAATAAATCATAATGAAGCAGCAGTTGGATGACCACTACTACTTGTTGCCATACCTATATCTAAACCACCAGTTATTTTAGAAACTTGAAAATCTAATTCAGTATTTACTTTATCTAAATATCTTGCAAATATAGCACCTTGTAAAACACTAGGTACACCATAATATCAACTTTGTGCTTTAATAGGGTCTAATACTTTTAATTCTTCTAAATCATTAATTTTATCTTGTTTTAAATTATGTTCATTTAATTTTCAATTTGAATAATGAAATAATTTAAACATTTGATTTTCTTCTATTGATTTTATTTGTTCATTATTAAATTTCATAATTTCTAAATTAAAAGGTACACGTTTATTCATATAAGTAATAAAATATTGATAAATATTATCTGGATTACAACTTCTAATTTTAATAGTTTTTTTAGCATTACCTAATGCAAATGTAATTGCTTGAAATTCTGCTTGACTAAATTCATTTGCTTCTTCACATCATTCAATTGCTAAATCAAAACCTTTTATTTCACTACGAGAAAGCCCTTTAAGTGGTATTCTATCATTACTATTACTATATACACCCATAACTCTAATAAATGATTTACTACCTTTAAAACGAAAATCTGCTTGTTTATTTGGATATTTTAAAGTAAAATCTTTATAATCAAAACCAATATTAATTAATGCTTCATCAATTTCTTTTGTTAATTCATTAATATCTTTATTTAATTTTCTAAAACAATATATAGCAATTGATTTATTAACTTTAATTGAAATTGCTAT
Organism: Spiroplasma endosymbiont of Zeiraphera isertana; assembly: GCF_964030805.1. Lineage (GTDB taxonomy): Bacteria > Bacillota_I > Bacilli_A > Mycoplasmatales > VBWQ01 > Spiroplasma_E. Next base: position 630,697 of record NZ_OZ034965.1, read on the forward strand.
TAATATTGCTAATTCTTCTGCAATACTATATGTTTTACTTGAATAACGACTTCCACTTAAATTATATTCACTATGAGTAAAATCACTTTTATTTAATAATCAATAACTAATTTCATGTAAATAAGTAAATTCTTTATTCATAATATTATTCCTGTAATTCTTCTAATTTTAAAAGTTGACCATATCTTGTAGGGTCACTAACAACAGAAATTGTATCATTTTGCATTTGTAAAGAAACCATTAATCTATCATTAACTTTATCTCAATCTAAAGTTTGAACATCAGTATTTAACTCACCATATAAAAATTCTTTACAAATAAAAGCAAATTTTTTATTACTTAATTGACTTTCAAAATTATAATAAATTTTATATTTAGTATTTGATTTAAAAGTATATTTAATATGATTTATATTAACTTTTGTTCCTACTTCTTTTCATTGTTGATTATTTGGACTTGGTGTTGGATTTTCTTTTAATTCAATATTAAAAATATCTTTTTCTAATAATTTTATATTTAAAGTTTTAGAAATAATATTTAAAGGTAAAATATTAACTTTAATAGTATTTTGTAATTCTTCTAACGAAAATATATTTCCATATTTTTCATTACCACCTTCTATAATTAATTTAAAATTATTTGCATTTACTACAACTAAATATAAATTTGCTTCAATTCCATCAATTTCTCCTTGTGTAAGAAAAAATTTATCACCAGCCTTACCACCCAAATATTTACCAGTTTTAAATTCTACTATAATTCTTGTATTTACTTGATTAAATGGTGGTTTTTCTCAAGTTATAAGTACCCTATAAAGTTTATCAAATCAAAGTTTAAAATTACTATACTCACGATTATTTATACTTTCACCTATTATTTTTCAATTTTCTTTATCTTGTTTTTTATCAATATTAGTTTTATTTTCATTAATAGCACCGGCAATAGTTTTATCAGTAGTTTCTAAATTAGGGATTTCTTGACCAACAGCATTTAATTGAAATGCTACTGGAAACATTGCTTTTGTATCTTCTAATTTTTTATCTACTTCTTCTTTTTTATAATAATCTGATAAATCTGCACTTCCGCCAGTAGCACTAATAACATTATTTTCAATTTTAATATTTTCACCAGCAATTAATTTATCTTGTTTTTGTTGTATTAAATTATCAACATATACTTTAGTTGTAGCATCACTTAAAAATGTAGGGGTACCAACATCAATAATTCTTTTTCCATTAACATCAATACCTTTAAAATCTTTTGGAAAAATAAAATTAGGATTTTCCTTATTCACTTCTCATAATGAATTATCAATATTTGTTTTAATGCCCCTAGTATCAATATCAACTACTGAACCCATAATATTTTTTGGATGAGTAATAGTAATTTTAGTCCTATCATCACTACTTTTAATATTAGTAAATGGTACATAAATTTCTCATGGATTTTGTTCACCACCATTACCCATAAATTTTTTAAATCAATTTTGTTTAGGTGAAACATCAAGATTAAAACCTTGCATAGTTGGATATTCATTTATTTCTTTTAAATAATTAAATACTTGTGGAACAATATAATAAGGATCTTCTGGATTATTTTGTGAATAAGTAATGCCACCTTGACCAATACTTGCTTGACCACGTGCATATTCAACACCTTTACCTAATAAAAAATTAACATAATGAGTAGTTGCCGTTTGAATATTATCAGTAAATTTAGTTGAATTTATTTCTGGTCATTTTTTTGAAATAGTAAAACCACTTAAAAAATCAATATTACTACTTGCAATTTCTATTGCATATCTAATTTCACTATCTGGTGTTGTAACTTCATCAAATAATGATTTATTAAAACCTTTTCAATTTTTAAATTCTTCAATTGTTATAAACATTAATGGGTCTTTAATAGCCATAATAATTTACTCCTTAATGTAAAATAAAGGGTATTTAAACCCTTTAAATTTTAAATTTAGTTACTTTTTTCTTATCTTTTTCAGATAATTCTTTCTTTTTAGATTTTTGTGCTATTATAAAATTATCTATTTGTTCTTGTTCTACATTAAAACTATCAAGTAATTTAGCAGTTGATGTAGTTTCTAATTGTAATTGAGAATTTATTTGTTTAATATTTGCTTTAATAAATTCTAATTCTTTATTATTTTTTAATTCTTTTGCTAAATTTGATTGTTTTGATTTTTTAATAAATTTTGATAAAAATAATAAAACAATAGTAACAATTACTCCACTAGCAACTGCTCCACTTAATACTGCTGATATTACTGTTGTAGATAAATTCATTTTTTATTCCTCCAATTGTATTTTATTTGAATGTTGTTTACATAAATGACATTCTTTTTTATGTTTTCTAATTTCTTTATATTGATATATTAAATAAGGACTTGTAATAATAATTGGTATTGTTATCAATGCATATTTAATTAATTTTCCATAATTACCTAATTTAGTTATAATATTTAATCCAATATGACCAAACATAGGAAATAACGTTAATATTAAATGGTCAGGTCAAGTAAAATTATATTGATTAGTATAATTACCTATTCCCATTGATATTGGTATTTTAGGTATTAATCAAGGTGTTATTGTAAAAAATAATGTTATAAACATACCAATAATATGACTAGTTATTTTTAAAATATTTGATATTAAAATTTTAATTTTATCAATATGAGTACTATTTTTATTAAATCAAATTTTATTTAATCTTTTATATTCTTTATTATCTTTTGATATTGGATTAATAGTATTTCATATACCAATTGGTTTAATTGGCTTATCTAATTCAATAATAATTATCACCTACTTTCATGTTTTATAAAAATTAGAATTTCTTTTAATTTTTATATATTTATTTGTATGTAAAGAATTTTTTAATAATTGTTTTCTTTCATATATTCATTGATTACTTCCTATTTCATTTTTAGATAAAGTTTTATATTCTTTTAATTTAAAAAAACCTTTTTCTAATCTATTAATAAAATGCATAGTTTTTTGTACATTAATATTATTAGGATAAATTACACTAGTATCTTGTGAACCATAATATTTACCTTTTTTTGCTAATTCACTTTTAACATATTTTCTTAATTGACTTGGTAATCATTTTCTATTTCAAAATTTTCAAAATATAGTTCCAGCACCAGAACCATTTTTACCTTTTGCTTGTGTCATTAATATTCATATTTCTTGTGGAAATGTTGGATAAGTATAAGGACCATATCATATTTGTCTTTTATCATTATCACTTTGAAATAATGTTGTTAAAGTTCCAATTTTTAAATTTTTATTATCAACAATAAATCTACCTTTTTTAAATCATGAACTTGATAATACTTCTCATGCATTTTCTGGTATTTCTTCTTCATTTTCTTTAAATAAATTATTAAATTTATTTACATAATTTTTAACAGTTCTAATTTCTGTTGGTATAATAGAATTTTTAAAACCATTTATTGGATTTTTAAATTTATTAATTTCATTTTGTAATATAGATAATTCACTTGGTTTTAATATACTTGTTAATTTTTTAAGTATATTTGGATTAAAAACACTATATGGTTGATGTATTTCTTTTTCACTAATATTTTCACTATCAAATACTGCTTTTAATGATTGATTTTTATAATAAGTTTTTAAAACATTTATTAATGCTAATTTAATATCATTACTTGCTAATGCATAATATATTCATTCAATAATTAAAGGTAACATTATAAACTCATATGATTATAATCTCAATTTAATGAAGCATTATCATGATTTAATGGTACTTCGCTCATATTATCACTACCATATTGACTTGATGTTTCACTATTAATAGTAAATCTATTATCATTAATTAATCTTGCAGTTTCATTATTAAATGGTGTTTCTTGCATTTCTTGAATATGATTTGTAGTTTCCATAGGTAGTAAATTATGGATTATTTCACTTGCACCAGCAATTATGGTAGGTACTGCATAAGCATTCATAAAATCATTATTTATACCCATTGCTACACCACTTGATATTAAACATCCACCAGTAGCCATATTACAAATCTTTCTTATTGCTTCAAATTTATTAGGTATTAACTCAGTTAAACCACTAATAAGATTTGAAATACCATAAGCATTTAAACTAATAAATGTATCTCAATCCATTAAATTATTAGTATTATTTTTCATTAATAATAAATCATCTGGAAATGGATTAGGATTTGGATTAATTGAATTAGTAGTAAATTTAGCATAATTTGCTAAACCAATTGTTCCTAAACCTAATAATATTTTTTTACTACTATTAATTAATTTAGTTTTAGTATTTGGTCTTTGATTTAAATTTCATATATCTAAACCTAATTTTTTACCAAATAATAAACTATTAATTGAACCTAATAGTGAATTGTTCATTACTTGACCATAATAAGCACTTGTACCTATCATTGCTGATAATGGACTAATTGAAGAACGAATTATCTTTAATAAAGTATAATTATTTGATTGTACAATGGTGTCATTTGGCATTTTTATTAACTCCTTCTACATTAGTTTGTTTTTCTATTTTAATTATTACTTTACCTTCACAATGTATATTATCTCCAACACATATTGCATAACTATCATGTACATCACTTACTATAAAATAATCATTTCTTAATTTAGGATATTCATCTAATAAAATTGCTCTAATATCATTACTTGTAGTTAAATCTTCTGGCTTTGGTGAATAAATAGTAATATGTGCTTTTTCATCAAAATATTTATAAATATATTCCATAATTATTTTTTAGAAAATTTTAATTCTATTTCTTCAATATAATCTTTATCATTACCAGTCATAGTAGCACTTGTTGATGTAATATTACTAAATGTTGCTTTACCTTTTTCATAACCACGATTACCAGCATTTATTATTGCAGTTTCTAATTCATCATTAGTAGGAGTTATTCCTGTCATAGTTATTTTTCCTAAATTTTTAAAATAAATTAAATCATTTAAACTAATTCTAAAATCATCAAAATCAGCAATTTTAAATGTTACTGGTGATTTTTGTCTTTCTGCTGGAGTTAATTTAATTCAATTAGTTCAACAACGTTTTTGTGCTTCTTTAATTTCATCAGCTGTTGGCATTTTTTCCATAATAATAAATGATAATCAACCACGAATTGCTGTTGTTATACCATAAAGTGCTTTACCTAATGTTTTTTGATTTAATGTATTATTATCAATTAAATTAACAATTTTTTGAAAACTATTAGGTTGTGCAAATGCATTTCTATGTACAAAAACTCCTAATACTTTTTTTAAATCAAATGTTTTTTCTAAATGTAAACCAGTTTTAGTATCTTTAACCATATCTTTATTTAAAAACATATGTTTATATAAAAACATACCAAATACTGATTGTTTATATAATTGACCACTTGCTACAGTATCTGCTGCAATTTGACCATAATTTAATCTTAAATATGCTTTTGTTAATTGTAACATTGGAGTAAATCCTAATGCACCAATAAAATCACTTACATTTGTACCAATTTCAGTTTCAGTTATATTTCCTAATAATTCATTCATTTTATCTCCAATTTGATAAAATGCTGTTTTTGCTGTATCTTCTGTCATTTCTAACATATTAATAGGAATTACTTGAGATTTAGCAATACAATAATCTTTAATACCTTGTAAAAAAATACATTCTTGTATAAATAAATAATTTCTTAATGCACTTTCTGCTCATATTGATAACATATTTGCTTTTAAAGAAATTGGACTTGACATAAATCTATTCATATCAAAATCTTCAGTTCTTCAATCAATAACTAATATTTGGTCTAAAATAACACTAGTTGTTCTTAATGTTGTTCATTGTTTATCTGTACCAGTCATAACATCATATTTTGAACCTCAACGTAAACGTTCAGCAATACGATAATATGCTTCTACTGCTCCAGGTATTTCACTTATTTGTTCTGCAACTGCACTTGCTTTTAAAAACATCATACTTTCATCATTATAAAGTATACCTTTTACTTGTGCTTCCATAGCAGTTAACATTGCTTTATTTCCATTATTACCACCAGTAATTAAACCAGTTGGAACTTGTGGAATAGCCATAATATCTCTCCTTTTGAGAAATATTTAATTATTTACTAAATAAAAATTCTAAAAATTTAATCATTTCTTGTTTAGTTTTTGCACCAACAACTTCTGTATTTTTTAATAATTCTTCATTTTTAGATGTAATATTATTATCTAATTCAAAAAGTGTTTTTGGATTAAAAAACTCTTGTTTAGATTCTTCATTTTTAATAATTTCTTGTTTTTTAATTTCTTTATTATGTAAATTATTATTAAATATTTCTGCATAATCTTCTTTTATTTTATTTAAAGCAGAATGTTTATCAAGTTCTTTATATTCAGTATTAATTAATGATTTAACTATTTTTAATTGTTTATCATTAAAACCATTAAATAATTCTTTTTCTTGATATTCATTAACTTTATTTTCATATTCTTTTAATTTATTTTGATACTCATTTAATTTAGGTTCTAATTCAGTTTTAGTATTTTTATAAACAAAATTTCGGTGTTGTTCTAATAAATTTTCTAATTCTTCATTAGTATAATTTTTATTTTTATCTCAGTTAAAGTTTTCCATATTTAACTCCTAAACTCACAGAATGGCTACTGTTTCCTTAATATTAATTATATCATTTTTTCCCTTTAAAATAAAGAAAAAAAACCTATATTTATTATAGGTTTCTAATCATTATTTTCTATTTTTCTTGGTTCACAAATATTAATAATTATATTACTATTATTTGCTTCTATATCTTGATTATCTATTAAATCATCAAACATATCTTTATGATTTGTTCTTAAATAAGCTCATTCATATTGAGGTACTTGTGTAACATTTTTTAATCTTGCAATTCCAATTTTAAGACATGCTTTATCATATTCTTTAATAAAAGCTTTTTGTCATTTTGTCGACCTTCTTCGGCAATCAAATATATATTTATTATCTACATTTAAAATATAATTTAATTCTTGTTTAGTACATTTTTTTAAATTATCTTTATTTTCTCTTAAATATTCTTGTATTTTTAATTTATAATTTCCTAATTCTTTTCTTTGTTTTGGCATATTATCACCTTATTTTAAAACATATATATTTAATTATATCATTTTACAGTTATCATATTTCCAAACTTTTTTTCTAAAATTACTATAATCAAAATCATAAATTAAGAAAGGAAATAATATTATGAATTTTCTTAGTAATGAACTTAATTATGATGAACTTGATAATGAAATTAAAAATAATGGTTTAAATTATTTAACAAATCTATTAAAAGCATATGATGATTTTTGATATCAAAATATATATGATAAAACTAAATATAAATATGTTAAAACTGCTCCAAGAAGTCCAAATACTCAATATGGCAAAATAAATTATTTTTATCGCAGATGTTATTTAATATTAGAAAATAATGAATATTATTATCCTTTAGATAATTATATAAAAATTAAAAAAAGAAAAAGAACACTTACTAGTTTAGAACATACAATAATAAGAAATTCAGGTAATGGTAAAAGACAAAGTGATGTACAAGATACTATAAAAAATAGTAATTTTTCAAAAACATATATTACTAATGTAATGAAAAATGCAGTAATAGGTATTGAAGAAATAAAAGAAAAAAAAGTAGTTTTACCAACTGAAAAATTATTTGTAAATATGGATGATTGTTTTATAAGTTCTTTATTTGATAATAAAAAACAAAAAAATCGTATTCGTACAATTAGTGCAAATAAAGGTAAAGATTTAGAAAAATCTACTAAAAGTAGAAATGTTTTAAAAGATAAAAAAATTACTTATATGAAAACTAAAAATGGTCAAAGAATTAAAAGACAAGAATTAATTGATAAAATTTATGAATTTCTTGATTTACAATTTATTTATAATAAAAGTAGTTTAGTATTTATTGGTGATGGTGCACCTTGAATTAAAACTACTGCTAAAAAAGAAAATATTCCTTATGTAATTGATAGACATCATGCATTTAAAGCATTGAAAAAAGGATTTATTTTTAATAGAAAAGTAGATAATAAAAAATTAACAAATGCATATGATTTATTTGTTAATGGTGAATATTATTCATTATTAGATTTTTTAAAAGAAAATAATGTAAATGAAGAAATATATAAATATTTTAAAAATAATAAAGAAGGTGTTATAAATCAAAAAGAAAATTGAAATCAAGGAGTTTGTGCTGAAAGTGATGTATCACATTTAGTTAAATCTTTAAAAGGTTATGGTGCTAAAATTTATAATGATAAAGTTCTTGATAATATGCTTATTATTAATTCAGCAAGAATTAATAAATTAAATCTTTTACTTTAATATTTCCTGAGTTGTAAATATAAATGGGACAGTTTTTTAAAATAATTGTATTAAATCTATTGGTCTTTTATAAGAGAGCGATTTTCTGGGTGTAGAATTAATTTGAAATGCTATAAAATTTAAATCTTTTTGTTTATATGAAGATAGATCTGTAGATTTTGGTAAATATCTTCTTAAAATACCATTATTATTTTCATTTAAACCCCTTTGGCAAGGTTTACCAGGATCTGCGAAATAAATTTTGACATTACAAATTTTTTCGATTAATCTTCATTTACTAAATTCTTTACCACGATCAAAAGTAATGGTTTTAACCGTTCCTTTTTGTAACTTTGAAATAAATTTTATTATACTTTTCGTAATATTTTCTGATTTATGATTTTTAGTTACTAAAGGAATTGTGGTTTTTGATCATATATCAGCCAAAGTAATAATAGAACTTTTATGATCTTTGCCAATGATAGTATCACCTTCTAAATGACCAAATTCTTGTATATTTTTAATATTAGGAATGATTAAATTTCTTTCATGAATAGACTTACAATTATTAATTTTGCCCCTAGTTTCTTTTTGTTTGTGAGATTTATTTTTGCCTTTTCTCAATAAGTTATTTTCATCAAAACCCATTCGATTTGTTTTAAACATGTTATATAAAGTTTTTGTTGAAATACTTTTTATTTTATTTTCCTTTAAAAAGTTAGCAATTATATCAAGAGCATACTTTTTAGTAATTAACAAATTATTAATACTATTAATTTCTGTTAAAGTTAAAATTATTAATTTTCTTCCTGCATTTTGTTTATTTTTTTGAAATTGATTAAATATTTCTAATGGCAATAAGTTTTTATTTAATAATCTACAAACTCTATGTACAGTTGATTTACTATAATCAACAATTTTTGCTATTTTACGAATCGAAAATCCATAATTTTTATATTCTTTTATTGCTATTATTGATTCAATACTCAGATACTTATACATTGCGCTAATTCCTTTCTTTTCTTAATTATAGAACTAACACAATTTAATTTTTATATAAGTGTCCTTTTTAATTTTACAATTAAAGTTTTAAAAACTTAATAAATCTAAACCTAAATAGTTAGGAATTTTTACTTTAGATAATTTTAAAAGGCTTTTATCCCTTTATGTACTATTTTTAAATTTTATCACATAAATGGAGATAAAAGCCTACCTAGGAAATTATCCCCGCATGTATTTAAATCAAACACAAAATTACAGTTTCAAAACTAGGTATGTTATTGAATTTATATGCTGATTCTTTTGCATATAAATGAATATTGTGCTTTGAAACTCTTATGTGTGTTCGGAAAGTTCGTCGGATGTGCTTTCATGCTGATTCAATCTGGTTTGTGTTTACACCTGTTGGTGACACATACCCAACTTCATGATTTGCGATTTCATGTTTGGGATAGAAGTTTTTGAAACTTACATATCCCTTCCAAGAATCCGTAAATAGACAGCACTCAGTAAAAATGTGTTTCAATGCAAATCTTAAAAGGTTTTTTTCATCTGCATTTTTCAGCACCTTCACAATTAGTTTGTTGCTGGTTTTCTCATAAACTCCAACAATCAAAGTTTTATTCAACAAGGATCTTCCTTGTTTTTTAAAACCTAAATGTGAAAGATACATTTCATCCATCTGTGCTGTGCCATCAACAATGAAACCTGCATCTTGATTTCCAATTCTAGTCCTGATTTCATGACACATTCTTCAAGCTGTTTTATAGGTCACACCCAATTCCCTTGCAACATCGGTTGCTGGTATGCCATGCTTTGTGTTTATTCATCTAAAGATGAGATAAAACCAAGATGTCATTTGGGTCTGTGACTTATAAAAAATGGTTCCATAAAGAATACTAAATGTTTGGTTACAGTTCAAACATCGTATTCTTCTCAAATCAGAAGTATTCAAACTAGAAGAAGCACACCTGATGCATTTCATTATTTTCAACTTCGCTATATATTTCAAACAATCGTTTTCAGTTTGAAATATGCTATTGAATTCATTTCAATTCATTTTTTCCTCCACACTAGTACATGTGGGGATAATTTCCTTTTAAAATAATAGTCTAAAATACTTGATTATATTTATAAAAAGGTATATAATATAACCAACAATTAATAATTTAAAGTTGTCTTTTATTTAAAGAAAATTAAATTATAACTATTAACTTTACTCACCCTATTAATTGCTGCTGGTGGAGTTTATTTTATTGTATTTTATACATTAATTACTAAAATGAATATTGAAACACCAGGAAGAGAAGAAGATTTTGGTGTTGAAGAAAATAAAGTAACAACAAAATCAGAGTTAAGCAATAAAAATCTTAAAAGTGATAAATATACATTAATGGCAACAAAATTAATTGAAGCAATTGGTGCAGATAATTTTGTTGAAATTGATAATTGTGCTACTAGGTTACGTTTGATTGTTAAAGATACATCACGTGTTAATTTGGCAAAAGTTAAGGCCGCAGGAGCATTTGGTACTAAAATTTTGAATAAAGAAGCTTTGCAAATTGTTATTGGTACCGATGTTTAACATGTAGCCAATGCAATAAAGGCACAGTTACAAAATTCAGCAACTTTGAATATCAAAACTAAAGTTAATCTATAATTAAAAGTGATTATTACAATAGAATTGGTGCAAAACTAAGGTAATTCAAAATTATATATTCCTGCTATTAAATTAAATCTTAATGCAAATCTTCGTATTTTATTGCGATATTTTAAACTTAAAATTTTAAAACGTTTTAGTTTAGCAAATACGTGTTCAATTTTAATTCTAATTTTACTTAAAGTTTTATTGTATTCTTTTTGAATTGGTGTTAATTGATTGTATTTACTTTTTTTAAATGGCAAAAATGTATTTTTATGAATATTTTGTATACCTTGATAACCCGAATCAACAAAAAACTTGTTTTTCTGGATGAATAAAAGTTTTAGATTTTAGAAGCAATTTAAAATCATGAATGCTTCCAAAACAAAAAGCAGTTGAAATAATTTTTCCATTGGAAATATCAATAATTATTTGGGATTTGAGAGAATGATGTTTCTTTTTACCTGAAAAAAGTAATTTTAGTTTTTTTTAATTCTTTCAATTGGAGTTTCGGTAGCATCAATAGCTAACAAATTATTATTAGTACCTTTATTTTTTGTTAAATCTTTTTTTTCAGGTAAATTAAAAATTCCGCTTTTTATTAAAATATTTTCAATTCAAAAAATATTACGAATGCAACTAGTATGACTAATATTATATCTTTTTGCAATAACTCTATAACTAATATAGTCTTTTCAATATTCTAAAGTCATTAATAAACGCTCTTCAATTACAATTTTATTTTTTCTACCACCATAATATTTTTGTTTAGACTCAGCAATTTTTAAAATTTCAAGCATTTTATAAAATGTTTGTGGCTTTATGCCGACTAAACTATAAAATTCTTGATCATCTTTATATTTTTTCAACATAATAACTATCACCTTTAATATTAATAATAATCGTTAAATTGTTAAAATTAAAGGTTTTGCACCAAGTCTAATATAATATTAAAGCTACTAAAGCTCATATAACCATTTAATGGCTATATGAGCTTTTAATTGATTAAAAAAGATAGGATTAAAAATAATGGCAGTAGGTAAACATTTAATTACTAACATTTTACAAAAAATAAAATCACAAGTACCAACATTAACTAAAGAAGACATTATTACTGCGCTTAATATTATCTATATAACTTGTGCAGAATATAATTTTAATTTTCAAAAAAACTCTTGATGAAATAAAAAAAATCATCAACCCGGCCTAAAATTTGATTTTATTTAATTTTGGGATTTATTTTTTTTACAAACTGAAATATAATGCTTCAGATTTTGCATAAGGTGATATTTTATAATGTTGGTATTTAAATTTTCATAAATTGAGGTAATTTTGAATATTGGTAAATCCAATGCCATGATAATGAGTAATAAATTCTTTTAAACTTGATTGTATTTTACTGATATTACTTAAATTTTTATAATTTAATTCTTTATTTTCTTTTGATTTAAATTTCTTGAGAGTACATTTTGTTTGTTTAGCTACTGTATCATATAGTATTTGCATATCACAAACTATAATTGATTTTTCTTCGATAAGCTTAGATGTTAAATTTTCTTGTACTCATTTTTTTGTTAATCTTTTAGTATTTGTTGTTTGAGCATAAATATTTTTAGGCTTTTCTCCCTTTATGTACTATTTTTAAATTTTATCACATAAATGCTGAGAAAAGCCTATCTACGGACTTCTCCCCACATTTTTAAATCAAACATAACATTACAGTTTCAAAACTAGGTATATTGTTGAATTTATATGCCGATTCTTTTGCGTATAAATGAACATGATGTTTTTCAACTTTGATATGTGTTTTAAATGTTCGTCTGATGTGCTTTCATGCCGATTCAATCTGGTTTATGTTTACACCAGTTTTTGAAACATAGCAATCTTGATGGTTAACTGTTTCATGCTTAGTGAAAACTGATTTAAAATGGCGATATCCTTTTCAAGAATCAGTATGTACATCACACTTTGAAGAAATGTGGTTTCTTGCAAATTGCAAAAGATTTTTTTGATTTGCATTTTTCAACACTTTCACAATTAAATTATTGGTTGTTTTTTCATAAATCCCAACAATCAAAGTTTTATTTTTTAAGGATCTTCCTTGTTTTTTAAAACCCATATGTGAAAGATACATTTCATCCATTTGCACTATGCCCTCAACAATGAATTGAGGTTCTTGTTTTGCAATTGCACTTCGGATTTTATGACCCATTCTTCAAGCAGTTTTCAAAGTTACTCCCAATTCTTTTGCAACATCAGTTGATGGAATTCCATGTTTGGTGTTTATTCATCTAAAGATGAGATAAAACCAAGATGTCAAAGGTGTTTGTGACTTGTAAAAATGGTGTCATGAAGAATACTAAATGTTTGATGACATTTAAAACATCTTATTCTTCTTAAATCAGAAGTATTCAAATTTGTTCAAGAACACCTCATACATTTGTTTTCCTTCAAACTTGCTATATATTTCAAACAATCTTTTTCTGTTTGAAATATATTGTTGAACTCATTCAATTTCATTGTTTCCTCCACAAGTACATGTGGGGAGAAGTCCGTATTTTTATTTTCATCAATTGCCATTTCAATACAACAGTTTAAATCTTTAGCATTTTCTTCAATTCATTTTTTTCTTGGATCATCTGGATTTTTGAAATTTCCTTTATGAATTTCTTTGATAAAAGTTTCATCAATTTCAATTCTACCTTTTAATTTTGTGAATGGTTTTTGTGTTTTTGCTAATTGTGATGATTTCATAAATTTTTGACGATTAAATCATGCTGATGTTTTTGAAATTTTAGCAAATTGAGAAATAGTATCAGCAGATTGACCTAACAATGACAATCAAATTATTCAATCTCATTGTTCATTAGATAAATGACTTCAATAGACTTGGTGCAAAACCTTTAATTTTAACAATTTAACGATTATTATTAATATTAAAGGTGATAGTTATTATGTTGAAAAAATATAAAGATGATCAAGAATTTTATAGTTTAGTCGGCATAAAGCCACAAACACTTTATAAAATGCTTGAAATTTTAAAAATTGCTGAGTCTAAACAAAAATATTATGGTGGTAGAAAAAATAAAATTGTAATTGAAGAGCGTTTATTAATGACTTTAGAATATTGAAAAGACTATAGTAGTTATATAGTTATTGCAAAAAAATATAATATTAGTCATACTAGTTGCATTCATAATATTTTTTGAATTGAAAATATTTTAATAAAAAGCGGAATTTTTAATTTACCTGGAAAAAAAGATTTAACAAAAAATAAAGGTACTAATAATAATTTGTTAGCTATTGATGCTAATGAAACTCCAATTGAAAGAATTAAAAAAAAACTAAAATTACTTTTTTCAGGTAAAAAGAAACATCATTCTCTCAAATCCCAAATAACTATTGATATTTCCAATGGAAAAATTATTTCAACTGCTTTTTGTTTTGGAAGCATTCACGATTTTAAATTGCTTCTAAAATCTAAAACTTTTATTCATCCAGAAAAACAAGTTTTTGTTGATTCAGGTTATCAAGGTATACAAAATATTCATAAAAATACATTTTTGCCATTTAAAAAAAGTAAATACAATCAATTAACACCAATTCAAAAAGAATACAATAAAACTTTAAGTAAAATTAGAATTAAAATTGAACACGTATTTGCTAAACTAAAACGTTTTAAAATTTTAAGTTTAAAATATCGCAATAAAATACGAAGATTTGCATTAAGATTTAATTTAATAGCAGGAATATATAATTTTGAATTACCTTAGTTTTGCACCAAGTCTAATGTAAAAAATGATTTCTTAAAGCATCAAAGCTACTTTTACAATCTTTGCATAAATATTTTTGATTATTATTCTTAAAACCATTTTTTACACATCAATAAGATTTACAATTTGGACATTGAATTCCTTTTTCTTTAAATTTTTTATCAATTGCATCTAATTTTTCTTTTTTCTCAATTTGTTTAATTCTATTTTTAAAATGTCTAATAATTTTTATAAATTATTCATCTTTTTTGTTTTTTAAAACATCAATTAATTCATTATTAGTCACAAAAAATCTTGATATTACTTTTAATTTTAAATTAAAAGTAATATCAAGATTTTTTGTGAAAATTAAAAGAATATAATGCTATTGATAGTTCTATTAGTAATATTGCCAAATATTATCAACAAGAAGATGAAAAATTTGATAGTCAATTGTTTAGAAAAAATTTGCATTGGATAGGTTACACTTTATTGGACAATAATTACGTAGACAAGTGAACAAATTAGTTAAAAGAAAGGAACTATAATTATGGCCAATATTAACTCATATACCTACGAATTTAAGAAACAAATAGTAGATTTATATCAAAGTGGTAAGTAAGTGTCTTGTCTTGCTAAAGAGTACAATGTTACAAGAGCAGCTACTTATAATTGAATTAAGCAATTTACTAATTCAGGTAGTTTTAAATCTAAAGATAATCGTTCTGTTGAAGAAAATGAATTAATTAAATTAAGAAAAGAATTAAAACAGTTACGAATGGAAAATGATATTTTAAAGCAAGCAGCACTAATAATAGGCAGAAAATAGAGATTATTATCAATAATAAATGTAAATATAAAATTCGTACAATGTGTCGTTTTTTAAAGCTCTCTAAATCAACATATTATTTTAATTTCAAGAAACAAGAAAAAAATAAAAATAATATGTATGATGAAGCTGTTATTAGTGCTTTTAAAGAAAATAAAGAAATTTATTTTAATTTTCAAAAAAACTCTTGATGAAATAAAAAAAATCATCAACCTGGCCTAAAATTTGATTTTATTTAATTTTGGGATTTATTTTTTTTACAAACTGAAATATAATGCTTCATATTTTGCATAAGGTGATATTTTATAATGTTGGTATTTAAATTTTCATAAATTGAGGTAATTTTGAATATTGGTAAATCCAATGCCATGATAATGAGTAATAAATTCTTTTAAACTTGATTGTGTTTTACTGATATTACTTAAATTTTTATAATTTAATTCTTTATTTTCTTTTGATTTAAATTTCTTGAGAGTACATTTTGTTTGTTTAGCTACTGTATCATATAGTATTTGCATATCACAAACTATAATTGATTTTTCTTCGATAAGCTTAGATGTTAAATTTTCTTGTACTCATTTTTTTGTTAATCTTTTAGTATTTGTTGTTTGAGCATAAATATTTTTATTTTCATCAATTGCCATTTCAATACAACAGTTTAAATCTTTAGCATTTTCTTCAATTCATTTTTTTCTTGGATCATCTGGATTTTTGAAATTTCCTTTATGAATTTCTTTGATAAAAGTTTCATCAATTTCAATTCTACCTTTTAATTTTGTGAATGGTTTTTGTGTTTTTGCTAATTGTGATGATTTCATAAATTTTTGACGATTAAATCATGCTGATGTTTTTGAAATTTTAGCAAATTGAGAAATAGTATAAGCAGATTGACCCAACAATGACAATCAAATTATTCAATCTCATTGTTCATGAGATAAATGACTTCAATGTAAAAAATGATTTCTTAAAGCATCAAAGCTACTTTTACAATCTTTGCATAAATATTTTTGCTTATTATTCTTAAAACCATTTTTTACACATCAATAAGATTTACAATTTGGACATTGAATTCCTTTTTCTTTAAATTTTTTATCAATTGCATCTAATTTTTCTTTTTTCTCAATTTGTTTAATTCTATTTTTAAAATGTCTAATAATTTTTATAAATTCTTCATCTTTTTTGTTTTTTAAAACATCAATTAATTCATTATTAGTCACAAAAAATCACCCCTGATATAAAAATATTACTTTTAATTTTAAATTAAAAGTAATATCAAGATTTTTTGTGAAAATTAAAAGAAATTTATGGCACAAGAAGATTAAAAGTCATATTAGAAAACCAAGAAATTTATTTATCAAGACGAAAAATTAAAGAAATTATGAATAAACATAATTTAATATCAAAATACACTAAATTAAGACACAAAAATCATCATAATAAAGTCAATGATAGTCAAATAACTAATCTTGTTAATAGAAACTTTAAGAATAGGATTAAAAATGAAGTTATTGTTAGTGATTTAACTTATGTTCAAGTAAATGGTAAGTGAAACTATATTTGTTTATTAATAGACCTATTTAACCGCGAAATTATTGGACATAGTGTAGGCACTAAAAAAGATGCATCATTAGTATATGAAGCATTTATGCAATCAAATCGCTGTTTAAAAGATATTCAAATATTTCATAGCGATCGAGGTAATGAATTTAATAATAAAATTATTGATAAACTTTTACTAGCATTCAATATTACTCGCTCTTTAAGCAAAAAAGGATGTCCTTATGACAATGCCGTTGCTGAAGCGACTTTTAAAACTTTCAAAACAGAATTTATTAATGATAAAAATTTTACATCATTAATCCAATTAAAATTAGAATTATTTGATTATATCAATTGATATAACAACATACGAATTCATAGCACTTTAAACTACCTAACTCCAGTTAATTATCAAAAACAAATGTCTACCAAAAAATAGTCCTAAAAAAGGTTGCCATTCCACAACATACGAATTCATAGCACTTTAAACTACCTAACTCCAGTTAATTATCAAAAACAAATGTCTACCAAAAAATAGTCCTAAAAAAGGTTGCCATTCCAATAGTTTATAATTATAATAATAACAAAGTTTATTTAAGGGTGAATATAATGTTACGTAGTAGTAATATTTTAAAAATTAATAGTATTAATAATTTTGAACAATTATTTATTTTTTTTGGTTTACCAGTTCTTTTTTTACTTTTAATTATGAAATTAACTTTTTTAATTACTATTAATTTTCATAAAAATAGTATTAATAATAAAAAAATATTTAATAAAACAAAAATCATTATTCTTCAATTTAGTTTATGATTTTTAGCACAATTTTGTTTATTTTTATTACCAGTTCAAGAAATGGTAATTAATATTAATTTTTTAGATTTAGAAAGTTTACCAATGCTATCATTGATTTCGATTTTACATTTATTTATTTTTTTTAGTTTTTTAAGCCGTAATAATAATCAAATTATGAAAGTGATGCGTTTTACTATTTTGTGAATTATTATAATTGCTATTATTTTACAATTTAATTTTACTATGATTAAAATATCATTACCATCAATAAATAACTTTATTTCAGTACTAATTTTAGTGTTCTTTTACTATTGATTAGGTTTCTTTTCATGAAAAATGTTTAGTGATAATTTATTTACAATTTTTAATTTAATTAAAAAAACTTGAGTAACATTATTTAGTAATTCTTCATTACCCAATATTATTAATAAACAATTTCCAGTAAAAAAATATACTAAAACTAAAATTATCATTTTAACATGGCAATTTAAAAAACAAATGTTTACTAATTTTGACCACCAAGTTTCTATTGCTGATAATAATAAAAAACTTTTAATTGCTATTTTTAAGAAGAATTTAACTTATTTTTTAAGTGCCCAATTAACACTACTTATTACTAAAACTATTCAAGATTTAAAAACTTTAATTAATGGTTGAAAAATGGCTTTAATTAAATAACTTTTTTTGTTTTAAAATTTAAAAGAAAGGAAGAACGAATATGAAAAAACAATCATTTTTGCTTTTTAAAAATGCGTTTAAACAAGCATTTCGTAATAAAATTCAATTAGTTGGTTTAATTGTTTTAGTATTATTATCATCAACTATTTTTTCATTAATGCAAACAAGTTTAGCAAGAATTTCTGATGAATATTCAACATTAGTTGCAAAATCTAATTTACATGATTTTGTTATTGATTTATCTAATACTACTCCAAAAACTGTTTCTAATAAAATCTCAACATCAACAACTGCTGTTGATGAAAAGAATGATTTTGATATTAACAATATTGCAAATGATGCTGGTAATGAATTTATATGAGATCGTGTTGAAGGCAGAACTATGCAATTAGATAATAATAGTAATCCTAGAATTTTAAAAATATTAACTTATAATCAAGATGCTCGTATTGATAAATTAATCATTAGTGATGGTTATCAAATAGGAGATAGTAATAATCCAGATAAAACTCCAAGTTGAAAACAGGTAGTTATTAATAAAGAATTTGCTCAAAAAAATAATTTGCATATTAATGATACAATTCGTGTGCAATCAGATCAATTAGGAAGTAGTTTAAAAGTTTCACGATATGATTTAAATGATGCTGCTTATAGTAGTTATAATTGATTAAAAATTGTTGGATATGGTGTATCTGCTGATTTCACAACCCCAATTATTGATCAAACTACACCAATTCCAAATAAAACTCGTGAAGGTTTATTATACGTTGATCCCATGCAATTTGGTTTAAGTAAAAGGTTAGAAAAAAATAATTATATTTGATCATATGATAAAGCTAATGAAAAAATCACAATTTCTTCTGATAATGATCGCGAAATTTATTTTGTTGGAAAATCAACAATAGGTAAAATTAATGATATTAAATTAATTTCACAAAGTTTAAGAAGTAAATATATTAATACTATTGATTCTGATGCTGCTTTAGTATATAAGTTAGGAAATAATAAGTATACGTTTAATAATCGTACTGCTACTTTGAATGCAACTATTATTGGATTTAAAAGTTTATTAATTGGTTTATTGTTAATTGTTTTAATTATTACAGGAATTACAGTCATATTAATTACTTATAAAAATATTGATAATTCACGAACACAAATTGGAATTTTAAAATCATTAGGTTATAGTAATATTAAAATTTTAATTACATCTTTAGCTTATCCAATGGTATCAGCACTTATTGGTACTATTTTAGTGTTTTTACCAGCAAGTGGTTTACAAGTAATTATAGTTCAAACATTTGCCAACTATTTTAATCTAGATTTTGGTCATTTTATTTTTAATGGTTTAGGATTTATATATTGTTTAATTTTAATATTTGGTTTTTTATCAATTATTGCATGAGTTATTAGTGCTTTAACAGTTATTAAAAAACCAATAGATTTAATTAAAAACGAATCAGCTACTGTTAATTCTCGCTTTAGTCGAATTATTAAAACAAAAAGTATTAATCGTGGATTTTTAACAAGATTCCGTTTATCACTATTTACATCATCAATTGGAAAAATGGCAGCAGCATCATTAACTATGTTTTTAGGAACAACTTTAATGACAACATCTATTATTGGTCCAAAAATTATGGCTGATAATAAATTACTTTCTTTTACTGGTATGAATTATCACTCCTTAGTTGAATATGACATTCCGACTTATAATTCTCCGTATAGTTTTTATAAAACTTATAATCCAAATAATAAAGATGATTGAACTTATACTTCTACTGTTGATAGTACTACTGGTGATACATATTGACATCCACCACGTTTTGATAATTCTGGACCATTAAATGATACTTTTGTTAAAGAATTATTAGAAAATAATACTAATGCTGAAGCATATGCTCCAATGTCAGATGAATCTAATCCCGGTGCTGCTATTAGTGATTTAGGATATACTGGTTTAACGTATTTAAATTGTAAAATGCTTACTAAAAACTTTTTAAATGGATTAGATTCTAGTGATATTAAAGATGCTTCTGTGATTGTTGGAATTATGGTACAAATGGCTTGACCAAATGCATTACCAATGTATGACACAGTTTTAAAAAATACTAATATTAACAGTTTTTATAGTGAGAATACTTATAATATTATTAGAAAATTTTATCAAAACTATCGAACAACAGTGGCAATGAATATTAGTGGTACGATTTCGAAGACTGGTAAGATTAGTACTAATCCTAATGATTTAGATATTACAAAATTCAAAGATTGAGCAAATAGTAATATTCCTGCTTACAAAAATGCCTCAAGTAAGGGTCCTACTTTTATTAATGATATTGATAATTTAAGTTTTGATACTAACGATAAATTATATCCGTGACATTTAACTAATGAAACACAATTATTGAATAATAATGCATCTGAAATTAGTGACAAAGAGCGTGATAGTTGAATTAATAAAGTTGGAATTTGATTTGGTGCTTTATTTTATAATAGAATGGGACAAACCGTAGTGCAAGGTGCTTATACTAAAAGCCCATATTTTATTCGTCAAAATATTGCCAAAGCTTATAGTGATCCCAATTCTCCTTTTAATGTTGCTTTTAATGTTGTGCCTTTTGATAAAGAAACTGATGAATTAGGAACTTACTTTATTGGTACTCCTGAAAAATTATTTAAACAGAACAAATATTTAATGAAAGTTTATGGTTTACAAAATCAACAACAGTTAGGCAAACCTTCAATGATGCAATTATATGATGCTGGAGGTTCTTCATTAAATCCACTTTTAGAACAAGAAAATAGTGATGATAGTATTAGTCTTGTTATTAATCAAACAATTGCTAAACAATTCAATTTAAAAATAAATGATGAATTTAAAATGAGTAGTAATGGTAATACTATGAAATTTAAAGATAATAATAAATTGAAACCTTTTGATTTGGATAAAATTAATATTGATAACGTTGTTGGTGATAGTAAAAATGTTAATAATGTAACATTATTAAAACAACAAACCGGTTATACACAAGTTGATGAGTTAAAGGATGAGGCTTATGTTAATGCGGGTATTAATGCTACAAATATGTTAAAAGAAGTTGCTGCTGGTAAGGTTGTTAATTCTTATAATGATAAGATAAGTTCTAAAACACCAACGTATAAAGTAGTTGGTATATATAATGGTTATGGTCAACCTAATGCTTATATTAGTAAAATTAATGCTGATAAAGTTTTATCATTTAATAAAACAAAAGAATTTTTATTTTTATTATTTAAAAAAGAATGAGAAGACAAAAAAACAACTTGTGATGTTGATTTTGGTAAATTAAAATCATTTAATGAATATCAAAATTTTCTTAATCAATTAAATGATCCCGTTATTTATAAACTTAATCAAATATTTGAAAATGAAAATCCAATCTTTAATTTTAAATTTTCAAATTCGCAATCATTACCAGATATAACTAATTCATTTTCAACTTCGCAAATGTATGGAGATTACAGTTCTTTTGGTTTAAATGGTGGTACTGATGGTTCTGGTACTTATCAAGGTTATGGTGCAGGTAGTGCTGTTAATATTACGCCACAAGATGTCCATCATCAGTTGTTAAATCAAATTACTGCTTTAGTTGATACAGTATTGGTTGCATTTATTATCTTTTCATTAATCATTTCGTTCTTTATTATTTTATTAACAAGTAATTTAGTAATTTATGAAAATCGTAAAACAATAGCAACAATGAAAACACTTGGTTATAGTGATGCAAAAATAACTAATATTGTTATTGGTATGTATTTACCAGTGATTGCTGTTATGTTTGTTATTGGTTTTCCTGTAGGATGAATAATTGTTAAGTTTATTCTTAACTATTTAGCTGCTAATACAACATGGGTTTTACCATTATTCTTTGTTTGATGATTACCTCTTGTGGTTGGTTTAATTGTCTTTGGTATTTATGCAACAACCTTTATTATTGATTGATATGCCATGAAGAAGATTAATCCAATTAAAACTTTAAATGAAATTGATTAAAAGCAGAAAGGAATAAAAACATGAAAAATGATAAAAAAAACACTAAAAATTCAAGTTAACAAGTAACTAAAAATAAGTTAGAATCTAGTTTTACAAAGAAGTCAGTATCTAAAACCTAAGTTACAATACCACCAGTAACTCATAAATCTCATGATAAACCAGAATCAAAGGAAGAAATAGAAGCTAATAAAGCTAAATTGCAAGCTTTTAAAGATAATCAAAAAGCAATTAAAAAATTAACAAAAACTCATTCAAAAGAAATTTTAGCAGGTAAAATTATATCAATGACTAATAATACTCCTGATACTCAAACTAATGTTATTGAATTATTTGATGTTAAAAAATCTTACTTAACTGGAGACTTAGAATATGAAGTATTAAAAGGAGTTAATTTAAAAATTAAATTAGGTGATTTTGTTGTTATCTTAGGACCATCGGGAAGTGGTAAGACAACATTATTAAATATTATTTTGGGATTGGATAAACCTAATACTGGTGATGTTTTTGTGGCGGGATACAATTTATCTTTATTAAAAGATAGTCATTTAACTAAATTGAGACGAGATAATGTTGGTTTTATTTTTCAACAATACAATTTATTAACTAACTTAACTGCTCGTGAAAATGCTGAAGTTGGTGAAAATCTTGCTAAAAATAAAAATATGAGTATTGATGATATTTTTCAAGTTATTGAAATGGATGAACATATGAATAAGTTTCCAAGTCAATTATCGGGTGGACAACAACAAAGAGTATCGATTGGTAGAGCACTAGCAAAAAATCCGACAATTTTATTTTGTGATGAGCCAACAGGAGCACTTGATGAGGAAATGGGGCGTAAGGTGTTAGAAATTTTATTGGATGTTAATCGAGAATATAAAACATCAATTATTATGGTTACTCATAATCCTAACTTCCAATATGTTGCAAATACTGTTATTAACGTTAAAAATGGTAAAATTATTAGTGTAAAGAATAATGAAAAACCAATGAAACCAAATGAAATAAATTGATCATAAGAAAAGGATATAGATGGGGGTTGATTTAATAAATATAAGAAAAATGCATAAAAATATGCATTTTTCTTATATTTATATAGAGTAAATACTTGTATAAAGAAAAAAATATTAAATTATAAGAATCTAATAGAAAATACTATATTTTATTTAGTTTAATTATTTTTTAGAAAGAAAAAGGTGCAAGGTAATGAGTATTGGTTTAATTACATTTATTATATGAATATGTTTAGTAATTTGAATAGTGTTTTTAATTTGAGGTATAACTTTATGTAATAGTAATAATGCATTAGGCATCATATTATTATTTTTAACATTAAATTTAATTGGTTTAATAATAGGAATTTCTTTATTATATAATAAAAATAAGCAAAATGTAGATAACAAAAAAAATATTAATAGTAATATTAAAATAGAAGAACTAAGTTAAACATTCCTTTTTAGAAATTTTAATATTAAATTAAAAAATCATACCTTAATTTAATACAATTAAAAATAAAATAATAATAAATATTATCATATTAAAGTATGACTTAAAAATATTTAAATGAAACTTGCAAAAAAAGTAATTATTTTAACAATGATTGATAAATTATTCAGATATTTTTGTTGAAGATAAATCATAAAATTTACCTTTAATAATATATACTATTGTTTCACAAATGTTAACTAAGTGATCACCTAGTCTTTCAATATATTTCAACTGTTGCATTGTTGATGTATATTGAGAGAGTTGATCATTATTTTTGTTTACTTTTAACATATTGACAATGTTTTTCATTGATTCACGAAAACGATTATCAATATCGATATCATATTCTGCTGCTTGATAAGCTTTCTTAATATCATTTTCATTTATAGATTCACCAATTAAATCCATCATTTTAAATACTTTTTTCATTAATACTGATAATTGAGATGTTAATTTAATTTCTGGTTTATATTTGACATTAAATTTGGATAAATTTTTAGCATAATTTGAAATACGTTCTAAATCACGAATAATATTCATATAGCCAATAATAGTACGTAAGTCAGTAGCAAAAGGATTTTGTTGAGCAATACTTCAAATTGCAGTAATTGTTAAACTTTCAGCGACTGTTCTAATTTCTTTATCGGTTTCAACAATTCTTTTTGACATATCAAAATCTTGTGTTTCCATTGCTATTAAAGCGTCTTTATGTTCTTTTTTTACTTCTTTTAATAAAGTTAATAAGTTTTGTTTTAAATTTATGATATCTAAATCAAATCTACGGTTAATTATTTTCATTTTTTCCTCCTTTCTCTATAATTAATTATATATATTTTTAACCAAATCTGCCGGTAATATAATCTTCTGTTCTTTTATCTTTTGGTCGTGAAAATATTTTTTTAGTATTATTATATTCAATGACTTCTCCATTTAAGAAAAAAGCAGTTTTATCAGAAATTCGTGCTGCTTGTTGCATTGAATGAGTAACAACAATAATTGTAAAGTCTGATTTTAAATCATTCATTAAGTCTTCAATTTTAGATGCGGCAATCGGATCTAGAGCTGAAGTTGGTTCATCCATTAATAGTACTTCTGGTTTTAGGGCAATAGCACGAGCAATACATAAACGTTGTTGTTGGCCACCTGATAATGATAATGCCGAATCAAATAAGTGTTGATCCACTTCATCTCATAAAGCCGCTTTTTTTAAAGCATCTTCGACAATTTGATTTAGAATCTTTTTGTTTTTAATGCCTTGATTTTTTGGACCATATGCAACATTATCATAAATTGACATTGGAAAGGGATTAGGTTTTTGAAATACCATTCCAACTTTAGTTCGTAATGAAATAATATTTTTTTTATTTTCATAAATATCTTCATTATTGAATAATATTTGTCCATTAATTTTAACACCATCAATTAAATCATTCATTCTATTTAAAGTTCGTAGTAATGTTGATTTGCCACAACCACTTGGTCCAATAAAAGCGGTTACTTGATTACGACTTATTTCTAAATTTATATTAAATAAAGCCTGTTTTTTACCATGATTATATAAGAAATTTAAATTTTTAATAGTAAAAACATAATTACTTTTTGGAATATTTTCTATATTTGATAAATTATTTGATTTGTTATTTGGTTTTTTCTTAAATTTATCTTTCACTTTTAAAAAGTAAGGTTTAATCACATTTACTTTTCTTTTTTTATTGCTATTCGCTGATTCTTTCTTGCTTTCATTTTTTCTTTTAATAATTCAATTGAGCATTTTGTTTTCACCCCGATTCCTGTTGTTAAACTTTTTTCAAAATGTTTTGCTATAAAATTTAAAATAAATATTAGTATAACTGTTATTAGTGCTGTTTGGTACATCATTCCTAATTTATTAGGGTCATTTGATTCTTTATTAACTAATAAAATATGGGTTGTTAAAGTTTGTCCTGAACTTAAGAAACCTTTATTGGGAAAAGCAACAGTGCTTCCTAATGTTAGATAAACTGGTGCTGATTCACCAATAATTCTACCCATTGATAAAATCATACTAGTAATAATGCCACCAATGGCAGCTGGAATAACTACTTTTCTTATTGTTTCAAATTTACTAGCACCTAGTGCTAATGATGCTTCACGATATTCAATAGGTACTGATTTTAATGTATCTTCTACTGCTCTAATAATAAGTGGTAAAATAACAATTGTTAATGTTAAACTAGCAGCAATTACTGAGAAACTTATTTGTAAGAAAGTAATAAAAAAAGTAAATCCAAACATACCAAAGATAATTGATGGCGTAGAAGCTAAGGTATTTAGCACAAAACGTAATATTGAAGCAAATCAACCATTTTTGGCATATTCGTGAAGATAAATTGCGCCAATAATACCTAATGGCATAGCAATAGTAATTGTTGTTAATACCAATAAACATGTCATTGTGATAATTGATAAGTAACCTTCATCACCGGTTGTTCAAATTAAAGCCGCAAAATTAAAATTGAAAACGCTACTACCAGCATTACCACTAATGTTGAAGATACCATTAATAATAATATCACCAATAATTCAAATAATTAATCCCATAGTAATAAAACAAGCTAGCTCCATAAAGAATAATCGAAAATAGTCTTTAAAGTGTTTTCAGCCTTGATTTTTAATAGTTTTTTCACTAATAGTTAACATTAGTTGATTATCAGATAGATTTATTTTTTTTAAATTATAATTTCGTGGTTTTTTATGACCTTTTGCTTTTTTATCACTACGTTTATAAATTATTAAAACAATAAAGTTAATGATTGAAACTATAATAAATAAAAATAAACCAATTCCATATAATGCTGATATTTGTTGAGAACTAACTGCTTCTCCAATTTCTAGTCCAATTACTCCCGCTAAAGTAGAAATTGAACTAAATAAAAATGCAAGTGGACCATGTGCAAAATTGGGGGTTAGAGTACTATTACCAGCAATCATGACAACGGCCATTGTTTCACCAATGACTCTTCCGAATCCAAAAATTATTGCACCAATGATTTTGGTTTTTGCCGCTTTAAAAATTACTTTAAAACTAGTGTCAGTCCTGCTAATACCTAGTGCTAATGATGCATATAGATAAGATTTTGGTACTCTAGTAATAGCATTAACAGATAATGAAATAATTGTTGGTAATGCCATCATTGATAAAATAAAACTTGCTGTCATCATATTTTCTTTGGTTGGTGCTCCCATTTTTACAAAAATAGGACTAATGGTCATTAAACCAAAAGCACCAAAAACAACTGAAGGAATACCAGATAATAATTCTACTAAAGTTAATGTTGTTTTTTTTAATTTTGGTGGTAAAAATTCACATATAAATAATGATGTTAGTAAACTTAAAGGAACAGCAAGTATCATTGAAAATAGCGCAACTCAAAAAGTGGCAACAACAAAGGCAATAATACCAAAACTATTAGCACTAGGTAATCATTTACTATTTCCTAACATTTTAAATCAATTAAGAAAACTCATATTACTAAATGTTTGGCCGATAATAAAACCAATTAATAATGAAGCGGCAATTAGTGCTAATGAAGATATAGACAATACACAAATTTTAGCAATCAAATCATAAGTATGTTTTTTTTGTTCACTAATAAAAACATTTTTTGGATCATGATTTTTATTAAAATGATTAAAAGTTATTTTATGTCAAAACTTTTTAAAAGATTTGGATTTCATTTATTAATACTCCTTTATGGAAAATTTTTTAATCACTGATTTAAATCATGATTTAATTTGTCAGTTAATGGTACTGCTGATTGTGCGTATTGAGCTTCTGAAAAAGTAGGAACTACGTATTCGTTATGACCTGGATAGCCAGGAATAAACAAGAATTTTAGAAATTTAACTAAAGTATTAATTTGTTTAAAATTTTTATTTATTAAACCTGTAAATGGTCGTGATAACTGATAAGTACCATTTTTAATGGTATCTAAACTTGGAGCAATTTTTTCTCAATTAGCAATATGAATATTAGTGAATTGTTTATTTGAATCTAATTGTTTTTTATCTGAATATGAACTATAACCAACACCACCACTAGACATATTAAACATTTGTGTACTTGAATTAACGGTTATTGCTTGTGGATAATATGCTTTTGAATCACCCAGAACTTTTTCATTAAAAACATCTCGTGTTCCTGAACCATTTTCTCTAGTATAAGTTAAAATTTTGAGGTCACAAGTTGGTTTGATTCAACCTTGATTTGGTTCTGAAGTATTTTGTGGAAATAAATCTCTTCAGAAAATAGACGATTTTAAATACATTTTTTTTACTTTATCTTGTGTAAAATTTAGAGGTTTATCATTACCTAAGCAATCTTTTGGTAAATTACAAACTAAAATCATGCCATCTTTTGATAAAACAAAAGAAATTAAATTATTATTAGGAGTTGTATATTCCTTTGAAAGTCAGCCAATACCAAACATATTTTTATTAATGGGAATTACTGCTGCATCTGAACCTAAACTGTTATAAGTAAAATCTGCTTCTTTATGATTATCAGGATAGTCTTCCATTAATGTATGCATTAAAGGTGCTACTGAAGTTGAACCACCCATAATAAAATAGGGTTTATGACTAACTAAAGTTACAATAAAAATACTAATCATTGTGATTAATCAAAATAATGACAAAATTCTTTTTTTTAGCATATAAATCCACCCAACTGAGAGTTTTCTTTATCATACACGTATTATAACAATATAATTGATAAAAACTAGAAAAATTATTTCATTTTTATAAAAAATGTAGGTTCTAGACTATATTATTAATATTTTTTAGTAACCTGAGTTGTAAATATAAATTGGACAGTTTTTTAAAATAATTGTATTAAATCTATTGGTCTTTTATAAGAGAGCGATTTTCTGGGTGTAGAATTAATTTGAAATGCTATAAAATTTAAATATTTTTGTTTATATGAAGATAGATCTGTAGATTTTGGTAAATAGCTTCTTAAAATACCATTATTATTTTAATTTAAACCCCTTTGGCAAGGTTTACCAGGATCTGCAAAATAAATTTTGACATTACAAATTTTTTCGATTAATCTTCATTTACTAAATTCTTTACCACGATCAAAAGTAATGATTTTAACTGTTCCTTTTTGTAACTTTGAAATAAATTTTATTATACTTTTCGTAATATTTTCTGATTTATGATTTTTAGTTACTAAAGGAATTGTGGTTTTTGATCATATATCAGCCAAAGTAATAATAGAACTTTTATGATCTTTGCCAATGATAGTATCACCTTCTAAATGACCAAATTCTTGTATATTTTTAATATTAGGAATGATTAAATTTCTTGCATGAATAGACTTACAATTATTAATTTTGCCCCTAGTTTCTTTTTGTTTGTGAGATTTATTTTTGCCTTTTCTCAATAAGTTATTTTCATCAAAACCCATTCGATTTGTTTTAAACATGTTATATAAAGTTTTTGTTGAAATACTTTTTATTTTATTTTCCTTTAAAAAGTTAGCAATTATATCAAGAGCATACTTTTTAGTAATTAACAAATGATTAATACTATTAATTTCTGTTAAAGTTAAAATTATTAATTTTCTGCCTGCATTTTGTTTATTTTTTTGAAATTGATTCAATATTTCTAATGGCAATAAGTTTTTATTTAATAATCTACAAACTCTATGTACAGTTGATTTACTATAATCAACAATTTTTGCTATTTTACGAATCGAAAATCCATAATTTTTATATTCTTTTATTGCTATTATTGATTCAATACTCAGATACTTATACATTGCGCTAATTCCTTTCTTTTCTTAATTATAGAACTAACACAATTTAATTTTTATATAAGTGTCCTTTTTAATTTTACAATTAAAGTAATTAAAAATTGGTATTAAGTTAACTTAATACCATTTTATTAAATATTTTTAATTTAATATAAAAAAATAAAAGAAAAGTATTTCTTTTATTAGTATTCTTTATTTATATAATTCAAAAGATAAAATAACTTTATTTTTTATTATCTAAAGCATTATTTTTCTTTAAAGTTTTTAAAGTACGAGCACTAATCATTAAAGTTTTTCCACCAATTTTTACTGGTTGTAAGTTTGGATTTCATTTTCTTCTAGAAGAGTTCATCGCATGCGAACGGTTGTTACCAGCTAGTGGACCAATACCACTTAAAGCACATTTTCTTGCCATAGTTATTTTCTCCTTATTAATGTTTTAACTAATAAATAATACCATATTTATTTATTTATTTTAAAAAAAATTAAAATTTATTTGTAAAAAATTGAATATTTACTAGGACATTATTTTAATAAGAAAAATTTAAATTATATATTTTTTTTAAAAAAATAAAAAATATGTTATAAATAAACTATATTATACAAATTTTTAAGAAATCTTGGAGGAAAAAAATGAATTGTATTATTTATGCTGTGCAAATTGATGATGAAAAAAAGATTGGTTTACATGCACGACCAATAGCCAAAATTGCTGCTGCTATTAGTAAGTATAAAAATATTAAGGTAGAAGTCATTAAATTACCTGATAATGCAGATATTACGAAGCCAGTAAAACTTACTGGTAATGAAACTAAAGTTAAAGCTAAGTCAGTTCTTAATTTTCTAGGTTTACAAGCAAAAAATTTTAGTAAAATTGCTTTTATTATTACAAAAATGGATGAGAAAGAAGAAGATAAAAAACTTGAAGAAGTTAAAACAGAAATTATTTCTTTATTAAAAGAAGAAAAATTAATAAAGTAAATGGTTTTAAAAAAAGTATTTTTTTGAATACTTTTTTTAAAACCATTTATCCTTATGATATAATTATTTACGTTCTTAAAATATTAAATTATATAAATGGAGGCATTTAATGAGCGAAATTAACAAAAATAAAGAAATAATAATTTCAGAACAAGGTTTAGAAAAGTTAAAAACTGAATTATATAAACGAATTAATGTTGAACGTGAATCGATAAAAGAACGATTAAAAGCAGCTAGGGCTGATGGTGATTTATCAGAAAATGCTGATTATACTAGTGCGCGTGAAGAGCAAGGTAAAAATGAAGCACGCATTCAAGAACTTGAAACGATTATTACTAGTGCTGTTATTCTTGAAGAACAAAAACAACGTAAAAATAGTAATATCAAAGCAGTTCGTGTTGGTAGTTGAGTAACAATTGTAAAAATTAAAGATGGTAAAATTGTTTCTGATTCAGAAGAAAAATTTAAAATTGTTGGAAGTATTGAAAGTAATCCATTTGAAGGATTAATTTCAAATGAGTGCCCATTAGCAGTATCAATTATGAATTGTGTTGTTGGTGATATTGTTGATATTAAAGGTATTAAAGAAACATATAGGGTAAAAATTATAGAAGTAAAAAATCAATTATAAATAATTTAATTAAAAATGACCACTATTTATTAGTGGTCATTTTTAATTATTTATTAATTTATAATTGAACAGAATGATAATTATAAGTTTTGTTTTCTTTAGTATCTAAATTAATTTGTTGTTTGATTTTTTCAAAATTATTATCTGGGATTTTTAAACAATCATTTAGTAATTCTTTTATGTTAGAATTTTCAATATTAAAGTTTTCACATATTTCTTTTAATTTTCAAAAAAACTCTTGATGAAATAAAAAAAATCATCAACCTGGCCTAAAATTTTATTTTATTTAATTTTGGGATTTATTTTTTTTACAAACTGAAATATAATGCTTCAGATTTTGCATAAGGTGATATTTTATAATGTTGGTATTTAAATTTTCATAAATTGAGGTAATTTTGAATATTGGTAAATCCAATGCCATGATAATGAGTAATAAATTCTTTTAAACTTGATTGTATTTTACTGATATTACTTAAATTTTTATAATTTAATTCTTTATTTTCTTTTGATTTAAATTTCTTGAGAGTACATTTTGTTTGTTTAGCTACTGTATCATATAGTATTTGCATATCACAAACTATAATTGATTTTTCTTCGATAAGCTTAGATGTTAAATTTTCTTGTACTCATTTTTTTGTTAATCTTTTAGTATTTGTTGTTTGAGCATAAATATTTTTATTTTCATCAATTGCCATTTCAATACAACAGTTTAAATCTTTAGCATTTTCTTCAATTCATTTTTTTCTTGGATCATCTGTATTTTTGAAATTTCCTTTATGAATTTCTTTGATAAAAGTTTCATCAATTTCAATTCTACCTTTTAATTTTGTGAATGGTTTTTGTTTTTTTGCTAATTGTGATGATTTCATAAATTTTTGACGATTAAATCATGCTGATGTTTTTGAAATTTTAGCAAATTGAGAAATAGTATAAGCAGATTGACCTAACAATGACAATCAAATTATTCAATCTCATTGTTCATGAGATAAATGACTTCAATGTAAAAAATGATTTCTTAAAGCATCAAAGCTACTTTTACAATCTTTGCATAAATATTTTTGCTTATTATTCTTAAAACCATTTTTTACACATCAATAAGATTTACAATTTGGACATTGAATTCCTTTTTCTTTAAATTTTTTATCAATTGCATCTAATTTTTCTTTTTTCTCAATTTGTTTAATTCTATTTTTAAAATGTCTAATAATTTTTATAAATTCTTCATCTTTTTTGTTTTTTAAAACATCAATTAATTCATTATTAGTCACAAAAAATAACCCCTGATATAAAAATATTACTTTTAATTTTAAATTAAAAGTAATATCAAGAGTTTTTTTGAAAATTAAAACATATTTCTTTTAAAGAAAGTTTAGTTTCAAAGTATGTTTCATCATTTTTAATAGTTATACCTTCTTTAATAATTTTATTTTTTAAGTCATTAATTTCAGTTATATATGATGAATTTAGTAAATTAAAAGTTGCTGTTATTACTCATGGGATATCTATTTTTTTAGATGCAACTGCATTATGGTAAGCATTTTTTAAAAATTCTTGTAATTCTTTAGAAAAAATGGTTGCTTTTGAACTATTGTAAATTGAGTGTTGAACATTAATTAGATCTTTTTGATTATAATCAATCATTATTTCTAAATTTAAACGTTTACTTTTTAATTTAAAAGTATTATTTTTTAATATTGTTTTTATAATTTCATATGACTTTGGCATATAAATATCCTTTCTTTTTTTAACTTATTAATAATTATTGAATACTAAATTAATTATATATTATGTTGGATTTTAATGTAGTAATAGGAGTTTTAAATAACATTATAAGTTTAATTTAAAAAGATATTATTAAAATATTATTATTTTAGAATAATAAGTTATTTGGTGTACGAGGAAAAGGAATAACATCTCTAATATTATTAATACCAGTAATAAACATTAAAAATCTTTCTAGACCTAAACCAAAACCAGCACTTGGTGCATATCCATATTTTCTTAAATCAAAATATCATTGTAGATCATTACCCTCAATTTTGAATTGGGTTTTATTTTTTAGTAATTGTTCATAATTATCTTCACGAACAGAACCACCAATTAATTCACCAATCCCTGGCACTAATAAATCCATAGCTGCCACTGTTTTTTGTTGTGGATAATTACTATCAATTGGATTAAGTTTCATGTAAAAAGCTTTGATAGTTTGTGGATAGTTAATAACAAAAGTTGGCTGTTTAGTTATTTCTTCACATAAATATCTTTCATGTTCTGATTGTAAATCAATTCCTCATTTAATTTCATTAAATTCAAATTTTTTTCCTTTTTTTTGTGCATTTAAAAGTAATTCAATTACTTCTGTATAAGTAATAACTTTAAAATCAGATTTAAAATCGGCATTTTTTTCTAATTTTTCAATTAGTGATTGTTCATTTTTAGTTTCTTGTTTTTGTTCTAAAAATTTTAATTCAGAATTACAATTATTTAGAACATCTCTAATAACAGTTTTTATTAGTTTTTGGGCTAGTATAATATTATCTTGTAGATTACTAAAGGTAAATTCTGGTTCTACCATTCAAAATTCTGCTGCATGACGTGTAGTATTAGATTTTTCAGCACGAAATGTTGGTCCAAATGTATAAACTTTTTGTAAAGATTGAGCGTAGGCTTCAGCATTTAACTGACCACTAACAGTTAATGAGGCTTTTTTCCCAAAAAAATCCTTTTCATATTTATCATTAGTTATAGTAGTAACAATAAAATTTTCACCAGCACCTTCAGCATCATTAGCTGTAATAATAGGACTATGTAGGTAAATAAATTGATTATTATGAAAAAAATTATGAATAGATCATGATACTTGATCACGAATTCTAAATAATGACAAGAAAGTATTAGTACGAACACGTAAGTGTGCATGTTCACGAAGAAATTCATTTGTATGTTCTTTTTTTTGGATTGGATAATCATTAGCGCATATGTTGTAGACAGTAGCAGTAATTACTTTTAGTTCAAATGGTTGTTTCGCATTTGGTGTTAAAATTAAATTACCAGTAATAGTAACAGCACTACCAGTAGTAACATTAGTTAAATTGTTAGTATTTTCTAAATTTGGATCATATACTACTTGTAAGTTATTAATTGAAGAACCATCGTTTAAATCTAAAAAACCAACTTTTTTACTATTTCGATTAGAACGAACCCAACCGTTAACAGTTACTTGTGTTGGTATTTTTTGAGTTTTATCGTTACTATTAATAAATAAATTATTAATTGTGTAAATCATTATTGTTCCTCCTATTTATTTTTATATAATAAATAAATTATATATTAACTATTATCTTAGTAGGGAATTATTTATGATTTTTTTCATTAATATTTGGGATAAATTTTATTTTTAGTTAGTATAAAATTTCAAATTGAATTTTAAGTTAATGTTATAATATTAATTATAGTAAAAGGGGTTTATTATGGGCAAATTTTTAAAGTTAATTACTAATGGCTTTATGACAGGTGTTAGTGAACCATGATGTAATAATGAAGGAGTTGCAGTTTTACCTTTTGTATATAAATACAATCAATATTGATTTTTATTAACTTTAATTGTAAAATTAAAAAGGACACTTATATAAAAATTAAATTGTGTTAGTTCTATAATTAAGAAAAGAAAGGAATTAGCGCAATGTATAAGTATCTGAGTATTGAATCAATAATAGC
Organism: Spiroplasma endosymbiont of Zeiraphera isertana; assembly: GCF_964030805.1. Taxonomy (GTDB): domain Bacteria; phylum Bacillota_I; class Bacilli_A; order Mycoplasmatales; family VBWQ01; genus Spiroplasma_E. The sequence goes on from NZ_OZ034965.1 coordinate 665,971, forward strand.
AATAAAAGAATATAAAAATTATGGATTTTCGATTCGTAAAATAGCAAAAATTGTTGATTATAGTAAATCAACCGTACATAGAGTTTGTAGATTATTAAATAAAAACTTATTGCCATTAGAAATATTGAATCAATTTCAAAAAAATAAACAAAACGCAGGCAGAAAATTAATAATTTTAACTTTAACAGAAATTAATAGTATTAATCATTTGTTAATTACTAAAAAGTATGCTCTTGATATAATTGCTAACTTTTTAAAGGAAAATAAAATAAAAAGTATTTCAACAAAAACTTTATATAACATGTTTAAAACAAATCGAATGGGTTTTGATGAAAATAACTTATTGAGAAAAGGCAAAAATAAATCTCACAAACAAAAAGAAACTAGGGGCAAAATTAATAATTGTAAGTCTATTCATGAAAGAAATTTAATCATTCCTAATATTAAAAATATACAAGAATTTGGTCATTTAGAAGGTGATACTATCATTGGCAAAGATCATAAAAGTTCTATTATTACTTTGGCTGATATATGATCAAAAACCACAATTCCTTTAGTAACTAAAAATCATAAATCAGAAAATATTACGAAAAGTATAATAAAATTTATTTCAAAGTTACAAAAAGGAACAGTTAAAACCATTACTTTTGATCGTGGTAAAGAATTTAGTAAATGAAGATTAATCAAAAAAATTTGTAATGTCAAAATTTATTTTGCAGATCCTGGTAAACCTTGCCAAGGGGGTTTCAATGAAAATAATAATGGTATTTTAAGAAGATATTTACCAAAATCTACAGATCTATCTTCATATAAACAAAAAGATTTAAATTTTATAGCATTTCCAATTAATTCTACACCCAGAAAATCGCTCTCTTATAAAAGACCAATATATTTAATACAATTATTTTAAAAAACTGTCCCATTTATATTTACAACTCAGGATTTGAATCATTTTATTAATCCTAATTTATATCCTTCGGTTTGAACTATTGTAAATCGTCAAGCTTATCATCCTTGACAGCAAGTATTATTATTCTTAAATGGTATTGCTGCTTTTACTAATGTTATTTGTATAATTTTAATTTCATTTGGTAAAATTTCTAATTTTTTTTGAGGCTTTTTTGCTGTTAGTATTTATGGTTGTATTGCTTTAGTTTGAGATTATGTTGGTGATATGCAGTTGAATTTATTTTTCTTTTTGCCTTTTCAATTTATTGGCTATAGTTCAGTATTTTTTTATTTTGAAATTCCTGAATTTTCACGTGTAATTTTAGGGAAATATGATTTTGATGGTAATACTTTTCAACAAGTTTTACCACATATTCTAGATTCATTAACTAATTCTTTAAGTATTGTTGCGCAAATACTAATGTTATTACGTTTTCGTGAACAATGAATTTTTTGAATAATTGTTAATATTTTTCAAATAGCTATGTATTCGGGAGTTGCTCATAATCGTTTGGATGTAAATCTTTTATTAATGTGAATTGTTGCTCTTGGTAATTCTGGTTTTGGTTTTTATCAATGATTTTTTGTAAGAAGTAAAGAAAAAGTAGTAGTTAAAAAAGAAACATATGAGCAGTAATAACTTTTAAATAAGAAAAATAATAATTTAGAAAATAAGTTATTATTTTGTATAATAGTTTGTAAAGTATAAAATAATTATCAAAGAAGGTTATTATGAAAAAAAAGTATATATATTAAAAAATTTAGATGACACTAATACTCTTGCCAAAATAATTGCTAAAATTGCTAAACCAAATTTAATTTTATTATTAAATGGTCCGCTTGGTAGTGGTAAAACGCAAATTACTAAATTAATTGGTAATTTACTTGGAGTTAAAAAAATTATTAATTCACCAACTTTTATTATTTGAAATAAGTATCAAACTAAATATGAATGAAATTTAATTCATATGGATGCTTATCGTTTAATTAATCCTCATTTAGAAGAATATTATGAAATAATGATGAATAATTTTATGATAATTGAATGATCAGAAATATTAAAAATTAATTTTAATAATTATTCATATATTGCTATAGATTTTAAAATTATTGATATTAATAGTAGACAGATAGTTATTAATACTAATCTTTTTACAAAAGAGGAAGAAAAGTATTTATTTGATGCATTAAAAAAAATATAGAATTTTATTTATAAAAAAAAGTAGGATTTTTCCTACTTTTTTTTATACTTGTATGTGAAAGTAATTAAGCATAATACTATTAATAGTACTTTGACTAATTAGACCAAGTTTTTGATATTGTTTTAATACTTCTAAAGTATAATTATTATCATCAACAGGATAATAATTATTTAAACCCCAAAGTAAACCAGCAAATAATACTAATGAACCAATAGCAATTGGACTAAAAGCATAATACACAGTTATTTTACGATTATGATATCCGATTAAAGAAGCAAATAATCATCCTGTGACAAAAGCAATCATTCAATATAATAATGTCACTACTTGTTGATCAGTTATAAATCAAAATATTAACATTAATAAAATAGTTGTAAAGAAACGACTCATAATTGGAGTTTTAAATAATTTATAATTTCAAATGAAAGGTAACATTGCTCCTAATGAAATTACAGGAAAAACTCAAAATCCTGACATGATATTAATATTATCAACAACACTTTGTAAAATACCGGTTAGAATCATTGCACCAATTCAAATGAAAATTGCTTTTCATCATCCATAAAATCCTTCAACAAATCTACCAACACGATAAAACATTCAAAGTGAAAATATTAAATTAATAGGAGCTGAAGGATTTATATCATTACCAGCAAATGGATAAATTAATCACCTTCAATATTGATAAGCACCAAATATTAAGTTATGATAATTGGCACCAAAAAGCAAATGTTGTTGTTTATAATCTAATGCTAATCAATAATCTTGACTAAGATTTATCATTACTAGAAAAACAACAAGTGTAATAATAGGAATTATAAAAAGAAATCAGGTAACTGCCAAATTAGCATTAGTACATTTTTTTAATGTTTCGCTTAAGTAACGACGGTTTTGAAAATTAACTTTTTTTCAATTATCACTTAAAGTTCCAGTACCATTATCTTCATTAGTCTCTTCATTATTTTCGGTTTCAGTTTCAAGTTGGGGTAAGTCTACCTTAATAAATTTAGATAATTCTTGAACAATTTTGTCACTAGTAGCAATAATAACATCAACCGCCGGTGACATTCGATTTTCGTTTTGGTTATCATCATTTAAAATAACCATTAAATAACGAATATCTTTAACACCTTCATCTGCTAATTGTTTATGTAAAATTTCATAAACTTCATCTTTATTTTTTAAATGGTGAGGATTAAAATTATTTTCTTTAATAATTTTAATGATATGATAAGTATTACTATCTTTATTAGTTAGATATACTTCACCTTTAACATGTAGTTTTAATTCTTTAGGAACATTAAATGGTCGATAATCTTGATGACTAATAAAATAATCAACTAATTGTAAACCTAAAATATCTAGAATATTATCATCCATTATTTAACACTTTCCTTTCGTAATAATTGTAATTTATTTTCAAAAAAATCAGGTAAATTACATTCAAAAGTCATAACTTTTTTAGTTGTGGGATGAGTAAAAGTAATGACTTTAGCATGTAAGTATTGTCCAATATTAGCATTTTCCAATTTAAACTTGCTGTATAAAGGGTCATTTACAATCGGATGTTCAATTCACTCAAAATGAACACGAATTTGGTGTGTTCGACCAGTTTCTAATTGACATTGAACTAAAGTATAGTCTTTAAATCGCTCAATAACTGTAAAATGAGTAGTTGCTTTCTTACTATTTTGTTCATTGACCATCATTTTTAGACGATTATTATTGCTTCTAGCAATAGGCGCTTTAATGGTTCCTGATCTACCTTTAATTGTACCATGAACTAATGCAATATAAATTCGTTTAATTTCATGTTTTTGTAATTGTTCTGCTAAAATATGATGACTAATTTTATTTTTAGCTACTAATAATAACCCTGTCGTTTGTTTGTCAATACGATGAACAATGCCTGGACGTAAATTATTTTCATCAATATTTTCAATTTTAGATTGGAATAATAATCCGTTAACTAAAGTATTATCTCAATTACCTGCTCCTGGGTGGACAACCAAATTATTAGGTTTGTTAATAACAAGAATTTCATTATCCTCATAAATTATTTCAAAATCAATTGCAGTTGCTTTTAAAGTGTTCTCTTTTTCATTTTTAATAATAATATTTATTTCATCATTATTTTTTAATAATAAGTTAGCTGATGAAATAGTTTTATTATTAACTATTACTTGCCCATTAGTGATTAAATTTTGGATAAAATTTCGTGAATAATGATGTTCTGTTAATATCATTGCTAAATATTTGTCGATGCGGATATTTTTGTTTTCATGATATGTTAGTTTTATCATCTTTTGATTTTCTATCATTGATGATTGTTGTGAATGTTCCGTTGTTGACTTCATTATTGTGTTCTCCAAACTTTTCTTGATAGGCATTAATTATGGTTCCAATAATTATTTGTAGAATAATAATTGTGATACCAATGGTAATAAATATATCCGCAGTATTAAAAATAGTATATGGTGGGAATAGTTGTCATAATAAAAAGTCAATAACACCACCATTATGTAAAAATCTATCGGTTAAATTACCGATTGTTCCTGCAATAACAAAACTGAGACCTAGTGCTCTGTTAATAGATTTAGTAAATAATAGTCAGGTGCTACTAGCAATTGCTAAAAGAAAAGCAAAAGTTATTAGAAAGATTTTTTGATTTTGAAAAAAACTAAAAGCAGAACCATAATTAATAATAAATTTTAAATTAATAAATCCGGGTATGAATTTATATTCTTCACCAACTTTTATTCCATTTTGTACTGCTAATTTTATCATTTGATCAGTGACAATTAGAATAATAATTGCACAAAAACAAATTATTTTAGTTAATCATTTTCAATCACGTGTTTTTAAATGATTTTTAATTGCTAATCAAGAAAATTCCATAATTACTTCTTTCTAAACTAATATTAGTTATTTACATGATTAAGGATAACACTTCAAAACAACGATTACAAACATCTTCTTTTGTTTCATTAACAATTAATCAACAGCGAGGACATTTAGTACCCTCTTTTGTTTTAACATTAATAGTTCAGTCATTAACGTTGCTATTATTATAATTAATATTAACTTCACTAACAATTAATAATTGTGCTAATTCTTTTTCATCAATTGTTGATAAGATATTATGATTATCTTTAAAAATAATAGTCACTATTGTTTCTAAGGCTGTTTTAACAATTTTGTCTTTTTTAGCTTGTTCAATAACTTTATTAACTTCATTTTTAAAGTTAATAAAATATTCTCATTTTTCCATTAGTTTTGTTGGTTTGTTTAAATTTCATGGTTGTGGAAATTTTTTTAAATGAATAGAATCACTGCTTGTGTTTAAATCTTTTTTAGTTAAACTTTGGAATGCTTCTTCAGTAGTGTGTGGTAAAATAGGGGCTAATAAACCAATTAAAGTTTTTACTATTAAAAACATTGTCATTTGTACTTGTTTTCTTCTAATATCATTTTTGCTATTAACATATAAAATATCTTTAGTAAAATCACAATAAAAAGCAGACAAATCATTAGTAATAAAATTTAAAATTAAATGATAGATAGTATTAAATTGATAAGTTTGATAATTTTCATTAATTTTATTCACTAATCCGTTTAATTTATTTAAAATATATTGATCAACTTCTGATAAAGTATTAATAATTTCTTCTTCTGTTTTATTTTCAATAGTTTTGATATCTAAATCAAATAAATTACCTAGTAAGAAACGAAAAATATTTCTGATTTTACGATAGTTTTCACTAACTTGTTTTAAAATTTCAGTACCAATTCTTGTATCATCAGTAAAATCAACACTGGCTACTCATAATCGTAAAATATCAGCACCATTAGTATCACAAATTGATTTAACACTAATAACATTACCAATTGATTTTGACATTTTATTGCCTTTAGCGTCAGTTACAAAACCATGTGCCAGCAAGTTTTTATAGGGACTACTATTATTAGTAATAGTTCCTGTTGTTAAACTTGAATTAAATCAACCACGAAATTGATCATTACCCTCCAAATATAAATCTGCTGGTCAAGGTAAATTATTATTTTTAATAACTGCCAAGTGGGAAACGCCACTATCATATCAAACATCCATGATGTCTGGTTCTTTATAAAAAATACCATTTGGACTATCTTTATGTTGATATTTAGGTGGTAATAAATCTTTTTCTTCTTTTTCGAATCAAATATTTGAACCATGTTTAGCAAATAAATCAGCAACATGATTAATAAGGTTTATATCCATGATTGGTTCTTTTTTTTCGGTGTAAAAAATTGGAATTGGTAATCCTCAAGCACGTTGACGAGAAATGCATCAATCATAGCGATTATTTGTCATTAATAACATTCTTTTTTTTGCTCATTCAGGAACAAAATTTACTTTATTAATATTTTTAGTAAGTAATGGTTTGATTTTTTCAATAGCGATAAATCATTGTAAAGTAGCACGATAAATAACGGGTTTTTTAGTTCGTCAATCATGTGGATATTGATGTTTAAATCATTTCATACCAATTAATGTACCATTATTTTTTAAGCGCTCAACAATAATTTTATTAGTATCATCATAAAATTTATTGACTAATTGTTCATCATTGATTTCTGCTGTAAATTGACCTTGATCATTAATTGGACAAATAATTTTGATATTATGTTTTAATCCTAAATCAAAATCTTCTTCACCAAACGCTGGAGCAGTATGAACAATTCCAGTTCCATCATTTATAGTAACATGAGAACCATGAACGATTGGAGTTTTTCTTTGATATAATGGATGTAATGCTGTTAATCCAATTAAATCTTTACCAGAAATTGTTTTAACAATTATAAAATCGGTGATGTTGTTTGCTTTAGTAAAAGAATCAATCAATGGTTGTGCAATAATATATTGTTGTTCATTAGTTTTAATAATACTATATGTAAATTCTTCATTTACTGCTAACATTTGATTGCTAGGAATGGTTCATGGTGTTGTTGTTCAAATTATTAGTGAGGTAGGTAAGTTAAATATTTTTTTTTCATCATTTAGTAAAAAGGCAACATAAATAGCAGCACTAGTTTTTGTTAAATATTCAACTTCAGCTTCAGCTAAGGCACTTTCGCTTGATGGTGATCAATATACAGGATATAAATTACGATATACTAGTTTTTTTTCTACCATTTTAGCAAAAACTTTAATTTGTTCAGATTCATATTTTTTATCATAAGTAACATAATGATCTTCAAAATCTGTTAATAATCCTAATGTTTTAAATTGATTAATTTGATTAGCAACTTGCAGTTCTGCATATTTTTGACATTGTTTTCTAAAATCTGATACTGCTATTTTTTTACGATTAATTCCCGAGTTAGTAACTGCTGTTTCAATAGGTAAACCATGCGTATCTCAACCTGCAATATAGGGTGCATAATAATTGCTACTATTATAATAGCGAACAATAATATCTTTTAAAATTTTATTTAATGCATGTCCTAAATGTAGATCACCATTAGCATATGGAGGTCCATCATGAAGAATAAAAGTTTTCGTAGATTTTTTATTTTTGTTAATTAGTTGTTGATATATTTTTTGGTCTTGTCAATATTTTTGTAGTTGTGGTTCTTTTATAGTTAAATTAGCACGCATTTCAAAGTTAGTTTGAGGCATTAATAATGTATCTTTATAGTTTTTATTCATGTATATTATTCTCCTTTAAAATAACAAGTTTTATTTGTACTAATTATTCTTTTTTATTCTTAAATCATTATACTAGTAATTACTTGAAATTTGTATAATATTTACTTTATTTTAATAATAAGATTTTATAAAACTTAAAAGTTAAAAATATTACTTTTAGTGAGTATTATTTTATAATCAAGTATAAACTTATTAAAGTTTATAAAAAATATTTTTAAAATTTTAAAAAAGAGGTTAATGAATAATGTTAAAAATTTTTATTTCATATCATCATTTAAGAGAACAAAAAGCAAAGGATGAATTATCAGAATTAATTTCGCAATGTTATGGAGAATATTTTGAAGTGAAAGACGTATCTGTAAAACCAGGTGATATTGATCCGCAATTGCCTTTTAATTTTAATTGGATTAATGATGTAAAATTTTTATCATTAATAAATTCTGTTTTGAAAGTTTTAAAAGTTGCTTCAGCAACAGCATTGTCATAAGGACATACTTTTTTGCTTAAAGATCGATTTATGTTGAATGCTAGTAAAAGTTTATCAATAATTTTATTATTAAATTCATTACCTCGATCGATATGAAATATTTGAATATCTTTTAAACAGCGATTTGATTGCATAAATGCTTCATATACTAATGATGCATCTTTTTTAGTGCCTACACTATGTCCAATAATTTCGCGGTTAAATAGGTCTATTAATAAACAAATATAGTTTCACTTACCATTTACTTGAACATAAGTTAAATCACTAACAATAACTTCATTTTTAATCCTATTCTTAAAGTTTCTATTAACAAGATTAGTTATTTGACTATCATTGACTTTATTATGATGATTTTTGTGTCTTAATTTAGTGTATTTTGATATTAAATTATGTTTATTCATAATTTCTTTAATTTTTCGTCTTGATAAATAAATTTCTTGGTTTTCTAATATGACTTTTAATCTTCTTGTGCCATAAATTTCTTTATTTTCTTTAAAAGCACTAATAACAGCTTCATCATACATATTATTTTGATTTTTTTCTTTTTTCTTGAAATTAAAATAATATGTTGATTTAGAGAGCTGTAAAAAGACACATTAGACTTGGTGCAAAACTAAGGTAATTCAAAATTATATATTCCTGCTATTAAATTAAATCTTAATGCAAATCTTCGTATTTTATTGCGATATTTTAAACTTAAAATTTTAAAACGTTTTAGTTTAGCAAATACGTGTTCAATTTTAATTCTAATTTTACTTAAAGTTTTATTGTATTCTTTTTGAATTGGTGTTAATTGATTGTATTTACTTTTTTTAAATGGCAAAAATGTATTTTTATGAATATTTTGTATACCTTGATAACCTGAATCAACAAAAACTTGTTTTTCTGGATGAATAAAAGTTTTAGATTTTAGAAGCAATTTAAAATCATGAATGATTCCAAAACAAAAAGCAGTTGAAATAATTTTTCCATTGGAAATATCAATAATTATTTGGGATTTGAGAGAATGATGTTTCTTTTTACCTGAAAAAAGTAATTTTAGTTTTTTTTAATTCTTTCAATTGGAGTTTCAGTAGCATTAATAGCTAACAAATTATTATTAGTACCTTTATTTTTTGTTAAATCTTTTTTTCTAGGTAAATTAAAAATTCCGCTTTTTATTAAAATATTTTCAATTCAAAAAATATTACGAATGCAACTAGTATGACTAATATTATATCTTTTTGCAATAACTCTATAACTACTATAGTCTTTTCAATATTCTAAAGTCATTAATAAACGCTCTTCAATTACAATTTTATTTTTTCTACCACCATAATATTTTTGTTTAGACTCAGCAATTTTTAAAATTTCAAGCATTTTATAAAATGTTTGTGGCTTTATGCCGACTAAACTATAAAATTCTTGATCATCTTTATATTTTTTCAACATAATAACTATCACCTTTAATATTAATAATAATCGTTAAATTGTTAAAATTAAAGGTTTTGCACCAAGTCTACTATGGCTTCGGGTCTTTTTTCTAATAAAAATGTAAGATTGAATTCTAATTGTTTATCATTTGAAATTATTTCATATCAAGATGATAACATAGAAAGTGTTAATCATGAATATAATCAAATGGAGAAAATAATCAAAGATAATACAGGAAGTATTAACAGAGATATTAAATCATTTAATGCTATCTTAAAGCCATATATTGATAATGTTTTTAAGAATAGAAAAGACATTTTGTTAAAAAGACAAAAAGCTTTTACTGGACTTAAAATACCCCTAAAACAAAATAAAAATATGTCAGAGACTTTTTCAATACCTATTTCCAAACCTAGAAAAAGAATAAAAATTCCTAAAGTAATAACTAAAAATAACATTAATGAATCAACGCCGATAATAGATAATAATCTTTATGAAGAAATACTTAAAATTATTAATGATTGTTTTAATTTTCACAAAAAATCTTGATATTACTTTTAATTTTAAATTAAAAGTAATATTTTTATATCAGGGGTGATTTTTTGTGACTAATAATGAATTAATTGATGTTTTAAAAAACAAAAAAGATGAAGAATTTATAAAAATTATTAGACATTTTAAAAATAGAATTAAACAAATTGAGAAAAAAGAAAAATTAGATGCAATTGATAAAAAATTTAAAGAAAAAGGAATTCAATGTCCAAATTGCAAATCTTATTGATGTGTAAAAAATGGTTTTAAGAATAATAAGCAAAAATATTTATGCAAAGATTGTAAAAGTAGCTTTGATGCTTTAAGAAATCATTTTTTACATTGAAGTCATTTATCTCATGAACAATGAGATTGAATAATTTGATTGTCATTGTTAGGTCAATCTGCTTATACTATTTCTCAATTTGCTAAAATTTCAAAAACATCAGCATGATTTAATCGTCAAAAATTTATGAAATCATCACAATTAGCAAAAACACAAAAACCATTCACAAAATTAAAAGGTAGAATTGAAATTGATGAAACTTTTATCAAAGAAATTCATAAAGGAAATTTCAAAAATCCAGATGATCCAAGAAAAAAATTTTAATTTTCACAAAAAATCTTGATATTACTTTTAATTTAAAATTAAAAGTAATATTTTTATATCAGGGGTGATTTTTTGTGACTAATAATGAATTAATTGATGTTTTAAAAAACACAAAAGATGAAGAATTTATAAAAATTATTAGACATTTTAAAAATAGAATTAAACAAATTGAGAAAAAAGAAAAATTAGATGCAATTGATAAAAAATTTAAAGAAAAAGGAATTCAATGTCCAAATTGTAAATCTTATTGATGTGTAAAAAATGGTTTTAAGAATAATATTTTAATTTTCACAAAAAATCTTGATATTACTTTTAATTTTAAATTAAAAGTAATATTTTTATATCAGGGGTGATTTTTTGTGACTAATAATGAATTAATTGATGTTTTAAAAAACAAAAAAGATGAAGAATTTATAAAAATTATTAGACATTTTAAAAATAGAATTAAACAAATTGAGAAAAAAGAAAAATTAGATGCAATTGATAAAAAATTTAAAGAAAAAGGAATTCAATGTCCAAATTGTAAATCTTATTGATGTGTAAAAAATGGTTTTAAGAATAATAAGCAAAAATATTTATGCAAAGATTGTAAAAGTAGCTTTGATGCTTTAAGAAATCATTTTTTACATTAGACTTGGTGCAAAACCTTTAATTTTAACAATTTAACGATTATTATTAATATTAAAGGTGATAGTTATTATGTTGAAAAAATATAAAGATGATCAAGAATTTTATAGTTTAGTCGGCATAAAGCCACAAACATTTTATAAAATGCTTGAAATTTTAAAAATTGCTGAGTCTAAACAAAAATATTGTGGTGGTAGAAAAAATAAAATTGTAATTGAAGAGCGTTTATTAATGACTTTAGAATATTGAAAAGACTATAGTAGTTATAGAGTTATTGCAAAAAGATATAATATTAGTCATACTAGTTGCATTCGTAATATTTTTTGAATTGAAAATATTTTAATAAAAAGCGGAATTTTTAATTTACCTGGAAAAAAAGATTTAACAAAAAATAAAGGTACTAATAATAATTTGTTAGCTATTGATGCTACTGAAACTCCAATTGAAAGAATTAAAAAAAACTAAAATTACTTTTTTCAGGTAAAAAGAAACATCATTCTCTCAAATCCCAAATAATTATTGATATTTCCAATGGAAAAATTATTTCAACTGCTTTTTGTTTTGGAAGCATTCATGATTTTAAATTGCTTCTAAAATCTAAAACTTTTATTCATCCAGAAAAACAAGTTTTTGTTGATTCAGGTTATCAAGGTATACAAAATATTCACAAAAATACATTTTTGCCATTTAAAAAAAGTAAATACAATCAATTAACACCAATTCAAAAAGAATACAATAAAACTTTAAGTAAAATTAGAATTAAAATTGAACACGTATTTGCTAAACTAAAACGTTTTAAAATTTTAAGTTTAAAATATCGCAATAAAATTTTAATTTTCACAAAAAATCTTGATATTACTTTTAATTTTAAATTAAAAGTAATATTTTTATATCAGGGGTGATTTTTTGTGACTAATAATGAATTAATTGATGTTTTAAAAAACAAAAAAGATGAAGAATTTATAAAAATTATTAGACATTTTAAAAATAGAATTAAACAAATTGAGAAAAAAGAAAAATTAGATGCAATTGATAAAAAATTTAAAGAAAAAGGAATTCAATGTCCAAATTGTAAATCTTATTGATGTGTAAAAAATGGTTTTAAGAATAATAAGCAAAAATATTTATGCAAAGATTGTAAAAGTAGCTTTGATGCTTTAAGAAATCATTTTTTACATTGAAGTCATTTATCTCATGAACAATGAGATTGAATAATTTGATTGTCATTGTTAGGTCAATCTGCTTATACTATTTCTCAATTTGCTAAAATTTCAAAAACATCAGCATGATTTAATCGTCAAAAATTTATGAAATCATCACAATTAGCAAAAACACAAAAACCATTCACAAAATTAAAAGGTAGAATTGAAATTGATGAAACTTTTATCAAAGAAATTCACAAAGGAAATTTCAAAAATCCAGATGATCCAAGAAAAAAATGAATTGAAGAAAATGCTAAAGATTTAAACTGTTGTATTGAAATGGCAATTGATGAAAATAAAAATATTTATGCTCAAACAACAAATACTAAAAGATTAACAAAAAAATGAGTACAAGAAAATTTAACATCTAAGCTTATCGAAGAAAAATCAATTATAGTTTGTGATATGCAAATACTATATGATACAGTAGCTAAACAAACAAAATGTACTCTCAAGAAATTTAAATCAAAAGAAAATAAAGAATTAAATTATAAAAATTTAAGTAACCTGAGTTGTAAATATAAATGGGACAGTTTTTTAAAATAATTGTATTAAATCTATTGGTCTTTTATAAGAGAGCGATTTTCTGGGTGTAGAATTAATTTGAAATGCTATAAAATTTAAATCTTTTTGTTTATATGAAGATAGATCTGTAGATTTTGGTAAATATCTTCTTAAAATACCATTATTATTTTCATTTAAACCCCTTTGGCAAGGTTTACCAGGATCTGCAAAATAAATTTTGACATTACAAATTTTTTCGATTAATCTTCATTTACTAAATTCTTTACCACGATCAAAAGTAATGGTTTTAACTGTTCCTTTTTGTAACTTTGAAATAAATTTTATTATACTTTTCGTAATATTTTCTGATTTATGATTTTTAGTTACTAAAGGAATTGTGGTTTTTGATCATATATCAGCCAAAGTAATAATAGAACTTTTATGATCTTTGCCAATGATAGTATCACCTTCTAAATGACCAAATTCTTGTATATTTTTAATATTAGGAATGATTAAATTTCTTTCATGAATAGACTTACAATTATTAATTTTGCCCCCAGTTTCTTTTTGTTTGTGAGATTTATTTTTGCCTTTTCTCAATAAGTTATTTTCATCAAAACCCATTCGATTTGTTTTAAACATGTTATATAAAGTTTTTGTTGAAATACTTTTTATTTTATTTTCCTTTAAAAAGTTAGCAATTATATCAAGAGCATACTTTTTAGTAATTAACAAACGATTAATACTATTAATTTCTGTTAAAGTTAAAATTATTAATTTTCTGCCTGCATTTTGTTTATTTTTTTGAAATTGATTCAATATTTCTAATGGCAATAAGTTTTTATTTAATAATCTACAAACTCTATGTACAGTTGATTTACTATAATCAACAATTTTTGCTATTTTACGAATCGAAAATCCATAATTTTTATATTCTTTTATTGCTATTATTGATTCAATACTCAGATACTTATACATTGCGCTAATTCCTTTCTTTTCTTAATTATAGAACTAACACAATTTAATTTTTATATAAGTGTCCTTTTTAATTTTACAATTAAAGTAATATCAGTAAAATACAATCAAGTTTAAAAGAATTTATTACTCATTATCATGGCATTGGATTTACCAATATTCAAAATTACCTCAATAGACTTGGTGCAAAACCTTTAATTTTAACAATTTAACGATTATTATTAATATTAAAGGTGATAGTTATTATGTTGAAAAAATATAAAGATGATCAAGAATTTTATAGTTTAGTCGGCATAAAGCCACAAACATTTTATAAAATGCTTGAAATTTTAAAAATTGCTGAGTCTAAACAAAAATATTATGGTGGTAGAAAAAATAAAATTGTAATTGAAGAGCGTTTATTAATGACTTTAGAATATTGAAAAGACTATAGTAGTTATAGAGTTATTGCAAAAAGATATAATATTAGTCATACTAGTTGCATTCGTAATATTTTTTGAATTGAAAATATTTTAATAAAAAGCGGAATTTTTAATTTACCTGGAAAAAAAGATTTAACAAAAAATAAAGGTACTAATAATAATTTGTTAGCTATTGATGCGACTGAAACTCCAATTGAAAGAATTAAAAAAAACTAAAATTACTTTTTTCAGGTAAAAAGAAACATCATTCTCTCAAATCCCAAATAATTATTGATATTTCCAATGGAAAAATGATTTCAACTGCTTTTTGTTTTGGAAGCATTCATGATTTTAAATTGCTTCTAAAATCTAAAACTTTTATTCATCCAGAAAAACAAGTTTTTGTTGATTCAGGTTATCAAGGTATACAAAATATTCATAAAAATACATTTTTGCCATTTAAAAAAAGTAAATACAATCAATTAACACCAATTCAAAAAGAATACAATAAAACTTTAAGTAAAATTAGAATTAAAATTGAACACGTATTTGCTAAACTAAAACGTTTTAAAATTTTAAGTTTAAAATATCGCAATAAAATACGAAGATTTGCATTAAGATTTAATTTAATAGCAGGAATATATAATTTTGAATTACCTTAGTTTTGCACCAAGTCTAATTTATGAAAATTTAAATACCAACATTATAAAATATCACCTTATCCAAAATCTGAAGCATTATATTTCAGTTTGTAAAAAAAATAAATCCCAAAATTAAATAAAATCAAATTTTAGGCCAGGTTGATGATTTTTTTTATTTCATCAAGATTTTTTTTGAAAATTAAAAGAATATGGAGCTAATCTTAGTCAAGGTCAAAAACAAATAATTATTTTCTTAAGTTTATTTTTTTATGATTGAAAAGTAATTTTATTAGATGAAATTTTGAGTAACATCAATAATGATTTAAAAATAAAGTTAATAACTTTATTATTGAATCATTATAAAAAAATAATTATTATTTATGCAGGTCATGATTTAACACTAGTAAAATTATTTAAAAATGTAATTGATTTAAATAATTATAAAAGTATAGATGGTAATGAATAATGATTTTTTTTAGAAAAAGTACTTATTTATTAGGAAGTAGTTCAATTTTTCTTTTTTTAGGACTCTTATTAGGTTTAAAAATTATTAATATTCCTCATGTTTATGCTGTTAATGGTCAAACTATTTTTATAAGTGAGACAAGATATGAAAATAAGGGACACTTTGCTTATTTATTAGATTTTAAAAGAGAAGAATATTTAAAGTTTAATAGTTTTAATCAAATTACTATTTTTTTCTCTATTAATAAATGTTACTTAACAATTTTTTTTCCAAAATGAAATGATAATAATCAACTTTTAATTGAAGAAAACATTAATTCTAATACATATTTAAATCAAATGGTATTAATAATTATTGGTAAAGAAAGTTTGTTAACATTTATTTGAAATAATATTACAACATAAATGTAAATATTGATATAATTTAATCAAAAAGAAGTTAGGTAGATAAATGCCAGCAAAAATTAATATTGTAAATATTTACAATGATCATAACTATGACATTAAAAATTTTAATATTTTATCAGAAAATATTTTAAATGCAGTAGCTATTAAGTTAAAACAGAAAATTACATGGTGTATTGCTGTTATTTTTAATGACGAACAGACTAGTATTGAATTAAATAAAATGTATCGTCATAAAGATTATGTTCCTGATGTTTTATCATTTGGAAATAATGATGATGATTTTCCAAATATTAATATTGATATTAGAGATTTAGGCGATGTTTATATTTGTTATTCAAAGGCAGTAGCGCAAGCACAAGAATATGGTCATAGTTTAATTAGAGAATTATCATTTCTTTTTATTCATGGATTACTTCATACATTAGGATATGATCATCAAAATAGTGTAGAAGAAAAGGTTATGTTTGATTTACAAGATGAAATTTTAAATATTCTTGGTATTACTAGAAAATAAGGAGTGGTATAATGGAACAAGATATAGATTTATTAGTATTATTGAAAAAAGCAAAAGTAATACAAAAAAATGCTTATGCGCCTTATTCTTTATTTAGAGTTGCTGCAATAGTAATTTTGAAAAATAGTAAAGAAGTGTTAGGAGTAAATGTTGAAAATGCTGCATACTCAGTAGGTATTTGTGCTGAAAGAGCAGCTTTGTCACAAGTTATTGCTCAAGGTTATAAAAAAGAAGATATTATTAGTCTATTTTTAATTACTGATAGTGAAACGGTTGGTTCTCCTTGCGGTATGTGTCGTCAATTTATGATTGAAATTATGCCAGAAACATGCCCTGTTTATATTAGTAATAAAAATGAAAATAATGATAATAAAATAATTTGTAAAACATTAGTAAAAGACTTATTACCTTTAGCGTTTAAACCAAGTTCATTGAAAGGGAATTAATTTATGACTAATAATTTTAAATCAGGTTTTGTTAGTTTTATTGGTAGAAGTAATGTTGGAAAATCAACTTTATTAAATACCATTCTTCAAGAAAAAAAGGCAATTGTATCTAATAAACCACAAACAACCAGAAATCAAATTCAAGGTATTTATAATAGTAATGATATGCAAATCATATTTTTTGATACTCCCGGCATTCATAAACATAATAACCAACTTGGACGAATGATGAATCGCGATGCTAACCGCGCCACTAAAGAAACTAACATTATTTGTTTATTAGCGCCATGTAATGAATACATTGGAAATAGCGATAAACATATTATTAAATTATTATCAGAAAGGGTAAATACAACTATTCTACTTTTATTAACTAAGGTTGATTTGGTAACAAAAGAAAAATTAATGGATAAAATTAATGAGTGAAAAGATTTATTACCATTTAAAGAAATAATTCCAATTTCCGCTATAAAAGAAATGAACTTAGATATATTATTGAAAAAACTATATGAGTATTTACCAATTGGTGAAAAGAATTATTTAATCGAAAATAACGATGATGTTTCAGATAATACTTTAACTAAGGAAATTATTCGTGAAAAAATTTTAAATTTAACAGAAGAAGAAATTCCTTATAGTGTAGCAGTATTAATTGAAAGTATTAATTATAATCCAAATACTAATATTACTGATATTAATGCTGTTATTGTTGTTGAACGCGACTCACAAAAAGGAATTATTATTGGTAAAGGAGGTAGTATGATTAAAGAAATTGGAATAAGAGCTAGAACAGATTTAGAAAGTATTTTTGATTCTCATATTATATTAAAAACCTTTGTAAAAGTAATACCTGATTGAAGAAATAATCCTAGAAAATTAAAAGAGTTAGGTTATAGTTAAAATATGTTTAATATTGATACTGGTTTGATTTTAAACATTAACTACATTAAATCAATAAATAATGTTACCATTTTAACATCAAATTATGGTGTTAAAATAGTTTCTTTACCAGAAATAAAAATCAATTTAAATAAATATAGTCTTTTAGATTGTTGAATTTTTATCTTTAATCAAAATTATGATTGTTCAAACTTATGTATAACATATAAAAAAATAAAAAGTTTTAATAGTTTTATAAATGAAAAAAGTTATCAATTGATTAAAAGTTTTAACAAGATAATTATTAATTATTTAGAAAAAATTAGTATTAATAATAAAAATATCTTTTCTTTTTTATTTAATTTATATGAACAGTTAATGATAAATAGTAACTTTAAGAAAGTTTATGTTTTTTTCTTATTTCATAGTTTAATATTTCAAGGAATTCAGTTTAACTTTACTAATTGTATTAATTGTAATCAAATAACTAATTTGTATTTAATTAATTATGATTTGGGTGGTATTTTTTGTAAAAATTGTTCTTTAGAATTAGCTATAATTAATTTTGACATTGTTTTGTTTAAAAAAATATATCAACTTTATTTATTCAATTATCAAGATATTAATAAATGAAAAGTTGAAAAAGAAGAACTTAATAAAATTCTTAATATTTTAGAAAGCCACTGTCAAAAATATAATAATAAATTAATAATTACATAAATATTTTAATAATTAGTTGTTATATTGTTTTTAATAATATATAAAACTTATAATAGGTTGACAAAACCTATCTATGAACATATTATTAACAAGATTATTCTTTTTAGAGATTTTATGTATTATTTAAGATATTTAAGAAAATTTTTATGATTAATGGAGGGGCAATGATTAATAAAATTATCAATGATAAGTCAATGAAGGAAATAATTACTCATTTAAAAGAAAATGGTTTTATTTTTCAAGGATCAGAAATTTATTCAGGTCTTGCTAATAGTTGAGATTATGGTCCGCTTGGTGTAGCACTTAAAAATAATATTAAGAAAAGTTGATGAGTTTTTTTTGTCGAAAAAAATCCATACAATGTTGGGTTAGATAGTTCAATTATTATGAAATCTAAAGTTTGAGAAGCTTCAGGGCATTTGAGTAATTTTAGTGATCCATTAATTGATTGTAAAAAATGTAAGTCTCGATTTCGAGTTGATAATTTAATTAATCATTATTTTCCTAGTATTAATTGTGATAATTGAAGTAATGAAAAATTAGAAACATATATTAATCAAAATCATATTAAATAGACTTGGTGCAAAACTAAGGTAATTCAAAATTATATATTCCTGCTATTAAATTAAATCTTAATGCAAATCTTCGTATTTTATTGCGATATTTTAAACTTAAAATTTTAAAACGTTTTAGTTTAGCAAATACGTGTTCAATTTTAATTCTAATTTTACTTAAAGTTTTATTGTATTCTTTTTGAATTGGTGTTAATTGATTGTATTTACTTTTTTTAAATGGCAAAAATGTATTTTTGTGAATATTTTGTATACCTTGATAACCTGAATCAACAAAAACTTGTTTTTCTGGATGAATAAAAGTTTTAGATTTTAGAAGCAATTTAAAATCATGAATGCTTCCAAAACAAAAAGCAGTTGAAATAATTTTTCCATTGGAAATATCAATAATTATTTGGGATTTGAGAGAATGATGTTTCTTTTTACCTGAAAAAAGTAATTTTAGTTTTTTTTAATTCTTTCAATTGGAGTTTCAGTAGCATCAATAGCTAACAAATTATTATTAGTACCTTTATTTTTTGTTAAATCTTTTTTTCCAGGTAAATTAAAAATTCCGCTTTTTATTAAAATATTTTCAATTCAAAAAATATTACGAATGCAACTAGTATGACTAATATTATATCTTTTTGCAATAACTCTATAACTACTATAGTCTTTTCAATATTCTAAAGTCATTAATAAACGCTCTTCAATTACAATTTTATTTTTTCTACCACCATAATATTTTTGTTTAGACTCAGCAATTTTTAAAATTTCAAGCATTTTATAAAATGTTTGTGGCTTTATGCCGACTAAACTATAAAATTCTTGATCATCTTTATATTTTTTCAACATAATAACTATCACCTTTAATATTAATAATAATCGTTAAATTGTTAAAATTAAAGGTTTTGCACCAAGTCTAATGTATTAAATGCAATAATGAAGATTGAACTAAAGTTAGACAATTTCAATTAATGTTTGAAACATATCAAGGTGTTTTAAAAGAAGATAAAAATAAAATTTATTTAAGACCTGAAACTGCACAAGAAATATTTATAAATTTTAATAATGTAAGAAATAGTTATAATAAAAAAGTACCATTTGGTATTGGTCAAATTGGTAAAAGTTTTAGAAACGAGATAACTCCTGGTAATTTTATTTTTCGTACTAGAGAATTTGAACAAATGGAATTAGAATTTTTCTTTATTCCAAAGGATAAAAATGATAACACTTGATTTAATTATTGAGTTGATCAATGTAAAGAATTTCTCTCTCTAGTAGGTTTATTGAATTCAAAAAATATAAAATTTAAAAATCATGAACAAAATCAACTAGCACATTATGCATTAGCAACTACTGATATTGAATATAATTTTCCTTTTGGTATGAGTGAATTATGTGGTATAGCTAATCGCGGGAATTATGATTTAACAAAACATAGTGAGAATTCTGGTGTAAATTTTGAAATTCAAGATCCTAATGTTACAGTAAAAAGAATGGTTATTCCTTCAGTTATTGAACCTTCAATTGGTGTTGAAAGGCTTTTATTAACTTTAGTTTGTGAAGCATTTACAAAAGAAGTTTTAAAAGACGATAAAGAACGGTTAGTGTTAAAATTAAATAAGAGTATTTGCCCTTATCAAGTAGCTGTTATGTCTTTAAATAAAACAAAATTGGGTAAAGAGGCATATGAAATTTTTGAAATGTTAAATAAAACACAATTAAGAGTAATTTATGAAGCATCATCAAGTGTTGGTAAATCTTATCGTTATCAAGATGGTATTGGTACTATGTATTGTGTAACAATTGATTATGACACAAAAACTAAAGGTACTGTTACAATTAGAGATCGTGATACTACAAATCAAGTTATAGTTAAAGTTGATCAACTTAAAGAATATTTATATGACAAATTAGACGTTATTTGTTAGAATTGTGTGAAAAAATATGGATATCGAGTTTAATAAAAAAATTAATGAAGTTAAAGCAAAAATTAATATTGTTGAAGTTATGGGTAAATATTTAAATTTGATCAGTAAAGGCAATAATTTTTGAGCTATCTGTCCTTTTCACGAAGACTCTACTCCTTCATTATCAATTTCACAAGAAAAACAAATTTATAAATGTTTTTCTTGTGGTGAACAAGGAAACGTTTTTATTTTTTTACAAAAATATAAAAATATTAATTTTATTAATGCTCTTAAAGAAGCAGCAGATAATGTTAATTTAAATTTAAAAGAGTTTGATATTAATTTATCTGAATTTAATGTTGAAACTAAAAAAATCCACTAAAAATTTTAAATAATATTGCAATGAATTTTTTTAGTTATCAGTTACTAACTGATATTGGTCAAGAAGCAATGAAATATTTACAAAATCGTAATATTACTACTGAAAATATTAAATATTTTAATATTGGTTATGCACCTATTAATAATGAATTAATAGATTATCTTAATGCACAAGGTTATAAAGATAATATTGAATTTGTAAAATTAGGACTTATGAAAATTAATAATAAGGATCAACTTCTTCCTACCTTTTCAAATCGAATTATTTTTGCTATTAAAGATGAAGATAAAGATTGTGTTGGTTTTTCTGCAAGAAATTATAATAGAGAAGATAAAAGTTATAAATATATTAATAGTCCAGAAACAGATTTTTTTAAGAAAAGTAAAATTTTATATAACTTTAATAATGTTAAAAATTATATTAGACTTGGTGCAAAACTAAGGTAATTCAAAATTATATATTCCTGCTATTAAATTAAATCTTAATGCAAATCTTCGTATTTTATTGCGATATTTTAAACTTAAAATTTTAAAACGTTTTAGTTTAGCAAATACGTGTTCAATTTTAATTCTAATTTTACTTAAAGTTTTATTGTATTCTTTTTGAATTGGTGTTAATTGATTGTATTTACTTTTTTTAAATGGCAAAAATGTATTTTTATGAATATTTTGTATACCTTGATAACCTGAATCAACAAAAACTTGTTTTTCTGGATGAATAAAAGTTTTAGATTTTAGAAGCAATTTAAAATCATGAATGCTTCCAAAACAAAAAGCAGTTGAAATAATTTTTCCATTGGAAATATCAATAATTATTTGGGATTTGAGAGAATGATGTTTCTTTTTACCTGAAAAAATTAATTTTAGTTTTTTTTAATTCTTTCAATTGGAGTTTCAGTAGCATCAATAGCTAACAAATTATTATTAGTACCTTTATTTTTTGTTAAATCTTTTTTTCCGGGTAAATTAAAAATTCCGCTTTTTGTTAAAATATTTTCAATTCAAAAAATATTACGAATGCAACTAGTATGACTAATATTATATCTTTTTGCAATAACTCTATAACTACTATAGTCTTTTCAATATTCTAAAGTCATTAATAAACGCTCTTCAATTACAATTTTATTTTTTCTACCACCATAATATTTTTGTTTAGACTCAGCAATTTTTAAAATTTCAAACATTTTATAAAATGTTTGTGGCTTTATGCCGACTAAACTATAAAATTCTTGATCATCTTTATATTTTTTCAACATAATAACTATCACCTTTAATATTAATAATAATCGTTAAATTGTTAAAATTAAAGGTTTTGCACCAAGTCTATTATATAAATATTTTTTTTGCCTTATACAAAAGAATTTACTACTAAATATTCAATGCGTTTATATGAATATTTACGTAGTTATTTATATATGAATGCTAAAACAAAAAAACACCAATTTATGTTCGTGAATGAGATTTTTAAAAATTGTCAAAAATTTTAAATTTAAGTTTAAAAAGTAGTTATTTTAAACAGATAAATATGTTAAAAACAAGAATTTTAGAACCAGTGAAAAAAGACTTAGAAAATACTGATATTATTTTTACTTATGAATTGATAAAAGTTGGACGAAAATATAGCAAAATTATTTTAAATACGCATTTGGATTTAGGAAAATATAATTCTCAAAATCCTGAACTTGAAAAAGTACCAACTAAAAAAGAATATAAAGAGTATGCAAATAAATCAAAGCTAGTGGTAAAAAATTTTGAAAAACAAAAAAGTAAAATAATTGAAAAATCCATTTTAAGTGATGAAGAAGTAAAAAAAATTATGCAAGATTTTGATGAACATTAAATGATTTTTTATTATGACCCTTTATAGTGATTATTAAATTTAAATCCTAAAATAATAATTGTAGAGATTAAGATTATTGAATCTAAACTTACAACTTCTCAATTTTTTATAAATATTCCATAAGCTATTCATAAAAAACAAGATAATAATTGAATTCATAACATAAAAAAAGATAAATCACGTACTCTTTTTGTTTTAATAATTTTTATAATTTGAGGTAAAAATATAAAACTATTTAAAGCAACTGCTAATCAACCAATTATTTCTAAATTCATAGTATTCACCTTTCTTTTTGTTTTCCTTTAAAATAAAACAACGATATATGAGACAATTCATATATCGTTGTTTTTAAAATTACGATTTTTAAATAATTAAATATTTATTTTTAAATTTCACTTTCATATCTTTTTTTATGTTCTAATGCTAAATTTTGATATTTAGCTTTTTCTTCGTTTGTCATTTCTTTTCAATGATTACCAATCAATTTGGCAACTTCTGCAACTTTAGATTTAAGTTCAGGTTTTTGTTGGATAATCTCTGCTCTTTTTTCCTTACTAAAAAGCATATAAGCATTCATTGGTCTTTTAATTTTATTGTCAGTCATATATAAACCTCCTATTTTAATTAATATAATTTTACATTATTTTTGATACAAGTTCTAAAAATCACTTTAAAGTTTATAGAATTTTAAAATGTATTGTTAATTGTTAATTATCATAAATATTTAATTTTATTTATTAATAGTGATTTAATTAAATATTAATAAATAATAATTTGAGGGAGGTATCGTTATGAAAATAATAACTTTTGCAAATTCTAAAGGTGGAGTTGGCAAAACCACATTAACTTTAAATATTATTAATATTTTATCTCAATTAAATAAGAAAATACTCGTATTTGATATTGATCCACAAGCAAATTTAAGCAGAGCTTTAATATCAAATTACACTAGTAATAAAAACATTGAATTATGATTTAAAGATTCCAACAATAACGAATTATTAAATTCAATTGAGGAAACTAATATAGAGAATGTTTTAATGATTCCTGCATACAAAAATTTAGTCTTAGAAACAAATACTTTTGTAACTGCAATGAGTATGGGAGAATTAATATTGAAAAATAATTTAAGTAAAATGAAAGATATTTTAGCAAATAAAATAGATTATATATTTTTTGATTCTTTTCCTTCTATGAATAAAATTTTATTAAATGTTTTATTGGCAAGTGATGAAATAATTATTCCGATTGAACCACACCAATTTAGTTATGAAGGATATAAAACAATTAAAGAACCATATGATAATGCAATTAAAACTTTAAACCAATTTGGTTTGAATTTAAAAAATAATATGAATTATTTTGTTATTAACAAAGTTCAAAAAAATAAAACTCATAATGCTGTAATCGAAGCTATTATGAATAGTGAAATTGGTGGAAATATTTTAAAGACTAAGATACCTTTATCAACGGTTAAACAAAAAGAAACTATGCTTATGAAATTTAATTCTATCACAGATAAAAATCCAATTGGATTTTTAACAAATGAATTAATTGAAAAGGGAGTGTTATAATATGTCTGAAAAAAAGAGTAAATTATTCGAAAGTATACAAAAAAGTATTGATTCTGTTGATAAAGGCTTTGTTAAAAGCGATGAAATTGAACCAAACACAAAGGTTACGAAAAATGATATTTATAATATAGAATTAAATAAAAAAATTGTTAAAACAATTTCAATTGACCAAAAAACTCAAAATATGTTAAATGAACTTAAAGAAAATAATTACAAAGTTAATTTATCTCAATTAGTTCGTCGTGAAGTTTTTGAAATATATAAAGAACTTATTTCTAAGAAATAAATAAAATTAAATAATTTTATTTATTAATATTTATTATTAAAACTACTTAATAAAAAAAGAACCGAATGGTTCTAAATATTTACCCGGTTTGGCTACCAGGCAAGACATCACACATTACTGCTTTGCCATATCCGTACAGAAAGTGAAATTTTTGTACATTTAAATTATACCATTGTAGTATAAAAAAGTAAATAATTACTTATATTTATGGTAAATTGCATATAAATGTAAAAATGAAAGGTTTTAAGATGACACAAATTATTTATAAAAGTATGCATGTATATGTTTTACATCGTTCTGATGAATTAGATCACAAATATGGTAGACCTGCAATTTTATTAAGATTTAAAATTAAATATTCTTTAATTTGATGTGGTACTACTAAATTAGATTTAAAAACACAAGAAAAACCTTTTAATTTTCACAAAAAATCTTGATATTACATTTAATTTAAAATTAAAAGTAATATTTTTATATCGGGGGTGATTTTTTGTGACTAATAATGAATTAATTGATGTTTTAAAAAACAAAAAAGATGAAGAATTTATAAAAATTATTAGACATTTTAAAAATAGAATTAAACAAATTGAGAAAAAAGAAAAATTAGATGCAATTGATAAAAAATTTAAAGAAAAAGGAATTCAATGTCCAAATTGTAAATCTTATTGATGTGTAAAAAATGGTTTTAAGAATAATAAGCAAAAATATTTATGCAAAGATTGTAAAAGTAGCTTTGATGCTTTAAGAAATCATTTTTTACATTGAAGTCATTTATCTCATGAACAATGAGATTGAATAATTTGATTGTCATTGTTAGGTCAATCTGCTTATACTATTTCTCAATTTGCTAAAATTTCAAAAACATCAGCATGATTTAATCGTCAAAAATTTATGAAATCATCACAATTAGCAAAAACACAAAAACCATTCACAAAATTAAAAGGTAGAATTGAAATTGATGAAACTTTTATCAAAGAAATTCATAAAGGAAATTTCAAAAATCCAGATGATCCAAGAAAAAAATGAATTGAAGAAAATGCTAAAGATTTAAACTGTTGTATTGAAATGGCAATTGATGAAAATAAAAATATTTATGCTCAAACAACAAATACTAAAAGATTAACAAAAAAATGAGTACAAGAAAATTTAACATCTAAGCTTATCGAAGAAAAATCAATTATAGTTTGTGATATGCAAATACTATATGATACAGTAGCTAAACAAACAAAATGTAATCTCAAGAAATTTAAATCAAAAGAAAATAAAGAATTAAATTATAAAAATTTAAGTAATATCAGTAAAATACAATCAAGTTTAAAAGAATTTATTACTCATTATCATGGCATTGGATTTACCAATATTCAAAATTACCTCAATTTATGAAAATTTAAATACCAACATTATAAAATATCACCTTATGCAAAATCTGAAGCATTATATTTCAGTTTGTAAAAAAAATAAATCCCAAAATTAAATAAAATCAAATTTTAGGCCAGGTTGATGATTTTTTTTATTTCATCAAGAGTTTTTTTGAAAATTAAAAGAAAAACCTTTAACAATTTTAATAAATAATAAAAAAACTTATTTTTATTCAAGTGGTATTGAAAGAGTAGAAACTAAATTTTTAAAAATTGCTTGGGTTAATTTTAAAACATATAATGCTTATAAATTATCATCTAATGAACAACAACAGTTAATCTCCAAATTTGTTAGTTTTACCTTAGAACAAGATCCATATGCAATAATTCAAGAATTAGTAAAAGAAAATCAGGAACTTAAATAGCGAATTTGTATGCAAGCTTTGAAGTTAAAAAATCGTAATCGTGGATAATTTTTATATTTGGTTAAGTGAATTTTCAAATTAAGTATATTAAAAATTAATTGTATAAATATTGTAAAATTAGTATTACTTATTAATGTATTAGTTATGATAATCGCATAAAAATAATCATAGAAAGAATTAAAAAGAAAATGTTTAAAAAAATAAAAATACCTTTTTATTACATATGAATCATGCTATTTGAAAATACGAGGCTTTTATGTAATCTGGGGCGTATAAAGTTAATGGTTATGTTTAATAAAAACTTAAATGAGAGATAATACTCTCATTTTTTAATTCTTAAAAAATTATAATTAATTATTTTATTAAACCAGCACTTTATTAAAGTAATTAATTATTACATAACTAAATAAAAAATTATTTAGGCTATTGTGCTGGAATATTCCAATAGTAATTTTTGTGTTGCTCTTTGAAAATTTCAAAAATTTTGGTTCCCTTCCCCTAGAACCCCTACCCTCCAAGGCTTTGCTACCTACAGTAGCATAAGCCTTACGTATAGTAATAAGTAGTTATTAGTATATAAGCCTTTTATCACTGTAGGTGATAAGGCTTATACATAGAAAGGATACGTAATGATTAATGTTAATTTAGATATTAAAAATAAAATTAAAGAAACAACTAAAGGTATGTTATTAGAAATTGGTGAATATGAAACATGATTTCCTATTAAAGATACTATTATTGATGAAAAAAATAAAAAAATAGAATTAAAAATAATTGAAGATTTTTATTATAAATTAGGTAAAAAATCAATAACAAAAGATATTGAAAGTGTTAAAGGTAGTGATATTTTAAAATATATTAAAAATATTCCAAATATTACTAGAAATGAAAATGAATTAATATCTTGTGAATTTTATGAACAATATAATGGTTATTATATTTTTAAAAATGATAAAAATCAAGAATGTTTTAAATATAACATTACATGAGAACAAGATATGAAAAGTTTTAAAATCAATAATCCATATAAAGATAATGATTTAGCAATAAATTATATAGTTACACTAATGAAAGATATATCAACTCATAATAATAAAATATTTTATTTAAAGTATTAAAGGAAATTAATATGTTATTAAATGTTGAAAAAATTGAATTAATAAAAAATTTATGTAATGAAAAATTACTTAAAAATAAAAAATATATTAGACTTGGTGCAAAACTAAGGTAATTCAAAATTATATATTCCTGTTATTAAATTAAATCTTAATGCAAATCTTCGTATTTTATTGCGATATTTTAAACTTAAAATTTTAAAACGTTTTAGTTTAGCAAATACGTGTTCAATTTTAATTCTAATTTTACTTAAAGTTTTATTGTATTCTTTTTGAATTGGTGTTAATTGATTGTATTTACTTTTTTTAAATGGCAAAAATGTATTTTTATGAATATTTTGTATACCTTGATAACCCGAATCAACAAAAACTTGTTTTTCTGGATGAATAAAAGTTTTAGATTTTAGAATCAATTTAAAATCATGAATGCTTCCAAAACAAAAAGCAGTTGAAATAATTTTTCCATTGGAAATATCAATAATTATTTGGGATTTGAGAGAATGATGTTTCTTTTTACCTGAAAAAAGTAATTTTAGTTTTTTTTAATTCTTTCAATTGGAGTTTCAGTAGCATCAATAGCTAACAAATTATTATTAGTACCTTTATTTTTTGTTAAATCTTTTTTTCCAGGTAAATTAAAAATTCCGCTTTTTATTAAAATATTTTCAATTCAAAAAATATTACGAATGCAACTAGTATGACTAATATTATATCTTTTTGCAATAACTCTATAACCACTATAGTCTTTTCAATATTCTAAAGTCATTAATAAACGCTCTTCAATTACAATTTTATTTTTTATACCACCATAATATTTTTGTTTAGACTCAGCAATTTTTAAAATTTCAAGCATTTTATAAAATGTTTGTGGCTTTATGCCGACTAAACTATAAAATTCTTGATCATCTTTATATTTTTTCAACATAATAACTATCACCTTTAATATTAATAATAATCGTTAAATTGTTAAAATTAAAGGTTTTGCACCAAGTCTATTGAAATAAAAGAAATATTAAAAATTATAGAAAGGAATGAATAATTATGGAATGTAGAGAATATAGAATTAAAGGTTCATGTGATATTTGTCATAAAAATTCATCATATGGAAATAGAACTTGTAATAAATGTTTTTATAAATTAATAGGTGAAAAAAATGAAATGTAATATTCATAATGAAAAATATATTTGAATTAGTGAAATAGATAATAGTTATTATTGTAATAAATGTATTGATGAAATGATTGAAGAAGATATGTATTTAACATCAAATAATTGAGATTACTTATATGAATATTATATTAATGAATTACAATTAGAAAATTTTAAAGGAGTGTAATAAATAATGAAAAATAAAAGTTTTCAAGAAATAACAAATAATTTACAACAATTTTTTCAAGATATTGAAAATGGTATATATGGTGAAAGTATTAAAAATGCTTTTAAAAAAGAAAGTAGTGAATAAATAATGTCACCTAAAAATATATCTAAAGAAGAATTATTAAATAAAATATTAATAATTAGATTTAAAGAATTAGAATTTCAAAACTTAAAAGAATTTTGTAAAGAAAAAAATATAACTGTATCTGAATTTGTAAGAAATTTAATTAAAAATGCAATTAAAAAAACAAAAAATAGAAAGAGTGATTATAATGAATAATTTATATAAAAAAATACTTAAATTACAATTAGAAATTGGTAGTACACCTAAAAATGGTTTTAATACTCATGGTAATTATAAATATTGATTATTAAGTGATATTTTTAATAAATTAAAAGTACTATGTAGAGAATTAAATATACTTATTTTACATTCAGATATTTCAGAAAATATGAATATAAATAAAATAGAAAATATTAAAGAATTTATAGATAAAAATAATAATAAAATACAAAATGTAACAAAAGAAATAGAAGTTTCATATCAAAAAAAATATTCAATTATTGATTTAGATAATATAGAATTTAGAGAAGATTTTAATATTTTTGCTTGTGCTAAAAATACAGATATAGCAAAAGCAAAAGGTAGTGCAGAAACTTATGCTTATAGATATTTCTTAATGAATTTACTTTTATTAAGTGAAGATGAACTTGACCCAGATAATGATAGTGTTAATTTAATTCAAAATAATAAACCACAAAATAATTACGTTAATAATATAAAAACATCTAATGAAAAATGAGAACCAAGTGAAAAACAATTAGATTATTTTGAAAAATATATGATTACAAATACAGTTTTATTTGATGAATGTATAAGAGAAGATATGGAAAGATTAAATCCAAGTAATAATAAAGATTTTTTAATATTAATGGGTGAAAATTATTTAAAAGTATTATTTGATAAATTTAAAGAAATTCGTGAAAGATTTAAAAATTTAAAAAATAATAATAAAAATGAGTATAGAAATTATGAATAATTATTTACTTTCAATTGACCCAAGTATTAAAAATACAGGTTTTACATTATGAGAAAAAAAATATAAATATGATAAAAATTTAAATTATTGACCTACTAGAGAATATGTATATTGTGAAATTCATAATGATGATAATGTTTCATTAAAAATTATAAAAGAATGTAAAAATTGTTATGAAAATGAAATTATTTGAAAACCAATATTAATTAGTAGTTATAGTTTTAAAAAATATGGAGTTTTAAATTTTGAAAGTGAAATATTTTTTAATAATATAAAAGATACCAATATTGATTTAATTATTGAACGTGGTACTTTTCATTCAAAAAATGGTATTGGTTATGAAACTCAAGAACATTTAAGAGGTTTTATTGCTGGACAATTTAATAAATTATTAACAAAAAATATGTTAATAAGTCCTTCTTCATGAAAAAAATGATATATAGATAATAATATTACTAATATTTCTTTAAAAAATTGAAATAAAAAAATAAGTGAAGATATATGTTTTTATTTAAATGAAAAATATGAATGAAATATAAAAATATCAAATCATGATGAAGCAGATAGTTTATTAATTGGTTGATATTATTTAAATAAGGAGTAAATAATGAAAATAGAATTTGAAATGGATATTTTTACAAAAAATGCAATTATTGAATCATCAGAAAATTTAAAAAAATTAAAACAATTAAATATATCAATTAATTTATGTAATTGTAAAAAGGAAGATAATTAATGCAAAAACAAGAAAAAGTATTACTTAAATGTATTGTTAAAGATTGTAATAATAAAGTATTAGTTACTTTAAAAACTTTAGATTTAGAAGATACTACAATTCAATTTTTTAAAATGTGTAAAAAACATAAATTAGATTTTAATAATAAAATAAAAGAAATTAAAGAATATTATAAAAATAATTAAATTAAATTTTAAAAAAATTATATTTTCACATTTTAAAATTTTTATGTATATAATTTAATTGTTAAAAACTTAATGAAAATATTTTTATTTAAATAGATAAAATAAAAAGAAGAGCCTTTCTAATTCGTTGAAGTTAGAGTAGTTTTTTCTTTTTTTTTGTTTTTAACACATATTTATTAATGAAAGGAAATATTTATAATGAAATATTTTAATCCAACTTATTGATTTAAATTATGAGTATTAAGTGCACCATTATTTAATTCTAAAAGTGAAGGTATATATGCTAAGTCAATTGATAATCAAAAGATTAAAGATTGAGCTAGCAAAAATACTAATAGTTTAGAATCAATAAATCAAGAAATTAGTTATACAAATTCAAGTAATAATTATCAATCATATAATTTAAATCAAACAAATCAAAATATTAATCCAATTTATCAAACAGATTTAGATTCAATATCAAGTCAAGAATTAGAAACAAGTACACATAAACATAGACATGAAAAAAGTAGAAAGAGAGTTAAAAGGAAGGATGATGAAAATAAAAAAATAACAGTTTCTAATTTAATTTTATTTCGTTATTTACCAAATGATCCAAGATATACAGAATGATATTCTTTTAGAACTCAAATTTTGTTTATTCTTTCTGACTTAGAAAATGAAAATTTAATTTCAAGAATTTCGTTTGATGAAAATTTAATTTCAAGAATTCCAATATATAGTATAAATTCTAATAATAATAATGATGATATTTTTATTATTCCAATTAGACTAAATGATTCTCCTAGTTATAGTCAAACTATTGACAAATTTACTTGTGTTAATAATCCTTGAATAAGAGGACAATATGAAAATACTAGTGATAATGATTTAAGATTGGTTTTTAGAGCAAGAGATTTTTATCTTCAAGGATTTATAGCAAATAATAATTATTATTATTTTTCAGATTCTACAACAATACAATATGAAAATACTAATTCTATTAATTTGGGATATAGTTCAAATTATAATGTTCTTGCTGGTGATATAGATACTATTTCATGAGAAAATATTTATAATTCTTTTAATACTTTACAAAGTTATAATAGAAGATATGATCATAATAGTATAAGGAAAGATTTAGTTCGTGTTATATTGGCAACTGCTGAAAGTATGAGATTTTATGGAATATCAAATAAAATAAATGAAATATATACAAATTCTCAAACAATATCATGACAAAGTTTAACATCATTAACTCAAAATTGATTAAATATTTCTAACAATGTAAATAGCTGATTATTACTATTTTTAACTACTTTAGCAAATAATCAAGAATTATTGCAAAATATAGCTACATTAATGGCAATAGTTGATAATGTAAAATGTAAACATAAAAATGCAAAAAAGCAAAAACGCAATATAAATATGTGTTTTAATTCATCTAATAAAAATATATTAGTTTGTGATTTAAAACCACAAATTGATAAAATAAAGGGTGATATTACTATTATAAAAGTTTTAGATGAAAAAAATAAAGGTATTGATTTAAAATCTGGCGATATATATGTTGGAACAACTAATGCTTTATATTTAATTGGTGCTAATAGTATTGTTTATCAATTTAATAATATTAGTGATGAAATAACGAATATAATAAATTTTAATAATAATTATTATGTAAACACAAAAAAAGAAGAAATTTATTTTTTAAATACTTCCAATATTTCAAAAGATGGAACTGTTACAGGAGAAAAAATAAAAACTGATAATATTACTTTAGAAGAATTTAGTAATTTAATTACAGTTATAAAAAAATCAGATTATTCATGATTTGGAATTATTAAAGTTATAAAAAAATTACCTAGAAATTCTAAAGATAACAATTTAAAAACTGGTGATATGTATATTGCTACAGATAAAGGAATATTTGTATTTTATTCAAAAAAGCAACAAATAAATCATTATGATGAATTAGGTAATATAAATATTATAGATATTAACTTTATTAATAATTTTAATGATGGTATTGCTTATGTAATAGATGATAAATGTGAAGTTTATTATTTTGAAGGATGATATCCTAAAAAAATTAATAATATAAAAAGTTGTGATTTAAATAAAGAATTAAGATTATATTATAATGAAGATAAATCAGAAAAACAACAGAAATATGGTTGAGGAAACAATGAATATTGTGAAAAATTGATTAAAACTTGAAATTTAAGTAACATTAATCCTATTGATAATTTTAAAAAAATTGAATTTTTGGGTGATGTTGGTAATTCAAGGATAAGTTGAGCTAATGTACCTTATTACGGTGATTTCAATCTTGATCATTGAAATGGAGAAAAATTAGGTGATTTAATTTTCAATATTAAGTATGATAATATGAATAATATACGTAATTATTGTAAATTTAAATTACAACCCTACGATACTAAATGAGATTTTTTAGGTTGAGCAGCTATATTTCAATGTGTTGCTATTGCTTGATATTGAAAAGATTATAATTATTATTTGCAAGTGATGACTTCACAATATGGTCATACAAGCGGTACTACTTACGGAGCGGCTTTTATTAATCTTGGTAATGGTATTAGATTATATAATGATGATGATAAATTTGAAACTCAAATTCCAAATCCTAATGATAGAAAAAGAAGAGAAATATTTGAAGAAAAAAATATAACTAAATGAACTGATGAATTTACAAAATCTATTAAGGGTGAGTAAAGTTAATAGTTATAATTTAATTTTCTTTAAATAAAAGACAACTTTAAATTATTAATTGTTGGTTATATTATATACCTTTTTATAAATATAATCAAGTATTTTAGAATATTATTTTAATTCATCTAAAGTAAAAATTCCTAACTATTTAGGTTTAGATTTATTAAATTTTAAAAATTTAAAGTAAAAGATTTAATTTATTAATTCTTGCTGAATTAATTATAAGCATATTATTAAGTACTTTATCATTATAAATTTTAGCACCATATCCTTTTAAAGATTTAACTAAATGTGATACATCACTTTCAGCACATACTCCTTGATTTCAATTTTCTTTTTGATTTATAACACCTTCTTTATTATTTTTAAAATATTTATATATTTCTTCATTAACATTATTTTCTTTTAAAAAATCTAATAATTGATAATATTCACCATTAACAAATAAATCATATGCATTTGTTAATTTTTTATTATCTACTTTTCTATTAAAAATAAATCCTTTTTTAAGTGCTTTAAATGCATGATGTCTATCAATTACATAAGGAATATTTTCTTTTTTAGCAGTAGTTTTAATTCAAGGTGCACCATCACCAATAAATACTAAACTACTTTTAAAATAAATATATTGTAAATCAAGAAATTCATAAATTTTATCAATTAATTCTTGTCTTTTAATTTTTTGACCATTTTTAGTTTTCATATAAGTAATTTTTTTATCTTTTAAAATATTTCTACTTTTAGTAGATTTTTCTAAATCTTTACCCTTATTTGCACTAATTGTACGAATACAATTTTTTTGCTTTTTATTATTAAATAATGAAGATATAAAACAATCATCCATATTTATAAATAATTTTTCAATTGGTAAAACTACTTTTTTCTCTTTTATTTCTTCAACACCTATTACTGCATTTTTCATTACATTAGTCATATATGTTTTTGAAAAATTACTATTTTTTATTATATCTTGTACATCAGATTGTCTTTTACCATTACCTGAATTTTTTATGATTGTATGTTCTAAACTTGTAAGTGTTCTTTTTCTTTTCTTAATTTTTATATAATCATCTAAAGGATAATAATATTCATTAGTTTCTAATATTAAATAACATCTACGATAAAAATTATTTATTTTACCATATTGAGTATTTGGACTTCTTTTGGCAGTTTTAACATATTTATGCTTAGTTTTATCATATATATTTTGATATCAAAAATCATCATATGATTTTAATAGATTTGTGAAATAATTTAAACCATTATTTTTAATTTGATTATCAAGTTCATCATAATTAAGTTCATTACTAAGAAAATTCATAATATTATTTCCTTTCTTAATTTATGAATTGATTATAGTAATAATTATTATTAAAGTGGTGAAATATGATTTTATGAAAATGTTATAATTAGTATATAAATATTGAATATAGGTGATAATATGCCAAAACAAAGAAAAGAATTAGGAAATTATAAAGAAAAAATACAAGAATATTTAAGAGAAAATAAAGATAATTTAAAAAAATGTACTAAACAAGAATTAAATTATATTTTAAATGTGGATAATAAATATATATATGATTGCCGAAGAAGGTCGACAAAATGACAAAATGATTTTATTAAAGAATATGATAAAGCATGTCTTAAAATAGGGATTGCAAGATTAAAAAATGTTACACAAGTACCTCAATATGAATGAGCTTATTTAAGAACAAATCATAGAGGGATGTTTGATGATTTAATAGATAATCAAGATATAGAAGCAAATAATAGTAATATAATTATTAATATTTGTGAACCAAGAAAAATAGAAAATAATGATTAGAAACCTATAATAAATATAGGTTTTTTTCTTTATTTTAAAGGGAAAAAATGATATAATATATTAAAGCGATTATGTTATTTATTAACATAAGTTACAAGGGATTATCAAAAAAGCGATTATTAACAAGGGAGTATTTTTATGTCTAATTTTGAAGTTAAAGAAAAAAAAGAAACTTATACTTTTGAAGAATTACAAGAAACTTTAAAACAACAAAGAAATGTTGTATATGCACAAGCAAAAGATGAATTTCTTAAAAAAGAATTAGAACCAAAAATAAATGAATATCAAACAAAAATAAAAGAATATGAAAATAAAATTAATAGTTTTGAAGAGCAACAATTATTTTCAAATATTAAAGATACTAAAAAAGTAAATTTAATTAAAAATTTAATGAGTACTGATAATTATAAATCTTTATCTAAACAAGAAGCATTTAATAAAATAAATGAAGATTATAAAGATTTTTTAATTGATAAATCAGAACCTATTAAACAAGAAAATAAACAACAAGATAATTTAATTAATCCTACTGATTTAATTTTAAAATTACATAATAATTCATTAGACCATTTTAAAATTGCTCAAGATTTAAAAAATAAAGCAACAACACAAGGAATGACTAATAAAAAAGAATTAGAAGATTTAGTTGAAATTACTAGAAATGAAGCTTTTCAATCTATTAGTAAATAGAAAGAAGTTTTATTATGGGAGCTATAAAAATACCTGAAGCATTTTTTATTAAAGGTAATAATCCTACAGAAAATGCTATTTTAAGTGTACTTGAAGCACAAGTACGTGGTGAATTAACAAGTGAAAAATCAACAATGTTTATGCGTGGAACTTGTAGTGCTTCTCAAATTGGTGAAATGGCTGGAGTTGCTATAGCAATTTATAGAGCAACTGTTCGTGTATTATGAGGTTCAACATGAGATTGAAAAAATGGAACTAAAAGACAAAAAGGTGATGTTTATACAACTAAATTAGAAATTAATAAATATTTAACAATTGATTTTGAAATTCCAGAATTTGATATTGAAAGATTTATGAAAGCACCAAAAGATATTGCAGTACAAATTGTTTCAAATTGAACAGCAAGTTTTATGAGAAATTTAGGTGAAAACTTAGAATTAATATTTTTAAACGGTATTCAAGATTATGCTATTGCTAAATCATTAGTATTACCTTTAGATTTAATTAATATGAATGCAGAACAAGCAAAAGAAGCTTATTATAAAATTTGAGCAAGAAATAATAAATTAATTAAATTAGTAAATTATATTACTGTAGGAACTAATAGAGAAGATTTAATGGGAGCCACTGGAATTGATAGTAATTTAGGTTTATCAAAAGCATTTACTGTTTTAAATTATAGTCAAATTTCAGCAGATACATTAGCATATGGTAGAAGATATACAAGTTTAATTGCTGGTATGGAATTTTGAGAAAGTTTTTATTTAGAACAAGAATTTATTCATGATACTGAAAAAGCAATGCATTTAGAAAAAGATTATAGTTTAAAAAATACACATGGTTTTGTAGTTAATAGATATATGTGAGGTATGCCTATTTCATTTACTAAAATAAGACAAAAATTAGATAATGATACAGATAATATTAAAATTATTGGTAAATGTTTATTTGCATTACCAAGTGCTATTAGACCAAATTTAATGTATTTAATTAGACCAACTATGCCTACAGTTGAAGAAATTAAAGAAGCAAGAGCAAAAGATTTTTTAACTAATCCTAAAAATGAAAATGCAACTTATCAATCAACTTTATATGATGATATTAATAAATTAAATTTAGAAGATGTTATTTATTATAGAAATTTAGGAAAAATTACTATGGCAGGAACTACTCCTACTAATGATGAATTAGAAACTGCAATAATAAATGCTGGTAATGTTGGTTATGAAAAAGGTAAAGCAACATTTAGTAATATTACATCAACAAGTGCAACTATGACTGGTAATAATACTGAATATTATGGAGTAGTAAATTTAGAATTTACTAAAAAATAATTATGGAATATATTTATAAATATTTTAATGAAAAAGCACATATTACTATTTATTCACCAAAACCAGAAGATTTAACTACTAGTAATGATATTAGAGCAATTTTATTAGATGAATATCCTACATTAAGAAATGATTATTTTATAGTAAGTGATGTACATGATAATTTTGCAATATGTGTTGGTAATAATATAAATTGTCAAGGAACAGTTAGAATTCAAATTAAAAAAACTAATCAATTATTAAAAGGAGAAAATAAATATGCCACAACAACATGCTGAGACTACACAATTGAGTAACTATACTTTAACTAAATTAATAAGAACTGGTATAAGCCCAATTTGTGCAATGATTGGTACAAGTGCTTATTATGGTCAAGTAATAAGTAATCCATTATTAGGTTCAATTAATAGTTTATTATTTGGTAAAAAATTAGCTTTAGATATATGAAATTTAAATCAAAGACCAACAACTAAAAGTAAATTAATTAATAGTTCTAAAAAAATATTACTAGGTTTAGGAACAATTGGATTAGCAAATTATGCAAAATTTACTACTAATTCAATTAATCCAAATCCAACAGAAAATCCAATAACAACTACTACTACTACTGACCCATTTCCACCAGATTTATTATTTAGTAATAATAATCATTTAATGGATTGAGATACATATATTAGTTTAAATTCATATGGTATTGCTAGTTTAGTTGCTGGTATTACTGAATTAATTCCAAGTAAATTTGAAACTATTAGAAAAATAGCAAATATGGCAACTGGTGGATGTTTGATTTCAAGTGGTGTTGCTATGGGTATTAATAATGATTTTAGTAATGCTTATGCAGTTCCAACTATTATTGCTGGTGCATCTGAAATTATTCATAATTTATTACCTATGGAAACAAATCATAATGTTGAAGAAATGCAAGAAACAGCATTTAATAATGAAACTGCAAGATTAATTAATGATAATAGATTTACTATTAATAGTGAAACTGCAAGTCAATATTATGGTAGTGATAATATGAGCGAAGTACCATTAAATCATGATAATGCTTCATTAAATTGAGATTATAATCACATGAGTTTATAATGAATCCTTTAATTATTGAATGAATATACAATGCTTTAGTAAGTAATGATATTAAATTAGCATTAATAAATGCTTTAAAAACTTATTATAAAAATCCATCATTAAAAGCAGTATTTGATAATGAAAATATTAGTGAAAAAGAAATACATCAACCATATAGTGTTTTTAATCCCAATATACTTAAAAAATTAACAAGTATATTAAAACCAACTGAATTATCTATATTACAAAATGAAATTAATAAATTTAAAAATCCAATAAATAGTTTTAAAAATTCTATTATGCCAATAGAAATTAGAACAGTTAAAAATTATGTAAATAAATTTGATAATTTATTTAAAGAAAATGAAGAACAAATACCAGAAAATGCATGAGAATTATTATCAAGTTCATGATTTAAAAAAGGTAGATTTATTGTTGATAATAAAAATTTAAAAGTTGGTACTTTAACAACATTATTTCAAAGTGATAATGA
The DNA here is from genome assembly GCF_964030805.1 of Spiroplasma endosymbiont of Zeiraphera isertana. Taxonomy (GTDB): domain Bacteria; phylum Bacillota_I; class Bacilli_A; order Mycoplasmatales; family VBWQ01; genus Spiroplasma_E. The sequence continues at coordinate 705,542 of NZ_OZ034965.1, forward strand.
TAAAAGACAAATATGATATGGTCCATATACTTATCCAACATTTCCACAAGAAATATGAATATTAATGACACAAGCTAAAGGTAAAAATGGTTCTGGTGCTGGAACTATATTTTGAAAATTTTGAAATAGAAAATGATTACCAAGTCAATTAAGAAAATATGTTAAAAGTGAATTATCAAAAAAAGGTAAATATTATGGTTCACAAGATACTAGTGTAATTTATCCAAATAATATTAATGTTCAAAAAACTATGCATTTTATTAATAAATTAGAAAAAGGTTTTTTTAAATTAAAAGAATATAAAAATTTATCTAAAAATGAAATAGGAAGTAATCAATGAAGATATGAAAGAAAACAATTATTAAAAAATTCTTTACATAAAAGAAAATATATAAAAATTAAAAGAAATTCTAATTTTTATAAAACATGAAAGTAGGTGGTAATTATTATTGAATTAGATAAACCAATTAAACCAATTGGTATATGAAATACTATTAATCCATTAAGTAAAGATAATAAAGAATATAAAAGATTAAATAAGATTTGATTTAATAAAAATAGTACTCATATAGATAAAATAAAAATTTTAATATCAAATATTTTAAAAATAACTAGTCATATTATTGGTATGTTAATAACATTATTTTTTACAATAACACCTTGATTAATACCTAAAATACCAATAGAAATGGGAATAGGTAATTATACTAATCAATATAATTTTACTTGACCTGACCATTTAATATTAACTTTATTTCCTATGTTTGGTCATATTGGATTAAATTTAGTAACTAAATTAGGTAATTATGGAAAATTAATTAAATATGCATTGATAACAATACCAATTATTATTACAAGTCCATATTTAATATATCAATATAAACATATTAGAAAACATAAAAAAGAATGTCATTTATGTAAACAACATTCAAATAAAATACAATTGGAGGAATAAAAAATGAATTTATCAAAAGAATTAATAACAGCAGTATTAAGTGGAGCATTAGCTAGTGGAATTATAGTTACTATTGTTTTATTATTTTTATCAAAAATTATTAAAAAATCAAAACAAAATAAAATATCAAAAGAATTAAAAAGAGATAAAGAAATTCAATTTATTATTGAAAATATTAAACAAATAAATTCTCAATTACAATTAGAAACTACATCAGTTGCTAAATTACTTGATAGTTTTAATAATGATAATGAAAAAGATGAAGTATTTAAAAATACTATTATTAGTCAAAGAGCTTCTAAAAAAGAATTATCAGAAAAAGATAAGAAAAAAGCAACTAAAGTTGGAATTTAAAGGGTTTAAATACCCTTTATTTTACATTAAGGAGTAAATTATTATGGCTATTAAAGACCCATTAATGTTTATAAAAATTGAAGAATTTAAAAATTGAAAAGGTTTTAATAAATTAGAATTTGATGATACTACAACACCAGATAATGAAATTTGATTTGCTATTTCAGTTGCAAGTAATAATATTGATTATTTAAGTGGATATTCTATTTCAAAAAAATGACCAGAAACTACATTAACAGAATTTACTTTTAATTTTCACAAAAAATCTTGATATTACTTTTAATTTTAAATTAAAAGTAATATTTTTATATCAGGGGTGATTTTTTGTGACTAATAATGAATTAATTGATGTTTTAAAAAACAAAAAAGATGAAGAATTTATAAAAATTATTAGACATTTTAAAAATAGAATTAAACAAATTGAGAAAAAAGAAAAATTAGATGCAATTGATAAAAAATTTAAAGAAAAAGGAATTCAATGTCCAAATTGTAAATCTTATTGATGTGTAAAAAATGGTTTTAAGAATAATAAGCAAAAATATTTATGCAAAGATTGTAAAAGTAGCTTTGATGCTTTAAGAAATCATTTTTTACATTGAAGTCATTTATCTCATGAACAATGAGATTGAATAATTTGATTGTCATTGTTAGGTCAATCTGCTTATACTATTTCTCAATTTGCTAAAATTTCAAAAACATCAGCATGATTTAATCGTCAAAAATTTATGAAATCATCACAATTAGCAAAAACACAAAAACCATTCACAAAATTAAAAGGTAGAATTGAAATTGATGAAACTTTTATCAAAGAAATTCATAAAGGAAATTTCAAAAATCCAGATGATCCAAGAAAAAAATGAATTGAAGAAAATGCTAAAGATTTAAACTGTTGTATTGAAATGGCAATTGATGAAAATAAAAATATTTATGCTCAAACAACAAATACTAAAAGATTAACAAAAAAATGAGTACAAGAAAATTTAACATCTAATCTTATCGAAGAAAAATCAATTATAGTTTGTGATATGCAAATACTATATGATACAGTAGCTAAACAAACAAAATGTACTCTCAAGAAATTTAAATCAAAAGAAAATAAAGAATTAAATTATAAAAATTTAAGTAATATCAGTAAAATACAATCAAGTTTAAAAGAATTTATTACTCATTATCATGGCATTGGATTTACCAATATTCAAAATTACCTCAATTTATGAAAATTTAAATACCAACATTATAAAATATCACCTTATGCAAAATCTGAAGCATTATATTTCAGTTTGTAAAAAAAATAAATCCCAAAATTAAATAAAATAAAATTTTAGGCCAGGTTGATGATTTTTTTTATTTCATCAAGAGTTTTTTTGAAAATTAAAAGAATTTACTGATGAAATACAAACTGCAACTGCATATTATGTTAGATTTTTATTAACAAAAGATAGTAATTATATTCGTGGTCAATCAAGTATTAGTCAAGGTGGTATGACTTATAGTGAAAATAATCCTACTGACCCTTATTTTATTGTTCCAGAAGTATTTAATTGTTTAAGAAAAATTAAAGAATATCCAAATATTACTGGATTTAATCTAAATGTTTTACCTAAAAGAAATGATTTTTTTAGTAATTTTTATAGTAATTATGGTGAAGATAGTCCTTTTACAAGATATGTTGAAATTACAAATTTAAAATCAAGTGACCCAAGAGTTGAAATTAAAAAAATACATCAAAAAAATATTATTGGAACAATAGTTGATATTGATACTAGTGGTATTAAAACAGATATTGATAATTCATTATGAGAAGTTGATAAAGATAATATTAATTTTGTTAAATTAAAAGATGATAAAGGTATTGATGTTAATGGTAAAAGAATTATTGATGTTGGTACACCTACTTTTTTAAGTGATGCTACAACTAAAGTATATGTTGATAATTTATTAGATAAAAAACAAAATAAATTAATTGCTGGTGAAAATATTAAAATTGATGAAAAAACTAATACTATTAGTGCAAGTGGTGGTAGTGGTGAATCATTATGAGAAATAGACCCAAATAGTTCAAATATTATTCAACCTAAAGAAAAAAGAATTATTACTTCAAATAATACTAGAATTGTTGATATAGCAGACCCTACACAACCACAAGATGCAGTTAACTTACAAACTTTAAATAAAAAATTAGAAGATAAAATGGATAAAGACCAATTTCAATATGCTTTTGCTATCAATACTATTGGTACTGAAATCCCTAATTTAGAAACTACTGATAAAACTATTGCTGGTGCTATTAATGAACTTATAGATAAAGATTTTAATTTAACTATTGATAAATTAGAACCATTATTTGATAGTAATGTTTTTAATATACAAGAAAATAAATTTGTTGTAAAAGCTGATTTTATTACTAACATTTTAAAAAGTGCTTATATTAAAGAATTAGAAACTACTAATAAAAGTATAGTTGATGGAATTAATGAATTACATAAACGTGTTTGAAAACTTGAAGGTGATTTTGTAAAAATTCAAAAAGAATTAATTGATGATGAAAAGAAAATGATAAATGGTAATTGAAAAGAAGTAGGAACAAAAGTTAATATAAATCATATTAAATATACTTTTAAATCAAATACTAAATATAAAATTTATTATAATTTTGAAAGTCAATTAAGTAATAAGAAATTTACTTTTATGTATCAAGAATTTTTATATAGTCAGTTAAATACTGATGTTCAAACATTATATTGAGATAAAGTTAATGAGAGAATAATAATTTCTTTACAAATACAGAATGATACAATTGCTATTGTTAGTGACCCTACAAGATATGGTCAACTTTTAAAATTAGAAGAATTACAGGAATAATATTATGAATAAAGAATTTACTTATTTGCATGAAATTAGTTATTGATTATTAAATAAAAGTGATTTTACTCATAGTGAATATAATTTAAGTGGTAGTAGATATTCAAGTAAAACATATAGTATTGCAGAAGAATTAGCAATATTAATAGCAATTTCAATTAAAGTTAATAAATCAATTGCTATATATTGTTTTCGTAAATTAAATAAAGATATTAATGAATTAACAAAAGAAATTGATGAAGCATTAATTAATATTGGTTTTGATTATAAAGATTTTACTTTAAAATATCCAAATAAACAAGCAGATTTTCGTTTTAAAGGTAGTAAATCATTTATTAGAGTTATGGGTGTATATAGTAATAGTAATGATAGAATACCACTTAAAGGGCTTTCTAGAAGTGAAATAAAAGGTTTTGATTTAGCAATTGAATGATGTGAAGAAGCAAATGAATTTAGTCAACAAGAATTTCAAGCAATTACTTTTGCATTAGGTAATGCTAAAAAAACTATTAAAATTAGAAGTTGTAATCCAGATAATATTTATCAATATTTTATTGAATATATGAATAAACGTGTACCTTTTAATTTAGATTTAATGAAAGAAAATAATGAACAAATTAAATCAATAGAAGAAAATCAAATGTTTAAATTATTTCATTATTCAAATTGAAAATTAAATGAACAAAATTTAAAACAAGATAAAATTAATGATTTAGAAGAATTAAAAGAATTAGACCCTATTAAAGCACAAAGTTGATATTATGGTGTACCTAGTGTTTTAACTGGTTCTATATTTGCAAGATATTTAGATAAACTTAAAACTGAATTAGATTTTAATGTTAATGAAATAGTTGGTGGTTTAGATTTAGGTTTTGCTACAAGTTCACAAGCACATCCTACTGTTGCTGTTTTATGTTTTATTGGTGAAAATGAAAAAACTAGAAGAATACATCAAGAAAGTGAATTTTATCATAGTAATGCAATAATGCAATTTAAAGATACTTATGAATTAGCAAATAATATTATTGATTATTATTTAGATGAAAGTATTAAATTTCAAGCAATGAAATTTGGTTTTACTTGTTATGTTGATTATGGTAGTGGTGGATTAGCAGTTATTGATATTTTAAAAAAAGAAGTAGAAAAAAGAAAAATAAATTGATTATATTTTACTCCAGTAGATAAAACTACAATGTATTTAAGAGATAGAATTGATTGAGATACTATTTGTATGATTAAAGGTATATTAAGTATTAATTGAAAAAGATGTCCTAATACACATGAAGAATTATCAAAAATGCAATGATTAGCAAAATCTAAATTAGAAAATTCAAATAATGAACCACAAATGCTTGATTTATATGATAATTGTTGAGATGCAAGAATGTATGCTTCAATGCATAAAATGAAATTATTAATTAATAATATTAATAATGAATTATTAATTAATAAAAATAAATTTGGAGAGTGATAAAAATGAATAATCCATTAGAATATCTTTCTTGTAATAGAAGAGAATGATATAGTGATATTCCTATGAGAATTGCTCAAAAATCAACTAAATTATGATTAGGTAAAGGTTTATTATTTGATAGTGAAAAAGATTAAATTTTAAAATATTTTACTAATAAAATTATTAGTGATAAATGATTTGAAAAATTATATAAATTTGGAATTCAAGAAAGTTTACTTGGAAAAGTATATATAATGCCAATTATTTATAAAGATAATAGTACAAGTTTAAAAGTATTACCTAATTCATTTGCTGGAAGAGTTGCTAAATATAATGAAGAAGAACAATGTGCAGAATTCTTTTTTATAAATGAACAAGCAGATAGTGCAACTTTAACTTGAGTAATTGCTGAAAATGGAAAAATAAGATTTGAAAATTATAAAAATGATAATAAAAATGAAAAAGAAATTATTTTAGGAACAGCACATACAAAATTAAAACCTAATTTAATACCAAAATATAGTTATGAAATTAAAAATCCTTGAAATTATTTACCAATATTAGAAATAACAAATTTACCAATGGTTAATTTTTATGGTAATTCAACAACTTTAAATGCATATCCAGATACTTATCCAGTTTGAAATTTAATTGAATATTATCATAAATCTTATACTCAAAGAAATGTTGATAGAGAATTAAATGTTACAACTTTATTTGGTGCATTTGATAATGAAACTGTTAAAAATATGATTGAACATGGAAAAATTATTGAAAATCCTAAAAAAAATATTGTAGTTAATGTTGGTACTGCTGGCTATAATAAATCTGGTGCTGGTGGTATGGAAGTTATACAAGGTGATTTTAAAGCTAGTAATTATATTTTAGATAAAGATGATTTAGGTAAAGATATATGAAATGGTGCTGGTTATGATTATAATGAATTTTCTGATATAAATTATGAAAATAAAACTAAATCATTATTTAATAATAAAAATGATATGGAAACAACAGAAACTAAAATAAGTCATTATTCATATTATTTTTATAGATTTTTTGATATGTTATTAATTCATGAAAATTTATGAGATGGTAAGGGTGATAGACCTTATAGTTTTAAATTTTTACCTATTGCTATGACTGACCAATTATTAAAACAAGAAATGATTAGTCAAAGATTAGCAGATAGAACAATGTCATATACACAAGCTATTGCTGAATTAGATGAAGTAACAAAACAACAAGCAAAAAAACATTATAAAGAAATAATGGAAGAAGATAAAGAAGAAATAAAATTATTAGGAGATAATAAAAATGATACATCAACAAATTCAATTAATGAAACATCTACATCTTCAATTAAAAAGACAACAATTGCTAATTAAAAGATGTAGTTATTGAAAAATATTTCCATTTATTATTAATAATGGTGCTATACCTTTAACTGAAACTGGATATAAACCTATTAATAGTAAAATAAGTGATTTTGGTCAATATGAATTAATATTAACTGGTACTACTCCAGTTGTATGTATTTGAAAAAATAGTACAAAAATATATCAAAAAAATAAAGGTAAAATTAATGAAGAAACACATAAAGTTAATGGTCAAGATGAATTTTATACAAAACAATATAAAATTGGTGATTATTGAAATGCTTATTTAATTGATGATACAAGTGGTGTTGATTTTAGTAATTTACCAAATAATCAAATATTTAAAACTGTACAAACAAAAAGACAATATACTTTAGTAATGTTTGAAGAACATATTACAATTGATGATTATTTACAATTCTTTTGTGTATTTAATGATGAAAATGAAAATATTGGTGGTAATAGTGGTAAAAATCAAGATAGACAATTATTATATATTTCAAATGTAACAAATTATTATAGTCCTTATAATGGTGCATTTAGTATGCAAGTATTAACTTTTAGTAGTTTAAATGATAGAGTAGTTGCAAGTGGTCAAAATACACTTGATTTTGTACAATATGCAAGCCCAGGTAGTGGTTATGCTTTCCCTACTATTCAACAAGGAAAAATAACTTTAAATCGTACTTTAATGCGTGATATAGGAGTAAGATATAGTCATAGACAAAGTTATGGATTAGAATTATTATCAAGTTGTTATTATTATGGAAGACCAATAATTCAAGGTCAAGAACCAATACAACAAAATAATGAAAAAATATTTGAAAGTAAAGTATTTGCTTCAAGAAGATTATTTATTGCTGGTAATAATGAAAAATCTACAACTGAAGTTAAAAATAATGGTGGTTTACTTGCTGGTATAAATGATAAAATAACAACAAGTAGTCATCCAGAAACTACATTTTATAATATAATGGATTCAAAACCTACTGGATTTACTAATTTTAAAAATTTTACAGAATGATTAAAAACTTCATTAAATTTTCAAGATAATTTATTTGTAACAAAAGATTTTAAAGGTATGCTTGCTTTTGATAAAGATAAAGCAAGATTAAGTAATGGTACATCAGTAGGAGAAGCTAAATTCTTTTGAGATAGTGAATGAAATATAAATAATTTACAAGGTAATTATAATGTTGATATGTCAAGTAATTTTAAATATAAAGACCCAGAAACTGGATTAATTATAGGAAGTCCAACTGTAGATTATAGTAAAATATCTCAAAAATATATGTCTGCTATATTAAATTTTAATAGTGTAGTATTTAGTCCTTTAATACAAATGCCTTATGATTCAAATCAATGATTACCTTTTGCTTTAAGTGATATTCCTTTAATTGGTAAATTATTAAATGCTTTAACATTAGGTATTTGAAGTAGTTGAGTTATTACTCAAAATGTTCAACAATATAAAAAAATGTTATATTTTAATGGTTTTATGTCAGCATTTTTTACAAGTAATTTAGAAAGTATTATTGGTAATGGTGGTTTAATTCCATTAAATGCATTTACAAATGATAATGATTTTACTATTGGTAAATTATTAGGTGCAAATGTTTCAACAACTGCTATGACTATGAAATTAAGTGATAGACTAAGTGTTTATCCTTGAGACCCTAGTTCTGGACATAAATTAACTACAAAAGAACAAATAAGTACAGTTGATTTATCACAAAAGAAAAATAATAAAGTTTATATTTTAGCAGAAGATACTGAGTTTTTAGATATTGCTTCACCATTTACAAATGAAGATAAAGATTGTCAATGAAATCCAACAAGTAATGGAGTTATTGATGGTTCAAATTATGCTTATATTATTGATACAATTGTAACTCAATCATTACACCAAGGTGAAGAAAGACATACATTTTATAGTGATAATCCTTTTACTTATCAAGGTGATTATAATGAAATATCAGTTGCTCAGTTTCGTTATAATAATATGGGTTATTTAACTGGAAATGCTTTTAATTGAACTACTTTGTATAAATTAAATCATGATGAATATGAAGAAATTGAAGAAATTACTTTTAGTTATCCAGCAAAAATATTACCACCAAGTCCACAAAATATAGCAAAATCAATTATTATTATTATTTCAGATTTCAAAATAGAAATGAAAGCAAATAATATTCCTTTAACAGATACAAGTTTTAATTTTCAAAAAAACTCTTGATGAAATAAAAAAAATCATCAACCTGGCCTAAAATTTGATTTTATTTAATTTTGGGATTTATTTTTTTTACAAACTGAAATATAATGCTTCAGATTTTGCATAAGGTGATATTTTATAATGTTGGTATTTAAATTTTCATAAATTGAGGTAATTTTGAATATTGGTAAATCCAATGCCATGATAATGAGTAATAAATTCTTTTAAACTTGATTGTATTTTACTGATATTACTTAAATTTTTATAATTTAATTCTTTATTTTCTTTTGATTTAAATTTCTTGAGAGTACATTTTGTTTGTTTAGCTACTGTATCATATAGTATTTGCATATCACAAACTATAATTGATTTTTCTTCGATAAGCTTAGATGTTAAATTTTCTTGTACTCATTTTTTTGTTAATCTTTTAGTATTTGTTGTTTGAGCATAAATATTTTTATTTTCATCAATTGCCATTTCAATACAACAGTTTAAATCTTTAGCATTTTCTTCAATTCATTTTTTTCTTGGATCATCTGGATTTTTGAAATTTCCTTTGTGAATTTCTTTGATAAAAGTTTCATCAATTTCAATTCTACCTTTTAATTTTGTGAATGGTTTTTGTGTTTTGGCTAATTGTGATGATTTCATAAATTTTTGACGATTAAATCATGCTGATGTTTTTGAAATTTTAGCAAATTGAGAAATAGTATAAGCAGATTGACCTAACAATGACAATCAAATTATTCAATCTCATTGTTCATGAGATAAATGACTTCAATGTAAAAAATGATTTCTTAAAGCATCAAAGCTACTTTTACAATCTTTGCATAAATATTTTTGCTTATTATTCTTAAAACCATTTTTTACACATCAATAAGATTTACAATTTGGACATTGAATTCCTTTTTCTTTAAATTTTTTATCAATTGCATCTAATTTTTCTTTTTTCTCAATTTGTTTAATTCTATTTTTAAAATGTCTAATAATTTTTATAAATTCTTCATCTTTTTTGTTTTTTAAAACATCAATTAATTCATTATTAGTCACAAAAAATCACCCCTGATATAAAAATATTACTTTTAATTTAAAATTAAAAGTAATATCAAGATTTTTTGTGAAAATTAAAAGATACAAGTTCAATTCCGGTAAAAGATAATCTTGATAATTGATGAAATGCTAATTCAAATAAATTAGTTAATTATGAAGTTGATTTAAAATCATTATTAGACCCTACATTATTAATTAAATCTTTTAATGATTTAAAAAGATATTATAAATCAATAACTGTTTATTATGATTATGATATTGAAACAATACAAGAAGTTCATAATAATTATATTACAGGTTTAGGTAAAGACTGATACACAGATTTCTCTTTTAATTTTCAAAAAAACTCTTGATGAAATAAAAAAAATCATCAACCTGGCCTAAAATTTGATTTTATTTAATTTTGGGATTTATTTTTTTTACAAACTGAAATATAATGCTTCAGATTTTGCATAAGGTGATATTTTATAATGTTGGTATTTAAATTTTCATAAATTGAGGTAATTTTGAATATTGGTAAATCCAATGCCATGATAATGAGTAATAAATTCTTTTAAACTTGATTGTATTTTACTGATATTACTTAAATTTTTATAATTTAATTCTTTATTTTCTTTTGATTTAAATTTCTTGAGAGTACATTTTTTTTGTTTAGCTACTGTATCATATAGTATTTGCATATCACAAACTATAATTGATTTTTCTTCGATAAGCTTAGATGTTAAATTTTCTTGTACTCATTTTTTTGTTAATCTTTTAGTATTTGTTGTTTGAGCATAAATATTTTTATTTTCATCAATTGCCATTTCAATACAACAGTTTAAATCTTTAGCATTTTCTTCAATTCATTTTTTTCTTGGATCATCTGGATTTTTGAAATTTCCTTTGTGAATTTCTTTGATAAAAGTTTCATCAATTTCAATTCTACCTTTTAATTTTGTGAATGGTTTTTGTGTTTTGGCTAATTGTGATGATTTCATAAATTTTTGACGATTAAATCATGCTGATGTTTTTGAAATTTTAGCAAATTGAGAAATAGTATAAGCAGATTGACCTAACAATGACAATCAAATTATTCAATCTCATTGTTCATGAGATAAATGACTTCAATGTAAAAAATGATTTCTTAAAGCATCAAAGCTACTTTTACAATCTTTGCATAAATATTTTTGCTTATTATTCTTAAAACCATTTTTTACACATCAATAAGATTTACAATTTGGACATTGAATTCCTTTTTCTTTAAATTTTTTATCAATTGCATCTAATTTTTCTTTTTTCTCAATTTGTTTAATTCTATTTTTAAAATGTCTAATAATTTTTATAAATTCTTCATCTTTTTTGTTTTTTAAAACATCAATTAATTCATTATTAGTCACAAAAAATCACCCCTGATATAAAAATATTACTTTTAATTTAAAATTAAAAGTAATATCAAGATTTTTTGTGAAAATTAAAAGATACAAGTTCAATTCCGGTAAAAGATAATCTTGATAATTGATGAAATGCTAATTCAAATAAATTAGTTAATTATGAAGTTGATTTAAAATCATTATTAGACCCTACATTATTAATTAAATCTTTTAATGATTTAAAAAGATATTATAAATCAATAACTGTTTATTATGATTATGATATTGAAACAATACAAGAAGTTCATAATAATTATATTACAGGTTTAGGTAAAGACTGATACACAGATTTCTCTTTTAATTTTCAAAAAAACTCTTGATGAAATAAAAAAAATCATCAACCTGGCCTAAAATTTGATTTTATTTAATTTTGGGATTTATTTTTTTTACAAACTGAAATATAATGCTTCAGATTTTGCATAAGGTGATATTTTATAATGTTGGTATTTAAATTTTCATAAATTGAGGTAATTTTGAATATTGGTAAATCCAATGCCATGATAATGAGTAATAAATTCTTTTAAACTTGATTGTATTTTACTGATATTACTTAAATTTTTATAATTTAATTCTTTATTTTCTTTTGATTTAAATTTCTTGAGAGTACATTTTTTTTGTTTAGCTACTGTATCATATAGTATTTGCATATCACAAACTATAATTGATTTTTCTTCGATAAGCTTAGATGTTGAATTTTCTTGTACTCATTTTTTTGTTAATCTTTTAGTATTTGTTGTTTGAGCATAAATATTTTTATTTTCATCAATTGCCATTTCAATACAACAGTTTAAATCTTTAGCATTTTCTTCAATTCATTTTTTTCTTGGATCATCTGGATTTTTGAAATTTCCTTTGTGAATTTCTTTGATAAAAGTTTCATCAATTTCAATTCTACCTTTTAATTTTGTGAATGGTTTTTGTGTTTTTGCTAATTGTGATGATTTCATAAATTTTTGACGATTAAATCATGCTGATGTTTTTGAAATTTTAGCAAATTGAGAAATAGTATAAGCAGATTGACCTAACAATGACAATCAAATTATTCAATCTCATTGTTCATGAGATAAATGACTTCAATGTAAAAAATGATTTCTTAAAGCATCAAAGCTACTTTTACAATCTTTGCATAAATATTTTTGCTTATTATTCTTAAAACCATTTTTTACACATCAATAAGATTTACAATTTGGACATTGAATTCCTTTTTCTTTAAATTTTTTATCAATTGCATCTAATTTTTCTTTTTTCTCAATTTGTTTAATTCTATTTTTAAAATGTCTAATAATTTTTATAAATTCTTCATCTTTTTTGTTTTTTAAAACATCAATTAATTCATTATTAGTCACAAAAAATCACCCCTGATATAAAAATATTACTTTTAATTTAAAATTAAAAGTAATATCAAGATTTTTTGTGAAAATTAAAAGATTTCTCTGTTAAAGAAAACTTTGCAAATCCAAAAAAACATAATGGAGTTCAAGAAATTCTATTAAAAGATTTAATTTTTCAAGATAATCCGCCACTTAATAATCTTAGATTAGGTCATTGAAGTCATAATCCAAATAAAAATCAACTAATCCATTTGGAAAGTGAAAGTGGTATTGCTAATATATACGGAATAACTAACAAACATTATGATTTTAATAGTTATAAATTTGAAATAAAAGATAATGGTAATATTGGTGGATGAGATAATAGTTTTGAAAATGATACTTTTTTAAATTATTGTGTTGTAAATAATAATTTAAAATGAATTTTTTATTTACAAGCAACATTGGGTAAAATTGAAAATATGTGATATATTAATGAAAAAATTGGTGAAGATAATAAAGCATATGCTAGAATTTACATTAATAGTATTAAAGTAAATATATATAAAATAGTACTAAATTCAAGATAATTATGATACTATAATATTATTAAGTTAATTAAAATATTCAAGGAGTAAATTATGGATACAAAAAAAATGTTATAACTCATGAAATAGAAAAAGAAAAATTTACTAGTAAACTTTATAATAATAAGTACTTTCTAATTTCTATTACTGTAATATCTATAGTGATTTTAATGATAACTGTTGCTCTTTTAATTGCAGCATTCACTGTTTGAAAATAATATTTCCTAATAATCTTAAATATTTCATGCTATAATGTATTGAACTTACTTAGGTAAGTTACAGATGTTTTATTACTCTTCATTTTTATATAAATTAGGTTGGCACCTAATTAAAAAGTTACCTTAATTGGTAACTTTTTTTATTTATATTTTTAAATTTTAATTATAAACTTGTTATATTATTTGTAACAAAATTTGTATTATTAGTTATTGGTAAATGTTGTTCATTATTTATAGAATTTGTAAATTCATTAGTTCATTTAGTTACATTTTTTAAATCATTTTTTTCTTCAAATATTTCTCTTCTTTTTCTATCATTAGGGTTTGGAATTTGAGTTTCAAATGTATTATCATCATTATATAATCTAATACCATTACCAATTTTTGTACGACAATTAAAATGATAATTACTACCTCATCATTCACAATATTGTAATGTCAATACTTTTAAATAATAATTTTCATTTTCTCAATAAAAAGTTAAACCAAATCTTTGGTTAATACTTATCCTTTTTTCATTTTGAACTTCATCAGTAAATTTCTGTAATATTTGTTCTTTATTTGGAGATATATTATTTTTTGTATTTTCAATAATATCAGCAAATTTATTATTTCTTTCTTTTAAAAATGTTTTAATACTTTTACTTGGACCATTTAATATTCATTTTTTATAATCACCTCAACTTGCACCACAATCATTTGTATAAACTATAGAAGCTAAAGAAGTAATTCATTCAACAAGTGTTCCTCAACAATTATTATCAATATCACCTAGAAATTCTATCTTTTTATAATTATCAACCGGATTAATTTTTCCTAAATTTAAAATTTTATATTTAGTAGATCAATAATTACTTCCTGCGGGGTCAGGGTAAAAATTGTGTTGAATATTTTGTTTATTATTTTCATAATACATTTTTAATTCACTTTCTAAATTAGAACTTTTAAAATTATTTAATTTTTCAGAACCTCAACCTACTAAATTTAAGTGATAAACTTCTTCTTGATTATTTGTTATATATGCACTACCTCAATTATCTAATTTAATGCTAGTTATTGGAAAATTAAGACCATCAAATTTATGTACTTCACCTTCAGAATAAGTTAAATATACACCATTTTCAGTTCCAACATAAATAGTTCCGGCTTTTAAATTACCACCTTGTGTCTTTTCATCTAAAATTTTTATAACAGTTATTTTTCCTTGAATTTTATCACTTTCTGGTTTTAAATCACAAAATTTTTCATGTCAATAAGTATTTTTTATTTCTCTTTTTCCTCTACGACAATTTACATCTCCTCCATTATTTCTTAATCTAAAATTAATATAGCCAAGTAAAACTTGAACTGACGGTGAATTTAATTCTCTTGTAAGGTCTAACATTGTGAAACCATTTCAGTCTGGATTATTAATATTATTAACAGCTTCTATTAATCTTTGTTGAAGACGATTATTTCTTGATCTTTCACTTCAACTAACTAAAATTCTATAAATTTCACTTCTTCGGTTAAATTCTAAATTTTCATCTCTATTAACTAAATGTGTTACAATACGGGCATAAATATCTGGAAATCTTATTGCTTCTGCAGTCATAAAAACAACTTGTCCCAAAGATCTGGCTAAGTTTCCTAAACTATGCTCTTCAGAAACATTAATATCATTAGTTAATACTATAGACTTGGTGCAAAACTAAGGTAATTCAAAATTATATATTCCTGCTATTAAATTAAATCTTAATGCAAATCTTCGTATTTTATTGCGATATTTTAAACTTAAAATTTTAAAACGTTTTAGTTTAGCAAATACGTGTTCAATTTTAATTCTAATTTTACTTAAAGTTTTATTGTATTCTTTTTGAATTGGTGTTAATTGATTGTATTTACTTTTTTTAAATGGCAAAAATGTATTTTTATGAATATTTTGTATACCTTGATAACCTGAATCAACAAAAACTTGTTTTTCTGGATGAATAAAAGTTTTAGATTTTAGAAGCAATTTAAAATCATGAATGCTTCCAAAACAAAAAGCAGTTGAAATAATTTTTCCATTGGAAATATCAATAATTATTTGGGATTTGAGAGAATGATGTTTCTTTTTACCTGAAAAAAGTAATTTTAGTTTTTTTTAATTCTTTCAATTGGAGTTTCGGTATCATCAATAGCTAACAAATTATTATTAGTACCTTTATTTTTTGTTAAATCTTTTTTTCCAGGTAAATTAAAAATTCCGCTTTTTATTAAAATATTTTCAATTCAAAAAATATTACGAATGCAACTAGTATGACTAATATTATATCTTTTTGCAATAACTCTATAACTACTATAGTCTTTTCAATATTCTAAAGTCATTAATAAACGCTCTTCAATTACAATTTTATTTTTTCTACCACCATAATATTTTTGTTTAGACTCAGCAATTTTTAAAATTTCAAGCATTTTATAAAATGTTTGTGGCTTTATGCCGACTAAACTATAAAATTCTTGATCATCTTTATATTTTTTCAACATAATAACTATCACCTTTAATATTAATAATAATCGTTAAATTGTTAAAATTAAAGGTTTTGCACCAAGTCTATTGAGGTAATTTTGAATATTGGTAAATCCAATGCCATGATAATGAGTAATAAATTCTTTTAAACTTGATTGTATTTTACTGATATTACTTAAATTTTTATAATTTAATTCTTTATTTTCTTTTGATTTAAATTTCTTGAGAGTACATTTTGTTTGTTTAGCTACTGTATCATATAGTATTTGCATATCACAAACTATAATTGATTTTTCTTCGATAAGCTTAGATGTTAAATTTTCTTGTACTCATTTTTTTGTTAATCTTTTAGTATTTGTTGTTTGAGCATAAATATTTTTATTTTCATCAATTGCCATTTCAATACAACAGTTTAAATCTTTAGCATTTTCTTCAATTCATTTTTTTATTGGATCATCTGGATTTTTGAAATTTCCTTTATGAATTTCTTTGATAAAAGTTTCATCAATTTCAATTCTACATTTTAATTTTGTGAATGGTTTTTGTGTTTTTGCTAATTGTGATGATTTCATAAATTTTTGACGATTAAATCATGCTGATGTTTTTGAAATTTTAGCAAATTGAGAAATAGTATAAGCGGATTGACCTAACAATGACAATCAAATTATTCAATCTCATTGTTCATGAGATAAATGACTTCAATAGACTTGGTGCAAAACCTTTAATTTTAACAATTTAACGATTATTATTAATATTAAAGGTGATAGTTATTATGTTGAAAAAATATAAAGATGATCAAGAATTTTATAGTTTAGTCGGCATAAAGCCACAAACATTTTATAAAATGCTTGAAATTTTAAAAATTGCTGAGTCTAAACAAAAATATTATGGTGGTAGAAAAAATAAAATTGTAATTGAAGAGCGTTTATTAATGACTTGAGAATATTGAAAAGACTATAGTAGTTATAGAGTTATTGCAAAAAGATATAATATTAGTCATACTAGTTGCATTCGTAATATTTTTTGAATTGAAAATATTTTAATAAAAAGCGGAATTTTTAATTTACCTGGAAAAAAAGATTTAACAAAAAATAAAGGTACTAATAATAATTTGTTAGCTATTGATGCTACTGAAACTCCAATTGAAAGAATTAAAAAAAACTAAAATTACTTTTTTCAGGTAACAAGAAACATCATTCTCTCAAATCCCAAATAATTATTGATATTTCCAATGAAAAAATGATTTCAACTGCTTTTTGTTTTGGAAGCATTCATGATTTTAAATTGCTTCTAAAATCTAAAACTTTTATTCATCCAGAAAAACAAGTTTTTGTTGATTCAGGTTATCAAGGTATACAAAATATTCATAAAAATACATTTTTGCCATTTAAAAAAAGTAAATACAATCAATTAACACCAATTCAAAAAGAATACAATAAAACTTTAAGCAAAATTAGAATTAAAATTGAACACGTATTTGCTAAACTAAAACGTTTTAAAATTTTAATTTTAAAATATCGCAATAAAATACGAAGATTTGCATTAAGATTTAATTTAATAGCAGGAATATATAATTTTGAATTACCTTAGTTTTGCACCAAGTCTATTATGTAAGTAATTAACTTCAGCTTTTACTTGTTCAAACATTCTTTCATAAATTTCCAAAATAACATCTTTATTTATATTTTCTATTTTTAATATTTTATTTTCATATTTGGCTAATTATCTTTTTCTTTTTTAACATTTTTTAATTTGACTAACAGTTGTATTATCAACTTTGATAATTTTTCCTTTAACATAAAATGGAGAAATAAAATCATTCTTATTTATATTTTAAATATTATCACCTTTAATTATACTATTTTCGATTAAAAAAATTTTAATACTATATTTATTAATGTTACTTAAATAAATTTAGATAAAAAAATTGTAACTTTCATTAGTAACTTTTATTTTATATGATTTTTTTAAATCTTTAATTGTAAAATTAAAAAGGACACTTATATAAAAATTAAATTGCGTTAGTTCTATAATTAAGAAAAGAAAGGAATTAGCGCAATGTATAAGTATCTGAGTATTGAATCAATAATAGCAATAAAAGAATAGACTTGGTGCAAAACTAAGGTAATTCAAAATTATATATTCCTGCTATTAAATTAAATCTTAATGCAAATCTTCGTATTTTATTGCGATATTTTAAACTTAAAATTTTAAAACGTTTTAGTTTAGCAAATACGTGTTCAATTTTAATTCTAATTTTACTTAAAGTTTTATTGTATTCTTTTTGAATTGGTGTTAATTGATTGTATTTACTTTTTTTAAATGGCAAAAATGTATTTTTATGAATATTTTGTATACCTTGATAACCTGAATCAACAAAAACTTGTTTTTCTGGATGAATAAAAGTTTTAGATTTTAGAAGCAATTTAAAATCATGAATGCTTCCAAAACAAAAAGCAGTTGAAATAATTTTTCCATTGGAAATATCCATAATTATTTGGGATTTGAGAGAATGATGTTTCTTTTTACCTGAAAAAAGTAATTTTAGTTTTTTTTAATTCTTTCAATTGGAGTTTCAGTAGCATCAATAGCTAACAAATTATTATTAGTACCTTTATTTTTTGTTAAATCTTTTTTTCCAGGTAAATTAAAAATTCCGCTTTTTATTAAAATATTTTCAATTCAAAAAATATTACGAATGCAACTAGTATGACTAATATTATATCTTTTTGCAATAACTCTATAACTACTATAGTCTTTTCAATATTCTAAAGTCATTAATAAACGCTCTTCAATTACAATTTTATTTTTTCTACCACCATAATATTTTTGTTTAGACTCAGCAATTTTTAAAATTTCAAGCATTTTATAAAATGTTTGTGGCTTTATGCCGACTAAACTATAAAATTCTTGATCATCTTTATATTTTTTCAACATAATAACTATCACCTTTAATATTAATAATAATCGTTAAATTGTTAAAATTAAAGGTTTTGCACCAAGTCTAATATAAAAATTATGGATTTTCGATTCGTAAAATAGCAAAAATTGTTGATTATAGTAAATCAACTGTACATAGAGTTTGTAGATTATTAAATAAAAACTTATTGCCATTAGAAATATTGAATCAATTTCAAAAAAATAAACAAAATACAGGCAGAAAATTAATAATTTTAACTTTAACAGAAATTAATAGTATTAATCATTTGTTAATTACTAAAAAGTATGCTCTTGATATAATGGCTAACTTTTTAAAGGAAAATAAAATAAAAAGTATTTCAACAAAAACTTTATATAACATGTTTAAAACAAATCGAATGGGTTTTGATGAAAATAACTTATTGAGAAAAGGCAAAAATAAATCTCACAAACAAAAAGAAACTAGTGGCAAAATTAATAATTGTAAGTCTATTCATGAAAGAAATTTAATCATTCCTAATATTAAAAATATACAAGAATTTGGTCATTTAGAAGGTGATACTATCATTGGCAAAGATCATAAAAGTTCTATTATTACTTTGGCTGATATATGATCAAAAACCACAATTCCTTTAGTAACTAAAAATCATAAATCAGAAAATATTACAAAAAGTATAATAAAATTTATTTCAAAGTTACAAAAAGGAACAGTTAAAACCATTACTTTTGATCGTGGTAAAGAATTTAGTAAATGAAGATTAATCGAAAAAATTTGTAATAGACTTGGTGCAAAACCTTTAATTTTAACAATTTAACGATTATTATTAATATTAAAGGTGATAGTTATTATGTTGAAAAAATATAAAGATGATCAAGAATTTTATAGTTTAGTCGGCATAAAGCCACAAACATTTTATAAAATGCTTGAAATTTTAAAAATTGCTGAGTCTAAACAAAAATATTGTGGTGGTAGAAAAAATAAAATTGTAATTGAAGAGCGTTTATTAATGACTTTAGAATATTGAAAAGACTATAGTAGTTATAGAGTTATTGCAAAAAGATATAATATTAGTCATACTAGTTGCATTCGTAATATTTTTTGAATTGAAAATATTTTAATAAAAAGCGGAATTTTTAATTTACCTGGAAAAAAAGATTTAACAAAAAATAAAGGTACTAATAATAATTTGTTAGCTATTGATGCTACTGAAACTCCAATTGAAAGAATTAAAAAAAACTAAAATTAATTTTTTCAGGTAAAAAGAAACATCATTCTCTCAAATCCCAAATAATTATTGATATTTCCAATGGAAAAATTATTTCAACTGCTTTTTGTTTTGGAAGCATTCATGATTTTAAATTGCTTCTAAAATCCAAAACTTTTATTCATCCAGAAAAACAAGTTTTTGTTGATTCAGGTTATCAAGGTATACAAAATATTCATAAAAATACATTTTTGCCATTTAAAAAAAGTAAATACAATCAATTAACACCAATTCAAAAAGAATACAATAAAACTTTAAGTAAAATTAGAATTAAAATTGAACACGTATTGGCTAAACTAAAACGTTTTAAAATTTTAATTTTAAAATATCGCAATAAAATACGAAGATTTGCATTAAGATTTAATTTAATAGCAGGAATATATAATTTTGAATTACCTTAGTTTTGCACCAAGTCTATTATATGGAGAAAAAATTTGTTGATATTTTTTCAATTACTTATTGAAAAAATATCAACAAAAGTTAAAATTTTTAAATATAATTTAGAAAATCCTATTACTTTTTTTAAAACTTATAAAATTTAAAAAGGAAAAAACTATTTTTTAAATAAAAATAAGTTTTAGAGGGTTGATAAATATGATTTTAGAAGATTTAGAACCAATGACTGATCAAGAGTGTCAGGCAGTTAGTGGTGGTTTTGCTCAATTTTTAATGGGTGCCATGTTAGCGGGGATAGCAATTCCTGTTATTAAAAATTTATGAAATAGTGTTTCGGGAAGTATTAAGTTACCAGGTGGTATTGAAAGTAAATGAGATATTTCTAAAGATGATAGTAAAGATTTAACAAAAATTAAAGATGAATTTAATAAATTTCAAGAAAAATTAACACATTTAATACCGCCTTTTTATGAATTTTAAAGAACTTAATAATACAAAAAAACCAAGAGAAAAAGCCATTAAATATGGCTTTTACGCTCTTAGTGATAATGAATTATTAGCAATTATTTTGCGAACAGGAACTAAATAAAAAAATATATTATTTTTAGCGCAAGAAATAATTACTAATTTTAATGGTCTTGAAAATTTAAATAAAGTAACTATTAAATCTTTGATGAGTATTAAAGGTATTGGTGTTAGTAAGGCTTTAGAAATTTTAAGTTGTTTAGAAATAGTAAAAAGAATAAGAACTATTGAAAGTCAAAAAAAATATTTTAAAATTATTATTCCCGAAGATGTTTTTAATTTAGTTAATGCATATTATCAAAATTTAACGCAAGAACATTTTTATTTATTATTATTAAATAATCAAAATAAATTAATTCATCAAAATTTATTATATAAGGGTACTAATGATACTATGAAAATTGATGTTAAAGATATGTTGCATCTGGCACTTATTCATAAATCAACTAAAGTAATTTGTATTCATAATCATCCTAGTGGTAATAGTGAACCCTCACTATCTGATTTATATATCACCGAAGAAATTAAAAAAAAATTTTCAGGTTTTTAATATTACCTTAGTTGATCATATGATTATTGGCAAAGGTAATTATTTTAGTATAAATTTAAATAAAAACTTAAAAAAATACATTACTTAAATTTAAAAATATAGTAAAATTATTATGGTTTAGTGTGTAAATAATATTTAACTTACCAAGAATGGACTAGTTATTAAACATAGTTTGTTATTAGATATTGATAAGAAAGGAGAAAATTATGTCAACAATTAAACCAAGCAATGAATCATTTACTGCCCAACCGTCACTATTTGGAAAAATTATGGTTTATTTATCTTTTGTTTTAATATTTCCAATAATTTTATTTATTGTTTCTCGTAATAATTTTCTAAGATTACAACAATCAATTGAAGAAACTGCTTCTGATATTGATGTGCAATTAAAGCGTCGTTTTGATTTATTAACAAAATTAGTAGATGCTACTAAAGGTTATATGAAATTTGAAAAAAGTACATTAACAGATGTTGTATCTTTACGAAGTGGAAAAATGGAAACAATGAGTGATCTTTCAAAAGCAGATAGTGGACTTAATGCAGCTTTTGGAAAATTTAATGCTTTATTAGAAAATTATCCTGATTTAAAAGCAAATACTACTGTTTTACAATTACAATCAGGTGCCAAAGATTGTGAAGATAATATTGCTGCTGCTAGAAGATTTTATAATGCTAATGTTAATGTGTTCAATAGTAAAATTAAAACCTTTCCAAGTAATGTTGTAGCATCAACATTAAATTTAGTTTCAAAAGATTACTTTCTTGCATCAGATAGCGATCGTCAAGATATTAAAATTGATTTATAAAATTAAATTTATTTTTGAAAATATATTTAAATTAGTTATGGCTTTTCTCCCTTTATGTACTATTTTTAAATTTTATCACATAAATGCTGAGAAAAGCCTATCTACGGACTTCTCCCCGCATTTTTAAATCAAACATAACATTACAGTTTCAAAACTAGGTATATTGTTGAATTTATATGCCGATTCTTTTGCATATAAATGAACATGATGTTTTTCAACTTTGATATGTGTTTTAAATGTTCGTCTGATGTGCTTTCATGCCGATTCAATCTGGTTTATGTTTACACCAGTTTTTGAAACATAACCATCTTGATGGTTAACTGTTTCATGCTTAGTGAAAACTGATTTAAAATGGCGATATCCTTTTCAAGAATCAGTATGTACATCACACTTTGAAGAAATGTGGTTTCTTGCAAATTGCAAAAGATTTTTTTGATTTGCATTTTTCAACACTTTCACAATTAAATTATTGGTTGTTTTTTCATAAATCCCAACAATCAAAGTTTTATTTTTTAAGGATCTTCCTTGTTTTTTAAAACCCATATGTGAAAGATACATTTCATCCATTTGCACTATGCCCTCAACAATGAATTGAGGTTCTTGTTTTGCAATTGCACTTCGGATTTTATGACCCATTCTTCAAGCAGTTTTCAAAGTTACTCCCAATTCTTTTGCAACATCAGTTGATGGAATTCCATGTTTGGTGTTTATTCATCTAAAGATGAGATAAAACCAAGATGTCAAAGGTGTTTGTGACTTGTAAAAAATGGTGTCATGAAGAATACTAAATGTTTGATGACATTTCAAACATCTTATTCTTCTTAAATCAGAAGTATTCAAATTTGTTCAAGAACACCCCATACATTTGTTTTCCTTCAAACTTGCTATATATTTCAAACAATCTTTTTCTGTTTGAAATATATTGTTGAACTCATTCAATTTCATTGTTTCCTCCACAAGTACATGCGGGGAGAAGTCCGTTAGTTATTTACCCCTTTCTTTAGACAAATAAATTGTTTTGAATAAACATTTATGATTTGTTTAAAGAAAGGATATTTTATTTAAAATTAAAATTGGCTTTTATCCCTTTATGTACTATTTTTAAATTTTATCACATAAATGGAGATAAAAGCCTACCTAGGAAATTATCCCCGCATGTATTTAAATCAAACACAAAATTACAGTTTCAAAACTAGGTATGTTATTGAATTTATATGCTGATTCTTTTGCATATAAATGAATATTGTGCTTTGAAACTCTTATGTGTGTTCGGAAAGTTCGTCGGATGTGCTTTCATGCTGATTCAATCTGGTTTGTGTTTACACCTGTTGGTGACACATACCCAACTTCATGATTTGCGATTTCATGTTTGGGATAGAAGTTTTTGAAACTTACATATCCCTTCCAAGAATCCGTAAATAGACAGCACTCAGTAAAAATGTGTTTCAATGCAAATCTTAAAAGGTTTTTTTCATCTGCATTTTTCAGCACCTTAACAATTAGTTTGTTGCTGGTTTTCTCATAAACTCCAACAATCAAAGTTTTATTCAACAAGGATCTTCCTTGTTTTTTAAAACCTAAATGTGAAAGATACATTTCATCCATCTGTGCTGTGCCATCAACAATGAAACCTGCATCTTGATTTCCAATTCTAGTCCTGATTTCATGACACATTCTTCAAGCTGTTTTATAGGTCACACCCAATTCCCTTGCAACATCGGTTGCTGGTATGCCATGCTTTGTGTTTATTCATCTAAAGATGAGATAAAACCAAGATGTCATTTGGGTCTGTGACTTATAAAAAATGGTTCCATAAAGAATACTAAATGTTTGGTTACAGTTCAAACATCGTATTCTTCTCAAATCAGAAGAATTCAAACTAGAAGAAGCACACCTGATGCATTTCATTATTTTCAACTTCGCTATATATTTCAAACAATCGTTTTCAGTTTGAAATATGCTGTTGAATTCATTTCAATTCATTTTTTCCTCCACACTAGTACATGCGGGGATAATTTCCTTAAAATTTATATTAATTAGATTTAATTCTTTTATTATTTATTTCATTTTTTATTTAAGAAAAATTATATTTTGGTATAATCTAACTCATTAAGTAAGTTCTTAATAAATATTAAAGAAAGTAGTAAAGTAATATAAATATTTTTTTTCAAATTTTTTCAAATTTTTCTTTTTTAATTTTTTTATTATGAATTTTTTTGTTTCCTGAGTTGTAAATATAAATGGGACAGTTTTTTTAAAATAATTGTATTAAATCTATTGGTCTTTTATAAGAGAGCGATTTTCTGGGTGTAGAATTAATTTGAAATGCTATAAAATTTAAATCTTTTTGTTTATATGAAGATAGATCTGTAGATTTTGGTAAATATCTTCTTAAAATACCATTATTATTTTCATTTAAACCCCTTTGGCAAGGTTTACCAGGATCTGCAAAATAAATTTTGACATTACAAATTTTTTCGATTAATCTTCATTTACTAAATTCTTTACCACGATCAAAAGTAATGGTTTTAACTGTTCCTTTTTGTAACTTTGAAATAAATTTTATTATACTTTTCGTAATATTTTCTGATTTATGATTTTTAGTTACTAAAGGAATTGTGGTTTTTGATCATATATCAGCCAAAGTAATAATAGAACTTTTATGATCTTTGCCAATGATAGTATCACCTTCTAAATGACCAAATTCTTGTATATTTTTAATATTAGGAATGATTAAATTTCTTTCATGAATAGACTTACAATTATTAATTTTGCCCCTAGTTTCTTTTTGTTTGTGAGATTTATTTTTGCCTTTTCTCAATAAGTTATTTTCATCAAAACCCATTCGATTTGTTTTAAACATGTTATATAAAGTTTTTGTTGAAATACTTTTTATTTTATTTTCCTTTAAAAAGTTAGCAATTATATCAAGAGCATACTTTTTAGTAATTAACAAATGATTAATACTATTAATTTCTGTTAAATTTAAAATTATTAATTTTCTGCCTGCATTTTGTTTATTTTTTTGAAATTGATTCAATATTTCTAATGGCAATAAGTTTTTATTTAATAATCTACAAACTCTATATACGGTTGATTTACTATAATCAACAATTTTTGCTATTTTACGAATCGAAAATCCATAATTTTTATATTCTTTTATTGCT
Organism: Spiroplasma endosymbiont of Zeiraphera isertana; assembly: GCF_964030805.1. Classification (GTDB taxonomy): domain Bacteria; phylum Bacillota_I; class Bacilli_A; order Mycoplasmatales; family VBWQ01; genus Spiroplasma_E. The sequence goes on from NZ_OZ034965.1 coordinate 731,450, forward strand.
ATTATTGATTCAATACTCAGATACTTATACATTGCGCTAATTCCTTTCTTTTCTTAATTATAGAACTAACACAATTTAATTTTTATATAAGTGTCCTTTTTAATTTTACAATTAAAGTTTGCATATTTATTTTTTAAAATTATTAAAAATAAATTAGTTATTAATTATAAAATATTAAATTTTCAAAGAAAACATGTTTTTGGTAATATTAGTTATCAAAAGATTTTTTATTTATTATTATTAATGTTTTTATTAACGCAAGTTTTACCATACAATATTGTTTTTAATAATAGTTTACAAGTTACTCAAGTTTATCGTTTTCAAAATTTTATGATGTTAAATTATTTCATTTCTATTTTTACACTTTTAACTTTTTATTTTTTTATTTTTAGTTTCTTTTTAGGAATTAATAATAATATGGAAAAAAAATATACTTTACAATTTATTAGTTTTTTGTTTCTTTTTATAAATTTATTTTTCAATTTAGTTGCTATTCCTAATCAAACATTGAATTTATTAAATGCTATTAATATTTTTTCTGTTATTCCTTTTATTTTTATATATATTTTAGTTTTTCGTTTATTTTTAAATCTTTTTAAATGTTTTTTTACTTTTAGTATTACGCAAATAATTAAGTTAACTTTATTTATTTTTAATTATCAAGGTATTAAAGCTATCTTCATTAATAATGAAAATAAAATTAATATTTTAGTTTTTTTAAAACAATTATGAAGTATATTTTTATTACTTGCCGAAAATGAAGAAAACTATACTTTGTTGTTAAATACTACTACTAATAGTAGTAATTCAAAATTATTAGTTTCTGATATTTCTTTTAATTTTCACAAAAAATCTTGATATTACTTTTAATTTAAAATTAAAAGTAATATTTTTATATCAGGGGTGATTTTTTGTTACTAATAATGAATTAATTGATGTTTTAAAAAACAAAAAAGATGAAGAATTTATAAAAATTATTAGACATTTTAAAAATAGAATTAAACAAATTGAGAAAAAAGAAAAATTAGATGCAATTGATAAAAAATTTAAAGAAAAAGGAATTCAATGTCCAAATTGTAAATCTTATTGATGTGTAAAAAATGGTTTTAAGAATAATAAGCAAAAATATTTATGCAAAGATTGTAAAAGTAGCTTTGATGCTTTAAGAAATCATTTTTTACATTAGACTTGGTGCAAAACCTTTAATTTTAACAATTTAACGATTATTATTAATATTAAAGGTGATAGTTATTATGTTGAAAAAATATAAAGATGATCAAGAATTTTATAGTTTAGTCGGCATAAAGCCACAAACATTTTATAAAATGTTTGAAATTTTAAAAATTGCTGAGTCTAAACAAAAATATTATGGTGGTAGAAAAAATAAAATTGTAATTGAAGAGCGTTTATTAATGACTTTAGAATATTGAAAAGACTATAGTAGTTATAGAGTTATTGCAAAAAGATATAATATTAGTCATACTAGTTGCATTCGTAATATTTTTTGAATTGAAAATATTTTAATAAAAAGCGGAATTTTTAATTTACCTGGAAAAAAAGATTTAACAAAAAATAAAGGTACTAATAATAATTTGTTAGCTATTGATGCTACTGAAACTCCAATTGAAAGAATTAAAAAAAACTAAAATTACTTTTTTCAGGTAAAAAGAAACATCATTCTCTCAAATCCCAAATAATTATTGATATTTCCAATGGAAAAATTATTTCAACTGCTTTTTGTTTTGGAAGCATTCATGATTTTAAATTGCTTCTAAAATCTAAAACTTTTATTCATCCAGAAAAACAAGTTTTTGTTGATTCAGTTTATCAAGGTATACAAAATATTCATAAAAATACATTTTTGCCATTTAAAAAAAGTAAATACAATCAATTAACACCAATTCAAAAAGAATACAATAAAACTTTAAGTAAAATTAGAATTAAAATTGAACACGTATTTGCTAAACTAAAACGTTTTAAAATTTTAAGTTTAAAATATCGCAATAAAATACGAAGATTTGCATTAAGATTTAATTTAATAGCAGGAATATATAATTTTGAATTACCTTAGTTTTGCACCAAGTCTATTGAAGTCATTTATCTCATGAACAATGAGATTGAATAATTTGATTGTCATTGTTAGGTCAATCTGCTTATACTATTTCTCAATTTGCTAAAATTTCAAAAACATCAGCATGATTTAATCGTCAAAAATTTATGAAATCATCACAATTAGCAAAAACACAAAAACCATTCACAAAATTAAAAGGTAGAATTGAAATTGATGAAACTTTTATCAAAGAAATTCATAAAGGAAATTTCAAAAATCCAGATGATCCAAGAAAAAAATGAATTGAAGAAAATGCTAAAGATTTAAACTGTTGTATTGAAATGGCAATTGATGAAAATAAAAATATTTATGCTCAAACAACAAATACTAAAAGATTAACAAAAAAATGAGTACAAGAAAATTTAACATCTAAGCTTATCGAAGAAAAATCAATTATAGTTTGTGATATGCAAATACTATATGATACAGTAGCTAAACAAACAAAATGTACTCTCAAGAAATTTAAATCAAAAGAAAATAAAGAATTAAATTATAAAAATTTAAGTAATATCAGTAAAATACAATCAAGTTTAAAAGAATTTATTACTCATTATCATGGCATTGGATTTACCAATATTCAAAATTACCTCAATTTATGAAAATTTAAATACCAACATTATAAAATATCACCTTATGCAAAATCTGAAGCATTATATTTCGGTTTGTAAAAAAAATAAATCCCAAAATTAAATAAAATCAAATTTTAGGCCAGGTTGATGATTTTTTTTATTTCATCAAGAGTTTTTTTGAAAATTAAAAGATATTTCTATAATCAATTCTAAAGTTATTAAAAGAAACATAAGTTTTAATAGTAAAAATAAAAAGGTTTTTTTAAAAGATAAAATTTTAAAAGACTATATAGTTGTTAATGGTTGAAAAATGAGTTTAATTCATTAGACTTGGTGCAAAACTAAGGTAATTCAAAATTATATATTCCCGCTATTAAATTAAATCTTAATGCAAATCTTCGTATTTTATTGCGATATTTTAAACTTAAAATTTTAAAACGTTTTAGTTTAGCAAATACGTGTTCAATTTTAATTCTAATTTTACTTAAAGTTTTATTGTATTCTTTTTGAATTGGTGTTAATTGATTGTATTTACTTTTTTAAAATGGCAAAAATGTATTTTTATGAATATTTTGTATACCTTGATAACCCGAATCAACAAAAACTTGTTTTTCTGGATGAATAAAAGTTTTAGATTTTAGAAGCAATTTAAAATCATGAATGCTTCCAAAACAAAAAGCAGTTGAAATAATTTTTCCATCGGAAATATCAATAATTATTTGGGATTTGAGAGAATGATGTTTCTTTTTACCTGAAAAAAGTAATTTTAGTTTTTTTTAATTCTTTCAATTGGAGTTTCAGTAGCATCAATAGCTAACAAATTATTATTAGTACCTTTATTTTTTGTTAAATCTTTTTTTCCAGGTAAATTAAAAATTCCGCTTTTTATTAAAATATTTTCAATTCAAAAAATATTACGAATGCAACTAGTATGACTAATATTATATCTTTTTGCAATAACTCTATAACTACTATAGTCTTTTCAATATTCTAAAGTCATTAATAAACGCTCTTCAATTACAATTTTATTTTTTCTACCACCATAATATTTTTGTTTAGACTCAGCAATTTTTAAAATTTCAAGCATTTTATAAAATGTTTGTGGCTTTATGCCGACTAAACTATAAAATTCTTGATCATCTTTATATTTTTTCAACATAATAACTATCACCTTTAATATTAATAATAATCGTTAAATTGTTAAAATTAAAGGTTTGGCACCAAGTCTAATAAATTTAAAACATAATACATATAATAAAAATTAATTTCATTTTACAATTAGTAAAAAAAATATAGTGATGAAAATAAGTACGTTCTTATTAAAATATTTAGTAAGTAAACAATTGATTTGTATTTTTACAAAAACGTAAAATACCATTTTAAAATACTAAAAATATTATTTGTTAAAAAATAAATATTTTTAGAATAGTCTTAATTTTAAAAACCACAAAACGCCATTATATCCTTACAAATAATTATCAATAATTATATTTTAAAAGTGCATTAAATAAAAAAATAATTAAATATTTTATTCAAAAGCAAAGGAGAAAATAAATATGTGTGTATGAAATTTTTTAGAAAATGTTGCTAAGTATACAAAAGATGATGCTACTACTACTGGTGGTACTCCAATGTTAAGTATGTTAATAGTATTTATTTTGGTAGTTGGTGCTTTAAGTTTATTAATATTCATTATATATAAAGTCATAAAAAAAATTAGATCAAAGTCAAAAAATAATAAAAAAGAATTTTAAATTCAAAAAAGAAAGGATTTTTTAAATATGTTAAAAAATTTTAAAAATGTCGTTAAAGAAAAAAATTCATATTTTTAATACTAATTATGTTGTTAATGATAATCGTGAGTATTCTGAATATGCTATTGAAATTGGAAATTTAACAAAAAAACTTCAAAAAATTTGTTGCAGTAGATAATGCCATAATTACTGTTCCAAAAGGAACTATTCATGGTTTTATTGGACCAAATGGTTCAGGTAAAACAACTACTATCAAGTGTTTAGTAAGTGCAATGTTAGTAACTAAAGGTGAATTACTTATTTATGGAAAAAATGCTTGAAGTGTTGCTGCCAAGAAACATATTGGTTACATTCCTGAAGCAGCAAAATTTCCACGAAGAGTTAGTACTTATGAATTGGAATGGCAACCTTTTTTAGGACTATTTTTTTGGTAGACATTTGTTTTTGATAATTAACTGGAGTTAGGTAGTTTAAAGTGCTATGAATTCGTATGTTGTTATATCAATTGATATAATCAAATAATTCTTTTAATTTTCACAAAAAATCTTGATATTACTTTTAATTTTAAATTAAAAGTAATATTTTTATATCAGGGGTGATTTTTTGTGACTAATAACGAATTAATTGATGTTTTAAAAAACAAAAAAGATGAAGAATTTATAAAAATTATTAGACATTTTAAAAATAGAATTAAACAAATTGAAAAAAAAGAAAAATTAGATGCAATTGATAAAAAATTTAAAGAAAAAGGAATTCAATGTCCAAATTGTAAATCTTATTGATGTGTAAAAAATGGTTTTAAGAATAATAAGCAAAAATATTTATGCAAAGATTGTAAAAGTAGCTTTGATGCTTTAAGAAATCATTTTTTACATTGAAGTCATTTATCTCATGAACAATGAGATTGAATAATTTGATTGTCATTGTTAGGTCAATCTGCTTATACTATTTCTCAATTTGCTAAAATTTCAAAAACATCAGCATGATTTAATCGTCAAAAATTTATGAAATCATCACAATTAGCAAAAACACAAAAACCATTCACAAAATTAAAAGGTAGAATTGAAATTGATGAAACTTTTATCAAAGAAATTCATAAAGGAAATTTCAAAAATCCAGATGATCCAAGAAAAAAATGAATTGAAGAAAATGCTAAAGATTTAAACTGTTGTATTGAAATGGCAATTGATGAAAATAAAAATATTTATGCTCAAACAACAAATACTAAAAGATTAACAAAAAAATGAGTACAAGAAAATTTAACATCTAAGCTTATCGAAGAAAAATAAATTATAGTTTGTGATATGCAAATACTATATGATACAGTAGCTAAACAAACAAAATGTACTTTCAAGAAATTTAAATCAAAAGAAAATAAAGAATTAAATTATAAAAATTTAAGTAATATCAGTAAAATACAATCAAGTTTAAAAGAATTTATTACTCATTATCATGGCATTGGATTTACCAATATTCAAAATTACCTCAATTTATGAAAATTTAAATACCAACATTATAAAATATCACCTTATGCAAAATCTGAAGCATTATATTTCAGTTTGTAAAAAAAATAAATCCCAAAATTAAATAAAATAAAATTTTAGGCCAGGTTGATGATTTTTTTTATTTCATCAAGAGTTTTTTTGAAAATTAAAAAATAATTCTAATTTTAATTGGATTAATGATGTAAAATTTTTATCATTAATAAATTCAGTTTTGAAAGTTTTAAAAGTTGCTTCAGCAACAGCATTGTCATAAGGACAACCTTTTTTGCTTAAAGAGCGAGTAATATTGAATGCTAGTAAAAGTTTATCAATAATTTTATTATTAAATTCATTACCTCGATCGCTATGAAATATTTGAATATCTTTTAAACAGCGATTTGATTGCATAAATGCTTCATATACTAATGATGCATCTTTTTTAGTGCCTACACTATGTCCAATAATTTCGCGGTTAAATAGGTCTATTAATAAACAAATATAGTTTCACTTACCATTTACTTGAACATAAGTTAAATCACTAACAATAACTTCATTTTTAATCCTATTCTTAAAGTTTCTATTAACAAGATTAGTTATTTGACTATCATTGACTTTATTATGATGATTTTTGTGTCTTAATTTAGTGTATTTTGATATTAAATTATGTTTATTCATAATTTTTTTAATTTTTCGTCTTGATAAATAAATTTCTTGGTTTTCTAATATGACTTTTAATCTTCTTGTGCCATAAATTTCTTTATTTTCTTTAAAAGCACTAATAACAGCTTCATCATACATATTATTTTGATTTTTTTCTTTTTTCTTGAAATTAAAATAATATGTTGATTTAGAGAGCTTTAAAAAACGACACATTGTACGAATTTTATATTTACATTTATTATTGATAATAATCTCTATTTTCTGCCTATTATTAGTGCTGCTTGCTTTAAAATATCATTTTCCATTCGTAACTGTTTTAATTCTTTTCTTAATTTAATTAATTCATTTTCTTCAACAGAACGATTATCTTTAGATTTAAAACTACCTGAATTAGTAAATTGCTTAATTCAATTATAAGTAGCTGCTCTTGTAACATTGTACTCTTTAGCAAGACAAGACACTGACTTACCACTTTGATATAAAGCTACTATTTGTTTCTTAAATGCGTAGGTATATGAGTTAATATTGGCCATAATTATAGTTCCTTTCTTTTAACTAATTTGTTCACTTGTCTACGTAATTAGTGTCCAATAAAGTGTAACCTATCCAGCTTCATTAAATTGAGATTATAATCATATGAGTTTATAATGTTACCTTTAATTATTGAATGAATATATTATGCATTAGCAAGTAATGATATTAAATTAGCATTAATAAATGCTTTAAAAAATTATTATAAAAATCAATCATTAAAAGCAGTATTTGATAGTGAAAATATTAGTGAAAAAGAAATACATCAACCATATAGTGTTTTTAATCCAAATATACTTAAAAAATTAACAAGTATATTAAAACCAAGTGAATTATCTATATTACAAAATGAAATTAATAAATTTAAAAATCCAATAAATAGTTTGAAAAATTCTATTATGCCAACAGAAATTAGAACTGTTAAAAATTATGTTAATAAATTTAATAATTTATTTAAAGAAAATGAAGAAGAAATACCAGAAAATGCATGAGAAGTATTATCAAGTTCATGATTTAAAAAAGGAAGATTTATTGTTGATAATAAAAATGGCTTTTCTCCCTTTATGTACTATTTTTAAATTTTATCACATAAATGCTGAGAAAAGCCTATCTACGGACTTCTCCCCACATTTTTAAATCAAACATAACATTACAGTTTCAAAACTAGGTATATTGTTGAATTTATATGCCGATTCTTTTGCGTATAAATGAACATGATGTTTTTCAACTTTGATATGTGTTTTAAATGTTCGTCTGATGTGCTTTCATGCCGATTCAATCTGGTTTATGTTTACACCAGTTTTTGAAACATAGCCATCTTGATGGTTAACTGTTTCATGCTTAGTGAAAACTGATTTAAAACGGCGATATCCTTTTCAAGAATCAGTATGTACATCACACTTTGAAGAAATGTGGTTTCTTGCAAATTGCAAAAGATTTTTTTGATTTGCATTTTTCAACACTTTCACAATTAAATTATTGGTTGTTTTTTCATAAATCCCAACAATCAAAGTTTTATTTTTTAAGGATCTTCCTTGTTTTTTAAAACCCATATGTGAAAGATACATTTCATCCATTTGCACTATGCCCTCAACAATGAATTGAGGTTCTTGTTTTGCAATTGCACTTCGGATTTTATGACCCATTCTTCAAGCAGTTTTCAAAGTTACTCCCAATTCTTTTGCAACATCAGTTGATGGAATTCCATGTTTGGTGTTTATTCATCTAAAGATGAGATAAAACCAAGATGTCAAAGGTGTTTGTGACTTGTAAAAAATGGTGTCATGAAGAATACTAAATGTTTGATGACATTTCAAACATCTTATTCTTCTTAAATCAGAAGTATTCAAATTTGTTCAAGAACACCTCATACATTTGTTTTCCTTCAAACTTGCTATATATTTCAAACAATCTTTTTCTGTTTGAAATATATTGTTGAACTCATTCAATTTCATTGTTTCCTCCACAAGTACATGTGGGGAGAAGTCCGATAAAAATTTAAAAATTGGAACTTTAACTACGTTATTTCAAAGTGATAATGATAAAAGACAAATATGATATGGTCCATATACTTATCCAACATTTCCACAAGAAATATGAATATTAATGACACAAGCTAAAGGTAAAAATGGTTCTGGTGCTGGAACAATATTTTGAAAATTTTGAAATAGAAAATGATTACCAAGTCAATTAAGAAAATATGTTAAAAGTGAATTAGCAAAAAAAGGTAAATATTATGGTTCACAAGATACTAGTGTAATTTATCCTAATAATATTAATGTACAAAAAACTATGAATTTTATTAATAGATTAGAAAAAGGTTTTTTTAAATTAAAAGAATATAAAACTTTATCTAAAAATGAAATAGGAAGTAATCAACGAAGATATGAAAGAAAACAATTATTAAAAAATTTTTTACATACAAGAAAATATATAAAAATTAAACAAAATTCTAATTTTTATAAAACATGAAAGTAGGTGATAATTATTATTGAATTAGATAAACCAATTAAACCAATTGGTATATGAAATACTATTAATCCATTAAGTAAAGATAATAAAGAATATAAAAGATTAAATAAGATTTGATTTAATAAAAATAGTACTCATATTGATAAAATTAAAATTTTAATATCAAATATTTTAAAAATAACTAGTCATAGTCTTGGTATGTTTATAACATTATTTTTTACAATAACACCTTGATTAATACCTAAAATACCAATATCAATAGGAATAGGTAATTATACTAATCAATATAATTTTACTTGACCTGACCATTTAATATTAACGTTATTTCCTATGTTTGGTCATATCGGATTAAATATTATAACTAAATTAGGTAATTATGGAAAATTAATTAAATATGCATTGATAACAATACCAATTATTATTACAAGTCCTTATTTAATATATCAATATAAAGAAATTAGAAAACATAAAAAAAGAATGTCATTTATGTAAACAACATTCAAATAAAATACAATTGGAGGAATAAAAAATGAATTTATCTACAACAGTAATATCAGCAGTATTAAGTGGAGCGGTTGCTAGTTTTAATTTGGTAATGTTTAGTAATCTGTGTAACTTACAAAAATAACTATGTTTAATTAATTCTAGTAAATATAATTAAATGACCAGAAAGAGTGAGTTACAAATGGTTAAAAAACAAAACATTAATAATAATGATCCAATATCACAAGCAGTAGATTTATTACTAGAAAATACTGAAGATTTAACAACAGTTTTTAAAGAAGGAGGTTTATATAAAGAATTAACAAAAAGATTAGTGGAAAAAATGTTGAATTCTGAAATGCAAAATTATTTAGGATATGAAAAAAATCAACATAGTAATAGTGAAAATGCTCGTAATGGCATAACTTCAAAAAAATTAATAACTCAAGAAGGTAAAATTGAAATTGATGTACCACGAGATCGTAATAGTAATTTTACTCCTGTAATAGTGCCAAAAAGACAAAGAAGATTTGATGGTTTTGATCAAAAAGTTCTTTCACTATATGCAAAAGGTATGACAGTATCTGACATTAGAATGCAGTTGCAAGAGTTATATCATGGTGCAGATATTAGTGAAAGTGTTATTAGTCAAATTACTGATGATGTTATTGATGATGTCAAAGCATGGCAAAATCGGCCATTAGAAAGTATTTATCCGATTGTTTATTTTGATTGTATAGTAGTTAAAGTACGACAAGATAAACGGATTATTAACAAATCAGTTTATATAGCACTAGGAGTTGATTTAGAAGGTAAAAAAGATGTTTTAGGTTTATGAATTAGTGAAAATGAAGGTTCTAAATTTTGATTATCTAATTTTACAGAAATGAAAAATCGAGGCTTAAATGATATTCTTATTGCTTGTAGCGATAATTTAACAGGCATGTCAGAAGCAATACAATCAGTTTATCCTAAAACCGAACATCAATTATGCATAGTTCATCAAATTAGAAATAGTTTAAAATATGTTTCATACAAACATCGAAAAGCACTAGTTGCAGATTTAAAACCAATTTATAGTGCATGTAGTGAAGAACAAGCAACGCAAGCTTTAGAATTGTTTGAAAATAAATGAAATAAACAATATCCTCAAATTACTAAATCCTGATATAAAAATTGAGATAATTTAATGGTTTTTATTAGTTATCCTGCAGAAATCAAAAGAGTGATTTATACCACAAATGCTATTGAATCTGTTAATAGTCAATTACGAAAAGTTATAAGAAATAAAAAAGTTTTTCCTAACGATATGGCGGTTTTTAAAATATTTTACTTAGCAATCGAAAATATAACAAAAAAATGAACAATGCCCATTCAAAATTGAAATACAGCAATTGCTCATTTTATGATAAAATTTGAAGACAGAATTAATCTAAACTAGTACCTTGTAAAACAAAGATACACAGATTACATAAAAGCCTCTTTAATTTTCAAAAAAACTCTTGATGAAATAAAAAAATCATCAACCTGGCCTAAAATTTGATTTTATTTAATTTTTGGATTTATTTTTTTTACAAACTGAAATATAATGCTTCAGATTTTGCATAAGGTGATATTTTATAATGTTGGTATTTAAATTTTCATAAATTGAGGTAATTTTGAATATTGGTAAATCCAATGCCATGATAATGAGTAATAAATTCTTTTAAACTTGATTGTATTTTACTGATATTACTTAAATTTTTATAATTTAATTCTTTATTTTCTTTTGATTTAAATTTCTTGAGAGTAAATTTTGTTTGTTTAGCTACTGTATCATATCATATAGTATTTGCATATCACAAACTATAATTGATTTTTCTTCGATAAGCTTAGATGTTAAATTTTCTTGTACTCATTTTTTTGTTAATCTTTTAGTATTTGTTGTTTGAGCATAAATATTTTTATTTTCATCAATTGCCATTTCAATACAACAGTTTAAATCTTTAGCATTTTCTTCAATTCATTTTTTTCTTGGATCATCTGGATTTTTGAAATTTCCTTTGTGAATTTCTTTGATAAAAGTTTCATCAATTTCAATTCTACCTTTTAATTTTGTGAATGGTTTTTGTGTTTTGGCTAATTGTGATGATTTCATAAATTTTTGACGATTAAATCATGCTGATGTTTTTGAAATTTTAGCAAATTGAGAAATAGTATAAGCAGATTGACCTAACAATGACAATCAAATTATTCAATCTCATTGTTCATGAGATAAATGACTTCAATAGACTTGGTGCAAAACCTTTAATTTTAACAATTTAACGATTATTATTAATATTAAAGGTGATAGTTATTATGTTGAAAAAATATAAAGATGATCAAGAATTTTATAGTTTAGTCGGCATAAAGCCACAAACATTTTATAAAATGATTGAAATTTTAAAAATTGCTGAGTCTAAACAAAAATATTATGGTGGTAGAAAAAATAAAATTGTAATTGAAGAGCGTTTATTAATGACTTTAGAATATTGAAAAGACTATATTAGTTATAGAGTTATTGCAAAAAGATATAATATTAGTCATACTAGTTGCATTCGTAATATTTTTTGAATTGAAAATATTTTAATAAAAAGCGGAATTTTTAATTTACCTGGAAAAAAAGATTTAACAAAAAATAAAGGTACTAATAATAATTTGTTAGCTATTGATGCTACTGAAACTCCAATTGAAAGAATTAAAAAAGGAAATTATCCCCACATGTACTAGTGTGGAGGAAAAAATGAATTGAAATGAATTCAATAGCATATTTCAAACTGAAAACGATTGTTTGAAATATATAGCGAAGTTGAAAATAATGAAATGCATCAGGTGTGCTTCTTCTAGTTTGAATACTTCTGATTTGAGAAGAATACGATGTTTGAACTGTAACCAAACATTTAGTATTCTTTATGGAACCATTTTTTATAAGTCACAGACCCAAATGACATCTTGGTTTTATCTCATCTTTAGATGAATAAACACAAAGCATGGCATACCAGCAACCGATGTTGCAAGGGAATTGGGTGTGACCTATAAAACAGCTTGAAGAATGTGTCATGAAATCAGGACTAGAATTGGAAATCAAGATGCGGGTTTCATTGTTGATGGCACAGCACAGATGGATGAAATGTATCTTTCGCATTTAGGTTTTAAAAAACAAGGAAGATCCTTGTTGAATAAAACTTTGATTGTTGGAGTTTATGAGAAAACCAGCAACAAACTAATCGTGAATGTGCTGAAAAATGCAGATGAAAAAAACCTTTTAAGATTTGCATTGAAACACATTTTTACTGAGTGCTGTCTATTTACGGATTCTTGGAAGGGATATGTAAGTTTCAAAAACTTCTATCCCAAACATGAAATCGTAAATCATGAAGTTGGGTATGTGTCACCAACAGGTGTAAACACAAACCAGATTGAATCAGCATGAAAGCACATCCGACGAACTTTCCGAACACACATAAGAGTTTCAAAACACAATATTCATTTATATGCAAAAGAATCAGCATATAAATTCAATAACATACCGAGTTTTGAAACTGTAATTTTGTGTTTGATTTAAATACATGCAGGGATAATTTCCTAGGTAGGCTTTTATCTCCATTTATGTGATAAAATTTAAAAATAGTACATAAAGGGATAAAAGCCTTAAAAAAAACTAAAATTACTTTTTTCAGGTAAAAAGAAACATCATTCTCTCAAATCCCAAATAATTATTGATATTTCCAATGGAAAAATTATTTCAACTGCTTTTTGTTTTGGAAGCATTCATGATTTTAAATTGCTTCTAAAATCTAAAACTTTTATTCATCCAGAAAAACAAGTTTTTGTTGATTCAGGTTATCAAGGTATACAAAATATTCATAAAAATACATTTTTGCCATTTAAAAAAAGTAAATACAATCAATTAACACCAATTCAAAAAGAATACAATAAAACTTTAAGTAAAATTAGAATTAAAATTGAACACGTATTTGCTAAACTAAAACGTTTTAAAATTTTAAGTTTAAAATATCGCAATAAAATACGAAGATTTGCATTAAGATTTAATTTAATAGCAGGAATATATAATTTTGAATTACCTTAGTTTTGCACCAAGTCTATTATTTAAAAATCGTAATTTTAAAAACAACGATATATGAATTGTCTCATATATCGTTGTTTTATTTTAAAGGAAAACAAAAAGAAAGGTGAATACTATGAATGTAGAAATAATTGGTTGATTAGCAGTTGCTTTAAATAGTTTTATATTTTTACCTCAAATTATAAAAATTATTAAAACAAAAAGAGTACGTGATTTATCTTTTTTTATGTTATGAATTCAATTATTATCTTGTTTTTTATGAATAGCTTATGGAATATTTATAAAAAATTGAGAAGTTGTAAGTTTAGATTCAATAATCTTAATCTCTACAATTATTATTTTAGGATTTAAATTTAATAATCACTATAAAGGGTCATAATAAAAAATCATTTAATGTTCATCAAAATCTTGCATAATTTTTTTTACTTCTTCATCACTTAAAATGGATTTTTCAATTATTTTACTTTTTTGTTTTTCAAAATTTTTTACCACTAGCTTTGATTTATTTGCATACTCTTTATATTCTTTTTTAGTTGGTACTTTTTCAAGTTCAGGATTTTGAGAATTATATTTTCCTAAATCCAAATGCGTATTTAAAATAATTTTGCTATATTTTCGTCCAACTTTTATCAATTCATAAGTAAAAATAATATCAGTATTTTCTAAGTCTTTTTTCACTGGTTCTAAAATTCTTGTTTTTAACATATTTATCTGTTTAAAATAACTACTTTTTAAACTTAAATTTAAAATTTTTGACAATTTTTCCAAATCTCATTCATGAACATAAATTGGTGTTTTTTTGTTTTAGCATTCATATATAAATAACTACGTAAATATTCATATAAACGCATTGAATATTTAGTAGTAACTTCTTTTGTATAAGGCAAAAAAAATATTTATATAATAGACTTGGTGCAAAACCTTTAATTTTAACAATTTAACGATTATTATTAATATTAAAGGTGATAGTTATTATGTTGAAAAAATATAAAGATGATCAAGAATTTTATAGTTTAGTCGGCATAAAGCCAAAAACATTTTATAAAATGCTTGAAATTTTAAAAATTGCTGAGTCTAAACAAAAATATTATGGTGGTAGAAAAAATAAAATTGTAATTGAAGAGCGTTTATTAATGACTTTAGAATATTGAAAAGACTATAGTAGTTATAGAGTTATTGCAAAAAGATATAATATTTGTCATACTAGTTGCATTCGTAATATTTTTTGAATTGAAAATATTTTAATAAAAAGCGGAATTTTTAATTTACCTGGAAAAAAAGATTTAACAAAAAATAAAGGTACTAATAATAATTTGTTAGCTATTGATGCTACTGAAACTCCAATTGAAAGAATTCAAAAAACTAAAATTACTTTTTTCAGGTAAAAATAAACATCATTCTCTCAAATCCCAAATAATTATTGATATTTCCAATGGAAAAATTATTTCAACTGCTTTTTGTTTTGGAAGCATTCATGATTTTAAATTGCTTCTAAAATCTAAAACTTTTATTCATCCAGAAAAACAAGTTTTTGTTGATTCGGGTTATCAAGGTATACAAAATATTCATAAAAATACATTTTTGCCATTTAAAAAAAGTAAATACAATCAATTAACACCAATTCAAAAAGAATACAATAAAACTTTAAGTAAAATTAGAATTAAAATTGAACACGTATTTGCTAAACTAAAACGTTTTAAAATTTTAAGTTTAAAATATCGCAATAAAATACGAAGATTTGCATTAAGATTTAATTTAATAGCAGGAATATATAATTTTGAATTACCTTGGTTTTGCACCAAGTCTATTGTAATAAAAATATCATTTAATTGTTTTTTAGTATCAATATCTAATTTTTTACCAGTTAATGTTTGATATTGAGTAGTTAATAATTGTGATTGATTAGTGATATCACTAATTTCACTAATCAGTTTATTTATTGTTAAAGTAATTGTCAACTTTTGACCTTGATAATTATTTAATTCGCTTTCAATACTTGTTCTTTGGACATTTATATTAACTAATTGTTGTTCTAATGATTTAATTTCTTCTTTTAATTCAGAAACTATTAACTTTTCTTTAAAAACATTAATACTATTTTGATGTTGATAACCCCCAACAAGAGCACCACCAGCTTGAATTAATTGACCATCTAAAGTTACACATTGGTATTTAGCAGCAATTAATTGTGAAATAACTCTTGCGCTTTCTAAGTCTTCACAAATAATAGTACGACCTAAAAGAAAATTAATAATGGGCTGAATTCTATTATCAACTGCTGTAACTAAATGATGAGCAAAACTTAAATAACCCGATTTACTATTAACAATAATTTCATCTTCTTTGAGGCTTTTATGTAATCTGTGTATCTTTGTTTTACAAGGTACTAGTTTAGATTAATTCTGTCTTCAAATTTTATCATAAAATGAGCAATTGCTGTATTTCAATTTTGAATAGGCATTGTTCATTTTTTTGTTATATTTTCAATTGCTAAGTAAAATATTTTGAAAACCGCCATATCGTTAGGAAAAACTTTTTTATTTCTAATAACTTTTCGTAATTGACTATTAACAGATTCAATAGCATTTGTAGTATAAATTACTTTTTTGATTTCTGGAGGATAACTAATAAAAATCATTAAATTATCTCAATTTTTATATCAAGATTTAGTCATTTGAGGATATTGTTTATTTCATTTATTTTCAAACGATTCTAAAGCTTGCATTGCTTGTTCTTCACTACATGCACTATAAATTGGTTTTAAATCTGTAACTAGAGATTTTCGATGTTTGTATGAAACATATTTTAAACTATTTCTAATTTGATGAACTATGCATAATTGATGTTCGGTTTTAGGATAAACCGATTGTATTGCTTCTGACATGCCTGTTAAATTATCACTACAAGCAATAAGAATATCATTTAAGCCTCGATTTTTCATTTCTGTAAAATTAGATAATCAAAATTTAGAACCTTCATTTTCACTAATTCATAAACCTAAAACATCTTTTTTACCTTCTAAATCAACTCCTAGTGCTATATAAACTGATTTGTTAATAATCCGTTTATCTTGTCGTACTTTAACTACTATACAATCAAAATAAACAATCGGATAAATACCTTCTAATGGTCTATTTTGCCATGCTTTGACATCATCAATAACATCATCAGTAATTTGACTAATAACACTTTCACTAATATCTGCACCATGATATAACTCTTGCAACTGCATTCTAATGTCAGATACTGTCATACCTTTTGCATATAGTGAAAGAACTTTTTGATCAAAACCATCAAATCTTCTTTGTCTTTTTGGCACTATTACAGGAGTAAAATTACTATTACGATCTCGTGGTACATCAATTTCAATTTTACCTTCTTGAGTTATTAATTTTTTTGAAGTTATGCCATTACGAGCATTTTCACTATTACTATGTTGATTTTTTTCATATCCTAAATAATTTTGCATTTCAGAATTCAACATTTTTTCCACTAATCTTTTTGTTAATTCTTTATATAAACCTCCTTCTTTAAAAACTGTTGTTAAATCTTCAGTATTTTCTAGTAATAAATCTACTGCTTGTGATATTGGATCATTATTATTAATGTTTTGTTTTTTAACCATTTGTAACTCACTCTTTCTGGTCATTTAATTATATTTACTAGAATTAATTAAACATAGTTATTTTTGTAAGTTACACAGATTACTAAACATTACCTCTTCTTTAGTCGTTGTTCGAACTTGAATTGAATTTAAAGGTAAAAAAGTGGCAATTCCCGCTTTATTTTGTTTTAAAAATTCAACAGCCTTGGTTGCATATTTGTTAGTCGCCGTAACAATGTTTTTTAAAGTATTGCCCAATACTTTAACAATCGCTTCACTATAAAGATCGGGCACCGAAATTAAATCACTCACTACTCCAATGATGCCATATAGTTTATCTTTATTATTTAAAATTGTTTGAACACCCAAATATTTTTGATTTTGTCGTTGTTGATAATTAATTACCGATTCTAATTGTGCTTTTTTTTCACCTAAACCACGATGAATATTATTTTGTCCTAAAATTAAATCTTGATGTTGAACATTTAGTTCTTCAAATAAATTACGGACTTCTCCCCACATGTACTTGTGGAGGAAACAATGAAATTGAATGAGTTCAACAATATATTTCAAACAGAAAAAGATTGTTTGAAATATATAGCAAGTTTGAAGGAAAACAAATGTATGAGGTGTTCTTGAACAAATTTGAATACTTCTGATTTAAGAAGAATAAGATGTTTGAAATGTCATCAAACATTTAGTATTCTTCATGACACCATTTTTTACAAGTCACAAACACCTTTGACATCTTGGTTTTATCTCATCTTTAGATGAATAAACACCAAACATGGAATTCCATCAACTGATGTTGCAAAAGAATTGGGAGTAACTTTGAAAACTGCTTGAAGAATGGGTCATAAAATCCGAAGTGCAATTGCAAAACAAGAACCTCAATTCATTGTTGAGGGCATAGTGCAAATGGATGAAATGTATCTTTCACATATGGGTTTTAAAAAACAAGGAAGATCCTTAAAAAATAAAACTTTGATTGTTGGGATTTATGAAAAAACAACCAATAATTTAATTGTGAAAGTGTTGAAAAATGCAAATCAAAAAAATCTTTTGCAATTTGCAAGAAACCACATTTCTTCAAAGTGTGATGTACATACTGATTCTTGAAAAGGATATCGCCATTTTAAATCAGTTTTCACTAAGCATGAAACAGTTAACCATCAAGATGGCTATGTCTCAAAAACTGGTGTAAACATAAACCAGATTGAATCGGCATGAAAGCACATCAGACGAACATTTAAAACACATATCAAAGTTGAAAAACATCATGTTCATTTATATGCAAAAGAATCAGCATATAAATTCAATAACATACCTAGTTTTGAAACTGTAATGTTATGTTTGATTTAAAAATGTGGGGAGAAGTCCGTAGATAGGCTTTTCTCAGCATTTATGTGATAAAATTAAAAATAGTACATAAAGGGAGAAAAGCCATAAATTATTAATTTTATCAAAATTTTCTTGTTCTTTTTTTTTGTAAAAAAGTTTTTTTGTTCAATAATAGTAATCAAAGTTTCAATTTCATTTTTTAATTTTTCAACTTCTGTTTGATCTTTTATTTCACTTTGTTTTGTTTTCATTAACGATTTTTGTTGTTCTAAAACTTGCAATAAACTATTAACATTAGATAAATTCATTTCTAAACTATTAATGTTTTTATCTAAATCATAACTTTTGTTTTTTAAAAATTTTAATTGTTGTTCATTCTTACTAATATTTAAATTAAGTTGTTGTTGTAAAATTTCATTATCATTTATACTAACTGTTGTAAGTTTTAATTGATTATGATATGTCTCCAAATCTTTAACAATAATAGTAATTTCATATTTTTTTAAATTATCACGTAATTCAACATAAGTTTTAGCTTTCTGTGCTTGTTTTGCTAATGGTTCAATTTTTCTACTTATTTCACTAATAATATCATTAACTCGAACTAAATTTTCATTAGTACGCTCTAATTTACGTAATGACTCTTCTTTCCTCTTTTTGTATTTTGAAACACCAGCAGCCTATTCAAATAAAGTTCTTCTTTATTCTGGCTTAGAATCAGCAAATCGTGAAACATTACCTTGACTAATAATTGCAAGTGAACCTTTAGCTAAACCTGTACCCATAATAATTTCTTGTACATCTTTTAAACGAACACGAGCTTTATTAATGTAATATTCATTTTCTGAACTATTACGAAAAGTTTTTCTAGTAATTTGTACTTCATTAAAATCAACTTTAAATATTTTATTAGTATTATCAAAAACTAAAGTAACTTGAGCACTATTTAATGGTTGTTTTCCTTTAGCACCATTAAAAATTATATCTTCACTATTTTCACCACGTAATGATTTAACTGATTGTTCACCTAAAACTCAACGAATAGCATCATTAATATTAGACTTCCCAGAACCATTAGGGCCAACAATACCTACAATATTAGTATCAAATTCTATTGTTAAAGGCTCTGCAAATGACTTAAAACCATATGCTTCGATTCTTTTTAAGAATGCCATCTTACCTCACCTATTTTAAAATATATATTTATATTTTACCATGAATCAGCTTAATATTTATTGTTAATATTTAGCAGAAATATTACTTTATTTGCATTATTATTTGTTCTTTAATTGTTTTATAATAAAATTTATTAATTCACAAATAAAATAATGTAGTACTAATAATAGTACTAATAATTAACATTATAACTAAGATACTATTAATTCATAACGGAATTCCAATAATTGAATAATTAAAGTTGAGGATGTTATAAGGATAAATAAAATTTTTAACATCATTTGCTTGTAAAATACAGGCTCTAATATAAATATAAGTTAGATAAATAATTGGATAAATAACCACTAATATAAATTGTTTTTTAATATTGATATTAAATTTGTTTTTTCTAAACGTTAAAATTAAAAAAATAATCATCAATATTGGTGATACTAAATGATCTAAAAAGGAACAAAATAAAGATAAATTATTCAATTTTCAAAATCAATTAAGTTCTAAATCTAACTTTGAAACACTATCAATAAATATCCCCACTCAAAAAATAAGGGCAGTAATAGTTATGTATATTGTTAAATTAATTTGACTATAAATATTAGTGAATATATTTGTCTGCTCTTTTTGATGATAAATTAAAGAAAATAAAAATCAAATATTAACAATAAATATTGTTTGAGAAGACCAAAATGATAACATTACATCAAAGTTTTGTAATACTATAGAATTATAAAAATTATCTTTATTAGTACTATTAACATATCAAAATTCAGTAAATACAGAAAAGATGATAGTCAATATTGATAAAATAAAAATTAATATACTGGATAGGTTACACTTTATTGGACACTAATTACGTAGACAAGTGAACAAATTAGTTAAAAGAAAGGAACTATAATTATGGCCAATATTAACTCATATACCGACGAATTCAAGAAACAAATGAGGCTTTTATGTAATCTGTGTATCTTTGTTTTACAAGGTACTAGTTTAGATTAATTCTGTCTTCAAATTTTATCATAAAATGAGCAATTGCTGTATTTCAATTTTGAATAGGCATTGTTCATTTTTTTGTTATATTTTCAATTGCTAAGTAAAATATTTTGAAAACTGCCATATCGTTAGGAAAAACTTTTTTATTTCTAATAACTTTTCGTAATTGACTATTAACAGATTCAATAGCATTTGTAGTATAAATTACTCTTTTAATTTCTGGTGGATAACTAATAAAAACCATTAAATTATCTCAATTTTTATATCAAGATTTAGTAATTTGAGGATATTGTTTATTTCATTTATTTTCAAACGATTCTAAAGCTTGCATTGCTTGTTCTTCACTACATGCACTATAAATTGGTTTTAAATCTGTAACTAGAGATTTTCGATGTTTGTATGAAACATATTTTAAACTATTTCTAATTTGATGAACTATGCATAATTGATGTTCGGTTTTAGGATAAACTGATTGTATTGCTTCTGACATGCCTGTTAAATTATCACTACAAGCAATAAGAATATCATTTAAGCCTCGATTTTTCATTTCTGTAAAATTAGATAATCAAAATTTAGAACCTTCATTTTCACTAATTCATAAACCTAAAACATCTTTTTTACCTTCTAAATCAACTCCTAGTGCTATATAAACTGATTTGTTAATAATCCGTTTATCTTGTCGTACTTTAACTACTATACAATCAAAATAAACAATCGGATAAATACTTTCTAATGGCCGATTTTGCCATGCTTTGACATCATCAATAACATCATCAGTAATTTGACTAATAACACTTTCACTAATATCTGCACCATGATATAACTCTTGCAACTGCATTCTAATGTCAGATACTGTCATACCTTTTGCATATAGTGAAAGAACTTGTTTTTAATTTTCACAAAAAATCTTGATATTACTTTTAATTTAAAATTAAAAGTAATATTTTTATATCAGGGGTGATTTTTTGTGACTAATAATGAATTAATTGATGTTTTAAAAAACAAAAAAGATGAAGAATTTATAAAAATTATTAGACATTTTAAAAATAGAATTAAACAAATTGAGAAAAAAGAAAAATTAGATGCAATTGATAAAAAATTTAAAGAAAAAGGAATTCAATGTCCGAATTGTAAATCTTATTGATGTGTAAAAAATGGTTTTAAGAATAATAAGCAAAAATATTTATGCAAAGATTGTAAAAGTAGCTTTGATGCTTTAAGAAATCATTTTTTACATTAGACTTGGTGCAAAACTAAGGTAATTCAAAATTATATATTCCTGCTATTAAATTAAATCTTAATGCAAATCTTCGTATTTTATTGCGATATTTTAAACTTAAAATTTTAAAACGTTTTAGTTTAGCAAATACGTGTTCAATTTTAATTCTAATTTTACTTAAAGTTTTATTGTATTCTTTTTGAATTGGTGTTAATTGATTGTATTTACTTTTTTTAAATGGCAAAAATGTATTTTTATGAATATTTTGTATACCTTGATAACCTGAATCAACAAAAACTTGTTTTTCTGGATGAATAAAAGTTTTAGATTTTAGAAGCAATTTAAAATCATGAATGCTTCCAAAACAAAAAGCAGTTGAAATAATTTTTCCATTGGAAATATCCATAATTATTTGGGATTTGAGAGAATGATGTTTCTTTTTACCTGAAAAAAGTAATTTTAGTTTTTTTTAATTCTTTCAATTGGAGTTTCAGTAGCATCAATAGCTAACAAATTATTATTAGTACCTTTATTTTTTGTTAAATCTTTTTTTCCAGGTAAATTAAAAATTCCGCTTTTTATTAAAATATTTTCAATTCAAAAAATATTACGAATGCAACTAGTATGACTAATATTATATCTTTTTGCAATAACTCTATAACTACTATAGTCTTTTCAATATTCTAAAGTCATTAATAAACGCTCTTCAATTACAATTTTATTTTTTCTACCACCATAATATTTTTGTTTAGACTCAGCAATTTTTAAAATTTCAAGCATTTTATAAAATGTTTGTGGCTTTATGCCGACTAAACTATAAAATTCTTGATCATCTTTATATTTTTTCAACATAATAACTATCACCTTTAATATTAATAATAATCGTTAAATTGTTAAAATTAAAGGTTTTGCACCAAGTCTATTGTACGAATTTTATATTTACATTTATTATTGATAATAATCTCTATTTTCTGCCTATTATTAGTGCTGCTTGCTTTAAAATATCATTTTCCATTCGTAACTGTTTTAATTCTTTTCTTAATTTAATTAATTCATTTTCTTCAACAGAACGATTATCTTTAGATTTAAAAATACCTGAATTAGTAAATTGCTTAATTCAATTATAAGTAGCTGCTCTTGTAACATTATATTCTTTAGCAAGACAAGACACTGACTTACCACTTTGATATAAAGCTACTATTTGTTTCTTAAATTCGTCGGTATATGAGTTAATATTGGCCATAATTATAGTTCCTTTCTTTTAACTAATTTGTTCACTTGTCTACGTAATTAGTGTCCAATAAAGTGTAACCTATCCAAATCTTTATCAAGACATTTTGGTAAATACAAAGATTTATTTTATAAAGAGCTAAATATTAGTAAAAATGGTTTAACAGATTTAACTAAAATAACTGAAAAAATAGTTTCAAAATATAAAGAAAATTGACCTAATGGAATTTTTGTTGAAGAAAAAATAAATCAATATAAATTTTGAAAACTTAATATGGATATTGAAAATTCTAAAAATGAAATTAAAAACTCTACTAAAAAAGGACTTACTAAAGAAATAAAAAATTTATTATGTTTATCTATTGATAAATGAATTGAAATAGAAAAAATATTTAAAATTAGACCTAATATTTTATTTTCTAATAACCTAGAAATAGATAATAATATCTTATTTGAATATCCGATACAAAGCATAAAAAATATTGAAACATTAGATCCAACATTTAAGAAAATTTTAAATATGTTTGGCCAAGATACAATTAAAAATATAGAACAAATAATTAATTTGTCAACCTCTGATTCCAATAGAACTAATATTAGAAGTTTAAAAGATAAATTAGCAAGACGAGCTAAAAAATGTTTTACAAATATTTTTAAAAATTTTACTGTTAATGTAATACCGGAAATAGTTATTGATGATCAAATATTTCAAATAATTATAAGAGGAAAAGAAAATAGATATTTTTCAACTTCAGAAACTATTTATCAAAGTTCAGGATTTAAAGCATTTTTATGATTAATAATAATGCTAGAAGTCGTGAAAGATTGAGATAAAAATCGATATGGAAGAACTATATTATTAGTAGATGAACCTGATAAAAGTTTACATATATTATTGCAATATGAATTAGCTAATTATTTGAAATTAAATTTTACAAATAATAATAATGTATTTATTTTAATGACTTCTCATTCACCATTTTTAATACCTAATTTAAATGAAAATATTTATATTGCTGATATGAATGAAGAAGGTAAAACTACACTAATAAAAGCTAAGAATGTCAATAATATAAGAAATAGTGGTATCTTTCCATTAATAACTTTATTTCATATGGAAAAGTTACGTGATGAATTATTTGAAAATATAAAAGAAGATTTAATTAGAATTTATTTTGAAAATCAAAAAAATGATGATTTAAATAAAAAAATTGAAAATTTTATACATAAGACTTGGTGCAAAACTAAGGTAATTCAAAATTATATATTCCTGCTATTAAATTAAATCTTAATGCAAATCTTCGTATTTTATTGCGATATTTTAAACTTAAAATTTTAAAACGTTTTAGTTTAGCAAATACGTGTTCAATTTTAATTCTAATTTTACTTAAAGTTTTATTGCATTCTTTTTGAATTGGTGTTAATTGATTGTATTTACTTTTTTTAAATGGCAAAAATGTATTTTTATGAATATTTTGTATACATTGATAACCCGAATCAACAAAAACTTGTTTTTCTGGATGAATAAAAGTTTTAGATTTTAGAAGCAATTTAAAATCATGAATGCTTCCAAAACAAAAAGCAGTTGAAATAATTTTTCCATTGGAAATATCAATAATTATTTGGGATTTGAGAGAATGATGTTTCTTTTTACCTGAAAAAAGTAATTTTAGTTTTTTTTAATTCTTTCAATTGGAGTTTCAGTAGCATCAATAGCTAACAAATTATTATTAGTACCTTTATTTTTTGTTAAATCTTTTTTTCCAGGTAAATTAAAAATTCCGCTTTTTATTAAAATATTTTCAATTCAAAAAATATTACGAATGCAACTAGTATGACTAATATTATATCTTTTTGCAATAACTCTATAACTACTATAGTCTTTTCAATATTCTAAAGTCATTAATAAACGCTCTTCAATTACAATTTTATTTTTTCTACCACCATAATATTTTTGTTTAGACTCAGCAATTTTTAAAATTTCAAGCATTTTATAAAATGTTTGTGGCTTTATGCCGACTAAACTATAAAATTCTTGATCATCTTTATATTTTTTCAACATAATAACTATCACCTTTAATATTAATAATAATCGTTAAATTGTTAAAATTAAAGGTTTTTCACCAAGTCTATAATATTATTTTAAATAAATTTAATTATTATCTTATACAAATAAATAACGCAGAACAAAAACATATTAATGAAATAAGAACTCATGAAATGTTTTCAAAATTCATTTATAATATTGATGATTTATACAAGTTAATTACGGATGAGCATATTAAAACTAAAAAAGATATATATTTAACTGAAAAATTTATTAAATCAATACTTTCAGATGATATATTAAATTCTATTAATAAATCGAAAGAGTAGTTACTAATTTTCCCTAATCACATTGTAGAATTTCACTAAAAGTACTATAATATAAATAACGATAGTTTAATATCGTTATAATTTTAATGATAATATAAACTTTATATCTTTATTAAAATTATATATTAACTTTAAAGGTATAAAATATGAGAAAAACAATAAATATTTTAACAGTTGGTATTTTTTCACTAGCAACAAGTACCACTATTTTAACTAGTGTGAATCACTTTAATACTAACAAAAATGATTTACAAAAAGCAAATGCCACAGCTAATCAAACATCATTATTTAATAATCAATATCAATATTTAAATAATAGTGACTGAATTACTAACCAATCAACAACCGATCATAAATTTTATAGTTATGATACTTCAGCATTAAAAAGTTATACTTTTACCAATGCTAGAAACGTCTTCTTAGTAGATACAACAGGTAACCTAGTTTATAATACCAAAGTTACTATTCCTAATAAAGATAAATCAGATATTGAAAATACAAAACAAGAAATGATTACCAAGAAGAAAGTAACATCACTTAAAAGCAATCCTAATTATTCTTTTAATTTTCAAAAAAACTCTTGATGAAATAAAAAAAATCATCAACCTGGCCTAAAATTTGATTTTATTTAATTTTGGGATTTATTTTTTTTACAAACTGAAATATAATGCTTCAGATTTTGCATAAGGTGATATTTTATAATGTTGGTATTTAAATTTTCATAAATTGAGGTAATTTTGAATATTGGTAAATCCAATGCCATGATAATGAGTAATAAATTCTTTTAAACTTGATTGTATTTTACTGATATTACTTAAATTTTTATAATTTAATTCTTTATTTTCTTTTGATTTAAATTTCTTGAGAGTACATTTTGTTTGTTTAGCTACTGTATCATATAGTATTTGCATATCACAAACTATAATTGATTTTTCTTCGATAAGCTTAGATGTTAAATTTTCTTGTACTCATTTTTTTGTTAATCTTTTAGTATTTGTTGTTTGAGCATAAATATTTTTATTTTCATCAATTGCCATTTCAATACAACAGTTTAAATCTTTAGCATTTTCTTCAATTCATTTTTTTCTTGGATCATCTGGATTTTTGAAATTTCCTTTATGAATTTCTTTGATAAAAGTTTCATCAATTTCAATTCTACCTTTTAATTTTGTGAATGGTTTTTGTGTTTTTGCTAATTGTGATGATTTCATAAATTTTTGACGATTAAATCATGCTGATGTTTTTGAAATTTTAGCAAATTGAGAAATAGTATAAGCAGATTGACCTAACAATGACAATCAAATTATTCAATCTCATTGTTCATGAGATAAATGACTTCAATGTAAAAAATGATTTCTTAAAGCATCAAAGCTACTTTTACAATCTTTGCATAAATATTTTTGCTTATTATTCTTAAAACCATTTTTTACACATCAATAAGATTTACAATTTGGACATTGAATTCCTTTTTCTTTAAATTTTTTATCAATTGCATCTAATTTTTCTTTTTTCTCAATTTGTTTAATTCTATTTTTAAAATGTCTAATAATTTTTATAAATTCTTCATCTTTTTTGTTTTTTAAAACATCAATTAATTCATTATTAGTCACAAAAAATCACCCCTGATATAAAAATATTACTTTTAATTTTAAATTAAAAGTAATATCAAGATTTTTTGTGAAAATTAAAAAATTATTCTGATGCTTACAATTTTAGTGAATATCAACAAAATTATTTTGTTGGTGACAATAATTGAACATATTTACAATTTGGTGGTCTTGGACAAAATATTGATATTTCTAACATTGCTGGTGCTTCTAAAATTGAAAATAATAACAATCTTAGTGAGAACTTAGGACTATATTACATTGCTGATGCTGCTATTAATAATAAAATTTCTTTAGCAATAGCTTATAATATCAGCCAACAATTCATTAATAAAAGCAGTTTAAACAAACTAATTAGTAACCAATTAACAAATAATATTATTAACTTAATTGTTGAAAATACTAACATCTTTAACTTTATTAAAAATTCACCTCTTTTCCTAAATATAAAAGATTACTCATTAAATTTTATTTTTGATAATGATAATAACTTAGTAGCAATTTACTATACAAAATGAAATGTCCAAAATATAAATCAAAATATTAACTATCATTATAAAGAAGACTTTAGCAATATTAATAAAAATTATTGATTAAAAAATAGTGATCAACAAATCATTTTAAATTGAACTAAATATGCAAAAAATTGAGAACAATTTTCACAACTTTATCCTAAATTTAATTTTAATAATTCTAAACTATCAATTAATAATATGGGTACATATAAAGAAAATAATAATCTCACTGGTGATACTAATAATATTACTACTAATAAAAATATTAAATATGAACTACAAAATCCTTATAATGTTGTAGCAATTTCTGATCTTATTATTCAACTTCCAATTATTGATCTTTATGTATACCACGATGATAATAATACTTATTATCAATGAAATGCACGTGTTACTTCATCACCAAATTTAATTGCTGGTTGTAGTTTAGCAATTGATTTAGATAATATTAGTTTTCAATTTAAAAAATAATTAAATTTAATATATAAAAAATAATGCCTTAATTAAGGCATTATTTTTACAATGAATGTTGTCTTACAGGACTTTGATTAGATGCTGATGATTGGTTTTCTGCCAGTTGATTAGAATTATTAATTAAATATTCTTCGCGAATTTCTAAACAGTCAACTTTAAGGTTTTCAATTCTTTTTAAAAATTCAGGATTATTAGATGTTTGATATTTTCTAGCATTACGTCAATTATACTCTTGACCTGTGACATCTATTTTTTCTTTTACTTCATTAAGTTCTGACATAATTGACATTAATTGTTTAATATTAGGATTTGTTTTTGACTTCTCCTCGTTTAATTGTTGTTTAATATATTGTACTAGTCCAGCTGTTTGCATATAGGCAGGAGTACCTACAGAATCTGAAATATCACCTAATATTTCTTTTTTAGTTTTATCAATTCTTCTTTCTACTTAAATTTTATTTTCAATTTCTTCTAATAAACCTTCAATTCTATTCATTAATTCTTTTTGATCTGCAATAATATTCATAATTTTTATCTTCCTTTTCACATATAATTTTAATTTAATAAAACCTAGTATAGTTAAATTACTATACTAGGTATGAACAATTATTAAATTATAAATACTATTATAACTATAAAGTAAAAATTACTCAATCAACTATTATTTACTATTTTTAAATTTTCTAATTATTTTTTTTGATCTAATAACATAAATAATCATTATATATGTTCTTTTTCTATTCAAGTTAAAACATCTTCTAAAATAATATTAATATTGGGTTCATTTAAAATTGCATGATTACCTTCTTCATAAAAACTATAAGTTATCCCCTGTCTTCAACGTTTATTATTTTTTTCAATTTTATCAAAATCGGCAAATATATCTTTTGCAGATTGAACAACCAAAACCGGACATTTAGCATTATTAAGATTTTTTGGTACTTGTTTACTTAATTTTTGTGCTTGTAAAGAAAATAATAATGTAAATTTCATATTAGTCATTGCTCTAATTTTCCCTTGTTTAATATAATTAGAGTTAATAGAAATTGTTTCCATATCAAAAGTAATAGTTAATGGATGATGTTTATAAAATAGAAATCCTCAAATTGCATGACAAACTAATGAAGGTTTTATTTTAAATATTTGTTTCTTAGTAACAAAATTAGTTAAAATTGCACCATCAATCATTTTTGGTAATCTTTTAATTGCTAATGCTGTTAATGCCGAACCTAATGATTCACCCATTAATAAAATTTTTTTATTAGGATAACGTTCATTCAAAACCGTTATAATATCTTT
Source organism: Spiroplasma endosymbiont of Zeiraphera isertana (assembly GCF_964030805.1). Lineage (GTDB taxonomy): Bacteria > Bacillota_I > Bacilli_A > Mycoplasmatales > VBWQ01 > Spiroplasma_E. Next base: position 760,945 of record NZ_OZ034965.1, read on the forward strand.
AATATCATTAATAGTTGTTCCTAAAGTATGATATTTTCATTTTTCATTTTCTCCTCAACCTCGTTGATCAAAACTTAAAAATGAAATACCATGTTTAGTAAAAAACTTAGCAGCTGTTTTAAAGTCTGTTAAAGAGGCACCCATACCATGAATACCAATAATAATATATTTACTATTATCAACAAATTTAAATTCAGTATGTAAAAAATAGTTATCCCTAGTAATGATTCCCTCATTACTTCATTGTGGAAAATGACGATTCAGTTCTCAGTGATAATCAATATGGAAAATTTGATAAATTCTATATAAAATATAAAGTATTATTAACATAGCTAAAACTACAATAAGTACTGCTCATCAATAATGTTGCCAAAAATTATCCATAATAAATGATACCCTCCAATAATATATAAATACTTACTAATATTTTATCAAATTAATTTTGTTTTTATTAAAACAAAACCTTAAATGGTTTTGTTTTAATAAAAATATTTATTTCTTAGTGACTTCAGCAATTAATTGACCAACCGTTACTTGTTCATCATCTTTTACTACTTGCTTTACAACATAACCTTCCGTTGTTTCATTAGTGAAAACAATTGGTGTTGTTACTTTTTTACCTTTATTCTTAACTTCTTGTAAATTAGCAACTACCATTACTTCTGATTTTTTAATTGGTTTACCTTGTTCAACTTTAATATCAAAGCCCTTACCAGCTAATTCAACAGTATCAATACCAATATGAACTAAACATTCAATACCTGTATTTACATCTTTAATACCATAAGCATGTCCTGTATTAAATACTGTTGCTAATTTTCCATCAAATGGTGATACAAATTCAACTCCATCTTTATCTTTATATTCAGGAATAATAGCAAAACCAGTCCCTAACATTTCCTGAGCAAATACTGGATCTTCAACTTTACTAAGGTTAATAACTTTACCAGTAACTGGCGCATAAATTAATAAAGGTAATTGTTTTTTTTTCTTGAAAAACATATGTCGATTCTCCTCAAAATTATGTAAATTAGATGTTTATAATTTTAACATTAAATAATGTAACTTTAAAAATAAATAATATTTTTATTTTTTTGATAAAAATTTTTCTACTAATGATTTAACTTCTTCATTGGTTTCACATTGTAATGCTTTTGATGCTAATATTTCTGTATCCTTTTTATTTAAAGTACTAATAATTTTTCTAGTTTCTAAAACACTAGATGCAGACATTGAAAATTCATCTAGCCCTAGACCAACTAGTAGTGGAACAGCAATTTTATCACCAGCCATTTCACCACACATGGCAACAGGACGATTATATTTATGTCCACCATCAATTGTCATCTTAATCAAACGTAAAATTGATGGATGATATGGTTGATATAAATAAGACACTTTTTCTGACATACGATCAGCGGCTAAACTATATTGAATTAAATCATTAGTTCCAATTGAAAAGAAATCTGCATATTTAGCAAATGTTTCGACATTAACTGCTGCTGCTGGAATTTCAATCATCATTCCAACTTGAATATCATCACTAACTTTAACTTTTTCTTTAATCAATTCTTTTTTGCAAGTTTCATATAATGCTTTAGCTGCTTTAAATTCTTCAACAGTGGCAATCATTGGAAACATAATAGCTAATTTACCAAAAGCTGAAGCACGAATTAAAGCACGTAATTGAGTTTTAAAAATATCTTTACGATCTAAACACAAACGAATGGCACGATAACCAAGGAAAGGATTCATTTCTTTTGGTAAATCTAAATATGATAATTCTTTATCACCACCAATATCTAAAGTTCTAATAACAACTTTATGTTTAGTAGCAGACAATACTTTTTTATATTCTTCAAATTGAATATCTTCACTTGGAAAATCACTACTTTCCATATAAAGAAATTCACTTCTAAAAAGTCCTACTCCTTGTGCATCATATTCAATTGCTTTAATCATATCTTTAGGTGAACCAATATTTGCTTCTAACTTTACTTCATGATTATCACCGGTTTTAGTTAATTTACCTTTAAATACTAATAATTCTTTTTGTTCTTCAATTCATGCGTTTTGTTTAGCAACTCATTTATTTTTTTCACTACTATTTAAATCAATTTCAATTTCACCAGTATTACCATCTAATACACAAAATTGATTATTTTTTACTTTTGTAGTAACATTTTTTAATCCAAGAACCGCTGGAATACCAAGACTACGAGCCATAATTGCTGCATGAGAAGTTCTACCACCAATATCACATAAAAATCCTTTAACAAATTTAGGATTCAATTGACTTGTTTCTGAAGGTGTTAGATCATGACTAACAATAATTGTTTCTTCTTTAATTGCACTTAAATCAATAGTTTTAATATTTAAAATTTTACGTAAAATTCGATCACGAACATCAATAACATCAGCAGCACGTTCACGAAAATAATCATCATCCATTGATTGAAATGTTGCAATTGCTTTATTAGCAGTACTTTCTAAAGCATTAGCAGCATTATATTTTTCTTCTTTAATTAACTTTTCAGTATCTTCAATTAATACTGGATCAGTTGTTACTAAAAAATGAGCTTCAAAAACAGCGGCTTTTTCTTCACCCAAAGTTTTTGTTGTATTTTGGATGAGTTGTTTAATTTCATCACCTGCTATTTTTAAGGCATCATGTAACTTTTTAACTTCTCCTTCTATTTCTTTTTCATTAATTTTTTTAGGATTAGTTTTGATAGTTTCATGTTTTAAGATTAATGCTTTGGCTAGAGCAATGCCATTACTAGCACCAATACCTTTCATTTTTAACATTATATATATTTCACTCCTTATAAAATATGTTTATTAATAGTCTACTAAATTATAATAAAAAAAATGAAATATTGTATAAAATATTTATTATAATTTAAACTTTTTGTAAATAAAAATGATTTTAATATTTTTAAATATTTTTCATATATGTTAATTCCTACTTTTAATTTCATTAAAAGTAGGAATCTTTTCACTAGACTTGGTGCAAAACCTTTAATTTTAACAATTTAACGATTATTATTAATATTAAAGGTGATAGTTATTATGTTGAAAAAATATAAAGATGATCAAGAATTTTATAGTTTAGTCGGCATAAAGCCACAAACATTTTATAAAATGCTTGAAATTTTAAAAATTGCTGAGTCTAAACAAAAATATTATGGTGGTAGAAAAAATAAAATTGTAATTGAAGAGCGTTTATTAATGACTTTAGAATATTGAAAAGACTATAGTAGTTATAGAGTTATTGCAAAAAGATATAATATTAGTCATACTAGTTGCATTCGTAATATTTTTTGAATTGAAAATATTTTAATAAAAAGCGGAATTTTTAATTTACCTGGAAAAAAAGATTTAACAAAAAATAAAGGTACTAATAATAATTTGTTAGCTATTGATGCTACTGAAACTCCAATTGAAAGAATTAAAAAAAACTAAAATTACTTTTTTCAGGTAAAAAGAAACATCATTCTCTCAAATCCCAAATAATTATTGATATTTCCAATGGAAAAATTATTTCAACTGCTTTTTGTTTTGGAAGCATTCATGATTTTAAATTGCTTCTAAAATCTAAAACTTTTATTCATCCAGAAAAACAAGTTTTTGTTGATTCAGGTTATCAAGGTATACAAAATATTCATAAAAATACATTTTTGCCATTTAAAAAAAGTAAATACAATCAATTAACACCAATTCAAAAAGAATACAATAAAACTTTAAGTAAAATTAGAATTAAAATCGAACACGTATTTGCTAAACTAAAACGTTTTAAAATTTTAAGTTTAAAATATCGCAATAAAATAAGAAGATTTGCATTAAGATTTAATTTAATAGCAGGAATATATAATTTTGAATTACCTTAGTTTTGCACCAAGTCTACTATATTAATATAATTAGATAGTTACGCATTGGATAAGAGAACGATCATGATTACGATTATTATTAAGAATAAGATATTCTCTATCTGAGTTATTTATATCTTGCACATTATTTTCATCTCATTCATTAATATTATTAATATGACCATTTATTTTTCTAGTAAGAAAACCTATTCCATCACTAGCAGCATTTCCATTTGCTTGATTTATTATATTTGGTAATTCAGATAATACTTCATCAATAATTTTTTGTTGCTCTTCTTGCTTATATATTAATTTAAAAGCTGGTTTCATTTTATTTGTTAAATTATATAAATCAGAACTAGTTACACCAAGTGCTGATAATACCATTCCTAATTTTGGAAATGTTTCTTTAAATTGAATTCAAGCTTTTTTTTCAATCACCTTTATTTTGTGTAACATCTGCTGCATAAGTTTTAATAGCATTAGTAATGGCGCTAATAAAAAGAAAACTAACGATAAAGACTCCTAATTGACTTAATTTATTTTGATTTTTAACTCAATTTTTAAATGATTGTACCAATGTATGATCATTATTTTGAGGGCAAAAATATTTTTTTACTGGTTCAAAAATTGTATTTAATGCATTTTTAATAAAACATTCATTAACAAATCTCATTACTGTAGCACGAACAATAGTTGAAATAATATTATTAATTGATACTATATCTTCTTTATAAGATTCTCATGTTAATGTTTCAGCAGTATAAGCAGAAGAAGCAGTAATAACTAAATGATTTATTAATAATGTTGTCAAAAAAAAGTTAGTATTGGATAAACTATTTTTTATAATTTCTTTAATAGAATAGTCTTCATTTTTTAAATCAGTTTTTGATAATTCATTTAAAAGTTCTTTTAAAAAATCATTACTGATTTCTGCACTAATTAAAGAATTAAATTTTTCAAAAGTAAATTCATCATTAAAATCAATATTTTTTAATTCATCTTTAATATGATTTATTACATCATGTTTTTTGATAATTGTTGATAAATTAGTACACAACTTATCTAAGTTCGAATTAATTTTATTTAATTTTTCATATTCTTTAAGTTCTAAATGTTTTTCTAATTTTTTAATAATAATTTCAAGTGGTAAATATTCATCTAATTCTTTTTTTGTGTTAATTTATTTGAAGGTAATAAATCAATAATACTTTTTAATCCAAATGGATAGTAAGATAAAAAATAAGATGTAAGTGTATCAACACCAGCCATAGCATAATTTTCAGGAATTTTTAATGATTCTCACATTCCTTTGCCTAATATTTCTAATTGTTCTATAAAAGTTTTAACTATTATAGACTTTTCTTTTCATTTTCAAAAAAACTCTTGATGAAATAAAAAAAATCATCAACCTGGCCTAAAATTTGATTTTATTTAATTTTGGGATTTATTTTTTTTACAAACTGAAATATAATGCTTCAGATTTTGCATAAGGTGATATTTTATAATGTTGGTATTTAAATTTTCATAAATTGAGGTAATTTTGAATATTGGTAAATCCAATGCCATGATAATGAGTAATAAATTCTTTTAAACTTGATTGTATTTTACTGATATTACTTAAATTTTTATAATTTAATTCTTTATTTTCTTTTGATTTAAATTTCTTGAGAGTACATTTTGTTTGTTTAGCTACTGTATCATATAGTATTTGCATATCACAAACTATAATTGATTTTTCTTCGATAAGCTTAGATGTCAAATTTTCTTGTACTCATTTTTTTGTTAATCTTTTAGTATTTGTTGTTTGAGCATCAATATTTTTATTTTCATCAATTGCCATTTCAATACAACAGTTTAAATCTTTAGCATTTTCTTCAATAGACTTGGTGCAAAACCTTTAATTTTAACAATTTAACGATTATTATTAATATTAAAGGTGATAGTTATTATGTTGAAAAAATATAAAGATGATCAAGAATTTTATAGTTTAGTCGGCATAAAGCCACAAACATTTTATAAAATGCTTGAAATTTTAAAAATTGCTGAGTCTAAACAAAAATATTATGGTGGTAGAAAAAATAAAATTGTAATTGAAGAGCGTTTATTAATGACTTTAGCATATTGAAAAGACTATAGTAGTTATAGAGTTATTGCAAAAAGATATAATATTAGTCATACTAGTTGCATTCGTAATATTTTTTGAATTGAAAATATTTTAATAAAAAGCGGAATTTTTAATTTACCTGGAAAAAAAGATTTAACAAAAAATAAAGGTACTAATAATAATTTGTTAGCTATTGATGCTACTGAAACTCCAATTGAAAGAATTAAAAAAAACTAAAATTACTTTTTTCAGGTAAAAAGAAACATCATTCTCTCAAATCCCAAATAATTATTGATATTTCCAATGGAAAAATTATTTCAACTGCTTTTTGTTTTGGAAGCATTCATGATTTTAAATTGCTTCTAAAATCTAAAACTTTTATTCATCCAGAAAAACAAGTTTTTGTTGATTCAGGTTATCAAGGTATACAAAATATTCATAAAAATACATTTTTGCCATTTAAAAAAAGTAAATACAATCAATTAACACCAATTCAAAAAGAATACAATAAAACTTTAAGCAAAAATATCTATGCAAAGATTATAGATATTTTTTTTAATTTTCACAAAAAATCTTGATATTACTTTTAATTTTAAATTAAAAGTAATATTTTTATATCGGGGGTGATTTTTTGTGACTAATAATGAATTAATTGATGTTTTAAAAAACAAAAAAGACGAAGAATTTATAAAAATTATTAGACATTTTAAAAATAGAATTAAACAAATTGAGAAAAAAGAAAAATTAGATGCAATTGATAAAAAATTTAAAGAAAAAGGAATTCAATGTCCAAATTGTAAATCTTATTGATGTGTAAAAAATGGTTTTAAGAATAATAAGCAAAAATATTTATGCAAAGATTGTAAAAGTAGCTTTGATGCTTTAAGAAATCATTTTTTACATTGAAGTCATTTATCTCATGAACAATGAGATTGAATAATTTGATTGTCATTGTTGGGTCAATCTGCTTATACTATTTCTCAATTTGCTAAAATTTCAAAAACATCAGCATGATTTAATCGTCAAAAATTTATGAAATCATCACAATTAGCAAAAACACAAAAACCATTCACAAAATTAAAAGGTAGAATTGAAATTGATGAAACTTTTATCAAAGAAATTCATAAAGGAAATTTCAAAAATCCAGATGATCCAAGAAAAAAATGAATTGAAGAAAATGCTAAAGATTTAAACTGTTGTATTGAAATGGCAATTGATGAAAATAAAAATATTTATGCTCAAACAACAAATACTAAAAGATTAACAAAAAAATGAGTACAAGAAAATTTAACATCTAAGCTTATCGAAGAAAAATCAATTATAGTTTGTGATATGCAAATACTATATGATACAGTAGCTAAACAAACAAAATGTACTCTCAAGAAATTTAAATCAAAAGAAAATAAAGAATTAAATTATAAAAATTTAAGTAATATCAGTAAAATACAATCAAGTTTAAAAGAATTTATTACTCATTATCATGGCATTGGATTTACCAATATTCAAAATTACCTCAATTTATGAAAATTTAAATACCAACATTATAAAATATCACCTTATGCAAAATCTGAAGCATTATATTTCAGTTTGTAAAAAAAATAAATCCCAAAATTAAATAAAATCAAATTTTAGGCCGGGTTGATGATTTTTTTTATTTCATCAAGAGTTTTTTTGAAAATTAAAAGATATTTTTGCTTATTATTCTTAAAACCATTTTTTACACATCAATAAGATTTACAATTTGGACATTGAATTCCTTTTTCTTTAAATTTTTTATCAATTGCATCTAATTTTTCTTTTTTCTCAATTTGTTTAATTCTATTTTTAAAATGTCTAATAATTTTTATACATTCTTCATCTTTTTTGTTTTTTAAAACATCAATTAATTCATTATTAGTCACAAAAAATCACCCCTGATATAAAAATATTACTTTTAATTTTAAATTAAAAGTAATATCAAGATTTTTTGTGAAAATTAAAAGACTTTTCTTTTAATTTTCAAAAAAACTCTTGATGAAATAAAAAAAATCATCAACCCGGCCTAAAATTTGATTTTATTTAATTTTGGGATTTATTTTTTTTACAAACTGAAATATAATGCTTCAGATTTTGCATAAGGTGATATTTTATAATGTTGGTATTTAAATTTTCATAAATTGAGGTAATTTTGAATATTGGTAAATCCAATGCCATGATAATGAGTAATAAATTCTTTTAAACTTGATTGTATTTTACTGATATTACTTAAATTTTTATAATAGACTTGGTGCAAAACCTTTAATTTTAACAATTTAACGATTATTATTAATATTAAAGGTGATAGTTATTATGTTGAAAAAATATAAAGATGATCAAGAATTTTATAGTTTAGTCGGCATAAAGCCACAAACATTTTATAAAATGCTTGAAATTTTAAAAATTGCTGAGTCTAAACAAAAATATTATGGTGGTAGAAAAAATAAAATTGTAATTGAAGAGCGTTTATTAATGACTTTAGAATATTGAAAAGACTATAGTAGTTATAGAGTTATTGCAAAAAGATATAATATTAGTCATACTAGTTGCATTCGTAATATTTTTTGAATTGAAAATATTTTAATAAAAAGCGGAATTTTTAATTTACCTGGAAAAAAAGATTTAACAAAAAATAAAGGTACTAATAATAATTTGTTAGCTATTGATGCTACTGAAACTCCAATTGAAAGAATTAAAAAAAACTAAAATTACTTTTTTCAGGTAAAAATAAACATCATTCTCTCAAATCCCAAATAATTATTGATATTTCCAATGAAAAAATGATTTCAACTGCTTTTTGTTTTGGAAGCATTCATGATTTTAAATTGCTTCTAAAATCTAAAACTTTTATTCATCCAGAAAAACAAGTTTTTGTTGATTCAGGTTATCAAGGTATACAAAATATTCATAAAAATACATTTTTGCCATTTAAAAAAAGTAAATACAATCAATTAACACCAATTCAAAAAGAATACAATAAAACTTTAAGTAAAATTAGAATTAAAATTGAACACGTATTTGCTAAACTAAAACGTTTTAAAATTTTAAGTTTAAAATATCGCAATAAAATACGAAGATTTGCATTAAGATTTAATTTAATAGCAGGAATATATAATTTTGAATTACCTTAGTTTTGCACCAAGTCTAATTTAATTCTTTATTTTCTTTTGATTTAAATTTCTTGAGAGTACATTTTGTTTGTTTAGCTACTGTATCATATAGTATTTGCATATCACAAACTATAATTGATTTTTCTTCGATAAGCTTAGATGTTAAATTTTCTTGTACTCATTTTTTTGTTAATCTTTTAGTATTTGTTGTTTGAGCATAAATATTTTTATTTTCATCAATTGCCATTTCAATACAACAGTTTAAATCTTTAGCATTTTCTTCAATTCGTTTTTTTCTTGGATCATCTGGATTTTTGAAATTTCCTTTATGAATTTCTTTGATAAAAGTTTCATCAATTTCAATTCTACCTTTTAATTTTGTGAATGGTTTTTGTGTTTTTGCTAATTGTGATGATTTCATAAATTTTTGACGATTAAATCATGCTGATGTTTTTGAAATTTTAGCAAATTGAGAAATAGTATAAGCAGATTGACCTAACAATGACAATCAAATTATTCAATCTCATTGTTCATGAGATAAATGACTTCAATGTAAAAAATGATTTCTTAAAGCATCAAAGCTACTTTTACAATCTTTGCATAAATATTTTTGCTTATTATTCTTAAAACCATTTTTTACACATCAATAAGATTTACAATTTGGACATTGAATTCCTTTTTCTTTAAATTTTTTATCAATTGCATCTAATTTTTCTTTTTTCTCAATTTGTTTAATTCTATTTTTAAAATGTCTAATAATTTTTATAAATTCTTCATCTTTTTTGTTTTTTAAAACATCAATTAATTCATTATTAGTCACAAAAAATCACCCCTGATATAAAAATATTACTTTTAATTTAAAATTAAAAGTAATATCAAGATTTTTTGTGAAAATTAAAAGACTTTTCTGATACTACAGCTATTGAAAAATATCTTTGTGCTACTCTAATTGAAATACCTGTTAACAATACAATTGGAGAAGATAAATATTCAATAGTTTTTCAACAACAATTATTTGAACTTATTTCACTTTCTTTTTTAATAAATTTTGGTAAATTTTCATAAATTTCTCCTAAATCATTAAAATATATTCTTACCTTATTTTTATATTTTTGTTCATCACTATTTCAATATTGATTAATGTAATTGGTATAATAACGAATTCTTAAATTAATATTTGCAAGTTCTGCAATAATTTTTTTAGTTTTAGTAATAACTATTTCATTATTATTTTCTATTCCTACCACTAAAGATTCCATATTTTGATTTCTTATACTGGCACTATTATCATTTATTGGACACATTTGTCTTTGCTTCTTTCCTTTTTAAACTTATATTAATAACACGTTTTCTCTATTATGTATAATTAAAATTTTATTGCATAAAGATTGAGAAAAGTTTCCAAAGATTTTTTAAACATATTTTAAAATTAACACAATATTTTCATTTTCTTTTTAAAGAAATATAGGTTTTATTTTGAAATTTTAATATTTATGTTAAATGTTCTATTTATATGTTTCTATATTAATTCAATTCGCTTATATTTCTTGATTTTATTCCAATATCTCTTTTTAATAGAACTATTTAAATTAAAACTAAAAGTTCATAATATATATTTTTTATATATTTTTTATATATAAAGAAATTATTGTTTTACTTACAAAGAATAATTGAATCAACTAAATTTCATTTTTCTATCAATATGTAAAAGAAAAACTCCATAAATAATATATTAGACTTGGTGCAAAACCTTTAATTTTAACAATTTAACGATTATTATTAATATTAAAGGTGATAGTTATTATGTTGAAAAAATATAAAGATGATCAAGAATTTTATAGTTTAGTCGGCATAAAGCCACAAACATTTTATAAAATGCTTGAAATTTTAAAAATTGCTGAGTCTAAACAAAAATATTATGGTGGTAGAAAAAATAAAATTGTAATTGAAGAGCGTTTATTAATGACTTTAGAATATTGAAAAGACTATAGTAGTTATAGAGTTATTGCAAAAAGATATAATATTAGTCATACTAGTTGCATTCGTAATATTTTTTGAATTGAAAATATTTTAATAAAAAGCGGAATTTTTAATTTACCTGGAAAAAAAGATTTAACAAAAAATAAAGGTACTAATAATAATTTGTTAGCTATTGATGCTACTGAAAATCCAATTGAAAGAATTAAAAAAAACTAAAATTACTTTTTTCAGGTAAAAAGAAACATCATTCTCTCAAATCCCAAATAATTATTGATATTTCCAATGGAAAAATTATTTCAACTGCTTTTTTTTGGAAGCATTCATGATTTTAAATTGCTTCTAAAATCTAAAACTTTTATTCATCCAGAGTTATCAAGGTATACAAAATATTCATAAAAATACATTTTTGCCATTTAAAAAAAGTAAATACAATCAATTAACACCAATTCAAAAATAATACAATAAAACTTTAAGTAAAATTAGAATTAAAATTGAACACGTATTTGCTAAACTAAAACGTTTTAAAATTTTAAGTTTAAAATATCGCAATAAAATACGAAGATTTGCATTAAGATTTAATTTAATAGCAGGAATATATAATTTGGAATTACCTTGGTTTTGCACCAAGTCTATTGAAGTGGAAAGTGTTCTCAAAAATTATTTGATAATGCAGTAACAAAATTTTAAAACATAATTGAAAAAATATTAATTTAAGGAAAACATAATGTCAAAATTTAATCTGGAATTTATTAAAGAACAAGTTTCAAACTCTATTTTTAATCGTGGTTTAATTATGTATAAAAATAACAGTATTAAACTAATAAACAAAAAGATAAATAATAATGCTAAAAATCAATCATTAATAATCGCATGTGAAGTATTATCTTCACAAAGTGAGGAAGAATATGAAGTAAATTTATATTTTGACTTTTATAATGGTGATATTAATTTTACTAACAAATATTGTGATTGCATGTATTTTCAAATTAATAATGCAACTTGTAAACACATCATTGCTTCGTTAATTTATTGTTATCATAAATCATCCAATCAATTTTTAATTTGATCGGGTTTAGAAAATGAACACAAAAATTTAATTTCTTTTTTTAAAAACCAAGAAAAACAAAACGAAAATTCAATGATTCCAATAGTAAAATGTAATATTAGAATTATTATTGAAAATATGTCATTAGCAAAATTACAACTTAAAGTTGGTATTAATCAATTATTTGAAGTTAAAAATATTTTTGAATTTATTAAATTGATTACTGATATTAGCCCTACTATTTTTGAACAAAAAACATTTTTTAAAAAATATGGCTTTTCATTGAATAAACAAGAACAAAAATTATCTATTAATTTACAAAAAATTGTTAATTTTTTATATGATGAATTTGAAATATTTAATATGAAATTACCTAATGGGAACATTATTAATTTTTATAATTTTGAGGATAATAATAGTAAATTTAGGTTATTACCAGTTCAATTAGAACGCCTTTTAAAAAAAATAAAAGGCGAAATAATAGACTTAATATATTTAGGAACAATAGACTTGGTGCAAAACCTTTAATTTTAACAATTTAACGATTATTATTAATATTAAAGGTGATAGTTATTATGTTGAAAAAATATAAAGTTGATCAAGAATTTTATAGTTTAGTCGGCATAAAGCCACAAACATTTTATAAAATGCTTGAAATTTTAAAAATTGCTGAGTCTAAACAAAAATATTATGGTGGTAGAAAAAATAAAATTGTAATTGAAGAGCGTTTATTAATGACTTTAGAATATTGAAAAGACTATAGTAGTTATAGAGTTATTGCAAAAAGATATAATATTAGTCATACTAGTTGCATTCGTAATATTTTTTGAATTGAAAATATTTTAATAAAAAGCGGAATTTTTAATTTACCTGGAAAAAAAGATTTAACAAAAAATAAAGGTACTAATAATAATTTGTTAGCTATTGATGCTACTGAAACTCCAATTGAAAGAATTAAAAAAAACTAAAATTACTTTTTTCAGGTAAAAAGAAACATCATTCTCTCAAATCCCAAATAATGATTGATATTTCCAATGGAAAAATTATTTCAACTGCTTTTTGTTTTGGAAGCATTCATGATTTTAAATTGCTTCTAAAATCTAAAACTTTTATTCATCCAGAAAAACAAGTTTTTGTTGATTCAGGTTATCAAGGTATACAAAATATTCATAAAAATACATTTTTGCCATTTAAAAAAAGTAAATACAATCAATTAACACCAATTCAAAAAGAATACAATAAAACTTTAAGTAAAATTAGAATTAAAATTGAACACGTATTTGCTAAACTAAAACGTTTTAAAATTTTAAGTTTAAAATATCGCAATAAAATACGAAGATTTGCATTAAGATTTAATTTAATAGCAGGAATATATAATTTTGAATTACCTTAGTTTTGCACCAAGTCTATTCTTTCAATTGGATTTTCAGTATCATCAATAGCTAACAAATTATTATTAGTACCTTTATTTTTTGTTAAATCTTTTTTTCCAGGTAAATTAAAAACGGACTTCTCCCCACATGTACTTGTGGAGGAAACAATGAAATTGAATGAGTTCAACAATATATTTCAAACAGAAAAAGATTGTTTGAAATATATAGCAAGTTTGAAGGAAAACAAATGTATGAGGTGTTCTTGAACAAATTTGAATACTTCTGATTTAAGAAGAATAATATGTTTGAAATGTCATCAAACATTTAGTATTCTTCATGACACCATTTTTTACAAGTCACAAAAAACTTTGACATCTTGGTTTTATCTCATCTTTAGATGAATAAACACCAAACATGGAATTCCATCAACTGATGTTGCAAAAGAATTGGGAGTAACTTTGAAAACTTCTTGAAGAATGGGTCATAAAATTCGAAGTGCAATTGCAAAACAAGAACCTCAATTCATTGTTGAGGGCATAGTGCAAATGGATGAAATGTATCTTTCACATATGGGTTTTAAAAAACAAGGAAGATCCTTAAAAAATAAAACTTTGATTGTTGGGATTTATGAAAAAACAACCAATAATTTAATTGTGAAAGTGTTGAAAAATGCAAATCAAAAAAATCTTTTGCAATTTGCAAGAAACCACATTTCTTCAAAGTGTGATGTACATACTGATTCTTGAAAAGGATATCGCCATTTTAAATCAGTTTTCACTAAGCATGAAACAGTTAACCATCAAGATGGCTATGTTTCAAAAACTGGTGTAAACATAAACCAGATTGAATCGGCATGAAAGCACATCAGACGAACATTTAAAATACATATCAAAGTTGAAAAACATCATGTTCATTTATATGCAAAAGAATCGGCATATAAATTCAACAATATACCTAGTTTTGAAACTGTAATGTTATGTTCGATTTAAAAATGTGGGGAGAAGTCCGTAGATAGGCTTTTCTCAGCATTTATGTGATAAAATTTAAAAATAGTACATAAAGGGAGAAAAGCCATTAAAAATTCCGCTTTTTATTAAAATATTTTCAATTCAAAAAATATTACGAATGCAACTAGTATGACTAATATTATATCTTTTTGCAATAACTCTATAACTACTATAGTCTTTTCAATATTCTAAAGTCATTAATAAACGCTCTTCAATTACAATTTTATTTTTTCTACCACCATAATATTTTTGTTTAGACTCAGCAATTTTTAAAATTTCAAGCATTTTATAAAATGTTTGTGGCTTTATGCCGACTAAACTATAAAATTCTTGATCATCTTTATATTTTTTCAACATAATAACTATCACCTTTAATATTAATAATAATCGTTAAATTGTTAAAATTAAAGGTTTTGCACCAAGTCTAATCAACAATTTTTGCTATTTTACGAATCGAAAATCCATAATTTTTATATTCTTTTATTGCTATTATTGATTCAATACTCAGATACTTATACATTGCGCTAATTCCTTTCTTTTCTTAATTATAGAACTAACACAATTTAATTTTTATATAAGTTTCCTTTTTAATTTTACAATTAAAGTATTATTAAAATTAAAGATTTTAAAACAAGAGATGGTTATCCAATCATTATTAAATTACAAAAACCATTAGATAAAGATACAAAAGTTATTGGTTTAAAAATTAAAGCCCCTAGAAGCATGATTTTTGGCAATATAAAGGTACTTGGCGAAGTTGATAATATGGAAATACCCAAAATTATTTATTAAAGATAAGATAGCATTTCCGCTATTATCAATGCCTATTGAAACTCAACCAAAAGTTAGAATATTACAACAATGATTTAGTGAACAAATATTACCTTGAAATTTAGCAAAAAAATTTATAGGACAAGAAAAATCAGTTTTAGATTTGATTAAAATTAGTACTGGAACTGAAACAAGAAGAGAAGTTATTCAAAACGCAAGAGTTACACATACTTGATTAGGATATGAAATGGGAACTGTTTGAGATGGTAAGTGACCATTAAAAAAACAAAAAGAATTAAAAGATAAAGAAGTTTGAAATTTTGCGGGTGAAAGTCAATTTTATCAATATGTTGCAACTAATAATAGATTTGATGATATTGAAATAGAAATTAAAGATGCACCAACTAATGATAGTTTACAACAACTATTATTAGATATGCTAAGTTATACATATAACTATAATAGAAATTTTAATGGTGCAGAATATGATGATAAAGATAAAGCAAAAAATAAAATGGCAGAATTACGTGATACATTTTCTGGACAAAAACCCGATGAAATAATTACTAATTTATTTAAACAATGAGAGTTTGAATATCCAAATTATATAAACTTATTGCAAATTAAAATATTTAAACAAATATTTATTATGTTATCAAAATATATTTATTCATCATTATCAATTAATAAAGGATTAAATGATGATAATAAAATATTATTACCTTATTATTTTGAATTAAAATCAAGTCCAATAAAACCTAGTAAAGATGATATTTGAAAATTCAAAGATGTAAAAGTTATATTAAAATATCCATATTTTAACTTTACTGATATAAATAATATTAAACCAAAAAATAATGATATTAGTCAAAATGAATTATTCAAACTAGATGATAATCAGTTTAATTGATTATCTATTACAAATGAATTAGAAAGTAATAATATACCTTCATTAATTCCAGCAGATTGGACACTAGTAAATGGAGAATATGGAAAATATTTTTCACGAGCAATTATTAGTAATAATAAAATTGAAAATGCTTTAAATTTATATGGTTCAAATAAATCGCAATTATTTTCAAAACTAGAATTTTATAAAGAAATTTCACAAATTGATAATAATAATGAATTTGAATTACAAATTGAGAATCCGATTAATAACTTAAATCGGATTGAAATTAGTGGTATATTTGGTGCTGGTAATTATGAATTAATTTTAATAACTGATAAACAAGAGATTAATTTAAAAAATATTAATTTATTTGATAAATATAACGAAAATATTTCTTATATAAATATAGAAATTTAATTATCAAAATATCCATCTGGATAAATGCCATCTCATTTTATGTCATAACTTTCATCTGGTTTAATTCCAAAATATAAAAGTATTTTATGTTCATTATTTGTTTCATGTGACCATATAGTTGTGCCAGCCCCCCCAGTAGACTGTATAGTCATGTCCTAAATATGATTTATAATTATAAGTTTTATAATATGACATTATACTTAATAAAAGTGCAGTTATAACAGCAGTTCATAATATTGTTTTTTTATAATTTGTTTTAATTCATTTTTTAAAATTATTTATTTCTTTTCATTTTTCTTCTTTTTTATTTTCTACATCTTTTATTAGTTCTTTGCTATCTTGCATTTTAATTCTCCTTTTTTCCTTGATTTTACTTTTAAATTAGACTTGGTGCAAAACTAAGGTAATTCAAAATTATATATTCCTGCTATTAAATTAAATCTTAATGCAAATCTTCGTATTTTATTGCGATATTTTAAACTTAAAATTTTAAAACGTTTTAGTTTAGCAAATACGTGTTCAATTTTAATTCTAATTTTACTTAAAGTTTTATTGTATTCTTTTTGAATTGGTGTTAATTGATTGTATTTACTTTTTTTAAATGGCAAAAATTTATTTTTATTAATATTTTGTATACCTTGATAACCCGAATCAACAAAAACTTGTTTTTCTGGATGAATAAAAGTTTTAGATTTTAGAAGCAATTTAAAATCATGAATGTTTCCAAAACAAAAAGCAGTTGAAATAATTTTTCCATTGGAAATATCAATAATTATTTGGGATTTGAGAGAATGATGTTTCTTTTTACCTGAAAAAAGTAATTTTAGTTTTTTTTAATTCTTTCAATTGGAGTTTCAGTAGCATCAATAGCTAAAAAATTATTATTAGTACCTTTATTTTTTGTTAAATCTTTTTTTCCAGGTAAATTAAAAATTCCGCTTTTTATTAAAATATTTTCAATTCAAAAAATATTATGAATGCAACTAGTATGACTAATATTATATTTTTTTGCAATAACTATATAACTACTATAGTCTTTTCAATATTCTAAAGTCATTAATAAACGCTCTTCAATTACAATTTTATTTTTTCTACCACCATAATATTTTTGTTTAGACTCAGCAATTTTTAAAATTTCAAGCATTTTATAAAATGTTTGTGGCTTTATGCCGACTAAACTATAAAATTCTTGATCATCTTTATATTTTTTCAACATAATAACTATCACCTTTAATATTAATAATAATCGTTAAATTGTTAAAATTAAAGGTTTTGCACCAAGTCTAATATATAATTTCACCGTTATTAAAACATAATAATATTGTTATTGATCCAATAATCACTAATAATATTATTAATACTAAACTAATTATTGAAAGTTATTTTGATTTTGACGGAGAATATGTTATTTTAAAATCTGTTTTCAAATATGATGATATTATTTTTGATATTAATGATAGTAGTAGTAATCCAAATAAAATTGTTCTTCGCGATTACATAAAAGAGAAAAATTATTTATATCTTTTTTCTACACTACCTTTTGAAAAAATTGGTGATAAATTGGTATTAAATGATTTAGAATCAATTATTAAATTGGTATCTAACCTTTTATCTGTAATAGAACAGCAATCAATTATTTATTATACTGAAAATTTTCAAAATGTGCGATTAATAAAAACAAAAATTAATAGTTCAAATATTAGTATTAATGAAAATCAACAACTTTTAGAATTTAATTTTAGTTTAGAAAATATTACACAAGATGAACTTAAATCAATTTTTATTTCAATAAAAAATGAAAAAAAATATCACCGTTTAGAAAATGGTAATATTGTTGATTTACAAAATAAAACATTAATAAACTTCGTTAAATTATCAGATAAATTTGACATACCATTAGAAAATTTTGCAACTGGTAAATTTTTAATTCCGAAATATCATGCTCCTTTTTTGAATGAAGAACTTTCTAATTTTAAAGATGTATCTCTTAATAAGAGTTTATACTTTACTGAGTTAATTACAAAAATTACAAATTTTAATGATAATAATATTACTGTTTCATCTTCATTAAATACCGTTCTTCGTGATTATCAAATTAAAGGACATAAATGATTAAAAACATTAGCATTATTTGGTTTTGGTGGTATTTTAGCTGATGAAATGGGTCTTGGGAAAACTTTACAAACCATTAGTTATATTGTTAAAGAATATGAGTTAAATTCACATATGGAGCCAATCCTCATTATCGCTCCTGCTTCGATTATTTATAATTGAAAAAATGAATTTAAAAAGTTTGCCCCACAATTAAAAAAAATTATTGTTGATGGAACTAAACAAATACGTAAAGAAATTTTAAAAAATTATAAAAATTACCAAATATTAATTACATCATATCCGTTATTACGTCGTGATTTTATTGAATATGAGAGTTTATCATTTTCACATTTTTTTATTAGACTTGGTGCAAAACTAAGGTAATTCCAAATTATATATTCCTGCTATTAAATTAAATCTTAATGCAAATCTTCGTATTTTATTGCGATATTTTAAACTTAAAATTTTAAAACGTTTTAGTTTAGAAAATACGTGTTCAATTTTAATTCTAATTTTACTTAAAGTTTTATTGTATTCTTTTTGAATTGGTGTTAATTGATTGTATTTACTTTTTTTAAATGGCAAAAATGTATTTTTATGAATATTTTGTATACCTTGATAACCTGAATCAACAAAAACTTGTTTTTCTGGATGAATAAAAGTTTTAGATTTTAGAAGCAATTTAAAATCATGAATGCTTCCAAAACAAAAAGCAGTTGAAATAATTTTTCCATTGGAAATATCAATAATTATTTGGGATTTGAGAGAATGATGTTTCTTTTTACCTGAAAAAAGTAATTTTAGTTTTTTTTAATTCTTTCAATTGGAGTTTCAGTAGCATCAATAGCTAACAAATTATTATTAGTACCTTTATTTTTTGTTAAATATTTTTTTCCAGGTAAATTAAAAATTCCGCTTTTTATTAAAATATTTTCAATTCAAAAAATATTACGAATGCAACTAGTATGACTAATATTATATCTTTTTGCAATAACTCTATAACTACTATAGTCTTTTCAATATTCTAAAGTCATTAATAAACGCTCTTCAATTACAATTTTATTTTTTCTACCACCATAATATTTTTGTTTAGACTCAGCAATTTTTAAAATTTCAAGCATTTTATAAAATGTTTGTGGCTTTATGCCGACTAAACTATAAAATTCTTGATCATCTTTATATTTTTTCAACATAATAACTATCACCTTTAATATTAATAATAATCTTTAAATTGTGAAAATTAAAGGTTTTGCACCAAGTCTATTGTAATTTCATTAAATAAAAAATAAGAATATATAACTAGATTTATTTAAAAATAACAATAGACTTGGTGCAAAACTAAGGTAATTCAAAATTATATATTCCTGCTATTAAATTAAATCTTAATGCAAATCTTCGTATTTTATTGCGATATTTTAAACTTAAAATTTTAAAACGTTTTAGTTTAGCAAATACGTGTTCAATTTTAATTCTAATTTTACTTAAAGTTTTATTGTATTCTTTTTGAATTGGTGTTAATTGATTGTATTTACTTTTTTTAAATGGCAAAAATGTATTTTTATGAATATTTTGTATACCTTGATAACCTGAATCAACAAAAACTTGTTTTTCTGGATGAATAAAAGTTTTAGATTTTAGAAGCAATTTAAAATCATGAATGCTTCCGAAACAAAAAGCAGTTGAAATAATTTTTCCATTGGAAATATCAATAATTATTTGGGATTTGAGAGAATGATGTTTCTTTTTACCTGAAAAAAGTAATTTTAGTTTTTTTTAATTCTTTCAATTGGAGTTTCAGTAGCATCAATAGCTAACAAATTATTATTAGTACCTTTATTTTTTGTTAAATCTTTTTTTCCAGGTAAATTAAAAATTCCGCTTTTTATTAAAATATTTTCAATTCAAAAAATATTACGAATGCAACTAGTATGACTAATATTATATCTTTTTGCAATAACTCTATAACTACTATAGTCTTTTCAATATTCTAAAGTCATTAATAAACGCTCTTCAATTACAATTTTATTTTTTCTACCACCATAATATTTTGTTTAGACTCAGCAATTTTTAAAATTTCAAGCATTTTATAAAATGTTTGTGTCTTTATGCCGACTAAACTATAAAATTCTTGATCATCTTTATATTTTTTCAACATAATAACTATCACCTTTAATATTAATAATAATCGTTAAATTGTTAAAATTAAAGGTTTTGCACCAAGTCTAATATATTTTTCCTTTTTATAAGACATTACAAAAAAACATAAAAAAACTACTTAGTAAAAATAAAAAATAATACTAGTAGGCTAATAACCAATAATTTTGTGTGTCTTAAATTTATTATAACACCGTAACTTTGAAAATCAATAAAATTTTATTAATTTTATTATTAAAATATCATTTTAAATAAAAAAATTAGCACCCTTATTATGGTGCTAATCTAATAATATTTTTATAATATTTTATTATCTTGATTTTTTGTTCATAGTAAAGCTAATGAAATAATAGCGGCAGCAATACAACCATAAAAGTAATAAAATACATAATCTCAGTTTTCATTACCAATACCAGCAATTACTACTTTTGAAAAAAGAGCATCACCAAGAAAATAACCAGATAATCCTGTAAATCCTGAAGCAGCAGCAGCTGCTTTCTTATTTGTTAGTTCAATAGCAGTAGCACCAATCATCGCTTGTGGCATATAAATACCAAAACCAGCAATCATTAAAGCAGTAATAAGCATAGGCATATTACCACGAGGAGCAACTTGCAATAAAACTAGTCCACAAAGTGCAATCAATAATCCAAATATCATTAATGGTGCTTTACGATTATTAAAAAATCACTTAGCAAAATATGCTGCAAAAATACCACCAAATAAACCAGATAATTCAAAACAGGCAGCAAATCATTTACTGTGTTTTAAATCTAAGCCATGAATATCTTTCATTAAAATTAATGTTCATCCTGCCAGTCCTTGTCGTACAACATATACTCAAATATTAGCAAATGCTAATATTCATAAAAATTTATTTTTTAAAATATATTTTACAAAAATTTCTTTTCAATTAAGTTCTACTCTTTCTTCTTTATGTTCTAGAATACCTTTTCATTTTTCAACAGTAGGTAACCCTTCTGCTTCGGGGCGATCACGCAATCCTCATAAACATAATGGAATCATAGCTAAAGCAAAAATACTAGGAATTCAAAAATATAAACCATAACTTGTTCCACCCGGATCAAGTAATGTTACTAAAGAAATAACAACAACCGGTAATAAAGCAGCACCAATATTTTGTCCTGAGTTTCAAATTCCAATACGTCCCGAACGTTCTTTATCAGTAAATCAATGAGAAAATAGTCTAGCTGTAGCTGGTCAGCCCATGCCTTGGAAAACAGCTAACATCGCAATCAAACTCAACATCATTACAAATGGGCCAACACTAATTTTAGTTTCAGCAAAAGCAACTACACCACCCATAATAATATTTAAAATAGAAGAAACAAATAATCCAAAAATCATGATTACTCTTCCTGAACTACGGTCAGCAACATTTCCAACAATAAATTTAGCACCACCATAAACAACGGCAAAAATTGTTCCCATTAAAGCATACTCCATTTTAGTTATGCTACCATTGCTTTCTAAAGCAGAACCCGCTACTGTATACGCTTGACGAGTAAAGTAGTAAAGAATATATGATAAAATGCTAAAACCAAAAACTTGATTACGTAAAATAATAAATTTTTTATTAACTTGCTTTAAGTCTTCACTAAAAATTTCTTTTTTTGCAGGTGGCTTAAAAACACATGCAAGTCTATTAAAAACAGACATTTTTTTTACTCTCCTTCTAAAAGGATGCATAAATTATAGTAACCCAAATAACCTGCTCTTAAAAACTTAATATAAACATACTTTAACACATAGGTTTTTACAATTTTTGTTTTTGTGGAAAAATAAATAATATTAAAAATTAAAAAATAACTTTCTACCAAACTATTTTTTTGAAATACCATAAATAAATATTAACTCTACACCTTTTAAAATTCATTTACATTTATTTATTAAACAGTTTTATAAAATGTACTAATAATTTATTTATCCCTTTCTCAAATTGTTTAGTCCTAACCTATATATTTCAGATTATAACAGATATATTCTAAAATTGAAAAGATATTTCTTTAATTTTAAAAAAAATAATTTACAATTTTCTTATGAATTTATTCTAAAAAAATTATAAATTTTTATATAGTAATAACTAAAATTAAAAAAAATATTTTATCGTTTAATGTTTTAAAAATTAAAACTAATGATAGAATTAAACCATAAAATAAATTAAAAGAAAAGGTAGTGAACACATGCATAATGAAAGCAAAATACAACATATTAATTCTATAAAAGAAGTTGAGCAACTTTTACAATCAAAAAAAATAACAGTAATTGATTTTTCAGCAGAATGATGTGGTCCTTGTAAAATGTTAGGGCCAAGATTTGAAAATGTTGCTAATGACGAAAAACACAAAAATATTAATTTTATTAAAGTTGATGTTGACAAAGCTAAAGAACTAGCAAAAGATTATGAAATCCAATCAATTCCAACATTAATTTATTTTAATAAAGAAGGAAAAGAAGTTAAAAAAACTTTTGGTTTAGTTTCTGAAAAAGATATGACTAATATTATCGAAGAAATAGGAAAATAAGGTATTTATAATGGCTATTAAATTAATTGTTCTTGATCTAGATGGAACTTTATTGAAAAGTAGATGAAAAATTCATCCTAAAAATCTAATTGCAATTCAAAAAGCATATCAAAAAAATATTAAAGTTATTATTGCAACAGGAAGAGCGCCAAGTTCAACCATTGATATTGCAAAATCATGTTTAATGCATGAAAAAACCCGTCATATTATTTGTTATAATGGTGGTAACATCCTTGATATTACTAATGATAATAGATTAGATATATTGTATGAAAAATCATTAACAAAAGAACAAATACAAACAATAGTTAAATTTGCTAATAAAAATAATTTAGCAATGTGAGGATATAGTACCGATAATAAAACAGGCTTAATTAATCGCAGATCACTAAAAGTTAAAATTATGGAAAATTTTAATAACCTACCAACTAAAAAAATTGATGAGAATACCGATGAGGGTATGTATAAAATTTTATTATTTTGTAAAAAGAAAAAACAAGTTAATCCAATTTTAGAACAATTAAATACTATAAAAGATTTAGAACTTGCTACTTCTTCTCATAGTGTTATTGAAATTAATCCAATTGGTGTTAATAAAGCTGCTGCTGTACAATTTTTATGCAAAAAATGAAATATTACCCCTGACCAAGTACTAGCTTGTGGTGATGGTATGAATGATTATAAATTAATAAAATGGGCTAAATATGGTATTGCAATGCAAAATGCTCATCCTAATTTAAAAGAAATAGCATATGATGTTACTAGTAAAAATACTTGTGGTGGTGTTGCAAAAGCTATCGATAAATATGTATTTCCTAAATCAGAGTTTGAATAAATAATAGTTTAATTTTCTAATATAGTTTATTATCAAATATAACTTTAAAAATGCTGGACAATTACCAGCATTTTTAATTCAATATCCTTTATACTTAAATAAATATTTTTCAAATTTGCATTCTTTTAATATAAACTAACTATTCATTGAATTATTAAAAGTAGCTTTATCTAATACTATAGAAAAAATAAGACTATCATTATAAAAAAATGAATCTTCACCAATTCAAAATTTAATGTAAATACCAGAAGAATCATGTCAAATAAAAACAGATGAATTAATATATGAATGTCACATAAAACCACTTACAGAAAAATTATTATCAATTTTAGCAGAATTATCAATCGCTTCTGTTATATCTTTTGTGCTAATTTTAATATTATGTTTTTGAGTACTTTGACTTGAATCACCAGCAGAAATAAAAGAATTATTATCAAAGCTGATACTAGGAAATAAAGTAGTAAAATCATCCCAAGATTTAGCATAGTCAGTTCAATTTGAAAATATATTTTTTTGCTCACTATTATAAACATTTGTAGAATCTGTTCCATTATAATTAGTAGTATAATTAAAATTTACATTTTGTGTAATATTATCATTTTTAAATTTATTATAATAAATTTCAATTAAATTATTATTATCAAAAATATAGTTTAATGAATAGTTCTTGTCACTAATATTAAATGGAAGATTATAAATAAAATTATAAATATCTTTATTATCAACAATTAAATCAACAATTTTAGTAGCTAATTCATTATTAATTTTTCCTTTTAAACTACTTTGACTAATAAAATAAGGAAATTATCCCCGCATGTACTAGTGTGGAGGAAAAAATGAATTGAAATGAATTCAATAGCATATTTCAAACTGAAAACGATTGTTTGAAATATATAGCGAAGTTGAAAATAATGAAATGCATCAGGTGTGCTTCTTCTAGTTTGAATACTTCTGATTTGAGAAGAATACGATGTTTGAACTGTAACCAAACATTTAGTATTCTTTATGGAACCATTTTTTATAAGTCACAGACCTAAATGACATCTTGGTTTTATCTCATCTTTAGATGAATAAACACAAAGCATGGCATACCAGCAACCGATGTTGCAAGGGAATTGGGTGTGACCTATAAAACAGTGGAATGGCAACACTTTTTAGGACTATTTTTTGGTAGACATTTGTTTTTGATAATTAACTGGAGTTAAGTAGTTTAAAGTGCTGTGGATTCTTATGTTGTTATATCAATTGATATAATAGACTTGGTGCAAAACTAAGGTAATTCAAAATTATATATTCCTGCTATTAAATTAAATCTTAATGCAAATCTTCGTATTTTATTGCGATATTTTAAACTTAAAATTTTAAAACGTTTTAGTTTAGCAAATACGTGTTCAATTTTAATTCTAATTTTACTTAAAGTTTTATTAGACTTGGTGCAAAACCTTTAATTTTAACAATTTAACGATTATTATTAATATTAAAGGTGATAGTTATTATGTTGAAAAAATATAAAGATGATCAAGAATTTTATAGTTTAGTCGGCATAAAGCCACAAACATTTTATAAAATGCTTGAAATTTTAAAAATTGCTGAGTCTAAACAAAAATATTATGGTGGTAGAAAAAATAAAATTGTAATTGAAGAGCGTTTATTAATGACTTTAGAATATTGAAAAGACTATAGTAGTTATAGAGTTATTGCAAAAAGATATAATATTAGTCATACTAGTTGCATTCGTAATATTTTTTGAATTGAAAATATTTTAATAAAAAGCGGAATTTTTAATTTACCTGGAAAAAAAGATTTAACAAAAAATAAAGGTACTAATAATAATTTGTTAGCTATTGATGCTACTGAAACTCCAATTGAAAGAATTAAAAAAGGAAATTATCCCCACATGTACTGGTGTGGAGGAAAAAATGAATTGAAATGAATTCAATAGCATATTTCAAACTGAAAACGATTGTTTGAAATATATAGCGAAGTTGAAAATAATGAAATGCATCAGGTGTGCTTCTTCTAGTTTGAATACTTCTGATTTGAGAAGAATACGATGTTTGAACTGTAACCAAACATTTAGTATTCTTTATGGAACCATTTTTTATAAGTCACAGACCCAAATGACATCTTGGTTTTATCTCATCTTTAGATGAATAAACACAAAGCATGGCATACCAGCAACCGATGTTGCAAGGGAATTGGGTGTGACCTATAAAACAGCTTGAAGAATGTGTCATGAAATCAGGACTAGAATTGGAAATCAAGATGCGGGTTTCATTGTTGATGGCACAGCACAGATGGATGAAATGTATCTTTCGCATTTAGGTTTTAAAAAACAAGGAAGATCCTTGTTGAATAAAACTTTGATTGTTGGAGTTTATGAGAAAACCAGCAACAAACTAATCGTGAATGTGCTGAAAAATGCAGATGAAAAAAACCTTTTAAGATTTGCATTGAAACACATTTTTACTGAGTGCTGTCTATTTACGGATTCTTGGAAGGGATATGTAAGTTTCAAAAACTTCTATCCCAAACATGAAATCGTAAATCATGAAGTTGGGTATGTGTCACCAAAAGGTGTAAACACAAACCAGATTGAATCAGCATGAAAGCACATCCGACGAACTTTCCGAACACACATAAGAGTTTCAAAACACAATATTCATTTATATGCAAAAGAATCAGCATATAAATTCAATAACATACCGAGTTTTGAAACTGTAATTTTGTGTTTGATTTAAATACATGCAGGGATAATTTCCTAGGTAGGCTTTTATCTCCATTTATGTGATAAAATTTAAAAATAGTACATAAAGGGATAAAAGCCTTAAAAAAAACTAAAATTACTTTTTTCAGGTAAAAAGAAACATCATTCTCTCAAATCCCAAATAATTATTGATATTTCCAATGGAAAAATTATTTCAACTGCTTTTTGTTTTGGAAGCATTCATGATTTTAAATTGCTTCTAAAATAGACTTGGTGCAAAACCTTTAATTTTAACAATTTAACGATTATTATTAATATTAAAGGTGATAGTTATTATGTTGAAAAAATATAAAGATGATCAAGAATTTTATAGTTTAGTCGGCATAAAGCCACAAACATTTTATAAAATGCTTGAAATTTTAAAAATTGCTGAGTCTAAACAAAAATATTATGGTGGTAGAAAAAATAAAATTGTAATTGAAGAGCGTTTATTAATGACTTTAGAATATTGAAAAGACTATAGTAGTTATAGAGTTATTGCAAAAAGATATAATATTAGTCATACTAGTTGCATTCGTAATATTTTTTGAATTGAAAATATTTTAATAAAAAGCGGAATTTTTAATTTACCTGGAAAAAAAGATTTAACAAAAAATAAAGGTACTAATAATAATTTGTTAGCTATTGATGCTACTGAAACTCCAATTGAAAGAATTAAAAAAAACTAAAATTACTTTTTTCAGGTAAAAAGAAACATCATTCTCTCAAATCCCAAATAATTATTGATATTTCCAATGGAAAAATTATTTCAACTGCTTTTTGTTTTGGAAGCATTCATGATTTTAAATTGCTTCTAAAATCTAAAACTTTTATTCATCCAGAAAAAAAGTTTTTGTTGATTCAGGTTATCAAGGTATACAAAATATTCATAAAAATACATTTTTGCCATTTAAAAAAAGTAAATACAATCAATTAACACCAATTCAAAAAGAATACAATAAAACTTTAAGTAAAATTAGAATTAAAATTGAACACGTATTTGCTAAACTAAAACGTTTTAAAATTTTAAGTTTAAAATATCGCAATAAAATACGAAGATTTGCATTAAGATTTAATTTAATAGCAGGAATATATAATTTTGAATTACCTTAGTTTTGCACCAAGTCTATTGAAATAAAATAAATATTAAAAATTATAGAAAGAGAGAATTAATTATGTTGAATTTAAAAGAAGATAAAAGAATGTATTTAAAATATGAAGAAATTGAAAAAATATTTGGTTCATGTGATATATGTAATAAAAATTCATCATATGCCAATAGAACTTGTAATAAATGTTTTTATAAATTAATGAGTGATAATGATGAAATATAATATTCATAATGAAAAATATATATGATTTTCTGAATTAGAAAATACATATTATTGTAATAAATGTATAAATGACATGATTGCAGAAGATATGTATTTAACAAGTGATAATTGAGATTACTTAGAAGAACATTATATTAATGAATTACAATTAGAAAATTTTAAAGGAGTGTAATAAATAATGACACAATTAGAATTACAAAATGCAAGAAAATTAATAGAGAAATTTGAAGAATTACAAGAAGAATTTAATAGTAAATATGAAGAAATAGAATTTGAAATCGATAATGATGCTGATTTAAAAATTAGTTGTGATTATTTTAATTATAAAAATGTAAATCAATTAGAACAAGTAATTATTGATTAGACTTGGTGCAAAACTAAGGTAATTCAAAATTATATATTCCTGTTATTAAATTAAATCTTAATGCAAATCTTCTTATTTTATTGCGATATTTTAAACTTAAAATTTTAAAACGTTTTAGTTTAGCAAATACGTGTTCAATTTTAATTCTAATTTTACTTAAAGTTTTATTGTATTCTTTTTGAATTGGTGTTAACTGATTGTATTTACTTTTTTTAAATGGCAAAAATGTATTTTTATGAATATTTTGTATACCTTGATAACCTGAATCAACAAAAACTTGTTTTTCTGGATGAATAAAAGTTTTAGATTTTAGAAGCAATTTAAAATCATGAATGCTTCCAAAACAAAAAGCAGTTGAAATAATTTTTCCATTGGAAATATCAATAATTATTTGGGATTTGAGAGAATGATGTTTCTTTTTACCTGAAAAAAGTAATTTTAGTTTTTTTTAAGGCTTTTATCCCTTTATGTACTATTTTTAAATTTTATCACATAAATGGAGATAAAAGCCTACCTAGGAAATTATCCCCGCATGTATTTAAATCAAACACAAAATTACAGTTTCAAAACTAGATATGTTATTGAATTTATATGCTGATTCTTTTGCATATAAATGAATATTGTGCTTTGAAACTCTTATGTGTGTTCGGAAAGTTCGTCGTATGTGCTTTCATGCTGATTCAATCTGGTTTGTGTTTACAAATGTTGGTGACACATACCCAACTTCATGATTTACGATTTCATGTTTGGGATAGAAGTTTTTGAAACTTACATATCCCTTCCAAGAATCCGTAAATAGACAGCACTCAGTAAAAATGTGTTTCAATGCAAATCTTAAAAGGTTTTTTTCATCTGCATTTTTCAGCACCTTCACAATTAGTTTGTTGCTGGTTTTCTCATAAACTCCAACAATCAAAGTTTTATTCAACAAGGATCTTCCTTGTTTTTTAAAACCTAAATGTGAAAGATACATTTCATCCATCTGTGCTGTGCCATCAACAATGAAAACTGCATCTTGATTTCCAATTCTAGTCCTGATTTCATGACACATTCTTCAATCTGTTTTATAGGTCACACCCAATTCCCTTGCAACATCGGTTGCTGGTATGCCATGCTTTGTGTTTATTCATCTAAAGATGAGATAAAACCAAGATGTCATTTGGGTCTGTGACTTATAAAAAATGGTTCCATAAAGAATACTAAATGTTTGGTTACAGTTCAAACATCGTATTCTTCTCAAATCAGAAGTATTCAAACTAGAAGAAGCACACCTGATGCATTTCATTATTTTCAACTTCGCTATATATTTCAAACAATCGTTTTCAGTTTGAAATATGCTATTGAATTCATTTCAATTCATTTTTTCCTCCACACTAGTACATGTGGGGATAATTTCCTTTTTTAATTCTTTCAATTGGAGTTTCAGTGGCATCAATAGCTAACAAATTATTATTAGTACCTTTATTTTTTGTTAAATCTTTTTTTCAAGGTAAATTAAAAATTCCGCTTTTTATTAAAATATTTTCAATTCAAAAAATATTACGAATGCAACTAGTATGACTAATATTATATCTTTTTGCAATAACTCTATAACTACTATAGTCTTTTCAATATTCTAAAGTCATTAATAAACGCTCTTCAATTACAATTTTATTTTTTTTACCACCATAATATTTTTGTTTAGACTCAGCAATTTTTAAAATTTCAAGCATTTTATAAAATGTTTGTGGCTTTATGCCGACTAAACTATAAAATTCTTGATCATCTTTATATTTTTTCAACATAATAACTATCACCTTTAATATTAATAATAATTGTTAAATTTTTAAAATTAAAGGTTTTGCACCAAGT
The DNA here is from genome assembly GCF_964030805.1 of Spiroplasma endosymbiont of Zeiraphera isertana. GTDB lineage: Bacteria > Bacillota_I > Bacilli_A > Mycoplasmatales > VBWQ01 > Spiroplasma_E. The sequence goes on from NZ_OZ034965.1 coordinate 791,455, forward strand.
CTAATCAAATAATTCTAATTTTAATTGGATTAATGATCTAAAATTTTTATCATTAGACTTGGTGCAAAACTAAGGTAATTCAAAATTATATATTCCTGCTATTAAATTAAATCTTAATGCAAATCTTCGTATTTTATTGCGATATTTTAAACTTAAAATTTTAAAACGTTTTAGTTTAGCAAATACGTGTTCAATTTTAATTCTAATTTTACTTAAAGTTTTATTGTATTCTTTTTGAATTGGTGTTAATTGATTGTATTTACTTTTTTTAAATGGCAAAAATGTATTTTTATGAATATTTTGTATACCTTGATAACCTGAATCAACAAAAACTTGTTTTTCTGGATGAATAAAAGTTTTAGATTTTAGAAGCAATTTAAAATCATGAATGCTTCCAAAACACAAAGCAGTTGAAATAATTTTTCCATTGGAAATATCAATAATTATTTGGGATTTGAGAGAATGATGTTTCTTTTTACCTGAAAAAAGTAATTTTAGTTTTTTTTAATTCTTTCAATTGGAGTTTCAGTAGCATCAATAGCTAACAAATTATTATTAGTACCTTTATTTTTTGTTAAATCTTTTTTTCCAGGTAAATTAAAAATTCCGCTTTTTATTAAAATATTTTCAATTCAAAAAATATTACGAATGCAACTAGTATGACTAATATTATATCTTTTTGCAATAACTCTATAACTACTATAGTCTTTTCAATATTCTAAAGTCATTAATAAACGCTCTTCAATTACAATTTTATTTTTTCTACCACCACAATATTTTTGTTTAGACTCAGCAATTTTTAAAATTTCAAGCATTTTATAAAATGTTTGTGGCTTTATGCCGACTAAACTATAAAATTCTTGATCATCTTTATATTTTTTCAACATAATAACTATCACCTTTAATATTAATAATAATCGTTAAATTGTTAAAATTAAAGGTTTTGCACCAAGTCTATTGAGGTAATTTTGAATATTGGTAAATCCAATGCCATGATAATGAGTAATAAATTCTTTTAAACTTGATTGTATTTTACTGATATTACTTAAATTTTTATAATTTAATTCTTTATTTTCTTTTGATTTAAATTTCTTGAGAGTACATTTTGTTTGTTTAGCTACTGTATCATATAGTATTTGCATATCACAAACTATAATTGATTTTTCTTCGATAAGCTTAGATGTTAAATTTTCTTGTACTCATTTTTTTGTTAATCTTTTAGTATTTGTTGTTTGAGCATAAATATTTTTATTTTCATCAATTGCCATTTCAATACAACAGTTTAAATCTTTAGCATTTTCTTCAATTCATTTTTTTCTTGGATCATCTGGATTTTTGAAATTTCCTTTATGAATTTCTTTGATAAAAGTTTCATCAATTTCAATTCTACATTTTAATTTTGTGAATGGTTTTTGTGTTTTTGCTAATTGTGATGATTTCATAAATTTTTGACGATTAAATCATGCTGATGTTTTTGAAATTTTAGCAAATTGAGAAATAGTATAAGCGGATTGACCTAACAATGACAATCAAATTATTCAATCTCATTGTTCATGAGATAAATGACTTCAATAGACTTGGTGCAAAACCTTTAATTTTAACAATTTAACGATTATTATTAATATTAAAGGTGATAGTTATTATGTTGAAAAAATATAAAGATGATCAAGAATTTTATAGTTTAGTCGGCATAAAGCCACAAACATTTTATAAAATGCTTGAAATTTTAAAAATTGCTGAGTCTAAATAAAAATATTATGGTGGTAGAAAAAATAAAATTGTAATTGAAGAGCGTTTATTAATGACTTTAGAATATTGAAAAGACTATAGTAGTTATAGAGTTATTGCAAAAAGATATAATATTAGTCATACTAGTTGCATGCGTAATATTTTTTGAATTGAAAATATTTTAATAAAAAGCGGAATTTTTAATTTACCTGGAAAAAAAGATTTAACAAAAAATAAAGGTACTAATAATAATTTGTTAGCTATTGATGCTACTGAAACTCCAATTGAAAGAATTAAAAAAAACTAAAATTACTTTTTTCAGGTAAAAAGAAACATCATTCTCTCAAATCCCAAATAATTATTGATATTTCCAATGGAAAAATTATTTCAACTGCTTTTTGTTTTGGAAGCATTCATGATTTTAAATTGCTTCTAAAATCTAAAACTTTTATTCATACAGAAAAACAAGTTTTTGTTGATTCAGGTTATCAAGGTATACAAAATATTCATAAAAATACATTTTTGCCATTTAAAAAAAGTAAATACAATCAATTAACACCAATTCAAAAAGAATACAATAAAACTTTAAGTAAAATTAGAATTAAAATTGAACACGTATTTGCTAAACTAAAACGTTTTAAAATTTTAAGTTTAAAATATCGCAATAAAATACGAAGATTTGCATTAAGATTTAATTTAATAGCAGGAATATATAATTTTGAATTACCTTAGTTTTGCACCAAGTCTATTAATAAATTCAGTTTTGAAAGTTTTAAAAGTTGCTTCAGCAACAGCATTGTCATAAGGACATCCTTTTTTTGCTTAAAGATCGATTTATGTTGAATGCTAGTAAAAGTTTATCAATAATTTTATTATTAAATTCATTACCTCGATCGCTATGAAATATTTGAATATCTTTTAAACAGCGATTTGATTGCATAAATGCTTCATATACTAATGATGCATCTTTTTTAGCGCCTACACTATGTCCAATAATTTCGCGGTTAAATAGGTCTATTAATAAACAAATATAGTTTCACTTACCATTTACTTGAACATAAGTTAAATCACTAACAATAACTTCATTTTTAATCCTATTCTTAAAGTTTCTATTAACAAGATTAGTTATTTGACTATCATTGACTTTATTATGATGATTTTTGTGTCTTAATTTAGTGTATTTTGATATTAAATTATGTTTATTCATAATTTCTTTAATTTTTCGTCTTGATAAATAAATTTCTTGGTTTTCTAATATGACTTTTAATCTTCTTGTGCCATAAATTTCTTTATTTTCTTTAAAAGCACTAATAACAGCTTCATCATACATATTATTTTGATTTTTTTCTTTTTTCTTGAAATTAAAATAATATGTTGATTTAGAGAGCTTTAAAAAACGACACATTGTACGAATTTTATATTTACATTTATTATTGATAATAATCTCTATTTTCTGCCTATTATTAGTGCTGCTTGCTTTAAAATATCATTTTCCATTCGTAACTGTTTTAATTCTTTTCTTAATTTAATTAATTCATTTTCTTCAACAGAACGATTATCTTCGGATTTAAAACTACCTGAATTAGTAAATTGCTTAATTCAATTATAAGTAGCTGCTCTTGTAACATTGTACTCTTTAGCAAGACAAGACACTGACTTACCACTTTGATATAAAGCTACTATTTGTTTCTTAAATTCGTCGGTATATGAGTTAATATTGGCCATAATTATAGTTCCTTTCTTTTAACTAATTTGTTAACTTGTCTACGTAATTAGTGTCCAATAAAGTGTAACCTATCTCCACTTGCTATTGGTGGACCAACAGGTTTTGCTATTAATCCAGCTCGAGATTTAGGACCACGAATTATTCATGCTATTTTACCAATAGCAAATAAAGGAAGTTCTGATTGAAAATATGCTCCAGTTCCTGTTATCGGACCAATTTTAGGAGCAATTATTGCTGGTGGTTTAATTCAAGTAATTTAAATACTTTAATAAAAGTACAGAAAGGATAAATAATATGTCAGAAGAAAAAAAATATATTATGGCATTAGATGAAGGTACATCTAGTTGTCGTACTTTAATTATTAGACTTGGTGCAAAACTAAGGTAATTCCAAATTATATATTCCTGCTATTAAATTAAATCTTAATGCAAATCTTCGTATTTTATTGCGATATTTTAAACTTAAAATTTTAAAACGTTTTAGTTTAGCAAATACGTGTTCAATTTTAATTCTAATTTTACTTAAAGTTTTATTGTATTCTTTTTGAATTGGTGTTAATTGATTGTATTTACTTTTTTTAAATGGCAAAAATGTATTTTTATGAATATTTTGTATACCTTGATAACCTGAATCAACAAAAACTTGTTTTTCTGGATGAATAAAAGTTTTAGATTTTAGAAGCAATTTAAAATCATGAATGCTTCCAAAACAAAAAGCAGTTGAAATAATTTTTCCATTGGAAATATCAATAATTATTTGGGATTTGAGAGAATGATGTTTCTTTTTACCTCTTTAATTGTAAAATTAAAAAGGACACTTATATAAAAATTAAATTGTGTTAGTTCTATAATTAAGAAAAGAAAGGAATTAGCGCAATGTATAAGTATCTGAGTATTGAATCAATAATAGCAATAAAAGAATAGACTTGGTGCCAAACCTTTAATTTTAACAATTTAACGATTATTATTAATATTAAAGGTGATAGTTATTATGTTGAAAAAATATAAAGATGATCAAGAATTTTATAGTTTAGTCGGCATAAAGCCACAAACATTTTATAAAATGCTTGAAATTTTAAAAATTGCTGAGTATAAACAAAAATATTATGGTGGTAGAAAAAATAAAATTGTAATTGAAGAGCGTTTATTAATGACTTTAGAATATTGAAAAGACTATAGTAGTTATAGAGTTATTGCAAAAAGATATAATATTAGTCATACTAGTTGCATTCGTAATATTTTTTGAATTGAAAATATTTTAATAAAAAGCGGAATTTTTAATTTAACTGGAAAAAAAGATTTAACAAAAAATAAAGGTACTAATAATAATTTGTTAGCTATTGATGCTACTGAAACTCCAATTGAAAGAATTAAAAAAAACTAAAATTACTTTTTTCAGGTAAAAAGAAACATCATTCTCTCAAATCCCAAATAATTATTGATATTTCCAATGGAAAAATGATTTCAACTGCTTTTTGTTTTGGAAGCATTCATGATTTTAAATTGCTTCTAAAATCTAAAACTTTTATTCATCCAGAAAAACAAGTTTTTGTTGATTCAGGTTATCAAGGTATACAAAATATTCATAAAAATACATTTTTGCCATTTAAAAAAAGTAAATACAATCAATTAACACCAATTCAAAAAGAATACAATAAAACTTTAAGTAAAATTAGAATTAAAATTGAACACGTATTTGCTAAACTAAAACGTTTTAAAATTTTAATTTTAAAATATCGCAATAAAATACGAAGATTTGCATTAAGATTTAATTTAATAGCAGGAATATATAATTTTGAATTACCTTAGTTTTGCACCAAGTCTAATATAAAAATTATGGATTTTCGATTCGTAAAATAGCAAAAATTGTTGATTATAGTAAATCAACCGTACATAGAGTTTGTAGATTATTAAATAAAAACTTATTGCCATTAGAAATATTGAATCAATTTCAAAAAAATAAACAAAACGCAGGCAGAAAATTAATAATTTTAACTTTAACAGAAATTAATAGTATTAATCATTTGTTAATGACTAAAAAGTATGCTCTTGATATAATTGCTAACTTTTTAAAGGAAAATAAAATAAAAAGTATTTCAACAAAAACTTTATAGGGCGTATCAAGTTAATGGTTAGATTTAATAAGAACTTAAATGAGAGATAAAACTCTCATTTTTTAATTGTTGAACAATTATAATTAATTATTTTATTAAACCTATACTTTATTAAAGTAATTAATTATTCCAAATTTAATAAAAATTATAAAAGCTATTGTATAGGAATTTGCAAATAGTAATTTTTATCATGCTCTTTTACAACTTGATATTTTTTGGTTCCCTTCCCCTAGAACCCCTACCCTCCAAGGCTTTGCTACTTACAGTAGCATAAGCCTTACGTATAGTAAGTAGTAGGTAAGTATTTAGTTAGTAGTATATAAGCCTTTTATCACTGTATGTGATAAGGCTTATACATAGAAAGGATACGTAATGATTAATGTTAATTTAGATATTAAAAATAAAATTAAAGAAACAACTAAAGGTATGTTATTAGAAATTGGTGAATATGAAACATGATTTCCTATTAAAGATACTATTATTGATGAAAAAAATAAAAAAATAGCATTAAAAATAATTGAAGATTTTTATTATAAATTAGGTAAAAAATCAATTACAAAAGATATTGAAAGTGTTAAAGGTAGTGATATTTTAAAATATATTAAAAATATTCCAAATATTACTACAAATGAAAATGAATTAATATCATGTGAATTTTATGAACAATATAATGGTTATTATATTTTTACAAATGATAAAAATCAAGAATGTTTTAAATATAACATTACATGAGAACAAGATATGAAAAGTTTTAAAATAAATAACCCATATAATGATAATGATTTAGCAATAAATTATATTGTTACACCAATGAAAGATATAAATACTCATAATGAAAAAATATTTTATTTAAAGTATTAAAGGAAATTAATATGTTATTAAATGTTGAAAAAATAGAATTAATAAAAAATTTATGTAATGAAAAATTACTTAAAAATAAAAAATATATTGAAATACAAGAAATATTAAAAATTATAGAAAGGAATGAATAATTATGGAATGTAGAGAATATAGAATTAAAGGTTCATGTGATATTTGTCATAAAAATTCATCATATGGAAATAGAACTTGTAATAAATGTTTTTATAAATTAATAGGTGAAAAAAATGAAATGTAATATTCATAATGAAAAATATATTTGAATTAGTGAAATAGATAATAGTTATTATTGTAATAAATGTATTGATGAAATGATTGAAGAAGATATGTATTTAACATCAAATAATTGAGATTACTTATATGAATATTATATTAATGAATTACAATTAGAAAATTTTAAAGGAGTGTAATAAATAATGAAAAATAAAAGTTTTCAAGAAATAACAAATAATTTACAACAATTTTTTCAAGATATTGAAAATGGTATATATGGTGAAAGTATTAAAAATGCTTTTAAAAAAGAAAGTAGTGAATAAATAATGTCACCTAAAAATATATCTAAAGAAGAATTATTAAATAAAATATTAATAATTAGATTTAAAGAATTAGAATTTCAAAACTTAAAAGAATTTTGTAAAGAAAAAAATATAACTGTATCTGAATTTGTAAGAAATTTAATTAAAAATGCAATTAAAAAAACAAAAAATAGAAAGAGTGATTATAATGAATAATTTATATAAAAAAATACTTAAATTACAATTAGAAATTGGTAGTACACCTAAAAATGGTTTTAATACTCATGGTAATTATAAATATTGATTATTAAGTGATATTTTTAATAAATTAAAAGTACTATGTAGAGAATTAAATATACTTATTTTACATTCAGATATTTCAGAAAATATGAATATAAATAAAATAGAAAATATTAAAGAATTTATAGATAAAAATAATAATAAAATACAAAATGTAACAAAAGAAATAGAAGTTTCATATCAAAAAAAATATTCAATTATTGATTTAGATAATATAGAATTTAGAGAAGATTTTAATATTTTTGCTTGTGCTAAAAATACAGATATAGCAAAAGCAAAAGGTAGTGCAGAAACTTATGCTTATAGATATTTCTTAATGAATTTACTTTTATTAAGTGAAGATGAACTTGACCCAGATAATGATAGTGTTAATTTAATTCAAAATAATAAACCACAAAATAATTACGTTAATAATATAAAAACATCTAATGAAAAATGAGAACCAAGTGAAAAACAATTAGATTATTTTGAAAAATATATGATTACAAATACAGTTTTATTTGATGAATGTATAAGAGAAGATATGGAAAGATTAAATCCAAGTAATAATAAAGATTTTTTAATATTAATGGGTGAAAATTATTTAAAAGTATTATTTGATAAATTTAAAGAAATTCGTGAAAGATTTAAAAATTTAAAAAATAATAATAAAAATGAGTATAGAAATTATGAATAATTATTTACTTTCAATTGACCCAAGTATTAAAAATACAGGTTTTACATTATGAGAAAAAAAATATAAATATGATAAAAATTTAAATTATTGACCTACTAGAGAATATGTATATTGTGAAATTCATAATGATGATAATGTTTCATTAAAAATTATAAAAGAATGTAAAAATTGTTATGAAAATGAAATTATTTGAAAACCAATATTAATTAGTAGTTATAGTTTTAAAAAATATGGAGTTTTAAATTTTGAAAGTGAAATATTTTTTAATAATATAAAAGATACCAATATTGATTTAATTATTGAACGTGGTACTTTTCATTCAAAAAATGGTATTGGTTATGAAACTCAAGAACATTTAAGAGGTTTTATTGCTGGACAATTTAATAAATTATTAACAAAAAATATGTTAATAAGTCCTTCTTCATGAAAGAAATGATATATAGATTATTTTAAAGATAATTTTAATTTACCTAAAAAACAAGAATTTATTTGAATAAAAAATACTTCAATACAGTTAGCAAATGAATTAATTCAAGAACAAAGTTGAAATATAACAATATCAAATCATGATGAAGCAGATAGTTTATTAATTGGTTGATATTATTTAAATAAGGAGAAATAATAATGAAACATATAATTAAATGTATGGCAAAAGATTGTCAAATTAAAATTGAAATTGAATTAAAACGTACTTGATATTTAAATGATAATAATAAAAGAATTTATACATTTGCAAGAAAAAATAAATTATCTTTTTGTCATTTTCATAATCAACAATTTAATAATGCTTTAAATGAAATGAAAGAAAATATTTCAAAACAAGAAATAGAAAAAATATTAAAAGAAAATATTAATAATAAAGTTAAAAAAAGTTTAAATAAGTATAAATAAAATCATGGTATATAATAAAGCCATAAAACTTAATATAAGTTTTTACTCATTACTTTATTTTAAAGTAAATGGGTTTTTTATGTTTAAAATTAAAGAGGTATAAAATTATGAAAAATTTAACAGAATTTTCAAATCATTTATTAAATATGATTAATAGTACTAATAATAGTACAACTTTAGTAAATTATGAGCAAAAAAGTAATATTTCTAAAACTGAAATTCAATTAAAAAATGAAAAAATTGAAGATGCATATCAAATGTACTTACAAGCACAAGAGTGAGGTAATAAAATAAATAAAATTACAAGAGTAAAAAGATATACTGAAGAAAATATTACATCTAGTTTACCAGATTCAATAAATATACATCTTCCAAATGGTATCGGTCAAAGAAATAACCCTCCAGCAAATAATGATATTATATGAGCTATTAAATTTGCAACAGATATACCAAGTGGATTAGATAACAGTGCTTTTAGAATTTCTTATGCAACTAGAAGGGGAGCAACCGTTACTGTTAGTGGATATTATCAGAATAAGCATTATATTGGTAGTAAATATGTAAATTTTCATGCTTCAAGAAAAAAAAGAGAAGTAAATAATAGTAATGAATTAAAAGAAGAAAATCAAGGAATAAAAAAAGAAACCAAATTAAATAATAACTTTGCAAAAAGTATCAATAATGAACAAAATTTACCAATTGATAATAAACCTAATTTTGTTAAAAGTAATATAACAAGTTTATAATAAAATTTAAAATATAAAAAAAGTTACCTTAATTGGTAACTTTTTAATTAGGTGCCAACCTAATTATTTAGAAATAATATAAATTTGAAATTTTTTTTAATATCAACATATACTTACATAAGTAAGCATCATTGAGTTATAACATAAAATATTTAAGATTGTGGGGAAATATTATTTATTTTAGATTTTCTTTTGAAAATATCTAAAAATTTAAAATTTGGATTTTCTTTTTTAAAAATTTTATTTGCTCAAAATAAACCAATAATATTTAATGAAATAAACATAAAAAATATACCTATTTTTTTTTGTCTATGACATAAATCATGACCTTTACATGTAATTAATAATAAAAATACTAATCCAAACATTACTGAAAGTATTATTACATCTGCTAATCATAATTCAATCATAATTCAATTTCTCCATATCATAATATTTTAAATTATTATAATTATATACTATTTTTATCTTGCATTTAAAATTATTTTATAAATACTGGCTATTTCTTGATTTGTATATATTTTAGCATAAGAATTTTCACCAAAATCTATAATAGTTTCTACATGACTTTTACAAGGTGTAACAAAAATATTAATTTTTCAATTTAAATTATCGTTTGAATTACTTAATATATCAAATCCAATAGGATTATTATTACTAATTTTTGCTTCAGTACCAGCAATTACTGTGAATTCATAAGTTACTAAATTATATTGTGATTTATTACCTTGATAATAAGCATAAGCATATCCAGAAGAATGGCTACCAATTTTACCTTTTTCAAAATGCTTCTCTTTATCAATATTAGGTATTGACTTTGAAAATATTAAATCATTTAAATTAATTTCAATTGAACTTGTTAATTCTTTTGTTGGATTAAAACTTTCTTTAGTACCATAACCACCACCATGTGTATCACTTACAGAATTTATATTATAATTATAATAAATAGTTACTGATTTATAAAATCTTTTTAAATCATTAAAATTATTAATTAATAATGTAGAGTCTAATTTTGATTTAAAATCAATATCTATGTTTTTAGAAATTGCACTATTATTATTAAATCATTCTTCAGTATTATCAGTAATAGAATTGTTAAGTGTTGTTACTAATGGTATATCTTTATAATTTAATTCTACTTTTAAATCTGGAATAATAATTATTGATTTTGCTATATTTTGTGGATTTGGTGGTAATATTTTTGCCGGATAATTAAAAGTAGTTTCTTCAGTTTCTTCATATTCATCATGATTTAATTTATATAAAGTAGTTCAATTAAAAGCATTTCCAGTTAAATAACCCATATTATTATAACGAAATTGAGCAACTGATATTTCATTATAATCACCTTGATAAGTAAAAGGATTATCACTATAAAATGTATGTCTTTCTTCACCCTGATGTAATGATTGAGTTACAATTGTATCAATAATATAAGCATAATTTGAACCATCAATTACTCCGTTTGATGTAGGATTTCATTGACAATCTTTATCTTCATTTGTAAAAGGACTTGCTATATCTAAAAACTCTGTATCTTCTGCTAAAATATAAATTTTATTATTTTTCTTTTGTGATAAATCAATTGTACTTATTTGTTCTTTAGTTTCTAATTTATGACCAGAACTAGGGTCTCATGGATAAACACTTATTCTATCACTTAATTTCATAGTCATAGCAGTTGTTGAAACATTTGCACCTAATAATTTACCAATAGTAAAATCATTATCATTTGTAAAAGCATTTAAAGGAATTAAACCACCATTACCAATAATACTTTCTAAATTACTTGTAAAAAATGCTGACATAAAACCATTAAAATATAACATTTTTTTATATTGTTGAGCATTTTGAGTAATAACTCAACTACTTCATATACCTAATGTTAAAGCATTTAATAATTTACCAATTAAAGGAATATCACTTAAAGCAAATGGTAATCATTGTTGACTATCATAAGGCATTTGTATTAATGGAGAAAATACTACACTATTAAAATTTAATATAGCAGACATATATTTTTGACTGATTTTTGAATAATCTACAGTTGGACTTCCTATAATTAAATGAGTATCTGGGTCTTTATATTTAAAATTACTACTCATATCTACATTATAATTACCCGTTAAATTATTTATATTTCATTCACTATCTCAAAAGAATTTTGCTTCTCCTACTGATGTACCATTACTTAATCTTGCTTTATCTTTATCAAAAGAAAGCATACCTTTAAAATCTTTTGTTACAAATAAATTATCTTGAAAATTTAATGAAGTTTTTAATCATTCTGTAAAATTTTTAAAATTAGTAAATCCAGTAGGTTTTGCATCCATAATATTATAAAATGTAGTTTCTGGATGACTACTTGTTGTTATTTTATCATTTATTCCAGCAAGTAAACCACCATTATTTTTAATATTAGTTGTAGATTTTTCATTATTACCAGCAATAAATAATCTTCTTGAAGCAAATACTTTACTTTCAAATATTTCTTCTGTTCCTTGTTGTATAGGTTCTTGTCCTTGAATAATAGGTCTTCCATAATAATAACAACTTGATAATAATTCTAATCCATATGATTGTCTATGAGAATATCTTACACCAATATCACACATTAAAGTACGATTTAAAGTTACTTTTCCTTGTTGAATAGTAGGGAAAGCATAACCACTACCCGGACTTGCATATTGTACAAAATCAAGTGTATTTTGACCACTAGAAACTACTCTATCATTTAAACTACTAAAAGTTAATACTTGCATACTAAATGCACCATTATAAGGACTATAATAATTTGTTACATTTGAAATATATAATAATTGTCTATCTTGATTTTTACTACTATTACCACCAATATTTTCATTTTCATCATTAAATACAACAAAAAATTGTAAATAATCATCAATTGTAATATGTTCTTCAAACATTACTAAAGTATATTGTCTTTTAGTTTGTACTGTTTTAAATATTTGATTATTTGGTAAATTACTAAAATCTACACCACTTGTATCATCAATTAAATAAGCATTTCAATAATCACCAATTTTATATTCTTTTTTATAAAATTCATCTTGACCTGTAACTTTATGAGTTACTGGGTCAATTTTACCTTTATTTTTTTGATATATTTTTGTACTATTTTTTCAAATACATACAACCGGAGTATTACCAGTTAATATTAATTCATATTGACCAAAATCACTAATTTTACTATTAATTGGTTTATAACCAGTTTCAGTTAAAGGTATTGCACCATTATTTATAATAAATGGAAATATTTTTCAATGACTTTGTCTTTTAATTAATATTTGTTGCATTTTTAATCTCATGTGAGCGTGTTTCATTAATTGTATTTGTTGATGTCTGCTCATTTTCATTATCTCCTAAATCTTTATTTATTTTTTGATTTTCATTAATAATATTTTCTAATTTATTTTCAGCCATTAATTGGTCAATATTATCATATTCACCAATTGCTTCAATTATTGTCATTGTGCCATTATTTAATCTTGAATTAATAATTTGGTCTTGTACTATTTGGTCAGTCATAGCAATTGGAATAAATTTAAAACTATAAGGTCTTTCTCCAATACCATTTCATAAATTTTCACTAATAAGTAATAAATCAAATATACGATAAAAATAAGCACTATAAAACGCTATTTTTATTTCTGTTGTTTCCATATCAAATTTATTATTAAACATACTTTGTGTTTTATTAGTATAAACATCATTACCATGTTCATCATAATCATAACCAGCACCATTAAATATTGCTTTAGCAGTACCATTATAATCTAATCAATATTCATTAAATTTTGGATTACCTTGTATAATTTGCATTCCACCATTACCATTTTTATCATAACCAGCACTACCAACATTAACAAACATATCTTTTTTAGGATTTTCTGCAATATTACCATTTTCTTGCATTTCTTTAACTGTTTCATTATCTAAAGCAGCAAATAAAGTAGTAACATTTAATTCTCTTTCTAATCTTTTTTGTCTAATTACACGATTTAAATCTCAAATTAAATCTCATACTGGTGTACAATCTGGATATGCATTTAAAGTTGTAGCATTACCATATAAATTTATTATTGGTAAATTAGTTATTTCAAAAATAGGTATATAATTAAATGGATTTTTAATTTCATAAGTTTTTAATGGAGTAATATTTGGTTTTAATTTAGTACGTGTAGAACCTAAAATAATATCTTTATTATTATCTTTATATGTTTCATATTTAACTTTTCCATTTTGAATTGTTACTCATGTTAAAGTTGCACTATCTGCTTGTTCATTAATAAAATAAAATTCTGCTGATTGTTCTTGTTCATTATATTTAGCAACTCTACCACAAAAACTATTAGGTAATATTTTAAGTGATTGAGTATTATCTTCATTAACTATAATCATTATAAATACTTTACCCATTAAACTATTTTGTAAACCAAATTTATAAAATTTTTCTAATCATTTATCTTTTAAATTCATTTCATTTAAATAATCTAATATTTCTTTTTTACTTGAATTAAATAAAAAACCTTTACCTAATCATAATTTAGTTGATTTTTGAGCAATAATCATAGGTATATCAATATATCAATTTGATTTATCACAACTTAAATATTCCATTGTATTTATCATAATTCATCACCATTAAATTTATTTTTATTAATTAATAATTTATTATTAATACCATTAATTAATCATTTCATTTCATGCATTAAAGCATACATATCACTATCTCAAGTATCATCATGTAAATCTAACATTTTAGGAGTATTATTATTACTATCTAATTTCTTTTTATCTAATCATTGCATTAAACTATATTGTCTTTTAGTTTCAATACATCTTTCTCAATTAAAACTAATAATATTTTTAAGCATACAAATTGTTGTAAAATCAATTCTATCATTTAAATATAAAATTGATTTATCTACTGCTATAAATTTTAATCATGTTATATTACGTTTTTTAACTCAACTTTTTAAAACATCAATAAATACTAATCCACCATTACCATAATCAACATAACAAATAAAACCAAATAACATTGCTATATAACGTTTACTTTCATTTAAATAATAATTAATAATATCATTTGCTAAAGTATCAGTATCTTTATATTGCATAGTAACATTACTATGATAAAATTCACTTTCTTTATGCGCTCTTCTACTATTTTCATTTTCACCAATAAATCATAATGAAGCAGCAGTTGGATGACCACTTGAACTTGTTGCCATACCAATATCTAATCCACCAGTTAATCTTTGTACTTGAAAATCTAATTTAGTTCCTACTTTATCAAGATATCTTGCAAATATAGCACCAGTAAGAATACTAGGTACACCATAATATCAACTTTGTGCTTTAATAGGGTCTAATACTTTTAATTCTTCTAAATCATTAATCATATCTAATGTCAAATTATGAGAATTTACTTTTCAATTTGAATAATGAAATAATTTAAAAATATTATTATCAAATATTGATTTAATTTGTTCATTATTTTCTTTCATAATTTCTAAATTAAAAGGTACTATTTTATTCATATATTCAATAAAATATTGATAAATATTATCTGGATTACAACTTTTAATTTTTATTCTTTTTTTAGCATTTCCTAATGCAAATGTAATTGCTTGAAATTCTTGTTGACTAAATTCATTTGCTTCTTCACATCATTCAATTGCTAAATCAAATCCTTTGATTTCACTTCTAGAAAGTCCTTTTAAAGGTATTCTATCATTTGAATTACTATATACACCCATAACTCTAATAAATGATTTACTACCTTTAAAACGAAAATCTGCTTGTTTATTTGGATATTTTAAAGTAAAATCTTTATAATCATTAAAATGAATTGTTATTAAAGCATTATATATTTCTTTAACTAAATCATTAATATCTTTATTTAATTTTCTAAAACAATATATAGCAATTGATTTATTAACTTTAATTGAAATTGCTATTAATATTGCTAATTCTTCTGCAATACTATATGTTTTACTTGAATATCTACTTCCACTTAAATTATATTCACTATGAGTAAAATCACTTTTATTTAATAATCAATAACTAATTTCATGTAAATAAGTAAATTCTTTATTCATAATATTATTCCTGTAATTCTTCTAATTTTAAAAGTTGACCATATCTTGTAGGGTCACTAACAATAGCAATGGTATCATTTTGCATTTGTAAAGAAACTATTATTCTATCATTAACTTTATCTCAATCTAAAGTTTGAACATCAGTATTTAACTCACCATATAAAAATTCTTTACAAATAAAAGCAAATTTTTTAATGCTTGATTGACTTTCAAAATTATAATAAATTTTATATTTATTATTTGATTTAAAAGTATATTTAATATGATTTATATTAACTTTTGTCCCTACTTCTTTTCATTGTGGAATACTTGGAATTGGTTGTATTTTATTATCAACATATCTTTTGTTTACAGCATCTTGTGGTTGTTCAGGGTCTGCTATATAAATAATTCTTTTATTATTTGAAGTAATAATTCTTTTTTCTTTAGGTTGAATAATATTTGAATTATTAGGGTCTATTTCTCATAATGATTCACCACTACCACCAGTAGCACTAATAATATCATCATCAATAGTAATATTTTTACCTGCTGTTAATTTATTTTGTTTAATAGTATCTAAATATCCACATTCTTCATCTATTTTTCTATCAACATATTCTTTAGTTGTAGCATCACTTAAAAATGTAGGTGTACCAACATCAATTATCCTTTTACTATTAGCATCAATACCTTTATCATCTTTTGGTTTAATAAAATTAGGATTATCTGTAATAACTTCTCATAATGAATTATCAATATCTGTTTTAATTCCACTAGTATCAATATTAACTATTGGTCTTAATAAATTTTGTGGATGACTGATAGTAACTTTAGTTCTAGAATCTAATGATTTTATATTATTATATGGTATATATGCATTTAATGGACTATCTTCACCATAATTTGAAATAAATTTATTAAATCAATTATTTTTTTGTGATTCTATACCTTTTAAATTAAAACCTTTAATATTTGGATATTCTTTAATTTTTCTTAAACAATTAAATACTTCTGGAGGTATAAAATATGGGTCATCTGGATTAGTTTCACTATAAGTTAATCCACCTTGACTAATTGAACCTTGACCACGTAAATAATCAACATCTTTAGTTAATAAAAATCTAACATAATGAGTAGTTGCTGTTTGAATATTATCTGTAAAATCTGTAGGTGTTATTTCTGGTCATTTTTTTGAAATAGTAAAACCACTTAAATAATCAATATTATTACTTGCTACAGATATTGCAAATCAAATTTCATTATCTGGAGTAGTTACTTTATCAAATAATAATTCATTAAAATATTTAGAATTTTTAAATTCTTCAATTGTTATAAATAAAATTGGTTCTTTAATTGCCATAATAAAATTTACTCCTTAATGTAAAATAAAGGGTATTTAAACCCTTTAAATTTTAAATTTAGTTGCTTTTTGTTTATCTTTTTCAGTTAATTCTTTCTTTTTAGATTTTTGTAATAAAACAAAATTATCTACTTGTTCTTTATCTACATTAAAACTATCAAGTAATTTAGCAGTTGATGTAGTTTCTAATTGTAAATGAGTATTTAATTGTTGAATATTTGCTGTAATAAATTCTAATTCTTTATTACGTTTTAATTCTTTTGCTAAATTTGATTGTTTTGATTTTTTAATTGATTTTCCAAATAATAGAAATGCTAAAGTAATAGATATTCCACTAGCAACTGCTCCTCCTATTACTGCTGATATTAATTCTATTGAAAAATTCATTTTTTATTCCTCCAATTGTATTTTATTTGAATGTTGTTTACATAAATGACATTCTTTTTTATGTTTTTTAATTTCTTTATATTGATATATTAAATAAGGACTTGTAATAATAATTGGTATTGTTATTAATGCATATTTAATTAATTTTCCATAATTACCTAATTTAGTTATTAAATTTAATCCAATATGACCAAACATAGGAAATAAAGTTAATATTAAATGGTCTGGTCAAGTAAAATTATATTGATTAGTATAATTACCTATTCCCATTGATATTGGTATTTTAGGTATTAATCAAGGTGTTATTGTAAAAAATAATGTTATTAACATACCAATAATATGACTTGTTATTTTTAAAATATTTGATATTAAAATTTTAATTTTATCAATATGAGTACTATTTTTATTAAATCAAATTTTATTTAATCTTTTATATTCTTTATTATCTTTTGATATAGGATTAATAGTATTTCATATACCAATTGGTTTAATTGGTTTATCTAATTCAATAATAATTATCACCTACTTTCATGTTTTATAAAAATTAGAATTTCTTTTAATTTTTATATATTTATTTGTATGTAAAGAATTTTTTAATAATTGTTTTCTTTCATATCTTCATTGATTACTTCCAATTTCATTTTTAGATAAAGTTTTATATTCTTTTAATTTAAAAAATCCTTTTTCTAATCTATTAATAAAATTCATAGTTTTTTGTACATTAATATTATTTGGATAAATTACTTTAGTATCTTGTGAACCATAATATTTACCTTTTTTTGCTAATTCACTTTTAACATATTTTCTTAATTGACTTGGTAATCATTTTCTATTTCAAAATTTTCAAAATATTGTTCCTGCACCAGTACCATTTTTACCTTTTGCTTGTGTCATTAATATTCATATTTCTTGTGGAAATGTTGGATAAGTATAAGGACCATATCATATTTGTCTTTTATCATTATCGCTTTGAAATAATGTTGTTAAAGTTCCAATTTTTAAATTCTTATTATCAACAATAAATCTTCCTTTTTTAAATCATGAACTTGATAATACTTCCCATGCATTATCTGGTATTTCTTCTTCATTTTCTTTAAATAAATTATCAAATTTATTTACATAATTTTTAACTGTTCTAATTTCTGTTGGCATAATAGATTTTTTAAAACTATTTATTGGATTTTTAAATTTATTAATTTCATGTTGAAGTATACTTAATTCACTTGGTTTTAATATACTTGCTAATTTTTTAAGTATATTTGGATTTAAAAATGAATAAGGTTGATGTATTTCATTTTCATTAACATTTTCACTATCAAATACTGCTTTTAATGATTGATTTTTATAATAAGTTTTTAAAGCATTTATTAATGCTAATTTAATATCATTAGTTGCTAAAGCATAATATATTCATTCAATAATTAAAGGTAACATTATAAACTCATATGGTTATAATCTCAAGTTAATGAAGCATTATCAAAATTTAATGGTACTTCACTCATATTATCACTACCATATTCACTTGCATTATCATTTACTAATCTTGCAGTTTCATTATTAAATGGTGTTTCTTGCATTTCTTCAATATGATATGTAGTTTCCATAGGTAATAAATTATGAATGATTTCACTTGCACCAGCAATTATGGTAGGTATTGCATAAGCATTCATAAAATCATTATTAATACCCATAGCAACACCACTTGATATTAAGCAACCACCAGTTGCCATATTTGCTATTTTACGTATAGTTTCAAACTTGCTAGGTATTAATTCAGTAATTCCAGCAACCAAATTTGCAATACCATATGAATTTAAAGATATATAAGTATCTCAATCCATTAAATGATTATCACTAGGATTAGGATTACTAAATAATAATAAATCTGGTGGAAATGGATTAACTGTTGTTGGACTTTCTGTTGGATTAGGGTTAATATCATTGGTAACAAACTTTGAATAGTTAACTAAACCAATTGTTCCTAAACCTAGTAATATTTTTTTAAAACTATTAAGTAATTTAGTTTTAATACTAGGAATTTGATTTAAATTTCATATATCAATTCCTAATTTTTTCGAAAATAATAAAGCATTTATACTTCCTAATACCGGATTACCTATTAATTGACCATAATAAGCACTTGTACCAATCATTGCACTTAATGGCGCTATTCCAATTCTTATTAATTTAATTAAAGTATAATTACTCAATTGTGTAGTCTCAGCATGTTGTGGCATGTTTATTTTCTCCTTTTAATAATTTAGTAACTTTTTTAATTTGAATAAGTATTTTACCTTTATAATTAACATTATCTCCAACACAAACAGCAAAACTTTCATGTGGATTTGATACAATAACATAATTTGGATTTAAAGTTGGAAATTCATAAAGTAATATTGCTAATATATCTTTTGAACTATTTAAATCTTCTGGTTTTGTTGAATTTATAATAATATGTGATTTATTATTAAAAATATCATAAATATAAGTCATAATATTATGCCTTTGTAAAACTTAATTTTACTGTTCCATAATAATCAGTTTTATTACCAGTCATAATAGCAGATGTATCAGTTATATTACTATATGTTGCTTTAGTTGATTCAAATCCATTATTACCAACTTTTACTATTGCAATATCTAATTCAGCATTAGTAGGAATATCTCCAGCCATAGTAATTTTTCCTAAATTTTTATAATAAATTACATCTTGTAAATCTAAAATATTCATATTATCATAATCAGTACTTTGATAAGTAGCATTAATATTAGTTGCATCAATTTTATAATTTTTTGCTCTTGCTTCTTTAATTTCATCTACTGTTGGCATTTTTTCTTGAATAATATACATTAAATTAGGTCTTATTGCTGCTGGTAATGAATATAATGCTTTACCAATAATACGAATATTATCTGTAGCATTATCTAATTTATTTCTTACTTTTGTAAATGAAATAGGCATACCTCACATATAGCGATTATAAATTACTCCAAATAAATCTAATAATTTATAATCTTTTTCTAAATGCATACCAGAAAGAGTATCATGAATAAAATTTTGTTCTAAATAAAAACTTTCATAAAATTCCATGCCCATAATTTGATTTGTATATCTTTTACCAGTTGCTAAAGTATTTGCAGCAATTTGTCCATAATTTAATAATGTAAATGCTTTTGCAAGATTAAAACTACTATCAATACCACAAGCACCAGTTAAATCTGCTTTATTAATACCAACTGTAATATCATCTACTTTTTTAATTAATTTATTATTTTTTTCTCCAATTATATAATAAGCATTTAATGCTTGTTCTTTAGTCATATTATTTAAATTTAAAGGTAATACTAATGATTTAGCAATTGCATAATCTTTTGTACCTTGTAAAAATATTAATTCAAAATTTTCTCTTAAATTTCTCATAAATGAACTTGTTCAATTTGAAACAATTTGTGTTGCAACATTTGCTGGTGAAGTCATAAATCTTTCAATATCAAATTCTGGAATATTAAAATCAATTGTTAATTCTTTATCAATAATTAATGTTGTTGTTTTAACTATTCCTTTTTGTCTTTTAGTACCAGTAAATTCATCTCATGTAGAACCTCATAATACACGAACAGTTGCTCTATATATTGCCATTGCTACACCACTAATATTTGCTATTTGGTCAGCAGTAAAAGTATTTCTCATAAATAAAGTACTTAATTCAGCAGTTAATTCACCACGAACTTGTGCTTCAAGTACACTTAAAACAGCATTTTCAGTAGGTGAATTACCACCAATAATAAATGCTTTAGGTATTTGTGGAATTGCCATTTTATCCTCTTTCTATTTAATAGATTGAAGTGCATTTCCTCTTGCTAAATTTACAAGTTTTTCTAATTCATTAACATCAGTAATACCTGTAGTTTTTGCTTTTTCATTTAATTTTCTTTCTAATTCTTCTGGATTAATACTATTTGTATGTAAATCTAAAAGAGTTTTAGGATTAAAATCATTTGAATTAAGTTTATTTTCTTGTTTAATAGGTTCTGTTTTATCAATTAAAAAATCTTTATAATCTTCATTTATTTTATTAAATGCTTCTTGTTTTGATAAAGATTTATAATTATCAGTACTCATTAAATTTTTAATTAAATTTACTTTTTTAGTATCTTTAATATTTGAAAATAATTGTTGCTCTTCAAAACTATTAATTTTATTTTCATATTCTTTTATTTTAGTTTCATATTCAGTTAATTTAGGTTCTAATTCTTTTTTAAGAAATTCATCTTTTGCTTGAGCATATACAACATTTCTTTGTTGTTTTAAAGTTTCTTGTAATTCTTCAAAAGAATAAGTTTCTTTTTTTTCTTTAACTTCAAAATTAGACATAAAAATACTCCCTTGTTTAATAATCGCTTTTTTGATAATCCCTTGTAACTTATGTTAATAAATAACATAATCGCTTTATTAAATTATATCATTTTTACCCTTTAAAATAAAGAAAAAAAACCTATATTTATTATAGGTTTCTAATCATTATTTTCTATTTTTCTTGGTTCACAAATATTAATAATTATATTATTTTTAGTGGTATTATCTTGATAATTTTCTTGTAAATCATCAAATTCTTCTGGATGACATTTTCTTAAATATTCTCATTGATACTTTGGGTCTTGCATAGTACTTCTTAATAAATAATTAGCAATTTTTTGACATGCTTTATCATAATCTTTTAAAAATTTTTGTTGTCATTTTGTCTGGTAGCGTCGGCAATCATATATATATTTTCTATCAATTCCTAATGCTAAATTTAAACCAGTTTTTGTCATTCTTGTTGGAACATTTTTATTATCTCTAAAATATTCATGGAAATTATCCCCGCATGTACTGGTGTGGAGGAAAAAATGAATTGAAATGAATTCAATAGCATATTTCAAACTGAAAACGATTGTTTGAAATATATAGCGAAGTTGAAAATAATGAAATGCATCAGGTGTGCTTCTTCTAGTTTGAATACTTCTGATTTGAGAAGAATACGATGTTTGAACTGTAACCAAACATTTAGTATTCTTTATGGAACCATTTTTTATAAGTCACAGACCCAAATGACATCTTGGTTTTATCTCATCTTTAGATGAATAAACACAAAGCATGGCATACCAGCAACCGATGTTGCAAGGGAATTGGGTGTGACCTATAAAACAGCTTGAAGAATGTGTCATGAAATCAGGACTAGAATTGGAAATCAAGATGCGGGTTTCATTGTTGATGGCACAGCACAGATGGATGAAATGTATCTTTCGCATTTAGGTTTTAAAAAACAAGGAAGATCCTTGTTGAATAAAACTTTGATTGTTGGAGTTTATGAGAAAACCAGCAACAAACTAATCGTGAATGTGCTGAAAAATGCAGATGAAAAAAACCTTTTAAGATTTGCATTGAAACACATTTTTACTGAGTGCTGTCTATTTACGGATTCTTGGAAGGGATATGTAAGTTTCAAAAACTTCTATCCCAAACATGAAATCGTAAATCATGAAGTTGGGTATGTGTCACCAACAGGTGTAAACACAAACCAGATTGAATCAGCATGAAAGCACATCCGACGAACTTTCCGAACACACATAAGAGTTTCAAAACACAATATTCATTTATATGCAAAAGAATCAGCATATAAATTCAATAACATACCGAGTTTTGAAACTGTAATTTTGTGTTTGATTTAAATACATGCAGGGATAATTTCCTAGGTAGGCTTTTATCTCCATTTATGTGATAAAATTTAAAAATAGTACATAAAGGGATAAAAGCCATATTCATTTATTTTTTCTTTATAATTTCCTAATTCTTTTCTTTTTGCTGGCATATTATCACCTTATTTTAAAACATATATATTTAATTATATCATTTTACAATTATCATATTTCCAAACTTTTTTTCTAAAATTACTATAATAAAAATCATAAATTAAGAAAGGAAATAATATTATGAATTTTCTTAATAATGAACTTAATTATGATGAACTTGATAATCAAATTAAAAATAATGGTTTAAATTATTTCACAAATCTATTAAAAGCATATGATGATTTTTGATATCAAAATATATATGATAAAAATAAACATAAATATGTTAAAACTGCAAAAAGAAGTCCAAATACTCAATATGGTAAAATAAATGATTTTTATCGTAGAGGTTATTTAATATTAGAAACTAATAAATATTATTATCCTTTAGATGATTATATAAAACTTAAAAAAAGAAAAAGAACACTTACTAGTTTAGAACATACAATAATAAAAAATTCAGGTAATGGTAAAAGACAATCTGATGTACAAGATATAATAAAAAATAGTAATTTTTCTAAAACATATATGACTAATGTAATGAAAAATGCAGTAATAAATGTTGAAAAAGTAACAGAAAAAAAGATAGTATTACCAACTGAAAAATTATTTGTAAATATGGATGATTGTTTTATTAGTTCATTATTTAATAATAAAAAACAAAAAAATCGTATTCGTACAATTAGTGCAAATAAAGGAAAAGATTTAGAAAAATCTACTAAAAGTAGAAATGTTTTAAAAGATAAAAAAATTACTTATATGAAAACTAAAAATGGTCAAAGAATTAAAAAACAAGAATTTATTAATAAAATTTATGAATTTCTTGATTTACAATATATTTATAATAAAAGTAGTTTAGTATTTATTGGTGATGGTGCGCCTTGAATTAAAACTTCTGCTAAAAATGAAAATATTCCTTATGTAATTGATAGACATCATGCATTTAAAGCACTTAAAAAAGGATTTATTTTTAATAGAAAAATAGATAATAAAAAATTAACAAATGCATATGATTTATTTGTTAATGGTGAATATTATCAATTATTAAATTTTTTAAAAGAAAATAAAGTTGATGAACAAATATATAAATATTTTAAAAATAATAAAGAAGGTGTTATAAATCAAAAAGAAAATTGAAATCAAGGTGTTTGTGCTGAAAGTGATGTATCACATCTTGTTAAATCTTTAAAAGGATATGGTGCTAAAATTTATAATGATAAAGTACTTAATAATATGCTTATAATTAATTCAGCAAGAATTAATAAATTAAATATTTTACTTTAAATTGTTAAAATTTAATAAATCTTAAACCTAAATAGTTAGGAATTTTAGTTTTAAAATAATTAAAGTGTATACACTAAAAAACTTGTAAAATAATATAAAATAGTATATAATGTAAATACAATTAAATAATTTAATGTTGTCTTTTATTTAAAGAAAATTAAATTATAACTATTAACTTTACTCACCCAACTTTATATAACATGTTTAAAACAAATCGAATGGGTTTTGATGAAAATAACTTATTGAGAAAAGGCAAAAATAAATCTCACAAACAAAAAGAAACTAGGGGCAAAATTAATAATTGTAAGTCTATTCATGAAAGAAATTTAATCATTCCTAATATTAAAAATATACAAGAATTTGGTCATTTAGAAGGTGATACTATCATTGGCAAAGATCATAAAAGTTCTATTATTACTTTGGCTGATATATGATCAAAAACCACAATTCCTTTAGTAACTAAAAATCATAAATCAGAAAATATTACGAAAAGTATAATAAAATTTATTTCAAAGTTACAAAAAGGAACAGTTAAAACCATTACTTTTGATCGTGGTAAAGAATTTAGTAAATGAAGATTAATCGAAAAAATTTGTAATGTCAAAATTTATTTTGCAGATCCTGGTAAACCTTGCCAAAGGGGTTTAAATGAAAATAATAATGGTATTTTAAGAAGATATTTACCAAAATCTACAGATCTATCTTCATATAAAAAAATATTTAAATTTTATAGCATTTCAAATTAATTCTACACCCAGAAAATCGCTCTCTTATAAAAGACCAATAGATTTAATACAATTATTTTAAAAAACTGTCCCATTTATATTTACAACTCAGGTTTTTTCAACATAATAACTATCACCTTTAATATTAATAATAATCGTTAAATTGTTAAAATTAAAGGTTTTGCACCAAGTCTAATCAAATAATTCTTTTAATTTTCACAAAAAATCTTGATATTACTTTTAATTTAAAATTAAAAGTAATATTTTTATATGAGGGGTGATTTTTTGTGACTAATAATGAATTAATTGATGTTTTAAAAAACAAAAAAGATGAAGAATTTATAAAAATTATTAGACATTTTAAAAATAGAATTAAACAAATTGAGAAAAAAGAAAAATTAGATGCAATTGATAAAAAATTTAAATAAAAAGGAATTCAATGTCCAAATTGTAAATCTTATTGATGTGTAAAAAATGGTTTTAAGAATAATAAGCAAAAATATTTATGCAAAGATTGTAAAAGTAGCTTTGATGCTTTAAGAAATCATTTTTTACATTGAAGTCATTTATCTCATGAACAATGAGATTGAATAATTTGATTGTCATTGTTAGGTCAATCTGCTTATATTATTTCTCAATTTGCTAAAATTTCAAAAAAATCAGCATGATTTAATCGTCAAAAATTTATGAAATCATCACAATTAGCAAAAACACAAAAACCATTCACAAAATTAAAAGGTAGAATTGAAATTGATGAAACTTTTATCAAAGAAATTCATAAAGGAAATTTCAAAAATCCAGATGATCCAAGAAAAAAATGAATTGAAGAAAATGCTAAAGATTTAAACTGTTGTATTGAAATGGCAATTGATGAAAATAAAAATATTTATGCTCAAACAACAAATACTAAAAGATTAACAAAAAAATGAGTACAAGAAAATTTAACATCTAAGCTTATCGAAGAAAAATCAATTATAGTTTGTGATATGCAAATACTATATGATACAGTAGCTAAACAAACAAAATGTACTCTCAAGAAATTTAAATCAAAAGAAAATAAAGAATTAAATTATAAAAATTTAAGTAATATCAGTAAAATACAATCAAGTTTAAAAGAATTTATTACTCATTATCATGGTATTGGATTTACCAATATTCAAAATTACCTCAATTTATGAAAATTTAAATACCAACATTATAAAATATCACCTTATGCAAAATCTGAAGCATTATATTTCAGTTTGTAAAAAAAATAAATCCCAAAATTAAATAAAATCAAATTTTAGGCCAGGTTGATGATTTTTTTTATTTCATCAAGAGTTTTTTTGAAAATTAAAATATTATTTTGATTTTTTTCTTTTTTCTTGAAATTAAAATAATATGTTGATTTAGAGATCTTTAAAAAACGACACATTGTACGAATTTTATATTTACATTTATTATTGATAATAATCTCTATTTTCTGCCTATTATTAGTGCTGCTTGCTTTAAAATATCATTTTCCATTCGTAACTGTTTTAATTCTTTTCTTAATTTAATTAATTCATTTTCTTCAAGAGAACGATTATCTTTGGATTTAAAACTACCTGAATTAGTAAATTGCTTAATTCAATTATAAGTAGCTGCTCTTGTAACATTGTACTCTTTAGCAAGACAAGACACCAACTTACCACTTTGATATAAAGCTACTATTTGTTTCTTAAATTCGTCGGTATATGAGTTAATATTGGCCATAATTATAGTTCCTTTCTTTTAACTAATTTGTTCACTTGTCTACGTAATTAGTGTCCAATAAAGTGTAACCTATCCATTATGATGTTTTTCTCATAATCATAAACTCTCTTTTCACATCACGAACAATTATCACCGGTTAATGTACAAAAATTTATTTTATTATTTTGCATTTTATTTACTCCTTGAAATTTTTTGTTTTAGTTTTAATACTTTGTATTCTTTTTTAAACTTTTTAAAATTACTATTTATCATCAACAATGGTAAAAACAGAAATAAAAACATAAATAATATTAAAATTTCAATTACTTTACTTATTGGATTTAAAAATAATTTTTCAAATAATTTGATATTTAGCTTCATTATTTATTTTTTATGTATGTCCAACCATTTCCACTTCATCATCAATTTGTAAAACTTGAATGGGCAGTTGCTCTTGTTTCGAAATTTTAAATCAAAATTTACCTTGGCTTGCTTTTGCAATATAACTTTTAATAGCTTCACTAAGTTCACCAGATTGTTTATACATATCGTTTAAATTATTTAAGTCATTTAGTTGCATACCACCAACTAAGGTATATTGAACATTGTTGATAATGCCAGTAAATTTCTTTTTGACATTTTCACTGCCAGTAAAATCAGCAATGTTTTATGTTGCAATAATTAATGAGCTTTTGCATTTTCTAATTCTTTTCATTGTGTGAAATAAAAAGTCTAATGCAACACTATTATTTTCGTTAGCTAGTAAATGTGATTCATCAACAGCAATAATAATTCGTTTTCAATCTTTTTCTTGTTTATTTTCGTTGTATGACTGAGTTGCTGAAAGTTCAATTCCTAGCATTTGTAAAATCAACATCATTTGTAAATTGATTATTTTTTTATTACTATTTTCAAATAACTCTCTTAAATCAAAACAAACTATATTTGCTTTGCTTCATTGAAATTTAGTGTGACCATTTTATAGAATTAACTTTTTTGTTACTAGTTCAAGATATTATATTTAATAACTTTTCATCATCAGTGCTTTTATACAATCCTTTATCTGTTCCTACAAGGACAATACCATCATCAGTAATCACAA
The DNA here is from genome assembly GCF_964030805.1 of Spiroplasma endosymbiont of Zeiraphera isertana. Lineage (GTDB taxonomy): Bacteria > Bacillota_I > Bacilli_A > Mycoplasmatales > VBWQ01 > Spiroplasma_E. The sequence continues at coordinate 819,545 of NZ_OZ034965.1, forward strand.
TAGAAGTTATTGTTTTATCTGTTAAATTTCCAATACTTTTAAAATTAAAACCATCAGTGCTTTTATACAATCCTTTATCTGTTCCTAAATAAATTACTCCTGTTTTGGAAAAGGTATTGCATTTAATAATTATTCCGTCGAATTTATTTATTTGTCTAGGTACAAAAGGGTTGATATCATTTTCATTTTTAATATTAATTTCTTTATTATTTACTTGATTTGATTTAAAACCATGATTTACAACATTACTCGTAAATACTGGTTTTAAATTATTTGTACTTGTACCTACTAATGCACTAAGAGTTATTGTAGTTATTAATCTTTTCATTTTATTGGTTCTCCTTTAAATTATAGTTATTTATCACAATTAATTATCTCAAACAATAACTTCTTCAGTAAAATCCAAATCGTTATTTTCATATAGATTTTCAATTCCTGAATTATTTAAAGTGTAATTAACATTTTTAAAAGCTCTATCTAAATCAATTTTCTTATCAATTTCTATTAGTGAATTATCAGTATTAACATTATTTAAACTATTATTATCTTGCTTGCGATATTCTAAAAAAGTAACATTTTCGGCAACAACTTCAGTAATATATTGTTCTTTTCTATCTTGATTTATTATTTTTCTTACTGACAGTCTTCCTGATAACGATATTAAAGAACCTTTACCTAAATATTCACATATTTTTTCAGCAACTTTATTTCATGCAACACATGAAATAAAATCAGCTTGATTTGAAATATTATTAACTGCAATGGTAAAAAAAGTAAAAGTTTTTTCACTTTGAGTTTTATATAATTTAAAATCACGAGCAAGTCTGCCTATTAATATAACTTTGTTCATTTTTTTATTCTCCTTTTAATGTATTTTTGATTTGTTATTAATAATTATTTTTTGTTCTTTTTGTAAATTTATTAAAACTTTATAAAAATTATTAACTAACTTGTATCATTTTTGACTACTGGCTTTTATATCTTTTAATTCTTCTTCTAAATCACTAATAACGAAACCATTGATATCAAAATCTATGTCTGGATATTCATGATAAAAACTGGCTTCAGGAGTAATTCTAAAACCAAGACCAATAACATTTTCTGATTTATCTAAATAAACATCATATATTTGAATTCAAATATTTTGTTTAATTTCTTTAAATCTTTTGAATAATTCTAATTGTTCATTTTTTCATTTAATTTTTTTAAATTTACCACCACGCTTGACTTCTTTATTATCAATATAAAGGTTAAACTTTTCATTTTCTGGTTCAAAAAATACTTCTGCTGCCATTTTTTAACTCCTTTTTAAACTCTTGTTCACAAATCACGATCTCATTGATTTTTTTCTTTTCTTGACAATTTAGTTTTTTCTTTTTTATCAACTAAAATTTGTTCTTGATTTTTTTGATAATTTGTTAATTTTTGTTCCATAATTTCTCCTTGATACTATTTACCTAAATACAGTCCATAATTGCTATTTTTAGCGAGGTTTAAGAATATGAATATAAAACCATTCATATTCTTAAATCCAACACTTTTTAATTATTCAAACACTATATTATTATACATTGTTCCACATTGTTTACAAATTATGCCTTTCTTTAAAAGTTTTCAAAACAAAATCTTTTTCAATTTCTATAACTTCATTTAATAAAAAAGATTTATTAATTTTTTCATCTAAATTTTTAATATAAAACCGTCATTTTTCATTATCGGTTTTTAATCAAATAGTTTCACTTATCAGTTTTTCTAAATCTCAGACTTGGAACACTAACATCGAAGTTTGGGAAATAAAATATGCACTAAACTTATCATTTAATTTATTTTCTTTTATTCAATTTTGATACATTGATAGAAGTTCTTCTTCTTTATTTGATAACTGCATTGTTTTCACCACCTAGTTTTTTATTTTCAGTTTGTTTCATATCCCGTGATGAAATTTCATCTTTAAGAAAATGATAAGTGCAAATATGTTTATAAAAAATATTGCCATAAATCATAATTTTTATACTTCAACTTGCTTTTCTTCAACAATAATTACATTTCATGATTGAACACCCCTAATCTTTTCAAGATATTTCGTTAGATTTATTACTATTGTTATTTTGTTCATTAGACTTGGTGCAAAACCTTTAATTTTAACAATTTAACGATTATTATTAATATTAAAGGTGATAGTTATTATGTTGAAAAAATATAAAGATGATCAAGAATTTTATAGTTTAGTCGGCATAAAGCCACAAACATTTTATAAAATGCTTGAAATTTTAAAAATTGCTGAGTCTAAACAAAAATATTATGGTGGTAGAAAAAATAAAATTGTAATTGAAGAGCGTTTATTAATGACTTTAGAATATTGAAAAGACTATAGTAGTTGTAGAGTTATTGCAAAAAGATATAATATTAGTCATACTAGTTGCATTCGTAATATTTTTTGAATTGAAAATATTTTAATAAAAAGCGGAATTTTTAATTTACCCGGAAAAAAAGATTTAACAAAAAATAAAGGTACTAATAATAATTTGTTAGCTATTGATGCTACTGAAAATCCAATTGAAAGAATTAAAAAAGGAAATTATCCCCACATGTACTAGTGTGGAGGAAAAAATGAATGGAAATGAATTCAATAGCATATTTCAAACTGAAAACGATTGTTTGAAATATATAGCGAAGTTGAAAATAATGAAATGCATCAGATGTGCTTCTTCTAGTTTGAATACTTCTGATTTGAGAAGAATACGATGTTTGAACTGTAACCAAACATTTAGTATTCTTTATGGAACCATTTTTTATAAGTCACAAACCCAAATGACATCTTGGTTTTATCTCATCTTTAGATGAATAAACACAAAGCATGGCATACCAGCAACCGATGTTGCAAGGGAATTGAGTGTTACCTATAAAACAGCTTGAAGAATGTGTCATGAAATCAGGACTAGAATTGGAAATCAAGATGCAGGTTTCATTCTTGATGGCACAGCACAGATGGATGAAATGTATCTTTCACATTTAGGTTTTAAAAAACAAGGAAGATCCTTGTTGAATAAAACTTTGATTGTTGGAGTTTATGAGAAAACCAGCAACAAACTAATTGTGAAGGTGCTGAAAAATGCAGATGAAAAAAACCTTTTAAGATTTGCATTGAAACACATTTTTACTGAGTGCTGTCTATTTACGGATTATTGGAAGGGATATGTAAGTTTCAAAAACTTCTATCCCAAACATGAAATCGTAAATCATGAAGTTGGGTATGTGTCACCAACAGGTGTAAACACAAACCAGATTGAATCAGCATGAAAGCACATCCGACGAACTTTCCGAACACACATAAGAGTTTCAAAGCACAATATTCATTTATATGCAAAAGAATCAGCATATAAATTCAATAACATACCTAGTTTTGAAACTGTAATTTTGTGTTTGATTTAAATACATGCGGGGATAATTTCCTAGGTGGGCTTTTATCTCCATTTATGTGATAAAATTTAAAAATAGTACATAAAGGGATAAAATCCATAAATTTAAATTATTATGTAAAGAATTAAATATTGTGATTACACATGAAGATATATTAACAACTGATAGAAAAATAAATTATTTAGATACCAAAGAAGTAGAAATAACTTATTTTAAAAGATATACAATTATTGATTTAGATAATGATAAAGAAATTAAATATTTTGATATATTAGCATGTGCTAAAAATACAGATATAGCAAAAGCAAAAGGTAGTGCAGAAACTTATGCTTATAGATATTTTTTAATGAATTTATTATTATTAAGTGAAGATGAACTTGACCCAGATAATGATAATGTTAATTTAATTCAAAATAATAAGCAACAAAATAATTATATTAATAATAATGTAAAAATACAAAATGAAAAATGAGAACCAAGTGAAAAACAATTAGATTATTTTGAAAAATATATGATTACAAATACAGTTTTATTTGATGAATGTATAAGAGAAGATATGGAAAGATTAAATCCAAGTAATAATAAAGATTTTTTAATATTAATGGGTGAAAATTATTTAAAAGTATTATTTGATAAATTTAAAGAAATTCGTGAAAGATTTAAAAATTTAAAAAATAATAATAAAAATGAGTATAGAAATTATGAATAATTATTTACTTTCAGTAGACCCAAGTATAAAAAATACTGGATTTACTTTATGAGATATTAAATGATGTCGTGGAGGATGTGGTAAAGAAATATATCATCACCATACACCAATATGAATAAAAAGTTTTAATTTTCAAAAACAATATGATTTTTATTTAGAAGTAAAATCAAAAGTACATGATTTAATTGAAATTACAAGAAAAATTAGCAAATTTAATATAGTTATTGAACGCGGTACTTTTCATAGTAAAAATGGTATTGGTTATGAAACACAAGAACATTTACGTGGTTTTATTGCTGGACAATTTAATAAACTTATAACAAAAGATATGCTTATTAGTCAAAGTAAATTAAAAAGTTGATATAAAGAAAATTATAAAAATATCACAATAGATTATAGTAATTGAAAAAAAGAATATTCTTTAATATTGGTTAAAGATTTAATTACTTTTAATAATTGAAATATAACCGTTAATAATCATGATGAAGCAGATAGTTTATTAATTGGTTGATATTATTTAAATAAGGAGTAAATAATGAAAAAAGAAAAACAAGAAAAAGTATTATTAAAATGTATTGTTAAAGATTGTAATAGTAAAGTATTAGTTACTTTAAAAACTGCAAATATAGAAGATAGTGTGGTTCAATTTTTTAATATGTGTTATTTTCATAAAAAACAATTTAAAAATAAAATAAAAGAAATTAAAGAATATTATAAAAAAGATTAAACAAGTATAAATAAAATAATGGTGTAGAATAACCTCATAAACTTAATATAAGTTTTTAACTCATTACTTTATTTTAAAGTAAATGGGTTTTTTATGTTTAAAATAAAGAGGTATAAAATTATGAAATATTTTAATCCAAGTTATTGATTTAAATTATGATTATTATCTGCACCATTATTTAATGATAAAACACAAGGTATTAATGCTAAGTCAATTGATAATAAAAAGATTAAAGATTGAGTTAGTAACAATACCGGTTTAGAATCAATAGATGAACCAAATAGCTTTACAAATACAAGTATTAATTATCAACCATATAATTTAAATGAAACAAATCAAAATATTGACCCAATTTATCAAAAAGAATTAGAAACAAGTACACATAAACATAGACATGAAAAAAGTAGAAATAGACATAAAAGACAACCAAGAAATAATAATGAATGAGCAATTAACGTAAATATACCATTATTTTCTCAAGAAAATGTTGTTTGATGTGCTATTGCTACTTCTGAAGCAATTTTAAGAAATTTAGGATTAAATATAAATAATTTTTTAGATAGAATAAATTTAAGTAGGGAGGGCGCTGGTTTAACTGAATACTCTAGTTTCCAACATTATTTATCTGAAAGAATGAATGTTGAATATTTGAGAAATGAAAATAATGAAATTATAGGTGGTGGAGTATATTCAGAAAATGTTGTCAATATAATTAATGATATTATTACAAGTGAAAATATACAAACACAACCATATACAATACAATTTTTTCACGCACCACGTTATTTTGGGCTTCAAACAACTGCTGATAACATTCCAGGTAATACAGTTGATGAAGCAATACGTAATCAATGAAATCACTTATCAGAAACATTAAATATTGCAAGAAGTATTAGACAATTAGAAGAACAATTAGGTATTCAAAATGCAAATATAGAAGAAGCAAATCGTAGGATTAATGAACAAATTCAAGCAAATATAGAAATAAATTTTAGAGATACTTTTTTTCGTAACTTAGATTCACTAGTTCGTTCAAGTTTACAAAATAATATGCCATTGATTTTTGGTCAAGGTTTTCAGCCAACTTATAGAGCATATGGAGGGTATGCAGGACATTCTATTTTAATTGTTTCAACTTCTTCAAATGGTCATGATCCACAAGAAGATTTATCAAACATTCGTTATAGAGTTATAGACCCAGGTACTGGACAATATGCAATCTATACTGCTCGTGATTTATATTATGCTGGTGGCGATGTTTTTTCTTTAATTAGTTCAAATTCTAATAATTTACAATTACAAAATATTGGAATATATTTTGCAAATTTTCCTAATAATAATCAAGGAAATAATGCAAGATTTTTGCAAGAAATTGTAAGGCCAGCATTAAATAATTTTTTATTATTTTCTTTTATTTAGAGGCTTTTATGTAATCTGTGTATCTTTGTTTTACAAGGTACTAGTTTAGATTAATTCTGTCTTCAAATTTTATCATAAAATGAGCAATTGCTGTATTTCAATTTTGAATAGGCATTGTTCATTTTTTTGTTATATTTTCAATTGCTAAGTAAAATATTTTGAAAACCGCCATATCGTTAGGAAAAACTTTTTTATTTCTAATAACTTTTCGTAATTGACTATTAACAGATTCAATAGCATTTGTAGTATAAATTACTTTTTTGATTTCTGGAGGATAACTAATAAAAATCATTAAATTATCTCAATTTTTATATCAAGATTTAGTCATTTGAGGATATTGTTTATTTCATTTATTTTCAAACGATTCTAAAGCTTGCATTGCTTGTTCTTCACTACATGCACTATAAATTGGTTTTAAATCTGTAACTAGAGATTTTCGATGTTTGTATGAAACATATTTTAAACTATTTCTAATTTGATGAACTATGCATAATTGATGTTCGGTTTTAGGATAAACCGATTGTATTGCTTCTGACATGCCTGTTAAATTATCACTACAAGCAATAAGAATATCATTTAAGCCTCGATTTTTCATTTCTGTAAAATTAGATAATCAAAATTTAGAACCTTCATTTTCACTAATTCATAAACCTAAAACATCTTTTTTACCTTCTAAATCAACTCCTAGTGCTATATAAACTGATTTGTTAATAATCCGTTTATCTTGTCGTACTTTAACTACTATACAATCAAAATAAACAATCGGATAAATACCTTCTAATGGTCTATTTTGCCATGCTTTGACATCATCAATAACATCATCAGTAATTTGACTAATAACACTTTCACTAATATCTGCACCATGATATAACTCTTGCAACTGCATTCTAATGTCAGATACTGTCATACCTTTTGCATATAGTGAAAGAACTTTTTGATCAAAACCATCAAATCTTCTTTGTCTTTTTGGCACTATTACAGGAGTAAAATTACTATTACGATCTCGTGGTACATCAATTTCAATTTTACCTTCTTGAGTTATTAATTTTTTTGAAGTTATGCCATTACGAGCATTTTCACTATTACTATGTTGATTTTTTTCATATCCTAAATAATTTTGCATTTCAGAATTCAACATTTTTTCCACTAATCTTTTTGTTAATTCTTTATATAAACCTCCTTCTTTAAAAACTGTTGTTAAATCTTCAGTATTTTCTAGTAATAAATCTACTGCTTGTGATATTGGATCATTATTATTAATGTTTTGTTTTTTAACCATTTGTAACTCACTCTTTCTGGTCATTTAATTATATTTACTAGAATTAATTAAACATAGTTATTTTTGTAAGTTACACAGATTACTAAACATTACCTTTATTTATTAGACTTGGTGCAAAACCAAGGTAATTCCAAATTATATATTCCTGCTATTAAATTAAATCTTAATGCAAATCTTCGTATTTTATTGCGATATTTTAAACTTAAAATTTTAAAACGTTTTAGTTTAGCAAATACGTGTTCAATTTTAATTCTAATTTTACTTAAAGTTTTATTGTATTATTTTTGAATTGGTGTTAATTGATTGTATTTACTTTTTTTAAATGGCAAAAATGTATTTTTATGAATATTTTGTATACCTTGATAACTCTGGATGAATAAAAGTTTTAGATTTTAGAAGCAATTTAAAATCATGAATGCTTCCAAAAAAAAGCAGTTGAAATAATTTTTCCATTGGAAATATCAATAATTATTTGGGATTTGAGAGAATGATGTTTCTTTTTACCTGAAAAAAGTAATTTTAGTTTTTTTTAATTCTTTCAATTGGATTTTCAGTAGCATCAATAGCTAACAAATTATTATTAGTACCTTTATTTTTTGTTAAATCTTTTTTTCCAGGTAAATTAAAAATTCCGCTTTTTATTAAAATATTTTCAATTCAAAAAATATTACGAATGCAACTAGTATGACTAATATTATATCTTTTTGCAATAACTCTATAACTACTATAGTCTTTTCAATATTCTAAAGTCATTAATAAACGCTCTTCAATTACAATTTTATTTTTTCTACCACCATAATATTGTTGTTTAGACTCAGCAATTTTTAAAATTTCAAGCATTTTATAAAATGTTTGTGGCTTTATGCCGACTAAACTATAAAATTCTTGATCATCTTTATATTTTTTCAACATAATAACTATCACCTTTAATATTAATAATAATCGTTAAATTGTTAAAATTAAAGGTTTTGCACCAAGTCTAATATATTATTTATGGAGTTTTTCTTTTACATATTGATAGAAAAATGAAATTTAGTTGATTCAATTATTCTTTGTAAGTAAAACAATAATTTCTTTATATATAAAAAATATATAAAAAATATATATTATGAACTTTTAGTTTTAATTTAAATAGTTCTATTAAAAAGAGATATTGGAATAAAATCAAGAAATATAAGCGAATTGAATTAATATAGAAACATATAAATAGAACATTTAACATAAATATTAAAATTTCAAAATAAAACCTATATTTCTTTAAAAAGAAAATGAAAATATTGTGTTAATTTTAAAATATGTTTAAAAAATCTTTGGAAACTTTTCTCAATCTTTATGCAATAAAATTTTAATTATACATAATAGAGAAAACGTGTTATTAATATAAGTTTAAAAAGGAAAGAAGCAAAGACAAATGTGTCCAATAAATGATAATAGTGCCAGTATAAGAAATCAAAATATGGAATCTTTAGTGGTAGGAATAGAAAATAATAATGAAATAGTTATTACTAAAACTAAAAAAATTATTGCAGAACTTGCAAATATTAATTTAAGAATTCGTTATTATACCAATTACATTAATCAATATTGAAATAGTGATGAACAAAAATATAAAAATAAGGTAAGAATATATTTTAATGATTTAGGAGAAATTTATGAAAATTTACCAAAATTTATTAAAAAAGAAAGTGAAATAAGTTCAAATAATTGTTGTTGAAAAACTATTGAATATTTATCTTCTCCAATTGTATTGTTAACAGGTATTTCAATTAGAGTAGCACAAAGATATTTTTCAATAGCTGTAGTATCAGAAAAGTCTTTTAATTTTCACAAAAAATCTTGATATTACTTTTAATTTTAAATTAAAAGTAATATTTTTATATCAGGGGTGATTTTTTGTGACTAATAATGAATTAATTGATGTTTTAAAAAACAAAAAAGATGAAGAATTTATAAAAATTATTAGACATTTTAAAAATAGAATTAAACAAATTGAGAAAAAAGAAAAATTAGATGCAATTGATAAAAAATTTAAAGAAAAAGGAATTCAATGTCCAAATTGTAAATCTTATTGATGTGTAAAAAATGGTTTTAAGAATAATAAGCAAAAATATTTATGCAAAGATTGTAAAAGTAGCTTTGATGCTTTAAGAAATCATTTTTTACATTGAAGTCATTTATCTCATGAACAATGAGATTGAATAATTTGATTGTCATTGTTAGGTCAATCTGCTTATACTATTTCTCAATTTGCTAAAATTTCAAAAACATCAGCATGATTTAATCGTCAAAAATTTATGAAATCATCACAATTAGCAAAAACACAAAAACCATTCACAAAATTAAAAGGTAGAATTGAAATTGATGAAACTTTTATCAAAGAAATTCATAAAGGAAATTTCAAAAATCCAGATGATCCAAGAAAAAAACGAATTGAAGAAAATGCTAAAGATTTAAACTGTTGTATTGAAATGGCAATTGATGAAAATAAAAATATTTATGCTCAAACAACAAATACTAAAAGATTAACAAAAAAATGAGTACAAGAAAATTTAACATCTAAGCTTATCGAAGAAAAATCAATTATAGTTTGTGATATGCAAATACTATATGATACAGTAGCTAAACAAACAAAATGTACTCTCAAGAAATTTAAATCAAAAGAAAATAAAGAATTAAATTAGACTTGGTGCAAAACTAAGGTAATTCAAAATTATATATTCCTGCTATTAAATTAAATCTTAATGCAAATCTTCGTATTTTATTGCGATATTTTAAACTTAAAATTTTAAAACGTTTTAGTTTAGCAAATACGTGTTCAATTTTAATTCTAATTTTACTTAAAGTTTTATTGTATTCTTTTTGAATTGGTGTTAATTGATTGTATTTACTTTTTTTAAATGGCAAAAATGTATTTTTATGAATATTTTGTATACCTTGATAACCTGAATCAACAAAAACTTGTTTTTCTGGATGAATAAAAGTTTTAGATTTTAGAAGCAATTTAAAATCATGAATGCTTCCAAAACAAAAAGCAGTTGAAATCATTTTTTCATTGGAAATATCAATAATTATTTGGGATTTGAGAGAATGATGTTTATTTTTACCTGAAAAAAGTAATTTTAGTTTTTTTTAATTCTTTCAATTGGAGTTTCAGTAGCATCAATAGCTAACAAATTATTATTAGTACCTTTATTTTTTGTTAAATCTTTTTTTCCAGGTAAATTAAAAATTCCGCTTTTTATTAAAATATTTTCAATTCAAAAAATATTACGAATGCAACTAGTATGACTAATATTATATCTTTTTGCAATAACTCTATAACTACTATAGTCTTTTCAATATTCTAAAGTCATTAATAAACGCTCTTCAATTACAATTTTATTTTTTCTACCACCATAATATTTTTGTTTAGACTCAGCAATTTTTAAAATTTCAAGCATTTTATAAAATGTTTTTGGCTTTATGCCGACTAAACTATAAAATTCTTGATCATCTTTATATTTTTTCAACATAATAACTATCACCTTTAATATTAATAATAATCGTTAAATTGTTAAAATTAAAGGTTTTGCACCAAGTCTATTATAACCAAAATATAAATTGTCATAATAGACGATTCGGTAGAGATTTAAAAAGTTCGATAACAAATCTTTTAAATAATAAATTTTGTGATTTAAAACCACAAATTGAAAAAATTCAAGGAAAAATAACTGCAATAAAAGTTTTAGATGAAAAAACTAAAGGTATTGATTTAAAATCTGGCGATATATATGTTGGAACAACTAATGCTTTATATTTAATTGGTGCTAATAGTATTGTTTATCAATTTAATAATATTAGTGATGAAATAACGAATATAATAAATTTTAATAATAATTATTATGTAAACACAAAAACAGAAGAAATTTATTTTTTAAATAATTCCAATATTTCAAAAGATGGAACTGTTACAGGAGAAAAAATAAAAACTGAAAATATTACCTTAAAAGAATTTGAAAATTTATTACAAAATAAACATACTTATGAAAGTAAATGAAATAAAAATCTTGGAAAAATAAAAAATATTTTTAGAATAAATAAAAATAGTGATGATAACTACTTAAAAGAAGGAGATATATATGCTTGAACAGATGATGGAGGATATTTAATTCGTAATCGGGATTTATTTGAAAAAATAGATATCAACAAACATTATATTATTCACCATGATGATAATCATATTGAAGAAGTGCATTATAATCATAATGATAACACATATTGCCATAGTACAGGCAAAAAAATTGCTGCTGTTAGTACTGCAACGGCAATAGGAGCAACAGCAGGTAGCATTCTTCCTGGAATAGGAACATTGATTGGAGCAGCAGTTGGTGGGTTGATTGGCGAAATTGGAGCAGTATTTATAACTACAGAATGATGTGGTTATAAAGCAAAAAGAGAAATATTTGATATAAATAACTTAAAAGAAAAAAATGAACTTAAAAATCTAAAAAAATGAACTAATGAATTTACAAAATCTATTAATCATGAACAACATTTAGCAATTGATAATAAAACAAATTTTATTAAAAGTAATATAACAAGTTTATAATAAATTTATAAAGAAAAAAAAGTTACCAATAAGGTAACTTTTTAATTGGGTGCCAACCTAACTCATATACAGAATTAATTATACTTACCTAATGTGTAAGTATTTTCATATTATACATTATTTTAAGATTATGGGGAAATATTATTTTCAAAAGAAAGCCAAAAATAGAGAAGCAACTATTATCATCAAAATTATTGTTGCTGTCATCATAATAATTATTAAAAAAAACTTAGAGGCTTTTATGTAATCTGTGTATCTTTGTTTTACAAGGTACTAGTTTAGATTAATTCTGTCTTCAAATTTTATCATAAAATGAGCAATTGCTGTATTTCAATTTTGAATGGGCATTGTTCATTTTTTTGTTATATTTTCGATTGCTAAGTAAAATATTTTAAAAACCGCCATATCGTTAGGAAAAACTTTTTTATTTCTTATAACTTTTCGTAATTGACTATTAACAGATTCAATAGCATTTGTGGTATAAATCACTCTTTTGATTTCTGCAGGATAACTAATAAAAACCATTAAATTATCTCAATTTTTATATCAGGATTTAGTAATTTGAGGATATTGTTTATTTCATTTATTTTCAAACAATTCTAAAGCTTGCGTTGCTTGTTCTTCACTACATGCACTATAAATTGGTTTTAAATCTGCAACTAGTGCTTTTCGATGTTTGTATGAAACATATTTTAAACTATTTCTAATTTGATGAACTATGCATAATTGATGTTCGGTTTTAGGATAAACTGATTGTATGGCTTCTGACATGCCTGTTAAATTATCGCTACAAGCAATAAGAATATCATTTAAGCCTCGATTTTTCATTTCTGTAAAATTAGATAATCAAAATTTAGAACCTTCATTTTCACTAATTCATAAACCTAAAACATCTTTTTTACCTTCTAAATCAACTCCTAGTGCTATATAAACTGATTTGTTAATAATCCGTTTATCTTGTCGTACTTTAACTACTATACAATCAAAATAAACAATCGGATAAATACTTTCTAATGGCCGATTTTGCCATGCTTTGACATCATCAATAACATCATCAGTAATTTGACTAATAACACTTTCACTAATATCTGCACCATGATATAACTCTTGCAACTGCATTCTAATGTCAGATACTGTCATACCTTTTGCATATAGTGAAAGAACTTTTTGATCAAAACCATCAAATCTTCTTTGTCTTTTTGGCACTATTACAGGAGTAAAATTACTATTACGATCTCGTGGTACATCAATTTCAATTTTACCTTCTTGAGTTATTAATTTTTTTGAAGTTATGCCATTACGAGCATTTTCACTATTACTATGTTGATTTTTTTCATATCCTAAATAATTTTGCATTTCAGAATTCAACATTTTTTCCACTAATCTTTTTGTTAATTCTTTATATAAACCTCCTTCTTTAAAAACTGTTGTTAAATCTTCAGTATTTTCTAGTAATAAATCTACTGCTTGTGATATTGGATCATTATTATTAATGTTTTGTTTTTTAACCATTTGTAACTCACTCTTTCTGGTCATTTAATTATATTTACTAGAATTAATTAAACATAGTTATTTTTGTAAGTTACACAGATTACTAAACATTACCACAAAAAATAAAGGTACTAATAATAATTTGTTAGCTATTGATGCTACTGAAACTCCAATTGAAAGAATTAAAAAAAACTAAAATTACTTTTTTCAGGTAAAAAGAAACATCATTCTCTCAAATCCCAAATAATTATTGATATTTCCAATGGAAAAATTATTTCAACTGCTTTTTGTTTTGGAAGCATTCATGATTTTAAATTGCTTCTAAAATCTAAAACTTTTATTCATCCAGAAAAACAAGTTTTTGTTGATTCGAGTTATCAAGGTATACAAAATATTCATAAAAATAAATTTTTGCCATTTAAAAAAAGTAAATACAATCAATTAACACCAATTCAAAAAGAATACAATAAAACTTTAAGTAAAATTAGAATTAAAATTGAACACGTATTTGCTAAACTAAAACGTTTTAAAATTTTAAGTTTAAAATATCGCAATAAAATACGAAGATTTGCATTAAGATTTAATTTAATAGCAGGAATATATAATTTTGAATTACCTTAGTTTTGCACCAAGTCTAATAAAATTTATTTCAAAGTTACAAAAAGGAACAGTTAAAACCATTACTTTTGATCGTGGTAAAGAATTTAGTAAATGAAGATTAATCGAAAAAATTTGTAATGTCAAAATTTATTTTGCAGATCCTGGTAAACCTTGCCAAAGGGGTTTAAATGAAAATAATAATGGTATTTTAAGAAGCTATTTACCAAAATCTACAGATCTATCTTCATATAAAAAAAGATTTAAATTTTATAGCATTTCAAATTAATTCTACACCCAGAAAATCGCTCTCTTATAAAAGACCAATAGATTTAATACAATTATTTTAAAAAACTGTCCCATTTATATTTACAACTCAGGTTTTAAATCCGAATTATTTATTAAAAAAGGCTTTTCTCCCTTTATGTACTATTTCTTCAATTGAATGACATAAGTGCTGAGAAAAGCCTATCTACGGACTTCTCCCCACAGTTTTAAATCAAGCACAACATTACAGTTTCAAAACTAAGTTTTTTTGTTGAATTGATATTCAGCTTCCTTTGCATATAAATAAATAAACATGATGTTTTGCAATTTTTACATATGTTCTGAAAGTTTTTGGCAGATGTTTTCATATTGATTTAATTTAGTTTAGACATATTCCGTAATTAAAATGGTTTATTTGTCAATCAAAATCTTAATATTTTTATAACACTTATCTTATTATTTATTTGCAAAAAATTAATAATTTATTAAAAATAATTTAAAAATATTTTCATAAAATTTTTAAAAAATAAAATATTAAAAATTTTTAATGTTAATTTTTATTTAAAAAATGACTTGACTTTTAAAAAATTTAATTACGGAATATGTCTATTGTTTACAAACTTGAATTTTCTTTAAAAGTTTTTAAAACAAAATCTTTTTCAATTTCTAAAATTTCATTTAGTAAAAAAGTGTTGCCATTTCATGCTTTCAAGTCTAGGAAACCGAAAATTAGGTAAAGCAAGTACATCTATAATAATTAATTATAACGAATTACAACATCAAGATTTACTTATCAAATGACTAGCACAACAAAATGACATAATTTCCTATCAAACTGAAAAAGAGCTTAAATCAGAAAGCCCAAGAGAAAAAGGATATCCTGATTTACTAGTTCATTATGAAGACAAAGATATGATCATTGAACTTGAAAGAACTAGAAAAACCATCAAACGATTTGAAGACAAACTTGATGGTTTAAGAACCCGTTTACATTATTTTCTAAAAGATTCCAAACGGGTTCTAAGATTATTTCAATTACTTTTTCACTAGAGGATAATTATTGAAACTTGGGGGTGACCCTTTACTTCACTAAACATTACCTTACGATTTAACATATAAATTTCCTTTATTATTAGCAGTTCATGTTCCTGCATATAAATCATTATTAACATTTACTAAACTAACGATTGCACCATTAGTCTCAGTTCAATTAGTAATTTCACTAACTGTACCTGCACCAGTAATTTTAAATAATTTACCTTTATAATTAGCAGTTCATGTTCCTGCATATAAATCATTATTAACATTTACTAAACTAACAATTGCACCATTATTCTCAGTTCAATTAGTAATTTCACTAACTGTACCTGCACCAGTGATTTTAAATAATTTACCTTTATAATTAGCGGTTTTGGTTCCTGCATATAAATCATTATTAACATTTACTAAACTAACAATTGCACCATTATTCTCAGTTCAATTAGTAATTTCACTAACTGTACCTGCACTAGTAATTTTAAATAATTTACCTTTATAATTAGCGGTTTTGGTTCCTGCATATAAATCATTATTAACATTTACTAAACTAAAAATTGCACCATTAGTCTTAGTTCAATTAGTAATTTCACTAACTGTACCTGCACTAGTAATTTTAAATAATTTACCTTTATTACCATTTATATCAGTTACAGTTCCTGCATATAAATCATTATTAACCTTTACTAAACTAACAATTGCACCATTATTCTCAGTTCAATTAGTAATTTCACTAACTGTACCTGCACTAGTAATTTTAAATAATTTACCTTTATTACCATTTATATCAGTTACAGTTCCTGCATATAAATCATTATTAACATTTACTAAACTAACGATTGCACCATTAGTCTCAGTTCAATTAGTAATTTCACTAACTGTACCTGCGCTAGTAATTTTAAATAATTTACCTTTATAATTAGCAGTTTTGGTTCCTGCATATAAATCATTATTAACATTTACTAAACTAACAATTGCACCATTAGTCTCGGTTCAACCAGAAACTTTTTGAAATTCTGGTTGAACTGGCTGAACTGGAGTTGGCGATGGTTTGTCTCCGCCATTACAAGCAATAACGCTAGTACTTATTGTTCCGATTAAAGTCATTGCTCCTAAAATACTTAGTAATTTTTTCATATTTTTTACCCCCTTAAATTTAATGTATATTATTATTTTATATGATTTCTGCAATAAGTTCTTCATAAGCTTGTTTTTGACGTCAATAATAAAGATTTGTTCAAATACTACTTTATTCTAGATGTTCAATCATAATAAGAACAATTTATTAGACTTCTTGCATAATTGATTTTAAAATTTATATTACCTGAGTTGTAAATATAAATGGGACAGTTTTTTAAAATAATTGTATTAAATCTATTGGTCTTTTATAAGAGAGCGATTTTCTGGGTGTAGAATTAATTTGAAATGCTATAAAATTTAAATCTTTTTGTTTATATGAAGATAGATCTGTAGATTTTGGTAAATATCTTCTTAAAATACCATTATTATTTTCATTTAAACCCCTTTGGCAAGGTTTACCAGGATCTGCAAAATAAATTTTGACATTACAAATTTTTTTGATTAATCTTCATTTACTAAATTCTTTACCACGATCAAAAGTAATGGTTTTAACTGTTCCTTTTTGTAACTTTGAAATAAATTTTATTATACTTTTTGTAATATTTTCTGATTTATGATTTTTAGTTACTAAAGGAATTGTGGTTTTTGATCATATATCAGCCAAAGTAATAATAGAACTTTTATGATCTTTGCCAATGATAGTATCACCTTCTAAATGACCAAATTCTTGTATATTTTTAATATTAGGAATGATTAAATTTCTTTCATGAATAGACTTACAATTATTAATTTTGCCCCTAGTTTCTTTTTGTTTGTGAGATTTATTTTTGCCTTTTCTCAATAAGTTATTTTCATCAAAACCCATTCGATTTGTTTTAAACATGTTATATAAAGTTTTTGTTGAAATACTTTTTATTTTATTTTCCTTTAAAAAGTTAGCAATTATATCAAGAGCATACTTTTTAGTAATTAACAAATGATTAATACTATTAATTTCTGTTAAAGTTAAAATTATTAATTTTCTGCCTGCATTTTGTTTATTTTTTTGAAATTGATTCAATATTTCTAATGGCAATAAGTTTTTATTTAATAATCTTTTAATTTTCACAAAAAATCTTGATATTACTTTTAATTTTAAATTAAAAGTAATATTTTTATATCAGGGGTGATTTTTTGTGACTAATAATGAATTAATTGATGTTTTAAAAAACAAAAAAGATGAAGAATTTATAAAAATTATTAGACATTTTAAAAATAGAATTAAACAAATTGAGAAAAAAGAAAAATTAGATGCAATTGATAAAAAATTTAAAGAAAAAGGAATTCAATGTCCAAATTGTAAATCTTATTGATGTGTAAAAAATGGTTTTAAGAATAATAAGCAAAAATATTTATGCAAAGATTGTAAAAGTAGCTTTGATGCTTTAAGAAATCATTTTTTACATTGAAGTCATTTATCTCATGAACAATGAGATTGAATAATTTGATTGTCATTGTTAGGTCAATCTGCTTATACTATTTCTCAATTTGCTAAAATTTCAAAAACATCAGCATGATTTAATCGTCAAAAATTTATGAAATCATCACAATTAGCAAAAACACAAAAACCATTCACAAAATTAAAAGGTAGAATTGAAATTGATGAAACTTTTATCAAAGAAATTCATAAAGGAAATTTCAAAAATCCAGATGATCCAAGAAAAAAATGAATTGAAGAAAATGCTAAAAATTTAAACTGTTGTATTGAAATGGCAATTGATGAAAATAAAAATATTTATGCTCAAACAACAAATACTAAAAGATTAACAAAAAAATGAGTACAAGAAAATTTAACATCTAAGCTTATCGAAGAAAAATCAATTATAGTTTGTGATATGCAAATACTATATGATACAGTAGCTAAACAAACAAAATGTACTCTCAAGAAATTTAAATCAAAAGAAAATAAAGAATTAAATTATAAAAATTTAAGTAATATCAGTAAAATACAATCAAGTTTAAAAGAATTTATTACTCATTATCATGGCATTGGATTTACCAATATTCAAAATTACCTCAATTTATGAAAATTTAAATACCAACATTATAAAATATCACCTTATGCAAAATCTGAAGCATTATATTTCAGTTTGTAAAAAAAATAAATCCCAAAATTAAATAAAATCAAATTTTAGGCCAGGTTGATGATTTTTTTTATTTCATCAAGAGTTTTTTTGAAAATTAAAATAATAATCTACAAACTCTATGTACAGTTGATTTACTATAATCAACAATTTTTGCTATTTTACGAATCGAAAATCCATAATTTTTATATTCTTTTATTGCTATTATTGATTCAATACTCAGATACTTATACATTGCGCTAATTCCTTTCTTTTCTTAATTATAGAACTAACACAATTTAATTTTTATATAAGTGTCCTTTTTAATTTTACAATTAAAGTTAGATAATATTTTTCTGGTAAAAGTTGAATGTATTCTATAAAATTTCAAATTATATATGATTTGTTTAATAAAAAAATTGTTGATATTTTTGCTGATAATGGCAAAGTTCATGATTTTCAAATATTAAAAAATTTCAATCTTGAATTTTCAGAAAAAACAATAATTATTGGTTATTTAGGATATCAAGGTATACAAAATATTTATGAAAATACAATAATACCAATTAAAAAAACTAAAAATAAAAAATTAAATAAACAAGAAAAAAAATATAATAAAATTGTATCTAAAATTAGAATTAAAGTTGAACATGTCTTTGTTTGATTGAAAAGATTTAAAATTTTAGTAAATAAATGTAGAAAATCAAAATTTAGACTTATGTATTTGAGATTTAACTTACTTTGTGAAATTTTTAATAAAATAAAACCATTAAAGTAAAAAAAGTTATTAAATCAACCATTTTTACAATTTTAGTTATTAGATAGGTTAATATAAAAAATATTATTAACAATTTTTGTGTTTTAAAAATAAATTTATTTTTAAATTATTTTTTCAAAAAAATATTAATAACTAAAAATAAATAATAAAATAAGTGTTATAAAAATTTTTTAATTTTTCTTGAAAAATTAATTATCGGATTTCTCCCCACATGTACGCGTGGGAGGAACAAATGAAATTTAATGAGTTCAACAACGTTTTTCAAACCGAACAACAATGTCTTGAATATATAGCAATGTTGAAAGAAACCAAATGCATACGGTGCTATAGTTCTACTTTGAATACTTCTGATTTAAAAAGAGTAAGATGCTTGAAATGTAATCAAAAATTCAGTATCCTCTCTGGAACCATTTTTTCAAGGTCACAAATTCCTTTGAAATCTTGGTTTTATCTCATTTTTCGATGAATAAATACCAAACATGGAATTCCATCAACAGATGTTGCAAAAGAATTGGGAGTGACCTTGAAAACAGCTTGGAGAATGGGTCATGAAATCAGAAAGCGTATCGCCAAACAAGAACATGAATTCATTGTGGGAGGCATAGTACAGATTGATGAAATGTATCTTTCACATATAGGTGCCAAGAAACAAGGAAGATCCTTGATGAATAAAACCCTGATTGTTGGTATTTATGAAAAAACAACGAACAACCTAATTGTGAAAGTGATGAAAAATGCAAACAGAAAAAATCTTTTGCAGTTTGCACAAAAACACATTTCTTCACAATGCCAAGTATATACTGATTCTTGAAGAGGATATCGCGATTTCAAATTGTTTTTTCCTAAACATGAAACAGTGAACCATCAAAATAGTTATGTTTCAAAGAATGGTGTAAATACAAATCAAATTGAATCAGTATGAAAACATATTCGGCGAACTTTCAGAACACATATCAGAGTTTCAAAACAGCATGTGCATTTATATGCCAAAGAATCTGCATATAAATTCAACAAAAACCCCGGTTTTGAAACAACATTGTTGTGTTTGATTTAATAAAAATGTGGGGAGAAATCCGTATGTAGGCTTTTCTCAACATTTATGTGGTAAAATTTTAATTGTATAAAGGGAGAAAAGCCTTAATTATTTAATTACGGAATATGTCTTTTGAAAAAAAGTATAATACTCTTTTCAATATTCAAGTGTCATCATCAATCTTTCTTCAACTGAAAGTTTATTTTTTCTTCCTTTACTTTTTTTTAATTTTTCTATTTCAATTAATTTTTCTAACATTTCATTAAAATGAAAACGTTTTATACCAAAATATCTGTAAAATTCTTTATTTTTTAATTTTTTTAAATTTTCAAAAATCATTTTTATCAACACTTTCCCGATTTATTAATAATAAAATTATAAAATAAATTTTAAAATTATTAATTGACTTTTGAAAAATTTAATTACGGAATACGTCTATTGTATTTTAAATAGAAAATTATCCCCGCATTTATTTAAATCAAATACAACATTATTGTTTCAAAACTAGGCTTTTTGTTGAATTTATATGCAGCTTCTTTGGCATATAAGTGTACGTTTTCTTTTGAGACTCTGATATGTGTTCTGAAAGTTTTTCGCAAATGTTTTCAAACTGATTCAATTTGGTGTTTTTAGAGACTTTTTATTTTTTAATACTTTTCTATTCATCAATGTAGTTTTCAATGTCAATTTTATCAATGTACTGATTTGAACTAGGCAATAATATTTTTACATATGCTTGTCCAACATTCAATTTTTTTAAATCATTGGGATGAACAATGTATTCCTCAACTTCTCTTATTGAACCCTTAGAATTTGATTTAGAATTATTATCATACTGTTTAGTAATCTTTTGAGAAGTTTTAGTTCCAAAGACTTTGGCAAGGTATTCGGCACTATTTGGGTCTTTAACATTATGAGCAATAATGTTAGCAGTATTACCAAAAATAGTGTCTGTTAAATCTTTGCTTGATGTTTTTAAATCATTAATTAGACTTGGTGCAAAACTAAGGTAATTCAAAATTATATATTCCTGTTATTAAATTAAATCTTAATGCAAATCTTCGTATTTTATTGCGATATTTTAAACTTAAAATTTTAAAACGTTTTAGTTTAGCAAATACGTGTTCAATTTTAATTCTAATTTTACTTAAAGTTTTATTGTATTATTTTTGAATTGGTGTTAATTGATTGTATTTACTTTTTTTAAATGGCAAAAATGTATTTTTATGAATATTTTGTATACCTTGATAACCCGAATCAACAAAAACTTGTTTTTCTGTATGAATAAAAGTTTTAGATTTTAGAAGCAATTTAAAATCATGAATGCTTCCAAAACAAAAAGCAGTTGAAATAATTTTTCCATTGGAAATATCAATAATTATTTGGGATTTGAGAGAATGATGTTTCTTTTTACCTGAAAAAAGTAATTTTAGTTTTTTTTAATTCTTTCAATTGGAGTTTCAGTAGCATCAATAGCTAACAAATTATTATTAGTACCTTTATTTTTTGTTAAATCTTTTTTTCCAGGTAAATTAAAAATTCCGCTTTTTATTAAAATATTTTCAATTCAAAAAATATTACGAATGCAACTAGTATGACTAATATTATATCTTTTTGCAATAACTCTATAACTACTATAGTCTTTTCAATATTCTAAAGTCATTAATAAACGCTCTTCAATTACAATTTTATTTTTTCTACCACCATAATATTTTTGTTTAGACTCAGCAATTTTTAAAATTTCAAGCATTTTATAAAATGTTTGTGGCTTTATGCCGACTAAACTATAAAATTCTTGATCATCTTTATATTTTTTCAACATAATAACTATCACCTTTAATATTAATAATAATCGTTAAATTGTTAAAATTAAAGGTTTTGCACCAAGTCTATTGAAGTCATTTATCTCATGAACAATGAGATTGAATAATTTGATTGTCATTGTTAGGTCAATCCGCTTATACTATTTCTCAATTTGCTAAAATTTCAAAAACATCAGCATGATTTAATCGTCAAAAATTTATGAAATCATCACAATTAGCAAAAACACAAAAACCATTCACAAAATTAAAATGTAGAATTGAAATTGATGAAACTTTTATCAAAGAAATTCATAAAGGAAATTTCAAAAATCCAGATGATCCAAGAAAAAAATGAATTGAAGAAAATGCTAAAGATTTAAACTGTTGTATTGAAATGGCAATTGATGAAAATAAAAATATTTATGCTCAAACAACAAATACTAAAAGATTAACAAAAAAATGAGTACAAGAAAATTTAACATCTAAGCTTATCGAAGAAAAATCAATTATAGTTTGTGATATGCAAATACTATATGATACAGTAGCTAAACAAACAAAATGTACTCTCAAGAAATTTAAATCAAAAGAAAATAAAGAATTAAATTATAAAAATTTAAGTAATATCAGTAAAATACAATCAAGTTTAAAAGAATTTATTACTCATTATCATGGCATTGGATTTACCAATATTCAAAATTACCTCAATAGACTTGGTGCAAAACCTTTAATTTTAACAATTTAACGATTATTATTAATATTAAAGGTGATAGTTATTATGTTGAAAAAATATAAAGATGATCAAGAATTTTATAGTTTAGTCGGCATAAAGCCACAAACATTTTATAAAATGCTTGAAATTTTAAAAATTGCTGAGTCTAAACAAAAATATTGTGGTGGTAGAAAAAATAAAATTGTAATTGAAGAGCGTTTATTAATGACTTTAGAATATTGAAAAGACTATAGTAGTTATAGAGTTATTGCAAAAAGATATAATATTAGTCATACTAGTTGCATTCGTAATATTTTTTGAATTGAAAATATTTTAATAAAAAGCGGAATTTTTAATTTACCTGGAAAAAAAGATTTAACAAAAAATAAAGGTACTAATAATAATTTGTTAGCTATTGATGCTACTGAAACTCCAATTGAAAGAATTAAAAAAAACTAAAATTACTTTTTTCAGGTAAAAAGAAACATCTTTTAATTTTCACAAAAAATCTTGATATTACTTTTAATTTAAAATTAAAAGTAATATTTTTATATCAGGGGTGATTTTTTGTGACTAATAATGAATTAATTGATGTTTTAAAAAACAAAAAAGATGAAGAATTTATAAAAATTATTAGACATTTTAAAAATAGAATTAAACAAATTGAGAAAAAAGAAAAATTAGATGCAATTGATAAAAAATTTAAAGAAAAAGGAATTCAATGTCCAAATTGTAAATCTTATTGATGTGTAAAAAATGGTTTTAAGAATAATAAGCAAAAATATTTATGCAAAGATTGTAAAAGTAGCTTTGATGCTTTAAGAAATCATTTTTTACATTGAAGTCATTTATCTCATGAACAATGAGATTGAATAATTTGATTGTCATTGTTAGGTCAATCTGCTTATACTATTTCTCAATTTGCTAAAATTTCAAAAACATCAGCATGATTTAATCGTCAAAAATTTATGAAATCATCACAATTAGCAAAAACACAAAAACCATTCACAAAATTAAAAGGTAGAATTGAAATTGATGAAACTTTTATCAAAGAAATTCATAAAGGAAATTTCAAAAATCCAGATGATCCAAGAAAAAAATGAATTGAAGAAAATGCTAAAGATTTAAACTGTTGTATTGAAATGGCAATTGATGAAAATAAAAATATTTATGCTCAAACAACAAATACTAAAAGATTAACAAAAAAATGAGTACAAGAAAATTTAACATCTAAGCTTATCGAAGAAAAATCAATTATAGTTTGTGATATGCAAATACTATATGATACAGTAGCTAAACAAACAAAATGTACTCTCAAGAAATTTAAATCAAAAGAAAATAAAGAATTAAATTATAAAAATTTAAGTAATATCAGTAAAATACAATCAAGTTTAAAAGAATTTATTACTCATTATCATGGCATTGGATTTACCAATATTCAAAATTACCTCAATTTATGAAAATTTAAATACCAACATTATAAAATATCACCTTATGCAAAATCTGAAGCATTATATTTCAGTTTGTAAAAAAAATAAATCCCAAAATTAAATAAAATCAAATTTTAGGCCAGGTTGATGATTTTTTTTATTTCATCAAGAGTTTTTTTGAAAATTAAAAGAAACATCATTCTCTCAAATCCCAAATAATTATTGATATTTCCAATGGAAAAATTATTTCAACTGCTTTTTGTTTTGGGAGCATTCATGATTTTAAATTGCTTCTAAAATCTAAAACTTTTATTCATCCAGAAAAACAAGTTTTTGTTGATTCAGGTTATCAAGGTATACAAAATATTCATAAAAATACATTTTTGCCATTTAAAAAAAGTAAATACAATCAATTAACACCAATTCAAAAAGAATACAATAAAACTTTAAGTAAAATTAGAATTAAAATTGAACACGTATTTGCTAAACTAAAACGTTTTAAAATTTTAAGTTTAAAATATCGCAATAAAATACGAAGATTTGCATTAAGATTTAATTTAATAGCAGGAATATATAATTTTGAATTACCTTAGTTTTGCACCAAGTCTATTGATAAAGAAGGAAAAATTACTGGTATCCATCAAATTGATAGACCTCAGCATTATCCCCCTCAATCAGGTTGAGTTGAACATGATGCACTTGGAATTTGAAATAATCAATTAACAACAATGCAACAAGCTTTAAATAAAAGTAATATTAAATCTAATCAAATTGAAGCAATTGGTATTACTAATCAACGTGAAACAACAGTAGTATGAAATCGTGATACAGGTTTACCAGTTTATAACGCTATTGTTTGACAAGATCGCAGAACAGCAGATTACTGTGAAGAATTAGCAAAAAAAAGGATGAAAAGAAAAAATTCATAAAAAAACCGGCTTACTAATTGATTCTTATTTTTCTGCTACTAAAATAAAATGAATTTTAGATAATAGACTTGGTGCAAAACTAAGGTAATTCAAAATTATATATTCCTGTTATTAAATTAAATCTTAATGCAAATCTTCGTATTTTATTGCGATATTTTAAACTTAAAATTTTAAAACGTTTTAGTTTAGCAAATACGTGTTCAATTTTAATTCTAATTTTACTTAAAGTTTTATTGTATTCTTTTTGAATTGGTGTTAATTGATTGTATTTACTTTTTTTAAATGGCAAAAATGTATTTTTATGAATATTTTGTATACCTTGATAACCTGAATCAACAAAAACTTGTTTTTCTGGATGAATAAAAGTTTTAGATTTTAGAAGCAATTTAAAATCATGAATGCTTCCAAAACCAAAAGCAGTTGAAATAATTTTTCCATTGGAAATATCAATAATTATTTGGGATTTGAGAGAATGATGTTTCTTTTTACCTGAAAAAAGTAATTTTAGTTTTTTTTAAGGCTTTTATCCCTTTATGTACTATTTTTAAATTTTATCACATAAACGGAGATAAAAGCCTACCTAGGAAATTATCCCCGCATGTATTTAAATCAAACACAAAATTACAGTTTCAAAACTAGGTATGTTATTGAATTTATATGCTAATTCTTTTGCATATAAATGAATATTGTGCTTTGAAACTCTTATGTGTGTTCGGAAAGTTCGTCGTATGTGCTTTCATGCTGATTCAATCTGGTTTGTGTTTACACCTGTTGGTGACACATACCCAACTTCATGATTTACGATTTCATGTTTGGGATAGAAGTTTTTGAAACTTACATATCCCTTCCAAGAATCCGTAAATAGACAGCACTCAGTAAAAATGTGTTTCAATGCAAATCTTAAAAGGTTTTTTTCATCTGCATTTTTCAGCACCTTCACAATTAGTTTGTTGCTGGTTTTCTCATAAACTCCAACAATCAAAGTTTTATTCAACAAGGATCTTCCTTGTTTTTTAAAACCTAAATGCGAAAGATACATTTCATCCATCTGTGCTGTGCCATCAACAATGAAAACTGCATCTTGATTTCCAATTCTAGTCCTGATTTCATGACACATTCTTCAATCTGTTTTATAGGTCACACCCAATTCCCTTGCAACATCGGTTGCTGGTATGCCATGCTTTGTGTTTATTCATCTAAAGATGAGATAAAACCAAGATGTCATTTGGGTCTGTGACTTATAAAAAATGGTTCCATAAAGAATACTAAATGTTTGGTTACAGTTCAAACATCGTATTCTTCTCAAATCAGAAGTATTCAAACTAGAAGAAGCACACCTGATGCATTTCATTATTTTCAACTTCGCTATATATTTCAAACAATCGTTTTCAGTTTGAAATATGCTATTGAATTCATTTCAATTCATTTTTTCCTCCACACTAGTACATTTGGGGATAATTTCCTTTTTTAATTATTTCAATTGGAGTTTCAGTAGCATCAATAGCTAACAAATTATTATTAGTACCTTTATTTTTTGTTAAATCTTTTTTTCCAGGTAAATTAAAAATTCCGCTTTTTATTAAAATATTTTCAATTCAAAAAATATTACGAATGCAACTAGTATGACTAATATTATATCTTTTTGCAATAACTCTATAACTACTATAGTCTTTTCAATATTCTAAAGTCATTAATAAACGCTCTTCAATTACAATTTTATTTTTTCTACCACCATAATATTTTTGTTTAGACTCAGCAATTTTTAAAATTTCAAGCATTTTATAAAATGTTTGTGGCTTTATGCCGACTAAACTATAAAATTCTTGATCATCTTTATATTTTTTCAACATAATAACTATCACCTTTAATATTAATAATAATCGTTAAATTTTTAAAATTAAAGGTTTTGCACCAATTCTAATGTTAAAAATGCACGTGAATTAGCAAAAAAAGGAAAACTAGCTTTTGGTACTATTGATAGTTGATTAATTTATAAAATGACAAATGGTATTGAAAATAATGTTGAAAAAACTAAACATGTTATTGACATTACAAATGCTTCACGAACAATGTTATTCAACATTAATACTAAAAAATGAGATGAAGAATTACTAGAATTATTTAATATTCCTAAAAATATGTTACCAGAAGTAGTTCCCAGTTCAGGTAAAATCGGAACTACTTATAAAGGAATGTTATTCCAAAATGATGAGCAAGAAATTCCTATTACTGCTGCAATTGGTGATCAACAAGCTGCATTATTTGGTCAATTATGTTTAACACCTGGTGAAATCAAAAATACTTATGGTACTGGTTGTTTTATTTTAATGAACATTGGAAATACTCCTCTTTTTTCAAAACAAGGTTTACTAACGACTATTGCTTATCAATTATCAGGCGAAGAACCAGTTTTTGCTTTAGAAGGTTCAGTTTTTATTGCAGGGGCTGCTGTTCAATTTTTACGTGATCAATTACGAATGTTATATCGTTCCGATGAAAGTCTATGATATTCAAAAATTGTTGATCCAAAAGAAGAACAACGTATTTATGTAGTACCTGCTTTTGTTGGTTTGGGTGCCCCTTATTGAGATTCAACAGCACGTGGCGCTATATTTGGTTTAGAACGTGGTACGAAGCGTGAACATATTGTTAAAGGTACCATTGAATCATTAGCTTACCAGTCACAAGATGTTATTCTGGCAATGCAAGCAGATGTTAAATTAAATAAAGATTTAAAAGATTTAAAAATTAAGATTAAAGTTGATGGTGGAGCAAGTAATAATTCATATATTAGACTTGGTGCAAAACCTTTAATTTTAACAATTTAACTATTATTATTAATATTAAAGGTGATAGTTATTATGTTGAAAAAATATAAAGATGATCAAGAATTTTATTTTAATTTTCACAAAAAATCTTGATATTACTTTTAATTTTAAATTAAAAGTAATATTTTTATATCAGGGGTGATTTTTTGTGACTAATAATGAATTAATTGATGTTTTAAAAAACAAAAAAGATGAAGAATTTATAAAAATTATTAGACATTTTAAAAATAGAATTAAACAAATTGAGAAAAAAGAAAAATTAGATGCAATTGATAAAAAATTTAAAGAAAAAGGAATTCAATGTCCAAATTGTAAATCTTATTGATGTGTAAAAAAATGGTTTTAAGAATAATAAGCAAAAATATTTATGTAAAGATTGTAAAAGTAGCTTTGATGCTTTAAGAAATCATTTTTTACATTGAAGTCATTTATCTCATGAACAATGAGATTGAATAATTTGATTGTCATTGTTAGGTCAATCTGCTTATACTATTTCTCAATTTGCTAAAATTTCAAAAACATCAGCATGATTTAATCGTCAAAAATTTATGAAATCATCACAATTAGCAAAAAAACAAAAACCATTCACAAAATTAAAAGGTAGAATTGAAATTGATGAAACTTTTATCAAAGAAATTCATAAAGGAAATTTCAAAAATACAGATGATCCAAGAAAAAAATGAATTGAAGAAAATGCTAAAGATTTAAACTGTTGTATTGAAATGGCAATTGATGAAAATAAAAATATTTATGCTCAAACAACAAATACTAAAAGATTAACAAAAAAATGAGTACAAGAAAATTTAACATCTAAGCTTATCGAAGAAAAATCAATTATAGTTTGTGATATGCAAATACTATATGATACAGTAGCTAAACAAACAAAATGTACTCTCAAGAAATTTAAATCAAAAGAAAATAAAGAAGGAAATTATAAAAATTTAAGTAATATCAGTAAAATACAATCAAGTTTAAAAGAATTTATTACTCATTATCATGGCATTGGATTTACCAATATTCAAAATTACCTCAATTTATGAAAATTTAAATACCAACATTATAAAATATCACCTTATGCAAAATCTGAAGCATTATATTTCAGTTTGTAAAAAAAATAAATCCCAAAATTAAATAAAATCAAATTTTAGGCCAGGTTGATGATTTTTTTTATTTCATCAAGAGTTTTTTTGAAAATTAAAAGAATTTTATAGTTTAGTCGGCATAAAGCCACAAACATTTTATAAAATGCTTGAAATTTTAAAAATTGCTGAGTCTAAACAAAAATATTATGGTGGTAGAAAAAATAAAATTGTAATTGAAGAGCGTTTATTAATGACTTTAGAATATTGAAAAGACTATAGTAGTTATAGAGTTATTGCAAAAAGATATAATATTAGTCATACTAGTTGCATTCGTAATATTTTTTGAATTGAAAATATTTTAATAAAAAGCGGAATTTTTAATTTACCTGGAAAAAAAGATTTAACAAAAAATAAAGGTACTAATAATAATTTGTTAGCTATTGATGCTACTGAAACTCCGGTAATGTTTAGTAATCTGTGTAACTTACAAAAATAACTATGTTTAATTAATTCTAGTAAATATAATTAAATGACTAGAAAGAGTGAGTTACAAATGGTTAAAAAACAAAACATTAATAATAATGATCCAATATCACAAGCAGTAGATTTATTACTAGAAAATACTGAAGATTTAACAACAGTTTTTAAAGAAGGAGGTTTATATAAAAGACTTGGTGCAAAACTAAGGTAATTCAAAAGGAAATTATCCCCGCATGTACTAGTGTGGAGGAAAAAATGAATTGAAATGAATTCAATAGCATATTTCAAACTGAAAACGATTGTTTGAAATATATAGCGAAGTTTAAAACAATGAAATGCATCAGGTGTGCTTCTTCTAGTTTGAATGCTTCTGATTTGAGAAGAATACGATGTTTGAACTGTAACCAAACATTTAGTATTCTTTATGGAACCATTTTTTATAAGTCACAGACCCAAATGACATCTTGGTTTTATCTCATCTTTAGATGAATAAACACAAAGCATGGCATACCAGCAACCGATGTTGCAAGGGAATTGGGTGTGACCTATAAAACAGCTTGAAGAATGTGTCATGAAATCAGGACTAGAATTGGAAATCAAGATGCAGGTTTCATTGTTGATGGCACAGCACAGATGGATGAAATGTATCTTTCACATTTAGGTTTTAAAAAACAAGGAAGATCCTTGTTGAATAAAACTTTGATTGTTGGAGTTTATGAGAAAACCAGCAACAAACTAATTGTGAAGGTGCTGAAAAATGCAGATGAAAAAAACCTTTTAAGATTTGCATTGAAACACATTTTTACTGAGTGCTGTCTATTTACGGATTCTTGGAAGGGATATGTAAGTTTCAAAAAATTCTATCCCAAACATGAAATCGTAAATCATGAAGTTGGGTATGTGTCACCAACAGGTGTAAACACAAACCAGATTGAATCAGCATGAAAGCACATCCGACGAACTTTCCGAACACACATAAGAGTTTCAAAGCACAATATTCATTTATATGCAAAAGAATCAGCATATAAATTCAATAACATACCTAGTTTTGAAACTGTAATTTTGTGTTTGATTTAAATACATGCGGGGATAATTTCCTAGGTAGGCTTTTATCTCCATTTATGTGATAAAATTTAAAAATAGTACATAAAGGGATAAAAGCCATTCAAAATTATATATTCCTGCTATTAAATTAAATCTTAATGCAAATCTTCGTATTTTATTGCGATATTTTAAACTTAAAATTTTAAAACGTTTTAGTTTAGCAAATACGTGTTCAATTTTAATTCTAATTTTACTTAAAGTTTTATTGTATTCTTTTTGAATTGGTGTTAATTGATTGTATTTACTTTTTTTAAATGGCAAAAATGTATTTTTATGAATATTTTGTATACCTTGATAACCCGAATCAACAAAAACTTGTTTTTCTGGATGAATAAAAGTTTTAGATTTTAGAAGCAATTTAAAATCATGAATGCTTCCAAAACAAAAAGCAGTTGAAATAATTTTTCCATTGGAAATATCAATAATTATTTGGGATTTGAGAGAATGATGTTTCTTTTTACCTGAAAAAAGTAATTTTAGTTTTTTTTAATTCTTTCAATTGGAGTTTCAGTAGCATCAATAGCTAACAAATTATTATTAGTACCTTTATTTTTTGTTAAATCTTTTTTTCCAGGTAAATTAAAAATTCCGCTTTTTATTAAAATATTTTCAATTCAAAAAATATTACGAATGCAACTAGTATGACTAATATTATATCTTTTTGCAATAACTCTATAACTACTATAGTCTTTTCAATATTCTAAAGTCATTAATAAACGCTCTTCAATTACAATTTTATTTTTTCTACCACCATAATATTTTTGTTTAGACTCAGCAATTTTTAAAATTTCAAGCATTTTATAAAATGTTTGTGGCTTTATGCCGACTAAACTATAAAATTCTTGATCATCTTTATATTTTTTCAACATAATAACTATCACCTTTAATATTAATAATAATCGTTAAATTGTTAAAATTAAAGGTTTTGCACCAAGTCTAAAGAATTAACAAAAAGATTAGTGGAAAAAATGTTGAATTCTGAAATGCGAAATTATTTAGGATATGAAAAAAATCAACATAGTAATAGTGAAAATGCTCGTAATGGCATAACTTCAAAAAAATTAATAACTCAAGAAGGTAAAATTGTAATTGATGTACCACGAGATCGTAATAGTAATTTTACTCCTGTAATAGTGCCAAAAAGACAAAGAAGATTTGATGGTTTTGATCAACAAGTTCTTTCACTATATGCAAAAGGTATGACAGTATCTGACATTAGAATGCAGTTGCAAGAGTTATATCATGGTGCAGATATTAGTGAAAGTGTTATTAGTCAAATTACTGATGATGTTATTGATGATGTCAAAGCATGGCAAAATCGACCATTAGAAAGTATTTATCCGATTGTTTATTTTGATTGTATAGTAGTTAAAGTACGACAAGATAAACGGATTATTAACAAATCAGTTTATATAGCACTAGGAGTTGATTTAGAAGGCAAAAAAGATGTTTTGGGTTTATGAATTAGTGAAAATGAAGGTTCTAAATTTTGATTATCTAATTTTACAGAAATGAAAAATCGAGGCTTAAATGATATTCTTATTGCTTGTAGTGATAATTTAACAGGCATGTCAGAAGCAATACAATCAGTTTATCCTAAAACCGAACATCAATTATGCATAGTTCATCAAATTAGAAATAGTTTAAAATATGTTTCATACAAACATCGAAAAGCACTAGTTGCAGATTTAAAACCAATTTATAGTGCATGTAGTGAAGAACAAGCAATGCAAGCTTTAGAATCGTTTGAAAATAAATGAAATAAACAATATCCTCAAATTACTAAATCTTGATATAAAAATTGAGATAATTTAATGGTTTTTATTAGTTATCCACCAGAAATTAAAAGAGTAATTTATACTACAAATGCTATTGAATCTGTTAATAGTCAATTACGAAAAGTTATTAGAAATAAAAAAGTTTTTCCTAACGATATGGCAGTTTTCAAAATATTTTACTTAGCAATTGAAAATATAACAAAAAAATGAACAATGCCTATTCAAAATTGAAATACAGCAATTGCTCATTTTATGATAAAATTTGAAGACAGAATTAATCTAAACTAGTACCTTGTAAAACAAAGATACACAGATTACATAAAAGCCTCAAAGTGACATTAGTCGTACTAATTTAATTAAACCTAAAAATACTGAAACTACAGCAATGGGTACTGCTTACTTAGCAGGACTTGCAATTGGATTTTGAAATATTAATGATATTAAAAAAATAAATAAAATTGAAAAAGAATATAAACCAATTATGACAGAAAAAAAGCAGAAACTTTTTATAAGGGTTGACAAGAAGCAGTGGGGCTTTTATGTAATCTGTGTATCTTTGTTTTACAAGGTACTAGTTTAGATTAATTCTGTCTTCAAATTTTATCATAAAATGAGCAATTGCTGTATTTCAATTTTGAATAGGCATTGTTCATTTTTTTGTTATATTTTCAATTGCTAAGTAAAATATTTTAAAAACCGCCATATCGTTAGGAAAAACTTTTTTATTTCTTATAACTTTTCGTAATTGACTATTAACAGATTCAATAGCATTTGTAGTATAAATTACTCTTTTAATTTCTGGTGGATAACTAATAAAAACCATTAAATTATCTCAATTTTTATATCAGGATTTAGTAATTTGAGGATATTGTTTATTTCATTTATTTTCAAACAATTCTAAAGCTTGCGTTGCTTGCTCTTCACTACATGCACTATAAATTGGTTTTAAATCTGCAACTAGTGCTTTTCGATGTTTGTATGAAACATATTTTAAACTATTTCTAATTTGATGAACTATGCATAATTGATGTTCGGTTTTAGGATAAAATGATTGTATTGCTTCTGACATGCCTGTTAAATTATCACTACAAGCAATAAGAATATCATTTAAGCCTCGATTTTTCATTTTTGTTAAATTTGCTAATCAAAATTTAGCACCTTCATTTTCACTAATTCATAAACCCAAAACATCTTTTTTGCCTTCTAAATCAACTCCTAGTGCTATATAAATCGATTTGTTAATAATGCGTTTATCTTGTCGTACTTTAACTACTATACAATCAAAATAAACAATCGGATAAATGCTTTCTAATGGTCGATTTTGCCATGCTTTGACATCATCAATAACATCATCAGTAATTTGACTAATAACACTTTCACTAATATCTGTGACTAATAATGAATTAATTGATGTTTTAAAAAACAAAAAAGATGAAGAATTTATAAAAATTATTAGACATTTTAAAAATAGAATTAAACAAATTGAGAAAAAAGAAAAATTAGATGCAATTGATAAAAAATTTAAAGAAAAAGGAATTCAATGTCCAAATTGTAAATCTTATTGATGTGTAAAAAATGGTTTTAAGAATAATAAGCAAAAATATTTATGCAAAGATTGTAAAAGTAGCTTTGATGCTTTAAGAAATCATTTTTTACATTGAAGTTATTTATCTCATGAACAATGAGATTGAATAATTTGATTGTCATTGTTAGGTCAATCTGCTTATACTATTTCTCAATTTGCTAAAATTTCAAAAACATCAGCATGATTTAATCGACAAAAATTTATGAAATCATCACAATTAGCAAAAACACAAAAACCATTCACAAAATTAAAAGGTAGAATTGAAATTGATGAAACTTTTATCAAAGAAATTCATAAAGGAAATTTCAAAAATCCAGATGATCCAAGAAAAAAATGAATTGAAGAAAATGCTAAAGATTTAAACTGTTGTATTGAAATGGCAATTGATGAAAATAAAAATATTTATGCTCAAACAACAAATACTAAAAGATTAACAAAAAAATGAGTACAAGAAAATTTAACATCTAAGCTTATCGAAGAAAAATCAATTATAGTTTGTGATATGCAAATACTATATGATACAGTAGCTAAACAAACAAAATGCACTCTCAAGAAATTTAAATCAAAAGAAAATAAAGAATTAAATTATAAAAATTTAAGTAATATCAGTAAAATACAATCAAGTTTAAAAGAATTTATTACTCATTATCATGGCATTGGATTTACCAATATTCAAAATTACCTCAATTTATGAAAATTTAAATACCAACATTATAAAATATCACCTTATGCAAAATCTGAAGCATTATATTTCAGTTTGTAAAAAAAATAAATCCCAAAATTAAATAAAATCAAATTTTAGGCCAGGTTGATGATTTTTTTTATTTCATCAAGAGTTTTTTTGAAAATTAAAACTAATATCTGCACCATGATATAACTCTTGCAACCGCATTCTAATGTCAGATACTGTCATACCTTTTGCATATAGTGAAAGAACTTGTTGATCAAAACCATCAAATCTTCTTTGTCTTTTTGGCACTATTACAGGAGTAAAATTACTATTACGATCTCGTGGTACATCAATTTCAATTTTACCTTCTTGAGTTATTAATTTTTTTGAAGTTATGCCATTACGAGCATTTTCACTATTACTATGTTGATTTTTTTCATATCCTAAATAATTTTGCATTTCAGAATTCAACATTTTTTCCACTAATCTTTTTGTTAATTCTTTATATAAACCTCCTTCTTTAAAAACTGTTGTTAAATCTTCAGTATTTTCTTTTAATTTTCACAAAAAATCTTGATATTACTTTTAATTGAAAATTAAAAGTAATATTTTTATATCAGGGGTGATTTTTTGTGACTAATAATGAATTAATTGATGTTTTAAAAAACAAAAAAGATGAAGAATTTATAAAAATTATTAGACATTTTAAAAATAGAATTAAACAAATTGAGAAAAAAGAAAAATTAGATGCAATTGATAAAAAATTTAAAGAAAAAGGAATTCAATGTCCAAATTGTAAATCTTATTGATGTGTAAAAAATGGTTTTAAGAATAATAAGCAAAAATATTTATGCAAAGATTGTAAAAGTAGCTTTGATGCTTTAAGAAATCATTTTTTACATTGAAGTTATTTATCTCATGAACAATGAGATTGAATAATTTGATTGTCATTGTTAGGTCAATCTGCTTATACTATTTCTCAATTTGCTAAAATTTCAAAAACATCAGCATGATTTAATCGACAAAAATTTATGAAATCATCACAATTAGCAAAAACACAAAAACCATTCACAAAATTAAAAGGTAGAATTGAAATTGATGAAACTTTTATCAAAGAAATTCATAAAGGAAATTTCAAAAATCCAGATGATCCAAGAAAAAAATGAATTGAAGAAAATGCTAAAGATTTAAACTGTTGTATTGAAATGGCAATTGATGAAAATAAAAATATTTATGCTCAAACAACAAATACTAAAAGATTAACAAAAAAATGAGTACAAGAAAATTTAACATCTAAGCTTATCGAAGAAAAATCAATTATAGTTTGTGATATGCAAATACTATATGATACAGTAGCTAAACAAACAAAATGCACTCTCAAGAAATTTAAATCAAAAGAAAATAAAGAATTAAATTATAAAAATTTAAGTAATATCAGTAAAATACAATCAAGTTTAAAAGAATTTATTACTCATTATCATGGCATTGGATTTACCAATATTCAAAATTACCTCAATTTATGAAAATTTAAATACCAACATTATAAAATATCACCTTATGCAAAATCTGAAGCATTATATTTCAGTTTGTAAAAAAAATAAATCCCAAAATTAAATAAAATCAAATTTTAGGCCAGGTTGATGATTTTTTTTATTTCATCAAGAGTTTTTTTGAAAATTAAAACTAATATCTGCACCATGATATAACTCTTGCAACCGCATTCTAATGTCAGATACTGTCATACCTTTTGCATATAGTGAAAGAACTTGTTGATCAAAACCATCAAATCTTCTTTGTCTTTTTGGCACTATTACAGGAGTAAAATTACTATTACGATCTCGTGGTACATCAATTTCAATTTTACCTTCTTGAGTTATTAATTTTTTTGAAGTTATGCCATTACGAGCATTTTCACTATTACTATGTTGATTTTTTTCATATCCTAAATAATTTTGCATTTCAGAATTCAACATTTTTTCCACTAATCTTTTTGTTAATTCTTTATATAAACCTCCTTCTTTAAAAACTGTTGTTAAATCTTCAGTATTTTCTTTTAATTTTCACAAAAAATCTTGATATTACTTTTAATTGAAAATTAAAAGTAATATTTTTATATCAGGGGTGATTTTTTGTGACTAATAATGAATTAATTGATGTTTTAAAAAACAAAAAAGATGAAGAATTTATAAAAATTATTAGACATTTTAAAAATAGAATTAAACAAATTGAGAAAAAAGAAAAATTAGATGCAATTGATAAAAAATTTAAAGAAAAAGGAATTCAATGTCCAAATTGTAAATATTATTGATGTGTCAAAAATGGTTTTAAGAATAATAAGCAAAAATATTTATGCAAAGATTGTAAAAGTAGCTTTGATGCTTTAAGAAATCATTTTTTACATTGAAGTCATTTATCTCATGAACAATGAGATTGAATAATTTGATTGTCATTGTTAGGTAAATCTGCTTATACTATTTCTCAATTTGCTAAAATTTCAAAAACATCAGCATGATTTAATCGTCAAAAATTTATGAAATCATCACAATTAGCAAAAACACAAAAACCATTCACAAAATTAAAAGGTAGAATTGAAATTGATGAAACTTTTATCAAAGAAATTCATAAAGGAAATTTCAAAAATCCAGATGATCCAAGAAAAAAATGAATTGAAGAAAATGCTAAAGATTTAAACTGTTGTATGGAAATGGCAATTGATGAAAATAAAAATATTTATGCTCAAACAACAAATACTAAAAGATTAACAAAAAAATGAGTACAAGAAAATTTAACATCTAAGCTTATCGAAGAAAAATCAATTATAGTTTGTGATATGCAAATACTATATGATACAGTAGCTAAACAAACAAAATGTACTCTCAAGAAATTTAAATCAAAAGAAAATAAAGAATTAAATTATAAAAATTTAAGTAATATCAGTAAAATACAATCAAGTTTAAAAGAATTTATTACTCATTATCATGGCATTGGATTTACCAATATTCAAAATTACCTCAATTTATGAAAATTTAAATACCAACATTATAAAATATCACCTTATGCAAAATCTGAAGCATTATATTTCAGTTTGTAAAAAAAATAAATCCCAAAATTAAATAAAATAAAATTTTAGGCCAGGTTGATGATTTTTTTTATTTCATCAAGAGTTTTTTTGAAAATTAAAAGTATTTTCTAGTAATAAATCTACTGCTTGTGATATTGGATCATTATTATTAATGTTTTGTTTTTTAACCATTTGTAACTCACTCTTTCTAATCATTGAATTATATTTACTAGAATTAATTAAACATAGTTATTTTTGTAAGTTACACAGATTACTAAACATTACCTGAGCAATTGCTGTATTTCAATTTTGAATAGGCATTGTTCATTTTTTTGTTATATTTTCAATTGCTAAGTAAAATATTTTGAAAACTGCCATATCGTTAGGAAAAACTTTTTTATTTCTAATAACTTTTCGTAATTGACTATTAACAGATTCAATAGCATTTGTAGTATAAATTACTCTTTTAATTTCTGGTGGATAACTAATAAAAACCATTAAATTATCTCAATTTTTATATCAAGATTTAGTAATTTGAGGATATTGTTTATTTCATTTATTTTCAAACGATTCTAAAGCTTGCATTGCTTGTTCTTCACTACATGCACTATAAATTGGTTTTAAATCTGTAACTAGAGATTTTCGATGTTTGTATGAAACATATTTTAAACTATTTCTAATTTGATGAACTATGCATAATTGATGTTCGGTTTTAGGATAAACTGATTGTATTGCTTCTGACATGCCTGTTAAATTATCACTACAAGCAATAAGAATATCATTTAAGCCTCGATTTTTCATTTCTGTAAAATTAGATAATCAAAATTTAGAACCTTCATTTTCGCTAATTCATAAACCTAAAACATCTTTTTTACCTTCTAAATCAACTCCTAGTGCTATATAAAATGATTTGTTAATAATCTTTTAATTTTCAAAAAAACTCTTGATGAAATAAAAAAAATCATCAACCTGGCCTAAAATTTGATTTTATTTAATTTTGGGATTTATTTTTTTTACAAACTGAAATATAATGCTTCAGATTTTGCATAAGGTGATATTTTATAATGTTGGTATTTAAATTTTCATAAATTGAGGTAATTTTGAATATTGGTAAATCCAATGCCATGATAATTAGTAATAAATTCTTTTAAACTTGATTGTATTTTACTGATATTACTTAAATTTTTATAATTCTTTAATTGTAAAATTAAAAAGGACACTTATATAAAAATTAAATTGTGTTAGTTCTATAATTAAGAAAAGAAAGGAATTAGCGCAATGTATAAGTATCTGAGTATTGAATCAATAATAGCAATAAAAGAATATAAAAATTATGGATTTTCGATTCGTAAAATAGCAAAAATTGTTGATTATAGTAAATCAACCGTACATAGAGTTTGTAGATTATTAAATAAAAACTTATTGCCATTAGAAATATTGAATCAATTTCAAAAAAATAAAAAAAATGCAGGCAGAAAATTAATAATTTTAACTTTAACAGAAATTAATAGTATTAATCATTTGTTAATTACTAAAAAGTATGCTCTTGATATAATTGCTAACTTTTTAAAGGAAAATAAAATAAAAAGTATTTCGACAAAAACTTTATATAACATGTTTAAAACAAATCGAATGGGTTTTGATGAAAATAACTTATTGAGAAAAGGCAAAAATAAATCTCACAAACAAAAAGAAAATAGGGGCAAAATTAATAATTGTAAGTCTATTCATGAAAGAAATTTAATCATTCCTAATATTAAAAATATACAAGAATTTGGTCATTTAGAAGGTGATACTATCATTGGCAAAGATCATAAAAGTTCTATTATTACTTTGGCTGATATATGATCAAAAACCACAATTCCTTTAGTAACTAAAAATCATAAATCAGAAAATATTACGAAAAGTATAATAAAATTTATTTCAAAGTTACAAAAAGGAACAGTTAAAACCATTACTTTTGATCGTGGTAAAGAATTTAGTAAATGAAGATTAATCGAAAAAATTTGTAATGTCAAAATTTATTTTGCAGATCCTGGTAAACCTTGCCAAAGGGGTTTAAATGAAAATAATAATGGTATTTTAAGAAGATATTTACCAAAATCTACAGATCTATCTTCATATAAACAAAAAGATTTAAATTTTATAGCATTTCAAATTAATTCTACACCCAGAAAATCGCTCTCTTATAAAAGACCAATAGATTTAATACAATTATTTTAAAAAACTGTCCCATTTATATTTACAACTCAGGAAAATATTTCATAATTTTATCTTTTTGCTTGTAATAACTAATATTTATGGTTAATATTAAAATTAAAATTAATATTTATATTAATCTAAATTAGATAAGTATAATTAATAATAATTAGTTTTCAGCGAGAGTGAATAGTGTAAGCACTTAACCATTATTAATTAGAAGCTCCTAATTTAACAATTTTAATCATTAATTAAGTGCATTTACTTTGTAAGTGAATTAGGATGGTACCGCGTTAAAAAACGTTCCTATTTTGATAGGAATTTTTATTATTTTGAGGAGAAATTATTATGTCAATAAAATGAACAACAGATAAAGTTAGAACAACTTGATTAAATTTTTTTAAAAGTTATGATCATCACATTTTAGAAAGTGCATCACTTGTTCCAAATGATGATCCTTCACTATTGTGGATTAATTCTGGAGTTGCTACATTAAAACCATATTTTGATGGACGACAAACCCCAATTGCTAAAAGATTAGCAAATTCACAAAAAGCAATTAGAACTAATGATATTGAAAATATTGGTATTACAGCAAGACATCAAACTTTTTTTGAAATGTTAGGTAATTTTTCAATTGGTGATTATTTTAAAAAAGAAGCTATTGTTTGAGGATGAGAATTTTTAACTAGTAAAAAGTGATTAAATTTAGATGCTAATTTATTATATGTAACAGTTTTTAATGAAGATGAAGAAACATATAATTTATGATTAAATATTATTAAATTACCAAAAGAACGTATTATTAAAGGTACAAGATCTACTAACTTTTGAGATATGGGTCAAGGTCCTTGTGGTCCTAATACTGAAATTTATTATGATCGTGGTATTAAATATGATCCTAAAAATATTGGTATTAAACTATTAAAAGATGATATTGAAAATGATCGTTATATTGAAATTTGAAATATTGTTTTTTCACAATTTAATAATGATGGCAAAAATAATTATACTGATTTACCAAGAAAAAATATTGATACTGGTGCAGGATTAGAAAGACTAGTAGCAATTTTACAAGATGTGCCAACTAACTTTGATACTGATTTATTTCAAAATATTATTCATGAATGTGAAAAATTGACAAATTTTCGTTATGATATTAATAATTATTTTACACAAGAGATTAAGCAAAAAACTATTAATACTGCATTTAAAATTATTGCTGATCATATTCGTTGCTTAGTTTTTGCAATTAGTGATGGTGTTTTTCCTAGTAATAAAGATCGCGGTTATGTATTACGAAGATTGATTAGAAGAGCTGTTGTATATGGACAAAAACTTAATATTAATGAACCATTTTTGTTTAAGTTAGTTTCAATTATTATCAAAGTTATGGGTCAACATTATCAAGAATTACATAAAAAAGTCGATTTAGTAACTAATATTATTAAAAGCGAAGAATTAAAATTTTGAACAACATTGATAACAGGAAAACAATTATTATTACAAGTTATTAAAGATAATAAAAAAGTAGATGCAACTGCTGCTTTTAAATTATTTGATACCTATGGTTATCCTATTGAATTAACATTAGAGATTGCAAATGAAGAAAATGCAACTGTTGATTTAAAAGGTTTTCAAAAGTTATTGGATAACAGTAAAGATAATACAAGAAAAGTAAGAATTAATCATCAAGCATTAACAATTCAATCTTCATTACTAACTAATTTAAAAGTTCCTTCAACCTTTGTTGGTTATGATAAAGAACAAATAAATACAAATATTGTTTTTATGTTTAAATCAGAGCATGAGGTAAAATTTTTAAAAAATGAAAAAGGTTATTTAATTTTAAATGAAACGCCTTTTTATGCAGAAAAGGGGGGACAAGCATCTGATGATGGCATTATCACAGGAGAAAATGGAACGGCCTCTGTTATTGATGTACAACAAGGACCACAAAAACAGCATATTCATCAAGTGGAAGTAAAAGGTGAATTAACACAAACAGAAATTGTTGAAGCACAAATTAATAGTTCACATCGTTTTTATACAAGAAAAAATCATTCAGGAACTCATTTATTACATGCTGCTTTAAGAAAATTATTAGGTTTACATGTTATGCAATCTGGAAGTTTTAATAATTATCAATATTTACGATTAGATTTTAGTCATTATCAAATGTTAACTTTAGAACAAATTATAAGTATAGAACAACAAGTAAGTAAATGAATTAAAGGTAAATATCCTTGTGAAATTATTTATTGTACATATGAAGAAGCAATCAAAATTGGAGCTTTAGCTTTTTTTGGTGAAAAATATGAAGAAAAAGTTCGAGTAATTAAGTTTGGTGATTTTTCAATTGAACTTTGCGGGGGTACTCATTGTTATAATTCACAAGAAGTAGAACAATTATTAATAACTAATGTTGAATCAAAAGGTTCTGGTTCTTATCGAATTCATGCTTTAACATCATTAAAAACTATTAATGAATACTTAACACAACAAATAATAATGATTAAAGAACAAAGCAATAATTTATTTATGCAATATCAAAAAAATAAAGATAATTGTATGCAAGAAGAAATTGAAAAAATATATGATGCTATTAATAACTTAAAAGTGGTAGCTGCTGATTGAAGAAAAGGAAAAATGTTATTACTAGAATTACATGGTTTATTTAAAAAATGACAAATTAATTTTGAAGAATTAAATCGTCAGAAGATAGTGAAAAAATATTTAACTTTAGTTCCAAAAAATGAAAATAATTATAAACTATTAATTGCAAATTTTGAAAATTTAGATATTAAAACATTAAGAGAAATAATTGAACATTATCGTAATCAATATCAAAATATTATTATTATTTTTATTAATAAAATTAATAATCAAGAATATTTAGTATTAGTCGCTTCAAGTAAAGAATTGCATAATAATAAACAGTATCAAAGTAATAATATTTTACAAAAAATATTAAAAACATATAATGGTAAGGGTGGCGGTAGCCCAATCTTAGCGCAAGGGAAGATTGATAAGTTTATTACAGAAAAAGAAATTAATAAAATTATATATTAAACTTAATACTTATATGTATTAATTTATATAAATATTATGATATACAATAATATATGTTCAACGTCAATAATTTTTTACAATCATATATAACATTATTATAGTAATTGCAGAATCTTTTATAATTTCTTATTGATGAAATATAGGAAAATAGTAGTGATAATAATTTTGAAAAAAATATATTTTTTTAATTAATAACTTGTATTTTTTCTAGAATTTAATAAAATGACTAAGTGTAAACTAAATATTGGTTTTTTAACTCATTATTTTAATTTAAAAAATAAATGATTTTTTATTGTATTTAATAAATAAAAAACATAAAAAATACAATAGGTGTATTGGAAATACTCTATTGTTTAGACCAATAAAATAGATTTCAAATGTCCATCTTAAGTATAGAGGAGATAAATATTATGGCATATAACAAACAATCTGATTTATCACATATTAATGGTGGTTTGCCTTCAACTTCATCAAATAATTCAAAAGATGAAGAAAGATTAAAAAAAGAGATTTATGGTCAATTGTTTAGAAGTGAAATTTTACATCAAATTTATGAACTATGCGAATTCTCTCAACAAGAAGATTATGAATCTGCTTTAAAAATATTATCTAAAAAATGCAAGATGAGTCAAGAAAATGCAAAAGATTTATTAGAAAAGATTACTAAAATATTACAATCATCAAGGTTAACAATTAATTTTGATTTTTCAAAAATATACGATATTAATAATAAATGACCAGAGGTTTTAAATTGTTTTGCTTATAAGGAAAAACCAAATGAAATTTCTAACTATAATGTAGGTCGAGCAAGTGTAGAGGAAGTTGCGTTTTATCTAAATCAATTATTTGATAATAGTAAATATGAAAAATTTGGACGTTTTTCAACCCCTACTGGTGATCAAAC
This sequence comes from Spiroplasma endosymbiont of Zeiraphera isertana, assembly GCF_964030805.1. Lineage (GTDB taxonomy): Bacteria > Bacillota_I > Bacilli_A > Mycoplasmatales > VBWQ01 > Spiroplasma_E. The sequence goes on from NZ_OZ034965.1 coordinate 863,703, forward strand.
AAAAAGAAGTGCTAATTTTCAGTGAACAAGTAGACCTTGCTATGCGGCATTAGATTTTTTGGAAAATCCTATGGGTGGAGCTCCTATGTATGGAAAATCTTTTATTATACTAAAAGATTATGTAAAACATAATTGTACATATAGTCCTTATGATACGTATTCACCACCTACGTTCACTCGCGGGAAATTAAAAGATAAAATATCTACTTTTTTACACTTCCCAAGATTGATAAGATATTGTCAAAATGATTTATTTGGATATAATTGTTTAGAAAGTTTAATTAATAAAGCTAATGGAAAAAATTTTGTTCCTCATCGTAATTATGGTAAAAGTGAAGGAAATTATATAGAGGCTCATGTTTATTCTAGAATCTTATTTGCACGTGATATAAAACAAATTTGCTTATCAAAAGCGGAATTTGATAGTCATCCACCTAATAAACAAAAACAAATATTAGAAAAAATAAATGAAATAAACTCATGTTTAGGAACTTCATTTATTATATTCATAACTGAAGAAGAATACAAAATAAAACAAGAAGAAAGACATTTAGAAGATAAATTATCATTAAAACAAGAAAAAATAACAAAATTAAAAAGTGATATTGTCAAGTTAGAGAAAAAAAAGATAAATCCAATTTTAAATTTTGTTATTAAAGTTTTTAGTTTTGGATGTATTAATAAAAATAAAGAAATGAAAGAAATAATAAATGCTAAAAATATTGAAATTAAAAATTTGTTGTTAGAGATAAAAAATAATGAAACACCACATTCACCATTAATTTCAACGGAAACTATGCCATTATTACAAGATCAAAAAGTAACTGATGAAAAAAAATTTGATAAACAATCAGCAAATGGTGAAGAATTAAATAATCCCTTTTTAAACAGTTGTTCAAATTCACAACAAAATCTTCTTTAATAAAATATATATTGAACCATTTTAATAACTATACTGATATTATTATTTTTATATTTTTTTTAATTAAATATGGTAAAGTTAAATCATAAAAATTATATATCATAGTTAGTATTAGTTACTATTAAAATTTTTTAAAATTTCTAATTTTTATTTACACTCTTTTATTGTAAAAAAATAAAAATAATTTAGTAACAATCTAGTTTATTAATTATAATTTTTATTTATAAGTATTAAAAGAGAATGTCATTTAATTGAAATGTATTTTTAAGTAGTCCTATTTTACTTATTAAAAGTAAAGCAGGACTTTTATAATTAAAAGGGGGAAAAATGAAAACAAAAAAGAATTCACAACAAACACCTTTATTAAATAAAAATAACAATAATTACAATGCAATCAAAAATCAAGATCAACCTTCAACAAGTCAAGAACATGTTAATGGATATCATCAAGAAAATTTAGAAGTTAGAAATAAAGCCATGGAATGGCAACCTTTTTTAGGACTTTTTTTTGGTAGACATTTGTTTTTGATAATTAACTGGAGTTAGGTAGTTTAAAGTTCTATTAATTCGTATGTTGTTATATCAATTGATATAATCAAATAATTCTAATTTTAATTGGATTAATGATCTAAAATTTTTATCATTAATAAATTCAGTTTTGAAAGTTTTAAAAGTTGCTTCAGCAACAGCATTGTCATAAGGACAACCTTTTTTTGCTTAAAGAGCGAGTAATATTGAATGCTAGTAAAAGTTTATCAATAATTTTATTATTAAATTCATTACCTAGATCGCTATGAAATATTTGAATATCTTTTAAACGGCGATTTGATTGCATAAATGCTTCATATACTAATGATGCATCTTTTTTAGTGCCTACACTATGTCCAATAATTTCGCGGTTAAATAGGTCTATTAATAAACAAATATATTTTCACTTACCATTTACTTGAACATAAGTTAAATCACTAACAATAACTTCATTTTTAATCCTATTCTTAAAGTTTCTATTAACAAGATTAGTTATTTGACTATCATTGACTTTATTATGATGATTTTTGTGTCTTAATTTAGTGTATTTTGATATTAAATTATGTTTATTAATAATTTCTTTAATTTTTCGTCTTGATAAATAAATTTCTTGGTTTTCTAATATGACTTTTAATCTTCTTGTGCCATAAATTTCTTTATTTTCTTTAAAAGCACTAATAACAGCTTCATCATACATATTATTTTGATTTTTTTCTTTTTTCTTGAAATTAAAATAATATGTTGATTTAGAGAGCTTTAAAAAACGACACATTGTACGAATTTTATATTTACATTTATTATTGATAATAATCTCTATTTTCTGCCTATTATTAGTGCTGCTTGCTTTAAAATATCATTTTCCATTCGTAACTGTTTTAATTCGAGGCTTTTATGTAATCTGTGTATCTTTGTTTTACAAGGTACTAGTTTAGATTAATTCTGTCTTCAAATTTTATCATAAAATGAGCAATTGCTGTATTTCAATTTTGAATAGGCATTGTTCATTTTTTTGTTATATTTTCAATTGCTAAGTAAAATATTTTGAAAACCGCCATATCGTTAGGAAAAACTTTTTTATTTCTAATAACTTTTCGTAATTGACTATTAACAGATTCAATATCATTTGTAGTATAAATTACTCTTTTAATTTCTGGTGGATAACTAATAAAAACCATTAAATTATCTCAATTTTTATATCAAGATTTAGTCATTTGAGGATATTGTTTATTTCATTTATTTTCAAACGATTCTAAAGCTTGCATTGCTTGTTCTTCACTACATGCACTATAAATTGGTTTTAAATCTGTAACTAGAGATTTTCGATGTTTGTATGAAACATATTTTAAACTATTTCTAATTTGATGAACTATGCATAATTGATGTTCGGTTTTAGGATAAACCGATTGTATTGCTTCTGACATGCCTGTTAAATTATCACTACAAGCAATAAGAATATCATTTAAGCCTCGATTTTTCATTTCTGTAAAATTAGATAATCAAAATTTAGAACCTTCATTTTCACTAATTCATAAACCTAAAACATCTTTTTTACCTTCTAAATCAACTCCTAGTGCTATATAAACTGATTTGTTAATAATCCGTTTATCTTGTCGTACTTTAACTACTATACAATCAAAATAAACAATCGGATAAATACTTTCTAATGGCCGATTTTGCCATGCTTTGACATCATCAATAACATCATCAGTAATTTGACTAATAACACTTTCACTAATATCTGCACCATGATATAACTCTTGCAACTGCATTCTAATGTCAGATACTGTCATACCTTTTGCATATAGTGAAAGAACTTTTTGATAAAAACCATCAAATCTTCTTTGTCTTTTTGGCACTATTACAGGAGTAAAATTACTATTACGATCTCGTGGTACATCAATTTCAATTTTACCTTCTTGAGTTATTAATTTTTTTGAAGTTATGCCATTACGAGCATTTTCACTATTACTATGTTGATTTTTTTCATATCCTAAATAATTTTGCATTTCAGAATTCAACATTTTTTCCACTAATCTTTTTGTTAATTCTTTATATAAACCTCCTTCTTTAAAAACTGTTGTTAAATCTTCAGTATTTTCTAGTAATAAATCTACTGCTTGTGATATTGGATTATTATTATTAATGTTTTGTTTTTTAACCATTTGTAACTCACTCTTTCTGGTCATTTAATTATATTTACTAGAATTAATTAAACATAGTTATTTTTGTAAGTTACACAGATTACTAAACATTACCTTTAATTCTTTTCTTAATTTAATTAATTCATTTTCTTCAACAGAACGATTATCTTTAGATTTAAAACTACCTGAATTAGTAAATTGCTTAATTCAATTATAAGTAGCTGCTCTTGTAACATTGTACTCTTTAGCAAGACAAGACACTGACTTACCACTTTGATATAAATCTACTATTTGTTTCTTAAATTCGTCGGTATATGAGTTAATATTGGCCATAATTATAGTTCCTTTCTTTTAACTAATTTGTTCACTTGTCTACGTAATTAGTGTCCAATAAAGTGTAACCTATCCATTGTACTCTTTAGCAAGTATTAATACCTTAATAGAAAATGCAATGATAGCTATTCAGAAATTTGTTGAAGAAAAAATAATTCTCTTAGGAGCAAATAATCGATATAAATTTTAGTTTTTATACTTATAGATTTTATTTCAAAACTTTAATTGTAAAATTAAAAAGGACACTTATATAAAAATTAAATTGTGTTAGTTCTATAATTAAGAAAAGAAAGGAATTAGCGCAATGTATAAGTATCTGAGTATTGAATCAATAATAGCAACAAAAGAATATAAAAATTATGGATTTTCGATTCGTAAAATAGCAAAAATTGTTGATTATAGTAAATCAACTGTACATAGAGTTTGTAGATTATTAAATAAAAACTTATTGCCATTAGAAACATTGAATCAATTTCAAAAAAATAAACAAAATGCAGGCAGAAAATTAATAATTTTAAATTTAACAGAAATTAATAGTATTAATCATTTGTTAATTACTAAAAAGTATGCTCTTGATATAATCGCTAACTTTTTAAAGGAAAATAAAATAAAAAGTATTTCAACAAAAACTTTATATAACATGTTTAAAACAAATCGAATGGGTTTTGATGAAAATAACTTATTGAGAAAAGGCAAAAATAAATCTCACAAACAAAAAGAAACTAGGGGCAAAATTAATAATTGTAAGTCTATTCATGAAAGAAATTTAATCATTCCTAATATTAAAAATATACAAGAATTTGGTCATTTAGAAGGTGATACTATCATTGGCAAAGATCATAAAAGTTCTATTATTACTTTGGCTGATATATGATCAAAAACCACAATTCCTTTAGTAACTAAAAATCATAAATCAGAAAATATTACGAAAAGTATAATAAAATTTATTTCAAAGTTACAAAAAGGAACAGTTAAAACCATTACTTTTGATCGTGCTAAAGAATTTAGTAAATGAAGATTAATCGAAAAAATTTGTAATGTCAAAATTTATTTTGCAGATCCTGGTAAACCTTGCCAAAGGGGTTTAAATGAAAATAATAATGGTATTTTAAGAAGATATTTACCAAAATCTACAGATCTATCTTCATATAAACAAAAAGATTTAAATTTTATAGCATTTCAAATTAATTCTACACCCAGAAAATCGCTCTCTTATAAAAGACAAATAGATTTAATACAATTATTTTAAAAAACTGTCCCATTTATATTTACAACTCAGGAAATATAAATAATTAAGAAAATTGCTCAAAACTTTTTCATTCAAATTTATTATCCTATTTATAATAGGATTTTATTATAAAGTAAAGATTAAAAAAATATATCTTTAATAGTAATAGCAATAAAGATAACTAAAAATAATATAGCTCCAGCAATACTGACAATAATTTTATATTTTTCATTTAATTTTTTTCTTGTTACCGCTTCAACTGCATTTTCAACAAATTTATAACCATCCAATGGCGGAATTGGTAACATATTTAATAAAAATAAATTAGATGATAATAATGCTGCTCAACGAAAATATGTACTTGCTGCTTGTGTTGATGATAAATCAGGATTTAAAAAACTATTAGTTGATTTAACAATACCAACAGGTCCTGATAAATTTTGTCAATGAAAAGTAACTAATTGTCCTAATGCTTGTAAAATACTGTAACTATCTTTAAAAGTATCAATGATACCATTACTAATAACTTGCCCTGCATTTAAATAATAACTACCTTGACTAACACCAATGAATAGCACCCCTTTTTGTTCTACAGGTTTAAAAGTAACAGTTTTATCGTCTTTATTATCAAAAGTAATTTTGTAATCAGCAATAACTGTACCATTAGTAGTTTTTTTATTATATTTACTTAATCATGTTTGTAAATCATAATATGATTTAATTGATTGTTTAGATTCAATATCACCAGTATTATAAATACTAGTAATAGCATCAGTATCTAAAATTGGTAAACTTGGATTATCTTGATTATATTTTTGAACAGCTTCATATAATGGTCCTGTTGTTGCATAGGTTGGTGGCAAGTTAGGATCATATTTATGTGGATAAATTCCATATCCAATCATTAATAAAATAAAAGCTAATAATAAATTCATTAGTGCACCTGCACTGATGAAAGCTGCTTTTTTACCACGTTGCAAGTTTTCCATCATTCGTTTACTATCAATTACTTCATCTTCTCGTCCTTTAGGAGCATCAGCAATTTCTGAAGCAATAGAAACATAACCACCCAATGGTAATAGTCTTAAAGTATAACGTGTTTCTTTTTTACCTCACTGCAAAAGTTTTGGTCCCATACCAATAGCAAATTCATATACATATGCTCCTGATAATTTAGCAATTACAAAATGAGCAAATTCATGCAAGGTAATTAAAAATAATATTGTAAATAAACCAATTAAAATGGCTAAAAATATATACATAACTTCATCCTTAAATTTTATATATTAAGCAATAGCTGCTAGAGTAATTAGAAAACCAAAAATAACTACTGTTGAAAATGAATCTAAACGATCTAATAATCCTCCATGTCCAGGTAGAATATTTGAAAAATCCTTAACATGATAATTACGTTTCAAATAAGAAAATAATAAATCACCCATTTGAGTAGCAATTGAAAGAATAAAACTAGTAGCAAAATAAGCAATATAGATTGGTGCTTTACTATTAACTTCTAAAAAAGGTAAGGGATTATAATTACTTGTTTCTAAAAAAACAGTTACTGTTATCATACTTAAAATAATTGCTGTTATTAAACCAGTAATAGCACCTTCTCAAGTTTTATTTGGTGATACACTTGGTGCCATTTTTGTTTTACCATAAATTATACCACCCATAAAAGCACCAACATCATTAGACATAACAATAATGAATAAAAACAATAATGTTGGTCATCCTAGTTTTGAAAGTTTAATTTCTGATAACATTAAAAAATTAACAGCTTTAACAACAAACACTAAATAAATAATTCAAGTAAAAATAAAAATAACATCACTTAATTGAAAATTTTTACTTCGTCAAGCAATTAAAATAAAAATACAAATGAAAAATAATAAAATTAATAAAGTCATTCAATTTTCAAATCAATAATGATTATAAATATATGGACCAAAAGTTTCTTTACCAAGCGGAACTCATAAAAGTATGACTCCTGTTAAAATTATAGAAATTTTAAGTACAATTGATCAATTTGATTCTTTTTTTAAATTAATAATTTCTCATAAACAACCAATAAAAATTAAATTATTAATTATCATAAATGTATAAGCTGATCACTGTGGTTTATTACCAAAAATTGGTTCTAAATAAACTGCCCCAATAAACATTCATAATACACCACAAGCAATTAACATAAAGCTTGTAAGAATACGATTTCGATAGGTTCTAAAAAAATTACTAAGTTTTGCAAAAAAAGAAACTTTAGATTTTATATTTTCTTTATTTATTATCTTTTTTTTCACAATATTTAACCCCTAACTATTTATTGCTTTATTGCTAAATTTTCATTAAATCGGCTTTTTTATTGTTTTCTATTAATACAAGTTCTTTAATTTTACTATCAGTTAAATCTTGAATTGTAGTTTCTGCATGCTTTTCTTGATCTTCTGGTAATTTTATTTTTTTCAGATTTTGAACAGCATCACGTCGACAATTACGGATTTTAACTTTATATTCTTCAGTTTTTTTACTCAAATCTTTAACTAAAGTTTTACGAACGTCTTCTGTTAATTGTGGGAAAATTAAACGTATATTTTCTGCTTCGCTTTTAATTTGTAATTTCAAATCAGCTTTTGTAACAGCTTCTGTAACGTCTTTAATTAAACTACGATCATATGGTTTAATTAATAATTGATGTGCTTCTGCTACTTTAACTTGGGCAATATTACTTAAACTATCAACACCACCATAACATCTAACATTAATTCCTTCTAAGATATTAGGATTAGCTCTTCCGGTGCGAATTTTGTTAATTTCATTTTTATAACGTAAAATTATTTCATTCATCAGATTTGTGGCTTCTAAAATAATAACTTCCATATTTGTTTTCCTCCTAGTTAATAATTTTAAGTTGTTTTTAAATCAAACTATAAAAATTATATAATAATTTTTATTAAAACCAATGGAAAACTATTTAAAAAAATAAAAAACATCATTAATTAATGATGTTTTTTATTAATATCTTTGGATTTTATTTTCATCATTGTTTAAATCAACTAATATAAAAATACCACCAATAATACCTAATGCAGCACCAAAGATAATTCCTAATATTGCTAAAGCAATTTTTTGATCAGTAGTTGCTTCACCTTTACTTACTTTTTTGTATAAAATAAAACCAGGTATTGTTCATAATAAAGGAATTATAAATATTGATTCTAAAATAAAAAAAAATAAATATTAATATACTTCCTGGTTTTAACATTTTTTCTCCTTCTTTAATTTTTATAATTAATAATATCACTTAATAAAATTGAAAGATACAATTGTGTCCTCATTTAAAGTTTATTTTTTTAACTTATCAATGTTATAAATTTAATTTCTTCTGATTTCAAATGTCTAATTATTAATAATTTTCATTTATATTAATAGTAACAAAAAAATATGATAATTAACAACAACTGTCATTATATTTTTTAAAATATTTAATGATTTAAACAGTTGATGGTATACCACAGTCTATTCTAGGTAAAAGATGAACATCACCAAAATATATTGCTAAATAAACTTTTAAATTTCTAAAATTTCCTTTTACTAATGGACCATCAGCAACTCTAGCATGGAACTGAGTACTAACATTTGTATTTAATATTTGAACTAGAGAATCAAATTGTTTTTGTTTACATTCTGATTTTATTACTAATTTAAAATCAGTAACAAATTCACCTTGTTTAAATCCTTGCGCAGCAGTTAATTTTAAACCATTTTTATCACTAATAAGTTCAGTAATAACTATTTTTGAAATGTATAACCCATCATTTTTAGCGGTATTGATAGTATAAGATTTTAATACACTATCATCATCTTTACTTATAATATCAATTTGACAAGTACCAACAAGAACTTTAAAATCAGTTCCTGTATTATTTTCTTCAGTTTTACCTGCTTCAGTACTTGTAACTTTTGCAGATAAAGTAGTGATTTTTTTAACATCATCAGGTGAATATTCTTCATTTTCACTACCACTTGTAATTCCTAATTCTTTCAAAAATGCTGCGGCATCAGCATCTTTTGCTTGATTTGGATTTCTAATTTCGTTTGCGTTTAATAAACTGTTTTTAAAATTAGTCATCGTAATTTTTGTGTCATCAGCTTCAATTGAATACTTCTCTTTACCAGTAGTATCATCCTTCTTTAATTATTGATTAATTAAACTTGTATTTTCATCACTATATCATCCTAATAATTTTGCATATTTACCATTTAATATTGGTGCTTTTGTTTCAAAGTCACAGGCAACAATTGAACTTGCTGCAGTTGTAGTTAAAGTAGTAGCGGCCATTAATCGTAATAATGTTTTTATATTTTTCATATAATGTTTTCTCCCCTTTTAGATAATTTTCTAAAAAATATAAATTATTTTCTGCTATTTATTATGGCTTTTATCCCTTTATGTACTATTTTTAAATTTTATCACATAAACGGAGATAAAAGCCTACCTAGGAAATTATCCCTGCATGTATTTAAATCAAACACAAAATTACAGTTTCAAAACTAGGTATGTTATTGAATTTATATGCCGATTCTTTTGCATATAAATGAATATTGTGCTTTGAAACTCTTATGTGTGTTCGGAAAGTTCGTCGGATGTGCTTTCATGCTGATTCAATCTGGTTTGTGTTTACACCTGTTGGTGACACATACCCAACTTCATGATTTACGATTTCATGTTTGGGATAGAAGTTTTTGAAACTTACATATCCCTTCCAAGAATCCGTAAATAGACAGCACTCAGTAAAAATGTGTTTCAATGCAAATCTTAAAAGGTTTTTTTCATCTGCATTTTTCAGCACCTTCACAATTAGTTTGTTGCTGGTTTTCTCATAAACTCCAACAATCAAAGTTTTATTCAACAAGGATCTTCCTTGTTTTTTAAAACCTAAATGTGAAAGATACATTTCATCCATCTGTGCTGTGCCATCAACAATGAAACCTGCATCTTGATTGCCAATTCTAGTCCTGATTTCATGACACATTCTTCAAGCTGTTTTATAGGTCACACCCAATTCCCTTGCAACATCGGTTGCTGGTATGCCGTGCTTTGTGTTTATTCATCTAAAGATGAGATAAAACCAAGATGTCATTTGGGTCTGTGACTTATAAAAAATGGTTCCATAAAGAATACTAAATGTTTGGTTACAGTTCAAACATCGTATTCTTCTCAAATCAGAAGTATTCAAACTAGAAGAAGCACACCTGATGCATTTCATTATTTTCAACTTCGCTATATATTTCAAACAATCGTTTTCAGTTTGAAATATGCTATTGAATTCATTTCAATTCATTTTTTCCTCCACACTAGTACATGTGGGGATAATTTCCTTTATTATTATTCTTAAATTGAAATTATTTTTATAATTTTAATAAATTAATAAAATTTTTTAAGTGATAAAACAGAATATAAATTAAAAAAGATTGCAATTGCAATCTTTTAAAATATTTAATGATTAAGCAGGCATTTTGTCAACTTGAAAACTTACTACCTTTACTTCACCAAACATTACTCTTAAAAATACATCAGTAGTAGTATCATTAGGGTACTTGTTTATAGCAGTTCCACCATCAGTAGTAGATCAAACTAATTTTTGACCACCAATTAACTTAACTAAAGAATCATATAGATTTTTTTCTTTAGTTTTTCCATCAGCTCAAGGTAAAGATGTAAGAACATCTCCATCTTTTTTAAAATTATTGTCTTTAGTCAATGCTAAATTGGTCTTTATAAGAATTGCTGCCACTTCAGCAGGAACACCTAATGCATCTTTCTTAAGAGTATTAATAGTATATTTTTTTACAGATTTGGCATCATCTCCAGTTGCCTTATCCATAATATTAATTTGACAAGTACCAGCTTCAACTTTAAAATCAGTTGTACCAGCAGCTTCAATTTTACACACTTCAGTACTTTCAACTTTTGCAGATAAAGCAGTAATCTTTTTAACATCATCAGCTGAATAAAACTTCTTGCTATCAGGTGTAAATCCTAAATCTTTTAAAAAGGCTGCAGCATCATCACTAAATGCTTGACTTTTATCAGAATCAGTACCAGTACCTGCTTTTAATAATTTTCCGTTAAATTTAGTTGCTGTAATTTTTGTGTCATCAGCTTCAATTGAATACTTCTCTTTACCAGTAGTATAATTCTTCTTTAATTCTTGATTAATTAAACTTATATTTTCATCACTATATCAGCCTAGTAATGCTGCATATTTGCCATTCAATGCTGGCGCTTTTGTTTGAGTTCCACATGCAACAACTGAACTTGCTGCAACTGTTGTTAAAGCAGCAGCACCCATTAGTCGTAGTAATGTTTTCATGTTTCTCATATTGTTTTTCCCCCTTAGATAAATTTTCTGAAAAATATAAACTATTTTCTTCTATTAATTATACATTCTTTTTTTATTTGGTGCTCTTTTTATAATATTTTTCATTATTAAGTGTTATTTTGCTTTTTTTAAGAAAATAATTTCAAAAATGTTAGGATTAAATTGTTCATTAACTGAACATTCTTATTATTTTTTATATATACTATACAGTACTTCCAAGATTATTGAGTAATATAATGTAAAAAAACCTGAAAATTTTTCAGTTTTTTTTATATTTAAAAATTAAGAACAGAAAATAAAAATACATTTTTTTAATTAAAATTTCCAGGACAGAAGATTATTAGAAAAATTAATTTATTTATTAAATTTTGTTTGCTTATAAACTGTGTTTTTAATAGTCTAATTGTTCTTTATGAATTTGAATGTTTTCTGGATTATTATTATGGATAGGTTACACTTTATTGGACACTAATTACGTAGACAAGTGAACAAATTAGTTAAAAGAAAGTAACTATAATTATGGCCAATATTAACTCATATACCGACGAATTTAAGAAACAAATAGTAGCTTTATATCAAAGTGGTAAGTCAGTGTCTTGTCTTGCTAAAGAGTACAATGTTACAAGAGCAGCTACTTATAATTGAATTAAGCAATTTACTAATTCAGGTAGTTTTAAATCTAAAGATAATCGTTCTGTTGAAGAAAATGAATTAATTAAATTAAGAAAAGAGTTAAAAAAGTTACGAATGGAAAATGATATTTTAAAGCAAGCAGCACTAATAATAGGCAGAAAATAGAAATTATTATCAATAATAAATGTAAATATAAAATTCGTACAATGTGTCGTTTTTTAAAGCTCTCTAAATCAACATATTATTTTAATTTCAAGAAAAAAGAAAAAAATCAAAATAATATGTATGATGAAGCTGTTATTAGTGCTTTTAAAGAAAATAAAGAAATTTATGGCACAAGAAGATTAAAAGTCATATTAGAAAACCAAGAAATTTATTTATCAAGACGAAAAATTAAAGAAATTATGAATAAACATAATTTAATATCAAAATACACTAAATTAAGACACAAAAATCATCATAATAAAGTCAATGATAGTCAAATAACTAATCTTGTTAATAGAAACTTTAAGAATAGGATTAAAAATGAAGTTATTGTTAGTGATTTAACTTATGTTCAAGTAAATGGTAAGTGAAACTATATTTGTTTATTAATAGACCTATTTAACCGCGAAATTATTTTTAATTTTCAAAAAAACTCTTGATGAAATAAAAAAAATCATCAACCTGGCCTAAAATTTGATTTTATTTAATTTTGGGATTTATTTTTTTTACAAACTGAAATATAATGCTTCAGATTTTGCATAAGGTGATATTTTATAATGTTGGTATTTAAATTTTCATAAATTGAGGTAATTTTGAATATTGGTAAATCCAATGCCATGATAATGAGTAATAAATTCTTTTAAACTTGATTGTATTTTACTGATATTACTTAAATTTTTATAATTTAATTCTTTATTTTCTTTTGATTTAAATTTCTTGAGAGTACATTTTGTTTGTTTAGCTACTGTATCATATAGTATTTGCATATCACAAACTATAATTGATTTTTCTTCGATAAGCTTAGATGTTAAATTTTCTTGTACTCATTTTTTTGTTAATCTTTTAGTATTTGTTGTTTGAGCATAAATATTTTTATTTTCATCAATTGCCATTTCAATACAACAGTTTAAATCTTTAGCATTTTCTTCAATTCATTTTTTTCTTGGATCATCTGGATTTTTGAAATTTCCTTTATGAATTTCTTTGATAAAAGTTTCATCAATTTCAATTCTACCTTTTAATTTTGTGAATGGTTTTTGTGTTTTTGCTAATTGTGATGATTTCATAAATTTTTGACGATTAAATCATGCTGATGTTTTTGAAATTTTAGCAAATTGAGAAATAGTATAAGCAGATTGACCTAACAATGACAATCAAATTATTCAATCTCATTGTTCATGAGATAAATGACTTCAATGTAAAAAATGATTTCTTAAAGCATCAAAGCTACTTTTACAATAGACTTGGTGCAAAACCTTTAATTTTAACAATTTAACGATTATTATTAATATTAAAGGTGATAGTTATTATGTTGAAAAAATATAAAGATGATCAAGAATTTTATAGTTTAGTCGGCATAAAGCCACAAACATTTTATAAAATGCTTGAAATTTTAAAAATTGCTGAGTCTAAACAAAAATATTATGGTGGTAGAAAAAATAAAATTGTAATTGAAGAGCGTTTATTAATGACTTTAGAATATTGAAAAGACTATAGTAGTTATAGAGTTATTGCAAAAAGATCTAATATTAGTCATACTAGTTGCATTCGTAATATTTTTTGAATTGAAAATATTTTAATAAAAAGCGGAATTTTTAATTTACCTGGAAAAAAAGATTTAACAAAAAATAAAGGTACTAATAATAATTTGTTAGCTATTGATGCTACTGAAACTCCAATTGAAAGAATTAAAAAAAACTAAAATTACTTTTTTCAGGTAAAAAGAAACATCATTCTCTCAAATCCCAAATAATTATTGATATTTCCAATGGAAAAATCATTTCAACTGCTTTTTGTTTTGGAAGCATTCATTATTTTAAATTGCTTCTAAAATCTAAAACTTTTATTCATCCAGAAAAACAAGTTTTTGTTGATTCAGGTTATCAAGGTATACAAAATATTCATAAAAATACATTTTTGCCATTTAAAAAAAGTAAATACAATCAATTAACACCAATTCAAAAAGAATACAATAAAACTTTAAGTAAAATTAGAATTAAAATTGAACACGTATTTGCTAAACTAAAACGTTTTAAAATTTTAAGTTTAAAATATCGCAATAAAATACGAAGATTTGCATTAAGATTTAATTTAATAGCAGGAATATATAATTTTGAATTACCTTAGTTTTGCACCAAGTCTAATAAAGTACTACTTTTATCTAATTGTATGGGATTATTAAATAGACTGGGTGCAAAACCTTTAATTTTAACAATTTAACGATTATTATTAATATTAAAGGTGATAGTTATTATGTTGAAAAAATATAAAGATGATCAAGAATTTTATAGTTTAGTCGGCATAAAGCCACAAACATTTTATAAAATGTTTGAAATTTTAAAAATTGCTGAGTCTAAACAAAAATATTATGGTGGTAGAAAAAATAAAATTGTAATTGAAGAGCGTTTATTAATGACTTTAGAATATTGAAAAGACTATAGTAGTTATAGAGTTATTGCAAAAAGATATAATATTAGTCATACTAGTTGCATTCGTAATATTTTTTGAATTGAAAATATTTTAATAAAAAGCGGAATTTTTAATTTACCTGGAAAAAAAGATTTAACAAAAAATAAAGGTACTAATAATAATTTGTTAGCTATTGATGCTACTGAAACTCCAATTGAAAGAATTAAAAAAAACTAAAATTACTTTTTTCAGTTAAAAAGAAACATCATTCTCTCAAATCCCAAATAATTATTGATATTTCCAATGGAAAAATCATTTCAACTGCTTTTTGTTTTGGAAGCATTCATGATTTTAAATTGCTTCTAAAATCTAAAACTTTTATTCATCCAGAAAAACAAGTTTTTGTTGATTCAGGTTATCAAGGTATACAAAATATTCATAAAAATACATTTTTGCCATTTAAAAAAAGTAAATACAATCAATTAACACCAATTCAAAAAGAATACAATAAAACTTTAAGTAAAATTAGAATTAAAATTGAACACGTATTTGCTAAACTAAAACGTTTTAAAATTTTAAGTTTAAAATATCGCAATAAAATACGAAGATTTGCATTAAGATTTAATTTAATAGCAGGAATATATAATTTTGAATTACCTTAGTTTTGCACCAAGTCTAATCTTTGCATAAATATTTTTGCTTATTATTCTTAAAACCATTTTTTACACATCAATAAGATTTACAATTTGGACATTGAATTCCTTTTTCTTGAAATTTTTTATCAATTGCATCTAATTTTTCTTTTTTCTCAATTTGTTTAATTCTATTTTTAAAATGTCTAATAATTTTTGGCTTTTATCCCTTTATGTACTATTTTTAAATTTTATCACATAAATGGAGATAAAAGCCTACCTAGGAAATTATCCCCGCATGTATTTAAATCAAACACAAAATTACAGTTTCAAAACTAGGTATGTTATTGAATTTATATGCTGATTCTTTTGCATATAAATGAATATTGTGCTTTGAAACTCTTATGTGTGTTCGGAAAGTTCGTCGGATGTGCTTTCATGCTGATTCAATCTGGTTTGTGTTTACACCTGTTGGTGACACATACCCAACTTCATGATTTACGATTTCATGTTTGGGATAGAAGTTTTTTTTAATTTTCAAAAAAACTCTTGATGAAATAAAAAAAATCATCAACCTGGCCTAAAATTTGATTTTATTTAATTTTGGGATTTATTTTTTTTACAAACTGAAATATAATGCTTCAGATTTTGCATAAGGTGATATTTTATAATGTTGGTATTTAAATTTTCATAAATTGAGGTAATTTTGAATATTGATAAATCCAATGCCATGATAATGAGTAATAAATTCTTTTAAACTTGATTGTATTTTACTGATATTACTTAAATTTTTATAATTTAATTCTTTATTTTCTTTTGATTTAAATTTCTTGAGAGTACATTTTGTTTGTTTAGCTACTGTATCATATAGTATTTGCATATCACAAACTATAATTGATTTTTCTTCGATAAGCTTAGATGTTAAATTTTCTTGTACTCATTTTTTTGTTAATCTTTTAGTATTTGTTGTTTGAGCATAAATATTTTTATTTTCATCAATTGCCATTTCAATACAACAGTTTAAATCTTTAGCATTTTCTTCAATTCATTTTTTTCTTGGATCATCTGGATTTTTGAAATTTCCTTTGTGAATTTCTTTGATAAAAGTTTCATCAATTTCAATTCTACCTTTTAATTTTGTGAATGGTTTTTGTGTTTTGGCTAATTGTGATGATTTCATAAATTTTTGACGATTAAATCATGCTGATGTTTTTGAAATTTTAGCAAATTGAGAAATAGTATAAGCAGATTGACCTAACAATGACAATCAAATTATTCAATCTCATTGTTCATGAGATAAATGACTTCAATGTAAAAAATGATTTCTTAAAGCATCAAAGCTACTTTTACAATCTTTGCATAAATATTTTTGCTTATTATTCTTAAAACCATTTTTTACACATCAATAAGATTTACAATTTGGACATTGAATTCCTTTTTCTTTAAATTTTTTATCAATTGCATCTAATTTTTCTTTTTTCTCAATTTGTTTAATTCTATTTTTAAAATGTCTAATAATTTTTATAAATTCTTCATCTTTTTTGTTTTTTAAAACATCAATTAATTCATTATTAGTCACAAAAAATCACCCCTGATATAAAAATATTACTTTTAATTTAAAATTAAAAGTAATATCAAGATTTTTTGTGAAAATTAAAAGAAGTTTTTGAAACTTACATATCCCTTCCAAGAATCCGTAAATAGACAGCACTCAGTAAAAATGTGTTTCAATGCAAATCTTAAAAGGTTTTTTTCATCTGCATTTTTCAGCACCTTCACAATTAGTTTGTTGCTGGTTTTCTCATAAACTCCAACAATCAAAGTTTTATTCAACAAGGATCTTCCTTGTTTTTTAAAACCTAAATGTGAAAGATACATTTCATCCATCTGCGCTGTGCCATCAACAATGAAACCTGCATCTTGATTTCCAATTCTAGTCCTGATTTCATGACACATTCTTCAAGCTGTTTTATAGGTCACACCCAATTCCCTTGCAACATCGGTTGCTGGTATGCCATGCTTTGTGTTTATTCATCTAAAGATGAGATAAAACCAAGATGTCATTTGGGTCTGTGACTTATAAAAAATGGTTCCATAAAGAATACTAAATGTTTGGTTACAGTTCAAACATCGTATTCTTCTCAAATCAGAAGCATTCAAACTAGAAGAAGCACACCTGATGCATTTCATTATTTTAAACTTCGCTATATATTTCAAACAATCGTTTTCAGTTTGAAATATGCTATTGAATTCATTTCAATTCATTTTTTCCTCCACACTAGTACATGTGGGGATAATTTCCTAATTTTTATAAATTCTTCATCTTTTTTGTTTTTTAAAACATCAATTAATTCATTATTAGTCACAAAAAATCACCCCTTATATAAAAATATTACTTTTAATTTTAAATTAAAAGTAATATCAAGATTTTTTGTGAAAATTAAAAGAAATTATTGGACATAGTGTAGGCACTAAAAAAGATGCATCATTAGTATATGAAGCATTTATGCAATCAAATCGCTGTTTAAAAGATATTCAAATATTTCATAGCGATCGAGGTAATGAATTTAACAATAAAATTATTGATAAACTTTTACTAGCATTCAACATAAATCGATCTTTAAGCAAAAAAGGATGTCCTTATGACAATGCTGTTGCTGAAGCAACTTTTAAAACTTTCAAAACTGAATTTATTAATGATAAAAATTTTAGATCATTAATCCAAT
Source organism: Spiroplasma endosymbiont of Zeiraphera isertana (assembly GCF_964030805.1). Lineage (GTDB taxonomy): Bacteria > Bacillota_I > Bacilli_A > Mycoplasmatales > VBWQ01 > Spiroplasma_E. Next base: position 881,842 of record NZ_OZ034965.1, read on the forward strand.
TAAAATTAGAATTATTTGATTATATCAATTGATATAACAACATAAGAATCCACAGCACTTTAAACTACTTAACTCCAGTTAATTATCAAAAACAAATGTCTACCAAAAAATAGTCCTAAAAAGTGTTGCCATTCCAATAATCTAAGATAATAAAACTCTATCATTTAATAAATTTCTATTGTTTTCAAATTAATAATATTATATAATGAACAATGAATTAGAATTATAGCAAGACAGCTACCAGCTGTCTTTATTATTTCTAGTGTAATATATTTTATTTTTTTATTTAAGTATATTTTCATTTTGAAATAAATCTATTTCAAATACTATTACATAATAAACAACAATGTTTATAAAAAACAAGGAGGAGAAAAAGTGGACAAAGAAATTAGTCAAATCATTTTAAATGCCATAAATGAAATTGCTGAAGAAAAACAAATAGCAAAAGAAGATATCATTGAAGCTTTAAAAGAAGGACTAAAAAAAGCATATGAATATCAAAGTCATCGTGATGATAGTACAAATATCAGAATTGAAATTGATCAAAATAAAGGTACTATTAAAATTTTAAAGGATTTAATTGTTGTTCCAAAAGTTGAAGATCCTGAATTAGAAATTGCACTTTCAACTATTAAAACAAAGAATCCCGGCTTAACAATTGGTGATACATATACGCAAATAATTCCTAGTGATCAATTCTCTCGTTTATCAATTTTTAAAGCTATTCAAGTAGTAAAACAATCAATTCGTGAAGCAGAAAAAACATCAATTTATGATGAATTTATTGATAAAAAAGATCACATATTAATTGGTACTATTGAAAGCGTTGAAGAAACTTATATGTTAATTAAAATTGGTAGAGCCTATTCTTTCTTACCAAAACAAAATCAAATCCCTAGTGAGATCTTACCAAAAAATAAACCAATCGCTAATAATACTTACATCAAATTTTATGTTGAAGATATTATTAAAAATAAAAACTATGGTCAAATTTTAGCATCAAGAACTCACGTTAATTTTTTACGTTGTTTACTAGAATTAGAAGTTCCTGAAATAGCACAAGGTGTAATCGAAGTTAAAGATATTGCTCGTATTCCTGGAATTAGAGCTAAGGTTGCAATTGTTAGTCATGATCCAAGCATTGATGGTATTGGTGCATGTATTGGTCCAAAAGGCGAAAGAACAAAATTAATTACGCAAGAATTAAGTGGCGAAAAAATTGACATTATTGCCTGAAATCCTAATATAAAAGAATATATAATTAACGCTTTAACACCAGCTAAAGTTATTTCAATTGATATTAATGAAGAAGAAAAACAAGCAAATATTATTGTTCCTACTGAACAATTATCATTAGCTATTGGTAAAAATGGTATGGCTGCTAAATTAGTTGCCGGTGTAACTCACTGAAATATTAATATTACTTCATTAGAACAAGCAAATGAAAATAATATTAAATTTACTTGAAATGGTAATATTAAAGAAAGTGAATATGAAAAGTTTATATATGAATTATTAAAAAAAACACAATGAAAAAATAAAAATCAATAAACAATAAAGTAGGTCGTTATGAATAAAATACCTTTAATTCAACGTAAAAAAATACCCATGCGTAAATGTATAGTTACAAATACTATTTTACCTAAACGTGAATTAATTAGAATTGTTATTAATAAAGAAGGACAATTATTCATTGATAAAACTGGCAAACAAAATGGTCGAGGTGCCTACATCCAACCTAAACTTGAATTAATAACTTTGCTTATTAAAAATAAGGCATTAGAACGAGCATTAAAAACAAAAATTCCAAATGAATTTTATGAACAATTAATTAATGAAATTAAAAAAAATTGAGATTAATTTTCCCAAGCGAAAGGCGGGATGCAAATGGCAAAAAAACGAATATCTCAACAAACACAAAATATTAATCAACAACTAAAACAAAAAACATCTCAAATTAATGAAAAAGGAGTATTTTTATATAACGAACCATTAACTATTTCAGAATTTGCTAAAGCATTGCATCATCCAGTAACTGACATTATTAAATACTTCATGAAACAAGGCAAACTATTTAATCAAAATCAAATATTAACTCAAGAATTAATGCTTGAACTTTGTTTGGAATGAAATATTGATTTTGAAAAAGCTAAAGTGGTAACATATGAAAACTTATTAGAAAATATTAATCTCGAAGATGATAAAAAAAATTTAGTAACTCGACCACCTGTTGTTACAATTATGGGCCATGTTGATCACGGAAAAACAACACTATTAGATACTATCCGTAATTCTAAAGTTACTAATCAAGAACACGGTGGTATTACTCAACATATTGGTGCTTATCAAATTAAAACTAATAATAAATTAATTACTTTTATTGATACCCCAGGTCATGAAGCATTTACTGAAATGCGTTCACGTGGTTCTAAAATTACTGATATTGTTGTTTTAGTAGTTGCTGGTGATGATGGTGTGATGCCACAAACTCGTGAAGCAATTGACCATGCAAAAGTAGCTGGTGTTTCAATTATTGTTTTTGTTAATAAAATGGATAAACCAAATGTTAATACTGATCGCATTATGAATGAACTAGCTAATTGTGATTTAACTAGTGAAGAATGAGGTGGCGATACTATTTTTGTTTATGGTAGTGCTTTAAAAAATCAAGGAATTGATGAATTATTAGAAGCAATATTAGTAATTGCTGAATGAAAAGAACTAAATGCTAATCCAAATCGTTTTGCTAATGGAACTGTTATCGAATCTCATCATGATAAAAATGTTGGTTCAATTTGTACTTTATTAATACAAGGTGGAACACTAAAAGTTACTGATATTGTAGTTGCTGGTAGCGTTAAAGGAAAAATTAAACGCCTTATTAATGATACTGGTAAAATAATTACTAAAGCTGGACCTTCAATGCCTGTTCAAGTTTTAGGATTTGAAACAGCCCCTACTCCTGGTGAATCTTTTATTGTTTTTAACGATGATAAATTAGCAAGAAAAGTAGCACTAGTAAGACAAACAGAAGAAAAAAATAAAATTAGAAATAATCGACAAATTAGTTTAGGTAATTTAACACAAGATGTTGCTACAGGTGAATTAAAACAAATTAATGTTATTTTACGAGCAGATACTCAAGGTTCAGTGCAAGCAATCGTTCAAGCAGTAAATAAAATTAATGTTAATGATATTACTGTTAAGTTTATTAGAGCAACTATTGGTGGTATTAGTGAATGAGATATTAAACTTGCTCAAACTTCAGGAAGTATTATTTATGGTTTCAATGTTCGTCCCAATCATGTTATTCGTGAAGCTGCTAACAATGCCGGTGTTGAAATTAGATTACATAATATCATTTATAAAATAACTGAAGAATTAGAATTGGCTGCTAAAGGTTTATTAGAACCAACTTATGAAGATAAAATTCTTGGTCAAGCACGAGTTATTAAAACTTTTCATTTTTCAAAAGTAGGAACAATTGCTGGTTGTGTTGTCATTAATGGTTTCATTCAACGTAATAGCAAAGTTCATATCATTCGTGATGATGTTGTTATTTATAACGGTGAAATCAGTGGTTTAAAACATGAAAAAAATGATTTAAAAATTGCTAAAAAAGAAACTCAATGCGGTATTACTATTAAAAATTTTAATGACTTAAAAGAAAATGATATTATTGAATCATATTTAGTAGAAGAAGTGGAGACAAAATAGGATGTCTATCATTAAATTTGAACAACAAGAAAGTTTCTTAAAAAAAGAAATTACTAATATATTAAAAAAAGAATCAAAAAATATTCTTTTCAAAGATATCACTATTACTAATGTAAAAATAACAAAAGATAACAGTTATGCTACCATTTATTGAACAGTTTACTTAGATAATTTAGATATTAAAACCATTAGTACTGCTTTAGAAAAAGCGAAAGGTTTTTGTCGAAGCGCACTTGCTAAAACAAGTAATAAATACAAAGTTCCAGAATTACGCTTTAAATATGATAATACCAACACTAGAGTTAAAAACATTGAAGAAATATTAAAAAATATCAAAAATAATAATTCTTCAAATGAATAAAAAAAATAAAATTATTAGTATAACTTTAATTGTAAAATTAAAAAGGACACTTATATAAAAATTAAAGGCTTTTCTCCCTTTATGTACTATTTTTAAATTTTATCACATAAATGGAGATAAAATCCTACCTAGGAAATTATCCCCGCATGTATTTAAATCAAACACAAAATTACAGTTTCAAAACTAGGTATATTGTTGAATTTATATGCCGATTCTTTTGCGTATAAATGAACATGATGTTTTTCAACTTTGATATGTGTTTTAAATGTTCGTCTGATGTGCTTTCATGCCGATTAAATCTGGTTTGTGTTTACACCAGTTTTTGAAACATAGCCATCTTGATGGTTAACTGTTTCATGCTTAGTGAAAACTGATTTAAAATGGCGATATCCTTTTCAAGAATCAGTATGTACATCACACTTTGAAGAAATGTGGTTTCTTGTAAATTGCAAAAGATTTTTTTGATTTGCGTTGAAACACATTTTTACTGAGTGCTGTCTATTTACGGATTCTTGGAAGGGATATGTAAGTTTCAAAAACTTCTATCCCAAACATGAAATCGTAAATCATGAAGTTGGGTATGTGTCACCAACAGGTGTAAACACAAACCAGATTTAATCAGCATGAAAGCACATACGACGAACTTTCCGAACACACATAAGAGTTTCAAAGCACAATATTCATTTATATGCAAAAGAATCAGCATATAAATTCAATAACATACCTAGTTTTGAAACTGTAATTTTGTGTTTGATTTAAATACATGCGGGGATAATTTCCTAGGTAGGATTTTATCTCCATTTATGTGATAAAATTTAAAAATAGTACATAAAGGGATAAAAGCCTTAAAAAAAACTAAAATTACTTTTTTCAGGTAAAAAGAAACATCATTCTCTCAAATCCCAAATAATTATTGATATTTCCAATGGAAAAATTATTTCAACTGCTTTTTGTTTTGGAAGCATTCATGATTTTAAATTGCTTCTAAAATCTAAAACTTTTATTCATCCAGAAAAACAAGTTTTTTGTTGATTCAGGTTATCAAGGTATACAAAATATTCATAAAAATACATTTTTGCCATTTAAAAACAGTAAATACAATCAATTAACACCAATTCAAAAATAATACAATAAAACTTTAAGTAAAATTAGAATTAAAATTGAACACGTATTTGCTAAACTAAAACGTTTTAAAATTTTAAGTTTAAAATATCGCAATAAAATATGAAGATTTGCATTAAGATTTAATTTAATAGCAGGAATATATAATTTTGAATTACCTTAGTTTTGCACCAAGTCTAATATAAAAATTATGGATTTTCGATTCGTAAAATAGCAAAAATTGTTGATTATAGTAAATCAACTGTACATAGAGTTTGTAGATTATTAAATAAAAACTTATTGCCATTAGCAATATTGAATCAATTTCAAAAAAATAAACAAAATGCAGGCAGAAAATTAATAATTTTAACTTTAACAGAAATTAATAGTATTAATCATTTGTTAATTACTAAAAAGTATGCTCTTGATATAATTGCTAACTTTTTAAAGGAAAATAAAATAAAAAGTATTTCAACAAAAACTTTATATAACATGTTTAAAACAAATCGAATGGGTTTTGATGAAAATAACTTATTGAGAAAAGGCAAAAATAAATCTCACAAACAAAAAGAAACTAGGGGCAAAATTAATAATTGTAAGTCTATTCATGAAAGAAATTTAATCATTCCTAATATTAAAAATATACAAGAATTTGGTCATTTAGAAGGTGATACTATCATTGGCAAAGATCATAAAAGTTCTATTATTACTTTGGCTGATATATGATCAAAAACCACAATTCCTTTAGTAACTAAAAATCATAAATCAGAAAATATTACGAAAAGTATAATAAAATTTATTTCAAAGTTACAAAAAGGAACAGTTAAAACCATTACTTTTGATCGTGGTAAAGAATTTAGTAAATGAAGATTAATCGAAAAAATTTGTAATGTCAAAATTTATTTTGCAGATCCTGGTAAACCTTGCCAAAGGGGTTTAAATGAAAATAATAATGGTATTTTAAGAAGATATTTACCAAAATCTACAGATCTATCTTCATATAAACAAAAAGATTTAAATTTTATAGCATTTCAAATTAATTCTACACCCAGAAAATCGCTCTCTTATAAAAGACCAATAGATTTAATACAATTATTTTAAAAAACTGTCCCATTTATATTTACAACTCAGGAAATCTTTTATATCATTTTTAGGATTATTAATAACAACTCCATCTTCAACATTATCATTATTTATAGAACCATATCCATTATCATTTTCATTATTTATACAACATGATTTTGTTTTAGTTCAAATTCATTTTGCTCCATTTAGAATTGGTTGTAATAGTGGTTTTTTATAATTATCTAACTGTAAGTTTAAACCATCTGTTATTGACATTGCTGTAGCTGTTCCCAACATTCCTAAAGTAAAAAATTTATTAGGGAATATCAAACAACCATCTGTAAACCCATTTTCAGCAACAAGTGATGCTAAAGTTTTAAGTGCATTACTACTAAATGTAATTGCACCAAAACTAACAAGTGCAATAAAACCTTTTAAAGGGTAACATAATTCATTAATAAAATTAACCATTTTACTAAAAATATTTAAACAACAATTAAACTTATCAGATAATTGAAACTCATTATTTAATGTACTTAATGATCATTTAAAACCATTATTAATAGTTGTCATAGCATAAAGTCTAGCAATAGTAGATAAGATATTAAATTTATTAATTAATTTTCAACCATAATTTGGTCAAGTAAAACTATCAAGAGTATACATTGCAGCAGCAGTAACAACTACATGATTACTAAATGTTGATCAAAGATGAATTAATGATGTAATAAAGTATGAATTATTAACAGGTGAATTAGCAACAATTCTAGTTTGACAGCAAGGACTAATAACCTTACGCGATCATTTAAAAATTTCACCAGTAAGAAGACTAAAAATAATATCAGCACTTGCCATCATAAGATTATGTTGTGTTTTTTCATTAGTAACGTCAAGAATATTAGTTATTCAATCACTAGATGGATGAGGTTTATTATCTGTAATATTAACTGAAAATACTCTTTGTGTAGTTCGTGCAAACACAACAATAGGAATAATTCCTAATGCAGTGATAATAAAATATCAATTAATAGGTGTTTTTTGTTTTATTTCTGTAAAAGTACTGAAATCTAATGATTTTAAATCACTAAGGTATGCATTTTCATTTTCATATATTTTAAATTTTTGTTCAAATTGATTATTTTCATCTAAATTTGATAATTATAAAATCACTCTACCGTTTTTCAAACGAATAGTTTTCTGTAATTTTAAATCATTAGAAATATCAATAACATTTTCATGAATCATTATACCAGAATATACTACACCAGGTTCAAATCTCGTACGATATTTTCAACGTCTATTAATATACAATCTTTTTTGTGTTATTCCACCATAACGACTATTAGTATCATCTATTCACTCTTCTTCATCGCTTGTTGAAAATTGATCTTGACTTTCTGTTCTTGTGTAATTAATATTGTCTTTATTTCTAACTTCTAAATTTTCTTGATGATATCCATTAACATGTTCTTGACTTGTGGAAGGTTGATCTTGACTTTCTGTTCTTGTGTGGGATAGGTTACACTTTATTGGACACTAATTACGTAGACAAGTGAACAAATTAGTTAAAAGAAAGGAACTATAATTATGGCCAATATTAACTCATATACCGACGAATTTAAGAAACAAATAGTAGCTTTATATCAAAGTGGTAAGTCGGTGTCTTGTTTAGATAAATTAGAGTTAGTTTGCAAACTTTTTTTTAGACTTTCAACATAAATCTTTCTTAAATCACTGCTAATATTAACTTTAGTAATACCAGCTTTAATTGCTAGAGCTAATTGTTCATTATTAATAGTAACATTATCATGTAATACTAAAAAAATTTCAGGAATTTTAATAGCAATTTCTTTAATTAGAGAAATTTTTAAATCTTGTCTATTATCTTGATGATGACTATTGATAGCAGTAAATACAAGACCATTAATATTAGTTTTATTTCTAAATAATATGGCTTGTTCAATTAAATTAATATCATTAGTAATATCTCCTTTTGTATGATTGTAAAAAATCTCTGATTCAACAACAATACCCAAAGGAGCATCAAAATGAACAATATCTTTGGTTTTTTCAATATTTTCTTTAATTGTATAGTTACTGTAATTTAACATAACTGAACTAAAATCAGATGTAATTTTAGTTTTAATAAAGCGTGGATCAAGACAGTGGTCTAGTTGTAAAAAAAATTGGTACTTTTGCACGATTAATAACATTATTAATAATAGCAAGTACATATTTTAAATCAATACAATTAATAGTGTTAGGTGTTATCATTAAACATATTGGTGCTTTTTGTTTTTCGGCTGCATTAGTAATTGCAATTAACATTTCTAAATTATCAAAGTTAAAACTTGGGATTGCGTATTTGTTAATTTGTGCATGTTTTAACATTGTTTTCAAGTTAATTTTCAATTACAATCACCTAACTTTTCTTTTTTATTTAATTATATCAATAATATTTATCATGTAAGGAATATAAGATATGTTTTAAATTTTTACTTTTTTCTTTTCTTTTTAATTTTGCTTTTCTTTTTTGGGAACCTCCCTTCTTTTTTTTATTAAGTTGACGTAATATTTTTTGATAAAAATCATATAAACGATGTTCAGAAGTTTGATAACGTTTGAACATTAAGTTATTCATTCAAATATAAAAATATTGTAAACTGAAAACTAAACCAAAAACAAAATCAACGGCACTAGCAGCGATTAATCATCCATATTCACCATTTGAATAATCAAAGAAAAAATATGGATATCATGTATCTCTTGGTGGATGACCAGTTTCTATAAAATCTAAATAACGTAAATGACCTCTAATTAGAATAACAATACAATAAATTGCTGGATAAATAACAATTAATCATAAATATATTTTATGTTGTTGTTTCATATTAATATATTGATGACCTGATGTAACAATAAAGCTAGTAATCATAATTATTGGCATTAATAAGTGTAAAATTAATGTTGCAATTCAATTATAAGCACTGTATTGTTTTGGATCTTGCTCAGCAGTAAAAATACCTATTCAAAATACTAACATCGTAATAGTAATATAAACAGTTACTGCTAATCGAGTTTGAAAACTTGGTTTAGTACCACGAAAATAAGAATCAAATAAATAAACACAAAAATAAATAACAACCATATAATTACTCTCAGTAGTAAAAAAAGCATAGTAGTTACTTACTCGTTCACCATATCCTAAATCTTCAAATTTTTCCATTGGATAATATATTGCACTAATTAAATCAATAATTAAAAATAAAATTATCATTATTAATGCAGATAAACGTATATAAAAGTTGGCTTTGTTACTTAATTTATACATAATAATCCCACATCTTTTCTTTTTTCTTTGTATTATAATTCTAACATTAATTGTGTATTTTCTTCTAAATGTTCTAATACTCCTAACTCATTTAATAGTTGATAATTAGTTTTAGTAATATTAGTTCGTAGTTGTAAATCATTTTTTGAAGTAATTGCTTGTTCACTCCTTGCTTTAACAATTGAATTAGCCACAATTTCACCCAATCCATCTAAAGTAATAAAAGGTGGTAGAATTTGTTTTTCACCATTTATTATTTTAACTTGAAAAAGTTTAGCATCAGAATGTTCTAAACTAATATTGCTAAATTTAATATTTCTAGCATTCATTTCTAATGCTACTTCTAATAATGGGATTAAATCTTTTTCTTTAGTAGTAACTGTATTTTTTTGACCATCATTTTTTCTTAATCTGTTATTAATATCTTTTAATTTATTAGTAATAGCACCAATGCCTTGTAACATAGTTTTAATATCAAAAATTTCACATCTTGTTGTAAAATAAGTAGCATAATATTCATGCGGATAATAAACTTTAAATCAAGCTACTCTTCATGCCATTAATACATAAGCAGTAGCGTGTGCTTTAGGAAACATATATTTAATTTTTTTGCAAGATTGAATGTATCAATTAGGAACTTTCTTTTCTTGCATTAACTTTTCATATTCTTGTTTAATGCCTTTTCCTTTACGGACATCTTCCATAATGTTAAAGGCAATTTTTGCTGGTAAGCCTTGATATACTAAATAAGTCATAATATCATCACGACAACCAATTACATCTTTTAGTTTTAAACCTTGTTGTGAAATTAATTCATCAGCATTATTTAATCAAACATCAGTACCATGTGATAAACCAGATATTTGTACTAATTCAGAAAATGAAGTAGGTAATGTATCACTTAACATTTTACGAACAAAACCAGTACCAAATTCAGGGATACCAATTGCTCCTGTTTTTTCGCCAAGTAAATCATCACTAGTAATATTTAAGGCACTTAAATTAGAAAATAATGATAAAACTTTTTCATCTTGATTAGGAATAGTTTTTGGATCAATACCAGTTAAATTTTCTAACATTTTTAATGCTGTTGGATCAACGTGACCTAGAATATCTAATTTTAATAAATTATCATGAATAGAATTAAAATCAAAGTGCGTAGTTTTTCATGTAGAACTAGTATCATCAGCTGGAAAATTAATTGGTGTAAAATCGTTAATATTATATTCTTTTGGTACAACAATAATACCACCAGGATGTTGACCAGTTGTTCTTTTAATACCAACACATCCTTGACTTAGTAACTCTAGTTTTGCTGCACGCATATCTGATTGACCAATTTTTTCTGCATAAGCTTTAACATAACCATAAGCTGTTTTATTGGCAATTGTTGAAATTGTTCCAGCACGAAAAACATTTTCTTCACCAAACATTTCTTTAGTAAAATCATGAGCTTTATTTTGATATTCACCAGAAAAGTTTAAATCAATATCAGGTGTTTTATCACCATCAAATCCTAAGAATGTTTCAAAAGGAATATCATGACCATCAGTAATTAAATCAATATTGCATTGTAAACATATTTTTTTTGGTAAATCATAACCACACTTATAAGAACCATTACTAATAAATTCACTAGTTTTACATTGTGGGCATAAATAGTGTGGTTGTAGTGGGTTAACCTCAGTAATATTAGCAAAAGTAGCTACTAAAGATGAACCAACTGAGCCACGACTACCAACAAGATAACCATCTTGTAAAGATTTTTCTACTAATTTGTGTGCAATTCAATAAACAACAGCAAAACCATGAGTAATAATTGCATCTAATTCGCGAGTGAAACGTTTTTCTACATATGTTGGTAATGGATTACCGTAACGATTTCATGCTTGTTCATAACAAAGATTACGTAATTTAGTATCAACATTAACAATACTTGGTGTAAATAAGCCATCTTTAATCGGTTTAACCATTTCAAATTGTTTTGCTAATTGCAAAGGATTATTAATAACAATATCATTAATTAAATTAGGGTCATCTAAAAAGTTAAATTCTGTTAACATTTTATTAGTAGTTCTTAAATGTTGATCGGGATATGATGTAACTTTACCTTTACGATCAAATAATGGGTGTAACAAACCACCAATTGCTTTACTATTAATAATAACATCACGATACATTTTTTCATGGGGATGTAAATAGTGGGCATCGCTAGTAGCAATTACTAATTTATTTAATTTAAGAGCATTATTAATAATTTTTTTAATAGTATCATGTAATTGTTCTTTAGTAATATTTCCTAACTGTATTAAGTGTTTATAAACAGCAGGTGGTTGGATTTCAATAAAATCAAATCATTTCATTATTTTAATTAGTTCTTCTTCACTTTTATTTAATGCTGTTTCAAAAACAGCACCATTTATACAACTACTACCAATTAATAATTCTTTTCTATTTTCATTAATTGCTTCTGATATGATTTTTGGTGTTTTATAAAAATACTTTGTATGAGATAGTGAAACTAATTGATATAAATCTTTTAATCCTAATTGATTTTTTGCAAAAATAGTAATATGTTCACCACGAAGTTTAAAATTAATTTGTTCATTAATTAAGTTATTAATTTCTTGTAAATTAATACAATTAAATTCTATTTTTAATTGTTGTAACATTTTTAAAAATACTTGTGCTAATACATTAGCATCATAATCAGCACGGTGGGCAATTTCATCATCATATTTAATGCCATAAGTACGACAAAGAGTACCTAATCGATAATATTTTAGTTGTGGTAGAATTGCTCTAGATAATTGCAAAGTATCAATGACAGGATTATTTAAAGGCATGAAACCCAATTGTTTCATTGCTGCTTGTAAAAAACCAAAGTCAAAGTTAGCATTATGAGCAACTATTGTTTTATTGCCAATTATTTCAATAATTGTTGGCAATATTTGTTGTAATGTTTGTTTATCTTTTAACATAACATTGGTAATACTAGTAAGTTCAGTAATATGTTCAGGTACGGGATTATTAGGTTTAATTAAAATTGTATCTTGTTTTAAAATCATATTGTCTTTAACAATTGTATAACCAAATTCAATAATTTCGTGGTAATTGGTTGATAAACCAGTTGTTTCTAAGTCAAGAACAATGTATTCTAAATCTAATAATGGTGTATTAATATTATTTTTAGTAATACTAATATTATTGGGGATTAAATCCATTTCAACACCATACATTACTTTTAAGTTTGGATGTTTTTTAGCGGCATTAGCAATATCTGGGTATGCTTGTACATTTAAGTGATCAGTAAAACCAATTGCTTGGTGTCCTCATTTAGCTACTTGATTAATATAATCACTTGCTGAAGTAATACCATCCATAGCACTCATTTTAGTATGAGTATGAAATTCAATTCTTTTAGTTTTAGCATCATCATTATTGTTAGTATTTTTATTATTTAAATCAATAATTAAATCATCAATTCATAGTACTTGTTCTTTACTATAATTATCATAACGACTATTAGCATTAATTTTTATTCAATCATCAACTTTAATATTATCAAATTTCTCATCTGGTTGATCGCTATTAATAAATGCTTTGCAAGTAATTGCATCACTATAATCAGTAATTAAAAATGAATAAAATCATTTTTGAGTTTTAGTTAAAAATTTATTAATTGTAAAAACTTTACCACCAATAATAATATTGGGTTCATCGCCAATGATATCTTTAATGCTATGAGTTGGGTCTGTTATTTCTAAATTAACTTTTGCTTTTTTGCGATAAGTAGTTGTATTAAAATTTTTACTTATATTGTTGTTAGGAATTTTAGTTTTTAAATTGTTAGTAATTTTGCTAATTTCTGCTTTAGATTCGTTTTCATAACTAATAAATGGTTGCTCTGCTTTATTTATTTTAGTTTTTAATTGAATTTTTTTAAAACCATATTGTTGAAAGTAGTTAATAAATTGTAAAAATTCATTAGTTATTAATTTTTCTTCAATACTATTATGAATAGTAATGGTAATAATATTATTTTTATAATTAATTGCTGAGTCGGGTAAAGAATAATAAATGCCAGCTAATAGTTGCAATTTATGAGTTTTAATATAATGAAAATATGTTAATACAGTTGATTCATCAGCAGTAAGGGAAACATTAAAATCGACACTAATATTCGAAACAGGTAATTTTTCAAAATGTTGTTCAAAACTTTTTAAAGTAGTAGTTGTTAGAAAATTAGGTAAGTTGATGGTAATTATTACTTGTTGATTATGATGAAAATATTGTACTTTTTTAATAGTAGCATGATTAAATTCATTATTAACATCATTAAAATCCATTTCATGGAAAAGTTTTTGCAAATCTTGATTCATATATTTTTCCCTCTCTTAATACTAAATAATTGACAATAATAACTATATTTTAATTAAAATATATTAAATCATTATTCTAATGTTTAATCAAATTTCATATTTTAATTATAACTTAATTAAAATTCTTATTCTTATTCTTATATAAAAAAAGTATGAAATTTTAGTTATAAAAAATAAAAACAAAATAATTTAATTGCAATAAAAAGTAATGCCTAAATATTAGGCATTACTTTTTATCATGAAGGTATTATTGGATTATTTGTTTTAGGTAATGATTCGGTTTCAAAAATAGCATTTATATTATTCACATTAAAATTTGAATTTAATTGTTGATTTCTTGTTTGTATAGATGGTTTATTAAAAGCTTTTTTGTTCTTTTGTAAAAACTTGTATTTGTTCTTTGGTAAATGCTGCCTTTTGATTAGAAGTAAATCATTCTAATTGTTTTGGAGTTAATGATTCAATTTGAAATTTAAATTCATAAAAATCATATTCTATTGTTAATTGATTATTAATTGTTTTTAATGCTTTTCTTATTCCTTTTTCTAGTAGCGAAAACTTATTATAACTGAAATTTTTTATTTGTTCTGTTGTAAATGCTTGAATTTGTTTTGTTGTAAGTGCTTTCATTTGTTTTTTTTAAACTTTAATTGTAAAATTAAAAAGGACACTTATATAAAAATTAAATTGTGTTAGTTCTATAATAGACTTGGTGCAAAACCTTTAATTTTAACAATTTAACGATTATTATTAATATTAAAGGTGATAGTTATTATGTTGAAAAAATATAAAGATGATCAAGAATTTTATAGTTTAGTCGGCATAAAGCCACAAACATTTTATAAAATGCTTGAAATTTTAAAAATTGCTGAGTCTAAACAAAAATATTATGGTGGTAGAAAAAATAAAATTGTAATTGAAGAGCGTTTATTAATGACTTTAGAATATTGAAAAGACTATAGTAGTTATAGAGTTATTGCAAAAAGATATAATATTAGTCATACTAGTTGCATTCGTAATATTTTTTGAATTGAAAATATTTTAATAAAAAGCGGAATTTTTAATTTACCCGGAAAAAAAGATTTAACAAAAAATAAAGGTACTAATAATAATTTGTTAGCTATTGATGCTACTGAAACTCCAATTGAAAGAATTAAAAAAAACTAAAATTACTTTTTTCAGGTAAAAAGAAACATCATTCTCTCAAATCCCAAATAATTATTGATATTTCCAATGGAAAAATTATTTCAACTGCTTTTTGTTTTGGAAGCATTCATGATTTTAAATTGCTTCTAAAATCTAAAACTTTTATTCATCCAGAAAAACAAGTTTTTGTTGATTCAGGTTATCAAGGTATACAAAATATTCATAAAAATACATTTTTGCCATTTAAAAAAAGTAAATACAATCAATTAACACCAATTCAAAAAGAATACAATAAAACTTTAAGTAAAATTAGAATTAAAATTGAACACGTATTTGCTAAACTAAAACGTTTTAAAATTTTAAGTTTAAAATATCGCAATAAAATACGAAGATTTGCATTAAGATTTAATTTAATAGCAGGAATATATAATTTTGAATTACCTTAGTTTTGCACCAAGTCTATTATATAAAAATATTTAACAAATAAATTTATCCATGATTACGGGTTTTTAATTTAGAATTTTTGAATAACTAAATCTTATTTTTAAGTTGTTCAATTTCTTTCTCTAGTTTTTGAATTTTTGTTTCTAATTTTATTTTTTGGTTTAAATTAATTTCATATCCAAGATTTTCTTTAATTTCCATTTCTTGAATTTTAGTAAATAGACTTGGTGCAAAACCTTTCATTTTAACAATTTAACGATTATTATTAATATTAAAGGTGATAGTTATTATGTTGAAAAAATATAAAGATAATCAAGAATTTTATAGTTTAGTCGGCATAAAGCCACAAACATTTTATAAAATGCTTGAAATTTTAAAAATTGCTGAGTCTAAACAAAAATATTATGGTGGTAGAAAAAATAAAATTGTAATTGAAGAGCGTTTATTAATGACTTTAGAATATTGAAAAGACTATAGTAGTTATAGAGTTATTGCAAAAAGATATAATATTAGTCATACTAGTTGCATTCGTAATATTTTTGGAATTGAAAATGGAAATTATCCCCACATGTACTAGTGTGGAGGAAAAAATGAATTGAAATGAATTCAATAGCATATTTCAAACTGAAAACGATTGTTTGAAATATATAGCGAAGTTGAAAATAATGAAATGCATCAGGTGTGCTTCTTCTGGTTTGAATACTTCTGATTTGAGAAGAATACGATGTTTGAACTGTAACCAAACATTTAGTATTCTTTATGAGACTTGGTGCAAAACCTTTAATTTTAAAAATTTAACGATTATTATTAATATTAAAGGTGATAGTTATTATGTTGAAAAAATATAAAGATGATCAAGAATTTTATAGTTTAGTCGGCATAAAGCCACAAACATTTTATAAAATGCTTGAAATTTTAAAAATTGCTGAGTCTAAACAAAAATATTATGGTGGTAGAAAAAATAAAATTGTAATTGAAGAGCGTTTATTAATGACTTTAGAATATTGAAAAGACTATAGTAGTTATAGAGTTATTGCAAAAAGATATAATATTAGTCATACTAGTTGCATTCGTAATATTTTTTGAATTGAAAATATTTTAATAAAAAGCGGAATTTTTAATTTACCTGAAAAAAAAGATTTAACAAAAAATAAAGGTACTAATAATAATTTGTTAGCTATTGATGCTACTGAAACTCCAATTGAAAGAATTAAAAAAAACTAAAATTACTTTTTTCAGGTAAAAAGAAACATCATTCTCTCAAATCCCAAATAATTATTGATATTTCCAATGGAAAAATTATTTCAACTGCTTTTTGTTTTGGAAGCATTCATGATTTTAAATTGCTTCTAAAATCTAAAACTTTTATTAATCCAGAAAAACAAGTTTTTGTTGATTCAGGTTATCAAGGTATACAAAATATTCATAAAAATACATTTTTGCCATTTAAAAAAAGTAAATACAATCAATTAACACCAATTCAAAAAGAATGCAATAAAACTTTAAGTCAAATTAGAATTAAAATTGAACACGTATTTGCTAAACTAAAACGTTTTAAAATTTTAAGTTTTAAATATCGCAATAAAATACGAAGATTTGCATTAAGATTTAATTTAATAGCAGGAATATATAATTTGGAATTACCTTAGTTTTGCACCAAGTCTATGGAACCATTTTTTATAAGTCACAGACCCAAATGACATCTTGGTTTTATCTCATCTTTAGATGAATAAACACAAAGCATGGCATACCAGCAACCGATGTTGCAAGGGAATTGGGTGTGACCTATAAAACAGCTTGAAGAATGTGTCATGAAATCAGGACTAGAATTGGAAATCAAGATGCAGGTTTCATTGTTGATGGCACAGCACAGATGGATGAAATGTATCTTTCACATTTAGGTTTTAAAAAACAAGGAAGATCCTTGTTGAATAAAACTTTGATTGTTGGAGTTTATGAGAAAACCAGCAACAAACTAATTGTGAAGGTGCTGAAAAATTTTAATTTTCACAAAAAATCTTGATATTACTTTTAATTTTAAATTAAAAGTAATATTTTTATATCAGGGGTGATTTTTTGTGACTAATAATGAATTAATTGATGTTTTAAAAAACAAAAAAGATGAAGAATTTATAAAAATTATTAGACATTTTAAAAATAGAATTAAACAAATTGAGAAAAAAGAAAAATTAGATGCAATTGATAAAAAATTTAAAGAAAAAGGAATTCAATGTCCGAATTGTAAATCTTATTGATGTGTAAAAAATGGTTTTAAGAATAATAAGCAAAAATATTTATGCAAAGATTGTAAAAGTAGCTTTGATGCTTTAAGAAATCATTTTTTACATTGAAGTCATTTATCTCATGAACAATGAGATTGAATAATTTGATTGTCATTGTTAGGTCAATCCGCTTATACTATTTCTCAATTTGCTAAAATTTCAAAAACATCAGCATGATTTAATCGTCAAAAATTTATGAAATCATCACAATTAGCAAAAACACAAAAACCATTCACAAAATTAAAAGGTAGAATTGAAATTGATGAAACTTTTATCAAAGAAATTCATAAAGGAAATTTCAAAAATCCAGATGATCCAAGAAAAAAATGAATTGAAGAAAATGCTAAAGATTTAAACTGTTGTATTGAAATGGCAATTGATGAAAATAAAAATATTTATGCTCAAACAACAAATACTAAAAGATTAACAAAAAAATGAGTACAAGAAAATTTAACATCTAAGCTTATCGAAGAAAAATCAATTATAGTTTGTGATATGCAAATACTATATGATACAGTAGCTAAACAAACCAAATGTACTCTCAAGAAATTTAAATCAAAAGAAAATAAAGAATTAAATTATAAAAATTTAAGTAATATCAGTAAAATACAATCAAGTTTAAAAGAATTTATTACTCATTATCATGGCATTGGATTTACCAATATTCAAAATTACCTCAATTTATGAAAATTTAAATACCAACATTATAAAATATCACCTTATGCAAAATCTGAAGCATTATATTTCAGTTTGTAAAAAAAATAAATCCCAAAATTAAATAAAATCAAATTTTAGGCCAGGTTGATGATTTTTTTTATTTCATCAAGAGTTTTTTTGAAAATTAAAAAAAATTCTATCCCAAACATGAAATCGTAAATCATGAAGTTGGGTATGTGTCACCAACAGGTGTAAACACAAACCAGATTGAATCAGCATGAAAGCACATCCGACGAACTTTCCGAACACACATAAGAGTTTCAAAGCACAATATTCATTTATATGCAAAAGAATCAGCATATAAATTCAATAACATACCTAGTTTTGAAACTGTAATTTTGTGTTTGATTTAAATACATGCGGGGATAATTTCCTAGGTAGGCTTTTATCTCCATTTATGTGATAAAATTTAAAAATAGTACATAAAGGGATAAAAGCCTTGAAAATATTTTAATAAAAAGCGGAATTTTTAATTTACCTTGAAAAAAAGATTTAACAAAAAATAAAGGTACTAATAATAATTTGTTAGCTATTGATGCCACTGAAACTCCAATTGAAAGAATTAAAAAAAACTAAAATTACTTTTTTCAGGTAAAAAGAAACATCATTCTCTCAAATCCCAAATAATTATTGATATTTCCAATGGAAAAATTATTTCAACTGCTTTTTGTTTTGGAAGCATTCATGATTTTAAATTGCTTCTAAAATCTAAAACTTTTATTCATCCAGAAAAACAAGTTTTTGTTGATTCAGGTTATCAAGGTATACAAAATATTCATAAAAATACATTTTTGCCATTTAAAAAAAGTAAATACAATCAATTAACACCAATTCAAAAAGAATACAATAAAACTTTAAGTAAAATTAGAATTAAAATTGAACACGTATTTGCTAAACTAAAACGTTTTAAAATTTTAAGTTTAAAATATCGCAATAAAATACGAAGATTTGCATTAAGATTTAATTTAATAGCAGGAATATATAATTTTGAATTACCTTAGTTTTGCACCAAGTCTAATAAAGTACTACTTTTATCTAATTGTATGGGATTATTAAATAGACTGGGTGCAAAACCTTTAATTTTAACAATTTAACGATTATTATTAATATTAAAGGTGATAGTTATTATGTTGAAAAAATATAAAGATGATCAAGAATTTTATAGTTTAGTCGGCATAAAGCCACAAACATTTTATAAAATGCTTGAAATTTTAAAAATTGCTGAGTCTAAACAAAAATATTATGGTGGTAGAAAAAATAAAATTGTAATTGAAGAGCGTTTATTAATGACTTTAGAATATTGAAAAGACTATAGTAGTTATATAGTTATTGCAAAAAGATATAATATTAGTCATACTAGTTGCATTCGTAATATTTTTTTGAATTGAAAATATTTTAATAAAAAGCGGAATTTTTAATTTACCTGGAAAAAAAGATTTAACAAAAAATAAAGGTACTAATAATAATTTGTTAGCTATTGATGCTACTGAAACTCCAATTGAAAGAATTAAAAAAAACTAAAATTACTTTTTTCAGGTAAAAAGAAACATCATTCTCTCAAATCCCAAATAATTATTGATATTTCCAATGGAAAAATTATTTCAACTGCTTTTTGTTTTGGAAGCATTCATGATTTTAAATTGCTTCTAAAATCTAAAACTTTTATTCATCCAGAAAAACAAGTTTTTGTTGATTCAGGTTATCAAGGTATACAAAATATTCATAAAAATACATTTTTGCCATTTAAAAAAAGTAAATACAATCAATTAACACCAATTCAAAAAGAATACAATAAAACTTTAAGTAAAATTAGAATTAAAATTGAACACGTATTTGCTAAACTAAAACGTTTTAAAATTTTAAGTTTAAAATATCGCAATAAAATACGAAGATTTGCATTAAGATTTAATTTAATAGCAGGAATATATAATTTTGAATTACCTTAGTTTTGCACCAAGTCTAATAAAGTACTACTTTTATCTAATTGTATGGGATTATTAAATAGACTGGGTGCAAAACCTTTAATTTTAACAATTTAACGATTATTATTAATATTAAAGGTGATAGTTATTATGTTGAAAAAATATAAAGATGATCAAGAATTTTATAGTTTAGTCGGCATAAAGCCACAAACATTTTATAAAATGTTTGAAATTTTAAAAATTGCTGAGTCTAAACAAAAATATTATGGTGGTAGAAAAAATAAAATTGTAATTGAAGAGCGTTTATTAATGACTTTAGAATATTGAAAAGACTATAGTAGTTATAGAGTTATTGCAAAAAGATATAATATTAGTCATACTAGTTGCA
The DNA here is from genome assembly GCF_964030805.1 of Spiroplasma endosymbiont of Zeiraphera isertana. Taxonomy (GTDB): domain Bacteria; phylum Bacillota_I; class Bacilli_A; order Mycoplasmatales; family VBWQ01; genus Spiroplasma_E. The sequence goes on from NZ_OZ034965.1 coordinate 902,698, forward strand.
TTCGTAATATTTTTTGAATTGAAAATATTTTAATAAAAAGCGGAATTTTTAATGGAAATTATCCCCACATGTACTAGTGTGGAGGAAAAAATGAATTGAAATGAATTCAATAGCATATTTCAAACTGAAAACGATTGTTTGAAATATATAGCGAATTTGAAAATAATGAAATGCATCAGGTGTGCTTCTTCTAGTTTGAATACTTCTGATTTGAGAAGAATACGATGTTTGAACTGTAACCAAACATTTAGTATTCTTTATGGAACCATTTTTTATAAGTCACAAACCCAAATGACATCTCGGTTTTATCTCATCTTTAGATGAATAAACACAAAGCATGGCATACCAGCAACCGATGTTGCAAGGGAATTGGGTGTTACCTATAAAACAGCTTGAAGAATGTGTCATGAAATCAGGACTAGAATTGGAAATCAAGATGCAGGTTTCATTGTTGATGGCACAGCACAGATGGATGAAATGTATCTTTCACATTTAGGTTTTAAAAAACAAGGAAGATCCTTGTTGAATAAAACTTTGATTGTTGGAGTTTATGAGAAAACCAGCAACAAACTAATTGTTAAGGTGCTGAAAAATGCAGATGAAAAAAACCTTTTAAGATTTGCATTGAAACACATTTTTACTGAGTGCTGTCTATTTACGGATTCTTGGAAGGGATATGTAAGTTTCAAAAACTTCTATCCCAAACATGAAATCGCAAATCATGAAGTTGGGTATGTGTCACCAACAGGTGTAAACACAAACCAGATTGAATCAGCATGAAAGCACATCCGACGAACTTTCCGAACACACATAAGAGTTTCAAAGCACAATATTCATTTATATGCAAAAGAATCAGCATATAAATTCAATAACATACCTAGTTTTGAAACTGTAATTTTGTGTTTGATTTAAATACATGCGGGGATAATTTCCTAGGTAGGCTTTTATCTCCATTTATGTGATAAAATTTAAAAATAGTACATAAAGGGATAAAAGCCTTTTTAATTTACCTGGAAAAAAAGATTTAACAAAAAATAAAGGTACTAATAATAATTTGTTAGCTATTGATGCTACTGAAACTCCAATTGAAAGAATTAAAAAAAACTAAAATTACTTTTTTCAGGTAAAAAGAAACATCATTCTCTCAAATCCCAAATAATTATTGATATTTCCAATGGAAAAATTATTTCAACTGCTTTTTGTTTTGGAAGCATTCATGATTTTAAATTGCTTCTAAAATCTAAAACTTTTATTCATCCAGAAAAACAAGTTTTTGTTGATTCGGGTTATCAAGGTATACAAAATATTCATAAAAATACATTTTTGCCATTTAAAAAAAGTAAATACAATCAATTAACACCAATTCAAAAAGAATACAATAAAACTTTAAGTAAAATTAGAATTAAAATTGAACACGTATTTGCTAAACTAAAACGTTTTAAAATTTTAAGTTTAAAATATCGCAATAAAATACGAAGATTTGCATTAAGATTTAATTTAATAGCAGGAATATATAATTTTGAATTACCTTAGTTTTGCACCAAGTCTAATGAAATATCAAAATAATATTAAATATAATAATATTATTTTTTTATTGAAAAGTAACCAATTAATAATTGCATTTTTTAATCAAACAAGTTAAGATTACTTATGGTAAATGTTATGCCCACGTAGCTCAGTGGATAGAGCACCGCCCTTCTAAGGCGGGGGTCAGAAGTTCGAATCTTCTCGTGGGCGCCATTAAATTTTAAAATACTAAGAAGGTTTAACTAAATAATGATAAATCATGACAATTATTATCAAGACATTATTGGTAAAATTAACCACCTCATTAGTGAAAATAAATGAGATCAAGCAATGAAGTTGGTCAAACATGAATTAGAGATACCTTATATTCCTATTCATCATGAAATTACATTACAAGAGTTACATCATAATATTACTACTCATATTAGATTAAATAGCAAAAATGAAAGTCATGAGTGAAATTTAGAGAGAATAAGTCGTGTATTAATGAATCCATTTGATGAAGATCTTCATCCGGTGGCATTTTATTATTTACAAAGTCATAATGCTAGGTTAATTTTGCCAACAATTAAGATTTATCTTACAAATAAAAATATAAATAATATAAATAAAACACAACTATTATTTATATTAAATAATCAAGGTATTGACGAAGAAATAGAAGTAATAAAAGGTCATGATACATTTAAAATTAATCCAAAAAAAATAACACAATGACAGGAATCACTCGTTTATTTAAAAATTACAAAAATATTTGAAGATTAAGTTCATATTGATAATCCAGGTATTTATGGTATTTGCTTGTTTTTATTGGATAGTTATTTTGAGAATTTGTTTCCAACATTACCTAATAAAAATCAAGCAGCAGCATTAGCAGCTGCTTTGTATATTCGTGCTTGTAGTTTCCAGTTTATTAGTGTAAAATTGGTAGAAAGTGCTAAAAAATTTAAAACTACTACTACTTTAATAAAAAAATACTTAAGTATTATGATTCAACAACAAATTACATAAGGAGAGATTTGAAAAATGACATTAAATATTATAAAAGATGAAAAAAATGGTCTTGGAAAATGACATGTTACCATTGATACTAAAACTTGAAAAGATCAATTGGCAAAAGCTGAAAATAAATTGATTGCACAAGTAGAAATTCCTGGATTTCGTAAAGGAAAAGTTCCTACTAAAATGGCTACAAAACATGTAACTGAAGAACAAACTTTACAAACAGCAACTAAAGCAGTTATTACTATTGCTTATGATTTTGCCTTAAAACAAAAACCTAACTTAATGCCTACTAATCAACCCGAAGTTAATGTGGAAAAATATACTATTAAAGAGTGTGAAATAATGTTTGTATTTGATTTACCAGCAGAAATTACTATTGGTAAATATCGTGGTATTGATATAGTAAAACCCGTAGCAACTGTTAATCAAGAAGAAATTGATACTCAAATTAAACTATTACAAGATCGTTTTGCTATTTTTAATCCAAAAGAAAAAGGAAAATTAGAAAAAGATGATACTGCAGTTTTTAATTTCACTGGTTTTTTAGACGGTAAAAAATTCCCTGGCGGTGAAGCTAAAAACATGGAATTAGAAATTGGTTCTGGTAAATTTATTCCTGGTTTTGAAGAAGGAATGATCGGTATGGAACCTAAATCTAAAAAAACTATTGAAGTAACTTTCCCAAAAGATTATCATGTTCCAAATTTAAAAGGTCAATTAGTACAATTTGAAATTGAATTAAACGAAATAAAAACAAAAGTTATTAATGAAGATTTAGAAGAATTAGTAAAAGATGTTAACATTCCAGATGTTACTACTACTGAACAATTATTAGAAAATATTAAAAAACAAATTGAAGTACAAAAAACAATGACAATTAAGGAACAATTTATGGAAGAACTTATTGCTAAAATCGTTAAAGATTCAAAAATAATAATTCCAAGTTTTGCTGTTAAAAATGAAACTGAACGTTTAGAAAATGAATTTAAAAAACAATTAGCTAATCAAAACTTTACAATTGAAAACTATATGGCAGCAACCGGTTTATCTCATGAAGAAATTATTAATGAAATAAAAAAGGATGCAATTATGCAACTTCAGAATTTTTTAGTTATTGAAGAAATTATTAAACAAGAAAAAATAGAAATTACCGAAGAAGAAGTTCAAAAACAATTAACAACATTTGCCGACCAATTTAAAATAAGCATTGAAGAAGTTAAAGCAAATATTAAAGATTTAAGTTTAGTTACTACTACCCTAAAACGTAATAAAGCCTTTGATTTATTATGAGAAAGTAACGGTAAAAACCAAAATCAAACAACAAGTGCTTAATTTAATTTGATAATTATTATATAACCTAATTACCAATTTAATAATTAGGTTATTTTATCGTTTATTTTTTTCAAAAAGTAAAAATTATCAAAAAAAAAATAAATGTAATAAAATACTACTAGTATAAATTAAATATGAATTAATAAGTGCTGCTGTAATAGTATAGTATAAATCAAAAATTAGATATTTTAGCAATTAACTATTGCAAGTGCTAATGTTTTATATTATAATCCAGTTAATACATTATTTGAGGTGAGACAATGAAGATAAAAAATATTACTAATATTCCAGTACTAGTAACAAGAGGAAGTTTTGTTTTCCCAACAGTTGAAATAGAACTAGAAGTTGGCAGACATAAATCAGTAGCGGCAATTAATGAATCGGTAGCTAAGTTTAATTCAGAAATTATTTTAGTTTCGCAAAAGGATCCGAAAGTAGATAATCCACAATTAAGTGAAGTCTACAATCATGGTACTTTGTGTAAAGTGCAAATTCAAAAAAGCCATAACGATGGTACACTTACCGTATCTTTTTATGGACAACAAAGAGTTAAAGTTTCTAATTTTTATGATAATAAATTTTATACAGGAGATGCTGAAACTTTAGTTAGTCCTAATGTTTCAAAATCATTAGAAGAAGAGTTGATTCAAAGAATTGTAAATAATTTACAACAGATTTTAGATGTTCATGGTTCAATTCCACAAGGTGTAATTAGTCAAATCACCGATGGAATGAAAGCTAGTGAAATTATTGATAAAATGGCTCAATTTTTACCATTTTTAACTATTAATAAACGCCAAGAAATTTTACAAGAAACTGATATTAATAAACGTTTAGATTTATTATTGAAAGATGTTGGTGGTCAAAAACAAGTTGGTGCCATTGAAAAGGATTTAACAGCTAAAATTAAAGATCGTATTGATGAACAACAACGTGAATATTATTTACGAGAAAGATTGCGTGCTATTAAAGAAGAATTAGGCGAAATTGATGGTAAGTCTAATGAAATGAAACGTTATTTAGAACGCTTAGAAACAGAAGAGTTTCCTGAAGCAATCAAAACGCGTGTTAAAGAAGAAATTAGTCGTTATGAAGATATGCCGCAAGCTTCAAGTGAATCAAATATAATTCGTACATACATTGATTGAATGATGACTTTACCTTGATTTCAAAAAAGTGAAGAAAAATTTGATTTAATTAATGCAAAAAAAATTCTTGATAAATATCACTATGGTTTAGAAAAAGTTAAAGAAAGAATTATTGAATATCTTGCTGTTAAAAAAATGACTAAGGCAATGCCAGGACAAATTATTTGTTTAGTTGGCCCTCCTGGTGTTGGTAAGACTTCTTTAGCTAAATCAATTGCTGAAGCGATGGGGCGTACTTTCGTTAAAGTTTCACTTGGTGGAGTTAAAGATGAATCTGAAATTCGTGGTCATCGTAAAACTTATATTGGTGCGATGCCAGGAAGAATTATCCAAGGTATGAAACGTGCTAAAGTTATTAATCCATTATTTTTATTAGATGAAATTGATAAAATGTCATCTGATTATCGTGGTGATCCAGCTAGTGCTATGTTAGAAGTATTAGATCCTGAACAAAATGCTAATTTTTCAGATCATTATATTGAAGAAAATTATGATTTATCACAAGTTATGTTTCTAGCAACAGCTAATTATATGGAAGGTATCCCTGAACCATTAAAAGATCGAATGGAAATTATTGAACTTTCTTCATATACAGAATTAGAAAAACTTGAAATTGCAAAAAAATATTTAATTCCTCGTGTTATTGAAATTACTGGTTTAAATAATAAAATGTTAAAATTTAAACCAAATTCAATTGAAGAAATAATTAAATATTATACAAGAGAATCAGGTGTTCGACAATTAGAAAGATTATTAAATAAAATTGCTCGTAAATTTATTGTTAAACTTTTGAATAAAAAAATTAGTGCTGAAGAAATTGTTGCTGATAATGTTAAAGATTATTTAGGAAAACAAATTTTCGATTATACTAAAAAAGAAAATGAATCACAAATTGGAGTGGTAACTGGTCTTGCTTATACTCAATATGGTGGTGATATCTTACCAATTGAAGTAAACTACTTTAAAGGAAAAGGTAATTTAGTATTAACTGGTAAATTAGGTGAAGTTATGAAAGAATCTGCTACTATTGCTTTAGATTATATTAAAGCAAATGCTATTACTTTCAATATTCCTGATACTTTCTTTGCAGAACATGATATTCATATTCATGTTCCTGAAGGAGCAGTGCCAAAGGATGGTCCAAGTGCTGGTATTACTTTAACAACTGCAATTATTTCTGCTCTTACAAGTAGACCTGTATCAAAAGATATTGGTATGACAGGTGAAATTACACTTCGTGGTCATGTATTACCAATTGGTGGATTAAAAGAAAAATCAATTTCTGCTCATCGTAGTGGACTAAAAACAATTTTAATTCCAAAAGCTAATATAAAAGACTTAGAAGATATTCCAGAAGAAGTAAAGAAAAAATTAAATATTGTTTCAGTTGAATTTTATTCTGAAGTATATGATTTTATTTTTAATAAACATAAAACAAAAATTCACTCACCTATTAATAATATTAAACCAACTTCAAGTATTATTGATGAAGGTTAAAATCTAATTAAATTATTAATAACTATAACTTTAAAAAAGTAAATACTAAAAACAAGTATTTACTTTTTTTATATAAAATTTTTTTATATTTGTGATAAATTTGATTTGCTTTTATTTGTTACAGAAAAATTAATTTCCGAATTTAAACTTTTAATTATATTTTTTTTGTTAATTAGTAATATTAGTTCATTTATTTTTACTAAATTTTGTTGTTTAATTTCTTTGATTTTTGTTAAAATAGTTATTTTTGTTTCTATTTTTTTATTTCAATTAAATAATCCAATAGTAAGTATTTTCATTATTTTATTTATTTTTTTATTATTTAATTTTTTTGATAGGTTATTTATTGGATTCCTGAGTTGTAAATATAAATGGGACAGTTTTTTAAAATAATTGTATTAAATCTATTGGTCTTTTATAAGAGAGCGATTTTCTGGGTGTAGAATTAATTTGAAATGCTATAAAATTTAAATATTTTTGTTTATATGAAAATAGATCTGTAGATTTTGGTAAATATCTTCTTAAAATACCATTATTATTTTCATTTAAACCCCTTTGGCAAGGTTTACCAGGATCTGCAAAATAAATTTTGACATTACAATTTTTTTTTTAATTTTCAAAAAAACTCTTGATGAAATAAAAAAAATCATCAACCTGGCCTAAAATTTGATTTTATTTAATTTTGGGATTTATTTTTTTTACAAACTGAAATATAATGCTTCAGATTTTGCATAAGGTGATATTTTATAATGTTGGTATTTAAATTTTCATAAATTGAGGTAATTTTGAATATTGGTAAATCCAATGCCATGATAATGAGTAATAAATTCTTTTAAACTTGATTGTATTTTACTGATATTACTTAAATTTTTATAATTTAATTCTTTATTTTCTTTTGATTTAAATTTCTTGAGAGTACATTTTGTTTGTTTAGCTACTGTATCATATAGTATTTGCATATCACAAACTATAATTGATTTTTCTTCGATAAGCTTAGATGTTAAATTTTCTTGTACTCATTTTTTTGTTAATCTTTTAGTATTTGTTGTTTGAGCATAAATATTTTTATTTTCATCAATTGCCATTTCAATACAACAGTTTAAATCTTTAGCATTTTCTTCAATTCATTTTTTTCTTGGATCATCTGGATTTTTGAAATTTCCTTTATGAATTTCTTTGATAAAAGTTTCATCAATTTCAATTCTACCTTTTAATTTTGTGAATGGTTTTTGTGTTTTTGCTAATTGTGATGATTTCATAAATTTTTGACGATTAAATCGTGCTGATGTTTTTGAAATTTTAGCAAATTGAGAAATAGTATAAGCAGATTGACCTAACAATGACAATCAAATTATTCAATCTCATTGTTCATGAGATAAATGACTTCAATGTAAAAAATGATTTCTTAAAGCATCAAAGCTACTTTTACAATCTTTGCATAAATATTTTTGCTTATTATTCTTAAAACCATTTTTTACACATCAATAAGATTTACAATTTGGACATTGAATTCCTTTTTCTTTAAATTTTTTATAAATTGCATCTAATTTTTCTTTTTTCTCAATTTGTTTAATTCTATTTTTAAAATGTCTAATAATTTTTATAAATTCTTCATCTTTTTTGTTTTTTAAAACATCAATTAATTCATTATTAGTCACAAAAAATCACCCCTGATATAAAAATATTACTTTTAATTTTAAATTAAAAGTAATATCAAGATTTTTTGTGAAAATTAAAAAATTTTTTCGATTAATCTTCATTTACTAAATTCTTTACCACGATCAAAAGTAATGGTTTTAACTGTTCCTTTTTGTAACTTTGAAATAAATTTTATTATACTTTTCGTAATATTTTCTGATTTATGATTTTTAGTTACTAAAGGAATTGTGGTTTTTGATCATATATCAGCCAAAGTAATAATAGAACTTTTATGATCTTTGCCAATGATAGTATCACTTTCTAAATGACCAAATTCTTGTATATTTTTAATATTAGGAATGATTAAATTTCTTTCATGAATAGACTTACAATTATTAATTTTGCCCCTAGTTTCTTTTTGTTTGCGAGATTTATTTTTGACTTTTCTCAATAAGTTATTTTCATCAAAACCCATTCGATTTGTTTTAAACATGTTATATAAAGTTTTTGTTGAAATACTTTTTATTTTATTTTCCTTTAAAAAGTTAGCAATTATATCAAGAGCATACTTTTTAGTAATTAACAAATGATTAATAATATTAATTTCTGTTAAAGTTAAAATTATTAATTTTCTGCCTGCATTTTGTTTATTTTTTTGAAATTGATTCAATATTTCTAATGGCAATAAGTTTTTATTTAATCATCTAAAAACTCTATGTACAGTTGATTTACTATAATCAACAATTTTTGCTATTTTACGAATCGAAAATCCATAATTTTTATATTAGACTTGGTGCAAAACTAAGGTAATTCCAAATTATATATTCCTGCTATTAAATTACATCTTAATGCAAATCTTCGTATTTTATTGCGATATTTTAAACTTAAAATTTTAAAACGTTTTAGTTTAGCAAATACGTGTTCAATTTTAATTATAATTTTACTTAAAGTTTTATTGTATTCTTTTTGAATTGGTGTTAATTGATTGTATTTACTTTTTTTAAATAGCAAAAATGTATTTTTATGAATATTTTGTATACCTTGATAACCTGAATCAACAAAAACTTGTTTTTCTGGATGAATAAAAGTTTTAGATTTTAGAAGCAATTTAAAATCATGAATGCTTCCAAAACAAAAAGCAGTTGAAATAATTTTTCCATTGGAAATATCAATAATTATTTGGGATTTGAGAGAATGATGTTTCTTTTTACCTGAAAAAAGTAATTTTAGTTTTTTTTAATTCTTTCAATTGGAGTTTCAGTAGCATCAATAGCTAACAAATTATTATTAGTACCTTTATTTTTTGTTAAATCTTTTTTTCCAGGTAAATTAAAAATTCCGCTTTTTATTAAAATATTTTCAATTCAAAAAATATTACGAATGCAACTAGTATGACTAATATTATATCTTTTTGCAATAACTCTATAACTACTATAGTCTTTTCAATATTCTAAAGTCATTAATAAACGCTCTTCAATTACAATTTTATTTTTTCTACCACCATAATATTTTTGTTTAGACTCAGCAATTTTTAAAATTTCAAGCATTTTATAAAATGTTTTTGGCTTTATGCCGACTAAACTATAAAATTCTTGATCATCTTTATATTTTTTCAACATAATAACTATCACCTTTAATATTAATAATAATCGTTAAATTGTTAAAATTAAAGGTTTTGCACCAAGTCTAGTAACTAAAAATCATAAATCAGAAAATATTACGAAAAGTATAATAAAATTTATGGCTTTTATCCCTTTATGTACTATTTTTAAATTTTATCACATAAATGGAGATAAAAGCCTACCTAGGAAATTATCCCCGCATGTATTTAAATCAAACACAAAATTACAGTTTCAAAACTAGGTATGTTATTGAATTTATATGCTGATTCTTTTGCATATAAATGAATATTGTGCTTTGAAACTCTTATGTGTGTTCGGAAAGTTCGTCGGATGTGCTTTCATGCTGATTCAATCTGGTTTGTGTTTACACCTGTTGGTGACACATACCCAACTTCATGATTTACGATTTCATGTTTGGGATAGAAGTTTTTGAAACTTACATATCCCTTCCAAGAATCCGTAAATAGACAGCACTCAGTAAAAATGTGTTTCAATGCAAATCTTAAAAGGTTTTTTTCATCTGCATTTTTCAGCACCTTCACAATTAGTTTGTTGCTGGTTTTCTCATAAACTCCAACAATCAAAGTTTTATTCAACAAGGATCTTCCTTGTTTTTTAAAACCTAAATGTGAAAGATACATTTCATCCATCTGTGCTGTGCCATCAACAATGAAACCTGCATCTTGATTGCCAATTCTAGTCCTGATTTCATGACACATTCTTCAAGCTGTTTTATAGGTCACACCCAATTCCCTTGCAACATCGGTTGCTGGTATGCAATGCTTTGTGTTTATTCATCTAAAGATGAGATAAAACCAAGATGTCATTTGGGTCTGTGACTTATAAAAAATGGTTCCATAAAGAATACTAAATGTTTGGTTACAGTTCAAACATCGTATTCTTCTCAAATCAGAAGTATTCAAACTAGAAGAAGCACACCTGATGCATTTCATTATTTTCAACTTCGCTATATATTTCAAACAATCGTTTTCAGTTTGAAATATGCTATTGAATTCATTTCAATTCATTTTTTCCTCCACACTAGTACATGTGGGGATAATTTCCAAATTTATTTCAACGTTACAAAAAGGAACAGTTAAAACCATTACTTTTGATCGTGGTAAAGAATTTAGTAAATGAAGATTAATCGAAAAAATTTGTAATGTCAAAATTTATTTTGCAGATCCTGGTAAACCTTGCCAAAGGGGTTTAAATGAAAATAATAATGGTATTTTAAGAAGATATTTACCAAAATCTACAGATCTATCTTCATATAAACAAAAAGATTTAAATTTTATAGCATTTCCAATTAATTCTACACCCAGAAAATCGCTCTCTTATAAAAGACCAATAGATTTAATACAATTATTTTAAAAAACTGTCCCATTTATATTTACAACTCAGGTAATATTTTTATCTGTATAGAATAAAATTCTCATCTGTATAGAACAATATAGAATGGAGGTGAGAAAATGAGTAATTTTTTTCATAGTAAACAAACAACTCCTGAGGATAAGAAAAATCCTAGTTTTACTTTTAAAGGAACTTTCAATAAATTAGGTGGCAAAATGTTTGGCAAAATGCAAAACTTATCAAGAGCCATTGTTTTACCAATAGCTACATTACCAATAGCTGGCTTATTGTTAGGAATTGGTGGTGGTGTTGCTAGTGCTTTAAAGCAATTACCTAATCATGATAGTCTTGTTGGTATTATTAATTTTTTTTCAATTATGCAATCAGCCGGAAACGTTGTTTTTGCTAATTTAGGATTGATTTTTGCTATTTCTATTGCTTTTGGTTTTGCAAAAGCTAGTAAAGGTGTAGCTGCTCTTTCTGGATTTATTACTTTTATTGTTATGACTTCAGTTATTAGTGGCATGTTTTTTTGAAATCCTAAAACAGGAATGTTGGGATTTGATCCATGAGGTTTAGGTGAAGGTGCAAAGATTACTCCAGAAAGTGGTAAATATTCTGGTTTATTTTCTTCTGTCTTAGGATTATTTCCTACGTTTGATACTTCAGTTTTAGGTGGCATTCTTGTTGGTTGATTAGTATCAGTTGTTCATAATCATTCATACAATATTCGTATGCCAAGAGTATTAGCTTTTTTTGGTGGTGAACGTTTTGTGCCAATTTTAGCTGTTTTTGTTGGAATAGGAATGGGATTAGCTTTTTTCTTTATTTGACCAATGTTATTAATTGCTTTTAGAGAAATTGGTAATGGCTTAGCAGCTGGTATGAATACAGGTCAACTTACCGATGGACAGTTAACTGGTGATAATTTTCATCCAACAGTTGGTGGAGCGTTTATTGCAATGTTTTTTGGAATTACTGAACGTTTATTAATACCAACATGATTGCATCACGTTCAATATGCACCTTTCTGATATACTGGAATTGGTGGTACGTGAACTAATGGATCTGACACATTTGTAGGAGCGTACAATATTTTCTTTGGACAATTTGCTTCTAATGCAGTAGGACACATGAATCAAACACCAGGAACAATGTTTATGAGTGGGCGATTTGCATATATGCAATATGGTTATCCATTTGCAGCGCTTGCTATGTGAATGTTATCACGACCAGAAAATAAAAAAATGGTTGGTGGTATTTTAGGATCTGCTGCTCTAACTTCTTTCTTAACAGGAGTTACAGAACCATTGTTGTTTTCGTTCTTATTTGTAGCACCATTATGTTTTGTTTTCCATGCATTTATGGCAGGAATTAGTTTTATGATGGCGTATTTATTAAATATAGTTGTTGGTCAAGGTTTTGCTGCTGGATTTATTGACTTTTCTTTCTTTGGAATATTACCAAGTATTCTTGGTAAAGAAACAGGCTTCTATTGAGTATTTGCTACTGGATTAATTATGGCACCTGCTTATTTCTTTGGGTTCTATTACATTATTAAGTGAACCAATTACAAAACTTTAGGTCGTGAAGAAGGAGAATTAGCAACCAACTTAGCTTTACAAAGTGTTGAAAGTTCTTTAGATAAGTCTTCAAAAAAAGGTAGAACAAAAGTAGAAAATTTATTACTTGGACTTGGTGGAGCATTAAATATTATTGATGTTAACGTTAAAGATAAAGTATTAGTTGCAACTTTAAAAGATGCAAATATTTATTCAAAAGCTTTATTAAGATTAAGTGGAACTAAAAATATTAAAGTAATTGCCAATAAAGTTGAAATTAATTATCTTGATGGTGCAGAGTCTATTCATAAAACTTTACAAGCAGAAAGGACAAAGAAACAAACATTAACACCTGATACTAATAAAGATAAAAATAATGATATGTTAGAAAATATTTTTAAAGGTCTTGGTGGACGAAGTAATGTTAAATTATTAGACAATTGCGCTACAAGATTGCGTGTTACAGTTTTTGATGAAACTAAAGTTGATGATAATATTTTAAAATCAACTGGTGCAGTTGGTATCTTTAAAAAAGGTACAGCTATTCAGGTAATTTATGGGCCACAAGTAGGTAATATTAAAAATGATTTATTAAAAACTTGAACTCCAAAATAAACTATTACTAAAATATAAAAATGAACAACTTTTTGAGTTGTTCATTTTTTTAGTTTTAGTTATGGATAATGTTAAAATTATAATATAGGATGGAGGGAAAACTATGTTTTTTGATGATGAAGAAGAAAAGTTAGAAGAAGCTAGGTATGAAGAAATACAAACAAATATACAAAATTTAACATTAACAATTGATGTTAATATTGTTGTTAAAGATTTATTTAAATATATTAAATTAAAATGTACACAAAAAATTAGAATTATGGATATATTAGCATTGTTTTTATCAATATTTTCAATAATTCTTTCAATATTATTAACTGTTATTGATAAAACTGATCAAAAAATTAGTTTTGAACTTCGAAAATTATTGTATGCGGTAAATATATTTAAAGATTTAACGGTGGTAATGGTATTAGTAATTGCATTATTTATGATTATTTATGAGATTAAATATTAGACTTGGTGCAAAACCTTTAATTTTAACAATTTAACGATTATTATTAATATTAAAGGTGATAGTTATTATGTTGAAAAAATATAAAGATGATCAAGAATTTTATAGTTTAGTCGGCATAAAGCCACAAACATTTTATAAAATGTTTGAAATTTTAAAAATTGCTGAGTCTAAACAAAAATATTATGGTGGTAGAAAAAATAAAATTGTAATTGAAGAGCGTTTATTAATGACTTTAGAATATTGAAAAGACTATAGTAGTTATAGAGTTATTGCAAAAAGATATAATATTAGTCATACTAGTTGCATTCGTAATATTTTTTGAATTGAAAATATTTTAATAAAAAGCGGAATTTTTAATTTACCTGGAAAAAAAGATTTAACAAAAAATAAAGGTACTAATAATAATTTGTTAGCTATTGATGCTACTGAAACTCCAATTGAAAGAATTAAAAAAAACTAAAATTACTTTTGGCTTTTATCCCTTTATGTACTATTTTTAAATTTTATCACATAAATGGAGATAAAACCCTACCTAGGAAATTATCCCCGCATGTATTTAAATCAAACACAAAATTACAGTTTCAAAACTAGGTATGTTATTGAATTTATATGCTGATTCTTTTGCATATAAATGAATATTGTGCTTTGAAACTCTTATGTGTGTTCGGAAAGTTCGTCGGATGTGCTTTCATGCTGATTCAATCTGGTTTGTGTTTACACCTGTTGGTGACACATACCCAACTTCATGATTTACGATTTCATGTTTGGGATAGAAGTTTTTGAAACTTACATATCCCTTCCAAGAATCCGTAAATAGACAGCACTCAGTAAAAATGTGTTTCAATGCAAATCTTAAAAGGTTTTTTTCATCTGCATTTTTCAGCACCTTCACAATTAGTTTGTTGCTGGTTTTCTCATAAACTCCAACAATCAAAGTTTTATTCAACAAGGATCTTCCTTGTTTTTTAAAACCTAAATGTGAAAGATACATTTCATCCATCTGTGCTGTGCCATCAACAATGAAACCCGCATCTTGATTTCCAATTCTAGTCCTGATTTCATGACACATTCTTCAAGCTGTTTTATAGGTCACACCCAATTCCCTTGCAACATCGGTTGCTGGTATGCCATGCTTTGTGTTTATTCATCTAAAGATGAGATAAAACCAAGATGTCATTTGGGTCTGTGACTTATAAAAAATGGTTCCATAAAGAATACTAAATGTTTGGTTACAGTTCAAACATCGTATTCTTCTCAAATCAGAAGCATTCAAACTAGAAGAAGCACACCTGATGCATTTCATTATTTTAAACTTCGCTATATATTTCAAACAATCGTTTTCAGTTTGAAATATGCCATTGAATTCATTTCAATTCATTTTTTCCTCCACACTAGTACATGCAGGGATAATTTCCTTACTTTTTTCAGGTAAAAAGAAACATCATTCTCTCAAATCCCAAATAATTATTGATATTTCCAATGGAAAAATTATTTCAACTGCTTTTTGTTTTGGAAGCATTCATGATTTTAAATTGCTTCTAAAATCTAAAACTTTTATTCATCCAGAAAAACAAGTTTTTGTTGATTCAGGTTATCAAGGTATACAAAATATTCATAAAAATACATTTTTGCCATTTAAAAAAAGTAAATACAATCAATTAACACCAATTCAAAAAGAATACAATAAAACTTTAAGTAAAATTAGAATTAAAATTGAACACGTATTTGCTAAACTAAAACGTTTTAAAATTTTAAGTTTAAAATATCGCAATAAAATACGAAGATTTGCATTAAGATTTAATTTAATAGCAGGAATATATAATTTTGAATTACCTTAGTTTTGCACCAAGTCTACTGAATAATTATAAATATTATTATTATCTGCAATATAGATAGTTCCATTTTCATCTGTTACTAAAATAGCATTAACAGGTACTCCTAAATGTTCACTTATTATTATAAATTCTGTTTGTTCTGCTGGACATTTATAAATACTATTATTTGCAATTACATAAATGTGTCCATCTTTACCAGTTGTTAAAAGAGAAATTTGTAATGTTTGGAATGGCAACACTTTTTAGAACTATTTTTTGGTAGAAATTTGTTTTTGATAATTAACTGGAGTTAAGTAGTTTAAAGTGCTGTGGATTCTTATGTTGTTATATCAATTGATATAATCAAATAATTATAATTTTAATTGGATTAATGATCTAAAATTTTTATCATTAATAAATTCTGTTTTGAAAGTTTTAAAAGTTGCTTCAGCAACAGCATTGTCATAAGGACAACCTTTTTTGCTTAAAGAGCGAGTAATATTGAATGCTAGTAAAAGTTTATCGATAATTTTATTATTAAATTCATTACCTCGATCGCTATGAAATATTTGAATATCTTTTAAACAGCGATTTGATTGCATAAATGCTTCATATACTAATGATGCATCTTTTTTAGTGCCTACACTATGTCCAATAATTTCGCGGTTAAATAGGTCTATTAATAAACAAATATAGTTTCACTTACCATTTACTTGAACATAAGTTAAATCACTAACAATAACTTCATTTTTAATCCTATTCTTAAAGTTTCTATTAACAAGATTAGTTATTTGACTATCATTGACTTTATTATGATGATTTTTGTGTCTTAATTTAGTGTATTTTGATATTAAATTATGTTTATTCATAATTTCTTTAATTTTTCGTCTTGATAAATAAATTTCTTGGTTTTCTAATATGACTTTTAATCTTCTTGTGCCATAAATTTCTTTTAATTTTCAAAAAAACTCTTGATGAAATAAAAAAAATCATCAACCTGGCCTAAAATTTGATTTTATTTAATTTTGGGATTTATTTTTTTTACAAACCGAAATATAATGCTTCAGATTTTGCATAAGGTGATATTTTATAATGTTGGTATTTAAATTTTCATAAATTGAGGTAATTTTGAATATTGGTAAATCCAATGCCATGATAATGAGTAATAAATTCTTTTAAACTTGATTGTATTTTACTGATATTACTTAAATTTTTATAATTTAATTCTTTATTTTCTTTTGATTTAAATTTCTTGAGAGTACATTTTGTTTGTTTAGCTACTGTATCATATAGTATTTGCATATCACAAACTATAATTGATTTTTCTTCGATAAGCTTAGATGTTAAATTTTCTTGTACTCATTTTTGTGTTAATCTTTTAGTATTTGTTGTTTGAGCATAAATATTTTTATTTTCATCAATTGCCATTTCAATACAACAGTTTAAATCTTTAGCATTTTCTTCAATTCATTTTTTTCTTGGATCATCTGGATTTTTGAAATTTCCTTTATGAATTTCTTTGATAAAAGTTTCATCAATTTCAATTCTACTTTTTAATTTTGTGAATGGTTTTTGTGTTTTTGCTAATTGTGATGATTTCATAAATTTTTGACGATTAAATCATGCTGATGTTTTTGAAATTTTAGCAAATTGAGAAATAGTATAAGCAGATTGACCTAACAATGACAATCAAATTATTCAATCTCATTGTTCATGAGATAAATGACTTCAATGTAAAAAATGATTTCTTAAAGCATCAAAGCTACTTTTACAATCTTTGCATAAATATTTTTGCTTATTATTCTTAAAACCATTTTTTACACATCAATAAGATTTACAATTTGGACATTGAATTCCTTTTTCTTTAAATGTTTTATCAATTGCATCTAATTTTTCTTTTTTCTCAATTTGTTTAATTCTATTTTTAAAATGTCTAATAATTTTTATAAATTCTTCATCTTTTTTGTTTTTTAAAACATCAATTAATTCATTATTAGTCACAAAAAATCACCCCCGATATAAAAATATTACTTTTAATTTTAAATTAAAAGTAATATCAAGATTTTTTGTGAAAATTAAAATAAATTTCTTTATTTTCTTTAAAAGCACTAATAACAGCTTCATCATACATATTATTTTGATTTTTTTCTTTTTTCTTGAAATTAAAATAATATGTTGATTTAGAGAGATTTAAAAAACGACACATTGTACGAATTTTATATTTACATTTATTATTGATAATAATCTCTATTTTCTGCCTATTATTAGTGCTGCTTGCTTTAAAATATCATTTTCCATTCGTAACTGTTTTAATTCTTTTCTTAATTTAATTAATTCATTTTCTTCAACAGAACGATTATCTTTAGATTTAAAACTACCTGAATTAGTAAATTGCTTAATTCAATTATAAGTAGCTGCTCTTGTAACATTGTACTCTTTAGCAAGACAAGAAACTGACTTACCACTTTGATATAAAGCTACTATTTGTTTCTTAAATTCGTCGGTATATGAGTTAATATTGGCCATAATTATAGTTCCTTTCTTTTAACTAATTTGTTCACTTGTCTACGTAATTAGTGTCCAATAAAGTGTAACCTATCCAGTTTCTTTATTTGTATCTATATTTAATTGTTTAAATTCGTTGTCATTTTCTAAACACTTATAAATACTATTCGCAAAAGGAACATGAAGATTATTATTAGTAGTGATATAAATATTTCCATATTTATCAATACTTATGTGACTCAGAAAATTAATGTTAGTTGGTAATGTCATTTTTTTAAATTCTCATTCTCCCGCTAAACATTTATAAATACTATTATTAGCTATTATAAAAACATTTCCGTCTCTCTCATTAATTTTTAAAAATCTAATATTTTCTAATTCTTTAGGTACTATCATTTGTTGAAAATATGTTTGTGTTGCAAGACATTTATAAATATTATTATTAGTTGCTACATAAGTATTTTTATCTTTATCAGTTTTTATAAATTTACCATTAGCAAATTCTTTAGGTACTATCATTTTTTCGAATTCTGTTTGTTCTGCTAAACATTTATAAACAGTATTATTAGCAAGTGCATAAATATTTCTATTTCTATCAGTTGTTAAAGACTTAATTTCATTTTTTTTCAATTATTATTTTCATTTTTAATACTTGTTTTAATTTTATTATTTGTGTTATTGATAAATAAGGTATTTAAACTGTTTGTACTTGCTATTGCTAAAATTGTTGTTGTAATTAGTGTTGATATCTTTTTCATATTTAAAAAACTCCTTTTTATTTTTTCCCAATAACTTCTTATTTTTAAGAAGTTAATATATTATACTTGGTGCAAAACTAAGGTAATTCAAAATTATTTTAATTTTCACAAAAAATCTTGATATTACTTTTAATTTAAAATTAAAAGTAATATTTTTATATCAGGGGTGATTTTTTGTGACTAATAATGAATTAATTGATGTTTTAAAAAACAAAAAAGATGAAGAATTTATAAAAATTATTAGACATTTTAAAAATAGAATTAAACAAATTGAGAAAAAAGAAAAATTAGATGCAATTGATAAAAAATTTAAAGAAAAAGGAATTCAATGTCCAAATTGTAAATCTTATTGATGTGTAAAAAATGGTTTTAAGAATAATAAGCAAAAATATTTATGCAAAGATTGTAAAAGTAGCTTTGATGCTTTAAGAAATCATTTTTCACATTGAAGTCATTTATCTAATGAACAATGAGATTGAATAATTTGATTGTCATTGTTAGGTCAATCTGCTTATACTATTTCTCAATTTGCTAAAATTTCAAAAACATCAGCATGATTTAATCGTCAAAAATTTATGAAATCATCACAATTAGCAAAAAAACAAAAACCATTCACAAAATTAAAAGGTAGAATTGAAATTGATGAAACTTTTATCAAAGAAATTCATAAAGGAAATTTCAAAAATACAGATGATCCAAGAAAAAAATGAATTGAAGAAAATGCTAAAGATTTAAACTGTTGTATTGAAATGGCAATTGATGAAAATAAAAATATTTATGCTCAAACAACAAATACTAAAAGATTAACAAAAAAATGAGTACAAGAAAATTTAACATCTAAGCTTATCGAAGAAAAATCAATTATAGTTTGTGATATGCAAATACTATATGATACAGTAGCTAAACAAACAAAATGTACTCTCAAGAAATTTAAATCAAAAGAAAATAAAGAATTAAATTATAAAAATTTAAGTAATATCAGTAAAATACAATCAAGTTTAAAAGAATTTATTACTCATTATCATGGCATTGGATTTACCAATATTCAAAATTACCTCAATTTATGAAAATTTAAATACCAACATTATAAAATATCACCTTATGCAAAATCTGAAGCATTATATTTCAGTTTGTAAAAAAAATAAATCCAAAAATTAAATAAAATCAAATTTTAGGCCAGGTTGATGATTTTTTTTATTTCATCAAGAGTTTTTTTGAAAATTAAAACAAAATTATATATTCCTGCTATTAAATTAAATCTTAATGCAAATCTTCGTATTTTATTGCGATATTTTAAACTTAAAATTTTAAAACGTTTTAGTTTAGCAAATACGTGTTCAATTTTAATTCTAATTTTACTTAAAGTTTTATTGCATTCTTTTTGAATTGGTGTTAATTGATTGTATTTACTTTTTTTAAATGGCAAAAATGTATTTTTATGAATATTTTGTATACATTGATAACCTGAATCAACAAAAACTTGTTTTTCTGGATGAATAAAAGTTTTAGATTTTAGAAGCAATTTAAAATCATGAATGCTTCCAAAACAAAAAGCAGTTGAAATAATTTTTCCATTGGAAATATCAATAATTATTTGGGATTTGAGAGAATGATGTTTCTTTTTACCTGAAAAAAGTAATTTTAGTTTTTTTTAATTCTTTCAATTGGAGTTTCAGTAGCATCAATAGCTAACAAATTATTATTAGTACCTTTATTTTTTGTTAAATCTTTTTTTCCAGGTAAATTAAAAATTCCGCTTTTTATTAAAATATTTTCAATTCAAAAAATATTACGAATGCAACTAGTATGACTAATATTATATCTTTTTGCAATAACTCTATAACTACTATAGTCTTTTCAATATTCTAAAGTCATTAATAAACGCTCTTCAATTACAATTTTATTTTTTCTACCACCATAATATTTTTGTTTAGACTCAGCAATTTTTAAAATTTCAAACATTTTATAAAATGTTTGTGGCTTTATGCCGACTAAACTATAAAATTCTTGATCATCTTTATATTTTTTCAACATAATAACTATCACCTTTAATATTAATAATAATCGTTAAATTGTTAAAATTAAAGGTTTTGCACCAAGTCTATTTTATTTTTTTTCAAATAAATTTCAAATAAAAATAGAACAAATTTTAATTTAAACTAAAAATCATAAAAAAATATATTTTATATTTAAAAAAATATTTTGAATGTTATAATAGTAGTAAATATGGATTAATTTGCATATATTATATAAAGCAGGGGTGGCATTCCCCGAGAAATACCCTATAACCTGATCTAGTTAGTAATAGCGGAGGGAGACTTTATTTTTTATATTTTAAAAAATGATAACTCCTTTTTGTTATGTAAGATCAATTAAAGGAGTTATCATTTTATTATGTTTAAAGAACAACTATTAACAACTATCAATTATAATAAAATTAAAAGCAAACTGGGGGTAGGAATGTTAATTAAAGCATCAGCCATTTTTAGTTTAATTACTCTTTTAACATTAACAGTTATTATTAGTATTTTACCTGCTAGTAGTATTAATCACTTTTTTAAAGTTACTACTATTATTGGTTGACAATTTTATAGCAGTAAAATTTATTTAATATTAATTATTTGTTTATTATTAATTTCATCGATTTTATTATCTGTTATTACATGAACAGTTAAAATAGAAGATATGCATAAAAATATTGTTATTGTTACATTACTATCAATTTTTAGTATCAATCCCATTGCATTAATTTTTAATTTAATTAAACATTATCAATGACAAAAAGAAGAAACTTTTGCCATTTTAAAAACAAGATGATGAACTAATTTTAAATTTGCATTTGGTATTAAACGATGATTAGTTATTGATTATACAATTATTGGTTTATTTACTGGTGTAACTATTGCTTGTGCTTTTATTGAAAAAAATTTATTACCAAAAATGCCATACGGCGGCGGTATTGCTATTAAATATATACCTTTAATGGTTATTAGTTATATTATTGGCTTTGCAGGTGGATGATTAACGGGTATGATTAGTGCTTTAATGTCATTATTATTTATTGGTGGTGGTTATGTTATTAATGCTTGAAGTTATTTATTAGATTATTTTTTGCCAATGACAACGCCCGCTGTTATTTCATTATTACGTTTTAATTTAAAAGCTGATAAATCAATTTTTACTTATATTAATTATTTTTTACATTGTTTTTTAGTTTGTTTAATTATTTATTTTTGACAAACAATAGCAGGATATTTTATTTGATCACAAATTACTAATGCTGACGGAAGTAAAAATATTTGATCGGGATTTAATCCTCTTTTTTACTCATTAGTTTACAATTTTATTCATATTTTTTTGTTTACTTATCCAATTATGCAATTAACAATACCTTTTATTTATCGTGGTTTAGTTAGTCACTATGTAGAAAGATATCGTTAGAATAGTAATTGTAATTACTATTTCTTTTTTAAATAGCGTTATAATATTAATTGATAGAAAGGGTGATTATAATGAAAAATGATGAAATAATCAAAGAAGATATTATTATTGTGGATGGTGATATTAAATTAATGAATAAAGCATTAAATGAGAAAAAGGTTGTATTAGCAGCAATTGAATTAGGAAAACATGCTCAACATACAATTGATATTGGTTGATCTGAACATTTTCAAGCATATGCTAAATTAAAAAGTACAACTACTACTGGTACTTGTTTTTGTAAAAAACCAGCAACTCATTTAGTTTGTTTTTGACGATAATAAGATAATATAATTTTTAAATAATTTAATTAACTACTAGATGAGAATTAAAAATAAATTCTTTATCTAATTGATTTTGATATTCTGGATTTGTTATTAATCTTTGTTTTAGTTTTGGTTTATAATAAGTAAAATAAATAATAGTAGCAATTATAATAAATACTCAAAACATTAAAAACTTAATTGTAATTGCAATTAATATGATTCCTCTGTTGCTTACTAAATCATGAATCATATTATAATTAAAAATAATGAATTGACTAATTAAAAATAATAAACAGATAATAAACATAATTCATTCGATAACTTTTATTTTTATTTTTTTATAATAACCCATAACACAAGTTGCTGTTATAACAAAAAGATAAACAAAGATTGTTATATTAGTTGTAAATCCCAACATTTGGTTGTAATTAAAACTAATTCCAATTAAATCCGGAATTATTAGCATAATAATACAAACTATAATTGTAATTATAAAATTAATAGTATTACCATACATTGCAATATTTTCTTTATTTAATTTGGCTATTTTTTCACTAATGTATCCTTCTTTCGCTAATGGTTGTAGCATAGCTCCAGAATATAGCGCTACTTGTATTACACCATTCAATTTAATTGATAAAGTACAAATAACTAGTAAAATGATACCTGTTGTACCAGCAATCCCAACAATAACATTATTTGGATTATAATTATTATCACCATTTGCTCATCCGTTATTACCATTAGGTCCCTGCGAACCGATGGCACCAATAATTAAAATTGTAATCATTAAATAAAAAATAGTTGTCAAAAATAAGACAATAATTGTTCCCCTACCTAAATTTTTATTAGGATTTTTAACATTTTTTCCAATAACAGTAAAGGTCTCAAAACCAAGGAAAAAGTAGAAAAAATTACTAAAAGCATTATTAAAAATATTAATTGTAAAATGAAGATGTTTAGTACCAACAAATGCTTGTTGATAAACTATAGTGCCGTTTTTGATTACCAGAATAATGGCACAAATAATCAAAAAACAAGTTGACAGTCATTTAATGATTCCTGAAATATTAACAAATCAACGAAAACCTCTTAATCCAAAATAGATACAACTTGTAACCAAACAATAAACTATAATTCCTAAACTATCAATAAATAAATTAGATCATCTATCAGGTAATCAAGAAAAAAATGATAATTGGTTTAAGTTAATTCTAAACATTGAAATAATACCACCAATAACAGTAGATGGTAAAATGATATATTGCATAAAGCCGATTATTCATCCTCAAAAACGACCAAAAGTTGCCCTAACATAAATATATGCTCCAACCATTATTACCGGCATAAACTTTACTACATTTTAAAAAAGCACATGCACTAATACTAGCCATTATAGCGCCTAAAATCATAATTCAGATTAGATGTAATCCAACTCCGTCATTATTTCAATAATATATTCCTATAAAAGACATAGGAAAAGCTATTGTGCAAGTATAATTAAATCCAAAGTCACACCAGTTCTACTAAGCCTATTTTTTGCTGCTTTGTTTTTGGTTTTAAAGACTTATTTAAAAATTTTTTTGTGTTCATAGAATCCTCCTTTGAATTTATTTAATATTAACGATAATTATATAGTATATTTTATTTGAAATACAATAAAAACTATTTCATTTTTGTAGAAAATAAATATTAGTAAATAGTTTAATAACATGGATTGATAATTAACAAAATATTTAAAATATAATTTAATCAATAAGTAAACATTGCAACTTGTTAAATGATTATGATATTATGGTTTTATGATTACTTTACCTGAACATATTAAAGGAGAAAAACATGAGTTATAATCACCAACAAATAGAAAAAAAATGACAGCAGTATTGATTAAAAAATGAAACTTTTAAAACAAATATTGATGATAATAAAAAACCACAATCATATATTCTTGATATGTTCCCTTATCCTTCAGGATCGGGTTTACATGTTGGCCATCCTAAAGGTTATTGTGCTACTGATGTTATTTCACGAGTTAAAATAATGAATGGTTTTAATGTTTTGCATCCAATTGGTTGAGATGCTTTTGGTTTACCAGCCGAGCAATATGCCTTAAATACAGGTAATAATCCAGAGACATTTACTAAACAAAACATTAATAATTTTCGTAAACAATTACAAAGTATTGGTCTAAGTTTTGATTATAATAAAGAAGTTAATACTACAGATCCTCAATATTATAAGTGAACACAATGAATTTTCATTAAACTTTATGAACAAGGGTTAGCTGAAATTAAAGATGTTGAAGTTAATTTTTGTGAACAGTTAGGAACTGTTTTAGCTAATGAAGAAATAATTAACATTAATGGTCATATGGTTTCTGAACGTGGTAATTTCCCAGTTATTAAAAAACCAATGCGTCAGTGGGTTTTAAAAATTACTAAGTATGCTGAAAAATTATTAAAAGGATTAGATGATTTAGACTGACCAAATAGTGTTAAGGAATTACAACGTAATTGAATTGGTAAAAGTGTTGGAACGCTAGTTGATTTTATAGTTGAAAATAATAAATGTAAGGTTTCTATTTTTACTTCAAGGGTTGATACTATTTTTGGTGTTTCATTTTTAGTACTTGCTCCTGAACATCCATTAATTCATGATTTAACAACTAGTGAATATTCGCAAGCAGTTACTGAATACTGTTTAGATGCTAAAACTAAAACAGATTTAATGCGTCAAGGAGATGATACTTTAAAATCTGGTGTTTTTACTGGAAGTTATGCTATTCATCCTTTTACTAAAAGTAAATTACCAATTTGAGTTGGTGATTATGTTTTAAATCATTATGGGACAGGGGCCATTATGGGTGTTCCTGCACATGATAGTCGTGATTTTATTTTTGCTAAAAATAAAAAGTTACCAATCAATTTTATTATGAAAACTAATAATAAAAATGAACCATTTTTGGGTACTAGTGAATATATTAACTCTGATTTTATTAATGGTAAGGATTTAGAAACAGCTACTAATTTAATTGTTAAAAAATTACTAACTTTAAAACAAGGAAAAGTACATACTGCATATAAGTTACGAGATTGACTTTTTTCTCGTCAACGTTATTGAGGTGAACCTTTTCCGATAATTTATTGAGAAGATGGTACAATCTCAACAGTAGATGAACAACAATTACCAGTATTATTACCAAAAATGACTAATATTAAGCCATCTAATTCGGGGAATGCACCTTTAACTAATGCACCAAATTCATGATTACATGTAACTAGAAAAGATGGTGTAAAAGGAAAAAGAGAAATTAATACAATGCCACAATGAGCAGGTAGTTGTTGATATTATTTAGCATATATTTTAAAAAATGATGATGGTACTTATTGTGATTTTAATAGTGCTATTGCGCAAAAACGTTTTAACTATTGATTACCGGTTGATTTATATATTGGTGGTCAAGAACATGCTGTTTTACATTTATTGTATGCTCGTTTCTGACATTTAGTGCTATATGATTTAAAGTTAGTTAATGTTAAAGAGCCATTTTTAAAATTGGTAAATCAGGGTATGATTCTTGGTGAAAATAATGAAAAAATGTCTAAATCACGCGGTAATGTTGTTAATCCAGATGATATTATTAATGAATATGGTGCTGATACTTTGCGAATATATGAAATGTTTATGGGGCCATTAACAGCATCTTTACCGTGATTAAATAGTGGTTTGGTTGGTTGTTATAATTTTTTAATGCGTATTTATCGTCTTGTTAATAAAGATGAGTATAAAATAAAAATTACTACTAATAATGATAAATCATTAGATACAATTTATCATCAAACTGTAAAAAAAGTAACTAATGATATTCATGATTTAAATTTTAATACTGCTATTGCACAACTTATGATTTTTATCAATGCTTGTTATAAAGCACCAACTATTTATCAACAATATTTAGTTAATTTTTTAAAATTATTAAATCCATTTGCTCCACATATTGCTGAAGAATTATGATTTCAATTTGGTAATAAAGAAAGTATTAATAAAAGTCAGTTTCCAAGTTATGATGAAAAATTTTTGATTACTAGTGAAGTTACTATTGCTATTCAGATTAATGGTAAAACGAAAATAACTTTAGTAGTAAAAGAAAATTTAAATAATCAAGAACTTTTAAAAGTAGTTAATAATGAAGAAAAAGTAAAACATTGATTGCAAGATAAAACAATTATTAAGACAATTTGTATACCAAATAAGATTGTTAATTTTGTTGTTAAGTAAAGGAGGAATAATGAAAGTTGCTATTATTTTTGCAGCAGGAATTGGCAGTAGATTACAACCTATCTCAAATAATGTTCATAAATCGTTAATTAAATTTAAAGGTTTAACTTTAATTGAACATATAATTAATCATTTAATTGAAATACATGATTTAAAAAAAATTATTGTCATTACTGGTCATTTAAAAGATGAATTTAATTTTCTTACTCATAAATATTCAAAATTAATCTTAATAAATAATCGACATTTCCTTGATTATAATAGTGGTTATGCTTTGACATTAGTATCATCATATTTTAATGGTCAAGATGATATTTTTATTATTTCTGGTGATATGATTAGTACAAAAAATATTTTTTTAAATAATTTTTCAACTAATATGATGGCCGCTATTAAGCGTGATCATGATAATATCAAAGAAGATTGAAGTTATAAATTAAACAAGAATGGTAATATTGTTGATATTATTAAAAGTAAAAAAAAGGATAGTTTCTTGGCGGGAGAATGAAGTTATATTACTAAAAAATGAGCAAAAGTTCTTGGTGAAGATTTAATAAATCCACAACAAGAACTTGTATTGCAAACAACAATGGTTGGTAAATATTTAATTAGTAATAGTATTAAACATAATTTTGAATTAAAACCTTATGTTTTATCATTTGATTGTCATTGGGATGTTGATAATATTATTGATTTAGAACGAACTAATAAATATTTTAAATAATTTAAGTAGTTAATTTTTTTCCAGAATTTGTTGTTGAAACTACTGGAATTTCTTCACGATTACAACTATGTGCAACATTTTGGAATGGATTAGTAGTATTACCATTTAATTTTAGTGCTTCTGCTGTTGTTTCTGCTACTGATTCATTTTCTGGATCTAGTGCATCTACTTCTTTAAAACTAACTTGTCCATTACTATTTGTAGAAACATTATTTTTTTGATTAACATTATCTTTATTTTTAATAATATTAACTGATTGATTTAGTTTAGGCTTTTTAGTTCGATTATTAAATAGTGAAACTAAAAGTTTTTTTAATCATATGTATGGAAAAAAAGAAATATAAGCGACATCTTTTGCAAATTTTACAATTCAATTTCTACTACCACCACCAGAAGAAGTTGCTTTTTCTTTTTTATTTTTTTCACCTTGTAATTTATCAAAAATTTCTTTACTTGGTTGTTGCTGTTGTTGCTGTTGTTGTGCTGACATAATTTTCACATCCTTTTTTATTTAAAAATAATTAGGTTCCACTTATCTAATAAAAAAGAATAAGTCGAACCTAATGGTCTTTAATAATTTAGTTTATTATGATGTTAGTATAACATATTTTCAATTTTTAAGCACAATAATTAAAAAAATAACATCCTTACTTTTGAGTTAATAAATCATAATTTTACCTGAGTTGTAAATATAAATGGGACAGTTTTTTAAAATAATTGTATTAAATCTATTGGTCTTTTATAAGAGAGCGATTTTCTGGGTGTAGAATTAATTTGAAATGCTATAAAATTTAAATCTTTTTGTTTATATGAAGATAGATCTGTAGATTTTGGTAAATATCTTCTTAAAATACCATTATTATTTTCATTTAAACCCCTTTGGCAAGGTTTACCAGGATCTGCAAAATAAATTTTGACATTACAAATTTTTTCGATTAATCTTCATTTACTAAATTCTTTACCACGATCAAAAGTAATGGTTTTAACTGTTCCTTTTTGTAACTTTGAAATAAATTTTATTATACTTTTCGTAATATTTTCTGATTTATGATTTTTAGTTACTAAAGGAATTGTGGTTTTTGATCGTATATCAGCCAAAGTAATAATAGAACTTTTATGATCTTTGCCAATGATAGTATCACCTTCTAAATGACCAAATTCTTGTATATTTTTAATATTAGGAATGATTAAATTTCTTTCATGAATAGACTTACAATTATTAATTTTGCCCCTAGTTTCTTTTTGTTTGTGAGATTTATTTTTGCCTTTTCTCAATAAGTTATTTTCATCAAAACCCATTCGATTTGTTTTAAACATGTTATATAAAGTTTTTGTTGAAATACTTTTTATTTTATTTTCCTTTAAAAAGTTAGCAATTATATCAAGAGCATACTTTTTAGTAATTAACAAATGATTAATACTATTAATTTCTGTTAAAGTTAAAATTATTAATTTTCTGCCTGCATTTTGTTTATTTTTTTGAAATTGATTCAATATTTCTAATGGCAATAAGTTTTTATTTAATAATCTACAAACTCTATGTACAGTTGATTTACTATAATCAACAATTTTTGCTATTTTAAGAATCGAAAATCCATAATTTTTATATTCTTTTATTGCTATTATTGATTCAATACTCAGATACTTATACATTGCGCTAATTCCTTTCTTTTCTTAATTATAGAACTAACACAATTTAATTTTTATATAAGTGTCCTTTTTAATTTTACAATTAAAGTAACTAAAAATCATAAATCAGAAAATATTACAAAAAGTATAATAAAATTTATTTCAAAGTTACAAAAAGGAACAGTTAAAACCATTACTTTTGATCGTGGTAAAGAATTTAGTAAATGAAGATTAATCGAAAAAATTTGTAATGTCAAAATTTATTTTGCAGATCCTGGTAAACCTTGCCAAAGGGGTTTAAATGAAAATAATAATGGTATTTTAAGAAGATATTTACCAAAATCTACAGATCTATCTTCATATAAACAAAAAGATTTAAATTTTATAGCATTTCAAATTAATTCTACACCCAGAAAATCGCTATCTTATAAAAGACCAATAGATTTAATACAATTATTTTAAAAAACTGTCCCATTTATATTTACAACTCAGGTAATTTATCAAAATATTTGGGTGCTTATTATGTATTGGATAAATATCATGTTTTTTATTATTTATGAACAGCATATAAACCTGATAAAAGAAAAAATAAAGTTAATCCAGAAAATTTAAAAAAAATTTTTAAAGTCTTGAAAATATTTTTGTAATGGTCAATATGATGAATTAATAGCATTTTTAATTGAAACTAAAGTAAATAAAGAAACTTTAATAATTTTTGAAAATAATAAAGAAGGTGTTATTAATCAACCTGCTGATTGAAATATAGGTTGTAGTGCTGAAATTGATATTCAACATTTAGTTAAATCTCAAACTAAAGGTGCAAAAATATATGCTTATCAAACGTTAATTAATATATTAATGGCTAGAGCCAATTATTTAAATAGTAGAAATTATATTAATAGTGCTTAAAATAATACAATAGACTTGGTGCAAAACTAAGGTAATTCAAAATTATATATTCCTGCTATTAAATTAAATCTTAATGCAAATCTTCGTATTTTATTGCGATATTTTAAACTTAAAATTTTAAAACGTTTTAGTTTAGCAAATACGTGTTCAATTTTAATTCTAATTTTACTTAAAGTTTTATTGTATTCTTTTTGAATTGGTGTTAATTGATTGTATTTACTTTTTTTAAATGGCAAAAATGTATTTTTATGAATATTTTGTATACCTTGATAACCTGAATCAACAAAAACTTGTTTTTCTGGATGAATAAAAGTTTTAGATTTTAGAAGCAATTTAAAATCATGAATGCTTCCAAAACAAAAAGCAGTTGAAATAATTTTTCCATTGGAAATATCAATAATTATTTGGGATTTGAGAGAATGATGTTTCTTTTTACCTGAAAAAAGTAATTTTAGTTTTTTTTAAGGCTTTTATCCCTTTATGTACTATTTTTAAATTTTATCACATAAATGGAGATAAAAGCCTACCTAGGAAATTATCCCCGCATGTATTTAAATCAAACACAAAATTACAGTTTCAAAACTAGGTATGTTATTGAATTTATATGTTGATTCTTTTGCATATAAATGAATATTGTGCTTTGAAACTCTTATGTGTGTTCGGAAAGTTCGTCGGATGTGCTTTCATGCTGATTCAATCTGGTTTGTGTTTACACCTGTTGGTGACACATACCCAACTTCATGATTTACGATTTCATGTTTGGGATAGAAGTTTTTTTTAATTTTCACAAAAAATCTTGATATTACTTTTAATTTAAAATTAAAAGTAATATTTTTATATCAGGGGTGATTTTTTGTGACTAATAATGAATTAATTGATGTTTTAAAAAACAAAAAAGATGAAGAATTTATAAAAATTATTAGACATTTTAAAAATAGAATTAAACAAATTGAGAAAAAAGAAAAATTAGATGCAATTGATAAAAAATTTAAAGAAAAAGGAATTCAATGTCCAAATTGTAAATCTTATTGATGTGTAAAAAATGGTTTTAAGAATAATAAGCAAAAATATTTATGCAAAGATTGTAAAAGTAGCTTTGATGCTTTAAGAAATCATTTTTTACATTGAAGTCATTTATCTCATGAACAATGAGATTGAATAATTTGATTGTCATTGTTAGGTCAATCTGCTTATACTATTTCTCAATTTGCTAAAATTTCAAAAACATCAGCATGATTTAATCGTCAAAAATTTATGAAATCATCACAATTAGCAAAAACACAAAAACCATTCACAAAATTAAAAGGTAGAATTGAAATTGATGAAACTTTTATCAAAGAAATTCATAAAGGAAATTTCAAAAATCCAGATGATCCAAGAAAAAAATGAATTGAAGAAAATGCTAAAGATTTAAACTGTTGTATTGAAATGGCAATTGATGAAAATAAAAATATTTATGCTCAAACAACAAATACTAAAAGATTAACAAAAAAATGAGTACAAGAAAATTTAACATCTAAGCTTATCGAAGAAAAATCAATTATAGTTTGTGATATGCAAATACTATATGATACAGTAGCTAAACAAACAAAATGTACTCTCAAGAAATTTAAATCAAAAGAAAATAAAGAATTAAATTATAAAAATTTAAGTAATATCAGTAAAATACAATCAAGTTTAAAAGAATTTATTACTCATTATCATGGCATTGGATTTACCAATATTCAAAATTACCTCAATTTATGAAAATTTAAATACAAACATTATAAAATATCACCTTATGCAAAATCTGAAGCATTATATTTCAGTTTGTAAAAAAAATAAATCCCAAAATTAAATAAAATCAAATTTTAGGCCAGGATGATGATTTTTTTTATTTCATCAAGAGTTTTTTTGAAAATTAAAAGAAGTTTTTGAAACTTACATATCCCTTCCAAGAATCCGTAAATAGACAGCACTCAGTAAAAATGTTTTAATTTTCACAAAAAATCTTGATATTACTTTTAATTTAAAATTAAAAGTAATATTTTTATATCAGGGGTGATTTTTTGTGACTAATAATGAATTAATTGATGTTTTAAAAAACAAAAAAGATGAAGAATTTATAAAAATTATTAGACATTTTAAAAATAGAATTAAACAAATTGAGAAAAAAGAAAAATTAGATGCAATTGATAAAAAATTTAAAGAAAAAGGAATTCAATGTCCAAATTGTAAATCTTATTGATGTGTAAAAAATGGTTTTAAGAATAATAAGCAAAAATATTTATGCAAAGATTGTAAAAGTAGCTTTGATGCTTTAAGAAATCATTTTTTACATCGAAGTCATTTATCTCATGAACAATGAGATTGAATAATTTGATTGTCATTGTTAGGTCAATCTGCTTATACTATTTCTCAATTTGCTAAAATTTCAAAAACATCAGCATGATTTAATCGTCAAAAATTTATGAAATCATCACAATTAGCAAAAAAACAAAAACCATTCACAAAATTAAAAGGTAGAATTGAAATTGATGAAACTTTTATCAAAGAAATTCATAAAGGAAATTTCAAAAATACAGATGATCCAAGAAAAAAATGAATTGAAGAAAATGCTAAAGATTTAAACTGTTGTATTGAAATGGCAATTGATGAAAATAAAAATATTTATGCTCAAACAACAAATACTAAAAGATTAACAAAAAAATGAGTACAAGAAAATTTAACATCTAAGCTTATCGAAGAAAAATCAATTATAGTTTGTGATATGCAAATACTATATGATACAGTAGCTAAACAAACAAAATGTACTCTCAAGAAATTTAAATCAAAAGAAAATAAAGAATTAAATTAGACTTGGTGCAAAACTAAGGTAATTCAAAATTATATATTCCTGCTATTAAATTAAATCTTAATGCAAATCTTCGTATTTTATTGCGATATTTTAAACTTAAAATTTTAAAACGTTTTAGTTTAGCAAATACGTGTTCAATTTTAATTCTAATTTTACTTAAAGTTTTATTGTATTCTTTTTGAATTGGTGTTAATTGATTGTATTTACTTTTTTTAAATGGCAAACATGTATTTTTGTGAATATTTTGTATACCTTGATAACCTGAATCAACAAAAACTTGTTTTTCTGGATGAATAAAATTTTTAGATTTTAGAAGCAATTTAAAATCATTAATGCTTCCAAAACAAAAAGCAGTTGAAATAATTTTTCCATTGGAAATATCAATAATTATTTGGGATTTGAGAGAATGATGTTTCTTTTTACCTGAAAAAAGTAATTTTAGTTTTTTTTAATTCTTTCAATTGGAGTTTCAGTAGCATCAATAGCTAACAAATTATTATTAGTACCTTTATTTTTTGTTAAATCTTTTTTTCCAGGTAAATTAAAAATTCCGCTTTTTATTAAAATATTTTCAATTCAAAAAATATTACGAATGCAACTAGTATGACTAATATTATATCTTTTTGCAATAACTCTATAACCACTATAGTCTTTTCAATATTCTAAAGTCATTAATAAACGCTCTTCAATTACAATTTTATTTTTTCTACCACCATAATATTTTGTTTAGACTCAGCAATTTTTAAAATTTCAAGCATTTTATAAAATGTTTGTGTCTTTATGCCGACTAAACTATAAAATTCTTGATCATCTTTATATTTTTTCAACATAATAACTATCACCTTTAATATTAATAATAATCGTTAAATTGTTAAAATTAAAGGTTTTGCACCAAGTCTAATAAAACTTTAAGTAAAATTAGAATTAAAATTGAACACGTATTTGCTAAACTAAAACGTTTTAAAATTTTAAGTTTAAAATATCGCAATAAAATACGAAGATTTGCATTAAGATTTAATTTAATAGCAGGAATATATAATTTTGAATTACCTTAGTTTTGCACCAAGTCTATTATAAAAATTTAAGTAATATCAGTAAAATACAATCAAGTTTAAAAGAATTTATTACTCATTATCATGGCATTGGATTTACCAATATTCAAAATTACCTCAATTTATGAAAATTTAAATACCAACATTATAAAATATCACCTTATGCAAAATCTGAAGCATTATATTTCAGTTTGTAAAAAAAATAAATCCCAAAATTAAATAAAATCAAATTTTAGGCCAGGTTGATGATTTTTTTTATTTCATCAAGAGTTTTTTTGAAAATTAAAATAAAAATGTGTTTCAATGCAAATCTTAAAAGGTTTTTTTTCATCTGCATTTTTCAGCACCTTCACAATATTCAACAAGGATCTTCCTTGTTTTTTAAAACCTAAATGTGAAAGATACATTTCATCCATCTGTGCTGTGCCATCAACAATGAAACCTGCATCTTGATTTCCAATTCTAGTCCTGATTTCATGACACATTCTTCAAGCTGTTTTATAGGTCACACCCAATTCCCTTGCAACATCGGTTGCTGGTATGCCATGCTTTGTGTTTATTCATCTAAAGATGAGATAAAACCAAGATGTCATTTGGGTCTGTGACTTATAAAAAATGGTTCCATAAAGAATACTAAATGTTTGGTTACAGTTCAAACATCGTATTCTTCTCAAATCAGAAGTATTCAAACTAGAAGAAGCACACCTGATGCATTTCATTATTTTCAACTTCGCTATATATTTCAAACAATCGTTTTCAGTTTGAAATATGCTATTGAATTCATTTCAATTCATTTTTTCCTCCACACTAGTACATGTGGGGATAATTTCCTTTTTTAATTCTTTCAATTGGAGTTTCAGTAGCATCAATAGCTAACAAATTATTATTAGTACCTTTATTTTTTGTTAAATCTTTTTTTCCAGGTAAATTAAAAATTCCGCTTTTTATTAAAATATTTTCAATTCAAAAAATATTACGAATGCAACTAGTATGACTAATATTATATCTTTTTGCAATAACTCTATAACTACTATAGTCTTTTCAATATTCTAAAGTCATTAATAAACGCTCTTCAATTACAATTTTATTTTTTCTACCACCATAATATTTTTGTTTAGACTCAGCAATTTTTAAAATTTCAAGCATTTTATAAAATGTTTGTGGCTTTATGCCGACTAAACTATAAAATTCTTGATCATCTTTATATTTTTTCAACATAATAACTATCACCTTTAATATTAATAATAATCGTTAAATTGTTAAAATTAAAGGTTTTGCACCAAGTCTAATTTAATATTTTAAAAAACTAATTTTAAGATTAGTATTTTTGTGTTATTTAAATGTAATTTTATAATTATATTTTTTAACATTTTTAAAATTTATGGTATAATTTAATTAATAAATATTTAGATTTGCTATTTTTATTGTTTGAAGTTAGAAAATCTATCCGTTATATTAATTCGTCCTAATTTAAATAAAATATTGTAAATTATATAATATTTGATAAAATGTAAATATTAAACATATAAGTTTTTTACCTATTGCTTTATTTTAAAGTAAATGGGTTTTTTAATTAAAAGGAGATATCAAAATGGCTTTACCAATAAAAACAATTCTCGCAGAACAATTCAAAACTGCAGAAAGTGAGTTCACTAATAAATTCAAGAAAAATAATGAAAATTGACATAATGGTGAAACGTTTATGTTTGAAAATCAATCAGGTGAAGATAATGAACTAAAATATCTTCAATTTGAAACTTCTATAGTAGAGGGAGGTAAAGAGTATTTTGTTTATGATGAAATAATAGAAATTAATAATAAACCAGTTTTATTATTAGAAATTCATGATGATGAAAAAAAAGAAATTTGACAACAACTAATTTATCTTGAAGCAGATCAAGTAATTAAACAAATTAGACATTTAAGTTATGAACAATTTTCTAATGAAGTAAAAAATGATGAAAGTTTTATTAAATTAGAAGAAAATAAGGATACAACTATTATTAGAATACCATTTTTTGATTTCATTAATAACCTTAATGAGAAACAAAAAGAAGAACAAGTAGATATAAAAAATAAAAAAGTAAGAAAAGTTTTATGAAAAGTATTAAAAGGGATAATATTTGTAGTTGCTTGGGCTGGTATTGGTATTTTAAGTAGTTTAGTGGTTACTCCATTAGTAGCTCCTGTTGTAGCAACTTTTTATGCACCGTCAATATGTGCTTTAATTTCTGGAGTTATTGTTGGTGGAGTTGTTACAGGATGAGAAAAGTATAAAGAAAAAATAAAAAAATTCTTTTTGCCTAATTGAAAATCAAAAAATGAAATAAATCTAGAAAATAAACTACAAGAACAAAGATTATTATTAAAAAGAGAACAACAAGAAGAATTATTTTTAAGCTTACCTCCAGAAGCAAAACAACAAAGAATTTTGAATAGTTTTCAACAAATTTGAAATAATAATAAAAATAAAAATTTTATGGATATGCAAAATGAATTAAGTCAAAGATTTGAAGAAAATAAAAGAGAATTAAAACAGCAAAATTTGGAAAATATTTATAAAAGAAAAGATGAATTACAAGAACAAGTAGAAGCAGCAAAAAAAGATTTAAGTGCAGAGCAAAATGGAGCAATACAAAATAAATTAGAAATGATTACTTTTGTGGCAAGTGAAATTAATAAAGAAAATCAAAAACCTCAACCTGATGAACACGATTTAAGAATTTTTGAGAAAGAAGTTGTTGCTTTTACCAATGAAATAGAAGAAATTTTGAAAAATAATAAAAAAAGTGATAATCTTGTGAGAGAAGATGTTAGAGAAAAGTCACCAAGTAGAAAGATGAGACAAATATCTTTATAATCTAAAAAGGAGATAAAGTTATGAATAAAGAAGAAAAAGAAAAAGTAGAAAAAGAACTTAATAAATCAGCTAAACGAAGAGTTGCAAATATGGAAAAAAGATTAACACGCGAAGATATAGAAAAAGCTAATAAAGAAAAAGTAGAAAAAGAAAAATCTGAAAAACAAAATAAGACTTCAAAAAGTCGTAGTTTATTTTCAAAATAAATAGTTTTTTTAAAAGTCTACTGATAAATACAAAAAAGTTAGGTAATACTTATTTTAAAAATATTACCTAACTTTTTGGTAATGTTTAGTAATCTGTGTAACTTACAAAAATAACTATGTTTAATTAATTCTTTTAATTTTCAAAAAAACTCTTGATGAAATAAAAAAAATCATCAACCTGGCCTAAAATTTGATTTTATTTAATTTTGGGATTTATTTTTTTTACAAACTGAAATATAATGCTTCAGATTTTGCATAAGGTGATATTTTATAATGTTGGTATTTAAATTTTCATAAATTGAGGTAATTTTGAATATTGGTAAATCCAATGCCATGATAATGAGTAATAAATTCTTTTAAACTTGATTGTATTTTACTGATATTACTTAAATTTTTATAATTTAATTCTTTATTTTCTTTTGATTTAAATTTCTTGAGAGTACATTTTGTTTGTTTAGCTACTGTATCATATAGTATTTGCATATCACAAACTATAATTGATTTTTCTTCGATAAGATTAGATGTTAAATTTTCTTGTACTCATTTTTTTGTTAATCTTTTAGTATTTGTTGTTTGAGCATAAATATTTTTATTTTCATCAATTGCCATTTCAATACAACAGTTTAAATCTTTAGCATTTTCTTCAATTCATTTTTTTCTTGGATCATCTGGATTTTTGAAATTTCCTTTATGAATTTCTTTGATAAAAGTTTCATCAATTTCAATTCTACCTTTTAATTTTGTGAATGGTTTTTGTGTTTTTGCTAATTGTGATGATTTCATAAATTTTTGACGATTAAATCATGCTGATGTTTTTGAAATTTTAGCAAATTGAGAAATAGTATAAGCAGATTGACCTAACAATGACAATCAAATTATTCAATCTCATTGTTCATGAGATAAATGACTTCAATGTAAAAAATGATTTCTTAAAGCATCAAAGCTACTTTTACAATCTTTGCATAAATATTTTTGCTTATTATTCTTAAAACCATTTTTTACACATCAATAAGATTTACAATTTGGACATTGAATTCCTTTTTCTTTAAATTTTTTATCAATTGCATCTAATTTTTCTTTTTTCTCAATTTGTTTAATTCTATTTTTAAAATGTCTAATAATTTTTATAAATTCTTCATCTTTTTTGTTTTTTAAAACATCAATTAATTCATTATTAGTCACAAAAAATCACCCCTGATATAAAAATATTACTTTTAATTTAAAATTAAAAGTAATATCAAGATTTTTTGTGAAAATTAAAAATTAATTCTAGTAAATATAATTAAATGACTAGAAAGAGTGAGTTACAAATGGTTAAAAAACAAAACATTAATAATAATGATCCAATATCACAAGCAGTAGATTTATTACTAGAAAATACTTTTAATTTTCAAAAAAACTCTTGATGAAATAAAAAAAAATCATCAACCTGGCCTAAAATTTGATTTTATTTAATTTTGGGATTTATTTTTTTTACAAACTGAAATATAATGCTTCAGATTTTGCATAAGGTGATATTTTATAATGTTGGTATTTAAATTTTCATAAATTGAGGTAATTTTGAATATTGGTAAATCCAATGCCATGATAATGAGTAATAAATTCTTTTAAACTTGATTGTATTTTACTGATATTACTTAAATTTTTATAATTTAATTCTTTATTTTCTTTTGATTTAAATTTCTTGAGAGTACATTTTGTTTGTTTAGCTACTGTATCATATAGTATTTGCATATCACAAACTATAATTGATTTTTCTTCGATAAGCTTAGATGTTAAATTTTCTTGTACTCATTTTTTTGTTAATCTTTTAGTATTTGTTGTTTGAGCATAAATATTTTTATTTTCATCAATTGCCATTTCAATACAACAGTTTAAATCTTTAGCATTTTCTTCAATTCATTTTTTTCTTGGATCATCTGGATTTTTGAAATTTCATTTATGAATTTCTTTGATAAAAGTTTCATCAATTTCAATTCTACCTTTTAATTTTGTGAATGGTTTTTGTGTTTTTGCTAATTGTGATGATTTCATAAATTTTTGACGATTAAATCATGCTGATGTTTTTGAAATTTTAGCAAATTGAGAAATAGTATAAGCAGATTGACCTAACAATGACAATCAAATTATTCAATCTCATTGTTCATGAGATAAATGACTTCAATGTAAAAAATGATTTCTTAAAGCATCAAAGCTACTTTTACAATCTTTGCATAAATATTTTTGCTTATTATTCTTAAAACCATTTTTTACACATCAATAAGATTTACAATTTGGACATTGAATTCCTTTTTCTTTAAATTTTTTATCAATTGCATCTAATTTTTCTTTTTTCTCAATTTGTTTAATTCTATTTTTAAAATGTCTAATAATTTTTATAAATTCTTCATCTTTTTTGTTTTTTAAAACATCAATTAATTCATTATTAGTCACAAAAAATCACCCCTGATATAAAAATATTACTTTTAATTTAAAATTAAAAGTAATATCAAGATTTTTTGTGAAAATTAAAAGAAAATACTGAAGATTTAACAACAGTTTTTAAAGAAGGAGGTTTATATAAAGAATTAACAAAAAGATTAGTGGAAAAAATGTTGAATTCTGAAATGCAAAATTATTTAGGATATGAAAAAAATCAACATAGTAATAGTGAAAATGCTCGTAATGGCATAACTTCAAAAAAATTAATAACTCAAGAAGGTAAAATTGAAATTGATGTACCACGAGATCGCAATAGTAATTTTAATCCTGTAATAGTGCCAAAAAGACAAAGAAGATTTGATGGTTTTGATCAACAAGTTCTTTCACTATATGCAAAAGGTATAACAGTATCTGACATTAGAATGCAGTTGCAAGAGTTATATCATGGTGCAGATATTAGTGAAAGTGTTATTAGTCAAATTACTGATGATGTTATTGATGATGTCAAAGCATGGCAAAATCGGCCATTAGAAAGTATTTATCCGATTGTTTATTTTGATTGTATAGTAGTTAAAGTACGACAAGATAAACGGATTATTAACAAATCAGTTTATATAGCACTAGGAGTTGATTTAGAAGGTAAAAAAGATGTTTTAGGTTTATGAATTAGTTAAAATGAAGGTTCTAAATTTTGATTATCTAATTTTACAGAAATGAAAAATCGAGGCTTAAATGATATTCTTAGTGCTTGTAGTGATAATTTAACAGGCATGTCAGAAGCAATACAATCAGTTTATCCTAAAACCGAACATCAATTATGCATAAGACTTGGTGCAAAACCTTTAATTTTAACAATTTAACGATTATTATTAATATTAAAGGTGATAGTTATTATGTTGAAAAAATATAAAGATGATCAAGAATTTTATAGTTTAGTCGGCATAAAGCCACAAACATTTTATAAAATGCTTGAAATTTTAAAAATTGCTGAGTCTAAACAAAAATATTATGGTGGTAGAAAAAATAAAATTGTAATTGAAGAGCGTTTATTAATGACTTTAGAATATTGAAAAGACTATAGTAGTTATAGAGTTATTGCAAAAAGATATAATATTAGTCATACTAGTTGCATTCGTAATATTTTTTGAATTGAAAATATTTTAATAAAAAGCGGAATTTTTAATTTACCTGGAAAAAAAGATTTAACAAAAAATAAAGGTACTAATAATAATTTGTTAGCTATTGATGCTACTGAAACTCCAATTGAAAGAATTAAAAAAAACTAAAATTAATTTTTTCAGGTAAAAAGAAACATCATTCTCTCAAATCCCAAATAATTATTGATATTTCCAATGGAAAAATTATTTCAACTGCTTTTTGTTTTGGAAGCATTCATGATTTTAAATTGCTTCTAAAATCTAAAACTTTTATTCATCCAGAAAAACAAGTTTTTGTTGATTCAGGTTATCAAGGTATACAAAATATTCCTGAGTTGTAAATATAAATGGGACAGTTTTTTAAAATAATTGTATTAAATCTATTGGTCTTTTATAAGAGAGCGATTTTCTGGGTGTAGAATTAATTTGAAATGCTATAAAATTTAAATCTTTTTGTTTATATGAAGATAGATCTGTAGATTTTGGTAAATATCTTCTTAAAATACCATTATTATTTTCATTTAAACCCCTTTGGCAAGGTTTACCAGGATCTGCAAAATAAATTTTGACATTACAAATTTTTTCGATTAATCTTCATTTACTAAATTCTTTACCACGATCAAAAGTAATGGTTTTAACTGTTCCTTTTTGTAACTTTGAAATAAATTTTATTATACTTTTCGTAATATTTTCTGATTTATGATTTTTAGTTACTAAAGGAATTGTGGTTTTTGATCATATATCAGCCAAAGTAATAATAGAACTTTTATGATCTTTGCCAATGATAGTATCACCTTCTAAATGACCAAATTCTTGTATATTTTTAATATTAGGAATGATTAAATTTCTTTCATGAATAGACTTACAATTATTAATTTTGCCCCTAGTTTCTTTTTGTTTGTGAGATTTATTTTTGCCTTTTCTCAATAAGTTATTTTCATCAAAACCCATTCGATTTGTTTTAAACATGTTATATAAAGTTTTTGTCGAAATACTTTTTATTTTATTTTCCTTTAAAAAGTTAGCAATTATATCAAGAGCATACTTTTTAGTAATTAACAAATGATTAATACTATTAATTTCTGTTAAGGTTAAAATTATTAATTTTCTGCCTGCATTTTGTTTATTTTTTTGAAATTGATTCAATATTTCTAATGGCAATAAGTTTTTATTTAATAATCTACAAACTCTATGTACAGTTGATTTACTATAATCAACAATTTTTGCTATTTTACGAATCGAAAATCCATAATTTTTATATTAGACTTGGTGAAAAACCTTTAATTTTAACAATTTAACGATTATTATTAATATTAAAGGTGATAGTTATTATGTTGAAAAAATATAAAGATGATCAAGAATTTTATAGTTTAGTCGGCATAAAGCCACAAACATTTTATAAAATGCTTGAAATTTTAAAAATTGCTGAGTCTAAACAAAAATATTATGGTGGTAGAAAAAATAAAATTGTAATTGAAGAGCGTTTATTAATGACTTTAGAATATTGAAAAGACTATAGTAGTTATAGAGTTATTGCAAAAAGATATAATATCAGTCATACTAGTTGCATTCGTAATATTTTTTTAATTGAAAATATTTTAACAAAAAGCGGAATTTTTAATTTACCTGGAAAAAAAGATTTAACAAAAAATAAAGGTACTAATAATAATTTGTTAGCTATTGATGCTACTGAAACTCCAATTGAAAGAATTAAAAAAAACTAAAATTACTTTTTTCAGGTAAAAAGAAACATCATTCTCTCAAATCCCAAATAATTATTGATATTTCCAATGGAAAAATTATTTCAACTGCTTTTTGTTTTGGAAGCATTCATGATTTTAAATTGCTTCTAAAATCTAAAACTTTTATTCATCCAGAAAAACAAGTTTTTGTTGATTCA
Organism: Spiroplasma endosymbiont of Zeiraphera isertana; assembly: GCF_964030805.1. Classification (GTDB taxonomy): domain Bacteria; phylum Bacillota_I; class Bacilli_A; order Mycoplasmatales; family VBWQ01; genus Spiroplasma_E. The sequence goes on from NZ_OZ034965.1 coordinate 945,249, forward strand.
GGTTATCAAGGTATACAAAATATTCACAAAAATACATTTTTGCCATTTAAAAAAAGTAAATACAATCAATTAACACCAATTCAAAAAGAATACAATAAAACTTTAAGTAAAATTAGAATTAAAATTGAACACGTATTTGCTAAACTAAAACGTTTTAAAATTTTAAGTTTAAAATATCGCAATAAAATACGAAGATTTGCATTAAGATTTAATTTAATAGCAGGAATATATAATTTTGAATTACCTTAGTTTTGCACCAAGTCTATTGAATTAATTTACCAGTAATATCATAAACTCTTTGTTGTATATCTACTACTTGAAAATATAAGTCATCATTAGCAATAAAAATTAAATAACCACTAATTCCTAATTTACTTAATTTAAAAATAGAATTTCAATTTTTTCTATAAAACTCTTGTTTAATTAAATATTGTTTAATAGTTTCATTATTAATGTCTAATGGAGCATTATATAAATTAGCATTATTTTCTGCTACAAAATCAGTGAAATAAGTTTCGTGATTAAAATCATTAAAACCAAAATAATTTAAAATTGAAGCATGAGTACTTTTATTTTTATTAGTTAAAAATTTTACTTTTTCATTTTGATTATCACTAATATTACTTTTATCTTTTCTAAAAAATCTACCTAACATAATATTCACCACCTTTTTAAAAAATTTGATTAATTTTTAATACAATTTTTACAATAATAAATATAATAGACTTGGTGCAAAACTAAGGTAATTCAAAATTATATATTCCCGCTATTAAATTAAATCTTAATGCAAATCTTCGTATTTTATTGCGATATTTTAAACTTAAAATTTTAAAACGTTTTAGTTTAGCAAATACGTGTTCAATTTTAATTCTAATTTTACTTAAAGTTTTATTGTATTCTTTTTGAATTGGTGTTAATTGATTGTATTTACTTTTTTAAAATGGCAAAAATGTATTTTTATGAATATTTTGTATACCTTGATAACCCGAATCAACAAAAACTTGTTTTTCTGGATGAATAAAAGTTTTAGATTTTAGAAGCAATTTAAAATCATGAATGCTTCCAAAACAAAAAGCAGTTGAAATAATTTTTCCATCGGAAATATCAATAATTATTTGGGATTTGAGAGAATGATGTTTCTTTTTACCTGAAAAAAGTAATTTTAGTTTTTTTTAATTCTTTCAATTGGAGTTTCAGTAGCATCAATAGCTAACAAATTATTATTAGTACCTTTATTTTTTGTTAAATCTTTTTTTCCAGGTAAATTAAAAATTACGCTTTTTATTAAAATATTTTCAATTCAAAAAATATTACGAATGCAACTAGTATGACTAATATTATATCTTTTTGCAATAACTCTATAACTACTATAGTCTTTTCAATATTCTAAAGTCATTAATAAACGCTCTTCAATTACAATTTTATTTTTTCTACCACCATAATATTTTTGTTTAGACTCAGCAATTTTTAAAATTTCAAGCATTTTATAAAATGTTTGTGGCTTTATGCCGACTAAACTATAAAATTCTTGATCATCTTTATATTTTTTCAACATAATAACTATCACCTTTAATATTAATAATAATCGTTAAATTGTTAAAATTAAAGGTTTTGCACCAAGTCTAATGTAAAAAATGATTTCTTAAAGCATCAAAGCTACTTTTACAATCTTTGCATAAATATTTTTGCTTATTATTCTTAAAACCATTTTTTACACATCAATAAGATTTACAATTTGGACATTGAATTCCTTTTTCTTTAAATTTTTTATCAATTGCATCTAATTTTTCTTTTTTCTCAATTTGTTTAATTCTATTTTTAAAATGTCTAATAATTTTTATACATTCTTCATCTTTTTTGTTTTTTAAAACATCAATTAATTCATTATTAGTCACAAAAAATCACCCCTGATATAAAAATATTACTTTTAATTTAAAATTAAAAGTAATATCAAGATTTTTTGTGAAAATTAAAACGATTTTCTGGGTGTAGAATTAATTTGAAATGCTATAAAATTTAAATCTTTTTGTTTATATGAAGATAGATCTGTAGATTTTGGTAAATATCTTCTTAAAATACCATTATTATTTCTTTAATTGTAAAATTAAAAAGGACACTTATATAAAAATTAAATTGTGTTAGTTCTATAATTAAGAAAAGAAAGGAATTAGCGCAATGTATAAGTATCTGAGTATTGAATCAATAATAGCAATAAAAGAATAGACTTGGTGCAAAACTAAGGTAATTCAAAATTATATATTCCTGCTATTAAATTAAATCTTAATGCAAATCTTCGTATTTTATTGCGATATTTTAAACTTAAAATTTTAAAACGTTTTAGTTTAGCAAATACGTGTTCAATTTTAATTCTAATTTTACTTAAAGTTTTATTGTATTCTTTTTGAATTGGTGTTAATTGATTGTATTTACTTTTTTTAAATGGCAAAAATTTATTTTTATGAATATTTTGTATACCTTGATAACCCGAATCAACAAAAACTTGTTTTTCTGGATGAATAAAAGTTTTAGATTTTAGAAGCAATTTAAAATCATGAATGCTTCCAAAACAAAAAGCAGTTGAAATAATTTTTCCATTGGAAATATCAATAATTATTTGGGATTTGAGAGAATGATGTTTCTTTTTACCTGAAAAAATTAATTTTAGTTTTTTTTAATTCTTTCAATTGGAGTTTCAGTAGCATCAATAGCTAAAAAATTATTATTAGTACCTTTATTTTTTGTTAAATCTTTTTTTCCAGGTAAATTAAAAATTCCGCTTTTTATTAAAATATTTTCAATTCAAAAAATATTACGAATGCAACTAGTATGACTAATATTATATCTTTTTGCAATAACTCTATAACTACTATAGTCTTTTCAATATTCTAAAGTCATTAATAAACGCTCTTCAATTACAATTTTATTTTTTCTACCACCATAATATTTTTGTTTAGACTCAGCAATTTTTAAAATTTCAAACATTTTATAAAATGTTTGTGGCTTTATGCCGACTAAACTATAAAATTCTTGATCATCTTTATATTTTTTCAACATAATAACTATCACCTTTAATATTAATAATAATCGTTAAATTGTTAAAATTAAAGGTTTTGCACCAAGTCTAATAATATGTATTTTCGAATTCAGAAAATCATATATATTTTTCATTATGGATATTACATTTCATCATTATCACTCATTAATTTATAAAAACATTTATTACAAGTTCTATTGGCATATGATGAATTTTTATTACATATATCACATGAACCAAATATTTTTTCAATTTCTTCATATTTTAAATACATTCTTTTATCTTCTTTTAAATTCAACATAATTAATTCTCTCTTTCTATAATTTTTAATATTTCTTGTATTTCAATATATTTTTTATTTTTAAGTAATTTTTCATTAGACTTGGTGCAAAACTAAGGTAATTCAAAATTATATATTCCCGCTATTAAATTAAATCTTAATGCAAATCTTCGTATTTTATTGCGATATTTTAAACTTAAAATTTTAAAACGTTTTAGTTTAGCAAATACGTGTTCAATTTTAATTCTAATTTTACTTAAAGTTTTATTGTATTCTTTTTGAATTGGTGTTAATTGATTGTATTTACTTTTTTTAAATGGCAAAAATGTATTTTTATGAATATTTTGTATACCTTGATAACCTGAATCAACAAAAACTTGTTTTTCTGGATGAATAAAAGTTTTAGATTTTAGAAGCAATTTAAAATCATGAATGCTTCCAAAACAAAAAGCAGTTGAAATAATTTTTCCATTGGAAATATCAATAATTATTTGGGATTTGAGAGAATGATGTTTCTTTTTACCTGGAAAAAGTAATTTTAGTTTTTTTTAATTCTTTCAATTGGAGTTTCAGTAGCATCAATAGCTAACAAATTATTATTAGTACCTTTATTTTTTGTTAAATCTTTTTTTCCAGGTAAATTAAAAATTCCGCTTTTTATTAAAATATTTTCAATTCAAAAAATATTACGAATGCAACTAGTATGACTAATATTATATCTTTTTGCAATAACTCTATAACTACTATAGTCTTTTCAATATTCTAAAGTCATTAATAAACGCTCTTCAATTACAATTTTATTTTTTCTACCACCATAATATTTTTGTTTAGACTCAGCAATTTTTAAAATTTCAAGCATTTTATAAAATGTTTGTGGCTTTATGCCGACTAAACTATAAAATTCTTGATCATCTTTATATTTTTTCAACATAATAACTATCACCTTTAATATTAATAATAATCGTTAAATTGTTAAAATTAAAGGTTTGGCACCAAGTCTATTACATAAATTTTTAATTAATTCTATTTTTTCAATATTTAATAACATATTAATTTCCTTTAATAATTTAAATAAAATATTTTTTCATTATGAGTTTCTATATCTTTCATTGGCATAACAATATAATTAATTGGCTTATCATTATGTTTATATGGATTATTTATTTTAAAACTTTTATTATCTTTTTCTCACGTAATGTTATATTTAAAACATTTTTGATTTTTATTATTTGCAAAAATATAAGGCTTTTCTCCCTTTATGTACTATTTTTAAATTTTATCACATAAATGCTGAGAAAAGCCTATCTACGGACTTCTCCCCACATTTTTAAATCAAACATAACATTACAGTTTCAAAACTAGGTATATTGTTGAATTTATATGCCGATTCTTTTGCGTATAAATGAACATGATGTTTTTCAACTTTGATATGTGTTTTAAATGTTCGTCTGATGTGCTTTCATGCCGATTCAATCTGGTTTATGTTTACACCAGTTTTTGAAACATAACCATCTTGATGGTTAACTGTTTCATGCTTAGTGAAAACTGATTTAAAATGGCGATATCCTTTTCAAGAATCAGTATGTACATCACACTTTGAAGAAATGTGGTTTCTTGCAAATTGCAAAAGATTTTTTTGATTTGCATTTTTCAACACTTTCACAATTAAATTATTGGTTGTTTTTTCATAAATCCCAACAATCAAAGTTTTATTTTTTAAGGATCTTCCTTGTTTTTTAAAACCCATATGTGAAAGATACATTTCATCCATTTGCACTATGCCCTCAACAATGAATTGAGGTTCTTGTTTTGCAATTGCACTTCGGATTTTATGACCCATTCTTCAAGCAGTTTTCAAAGTTACTCCCAATTCTTTTGCAACATCAGTTGATGGAATTCCATGTTTGGTGTTTATTCATCTAAAGATGAGATAAAACCAAGATGTCAAAGGTGTTTGTGACTTGTAAAAAATGGTGTCATGAAGAATACTAAATGTTTGATGACATTTCAAACATCTTATTCTTCTTAAATCAGAAGTATTCAAATTTGTTCAAGAACACCTCATACATTTGTTTTCCTTCAAACTTGCTATATATTTCAAACAATCTTTTTCTGTTTGAAATATATTGTTGAACTCATTCAATTTCATTGTTTCCTCCACAAGTACATGTGGGGAGAAGTCCGAAATATAATAACCATTATATTTTTCATAAAATGTACAAGGTATTAAATCATTTTCATTTGTATTAATATTTGGAATATTTTTAATATACTTTAAAATATCACTACCTTTAATACTTTCAATATCTTTTGTAATTGATTTTTTACCTAATTTATAATTTCAATCTTCAAAAATTTTAATTAATAATTGATTTTTATTAATACTAATATTTTCTTTTGGAAATCATGTTTCATATTCACCAATTTCTAATAACATACCTTTAGTTGTTTCTCTTACTTTATTTTTAATATCTAAATTAACATTAATCATTACAAATCCTTTCTATGTATAAGCCTTATCACCTACAGTGATAAAAGGCTTATATACTACTAACTAAATACTCTACTACTCTACGTAAGGCTTATGCTACTGTAAGTAGCAAAGCCTTGGAGGGTAGGGGTTCTAGGGGAAGGGAACCAAAATTTCTGAAATTTTCAAAGAGCAACACAAAAATTACTATTGGAATATTCCAGCACAATAGCCTACATAATTTTTATTTAGTTATGTAATAATTAATTACTTTAATAAAGTGCTGGTTTAATAAAATAATTAATTATAATTGTTTAACAATTAAAAAATGATATTTTTATCTCTCATTTAAGTTTTTATTAAATCTAACCATTAAGTTGATACGCCCAAAAATGCAAATCAAAAAAATCTTTTGCAATTTGCAAGAAACCACATTTCTTCAAAGTGTGATGTACATACTGATTCTTGAAAAGGATATCGCCATTTTAAATCAGTTTTCACTAAGCATGAAACAGTTAACCATCAAGATGGCTATGTTTCAAAAACTGGTGTAAAAATAAACCAGATTGAATCGGCATGAAAGCACATCAGACGAACATTTAAAACACATATCAAAGTTGAAAAACATCATGTTCATTTATACGCAAAAGAATCAGCATATAAATTCAACAATATACCTAGTTTTGAAACTGTAATGTTATGTTTGATTTAAAAATGTGGGGAGAAGTCCGTAGATAGGCTTTTCTCAGCATTTATGTGATAAAATTTAAAAATAGTACATAAACGGAGAAAAGCCATTAAAAATTCCGCTTTTTATTAAAATATTTTCAATTCAAAAAATATTACGAATGCAACTAGTATGACTAATATTATATCTTTTTGCAATAACTCTATAACTACTATAGTCTTTTCAATATTCTAAAGTCATTAATAAACGCTCTTCAATTACAATTTTATTTTTTCTACCACCATAATATTTTTGTTTAGACTCAGCAATTTTTAAAATTTCAAGCATTTTATAAAATGTTTGTGGCTTTATGCCGACTAAACTATAAAATTCTTGATCATCTTTATATTTTTTCAACATAATAACTATCACCTTTAATATTAATAATAATCGTTAAATTGTTAAAATTAAAGGTTTTGCACCAAGTCTAATATAATAAAAAATGATATCAACGTGATAAAGAAAAAAAGCAAAAACAAATAGAATTGCAATCTGATTATGTTTTTAGTTCAAAACAAAATTTTGATTTAAGCAGTTTTAATTGTGATGATATGTGTAGTGAACAAATAAAAAATATTGCATGAGATGTTTTAGAATCACAACTTTATTCAGAAACACAAGAAACAGAATTAGATAAGTTGTTAGAGGAAATAGAATTTGAATATATGGCTAATGAAGAACAAAGTTCGGTACTAAGTAGTGAAAATTTATCATCTAATTTAATTTTTGATGATATGTGTGATGAACAAATTATAAAAGATATATCAAATAATTTAGAATTAGATCAATCTATTGAACAATTGTTACTTAGTGAAAAAATAGCAGAACAAAACTTTGAATGAAATAATAGTATTCTATGTGCAAGTAATTTAGATAATGATATTTATGATTATAATTCAGTAACGAGATTTATTCCTTAATTAAATATTAATTTTAATTGTTAATTTTTACTTAAACTTAAAAAAATAAAATTTTATAGTTGAATTTCTGGGAAACACAAAGTACTTTTTTAATTACAAAACAAGTCTAGTGTAAAATAATTAGGTATAGGAATATTGGGGGTGTTTATTTTATGGCATTATTAGTGGCACATCGTGGATTTCGTTCTACAGAAGGTGAAAATCGAATCATTGATTTCCAAAATGCTTTGAAAATTTGCCAAGCAGTAGAGTTTGATATTCGATTAACAAAAGATAATAAAGTAATTATTTTTCATGATGATACATTTGAAAGAATTGCCAATAATAAAAGTGAGGTTAGTAGTTTATTATATGAAGCAATTATTAATTTGGAATTTTTTAAAAATAATAAAGAATGAATTCCACCATTATTTAATGATTTTATTGAAAAATTAAGTAAAAATTATCAAATGATTAATGTTGAAATTAAAGAAGAAATTAATCGTAAATATACCCCAAATCAATTAATGGTTATTTTTTCAGAAATTAAAAAATTAGAAAAAAAAAGTAAAGCTGAAATTATTGTTTCTTCATTTAATCACCAGTTATTAAACGAAATTGTTAAAAGAATTAAATATCCTATGAAAAAAGGTTATTTATTTGAAAATAAAAATGATTTTAGTGAAAGGTATATTAAAAACTTTGATTATTTGCATCCTTCAATTTCCGTAGTTTTAGATTTTGAAATGATTAGTAAGTTAAAAAAATTAAAAAAACCGTTAAATATATGAACATTTAAGAGTGATGAAGAAGCTGTGAAGATAAATGAAATCTATGGTAATCAAGTAGCTGGCTATATTAGTGATAATCCTAAATTATTATGAAAGCAGAAAAATAAATAATGAAGATATTTTTAAGTAAATTTTGAAAAAGTTTTACGCACGACTTGGATAATAAAACTATTTTGATTATTAGCATTTTAGCTTTATCTGATTTATTTGTTTTTAGTGGAGTACTTTATTTACGATATATTATTCCTAACTTTAATCAGTATATTAATTTAAATCAAGATGAGTTTGATTTTGTTGTTGCTATTTATGGTTTTGTTGCTCTTATTTCTAGCATTCCAGGCGGTTGACTTACTGATCGTTTTAGTGCAAAAAAAATAATGATAGTATCACTTATAATAACTGGATTATGTGGTTTATGATGAACATTAATAATTCAACTTAATATGGATAAAAATATACGAATGATTCAATTGTATATTATTTATACAATATGGGGTATTTCGATTGCCGGACTTTTTTGAGCACCATTTTGAAAATTAGTATCACAGAATGTAACAAAAGAACAACAAGGTGTTGCTTATGGTCTTGAAGGCACAGTTTTGGGATTATTTGGTTTAATTTTTATTGCTGGAATTGCAACAGGAATAACAATTTTAACTAAAAATTTACAAAATCAGTATGGTCAAAATGATTTTATTACCAAAATACCATTTTTAGTTTTTGCTTATTTTATTTGTGGTATGGCACTTATAATGGCATTATTGGTTTGAATATTTATTCCTAATAAAAAACGTGAAGAAACAGAAATTATTTGAAAAGAAAAAATAATTTCACTATTTCAACCAATGAAATTTTTGCGAGTTTGACTTTGTGGTATTTTTGTTTTTGGAATGTACATGTTCCAGTCTACTTTTGCATATTATATGAAAGATGCTTTAACAGAAGTTGGTGTTACTGTTGGTGTAGTAACTATTCTTGGTGGAATTCGTTCATATGGTTTAAGATTTTTAGTTGCTAGTCCAATTGGTCGTTGAGCTGATAAGTGAAAGTCTTACGTTTTGGGTTTAATATTTTTATTATTAGTTGGAATGATTGCATGTTCTTTATATGTAGTTATCCCTGGTTGAGGTAATGCTTGATTTTTACAGTCATCAAAAGCAGTTCAAGTTTTATTTCAAGTTATAATGTGTTTACTTTTTATGTTTATTGGCTGTGTAGGTTGAGCATTATTGACGTTAAGATTTGTTCAAGTTGGAGAATTACCAATGGAAAAAAATAGTTATGCTAGTACAATATCATTAATTTCTTGAATTGCTTTTACTCCAGATGCTTGATTTAATTATGTTGCTTCAGCCATTGGAAAATTGCCAAATAATTCTTATGTGGTTGATGGTCATCGAAATTATTCATTAGACTTGGTGCAAAACTAAGGTAATTCCCAATTATATATTCCTGCTATTAAATTAAATCTTAATGCAAATCTTCGTATTTTATTGCGATATTTTAAACTTAAAATTTTAAAACGTTTTAGTTTAGCAAATACGTGTTCAATTTTAATTCTAATTTTACTTAAAGTTTTATTGTATTCTTTTTGAATTGGTGTTAATTGATTGTATTTACTTTTTTTAAATGGCAAAAATGTATTTTTATGAATATTTTGTATACCTTGATAACCTGAATCAACAAAAACTTGTTTTTCTGGATGAATAAAAGTTTTAGATTTTAGAAGCAATTTAAAATCATGAATGCTTCCAAAACAAAAAGCAGTTGAAATAATTTTTCCATTGGAAATATCAATAATTATTTGGGATTTGAGAGAATGATGTTTCTTTTTACCTGAAAAAAGTAATTTTAGTTTTTTTTAATTCTTTCAATTGGAGTTTCAGTAGCATCAATAGCTAACAAATTATTATTAGTACCTTTATTTTTTGTTAAATCTTTTTTTCCAGGTAAATTAAAAATTCCGCTTTTTATTAAAATATTTTCAATTCAAAAAATATTACGAATGCAACTAGTATGACTAATATTATATCTTTTTGCAATAACTCTATAAATACTATAGTCTTTTCAATATTCTAAAGTCATTAATAAACGCTCTTCAATTACAATTTTATTTTTTCTACCACCATAATATTTTTGTTTAGACTCAGCAATTTTTAAAATTTCAAGCATTTTATAAAATGTTTGTGGCTTCATGCCGACTAAACTATAAAATTCTTGATCATCTTTATATTTTTTCAACATAATAACTATCACCTTTAATATTAATAATAATCGTTAAATTGTTAAAATGAAAGGTTTTGCACCAAGTCTATTGCAGGGAATTCAAATTTTATTAATTATTGCTATCGTTTGTGTTTTAGTTGGTTTAATTGCCGGAATAATTATTTATATTTTAAATAAACGAGAGTTAAAGAAACTAAATAAAACTTCATTTCGTTTTCGTGAGTTAGGAAACGTTTAATTATTTAATTAAATTAAATGATAATGTTTTATAAAACTTGAAAATAAGTATATTAAAGATTCTTTTATAAAAAAGAAACATACCATTATTTATATTTTCTTCTTTTTGGTTTATAATAATTTCATGAATTAGTTTAGTTTGGAGGAAAATATGAATATAATTCAATTAAAAAATTTAACTAAAGAATATTCTCCAAATATTGGTTGTTTTGATATTAATCTTTCAATCAACAAAGGTGAAGTTTATGGTCTTATTGGCCCTAATGGTGCTGGAAAAACTACTGTTATTAGACAAATGATAGGTTTTATTAAATCTGATACTGGTTTTGCAAATATTTTAGATTATGATTGTTGAAAAGAATCGGCAAAAATTATGGAATCTCTTGGCTATTTAGCTGGTGAAGTAACATTGCCTGATTATATGTCAGGAATTGCTTATTTAAAGACAGTAGCTAATATTAGAAAAAATATTTCTTGGGCATATGTTGAAAAATTAATTAATTATTTTGAACTTGATGCAAAAAGAAAAATTAAAAAAATGTCTAAGGGTATGAAACAAAAAGTAGCGATTATTTCAGCTTTTATGCATAAACCAAAAGTTTTGGTTTTAGATGAACCCACTTCAGGTTTAGATCCTTTAATGCAAGAAAGGTTTAATACTTTAATTAGAAATTCTAAAAATGAAGGTGCAACAATATTTATGAGTTCCCATATTTTTGGCGAAATTGAAAATATATGTGATAAAGTTGCTGTTATTAAAAAAGGGAAAATAATTTCTGAAATATCAATTAAGGAAATACAAAATTCTGCTAAGAAAAATTATGAAATTAAATTTTCAACAGTGAAAGATTATAATGATTTCTTAAATAAAAAATGAGATATTATTGAAAAAAATAATATAACAAAAGTTATTAAACTGAATGTTTTAAGTACTAATGTTGATAAGTTTTTAAAAGAATTATCACTTTATAAAGTTGATAATTTTAAAGAATTACCATTTAGTTTAGAAGAATATTTTATTAAATTTTATAAGGATGAGGTAAATTTTAATGATTAATTTTAGATTTGTTAAATCACAATTTAAAAATATTAAAATTCCATTAATATTATTTTTTATAATTTTATGTATTTTAATAGCTCCCATTTTAACACAAGATTATCTTGCTCCAACTATGACATTAATTGGTGAAGAACATGGAGTATCAGGTTTAGGTGGATTAGGTGGCATGAATTATCTTAATTTTGTTTTTTTTGGTATTCCGGGGTTAATATTAATTTTTTCTTTTAGTTTAATTTTAAATCATATTTTGGTTTCTAAAGAAATTGATAAAGGTTATTTAGCTTCATGATTAACAATGCCAATGTCTAGAAAAACTATTTTAAATTCAAAACTTTTTGTTTTGCTTTCTTCAATATTAATATTATATGGTTCAGTTTTTGTTTTTCAATTAATTATTTTTCCAATTAGATTTCAAGATTTTAAACTTCAAGAATTTGGATATCTTGTTTTATATAATTTGGGTTTAATATTATTGGCTTTACTTTGAGCATCAATTAATTGAACTTTTATTAGTTACTTTAATAAGTCAGTTATTTCTCTTTCAGTAGCAACATGTATTTCAACAGTATTTATTTTGTTTCAAACAATGACATTATTCTCTTCTATACCTGGACTTGAGTACCTTAAATATTTTAAATATATGACAATTGCTTCTTTATTTAATTCTCCGTTTAAGTTTGGTGATATTCCAAATATAACACCCGCTCCCGGTGTTACAGAAGTAGCAAAAGCACCGCTTTTTTCTATTAGAGCATTAGATTTCGCTTGACAATATCCAATAATGTTAATAGTACCTCTTGGTTTATTTCCATTAGGAAATTATTTTCTTATTAAAAAAGATTTATCTTTGTAAATTGATAATATTGTTTAATAAATGAGTTTAATAAAAATATCTTTAAAGTTTTAAAGATATTTTTATTTATTTAATGTCAATAAGATATTACCTTTTTATTAAAATTTTTGATTTTAGTTTTTAAATTTTGGTAATTTATTAGAATTATCAATTTGTGAACCAATAGCCAATTTTTTATGAATTGTTACTTTATTTACATTTCATTTTGAAATATCTTGATTAAATGATGAAGCACCATAAAACATTGAATTCATGTTTGTTACATTTTTTGTATTTCATTTTGAAATATTTTCGTTAAATGTAGTGGCATTATAAAACATAAAGTCCATACTTGTTACTTTTGAAGTTTTTCAAGATGAAATATTTTTGTTAAATGCTGATGCACCATAAAACATTGAACTCATATTTGTTACATTAGAAGTATTTCATGTTGAAAGGTCTTTATTAAATGTAGTGGCATTACAAAATATAGTATGCATATTTTTTACATTTAATGTATTTCATTTTGATAAATCATTATTAAATGCTGAAGCACCATTAAATATACTATTCATATTTGTTACATTAGAAGTATTTCATGTTGAAAGGTCTTTATTAAATGAAGTTGCTTCAAAAAATATACTACTCATGTTTATTACTTTTGATGTATCTCAGTTTCCGATGTTTTGGTTAAATGCTGAAACACGTGTAAACATATAACTGATATCAGTTACATTAGAAGTATTTCAAGATGAAATATTTTTGTTAAATACTGATGCACCATAAAACATATAAGCCATATCTGTCAAGTGAGAAGTATTGCATGTTGAAATATCTTGATTAAATGATTTGGCTTCTATGAACATTTCTCTCAAAGATGTTATTTCTGGTGGTAATTGATTAGGAATTTTTTCAATAGTTTCTGGCATTGTTACTACTTGTATTTGTTGATTATTTTTAAAAAATCCAATTTGAATAACTTCTTTACTATTTATATTTGACAAATCTCTTTCACTAGTTGTTATTTGTTTGCCATCTTTATCAATGTAAATTGTATCTTGCTGTGTTTTATTTTCAATATAATTAGTTGTAATATTAGTTTTTTGTAAAGTTGTGTTTAAGAAACTAGTTAAATTACCTGTGGTTGTTGCAAGTGTTAAAACACTTAATGTTTTGATTAATGTTTTCATTAAGATCTCCTTTTTTGTTTTTCCCAATAACTTCTTAAGTTTAAGAAGTTAATTATATTTTAAGTCGTTTAAAAATAAATGCAATAAGTGTTTAGTTTATGATAGAAATAAAAAATAACTAATCTCATTAATGAAATTAGTTATTTTTAAATATAAAAATTTATTTAAATGGAGAACTATATGGATTACTATTTGCCCTTCTTTCTCATTGAGAACAACTAGGTATTTCATTAATTTTGATTTTATTAGTTTCATTTCATGAACTTTTTAACTTTTCACCAGTTTTTAAAACTGTATCAAAAAGTATACCAAAAGTTCCATCACGATAAACAGATGGTTCATTCATACGTACATGCTTTAATTTTTCAAATTCTTGACTTTTTAATGCTTCTCGTTGTTTTTTTTATTCTTGACAATATGGTCTATTTTTTATTAGTTCTATTTGTTTATAATTATTTATTCATATTTTTTCTTCTTTTCGCAATTTTTGTTCTAATGGTCTTATAGTATCATTTGTTTCAATTACTCGTTCTGCTTCTGTTCTTCAATAGACTTGGTGCAAAACCTTTAATTTTAACAATTTAACGATTATTATTAATATTAAAGGTGATAGTTATTATGTTGAAAAAATATAAAGATGATCAAGAATTTTATAGTTTAGTCGGCATAAAGCCACAAACATTTTATAAAATGCTTGAAATTTTAAAAATTGCTGAGTCTAAACAAAAATATTATGGTGGTAGAAAAAATAAAATTGTAATTGAAGAGCGTTTATTAATGACTTTAGAATATTGAAAAGACTATAGTAGTTATAGAGTTATTGCAAAAAGATATAATATTAGTCATACTAGTTGCATTCGTAATATTTTTTGAATTGAAAATATTTTAATAAAAAGCGTAATTTTTAATTTACCTGGAAAAAAAGATTTAACAAAAAATAAAGGTACTAATAATAATTTGTTAGCTATTGATGCTACTGAAAATCCAATTGAAAGAATTAAAAAAAACTAAAATTACTTTTTTCAGGTAAAAAGAAACATCATTCTCTCAAATCCCAAATAATTATTGATATTTCCAATGGAAAAATGATTTCAACTGCTTTTTGTTTTGGAAGCATTCATGATTTTAAATTGCTTCTAAAATCTAAAACTTTTATTCATCCAGAAAAACAAGTTTTTGTTGATTCAGGTTATCAAGGTATACAAAATATTCATAAAAATACATTTTTGTTTTAATTTTCAAAAAAACTCTTGATGAAATAAAAAAAATCATCAACCCGGCCTAAAATTTGATTTTATTTAATTTTGGGATTTATTTTTTTTACAAACTGAAATATAATGCTTCAGATTTTGCATAAGGTGATATTTTATAATGTTGGTATTTAAATTTTCATAAATTGAGGTAATTTTGAATATTGGTAAATCCAATGCCATGATAATGAGTAATAAATTCTTTTAAACTTGATTGTATTTTACTGATATTACTTAAATTTTTATAATTTAATTCTTTATTTTCTTTTGATTTAAATTTCTTGAGAGTACATTTTGTTTGTTTAGCTACTGTATCATATAGTATTTGCATATCACAAACTATAATTGATTTTTCTTCGATAAGCTTAGATGTTAAATTTTCTTGTACTCATTTTTTTGTTAATCTTTTAGTATTTGTTGTTTGAGCATAAATATTTTTATTTTCATCAATTGCCATTTCAATACAACAGTTTAAATCTTTAGCATTTTCTTCAATTCATTTTTTTCTTGGATCATCTGGATTTTTGAAATTTCCTTTATGAATTTCTTTGATAAAAGTTTCATCAATTTCAATTCTACCTTTTAATTTTGTGAATGGTTTTTGTGTTTTTGCTAATTGTGATGATTTCATAAATTTTTGTCGATTAAATCATGCTGATGTTTTTGAAATTTTAGCAAATTGAGAAATAGTATAAGCAGATTGACCTAACAATGACAATCAAATTATTCAATCTCATTGTTCATGAGATAAATGACTTCAATGTAAAAAATGATTTCTTAAAGCATCAAAGCTACTTTTACAATCTTTGCATAAATATTTTTGCTTATTATTCTTAAAACCATTTTTTACACATCAATAAGATTTACAATTTGGACATTGAATTCCTTTTTCTTTAAATTTTTTATCAATTGCATCTAATTTTTATTTTTTCTCAATTTGTTTAATTCTATTTTTAAAATGTCTAATAATTTTTATAAATTCTTCATCTTTTTTGTTTTTTAAAACATCAATTAATTCATTATTAGTCACAAAAAATCACCCCTGATATAAAAATATTACTTTTAATTTAAAATTAAAAGTAATATCAAGATTTTTTGTGAAAATTAAAACATTTTTGCCATTTAAAAAAAGTAAATACAATCAATTAACACCAATTCAAAAAGAATACAATAAAACTTTAAGTAAAATTAGAATTAAAATTGAACACGTATTTGCTAAACTAAAACGTTTTAAAATTTTAAGTTTAAAATATCGCAATAAAATACGAAGATTTGCATTAAGATTTAATTTAATAGCAGGAATATATAATTTTGAATTACCTTAGTTTTGCACCAAGTCTAATTTATTTGATCTAATTTTTCTCACTCAAAATATATTTTTTGTTGTAAATATTTCCGATTTTCAGAAGAACTTTTCATTTTTCTTTGGCATTCTTCTATTTCTTTTTTATTTCCTTTAGTTAAATTTTTAAACATTTATGTTTCTCACCTTTTTAAAATAAAAAATCATTTACTTTAAAATAAAGTAAATGATTTTTTATAAACTAAACATTATTTAGTTTTAATAAATTATACTAAAAAACTAAAAAAGGTGTTGATTAAACTTTTTTTAGAATATTTTTTATTTTCTTTAATTAGTATGAAAAGTTATAAAATTAAATTTAATTTTTAAAATAAAAAACTAGTCATTAAAAATATTAATGTTGTTACTAAATTAACAATATATTATAATAACTATTATTATTTAAAAAAAGGAGAATATATGGAAAATAAAGAAAAAATTCCAACAGCTCATATTAAAGCTGCTCGTGATCAAATTGCAAAAGTAGTAATTATGCCAGGTGATCCATTACGTGCTCAATTCATTGCTTCTAATTTTTTACAAGATTGAAAACAAGTAAATAATGTTCGTAATATGTTAATGTTTACTGGAAAATATAAAGGATATAATATTACTATTGCTGCTAGTGGTATGGGTATGCCTTCAATTGGTATATATTCATATGAGTTATTTAAATTTTATGATGTTGACTGTATTATTCGTGTTGGTAGCGCTGGTTCATATCAAAAAGATGTTAAAGTTTATGATATTATTAATACTAATAAAGTATATAGTGAATCTACTTTCGCTAAATATGCTGCTAATATTGATGAAAATCAAATTGAATCTGTTTGTAATATTAGCAAAATTATTAATAAAGTGGCACAAAAAATTGATAATGAATTTGATCAGCAAAAAAATGAAAATTCTTCGTATATAGTAAGTGAAAAAATAAATTTAAGATCGGGTTTAATTCATTCAAGTGATGTATTTTATCGTATTAATGATAATGATTATAAAACTAATCCTTTAATTAGTAAATGCTTAGCAGTAGAAATGGAATCTTTTGCCTTATTTGCTAATGCAAAACATTTAGAAAAAAATGCGGCTTGTTTATTAACAATTTCTGATTCTTTTATTACCGGTGAATCAATTTCAGCAGCATTACGCGAAACTAGTTTTAAAAAAATGATGATTTTAGCTTTAGAATCAGCAGTTGCTTATTATAAAGAAGAGGATATTGATGATAATCTTAGCGATAGAAACTAGTTGTGATGAAACTATTGTTGCTGTTATTAAAGATAAAAAGGTTTTAAGTAATATTATTGCTTAACAAATTAAGCTTCATCAACAATACGGTGGTGTTGTTCCAGAATTAGCAGCACGAGCTCATAGTGAAAATATTGCTACTGTCTTACAAACAGCAATTGAAAAATCTAACATTTCAATTATGGATATTGATTTTGTTGCTTATACTAATACTCCTGGTCTGGCTAGTTGTTTACACGTAGGTAAAATTATAGCAGAAACTATTGCTGCTTATTTAGAAAATCCATTGCTTCCATGTAATCATTTGTATGGACATTTGTATGCTTCTTTAATTAATAATGAATGAGAATTTCCAGTACTTGGTTTATTAGTTAGTGGTGGTCATACACAGTTGATGTTGGCAAATGAACATTTAAATTTCACTATACTTGGTCAAACATTAGATGATGCTGTTGGTGAATGTTATGATAAAGTTGCAAGAATGTTAGATTTAAAATATCCGGGTGGTCCTGAAATTGAACGAAGTGCTAAATTGGGAAAGCCAACTTATAAATTACCATTACCTAAAAATGATAATAGTTTAGATTTTAGTTTTAGTGGTTTAAAATCAGCATGTGCTAATTTGATAAATAAAGAAAAAGGTAAGTTACAATTTAATAATTTTGCAGCTTCTTTTCAAACAACAGTTATTCAAGTATTGATTAATAAAATTGAATTAGCATTAAAAAAACATAATCCAAAAACTTTAGTTTTAGCAGGAGGAGTTAGTGCTAATCAGCAATTAAGATTAGCAGTATTAGATTTAAAAATTAAATATCCAAATTTAAAAATAATTGTTCCAAAATTAGAATACTGTACTGATAATGCAGCAATGATTGGTATTCTTGCAAGTTATCAAATTGAACATAAGTAAGGGTGAACTCATGATTATTGGTATTATTGGTGAAGCGGGAGTAGGTAAGACAACTGCTACAAATTTTTTTCAAAATAAAGGTGCGTATGTTATTTTTGTTGATAAAGTTGTTAAACATATTTATACACTAAAAGAAACAAAAAAAGCATTAATTAATGAATTCGGTGATACTTTTATTAATAATGATAAAACAATTAATAAAATAAAATTACGGTATGAAGCATTTCAGCACCATCATATTTTACGTAAATTAGAAAATATTATTTGACCAAAAATGATAAAAATTGTCGAAGAAGATATTATTCCTGAGTTGTAAATATAAATGGGACAGTTTTTTAAAATAATTGTATTAAATCTATTGGTCTTTTATAAGAGAGCGATTTTCTGGGTGTAGAATTAATTTGAAATGCTATAAAATTTAAATCTTTTTGTTTATATGAAGATAGATCTGTAGATTTTGGTAAATATCTTCTTAAAATACCATTATTATTTTCATTTAAACCCCTTTGGCAAGGTTTACCAGGATCTGCAAAATAAATTTTGACATTACAAATTTTTTCGATTAATCTTCATTTACTAAATTCTTTACCACGATCAAAAGTAATGGTTTTAACTGTTCCTTTTTGTAACTTTGAAATAAATTTTATTATACTTTTCGTAATATTTTCTGATTTATGATTTTTAGTTACTAAAGGAATTGTGGTTTTTGATCATATATCAGCCAAAGTAATAATAGAACTTTTATGATCTTTGCCAATGATAGTATCACCTTCTAAATGACCAAATTCTTGTATATTTTTAATATTAGGAATGATTAAATTTCTTTCATGAATAGACTTACAATTATTAATTTTGCCCCTAGTTTCTTTTTGTTTGTGAGATTTATTTTTGCCTTTTCTCAATAAGTTATTTTCATCAAAACCCATTCGATTTGTTTTAAACATGTTATATAAAGTTTTTGTTGAAATACTTTTTATTTTATTTTCCTTTAAAAAGTTAGCAATTATATCAAGAGCATACTTTTTAGTAATTAACAAATGATTAATACTATTAATTTCTGTTAAAGTTAAAATTATTAATTTTCTGCCTGCGTTTTGTTTATTTTTTTGAAATTGATTCAATATTTCTAATGGCAATAAGTTTTTATTTAATAATCTACAAACTCTATGTACGGTTGATTTACTATAATCAACAATTTTTGCTATTTTACGAATCGAAAATCCATAATTTTTATATTCTTTTATTGCTATTATTGATTCAATACTCAGATACTTATACATTGCGCTAATTCCTTTCTTTTCTTAATTATAGAACTAACACAATTTAATTTTTATATAAGTGTCCTTTTTAATTTTACAATTAAAGATTCGTAATAAAATACACCAAAAATTAATTGTTATTGATTGTGCAGTATTATTTAATGCAAATTTAAATTTATTAGTTGATAAAATTATTTTAATTGAGGCTGAAGAAGATAAAAAAATCCAACGAATAAAAGAACGTGATAATGTTAATGATTTACAAGTTATTTCATTAGACTTGGTGCAAAACTAAGGTAATTCAAAATTATATATTCCTGCTATTAAATTAAATCTTAATGCAAATCTTCGTATTTTATTGCGATATTTTAAACTTAAAATTTTAAAACGTTTTAGTTTAGCAAATACGTGTTCAATTTTAATTCTAATTTTACTTAAAGTTTTATTGTATTCTTTTTGAATTGGTGTTAATTGATTGTATTTACTTTTTTTAAATGGCAAAAATGTATTTTTATGAATATTTTGTATACCTTGATAACCTGAATCAACAAAAACTTGTTTTTCTGGATGAATAAAAGTTTTAGATTTTAGAAGCAATTTAAAATCATGAATGCTTCCAAAACAAAAAGCAGTTGAAATCATTTTTTCATTGGAAATATCAATAATTATTTGGGATTTGAGAGAATGATGTTTATTTTTACCTGAAAAAAGTAATTTTAGTTTTTTTTAATTCTTTCAATTGGAGTTTCAGTAGCATCAATAGCTAACAAATTATTATTAGTACCTTTATTTTTTGTTAAATCTTTTTTTCAAGGTAAATTAAAAATTCCGCTTTTTATTAAAATATTTTCAATTCAAAAAATATTACGAATGCAACTAGTATGACTAATATTATATCTTTTTGCAATAACTCTATAACTACTATAGTCTTTTCAATATTCTAAAGTCATTAATAAACGCTCTTCAATTACAATTTTATTTTTTCTACAACCATAATATTTTTGTTTAGACTCAGCAATTTTTAAAATTTCAAGCATTTTATAAAATGTTTGTGGCTTTATGCCGACTAAACTATAAAATTCTTGATCATCTTTATATTTTTTCAACATAATAACTATCACCTTTAATATTAATAATAATCGTTAAATTGTTAAAATTAAAGGTTTTGCACCAAGTCTATTATTAAATCAACAAAAAAAATATTTAATTTTAAATAAAGATATTGATTTTATTGTTAAAAATAACGGTACTATTAATGATTTTATTAAACAATTACAAAAAGTTGAAAAAAAGTTATTAACAAATAAAGTATAAAGATTAATGTTTTTTTACTTTAAAAAACAACAGTAAAGAATATATTAAATTATTTTTGTATATTAAAATGAAAATTTTCATAATAAAAAAATTAAGAATAATTTTAAAATAGTTGAGGTTAAAAAAATACATATTAATGTATTTATAAATTACCAAAATTGTTTTTCTTGTAGTAGAATATTTATACAACTAAATAACAAGGAACTTTAGATGTTCGGGAAAAAGATGAGAATTCTTTGCTGCCCCAGCAACTGTGATGTTGATGAACGTTACAAAACCATTGAAGATAAAACTTTGAGCAGGGTAACAAGTAAAATGAAACTAAGCCAATAGACCGGTCTAATTTTTTAAGTGATATTATATTCCTGGGTGTGAATTAATGATTATTTTTAATAATTACTTTTATTTTTTAATATTTGTAATTTTAATAAAGTAATTTTTAATAACGACAACATCCTTTATATAATATAGGGGATGTTTTTAGTTGTGTAATTAAGTAGAGGGGTAATAATAAATGGCAAAAGATAACAAATATTTTCAACAATCACAGTCACCATTAGAATATATTATGAAAAATTTTAATGGAAAAATGCGGTCTGTAAATTGAAATGTAATCAATGATGAAAAAGATTTAGAGGTTTGAAACCGTATTACTCAAAATTTTTGGTTACCAGAAAAAATTCCTGTTTCTAATGACTTAACTTCTTGAAAAACATTAAATCCAAAATGACAAGAGTTAATAACAAGAACATTTACAGGTTTAACTTTATTAGATACAATTCAGGCAACAGTTGGTGATATCGCACAAATACCGAATTCTTTAACTGATCATGAACAAGTTATTTACACAAATTTTGCTTTTATGGTAGCAGTTCATGCTCGATCATACGGAACAATTTTTTCAACTTTATGTTCTAGTGAGCAGATTGAATCTGCTCATGAATGAGTGATTAATAATGAAAGTTTACAAGCCAGAGCACGTGCACTAATTCCTTATTATACAAGTTATGATCCTTTAAAATCCAAAGTAGCTGCCTCTTTAATGCCGGGTTTTTTATTATATGGTGGTTTTTATTTACCATTTTATTTATCTGCTCGTAGTAAATTACCTAATACTTCAGATATTATTAGATTAATTTTACGTGATAAAGTTATTCATAATTATTATAGTGGCTATAAATATCAAAGAAAAGTTGAAAAGTTACCAAAAGAAAAACAAGAAGAAATGAAAAAATTTGTATTTGATTTATTGTTTAAATTAATTGATTTAGAAAAGCAATATTTAACAGAATTATATCAAGAATTTAATTTAGCTGAAGATGCTATTAAGTTTAGTTTATATAATGCTGGTAAGTTTTTACAAAATTTAGGATATGATTCACCTTTTAGTGAAGAACAAACAAGAATTAAGCCAGAAATTTTTAATCAATTATCAGCTCGAGCTGATGAAAATCACGATTTCTTTTCAGGTAATGGTTCATCTTATGTAATGGGCATTACTGTAGAAACGCAAGATGAAGATTGAGAATTTTAATTTTAAAGGAGAAAAAAATGCATAATGATGTTGTAAAAGTTTCAAACCAAAAAATATTAAAGCCAGAAGGAAAAATTCATGTTGTTTATTTTTCTTCTTTGTCAAATAATACTCATCGTTTTATTCAAAAATTAGAGGTTTTAAATTCAAGAATTCCTCACGATCTACAAGAGGAAATTTTAGTTGATAAAGATTATGTGTTAATAACACCAACATATAGTGGGGGTGGTGATATTAAAGAAGGGGCGGTTCCTAAACAGGTAATTAAATTTTTAAATAATAAGCAAAATCGTAATTTTTGTCGTGGTGTTATTGCGTCGGGGAATACTAATTTTGGTGATACTTTTGCAATTGCCGGGCCAATTCTTTCAAAAAAATTAAATGTCCCACTATTATTTCAATTTGAATTATTAGGAACTAATAATGATGTATCAACAATAAAAAATATATTAGTAGATTTTTGAGATAAAGATAAAAAAAATACCAATGAAATAAATACTTTATCCGGAACTTTAGAAAGTGATGAATATGTTACTTTAAATGCTAGAGCAAAAACCACTAATAATGCACAATTTGATTTGCAAGCAGCACAATCTTATATGAAAAATCATATTAAACCAAATTTATTGCTTTTTAAAACCGTTAAAGAAAGAATAGAATATTTAGTAAAAAATCAATATTATGATGAAACAATAATTAATAAATATTCAATTACGGAAATTGAACGATTAACAAATGAAGCATACAGTTTTAATTATCAGTTTACGAGTTTTATGGGTATTTTAAAATTTTATAATTCTTATGCTTTAAAAAGTTTTAATGGTAAACAATATTTAGAAAATTATGAAGATAGAGTTGTTATGAATAGTTTATTTTTCGCTGATGGTAATATTGAACATGCTAGTAAAATTTTAAGACAAATTATGTCTGGTAGATTTCAACCAGCTACTCCCACATTTTTAAATGCAGGAAAAAAACAAAGAGGTGAATACACTTCATGTTATCTTTTACGAATTGAAGATAACATGGAATCAATTGCTCGCGCTATTACTACTTCATTACAGTTATCAAAACGTGGTGGTGGAGTTGCTTTGTGTTTAACAAATTTAAGAGAATTTGGAGCTCCAATTAAAAATATTAAAAATCAAGCAACAGGCGTTATCCCGGTTATGAAAATTCTTGAAGATTCATTTTCATATGCTAATCAACTAGGTCAAAGACAAGGTGCTGGGGCAGTTTATTTAAATGTTCATCATCCAGATATTATGTTATTTTTAGATTCAAAGCGTGAAAATGCAGATGAAAAAATTCGTATTAAATCAATGTCTTTAGGAGTAGTTATTCCTGATATTACTTTTGAATTAGCAAAAAACAATGAACAGATGGCACTTTTTAGTCCTTATGATATTGCAAAAGTTTATGGTAAAGCAATGACAGATATTTCTGTTACTAAAGAGTATTATAATATGTTAAAAAACCCTGATATTAGTAAAAATTTTATTAGTGCTCGCAAATTATTTCAAATGATTGCTGAATTACATTTTGAAAGTGGATATCCTTATTTATTATTTGATGATACAGTAAATAAAAATAATGCTCATCCCGGTAGAATTGTTATGAGTAATTTGTGCAGTGAAATTATTCAAGTAAGTACAGCTAGTGAATTTAATAGTGATTTAAGTTTTAAAGAAATTGGTGAAGATATTAGTTGTAATTTAGGAAGTATTAATATTGCAAAAGTAATGGAAAGTGGAAGTGAATTTGGTGAGGTTATTTTTCAAGCAATTCATTCATTAGACCACGTATCAAGAAGTAGTGATTTTTCTAGTGCTCCGTCAGTTGCATATGGAAATAAAAAAAATCATGCTTTGGGTTTAGGCGCTATGAATTTACATGGATTTTTAGCAACAAATCATATTTTTTATGATTCAAAAGAAGCAATTGATTTTACTAATATTTTCTTTTATGTTATGGCTTATCATGCTTTTAGTGCTTCAAATAAATTAGCATTAAAATTTGGAAGTTTTGGTGGATTTAAAAATTCAAAATTTGCTGATGGTTCATATTTTGATAAATATATAAAATGTCAGTCAGATAAATGAACTCCTGAAACAAAAAAAATACAAGAATTATTTACAAAATATAACATTATGATTCCAACTCATAAGCAATGGAAAGAATTAGTAATAAAAATTAAAGAAACGGGATTGGCTAATTCACATTTAATGGCAGTAGCACCCACTGGTTCAATTAGTTATTTATCTTCGTGTACACCAAGTCTACAACCAGTAGTCGCTCCTGTTGAGGTACGAAAAGAAGGGAAATTAGGTCGTGTTTATGTTCCTGCTTATAAGATTGATGATAATAATTTATCATATTACACTGAAGGTGGATATGAATTAGGTCCTAATCCAATTATTGATATTGTAGCAGCTGCACAACAGCACGTTGATCAAGCAATTTCTTTAACTTTATTTATTACTGATAAAGCGACAACTCGTGATTTAAATAAAGCTTATATTAGAGCCTTTAAAAAAGGTTGTTCATCAATTTATTATGTTCGTATTCGTCAAGAGGTTTTAGAGGATAGTGAAAATTATCAATGCAATGTTTGTGTTGTATAAATTAAATAGTAGTTTCAAGTAAAAAAATAAATTTGTAACAAATTTAGTAATATATTATTTATTTAATTTAAAAAATAGTGAAATTTTATTTTGGAATATAGGATTTTTTAAAAAAAATTAAAAAATACATAGTAAATTTTAAAATTAAAGTTATAATAATAATTGTAAAAAAAATAATTATTATAACTTTGGAGTGGTACTCAAGAGGCTGAAGAGGACTGATTGCTAATCAGTTAGGACGGGAAACTGTCGCGAGAGTTCGAATCTCTCCCATTCCGCCATTATTTAAAAAGCATTAATTGCTTTTTTTTACTTTTAAATAATAAATTTATTAATAATTAGATATAATTTAATAAAGAAATCTTTATATTAAGGAGAAATCATGCGTAAACGAGTAAACTTACTTTTATCATTAATCTTATATATTGCTTTGATTGCAACACTAGTTTTTGTTATATTTAATTATATTAAATATTCATGAATTATTTTGATGATAATTATTACTTTAACTATTTTAACTGGTATTATTATTTTCATTACCAATCGTATGCAAGATGCAAAACTATCATGAATTATGGTTACCTTATGTTTGCCAATCATCGGTATTTTTTTATATTGAACTTTTGGTCGTCCTTATCGTTATCGACGAAAACAAAAAGCTTATTTAAAAACAAATAGTTATTTTTATACCCAAGAAGATTGAACTTTTGCTAATTCAATTTTAGAATCAAAAAAAATAACTTTGAGTGAGGATACTTTATCTTTATTTAACTATACAACAAGAATTTCTCATCGACCATTTTATAATAATACTGATGTTCAAATTTTAAATAATGGTCCTAATAAATTTGTTAAATTAATTGAAGATTTAAAACAAGCAAAAAGTTATATTTTTATTAATTATTTTATTCTTGGTGAAGGGGAGTTATTAGAAGTAATTATTAATGTTTTAAAAGCAAGGATTGAAGCAGGAGTTAAAGTTTATATGATTTATGATGCTGTTGGTTCATATTTTAGTTTATCAAAATATAAAATATGAAAAATGAAAAAAATGGGAATTATTATTCATAAATTTTCACCAGTTAGATTACCATTTATGACAGGAAATTATAATTTTCGTAATCATCGTAAAGATATTATTATTGATGGGAATATTGGCTATGCTGGTGGAGTTAACTTAGCAGATAACTATATTTATCTTTCTGCAAAGTATGGCTTTTGAAGAGATACCCAAATTAGAATTGTTGGGGAAGCCGTTAAATCAATTGATTTAATATTTAGACAAGATTGGCATTTTATTACTGGTAATATTCTTGATATTAGTGCTGAAAAATCTGAAATAAAAATTAAAAATAATATTATTGTCCAAGTAATTGATGATGGGCCAATTACTAAAGAAACAATTCAAAAAGATTTATTTATTAAATTTATTAGTAATGCTAAAAAGCGAGTTTGAATTAGTACTCCTTATTTAATTCCAACTAGCGATTTAATTACTGCATTGCGTAATAGTGCTTATTCTGGTGTTGATGTTAGATTATCATTACCCGGAATTACTGATAAATTTTTATCATTAGATATGTCAAGAACTTATTATGATTCATTGATTGAGTCAGGTGTTAAAATTTACGAATATAATAATGTTTTTAACCATTCTAAGTCTGGTATTTTTGATGATGATATTACTATTATTGGTTCAACTAATCTTGATTATCGTAGTCTTTATTCAGATCATCAAACTTTAGTAATTGTTTATGATAGTAAAACAAATAGTGATTTATCGGCTTCATTTGAAAAAGATTTTATTCATTCTAGTTTAATTATTAGTAATCCACTACTACATCGTAGTTTTGCCTATCGGGGTGTATTTTTATTATTGCTTAGAATTTTAGCGCCATTATTTTAAAAAAATTTAGTATAATTAGGTAAATATTAATAATAAGGTGGTCATAATTTATGGGTTGAAGTCGACGAATTAAAAAAATTAAAGAATATTTTAGTGATGAAAATCAACCTAATTTGGATATTTATAAATTATCAGAAGACAATGAAAAAAAAACTCCTTTTTTTAATAGGTTTAAAAAACAAAAAAAATCTAATAAATCTTCTATTTTAACGAATAATAAAAAACGTAATAATATTTTTTTAAATTTTAGAAGAAGATCAACTATTCAAATTATTAAACATTTAGAAAATAAAAATATTTTTAACTTATTTTTTTATACTGATGTTAGTAATATTACTTTAATATTAGAACAAGGAATTAAACCTTCTTCACAAATTAAATTATTGCCAAAGCAAGAATATATTGTTTGAACTTATTTAGAACATGCTACTTATTTAGAATTAGAGTTAGGTAATTCAACACGTCATTTTTTTTGAAAGTGATGTGCAGAGCAAAATGTTGATGTTAATAAAATAGCTATTATTTCTGTTGATATTCATAAATTATTTCAAAGCACTACTAAAGATTGAGGTTTAAATGTTGATACTAATCGTGTTCAAATATATGAAACAATTCCTGTTGAAGCTATTGATTGAATTTTGGTTAAAGATCGCAAAATGTTTCGTTTAGCTAAATTATATATTGATAATCAAAGACTAAAGTTAAAACTTTTCCAAGGAAATAATGGTAATATTACTTTAGGCTCTGATTAAATGGAGGTAAAATTATGCGTTGATCTGCAATTGTAATTATTGCTTTAATTCCTTTTATGACAATAATAATTATTTTATTTATACGTTTAAATCATCGTAATAATCAATATTATAATGTTATCCATGGTGATTTGTTGAGTTTAGTTCCATTGAAAATTGATTTAAAAAATGAAATTATTACTTTTTCTGAACGCTTAGAAGTTTTAAATCGTAAAAAACGAATTTCATTATTTGTATTTAAATCAATGATGAATCGTAAAACTAAAGTAAAAATTGAAATTTTTATTCAAGATTTATTAGTCAATAAAGTTCCGTTTGAGCCGTGTCATTTTTCGGTTTCCTTTCAATTAGGAAGTAAAGTTATTGTTTATGATTTATCAATTGATTATTTTGATAATAATAATAAAGTTTTGTATGGTCAAATGCAAAGTAATATTCGTTATAATCGTTTTGCTATTTCACAAGCAATTATTTTACAACAAAATGAGTTAACAGTGGTAAAGTCAGTTTTTGTACAAACTATTTTAGATAATTTTAGTCAAAAAAAATATAATAAAAAAATAAATAGTCAATTTGAATATATGATTTTAATAAAAATAAAAAATTATTTAGCATTAGAAAATATTTTAACTGTTAATAATATTGAACGAATGGAATTATTAATTTCATATTATAGTAAAATAACTTTAGGATTAGATAATACTATTATTTGTAAATATTATGATGGTCATTTTTTAATTTATTCTAGAAATAAGAAAATAAATTTATATCGATTCCAAAAAAAAATAAATAGTTATATTAAACGTAATTTAGTAGAAAAAAGTAGTTATTTGCAGATTCAAAGTCAAATATTATGTGTTTATGCTTCAGTAAAAACTGATGCTTCAAATGTCTATATATTATATAATAAAATTATTGATAAGAATCAATTAGAAGTAGTACAAAGTAGAGACTTAATTGAAATCAAATTGAAGACAAATGATATTTTAAATTATCCCGATTATAATCATTATTCACTTCTACAATCAGAACAAATGGAAAAATTATTAAGTGTTAGTATTAGACCAGTATATAAAAGTGATAATTCAAATGAGCCACATTGTTACTATGCTTGATGAAATTTTGTTAAAAATTCTTATTATGTTTCGTTTATTGTTTTGATGCGTAATATTCAAGATTCGGGATTGTGATGAAAAGTAAATGAGCCTTTATTTATTCAAACATTTGAAAAATTTGCGAAATTAAAACAAGAAAAAAACCTTATTCTTCCTGTTAGTTTAATTGAGTTACAAGATAAAACTATTTTAACAAAGTTAATTGCTCTTGTTAATAAGAGAAAAAATCTTTTTGAAAATTGTGATTTAATTTTTGATTTTCAAGATATTGGTGAAATTAATAGTTGGAATAAGTATGATTCAATTATTAAAACTATTCGTAGTAATAAAATAAAAATTTCTTTTACTCATGATTTACGTCATATTGATAATTTTAAATTAATTAATCATTTTAAACCTGATTATGTAGTTTTAACTTCTAATTTATTAGAACAAGTTACTTTTAGTTTTAGTAAATATATTGATGTTATTATTTGTTTGCATTATTTAAGAATTTTAGGTATTAAAAATATTTTAGCTCGTGGTATTATTAACGTTCCTGAAATTATTGTTTTAAAAGGATTAAAGGTTGACTATTTACTAGGAAAAGTATTAGAATCAGAACAAGCAAATAAAGTGCTAGATGCTTTAAATTACCCAAATTATTGGAAGTGACATAAAAGTCAATCAACGAAAGGTGAATAGAACATTATGAATAATGCAAAGAATAAAAATATTACAGCAAGAGAGATTGATTTTGCCAAATGATATACTGATGTTATTAAGCAAGCAGAACTTTGTGATTATGGCGCAGAAAATGGTTCAGCAGCCGGTACCATTATTTTTCGTCCTCGCGGATATGCAATTTGAGAAAATATTCAACATTTATTAAATCAAAGATTTAAAATTTTAAATATTGAAAATGTAATGCTACCGCTTTTAATTAGTCAAAAAGCATTTCAAGTTGAAAAAGATCATATTGAGGGTTTGGCACCAGAATGTGCAACTGTAACTAAAGTTGGAAATAATCAATTATCAGAGGAACTAATTATTCGTCCTACTTCAGAAGTTTTATTTTGTCGTCATTTTTCAAAAATAATTAGTTCATATAAACAATTACCGTTATTATATAATCAATGATGTAATGTTGTTAGATGAGAAAAAAATACAAAACCATTTTTAAGAACTAGTGAATTTTTATGACAAGAAGGACATACAATGCATAATAACGATGAAGAAGCAAAAAACTTTACATTAAAAATGATTAAGTTGTATGCTGATTTTGTTGAAAAACAATTAGCAATTAAAGTTATTGTTGGTGCAAAAACAATTCACGAACGTTTTGCTGGAGCAAAAATGACATATACAATTGAAACTTTGCTGCAAGATGGACAAGCATTACAAGCCGGTACTAGTCATTATTTTGGTCAAGAGTTCACAAAGGTATTTAATATTAAATTTAGTAATAAAGACAATAAACAAGAATTGGGATATCAAACATCATGAGGTGTATCGACAAGATTAATTGGTGCTTTAATTATGGCGCATAGCGATGATCTGGGTTTAGTATTGCCATCTACAATTGCACCACATCAGATTATGCTTTTAAATTTATCACCTAAAATTGATAAAGTTAAAATAACTGTTGAAAGAATATTTAAAATTTTAAGTTCTCATTTCCGAGTATTAATAAATGAAGATAATAAAATTTTTTCTTATAAGAAAAGTGAAAGTCAAATTAAAGGTATTCCAATTACTATTGCAATTGGTGAGCAAGAAATTGAAAATCAAGTAATTAAATTAATTTTACGTCATAATTTAGATACTATTGATGTTGAAATTAATAATGAAACACTATTAGTAACAACTATTATTAATCAATTAAATAAATTAAATAAAGATTTATTTAATAATTCACAAAAAAAAATAAATACAAGTTTAAAAGAGTTAACAGATTTCAATGAATATCATAAATTAGTTAAAATTCATAAAGGTTTCTTTATTGTACCTTTTTGTGATCAAATAAAGTGTGAAGAAGAAATTAAAAGTTTAACTGGTACAACATCACGTTGTATTCCTTTAGAACCGTATAAAAAACCAAGTAATTGTTTTAAGTGTCAAACCCCTAATAGTGTCTGAACTTATTTTGCAAGATCATATTAAAATTAGTCAGTTAAATAGAAATAAAATAGAGGAAAGATAATTATTTGTTTTTAAATTATTATTGAGGTGATAATAATGAAAGAACAAATAAGTGCTGATAAGCAACTAATTGCTGCTATTTTTGTTAAATATGAACAAGCAAAATTAACATTAGCAAATAATAATTTTAAAGAAAATTATGTTTTGAAAGAGGATAGTGTTCACTATGCTAATAAGATAGCGATAAATAAGGATTTAAAAAATTATGAAAAACATGTACAAACTGTTGATACAGTTTTAGCATTATTACCAAAAAATGAATATAGTTATATTGTTAGAACGTTCTTAGTTAAATCAAATAAAAATTGATGAAAAAAATATTATCATATCAAAGAATATGAAAAATTAGAAAAAACGGCTATTAAGCGTTTTTTATACTTATATTTAATTTAAGGATATAAAATGAATATTAATAGCATTGATTTATTGAATTCGCGTAGTTTTTTAGAACAAAAGATGAATTTAACGAGTGATGTAAAAAACAGCCCCATTTATGAAAAAGAATTATTTTTAATTCCAAGATTTACAGTGGTTGGCTTTCCAATCCAAACTTTGCAAAAAAGCAGTTATTATTATATTGAACTTCAAATTGTAGAAGCATATAGTTATGATTTTGATATTAACAAAGAACCAAGTGAAGGATTACTTGACGATGTAACGTTTCAATATGATTTGAATTATAGTAATATTAAGCAGGTAAGTGGACAACTTGTGATATCTAAATCAATTAAGTGAGTATTTCTTACTTCTTCATATTTAGAATTACTTGAAAATAATAAACTTGGTCCATATGCTGATATTTCTTTTTTACATATGGTTATGAAAACTTATAAGATAATTTTACCAGCAATAGCAATTAAAAAAGATAATATAAATATTTTAAATTATAGTTTTAATTGTAAAAAACCTAGTAATTTAAAGCAAGTTCGTCATATTAATAATAAACATAATTATGGAACACTTAGTTTTTATTTTAATAGTAATCCACAGTATCAATTACAAATTAAACCAAAAATGTTTATTACAACAAATTTTAATTTGGAAATTAAAAATCCCATTATTTTAACGACAAATTTCTCTGATAAAGGATTTTATCATATTTTTTCTAAAAAGATCATGAAGAACATGATAGTTGGTGGAAAATCAAGATTAGATGAGGTTTTTAAGTTTTCTGGTAATAATATTAATACTGCAAATATGGTGCCAATAAGAATAAAACGTTATATAGTATCACATTTTCCAAAAGTAAAAGATTATTATTATGATGATAAAGAAACAATATTACGTAAAATATTAATATTTAATAATAATTTTGATTTACAACAAAATACATCATTAAATATTAATGAAAATCTATCAAAATTTTATCAAAATAATAAAATAACAGCTTTTTTATTACGTAATAAAAAAAATATTGATGAATATTATTTAGAATTTTATAGTACTATTTATAATAGCATTGTAAATAAAATAGTATTGAATGATGAAATAGGAAAAAATCAATTTGATTTACCAAGATTTGAATGTTTTCACTTTAATATAAATATTCCATTTAATTTTCAAACCTTTTTTAAATATGATATTAATTTAAAATTTATTAGACTTGGTGCAAAACCTTTAATTTTAACAATTTAACGATTATTATTAATATTAAAGGTGATAGTTATTATGTTGAAAAAATATAAAGATGATCCAGAATTTTATAGTTTAGTCGGCATAAAGCCACAAACATTTTATAAAATGCTTGAAATTTTAAAAATTGCTGAGTCTAAACAAAAATATTATGGTGGTAGAAAAAATAAAATTGTAATTGAAGAGCGTTTATTAATGACTTTAGAATATTGAAAAGACTATAGTAGTTATAGAGTTATTGCAAAAAGATATAATATTAGTCATACTAGTTGCATTCGTAATATTTTTTGAATTGAAAATATTTTAATAAAAAGCGGAATTTTTAATTTACCTGGAAAAAAAGATTTAACAAAAAATAAAGGTACTAATAATAATTTGTTAGCTATTGATGCTACTGAAACTCCAATTGAAAGAATTAAAAAAAACTAAAATTACTTTTTTCAGGTAAAAATAAACATCATTCTCTCAAATCCCAAATAATTATTGATATTTCCAATGGAAAAATTATTTCAACTGATTTTTGTTTTGGAAGCATTCATGATTTTAAATTGCTTCTAAAATCTAAAACTTTTATTCATCCAGAAAAACAAGTTTTTGTTGATTCAGGTTATCAAGGTATACAAAATATTCATAAAAATACATTTTTGCCATTTAAAAAAAGTAAATACAATCAATTAACACCAATTCAAAAAGAATACAATAAAACTTTAAGTAAAATTAGAATTAAAATTGAACACGTATTTGCTAAACTAAAACGTTTTAAAATTTTAAGTTTAAAATATCGCAATAAAATACGAAGATTTGCATTAAGATTTAATTTAATAGCAGGAATATATAATTTTGAATTACCTTAGTTTTGCACCAAGTCTACTAAAATCATTTTTATTTTCAAATAAATAACCTTTTTTCATAGGATATTTAATTCTTTGAACAATTTCGTTTAATAACTGGTGATTAAATGAAGAAACCATAATTTCAGCTTTACTTTTTTTTTCTAATTTTTTAATTTCTGAAAAAATAACCATTAATTGATTTGGGGTATATTTACGATTAATTTCTTCTTTAATTTCAACATTAATCATTTGATAATTTTTACTTAATTTTTCAATAAAATCATTAAATAATGGTGGAATTCATTCTTTATTATTTTTAAAAAATTCCAAATTAATAATTTCTTCATATAATAAACTACTAACCTCACTTTTATTATTGGCAATTCTTTCAAATGTATCATCATGAAAAATAATTACTTTATTATCTTTTGTTAATCGAATATCAAACTCTACTGCTTGGCAAATTTTCAAAGCATTTTGGAAATCAATGATTCGATTTTCACCTTCTGTAGAACGAAATCCACGATGTGTCACTAATAATGCCATAAAATAAACACCCCCAATATTCCTATACCTAATTATTTTACACTAGACTTGTTTTGTAATTAAAAAAGTACTTTGTGTTTCCCAGAAATTCAACTATAAAATTTTATTTTTTTAAGTTTAAGTAAAAATTAACAATTAAAATTAATATTTAATTAAGGAATAAATCTCGTTACTGAATTATAATCATAAATATCATTATCTAAATTACTTGCACATAGAATACTATTATTTCATTCAAAGTTTTGTTCTGCTATTTTTTCACTAGGTAACAATTGTTCAATAGATTGATCTAATTCTAAATTATTTGATATATCTTTTATAATTTGTTCATCACACATACCATCAAAAATTAAATTAGATGATAAATTTTCACTACTTAGTACCGAACTTTGTTCTTCATTAGCCATATATTCAAATTCTATTTCCTCTAACAACTTATCTAATGCTGTTTCTTGTGTTTCTGAATAAAGTTGTGATTCTAAAACATCTCATGCAATATTTTTTATTTGTTAACTACACATATCATCACAATTAAAACTGCTTAAATCAAATTTTTTTTTAATTTTCAAAAAAACTCTTGATGAAATAAAAAAAATCATCAACCTGGCCTAAAATTTGATTTTATTTAATTTTGGGATTTATTTTTTTTACAAACTGAAATATAATGCTTCAGATTTTGCATAAGGTGATATTTTATAATGTTGGTATTTAAATTTTCATAAATTGAGGTAATTTTGAATATTGGTAAATCCAATGCCATGATAATGAGTAATAAATTCTTTTAAACTTGATTGTATTTTACTGATATTACTTAAATTTTTATAATTTAATTCTTTATTTTCTTTTGATTTAAATTTCTTGAGAGTACATTTTGTTTGTTTAGCTACTGTATCATATAGTATTTGCATATCACAAACTATAATTGATTTTTCTTCGATAAGCTTAGATGTTAAATTTTCTTGTACTCATTTTTTTGTTAATCTTTTAGTATTTGTTGTTTGAGCATAAATATTTTTAGGAAATTATCCCTGCATGTACTAGTGTGGAGGAAAAAATGAATTGAAATGAATTCAATAGCATATTTCAAACTGAAAACGATTGTTTGAAATATATAGCGAAGTTTAAAATAATGAAATGCATCAGGTGTGCTTCTTCTAGTTTGAATGCTTCTGATTTGAGAAGAATACGATGTTTGAACTGTAACCAAACATTTAGTATTCTTTATGGAACCATTTTTTATAAGTCACATACCCAAATGACATCTTGGTTTTATCTCATCTTTAGATGAATAAACACAAAGCATGGCATACCAGCAACCGATGTTGCAAGGGAATTGGGTGTGACCTATAAAACAGCTTGAAGAATGTGTCATGAAATCAGGACTAGAATTGGAAATCAAGATGCAGGTTTCATTGTTGATGGCACAGCACAGATGGATGAAATGTATCTTTCACATTTAGGTTTTAAAAAACAAGGAAGATCCTTGTTGAATAAAACTTTGATTGTTGGAGTTTATGAGAAAACCAGCAACAAACTAATTGTGAAGGTGCTGAAAAATGCAGATGAAAAAAACCTTTTAAGATTTGCATTGAAACACATTTTTACTGAGTGCTGTCTATTTACGGATTCTTGGAAGGGATATGTAAGTTTCAAAAACTTCTATCCCAAACATGAAATCGTAAATCATGAAGTTGGGTATGTGTCACCAACAGGTGTAAACACAAACCAGATTGAATCAGCATGAAAGCACATCCGACGAACTTTCCGAACACACATAAGAGTTTCAAAGCACAATATTCATTTATATGCAAAAGAATCAGCATATAAATTCAATAACATACCTAGTTTTGAAACTGTAATTTTGTGTTTGATTTAAATACATGCGGGGATAATTTCCTAGGTAGGCTTTTATCTCCATTTATGTGATAAAATTTAAAAATAGTACATAAAGGGATAAAAGCCTATTTTTATTTTCATCAATTGCCATTTCAATACAACAGTTTAAATCTTTAGCATTTTCTTCAATTCATTTTTTTCTTGGATCATCTGGATTTTTGAAATTTCCTTTATGAATTTCTTTGATAAAAGTTTCATCAATTTCAATTCTACCTTTTAATTTTGTGAATGGTTTTTGTGTTTTTGCTAATTGTGATGATTTCATAAATTTTTGTCGATTAAATCATGCTGATGTTTTTGAAATTTTAGCAAATTGAGAAATAGTATAAGCAGATTGACCTAACAATGACAATCAAATTATTCAATCTCATTGTTCATGAGATAAATGACTTCAATGTAAAAAATGATTTCTTAAAGCATCAAAGCTACTTTTACAATCTTTGCATAAATATTTTTGCTTATTATTCTTAAAACCATTTTTTACACATCAATAAGATTTACAATTTGGACATTGAATTCCTTTTTCTTTAAATTTTTTATCAATTGCATCTAATTTTTCTTTTTTCTCAATTTGTTTAATTCTATTTTTAAAATGTCTAATAATTTTTATAAATTCTTCATCTTTTTTGTTTTTTAAAACATCAATTAATTCATTATTAGTCACAAAAAATCACCCCTGATATAAAAATATTACTTTTAATTTTAAATTAAAAGTAATATCAAGATTTTTTGTGAAAATTAAAAAAATTTTGTTTTGAACTAAAAACATAATCAGATTGCAATTCTATTTGTTTTTGCTTTTTTTCTTTATCACGTTGATATCATTTTTTATTATATTAGACTTGGTGCAAAACCTTTAATTTTAACAATTTAACGATTATTATTAATATTAAAGGTGATAGTTATTATGTTGAAAAAATATAAAGATGATCAAGAATTTTATAGTTTAGTCGGCATAAAGCCACAAACATTTTATAAAATGCTTGAAATTTTAAAAATTGCTGAGTCTAAACAAAAATATTATGGTGGTAGAAAAAATAAAATTGTAATTGAAGAGCGTTTATTAATGACTTTAGAATATTGAAAAGACTATAGTAGTTATAGAGTTATTGCAAAAAGATATAATATTAGTCATACTAGTTGCATTCGTAATATTTTTTGAATTGAAAATATTTTAATAAAAAGCGGAATTTTTAATGGCTTTTATCCCTTTATGTACTATTTTTAAATTTTATCACATAAATGGAGATAAAAGCCTACCTAGGAAATTATCCCCGCATGTATTTAAATCAAACACAAAATTACAGTTTCAAAACTAGGTATGTTATTGAATTTATATGCTGATTCTTTTGCATATAAATGAACATGATGTTTTTCAACTTTGATATGTGTTTTAAATGTTCGTCTGATGTGCTTTCATGCCGATTCAATCTGGTTTATGTTTACACCAGTTTTTGAAACATAGCCATCTTGATGGTTAACTGTTTCATGCTTAGTGAAAACTGATTTAAAATGGCGATATCCTTTTCAAGAATCAGTATGTACATCACACTTTGAAGAAATGTGGTTTCTTGCAAATTGCAAAAGATTTTTTTGATTTGCATTTTTCAACACTTTCACAATTAAATTATTGGTTGTTTTTTCATAAATCCCAACAATCAAAGTTTTATTTTTTAAGGATCTTCCTTGTTTTTTAAAACCCATATGTGAAAGATACATTTCATATATTTGCACTATGCCCTCAACAATGAATTGAGGTTCTTGTTTTGCAATTGCACTTCGGATTTTATGACCCATTCTTCAAGAAGTTTTCAAAGTTACTCCCAATTCTTTTGCAACATCAGTTGATGGAATTCCATGTTTGGTGTTTATTCATCTAAAGATGAGATAAAACCAAGATGTCAAAGGTGTTTGTGACTTGTAAAAAATGGTGTCATGAAGAATACTAAATGTTTGATGACATTTCAAACATCTTATTCTTCTTAAATCAGAAGTATTCAAATTTGTTCAAGAACACCTCATACATTTGTTTTCCTTCAAACTTGCTATATATTTCAAACAATCTTTTTCTGTTTGAAATATATTGTTGAACTCATTCAATTTCATTGTTTCCTCCACAAGTACATGTGGGGAGAAGTCCGTTTTTAATTTACCTGGAAAAAAAGATTTAACAAAAAATAAAGGTACTAATAATAATTTGTTAGCTATTGATGATACTGAAACTCCAATTGAAAGAATAGACTTGGTGCAAAACTAAGGTAATTCCAAATTATATATTCCTGCTATTAAATTAAATCTTAATGCAAATCTTCGTATTTTATTGCGATATTTTAAACTTAAAATTTTAAAACGTTTTAGTTTAGCAAATACGTGTTCAATTTTAATTCTAATTTTACTTAAAGTTTTATTGTATTCTTTTTGAATTGGTGTTAATTGATTGTATTTACTTTTTTTAAATGGCAAAAATGTATTTTTATGAATATTTTGTATACCTTGATAACCTGAATCAACAAAAACTTGTTTTTCTGGATGAATAAAAGTTTTAGATTTTAGAAGCAATTTAAAATCATGAATGCTTCCAAAACAAAAAGCGGTTGAAATAATTTTTCCATTGGAAATATCAATAATTATTTGGGATTTGAGAGAATGATGTTTCTTTTTACCTGAAAAAAGTAATTTTAGTTTTTTTAATTCTTTCAATTGGAGTTTCAGTAGCATCAATAGCTAACAAATTATTATTAGTACCTTTATTTTTTGTTAAATCTTTTTTTCCAGTTAAATTAAAAATTCCGCTTTTTATTAAAATATTTTCAATTCAAAAAATATTACGAATGCAACTAGTATGACTAATATTATATCTTTTTGCAATAACTCTATAACTACTATAGTCTTTTCAATATTCTAAAGTCATTAATAAACGCTCTTCAATTACAATTTTATTTTTTCTACCACCATAATATTTTTGTTTAGACTCAGCAATTTTTAAAATTTCAAGCATTTTATAAAATGTTTGTGGCTTTATGCCGACTAAACTATAAAATTCTTGATCATCTTTATATTTTTTCAACATAATAACTATCACCTTTAATATTAATAATAATCGTTAAATTGTTAAAATTAAAGGTTTTGCACCAAGTCTAATTAAAAAAAACTAAAATTACTTTTTTCAGGTAAAAAGAAACATCATTCTCTCAAATCCCGAATAATTATTGATATTTCCAATGGAAAAATTATTTCAACTGCTTTTTGTTTTGGAAGCATTCATGATTTTAAATTGCTTCTAAAATCTAAAACTTTTATTCATCCAGAAAAACAAGTTTTTGTTGATTCGGGTTATCAAGGTATACAAAATATTCATAAAAATACATTTTTGCCATTTAAAAAAAGTAAATACAATCAATTAACACCAATTCAAAAAGAATACAATAAAAATTTAAGTAAAATTAGAATTAAAATTGAACACGTATTTGCTAAACTAAAACGTTTTAAAATTTTAAGTTTAAAATATCGCAATAAAATACGGAGATTTGCATTAAGATTTAATTTAATAGCAGGAATATATAATTTTGAATTACCTTAGTTTTGCACCAAGTCTATTGAAGAAAGTAGTGAACCAATTATTGGTGGTCCATATCATTCTATTTTTATTAAAAAATTAATAAGAAATAATAGTGAAAATTGAGTGAAAACAACTAATTTTAGTTTAACTTACAATGAAATATTAAAATTTTATAGTAGTGATAACTTTAGTTTTATTGATTATAAGTATTTAATTCATAGTCAAATAAAGGTATAAAATGTTTATACGTAGGTTACAAATTAGCATTTTAATTATTACTATCACTATTACATTAAGTATTATGTTATTTTTTATTATCAAAAATTTTTCAACTAATAAAAATTTAAATGAAATGGTAAAAGAATATGATGTAGAATTAGAGACCGTAGATGATAAAAAAGAAAATTTAAATCCAGACATAGTTGTAGAAGCTATTGATATTAAAAAATTAAATGAAAGTATTACAATTATTTTAGATAAAAATAGTACTATCTTAGCAAATCAGTCACAGATTATATATAAAATACAATTTAATCAAGATTTATTTCAATACATATTTTTAAAGTTAATTATTAAAACATTTCCAAAATGAAAAATTAATAATTTTATTTTTCATTTTAATATTTTAAATAATGCTGTATGAGTTGAATATAATACTAATTTAAAACTAGATTATTTAGAATGATATTTTAAAATAACAAATAAAATTTAATGCTCTATGTTATACTAAGTATAACTGTTAATAAAAATGATTTAAATTAGGAGTGAATTTATGGATATTTTAAGTGAAATTCATCAAATTATTAAAAAAGATTATCCAGAAATTAAAGAAAAAATTACACCCAAAACTAAATTTAAAGATGTAAAAATTGACTCTCTTAAATTAGTAATGATTGTTATTAAAATAGAAGAAAAACATAATGTAAAAATTAATGATAATAAATTACTGGATTTACAAACAAAAACAGTTCAAGATTTAATAAATGAAATTGAAAGATTAGTAGCAATTGAAAAAAATAAAAAAAAGTAATATTATATTTTATCAGGAGATTATTATGAATAAAAATTTTGAAAATATTATCCAAAAGTTGAAAGATAAAGACTATCGTTTAACTGATGTTCGTAAAGCAGTTATTAAAGTATTAACGCTTAAGCAACATGTTAGTATTAATGATATTATTAGTTTTTTAACAAAAGAAGGTAATGATAATATTAATATTATGAGTATTTATAATACTATTGATTTATTAATGACAGAACATATTATTCATGCTAATGTTTTTGAAGGAAAACAAATAATTTATGAACTATCAGAAAATACCGTTCATATTATTTGTAATTTTTGTAATAAAATTATTCATGCCTCTTTCGAAGATAAACAACAAATTTCACCATTACAAGAAGAAAAACTTGAAAAATTAGCAACTAAAAATAATTTTTATTTTTCACATTATAAGTTAGAAATTCATGGAATTTGTGATAAATGTGAATTAAAAATAAAAAAAATGAAATTTTAATTGAACTTAAAACTTCTTTCGCGTAAAATTAAACATGTACTATTTAAATTAAATATTTTAGGGGTGTAGTTCAATGGTAGAACATCGGCCTTCAGATCCGAGTGTTGTGGGTTCGAGTCCTGCCACCCCTGCCATTATTAAAAATCACTTTTAAATGTTTCTCATAAAAGTGAATTTTTTATTGTTATAATTTTGGTAACTTATCTTTATCTAAATTAAAAGCAACAAAACTGAAGGTTCCAATTCCTGTATGAGCACAAATTACGTTTGCTAAATTAATAGTTTTGACGTTTTTAATGCCATAATCTTTAACAAATTTTGTAATTTTTTCTATTTCTTTTGCCTCAGCAAAAGCATGAATAATGTAAAAGAGAGTAATGCTTTCTATTTTTTTACTTTTATTAATTTCTTTAAGAGTATTTTTAATAGCTTTATCTCATGTTCTTGTTTTATCAAATTTATCAATGGTTCCGTCAAAAGATAAAATTGGAGTTATTTTTAACATAGTAGCTAAGGCTGCTGCTGATTTTGAAATCCTACCACCACGAACTAAATAATTTAAATCATAAGGTAAAATAAATGCTATATAGTTATCTCTTATTAATTTTAGTGCTTCTATAATATCATTAACATTATTTTTTTCGTTAAGTGACATTTGATATGCTTTTTTAACTAATAGTCAGTTAATAACTGAAACACCATTACTATCAAAAACAAAAACTTTATCTTTAAAATTAGATTCTTTTGATAACATAGTAGCAGTGTTATATTGACCCGATAACCCCTTTGATAAAGGAATAAAAATAATCTTTTCAAATTTAGTTAAAGCATCTTCTCAAATTATACTCATTTGACCAAGTGGTGTTTGCGAAGTTTTGGCAGATTGTTTTTCATGAACTATTCTATTATAGAATTCTTCATCCTTTAGAATGTTAGGGTCATCAGTAATAGTTGTATCATCACTAAAAGTGATTAATAATGGACAAAATCCAATATTCATTTCTTTTAAATCTTTAATTGAAAATCCTGAAGAGGAATCAGCGACAATACCAATTTTTTTTTTCAATTTTCTCACCCTAACTATAATATTTTTTACTTATTTATTAAATTATAACATATATTTTTTACTTAAAAATGGACTTTCATCATTAGACTTGGTGCAAAACTAAGGTAATTCAAAATTATATATTCCTGCTATTAAATTAAATCTTAATGCAAATCTTCGTATTTTATTGCGATATTTTAAACTTAAAATTTTAAAACGTTTTAGTTTAGCAAATACGTGTTCAATTTTAATTATAATTTTACTTAAAGTTTTATTGTATTCTTTTTGAATTGGTGTTAATTGATTGTATTTACTTTTTTTAAATGGCAAAAATGTATTTTTATGAATATTTTGTATACCTTGATAACCTGAATCAACAAAAACTTGTTTTTCTGGATGAATAAAAGTTTTAGATTTTAGAAGCAATTTAAAATCATGAATGCTTCCAAAACAAAAAGCAGTTGAAATAATTTTTCCATTGGAAATATCAATAATTATTTGGGATTTGAGAGAATGATGTTTCTTTTTACCTGAAAAAAGTAATTTTAGTTTTTTTTAATTCTTTCAATTGGAGTTTCAGTAGCATCAATAGCTAACAAATTATTATTAGTACCTTTATTTTTTGTTAAATCTTTTTTTCCAGGTAAATTAAAAATTACGCTTTTTAT
Organism: Spiroplasma endosymbiont of Zeiraphera isertana; assembly: GCF_964030805.1. GTDB lineage: Bacteria > Bacillota_I > Bacilli_A > Mycoplasmatales > VBWQ01 > Spiroplasma_E. The sequence goes on from NZ_OZ034965.1 coordinate 988,129, forward strand.
TAAAATATTTTCAATTCAAAAAATATTACGAATGCAACTAGTATGACTAATATTATATCTTTTTGCAATAACTCTATAACTACTATAGTCTTTTCAATATTCTAAAGTCATTAATAAACGCTCTTCAATTACAATTTTATTTTTTCTACCACCATAATATTTTTGTTTAGACTCAGCCATTTTTAAAATTTCAAGCATTTTATAAAATGTTTGTGGCTTTATGCCGACTAAACTATAAAATTCTTGATCATCTTTATATTTTTTCAACATAATAACTATCACCTTTAATATTAATAATAATCGTTAAATTGTTAAAATTAAAGGTTTTGCACCAAGTATATTGTAAAGAGTTTGATGAAGTACCTACTAAAATTGGTATGTTAGTTTATTTAAATATTACAGAAAATACTCTTTATAGTTGAAAACAAAAAAAGAGAAATACTTTTTTACAACAAATTAATTGAGCATATTTACAAATACGCCATATTAATACACAAAGATATTTAAAAGCGAATGCAAATAATACTGCATGATATTTAGAAAGAGCATTTGTGAAAGAATATCATTTATCTACAAAAATTGATATAAAAAGTAGTGATAATACAGCCCCTATAGCAATTAGTTTAGAAAATAAAGGTAAGAATAAATGTTAAGTAATTTTGGTTATTTATTAGATATTGCTAAAAGAATGTATTTAAAACAACCTTTAAATATTACTAAAATTAAACAATTAGGTAGTCGTAAATCTGGTAAAACATTTAGTGATATTGAATTCTTAGGTATTTTATTAATGTTAGAAAATATTAATATCTTTAATTGTAAAATTAAAAAGGACACTTATATAAAAATTAAATTGTGTTAGTTCTATAATTAAGAAAAGAAAGGAATTAGCGCAATGTATAAGTATCTGAGTATTGAATCAATAATAGCAATAAAAGAATATAAAAATTATGGATTTTCGATTCGTAAAATAGCAAAAATTGTTGATTATAGTAAATCAACCGTACATAGAGTTTGTAGATTATTAAATAAAAACTTATTGCCATTAGAAATATTGAATCAATTTCAAAAAAATAAACAAAACGCAGTCAGAAAATTAATAATTTTAACTTTAACAGAAATTAATAGTATTAATCATTTGTTAATTACTAAAAAGTATGCTCTTGATATAATTGCTAACTTTTTAAAGGAAAATAAAATAAAAAGTATTTCAACAAAAACTTTATATAACATGTTTAAAACAAATCGAATGGGTTTTGATGAAAATAACTTATTGAGAAAAGGCAAAAATAAATCTCACAAACAAAAAGAAACTAGGGGCAAAATTAATAATTGTAAGTCTATTCATGAAAGAAATTTAATCATTCCTAATATTAAAAATATACAAGAATTTGGTCATTTAGAAGGTGATACTATCATTGGCAAAGATCATAAAAGTTCTATTATTACTTTGGCTGATATATGATCAAAAACCACAATTCCTTTAGTAACTAAAAATCATAAATCAGAAAATATTACGAAAAGTATAATAAAATTTATTTCAAAGTTACAAAAAGGAACAGTTAAAACCATTACTTTTGATCGTGGTAAAGAATTTAGTAAATGAAGATTAATCGAAAAAATTTGTAATGTCAAAATTTATTTTGCAGATCCTGGTAAACCTTGCCAAAGGGGTTTAAATGAAAATAATAATGGTATTTTAAGAAGATATTTACCAAAATCTACAGATCTATCTTCATATAAACAAAAAGATTTAAATTTTATAGCATTTCAAATTAATTCTACACCCAGAAAATCGCTCTCTTATAAAAGACCAATAGATTTAATACAATTATTTTAAAAAACTGTCCCATTTATATTTACAACTCAGGATATTCATGCTTATTTAATTCGTAATATGTCAAAACAATTAAATGATAGTTGACAAGAATTAAAACAAATTATTAGAGCAACATATCCTAGTATTAATTTTATTATTAGTGAAACTAAAAAAACTATTGAATTTAATGGTAGTAAAATAACTTGTAAATATTTACATGCACAAGATAATAGTAATGTTAAATTAACTGGATTAGCAAGTAATTATTTATATGATTATGTAATTATATGAAGTGATGAAAGATATGAAATTACTGAAAATGATTATCAAGATTTAAAAGATGCAATAAGAGGCGCAAATCAATTATTAGAAATTGAAAGTTGTAATCCTTGGTCAATTCTTAATGAATTTATTAAAAAAACTATAAATGCTTGTCCACAAAATGAAAAACAAATTATTAATGAATATGAACAATTTACTATTATTGATAAAACTATTTATCATTATCAAAATTGAAAATTAAATACTCATTTAAAAGATAGTGATAAACAACAATTATTAGAAATAGAAACTCTTGACCCAATATCTGCAAGAGTAAGAAGTCATGGTTTAGTTGGTTATGAAAGTGGTGGAATATATTAACATTTAATTCATAAAATTAGTAGATTATTACAACCAAGTTATAGATTTAGTGCTGGATTAGATTATGGGTTTAAAGATGATGCATTAGCATGTTTATTAATAGGTTTTGATTATAATTTTAAATTTGTTAATGTTATTGATTGTTTAAAAATAGAAAATAAATTAATTCTTTATGATAATAAACAATTAGCAAGATTAGTAGTTGAGTTTTATATTAAATTAGCAAAAGAAAATAATTTGTTATATGAATATGGTTTAACTGTATATTGTGATTTTAGTAAGGCTTTTCTCCCTTTATGTACTATTTTTAAATTTTATCACATAAATGCTGAGAAAAGCCTATCTACGGACTTCTCCCCACATTTTTAAATCAAACATAACATTACAGTTTCAAAACTAGGTATATTGTTGAATTTATATGCCGATTCTTTTGCGTATAAATGAACATGATGTTTTTCAACTTTGATATGTGTTTTAAATGTTCGTCTGATGTGCTTTCATGCCGATTCAATCTGGTTTATGTTTACACCAGTTTTTGAAACATAGCCATCTTGATGGTTAACTGTTTCATGCTTAGTGAAAACTGATTTAAAATGGCGATATCCTTTTCAAGAATCAGTATGTACATCACACTTTGAAGAAATGTGGTTTCTTGCAAATTGCAAAAGATTTTTTTGATTTGCATTTTTCAACACTTTCACAATTAAATTATTGGTTGTTTTTTCATAAATCCCAACAATCAAAGTTTTATTTTTTAAGGATCTTCCTTGTTTTTTAAAACCCATATGTGAAAGATACATTTCATCCATTTGCACTATGCCCTCAACAATGAATTGAGGTTCTTGTTTTGCAATTGCACTTCGGATTTTATGACCCATTCTTCAAGCAGTTTTCAAAGTTACTCCCAATTCTTTTGCAACATCAGTTGATGGAATTCCATGTTTGGTGTTTATTCATCTAAAGATGAGATAAAACCAAGATGTCAAAGGTGTTTGTGACTTGTAAAAAATGGTGTCATGAAGAATACTAAATGTTTGATGACATTTCAAACATCTTATTCTTCTTAAATCAGAAGTATTCAAATTTGTTCAAGAACACCTCATACATTTGTTTTCCTTCAAACTTGCTATATATTTCAAACAATCTTTTTCTGTTTGAAATATATTGTTGAACTCATTCAATTTCATTGTTTCCTCCACAAGTACATGTGGGGAGAAGTCCGTTTAGTAATTATACATTTATTGAAATGTTAAATGATACAGCAATTAAATATCAAGTTAATTCATGATTATATTTTAAAGATTATGTGAAATTAAGACTTGAGTTTAGAATAGGTAAGAATGTAGCTTTAATGGCATCAGAACGCTTAAATATTAGTATGAATGCACAAGCATTATTAGATGAATTTAGATTGGCTGTATGAGACCCTAAAAGTATTAAACAAATACCATTAGCAGGTAATGACCATTTACGTGATGCTTTTGATTATGCAATTGAGCCATATATTAGAAATTTAAGTGCAAATATAAATCCTTATTTTGAAAGGAAATAAAATATGAGTAATAACGAAACATTAATATCTGAAGAAAATTCTAAAAAAAATACTGAAGTATTATCATCTAAATGATGTATGCTTAATTTAACAGAAATGATTGCTAATCATGGTTCTAAGTTATTATGAGGTAATGGTTATACTTTAACTAGTGAAGATGAAAAATATAAACAAGCAATTGAAAAATTAAAAGAATGAAATAATTTAGATTCATTATTTTATCAAGATTGTAATATTAAATCTGCTTATGGTTATAGTATTATTCAAATTGATAGAACTAAAACTGGTAGAATTGCTTTAAATTTTGCTCAACCATATGCTCAATCAAGAGTAGCAAGAGTATTAGAAACTGAATATAGTGCATCAACATGGTCAAGATTACAATATGATGACCAAAGTATTTATGTTAAAACAACATATACTCCAAATCAAATAATTAGATATTTTACTAGTGATACTGTTACATTAGATGGTTTACAAGAAAAGATAAGTAAAGATTTACAATTGCCTTTAATAGATAATCATAATTTAGGTATTATTCCAGTTAAATTTATGCAAAATTTACCTAAAAAGAATTTCTTTGGTGGAGTTATTGGTGATTATTATCCAGATACAACAGCAATTAAAGGTTTACGAAAATTATTAAATCATACCTTTGAAATAATGTGAAAAGAATTAGATTTTAATAGAACTCGTGTATTTTTAGATATTACTGCTCAAGAAATTAATGCAATGACTAAAAGTGATGATGCTAATACTCAAGCATCTGGTTATGAACTTAAAAGATTAATTGGGGATATGATTTTACAAACAAATTTAAGAAGTTTAGGCAGTACTAGTGGTACACCACCAATTGCAACAATAATGGGTGCACCTGTTTTAGATAAATATGCAGATTTCATTCAATTTATTATTGATAAAGCATTTGAAGGTAGTGGATATAGTCCGGTAAATGATACTACAAGTCAAAAAACTGAAGCAGAAGTATTAATTACTAATTCAAGAGATATGGAAACTACAAGAATTAAAAGAACTTTAAATCAAAGTGATTGAAATGAAATATTTCAAAGATGTTTTATATTAATGGGATTAGATGGTGATAAATCTAAATGAACATTTGAAATTAAAGAAAATACTATTACAGATAGATTAAAATCACTTGAAATTGATGAAGCAGAATTAAGATTAGGAATTACTAATATTAAAAGAATTATTGTTAAAAGATATGGTGCAAGTGAAGAAGAAGCAGAACAGATTATTGAATAAAATTTAAAATACGAAAAGAAAGAATTTGAATTTAGAAAAACTTTTTTAGGAGAAACTAAAAATGGGAATGATACCGAAAATAAATCATCAATTAATTAAAACAGTTTGAAAATCAACTGGTGAAATTGAAAAAGATTTTACACAAAATAAAGATTTACAATTTCGTATATGTCCTTTTACTATTATTTTAGGTGCTATAAATTCAACAGAAACGGGTTATAAGACACCAACTAGTATTCCTAATGATTATACTATTTTTAGTAAAATCTTTACCGGAAGAGAAGCAATATTATCTGTATGAGATAATAGTTTTGATTTAATAGAACCAGATTTAAAAACAATAGATTCTACTGGTAAAAAGGTTTTAAAAGTTGGTGATTTATTTTATGGTAATATATTATCATACCAATTAGGCATTACTTATAGTGCTACACCAGCAAATAATGCTTTTATACAAGAACAAGCAATTAAAAATGTAGTTATTAATATTCCAAATGAAAAAAAGAATTTTAATTTTATTAATAACATTGTTTCAAATTTATATCAATTATATATGATTCCAGAAATTAATGCCATAAAAGGTAATAATTCTTATACAATAGATAGACAATGATATATTCTTGAAGTTGCAAGTAAAACTTATAATAACGAAAATAAAGAATTGGCTTATATTCAATGCACTTTTAGTTCATTAAATGATAAATTAGCACATAGTGGTTTAGCAATTAATAAATATGTACAATTAGGTGCCGTTGGTGAACCAGTAGCATTACCAACATTGGATTTAAAGAAAAATATTATTTTAGATAATAATTACTTATCACCTAGACCAGTTACACATGCACAAATAACTTTTTATGGGACAGTAGGCACCATTGCTATTGGATTATGAGGTAGAAATATTAATAAAAATGATAATAAAGAAATCACTATGAATCCTACGCATTTAATTTTTCCTTTAAATTATCAAGCATCTACATATGACCCAGTTAGTTTTAGTGCTTTACCAGAAACTAATTATGTTTTAACAGTAGGAGCAAAATCAACAGTTGATACTTATCAACAATGACAAGACATTATTGCACCAAGTTATGATGATGGTGCAAAAAAGACTTTTGAAGGTCATATATTAACTGATGTTGAAAAAACAACTGCAACTAATAAATTAGAAGATAATGGAAAATATACTCCTTATTGAAATAATAATTTTTTAAATGGAGTAAATTTAGATACTGATAAATTTTATACTCTTGGTAATCCATATTTTGTATATTTTAATAAAAAACTTAAACAACCACGTGGTCAGATTAATGGTTATATTATTAATAATTTACAATTTAAAAACTTAAGAAATTTAAATGCTTTAATAGACTTGGTGCAAAACTAAGGTAATTCAAAATTATATATTCCTGCTATTAAATTAAATCTTAATGCAAATCTTCGTATTTTATTGCGATATTTTAAACTTAAAATTTTAAAACGTTTTAGTTTAGCAAATACGTGTTCAATTTTAATTCTAATTTTACTTAAAGTTTTATTAGACTTGGTGCAAAACCTTTAATTTTAACAATTTAACGATTATTATTAATATTAAAGGTGATAGTTATTATGTTGAAAAAATATAAAGATGATCAAGAATTTTATAGTTTAGTCGGCATAAAGCCACAAACATTTTATAAAATGCTTGAAATTTTAAAAATTGCTGAGTCTAAACAAAAATATTATGGTGGTAGAAAAAATAAAATTGTAATTGAAGAGCGTTTATTAATGACTTTAGAATATTGAAAAGACTATAGTAGTTATAGAGTTATTGCAAAAAGATCTAATATTATTCATACTAGTTGCATTCGTAATATTTTTTGAATTGAAAATATTTTAATAAAAAGCGGAATTTTTAATTTACCTGGAAAAAAAGATTTAACAAAAAATAAAGGTACTAATAATAATTTGTTAGCTATTGATGCTACTGAAACTCCAATTGAAAGAATTAAAAAAAACTAAAATTACTTTTTTCAGGTAAAAAGAAACATCATTCTCTCAAATCCCAAATAATTATTGATATTTCCAATGGAAAAATTATTTCAACTGCTTTTTGTTTTGGAAGCATTCATGATTTTAAATTGCTTCTAAAATCTAAAACTTTTATTCATCCAGAAAAACAAGTTTTTGTTGATTCAGGTTATCAAGGTATACAAAATATTCATAAAAATACATTTTTGCTATTTAAAAAAAGTAAATACAATCAATTAACACCAATTCAAAAAGAATACAATAAAACTTTAAGTAAAATTAGAATTAAAATTGAACACGTATTTGCTAAACTAAAACGTTTTAAAATTTTAAGTTTAAAATATCGCAATAAAATACGAAGATTTGCATTAAGATTTAATTTAATAGCAGGAATATATAATTTTGAATTACCTTAGTTTTGCACCAAGTCTATTCTTTAAAAGATAATGTAAATTGTTTTTTATTATCATTAATACTATAAATTGCACGATTAATAGTTACTTGTTCATTATTTAATGTATAAATTTCAAATAATCTTACCGTTTGTGCATTTTGTTGATAACTATCATAAAAAATAGTACATTGAATTAATTTACCAGTAATATCATAAACTCTTTGTTGTATATCTACTACTTGAAAATATAAGTCATCATTAGCAATAAAAATTAAATAACCACTAATTCCTAATTTACTTAATTTAAAAATAGAATTTCAATTTTTTCTATAAAACTCTTGTTTAATTAAATATTGTTTAATAGTTTCATTATTAATGTCTAATGGAGCATTATATAAATTAGCATTATTTTCTGCTACAAAATAAGTGAAATAAGTTTCGTGATTAAAATCATTAAAACCAAAATAATTTAAAATTGAAGCATGAGTACTTTTATTTTTATTAGTTAAAAATTTTACTTTTTCATTTTGATTATCACTAATATTACTTTTATCTTTTCTAAAAAATCTACCTAACATAATATTCACCACCTTTTTAAAAAATTTGATTAATTTTTAATACAATTTTTACAATAATAAATATAATAGACTTGGTGCAAAACTAAAGTAATTCAAAATTATATATTCCTGCTATTAAATTAAATCTTAATGCAAATCTTCGTATTTTATTGCGATATTTTAAACTTAAAATTTTAAAACGTTTTAGTTTAGCAAATACGTGTTCAATTTTAATTCTAATTTTACTTAAAGTTTTATTGCATTCTTTTTGAATTGGTGTTAATTGATTGTATTTACTTTTTTTAAATGGCAAAAATGTATTTTTATGAATATTTTGTATACCTTGATAACCTGAATCAACAAAAACTTGTTTTTCTGGATGAATAAAAGTTTTAGATTTTAGAAGCAATTTAAAATCATGAATGCTTCCAAAACAAAAAGCAGTTGAAATAATTTTTCCATTGGAAATATCAATAATTATTTGGGATTTGAGAGAATGATGTTTCTTTTTACCTGAAAAAAGTAATTTTAGTTTTTTTTAATTCTTTCAATTGGAGTTTCAGTGGCATCAATAGCTAACAAATTATTATTAGTACCTTTATTTTTTGTTAAATCTTTTTTTCCAGGTAAATTAAAAATTCCGCTTTTTATTAAAATATTTTCAATTCAAAAAATATTACGAATGCAACTAGTATGACTAATATTATATCTTTTTGCAATAACTCTATAACTACTATAGTCTTTTCAATATTCTAAAGTCATTAATAAACGCTCTTCAATTACAATTTTATTTTTTCTACCACCATAATATTTTTGTTTAGACTCAGCAATTTTTAAAATTTCAAGCATTTTATAAAATGTTTGTGGCTTTATGCCGACTAAACTATAAAATTCTTGATCATCTTTATATTTTTTCAACATAATAACTATCACCTTTAATATTAATAATAATCGTTAAATTGTTAAAATTAAAGGTTTTGCACCAAGTCTAATGAATAAAACAGATCGTATTATTATTAACAGTAAGATTAATAATGTAATAAATGAAGAAAAAAAGCAATAAAATTATTAATTAAAAATGGTGCAAATAAAATTATTATTAGTGATGTTCCTGACTTAACATTAACACCAAAAATTAAAAAGATATTACATAATAATCAACAAAAAATACAAATAGCACGTAAAACATGTATTGAATATCAAAAACAATGAAAAAAATGATATTAGAAATGAAAATAATTTATAAAAATATTATTACACCTTTTTTTCTTTCAAGAGAATTAGCAACTGGTATGAATAATTTTAAAAATAAAATTCCAGATGGAATTGTTGAAACTAGTGCTACAATTTGTAAAATGATGTCTAAAGAAACAAAATATTCTTATAAACCAGTTTTTAATTCTGGAGTTAATGAAAGTAATTTAAATAAATATTTTTATTTTGATGAGTTTCATCCAAGTATGTGATTTCATCAACAAATGGCAAATAGTATTATTAATTTAATAGACTTGGTGCAAAACCTTTAATTTTAACAATTTAACGATTATTATTAATATTAAAGGTGATAGTTATTATGTTGAAAAAATATAAAGATGATCAAGAATTTTATTTTAATTTTCACAAAAAATCTTGATATTACTTTTAATTTAAAATTAAAAGTAATATTTTTATATCAGGGGTGATTTTTTGTGACTAATAATGAATTAATTGATGTTTTAAAAAACAAAAAAGATGAAGAATTTATAAAAATTATTAGACATTTTAAAAATAGAATTAAACAAATTGAGAAAAAAGAAAAATTAGATGCAATTGATAAAAAATTTAAAGAAAAAGGAATTCAATGTCCAAATTGTAAATCTTATTGATGCGTAAAAAATGGTTTTAAGAATAATAAGCAAAAATATTTATGCAAAGATTGTAAAAGTAGCTTTGATGCTTTAAGAAATCATTTTTTACATTAGACTTGGTGCAAAACTAAGGTAATTCAAAATTATATATTCCTGCTATTAAATTAAATCTTAATGCAAATCTTCGTATTTTATTGCGATATTTTAAAATTAAAATTTTAAAACCGTTTTAGTTTAGCAAATACGTGTTCAATTTTAATTCTAATTTTACTTAAAGTTTTATTGTATTCTTTTTGAATTGGTGTTAATTGATTGTATTTACTTTTTTTAAATGGCAAAAATGTATTTTTATGAATATTTTGTATACCTTGATAACCTGAATCAACAAAAACTTGTTTTTCTGGATGAATAAAAGTTTTAGATTTTAGAAGCAATTTAAAATCATGAATGCTTCCAAAACAAAAAGCAGTTGAAATAATTTTTCCATTGGAAATATCAATAATTATTTGGGATTTGAGAGAATGATGTTTCTTTTTACCTGAAAAAAGTAATTTTAGTTTTTTTTAAGGCTTTTATCCCTTTATGTACTATTTTTAAATTTTATCACATAAATGGAGATAAAAGCCTACCTAGGAAATTATCCCCGCATGTATTTAAATCAAACACAAAATTACAGTTTCAAAACTAGGTATGTTATTGAATTTATATGCTGATTCTTTTGCATATAAATGAATATTGTGCTTTGAAACTCTTATGTGTGTTCGGAAAGTTCGTCGTATGTGCTTTCATGCTGATTCAATCTGGTTTGTGTTTACACCTGTTGGTGACACATACCCAACTTCATGATTTACGATTTCATGTTTGGGATAGAAGTTTTTGAAACTTACATATCCCTTCCAAGAATCCGTAAATAGACAGCACTCAGTAAAAATGTGTTTCAATGCAAATCTTAAAAGGTTTTTTTCATCTGCATTTTTCAGCACCTTCACAATTAGTTTGTTGCTGGTTTTCTCATAAACTCCAACAATCAAAGTTTTATTCAACAAGGATCTTCCTTGTTTTTTAAAACCTAAATGTGAAAGATACATTTCATCCATCTGTGCTGTGCCATCAACAATGAAACCTGCATCTTGATTTCCAATTCTAGTCCTGATTTCATGACACATTCTTAAAGCTGTTTTATAGGTGACACCCAATTCCCTTGCAACATCGGTTGCTGGTATGCCATGCTTTGTGTTTATTCATCTAAAGATGAGATAAAACCAAGATGTCATTTGGGTCTGTGACTTATAAAAAATGGTTCCATAAAGAATACTAAATGTTTGGTTACAGTTCAAACATCGTATTCTTCTCAAATCAGAAGCATTCAAACTAGAAGAAGCACACCTGATGCATTTCATTATTTTCAACTTCGCTATATATTTCAAACAATCGTTTTCAGTTTGAAATATGCTATTGAATTCATTTCAATTCATTTTTTCCTCCACACTAGTACATGTGGGGATAATTTCCTTTTTTAATTCTTTCAATTGGAGTTTCAGTGGCATCAATAGCTAACAAATTATTATTAGTACCTTTATTTTTTGTTAAATCTTTTTTTCAAGGTAAATTAAAAATTCCGCTTTTTATTAAAATATTTTCAATTCAAAAAATATTACGAATGCAACTAGTATGACTAATATTATATCTTTTTGCAATAACTCTATAACTACTATAGTCTTTTCAATATTCTAAAGTCATTAATAAACGCTCTTCAATTACAATTTTATTTTTTCTACCACCATAATATTTTTGATTAGACTCAGCAATTTTTAAAATTTCAAGCATTTTATAAAATATTTGTGGCTTTATGCCGACTAAACTATAAAATTCTTGATCATCTTTATATTTTTTCAACATAATAACTATCACCTTTAATATTAATAATAATCGTTAAATTTTTAAAATTAAAGGTTTTGCACCAAGTCTAATGTATTTTATTTATAATTCTATGAATGAAATACCATTATCAGTAAGAGAAACAGTTAAAATTCAATTAAATACCATACCAGTATTTGGTAGTTTCTTTAATGGATTTACTGGTGGAATGAATATTGGATTTAAAAAAGTTTCAAATTTATTAATTCCAAAGTTTAATATAGTTAACTTTTTAATGAGTGCAGAATTCTATAAATTTTATAGTACTGTAATATATTCAAAACAAACTGAAAAAAATATAATTCCTTATGATGTATTTAGAAATGGAACTCCCGATGAAATACCAGCAATTTTAGGTACAACAAGTCATATGACAAGTTTTACATTTAATTTAACTGATAATATTAAACTTTCAAGTTATGATATTGATAATAATAATATTGTTGATACTAAATATATGAATTTAGTTAATATATCACAAAATAATCGAAACAATAATCAACAAATCTATTTATTGCCACCAGTAGAAGAATTTGATTTACAATCACCAATTTTTGGTGATGATAATTATAGTGGTTTTTATATAGATATGATTGATATTTTAGTTCAAGGAAAATGTAATTTTAAATTAACGTTTTAGAGCATGCCAAATGATTATGAAGGTGCTGTAAGTGATGATTTTAGTATTTGAGCCGGAACATATCAAACAGTTGGTAAGGCAAGTGGTAATATAAGATTAATTAAGAATAATTTTTTATTAGCAAATAATACTTATAGTTTTAAAAATAAATATAATTATCCAAAAGCAGTTAATCCACCACCACCTAATGAAATACCACATTCAATATTTATAGATTTAAGTAATATAAAATTTTCTAATCAATATTATAATACAGAAAGTAAAAACGGAATGTATTATATAGGTCAGAAACCAAGTAATTATCAATCATGAATAAAAGATATTTCAATTGATATAACTAATTATGGTTATCAATACATAAAAGATTTTATAAATGATTATAAACACTTTCAATTAAATTTAAACTTTCAATTAAAATCTCAGGAAGGTGAAGGATTTATAAATGAATTTAATAGTAGTAATCCTATTATAATTGATGATTTAAGAAATATACCTATAAATAATAATGATAATAATAGATATTTATATAGTAATGAAAATGATTATTTTAGTTATAAAGATAATACTGAACATTTAGGTAATAATTGTAAGTATTTGGTTTATAGAGAAACGGTAGAATTATCAAATTATTATTTTAATTTTCAAAAAAACTCTTGATGAAATAAAAAAAATCATCAACCTGGCCTAAAATTTGATTTTATTTAATTTTGTGATTTATTTTTTGGCTTTTATCCCTTTATGTACTATTTTTAAATTTTATCACATAAATGGAGATAAAAGCCTACCTAGGAAATTATCCCTGCATGTATTTAAATCAAACACAAAATTACAGTTTCAAAACTCGGTATGTTATTGAATTTATATGCTGATTCTTTTGCATATAAATGAATATTGTGTTTTGAAACTCTTATGTGTGTTCGGAAAGTTCGTCGGATGTGCTTTCATGCTGATTCAATCTGGTTTGTGTTTACACCTGTTGGTGACACATACCCAACTTCATGATTTACGATTTCATGTTTGGGATAGAAGTTTTTGAAACTTACATATCCCTTCCAAGAATCCGTAAATAGACAGCACTCAGTAAAAATGTGTTTCAATGCAAATCTTAAAAGGTTTTTTTCATCTGCATTTTTCAGCACATTCACGATTAGTTTGTTGCTGGTTTTCTCATAAACTCCAACAATCAAAGTTTTATTCAACAAGGATCTTCCTTGTTTTTTAAAACCTAAATGCGAAAGATACATTTCATCCATCTGTGCTGTGCCATCAACAATGAAACCCGCATCTTGATTTCCAATTCTAGTCCTGATTTCATGACACATTCTTCAAGCTGTTTTATAGGTCACACCCAATTCCCTTGCAACATCGGTTGCTGGTATGCCATGCTTTGTGTTTATTCATCTAAAGATGAGATAAAACCAAGATGTCATTTGGGTCTGTGACTTATAAAAAATGGTTCCATAAAGAATACTAAATGTTTGGTTACAGTTCAAACATCGTATTCTTCTCAAATCAGAAGTATTCAAACTAGAAGAAGCACACCTGATGCATTTCATTATTTTCAACTTCGCTATATATTTCAAACAATCGTTTTCAGTTTGAAATATGCTATTGAATTCATTTCAATTCATTTTTTCCTCCACACCAGTACATGCGGGGATAATTTCCTATTTTTTTTTACAAACCGAAATATAATGCTTCAGATTTTGCATAAGGTGATATTTTATAATGTTGGTATTTAAATTTTCATAAATTGAGGTAATTTTGAATATTGGTAAATCCAATGCCATGATAATGAGTAATAAATTCTTTTAAACTTGATTGTATTTTACTGATATTACTTAAATTTTTATAATTTAATTCTTTATTTTCTTTTGATTTAAATTTCTTGAGAGTACATTTTGTTTGTTTAGCTACTGTATCATATAGTATTTGCATATCACAAACTATAATTGATTTTTCTTCGATAAGCTTAGATGTTAAATTTTCTTGTACTCATTTTTTTGTTAATCTTTTAGTATTTGTTGTTTGAGCATAAATATTTTTATTTTCATCAATTGCCATTTCAATACAACAGTTTAAATCTTTAGCATTTTCTTCAATTCATTTTTTTCTTGGATCATCTGGATTTTTGAAATTTCCTTTATGAATTTCTTTGATAAAAGTTTCATCAATTTCAATTCTACCTTTTAATTTTGTGAATGGTTTTTGTGTTTTTGCTAATTGCGATGATTTCATAAATTTTTGACGATTAAATCATGCTGATGTTTTTGAAATTTTAGCAAATTGAGAAATAGTATAAGCAGATTGACCTAACAATGACAATCAAATTATTCAATCTCATTGTTCATGAGATAAATGACTTCAATGTAAAAAATGATTTCTTAAAGCATCAAAGCTACTTTTACAATCTTTGCATAAATATTTTTGCTTATTATTCTTAAAACCATTTTTACACATCAATAAGATTTACAATTTGGACATTGAATTCCTTTTTCTTTAAATTTTTTATCAATTGCATCTAATTTTTCTTTTTTCTCAATTTGTTTAATTCTATTTTTAAAATGTCTAATAATTTTTATAAATTCTTCATCTTTTTTGTTTTTTAAAACATCAACTAATTCATTATTAGTCACAAAAAATCACCCCCGATATAAAAATATTACTTTTAATTTTAAATTAAAAGTAATATCAAGATTTTTTGTGAAAATTAAAAAATTATTATATCAATCCTACTTTAAATGAAAATCAATATTTTTATAAAAATTTAGGAGATACAAATTTAAATGTTGATAAACACAAAAAAACGATAACCTTTTTACAATTATGAGTAATTATTAACATAAATGAAAAGACTAACAAAATTCATATAACATTTAATTTTATTGGTTCCTTAATAGCGTTTACTGGTGCAAGTGTTAATTACCAAGGTGAAATTAAATTTAATAATAGACTTGGTGCAAAACTAAGGTAATTCAAAATTATATATTCCTGCTATTAAATTAAATCTTAATGCAAATCTTCGTATTTTATTGCGATATTTTAAACTTAAAATTTTAAAACGTTTTAGTTTAGCAAATACGTGTTCAATTTTAATTCTAATTTTACTTAAAGTTTTATTGTATTCTTTTTGAATTGGTGTTAATTGATTGTATTTACTTTTTTTAAATGGCAAAAATGTATTTTTATGAATATTTTGTATACCTTGATAACCTGAATCAACAAAAACTTGTTTTTCTGGATGAATAAAAGTTTTAGATTTTAGAAGCAATTTAAAATCATGAATGATTCCAAAACAAAAAGCAGTTGAAATAATTTTTCCATTGGAAATATCAATAATTATTTGGGATTTGAGAGAATGATGTTTCTTTTTACCTGAAAAAAGTAATTTTAGTTTTTTTTAATTCTTTCAATTGGAGTTTCAGTAGCATTAATAGCTAACAAATTATTATTAGTACCTTTATTTTTTGTTAAATCTTTTTTTCTAGGTAAATTAAAAATTCCGCTTTTTATTAAAATATTTTCAATTCAAAAAATATTACGAATGCAACTAGTATGACTAATATTATATCTTTTTGCAATAACTATATAACTACTATAGTCTTTTCAATATTCTAAAGTCATTAATAAACGCTCTTCAATTACAATTTTATTTGGAAATTATCCCCGCATATACTAGTGTGGAGGAAAAAATGAATTGAAATGAATTCAATAGCATATTTCAAACTGAAAACGATTGTTTGAAATATATAGCGAAGTTGAAAATAATGAAATGCATCAGGTGTGCTTCTTCTAGTTTGAATACTTCTGATTTGAGAAGAATACGATGTTTGAACTGTAACCAAACATTTAGTATTCTTTATGGAACCATTTTTTATAAGTCACAGACCCAAATGACATCTTGGTTTTATCTCATCTTTAGATGAATAAACACAAAGCATGGCATACCAGCAACCGATGTTGCAAGGGAATTGGGTGTGACCTATAAAACAGCTTGAAGAATGTGTCATGAAATCAGGACTAGAATTGGAAATCAATATGCAGGTTTCATTGTTGATGGCACAGCACAGATGGATGAAATGTATCTTTCACATTTAGGTTTTAAAAAACAAGGAAGATCCTTGTTGAATAAAACTTTGATTGTTGGAGTTTATGAGAAAACCAGCAACAAACTAATTGTGAAGGTGCTGAAAAATGCAGATGAAAAAAAACCTTTTAAGATTTGCATTGAAACACATTTTTACTGAGTGCTGTCTATTTACGGATTCTTGGAAGGGATATGTAAGTTTCAAAAACTTCTATCCCAAACATGAAATCGTAAATCATGAAGTTGGGTATGTGTCACCAACAGGTGTAAACACAAACCAGATTGAATCAGCATGAAAGCACATCCGACGAACTTTCCGAAAACACATAAGAGTTTCAAAGCACAATATTCATTTATATGCAAAAGAATCAGCATATAAATTCAATAACATACCTAGTTTTGAAACTGTAATTTTGTGTTTGATTTAAATACATGCGGGGATAATTTCCTAGGTAGGCTTTTATCTCCATTTATGTGATAAAATTTAAAAATAGTACATAAAGGGATAAAAGCCTTTTATTTTTTCTACCACCATAATATTTTTGTTTAGACTCAGCAATTTTTAAAATTTCAAGAATTTTATAAAATGTTTGTGGCTTTATGCCGACTAAACTATAAAATTCTTGATCATCTTTATATTTTTTCAACATAATAACTATCACCTTTAATATTAATAATAATCGTTAAATTGTTAAAATTAAAGGTTTTGCACCAAGTATATTGAAGAAAATGCTAAAGATTTAAACTGTTGTATTGAAATGGCAATTGATGAAAATAAAAATATTTATGCTCAAACAACAAATACTAAAAGATTAACAAAAAAATGAGTACAAGAAAATTTAACATCTAAGCTTATCGAAGAAAAATCAATTATAGTTTGTGATATGCAAATACTATATGATTACAGTAGCTAAACAAACAAAATGTACTCTCAAGAAATTTAAATCAAAAGAAAATAAAGAATTAAATTATAAAAATTTAAGTAATATCAGTAAAATACAATCAAGTTTAAAAGAATTTATTACTCATTATCATGGCATTGGATTTACCAATATTCAAAATTACCTCAATTTATGAAAATTTAAATACCAACATTATAAAATATCACCTTATGCAAAATCTGAAGCATTATATTTCGGTTTGTAAAAAAAATAAATCCCAAAATTAAATAAAATCAAATTTTAGGCCAGGTTGATGATTTTTTTTATTTCATCAAGAGTTTTTTTGAAAATTAAAAGAAAAAACTGATAAAGATAGAGAAATTAGACATAGTGAAAGTTATAAAAAATATGATTTATCACAAGAAAATATTAATTTATTAAAAAGATATCTTGGTGATAAAGAAGATATTGATGAAGAATTATCATTATTAAATAAAGATTTTCCACATTTATTTAATAAAAATAAAGATACAAATATTAGTAATTCTTTAGATGTTAAAGATAAATTTAAAGAAGATAAAGCAAAAGATGTAGATACTAGTAAATTAGGAATGGTAGGTTAATATGGAAAAAGAAAAAATTAAAATTAGAAATTATGAATTTGAATTAAATTCTTATCAAATAGATACTCTATTAGATGTTACAAGAGAAATGTTAAAAGCAAATAAAGGATAATAAAAATTAATATGACTATTAAAGAATTTAATAAAAAATATGAAAATATTAAAAGTGAGGCTTTTATGTAATCTGTGTATCTTTGTTTTACAAGGTACTAGTTTAGATTAATTCTGTCTTCAAATTTTATCATAAAATGAGCAATTGCTGTATTTCAATTTTGAATAGGCATTGTTCATTTTTTTTGTTATATTTTCAATTGCTAAGTAAAATATTTTGAAAACCGCCATATCGTTAGGAAAAACTTTTTTATTTCTAATAACTTTTCGTAATTGACTATTAACAGATTCAATAGCATTTGTAGTATAAATTACTCTTTTAATTTCTGGTGGATAACTAATAAAAACCATTAAATTATCTCAATTTTTATATCAATATTTAGTAATTTGAGGATATTGTTTATTTCATTTATTTTCAAACAATTCTAAAGCTTGCATTGCTTGTTCTTCACTACATGCACTATAAATTGGTTTTAAATCTGTAACTAGAGATTTTCGATGTTTGTATGAAACATATTTTAAACTATTTCTAATTTGATGAACTATGCATAATTGATGTTCGGTTTTAGGATAAACTGATTGTATTGCTTCTGACATGCCTGTTAAATTATCACTACAAGCAATAAGAATATCATTTAAGCCTCGATTTTTCGGTAATGTTTAGTAATCTGTGTAACTTACAAAAATAACAAATAAGCAAATTAAAACAATAAATCCCTTCTAATTTAGAAGGGATTTATATTCTAAAATTAATGTAAGAACAATTTAAAAAATAAATAATTTTATTTCTTTATTATTAGAAAGAAATAAAAAACCTATTTGTTCAAGATTAACTTAATTCATTTTTAAATTCATAAATATGAATATCAGTTTTATCAACAACAAAACCAATAACATACGAAATACCACAAAGAAAATCAATAATTCTTCTTCGATCATTTTCAACAGTTGTTGTTAAATTAACTTTAATTGGTTTTTGTAAAATCATAGCATTAGCAACTGATTCAATTTCTTGATAATTTTTAGGAGCAAATTCTTGTATTTGTTCTTGAAAACTGGTTTTATAATTACTATTTTCATCATTGTCTTTATATTTTTTACTTCTTCATCCCATAATTAATTAAACTCCCTTTCGTCTTCGTAAAAATGATGGTAAATCATCATCTGCTTCCATTGCTGCTTCTTGGACTAAATTTTGTTGTTCTTCTTCTTTTTTCTTTGTTTGTTCTTTAATTTCTTCACTTAAATATTGAGTCTTATTGGTAATAAATTCATGATTATCAACTTTTGAACTATAAACAAAATTATTAGCATTAGCACCTTCTTCATCAAAACCAGTGGCAATAACTGTTACAATCATTTCATCGTTTAAATTTTCATTAACAGCAACACCAAAAATGATATTAACATCATTACCCGCAGCATCACGAACTAAATCAACAGCAATATTAGCGTCAGTTAATGTCATTGTTGTTCCACCAGTAACATTAACAATAGCATTTTTAGCACCCTTAATTGTCACATCATCAAGTAAAGGAGAAGAAATAGCTTTTGTTGCGGCTTGTTTAGCTTTATGTTCACCCTTTGACATTCCAATACCAAATAAAGCATTACCTTTATTTTCAATAATAGTACGAACATCAGCAAAATCTAAATTTATTAAAGCAGGAACAGCAATTAAGTCAGTAATAGTCTGTACACCTTGACGTAAAATATTATCTGCTTCTTTAAACGAATCTTTAAGAGGGATATTACCAATTACTTGTAATAATTTATCATTAGAAATAATAATAATTGCATCAACTTGTTTCTTTAAATTTTCAATTCCAACTATAGCATGAGCATTACGATTACGTCCTTCAAATTTAAATGGTTTAGTAACAATAGCAATTGTTAAAGCACCACATTCTTTAGCAATTCTTGCAACAATTGATGCAGCACCAGTACCAGTACCACCACCCATACCAGCAGCAATAAAAACCATATCTGCACCATCTAAAGCACGTTTAATTTCTGCTTCACTTTCAATTGCGGCTTGTTTACCAATTTCGGGATTAGCTCCTGCTCCAAGTCCCTTTGATAATTCTTTGCCCAAAATAATTTTATTTTCAGCTGGTGATGCATTAACTACTTGTGCATCAGTATTAGCAACATAAAAATCAACACCTTGTACCACTGCTTCAATCATTCTATTAACAGCATTATTACCAGCACCACCAATACCAATTACCCGAATTGATGCTATTGGTTTAAATTGTGAATTATTATGTTCCATTTTATTTTCCTCCTGAGTAATCAAATTGTCTTCTTCTATTTACTACCATCATTATACTGATAATTTGGTTGAAAGGGGGAATTATAATGCTTATTATCATGATTATTAGAATGCGTATAATGATTTAATTTTGATACAATTTCTGGTTTATGTATTGATGAAATATAATTATTACTAAAAACATTTACTAAATGTTGGTAGTGAGTATTACCGATTAAAGTAGTTCACTGATAACTATATGCACCAGGAGTTTGACTGAGCATATATTTTACTTCTTTTAGTTTGCTATTATTTTTAAAATAGTTGGCAAAACCACATAAACCAATAGTAATTCCCGTAAAAATAATTTCCATATCTGAACTATTATTATCACTAACTTCATCAAGAAAATATTCAATACAAGAAATAATGTCATTAATTTGTCTTTTAACTGTTGCTTGTAAATCAGTTTTTGTTAAACGAACAATAGATTTTGTTTGATCATCAACATACTTATCAACAACAACATCGCATAAATAATTACTACTTATATTAATAATTTTTTGTAAATATCTTTCAGCTTTATCATAACCACAATGCATTTGCTTCATTAATGATTGAATTATTTGATTTCAACCAATTTTAATATTAGTTGTTGCAAATAATACTGAATTACTAAAAACACTAATCTTAGTACTATTAATATTTCAATCAACTAAAACTGTATTACGATTAAAATCAGTATTTTTAATATTACATACTAATGCAAATTGATCTAAAGTAACAGTTAACAATTCTGTTTCGGCATTAGTTAATACTTCGAGGTGAGAATTATATAAACTTTTAGGTAATGAATAAACTAAAGCATCAACATGCATAACTTGTCCTTTTTTTGCAATTGGTAATGAACAATTACCAATTGCATGATCAACTTTAAAATTGTATGGTTTAGTTAAACAAATAATTTCACTATTATCAATAGTAATGTTTTTAGCCGTTTCAATCACTTTACTACAATCTTCATCAGTGATAATGTGATTAGCATCTTTAAAATCAAGTGATGCTTGTGATTGATAAATTTTTAAATTATTTGAAGGTAAAGTTAAGGCAATACGTTGTACTTTTATATTTAAAGTATTATTAATTTTATTAATAATTTGCCTTAATAACTTACCTGTAGCAATTGAATTAATAATTACACCATTTTCAGAAAACTGTTCAGTATCAACAGTTTCTTTATATAAAACCTGAATTTGATTATTAACATAATTATTAACCATAACTTTTAAACTAAAATCTTCAATTTGACATACAACATATAGTTCTTGAAAATTCATATTGCTCACCTCCAAACATTTTTATGAATCAATATAAGTAATAACTCTTAGTTTTGCACTTCGTGCTCTTGGATTTTTATTTATTTCATCAGGCTTTGGTGTAATTGGTTTTTTAATTATTAACTGATATTTTGTTTTTCAATTATTGTGAACTGGTAATTTAGCATATAATTGTGCTTGTGGATCGATTAAAACTTCATTAAAAGTTTGTTTAACAATACGATCTTCTAAAGAATGAAAACTAATAACAACAATTCTACCATTAGATTTTAATAATTTCAAAGATTGTTTTAAAGACGATTTTAATGTTTCTAACTCATTGTTAACAGCAATTCTTAATGCTTGAAAAGTCTTTTTGGCAGGATGATGATGCTTATTTAATACTCTTACTGGTAATGATTTTTTAATAATCGTAACCAATTGTAAAGTGGTATCAATTGGTTGAAAAGTTCTTGTTTTAATAATATTTTTAGCAATAATACTAGCAAATACTTCTTCACCATAATTTTTAATAATTGTTTTTAATTGCTCATAATTATAATTATTAACAATATCTCACGCATTTAATTTTTGACTTTGATCCATACGCATATCTAACTTAGCATCTTTCATATAACTAAATCCTCTAATATCTTCATCAACTTGTGGTGATGATATACCTAAATCATATAATATACCATCAACTTTAGTAATATTTCTTTTTAAAAGCTCAGATTGAATATTTGCAAAATTACTTTTAATTATTTCATATTTATCTTTAAAATCTTTTAAAATAATTTTACTATTATCAATGGCTATTTGATCTTGATCAAAAGCATATAGTTTGCCAGAGGTAAGTTTTGATAGTATAACTTTACTATGACCTGCTCGTCCTAATGTACAATCGACATAAATACCATCAGGTTTAATATTTAAGAAATCAATTGCTTCTGTTAACATTACAGAAATGTGTCTTGCATTGATATTATTCATAATTTTTATATCTCATCTAGAGCTGCTGCCGCCGACTCAAATTTATCCTTGGTATCTTGATTAAAACTATTTCAATTAGTTTCTGATCAAATCTCAATTTTATTGGATAGTCCAATTATAATTACTTTTTGTTTAATATCAGCTAGTGTCAATAATGAATGTGGAATATTAATGCGACCTTTACTATCAATAGTTAATTCTTCTGAATTAGCAAATACTTGTCTTGCTAAAATTCTGGCTTCTTTCTGACCTTCGGATTGTGATAAGATTTTATCTTGTCATTTAATAAATTCAATTTCGTTACGAATAACTAAACAGCCTTCAAAACCTTTAGAAACAATAACAATCTCATTGTTATGAAAATAACTTCTAAACTTAGAAGGAATTATCATTCGTTTCTTTTCATCTAATGTTGACAATGATTGTCCTAGTAGCATAATATCACCCACACTTTCCCACTATTACCCATATTATATAACCTTTGGCATATAATTACAATTGATTACTTTAAATGTATGACTAGTCAGTAAAATAAAAGAACATATAATAATAAAAATAAAAACTCATTTACTTTAAAAAAATAAAGAAATTAGTTAAAACTTTTTAAATTTACCGTTTGTCAATATTATATGCTTTTATAAAAAACAAATATAATATGGAAATTATCCCCGCATGTACTAGTGTGGAGGAAAAAATGAATTGAAATGAATTCAATAGCATATTTCAAACTGAAAACGATTGTTTGAAATATATAGCGAAGTTGAAAATAATGAAATGCATCAGGTGTGCTTCTTCTAGTTTGAATACTTCTGATTTGAGAAGAATACGATGTTTGAACTGTAACCAAACATTTAGTATTCTTTATGGAACCATTTTTTATAAGTCACAGACCCAAATGACATCTTGGTTTTATCTCATCTTTAGATGAATAAACACAAAGCATGGCATACCAGCAACCGATGTTGCAAGGGAATTGGGTGTGACCTATAAAACAGCTTGAAGAATGTGTCATGAAATCAGGACTAGAATTGGAAATCAAGATGCAGGTTTCATTGTTGATGGCACAGCACAGATGGATGAAATGTATCTTTCACATTTAGGTTTTAAAAAACAAGGAAGATCCTTGTTGAATAAAACTTTGATTGTTGGAGTTTATGAGAAAACCAGCAACAAACTAATTGTGAAGGTGCTGAAAAATGCAGATGAAAAAAAACCTTTTAAGATTTGCATTGAAACACATTTTTACTGAGTGCTGTCTATTTACGGATTCTTGGAAGGGATATGTAAGTTTCAAAAACTTCTATCCCAAACATGAAATCGTAAATCATGAAGTTGGGTATGTGTCACCAACAGGTGTAAACACAAACCAGATTGAATCAGCATGAAAGCACATCCGACGAACTTTCCGAACACACATAAGAGTTTCAAAGCACAATATTCATTTATATGCAAAAGAATCAGCATATAAATTCAATAACATACCTAGTTTTGAAACTGTAATTTTGTGTTTGATTTAAATACATGCGGGGATAATTTCCTAGGTAGGCTTTTATCTCCATTTATGTGATAAAATTTAAAAATAGTACATAAAGGGATAAAAGCCTATAATATTTTATTAGACTTGGTGCAAAACTAAGGTAATTCAAAATTATATATTCCTGCTATTAAATTAAATCTTAATGCAAATCTTCGTATTTTATTGCGATATTTTAAACTTAAAATTTTAAAACGTTTTAGTTTAGCAAATACGTGTTCAATTTTAATTCTAATTTTACTTAAAGTTTTATTGTATTATTTTTGAATTGGTGTTAATTGATTGTATTTACTTTTTTTAAATGGCAAAAATGTATTTTTATGAATATTTTGTATACCTTGATAACCTGAATCAACAAAAACTTGTTTTTCTGGATGAATAAAAGTTTTAGATTTTAGAAGCAATTTAAAATCATGAATGCTTCCAAAACAAAAAGCAGTTGAAATAATTTTTCCATTGGAAATATCAATAATTATTTGGGATTTGAGAGAATGATGTTTCTTTTTACCTGAAAAAAGTAATTTTAGTTTTTTTTAAGTCTTTTATCCCTTTATGTACTATTTTTAAATTTTATCACATAAATGGAGATAAAAGCCTACCTAGGAAATTATCCCCGCATGTATTTAAATTAAACACAAAATTACAGTTTCAAAACTAGGTATGTTATTGAATTTATATGCTGATTCTTTTGCATATAAATGAATATTGTGCTTTGAAACTCTTATGTGTGTTCGGAAAGTTCGTCGGATGTGCTTTCATGCTGATTCAATCTGGTTTGTGTTTACACCTGTTGGTGACACATACCCAACTTCATGATTTACGATTTCATGTTTGGGATAGAAGTTTTTGAAACTTACATATCCCTTCCGATAATCCGTAAATAGACAGCACTCAGTAAAAATGTGTTTCAATGCAAATCTTAAAAGGTTTTTTTCATCTGCATTTTTCAGCACCTTCACAATTAGTTTGTGGATGGTTTTCTCATAAACTCCAACAATCAAAGTTTTATTCAACAAGGATCTTCCTTGTTTTTTAAAACCTAAATGTGAAAGATACATTTCATCCATCTGTGCTGTGCCATCAACAATGAAACCTGCATCTTGATTTCCAATTCTAGTCCTGATTTCATGACACATTCTTCAAGCTGTTTTATAGGTCACACCTAATTCCCTTGCAACATCGGTTGCTGGTATGCCAGGCTTTGTGTTTATTCATCTAAAGATGAGATAAAACCAAGATGTCATTTGGGTCTGTGACTTATAAAAAATGGTTCCATAAAGAATACTAAATGTTTGGTTACAGTTCAAACATCGTATTCTTCTCAAATCAGAAGTATTCAAACTAGAAGAAGCACACCTGATGCATTTCATTATTTTCAACTTCGCTATATATTTCAAACAATCGTTTTCAGTTTGAAATATGCTATTGAATTCATTTCCATTCATTTTTTCCTCCACACTAGTACATGTGGGGATAATTTCCTTTTTTAATTCTTTCAATTGGAGTTTCAGTAGCATCAATAGCTAACAAATTATTATTAGTACCTTTATTTTTTGTTAAATCTTTTTTTCCGGGTAAATTAAAAATTCCGCTTTTTATTAAAATATTTTCAATTCAAAAAATATTACGAATGCAACTAGTATGAATAATATTATATCTTTTTGCAATAACTCTATAACTACTATAGTCTTTTCAATATTCTAAAGTCATTAATAAACGCTCTTCAATTACAATTTTATTTTTTCTACCACCATAATATTTTTGTTTAGACTCAGCAATTTTTAAAATTTCAAGCATTTTATAAAATGTTTGTGGCTTTATGCCGACTAAACTATAAAATTCTTGATCATCTTTATATTTTTTCAACATAATAACTATCACCTTTAATATTAATAATAATCGTTAAATTGTTAAAATTAAAGGTTTTGCACCAAGTCTATTATATTATTCTAAGTTTTATTATAATTACTTACTTAGAAATTAAATACTTTTGATCAAATTAAATAGTGTTATTAATAAAAAAGTTTTTAAATTTAGGTAATTTATTAGAATTAGAAATTGCTGAACCAACAGCAAAATGAGTGTGATCTAGTACATTGGATACATCTCAATTTGAAAGATCTTGATCAAATAATACTGAGCCAGCAAACATACCAGTCATAATTCTTACATTGGATACATTTCATTTTGATAAATCTTTATTAAATGCTAAAGTATTGGCAAATGTACCAACCATATCTTCTACACTAGATACATTTCAAGTTGATAAATCTTGATTAGACTTGGTGCAAAACCTTTAATTTTAACAATTTAACGATTATTATTAATATTAAAGGTGATAGTTATTATGTTGAAAAAATATAAAGATAATCAAGAATTTTATAGTTTAGTCGGCATAAAGCCACAAACATTTTATAAAATGCTTGAAATTTTAAAAATTGCTGAGTCTAAACAAAAATATTATGGTGGTAGAAAAAATAAAATTGTAATTGAAGAGCGTTTATTAATGACTTTAGAATATTGAAAAGACTATAGTAGTTATAGAGTTATTGCAAAAAGATATAATATTAGTCATACTAGTTGCATTCGTAATATTTTTTAAATTGAAAATATTTTAATAAAAAGCGGAATTTTTAATTTACCTGAAAAAAAAGATTTAACAAAAAATAAAGGTACTAATAATAATTTGTTAGCTATTGATGCTACTGAAACTCCAATTGAAATAATTAAAAAAAACTAAAATTACTTTTTTCAGGTAAAAAGAAACATCATTCTCTCAAATCCCAAATAATTATTGATATTTCCAATGGAAAAATTATTTCAACTGCTTTTTGTTTTGGAAGCATTCATGATTTTAAATTGCTTCTAAAATCTAAAACTTTTATTCATCCAGAAAAACAAGTTTTTGTTGATTCAGGTTATCAAGGTATACAAAATATTCATAAAAATACATTTTTGCCATTTAAAAAAAGTAAATACAATCAATTAACACCAATTCAAAAAGAATACAATAAAACTTTAAGTAAAATTAGAATTAAAATTGAACACGTATTTGCTAAACTAAAACGTTTTAAAATTTTAAGTTTAAAATATCGCAATAAAATACGAAGATTTGCATTAAGATTTAATTTAATAGCAGGAATATATAATTTTGAATTACCTTAGTTTTGCACCAAGTCTATTAAATAAAAAACAACCAGTAAACATACCGCTCATACTTCTTACATTAGATACATCTCAAGTCGAAATATTACCATTAAATGATAAAGCACCAGCAAACATACCACCCATACTTCTTACATTAGATACATTTCACTTTGAAAGATCTTGATCAAATTTTAAACTACCATTAAAAATAACAAGCATATCTGTTACATTAGATACATCTCAATTTGAAATATCACCATTAAATGAAGTAGCACCAGCAAATACACTCAACATACTTGTTACTCTAGATACATCTCAAGTTGATAAATCTTGATTAAATTGTGAAGCACCCAAAAACATAAAATTTACAGAAGTTATTTCTTTTAATTTTCAAAAAAACTCTTGATGAAATAAAAAAAATCATCAACCCGGCCTAAAATTTGATTTTATTTAATTTTGGGATTTATTTTTTTTACAAACTGAAATATAATGCTTCAGATTTTGCATAAGGTGATATTTTATAATGTTGGTATTTAAATTTTCATAAATTGAGGTAATTTTGAATATTGGTAAATCCAATGCCATGATAATGAGTAATAAATTCTTTTAAACTTGATTGTATTTTACTGATATTACTTAAATTTTTATAATTTAATTCTTTATTTTCTTTTGATTTAAATTTCTTGAGAGTACATTTTGTTTGTTTAGCTACTGTATCATATAGTATTTGCATATCACAAACTATAATTGATTTTTCTTCGATAAGCTTAGATGTTAAATTTTCTTGTACTCATTTTTTTGTTAATCTTTTAGTATTTGTTGTTTGAGCATAAATATTTTTATTTTCATCAATTGCCATTTCAATACAACAGTTTAAATCTTTAGCATTTTCTTCAATTCATTTTTTTATTGGATCATCTGGATTTTTGAAATTTCCTTTATGAATTTCTTTGATAAAAGTTTCATCAATTTCAATTCTATCTTTTAATTTTGTGAATGGTTTTTGTTTTTTTGCTAATTGTGATGATTTCATAAATTTTTGACGATTAAATCATGCTGATGTTTTTGAAATTTTAGCAAATTGAGAAATAGTATAAGCAGATTGACCTAACAATGACAATCAAATTATTCAATCTCATTGTTCATGAGATAAATGACTTCAATGTAAAAAAATGATTTCTTAAAGCATCAAAGCTACTTTTACAATCTTTAGACTTGGTGCAAAACCTTTAATTTTAACAATTTAACGATTATTATTAATATTAAAGGTGATAGTTATTATGTTGAAAAAATATAAAGATGATCAAGAATTTTATAGTTTAGTCGGCATAAAGCCACAAACATTTTATAAAATGCTTGAAATTTTAAAAATTGCTGAGTCTAAACAAAAATATTATGGTGGTAGAAAAAATAAAATTGTAATTGAAGAGCATTTATTAATGACTTTAGAATATTGAAAAGACTATAGTAGTTATAGAGTTATTGCAAAAAGATATAATATTAGTCATACTAGTTGCATTCGTAATATTTTTTGAATTGAAAATATTTTAATAAAAAGCGGAATTTTTAATTTACCTGAAAAAAAAGATTTAACAAAAAATAAAGGTACTAATAATAATTTGTTAGCTATTGATGCTACTGAAACTCCAATTGAAAGAATTAAAAAAAACTAAAATTACTTTTTTCAGGTAAAAAGAAACATCATTCTCTCAAATCCCAAATAATTATTGATATTTCCAATGGAAAAATTATTTCAACTGCTTTTTGTTTTGGAAGCATTCATGATTTTAAATTGATTCTAAAATCTAAAACTTTTATTCATCCAGAAAAACAAGTTTTTGTTGATTCGGGTTATCAAGGTATACAAAATATTCATAAAAATACATTTTTGCCATTTAAAAAAAGTAAATACAATCAATTAACACCAATTCAAAAAGAATACAATAAAACTTTAAGTAAAATTAGAATTAAAATTGAACACGTATTTGCTAAACTAAAAAGTTTTAAAATTTTAAGTTTAAAATATCGCAATAAAATACGAAGATTTGCATTAAGATTTAATTTAATAGCAGGAATATATAATTTTGAATTACCTTAGTTTTGCACCAAGTCTTTTGCATAAATATTTTTGCTTATTATTCTTAAAACCATTTTTTACACATCAATAAGATTTACAATTTGGACATTGAATTCCTTTGTCTTTAAATTTTTTATCAATTGCATCTAATTTTTCTTTTTTCTCAATTTGTTTAATTCTATTTTTAAAATGTCTAATAATTTTTATAAATTCTTCATCTTTTTTGTTTTTTAAAACATCAATTA
The DNA here is from genome assembly GCF_964030805.1 of Spiroplasma endosymbiont of Zeiraphera isertana. GTDB lineage: Bacteria > Bacillota_I > Bacilli_A > Mycoplasmatales > VBWQ01 > Spiroplasma_E. The sequence continues at coordinate 1,018,041 of NZ_OZ034965.1, forward strand.
ATTCATTATTAGTCACAAAAAATCACCCCTGATATAAAAATATTACTTTTAATTTTAAATTAAAAGTAATATCAAGATTTTTTGTGAAAATTAAAAGTTATTTCTGGTGGTAATTTGTCAGGTACTTCTTTAATTGTTTCTTTTAATTTTCAAAAAAACTCTTGATGAAATAAAAAAAATCATCAACCTGGCCTAAAATTTGATTTTATTTAATTTTGGGATTTATTTTTTTTACAAACTGAAATATAATGCTTCAGATTTTGCATAAGGTGATATTTTATAATGTTGGTATTTAAATTTTCATAAATTGAGGTAATTTTGAATATTGGTAAATCCAATGCCATGATAATGAGTAATAAATTCTTTTAAACTTGATTGTATTTTACTGATATTACTTAAATTTTTATAATTTAATTCTTTATTTTCTTTTGATTTAAATTTCTTGAGAGTACATTTTGTTTGTTTAGCTACTGTATAATATAGTATTTGCATATCACAAACTATAATTGATTTTTCTTCGATAAGCTTAGATGTTAAATTTTCTTGTACTCATTTTTTTGTTAATCTTTTAGTATTTGTTGTTTGAGCATAAATATTTTTATTTTCATCAATTGCCATTTCAATACAACAGTTTAAATCTTTAGCATTTTCTTCAATTCATTTTTTTCTTGGATCATCTGGATTTTTGAAATTTCCTTTATGAATTTCTTTGATAAAAGTTTCATCAATTTCAATTCTACCTTTTAATTTTGTGAATGGTTTTTGTGTTTTTGCTAATTGTGATGATTTCATAAATTTTTGACGATTAAATCATGCTGATGTTTTTGAAATTTTAGCAAATTGAGAAATAGTATAAGCAGATTGACCCAACAATGACAATCAAATTATTCAATCTCATTGTTCATGAGATAAATGACTTCAATGTAAAAAATGATTTCTTAAAGCATCAAAGCTACTTTTACAATCTTTGCATAAATATTTTTGCTTATTATTCTTAAAACCATTTTTTACACATCAATAAGATTTACAATTTGGACATTGAATTCCTTTTTCTTTAAATTTTTTATCAATTGCATCTAATTTTTCTTTTTTCTCAATTTGTTTAATTCTATTTTTAAAATGTCTAATAATTTTTATAAATTCTTCATCTTTTTTGTTTTTTAAAACATCAATTAATTCATTATTAGTCACAAAAAATCACCCCTGATATAAAAATATTACTTTTAATTTAAAATTAAAAGTAATATCAAGATTTTTTGTGAAAATTAAAAATTGTTTCTGGCATTCTAACAACTTGAATTTCACCTTGTTTGTTTTTATAAAAACCAATTTGAGTAATTTTGGTAGTTTTTATATTTGATAAATCTCTTTTATTAGTTGTTTGTTCTTTTCCGTCTTTATCAATGTAAATTGTATCTTGTTGTGTTTTATTATCTAAAAGTTCAATTTTTTGTGGAGTTTTATTTAAAACAGTATTTAAAGTTCCAATAGATGTCCCAAATGTTAAAACACTTAGTGCAGTAATCAATGTTTTCATATTGAAAACCTCCCTTTTTATTTTATTAGACTTGGTGCAAAACTAAGGTAATTCAAAATTATATATTCCTGCTATTAAATTAAATCTTAATGCAAATCTTCGTATTTTATTGCGATATTTTAAACTAAAAATTTTTAAAATTTTAAGTTTAGCAAATACGTGTTCAATTTTAATTCTAATTTTACTTAAAGTTTTATTGTATTCTTTTTGAATTGGTGTTAATTGATTAGACTTGGTGCAAAACCTTTAATTTTAACAATTTAACGATTATTATTAATATTAAAGGTGATAGTTATTATGTTGAAAAAATATAAAGATGATCAAGAATTTTATAGTTTAGTCGGCATAAAGCCACAAACATTTTATAAAATGCTTGAAATTTTAAAAATTGCTGAGTCTAAACAAAAATATTATGGTGGTAGAAAAAATAAAATTGTAATTGAAGAGCGTTTATTAATGACTTTAGAATATTGAAAAGACTATAGTAGTTATAGAGTTATTGCAAAAAGATATAATATTAGTCATACTAGTTGCATTCGTAATATTTTTTGAATTGAAAATATTTTAATAAAAAGCGGAATTTTTAATTTACCTGGAAAAAAAGATTTAACAAAAAATAAAGGTACTAATAATAATTTGTTAGCTATTGATGCTACTGAAACTCCAATTGAAAGAATTAAAAAAAACTAAAATTACTTTTTTCAGGTAAAAAGAAACATCATTCTCTCAAATCCCAAATAATTATTGATATTTCCAATGGAAAAATTATTTCAACTGCTTTTTGTTTTGGAAGCATTCATGATTTTAAATTGCTTCTAAAATCTAAAACTTTTATTCATCCAGAAAAACAAGTTTTTGTTGATTCGGGTTATCAAGGTATACAAAATATTCATAAAAATACATTTTTGCCATTTAAAAAAAGTAAATACAATCAATTAACACCAATTCAAAAAGAATACAATAAAACTTTAAGTAAAATTAGAATTAAAATTGAACACGTATTTGCTAAACTAAAACGTTTTAAAATTTTAAGTTTAAAATATCGCAATAAAATACGAAGATTTGCATTAAGATTTAATTTAATAGCAGTAATATATAATTTTGAATTACCTTAGTTTTGCACCAAGTCTAATGAACATATTACAATTAAAGTGAAAAAAAATAAAAAAGAAATTTTAAATGCACTAGGTATTATTGATATCAATAATACTAATGAATTTAAAATATTTAATACTCCGTTTGCTCTTGAAATACTACTTAAATATACAAATAATAATGATAAATTAAAACAAATATATGAACACTCACTAATATCATGACAAAAAATCCAACAAGAAAAAAACTTAAATGATTATCCAGGTAATCCTAAACTAAGACATTATCAACGTGTTGATGTTGCAATTTTAAAAGCAAATAAAAGATTTGGCTTATTTAATGAAATGCGTACTGGGAAAACACCAACTATTTTAACAGCATTATCAGAAATGAAAACTAATAAAATATTATTTGTTGTTCCTAAGTCAACTATTTTATTAACATGGGTTCCTGAAATTAAAAAATGAACTACCTATAATTGTATTACTATTAAAGATGATATTACTAAAGTGCGAACAGAAAAATATAATCAATTTAAAAATAGTAATAATTGTATTTTAGTAGTTTCTAAAAACACTTTTAAAAATGATATAAAAAATAAATTATTAACTAAATTTGATTTTACATTAGTTATTTATGAAGCACATTTTTTAAGAAACTATAAAACCGCACAAAGTTCAACAATTTTGGAAGTTGCAAATAAAGTATCATCAGTTTATTGTTTAACTGGTACCCCTGCCAATAATCATCCTAGTGATATTTTTGGTATATTAAAAATTATTGATAATAAACTATATAAAAATATTGATTATTGAGATTTTGTTGCTCGTTATTTTGGAATAATTAGAAAACGTATTACCAATTTTGTAACTATTAATATACCAAAACCAAATGTTAAACCACAACTAGCAGCAGAGTTTGATTATTTAGTTAAAAAAATATCAATTATGCGCAAACAAATTGATGTACGTAATGAAATGCCAAAAATTATTAAAAATGATTTAATTTTAACTATGCCCAAAGCACAAACCGCAATTTATTATGATACTCTTGAAACTATGAAACAAGAATTATTTTATAATAAAAAATCTAAAATAACTTTTTTACAAATATTTACGAAATTAAGAACTATTTGTTCAACACCTATTAATGAAGGAATGAAAGAATTAGGAGCAAAATTTAATTGACTACTAGACTACTTACATGATAATGAAAATGATTCAATTATTATTTATAGTAGTTTTAGTGATAAAGGAATTAACATTTTAAGTAACATTTTAGATAAACATAAATTAAATCATCAATTAATTACTGGTAAAGTAAATCATGAACAAAGGCTTAAAGCTATTAGTGATTTTCAAAGTAAAAAAGTTAAAATTATTTTATGTAATATTAAATCTACTAATGTTGGTATCACATTAGATAAAGGTGATGTTATTATTTTTCTAGATCGTGAATTAAACCCAACCGAAAATGAGCAAGCTGAAAGTCGCTTTTTTCCAACTCAATTAAACGATAATAAAACTAGAGAAATTATTAATTTATATTGCGCTAATACTATCGATTTAAAAATTAGAGACATCCTTAATAATAAAATAATTAATGATCAAGGTATTAATTTTTTTGAATAATTTTATTATATTTAATAAACTAAACGAGGATTAACAACAAGATCTGCATTATTATTAGGAATGAATTGTTCATCGTTAATTTCAAGAATATATTCTTGCAATAAAGGCGCAAATTCGTTTGAAGATTGAAAAGAATGGGTGTTATCAATGATTTGTTGACTTTCAAAAAATTCTCTATAATCACCATTATCTTCTTCATCATTTAAACAACAAAAAAGACCTGAAATAAAACCAAAAAGAGCACCAGTAAAACATCCCGAAAGCACTGTTATAGCTGAAGTAATATCAAATTCAAGAATATTTTGTTCTCTTTTTTGATATAAATCAGAAAGAGTAAACAAACTACCTCCAATAATATTTCCTAAACAAGTTGCTAATATTATTTTTTTATTAATCATGTTATTTACCACCTTTTTAACATTTAAATTATTGGTTTAGACATTTTTTTTAAATTAAATGCTTTTCAAGCAAGAGCATCTGCTTCATCATTATATATATTACCACTATGACTTTTAACTCATTTAAAATAAACATTAACATCTTTTGCTATTTTATCATAAAATGCTTTATATGCCTTTGTTTCTACTTTAGTAGTTTTTCATTCACCAGTACATCATTTACTAATTCCAACATAATCATGACAAATTAAAATTGATTTTATATTATTTTCCAAAGCTAACTGCATTGCCTTTTGTGCACCCATTATTTCTCCAGCAACATTTCTTAATTTTGCTCAATTATCATCATCAAATTTTTCATAAAATATATCTTTTTTGCCATTATTTAAGAAAACAAGTCCATAAGAAAATTGATTAATTTCTTCTTTAAAACTACCATCAGTATATGCTATTACTTCATATTTATACTGATTTTCAGATTTTATTTGAATTTTATCATCTAAATAATCTTGAGCTTCTTTTTTAGTTGCAAATTTTTTATACTGAGCACCAGCATAACCTCTAATTTGTGTTTCACATTCATTCCAGTTTTCAAATATTCCAGTGACTCTACCTTTTTTTACTGCATAAAATTTACTTGCCATAATTATGACTCCTCTATTGTTTATTTTAATTTTACAATAATATTAAATTTTGGATAGGTTACACTTTATTGGACACTAATTACGTAGACAAGTGAACAAATTAGTTAAAAGAAAGGAACTATAATTATGGCCAATATTAACTCATATACCGACAAATTTAAGAAACAAATAGTAGCTTTATATCAAAGTGGTAAGTCAGTGTCTTGTCTTGCTAAAGAATACAATGTTACAAGAGCAGCTACTTATAATTGAATTAAGCAATTTACTAATTCAGGTAGTTTTAAATCTAAAGATAATCGTTCTGTTGAAGAAAATGAATTAATTAAATTAAGAAAAGAATTAAAATAGTTACGAATGGAAAATGATATTTTAAAGCAAGCAGCACTAATAATAGGCAGAAAATAGAGATTATTATCAATAATAAATGTAAATATAAAATTCGTACAATGTGTCGTTTTTTAAAGCTCTCTAAATCAACATATTATTTTAATTTCAAGAAAAAAGAAAAAAATCAAAATAATATGTATGATGAAGCTGTTATTAGTGCTTTTAAAGAAAATAAAGAAATTTATGGCACAAGAAGATTAAAAGTCATATTAGAAAACCAAGAAATTTATTTATCAAGACGAAAAATTAAAGAAATTATTAATAAACATAATTTAATATCAAAATACACTAAATTAATACACAAAAATCATCATAATAAAGTCAATGATAGTCAAATAACTAATCTTGTTAATAGAAACTTTAAGAATAGGATTAAAAATGAAGTTATTGTTAGTGATTTAACTTATGTTCAAGTAAATGGTCAGTGAAACTATATTTGTTTATTAATAGACCTATTTAACCGCGAAATTATTGGACATAGTGTAGGCACTAAAAAAGATGCATCATTAGTATATGAAGCATTTATGCAATCAAATCGCTGTTTAAAAGATATTCAAATATTTCATAGCGATCGAGGTAATGAATTTAATAATAAAATTATTGATAAACTTTTACTAGCATTCAATATTACTCGCTCTTTAAGCAAAAAAAGGATGTCCTTATGACAATGCTGTTGCTGAAGCAACTTTTAAAACTTTCAAAACAGAATTTATTAATGATAAAAATTTTACATCATTAATCCAATTCAAATTAGAATTATTTGATTATATCAATTGATATAACAACATACGAATTCATAGCACTTTAAATTACCTAACTCCAGTTAATTATCAAAAACAAATGTCTACCAAAAAATAGTCCTAAAAAAGGTTGCCATTCCACTATTCATAAATTGCCTCATTTCTTTTTATTTTTTTAAAATAAAACAACGATATATGAATTTTCTAATATACCATTGCATTTAAATTTACAATTTGTAAATAAATTAAATCATTATTTTTGATTTTCACTTTCATATATTTTTTTATTTTCTTCTGCCATTTTTACATATTTATCTTTTTCTTCATTTGTCATTTCTTTTCAATGATTACCAATAAGTTTGGCAACTTCTGCAACTTTTGATTTAAGTTCAGTATTTTGTTGAATAATCTCTCCTCTTTTTTCTTTACTAAAAAGCATATAAGCGTTCATTGGTGGTTTAGGTGCATTAGGATTTTTTGTCTTTTTAGTTCTTTTAACTTTATGGTTTTTCGCTGTTTTTGACATTTAAATAACCTCCTAAGTTTCTGTTTTAAATTCTATATTTTTAATTGTTCCGTGTTGTCATCTCCTTCTTTTTTTTAAAGAACAACCGGGACATTTATTAGGATAACTGACATTGCGACTACGACAACTAACAGATTTATTTATGGCTTTTCTCCCTTTATGTACTATTTTTAAATTTTATCACATAAATGCTGAGAAAAGCCTATCTACGGACTTCTCCCCACATTTTTAAATCAAACATAACATTACAGTTTCAAAACTAGGTATATTGTTGAATTTATATGCCGATTCTTTTGCGTATAAATGAACATGATGTTTTTCAACTTTGATATGTGTTTTAAATGTTCGTCTGATGTGCTTTCATGCCGATTCAATCTGGTTTATGTTTACACCAGTTTTTGAAACATAGCCATCTTGATGGTTAACTGTTTCATGCTTAGTGAAAACTGATTTAAAATGGCGATATCCTTTTCAAGAATCAGTATGTACATCACACTTTGAAGAAATGTGGTTTCTTGCAAATTGCAAAAGATTTTTTTGATTTGCATTTTTAAACACTTTCACAATTAAATTATTGGTTGTTTTTTCATAAATCCCAACAATCAAATTTTTATTTTTTAAGGATCTTCCTTGTTTTTTAAAACCCATATGTGAAAGATACATTTCATCCATTTGCACTATGCCCTCAACAATGAATTGAGGTTCTTGTTTTGCAATTGCACTTCGGATTTTATGACCCATTCTTCAAGCAGTTTTCAAAGTTACTCCCAATTCTTTTGCAACATCAGTTGATGGAATTCCATGTTTGGTGTTTATTCATCTAAAGATGAGATAAAACCAAGATGTCAAAGGTGTTTGTGACTTGTAAAAAATGGTGTCATGAAGAATACTAAATGTTTGATGACATTTCAAACATCTTATTCTTCTTAAATCAGAAGTATTCAAATTTGTTCAAGAACACCTCATACATTTGTTTTCCTTCAAACTTGCTATATATTTCAAACAATCTTTTTCTGTTTGAAATATATTAGACTTGGTGCAAAACCTTTAATTTTAACAATTTAACGATTATTATTAATATTAAAGGTGATAGTTATTATGTTGAAAAAATATAAAGATGATCAAGAATTTTATAGTTTAGTCGGCATAAAGCCACAAACATTTTATAAAATGCTTGAAATTTTAAAAATTGCTGAGTCTAAACAAAAATATTATGGTGGTAGAAAAAATAAAATTGTAATTGAAGAGCGTTTATTAATGACTTTAGAATATTGAAAAGACTATAGTAGTTATAGAGTTATTGCAAAAAGATATAATATTAGTCATACTAGTTGCATTCGTAATATTTTTTGAATTGAAAATATTTTAATAAAAAGCGGAATTTTTAATTTACCTGGAAAAAAAGATTTAACAAAAAATAAAGGTACTAATAATAATTTGTTAGCTATTGATGCTACTGAAACTCCAATTGAAAGAATTAAAAAAAACTAAAATTACTTTTTTCAGGTAAAAAGAAACATCATTCTCTCAAATCCCAAATAATTATTGATATTTCCAATGGAAAAATTATTTCAACTGCTTTTTGTTTTGGAAGCATTCATGATTTTAAATTGCTTCTAAAATCTAAAACTTTTATTCATCCAGAAAAACAAGTTTTTGTTGATTCAGGTTATCAAGGTATACAAAATATTCATAAAAATACATTTTTGCCATTTAAAAAAAGTAAATACAATCAATTAACACCAATTCAAAAAGAATACAATAAAACTTTAAGTAAAATTAGAATTAAAATTGAACACGTATTTGCTAAACTAAAACGTTTTAAAATTTTAAGTTTAAAATATCGCAATAAAATACGAAGATTTGCATTAAGATTTAATTTAATAGCAGGAATATATAATTTTGAATTACCTTAGTTTTGCACCAAGTCTATTGAAGTCATTTATCTCATGAACAATGAGATTGAATAATTTGATTGTCATTGTTAGGTCAATCTGCTTATACTATTTCTCAATTTGCTAAAATTTCAAAAACATCAGCATGATTTAATCGTCAAAAATTTATGAAATCATCACAATTAGCAAAAACACAAAAACCATTCACAAAATTAAAAGGTAGAATTGAAATTGATGAAACTTTTATCAAAGAAATTCATAAAGGAAATTTCAAAAATCCAGATGATCCAAGAAAAAAATGAATTGAAGAAAATGCTAAAGATTTAAACTGTTGTATTGAAATGGCAATTGATGAAAATAAAAATATTTATGCTCAAACAACAAATACTAAAAGATTAACAAAAAAATGAGTACAAGAAAATTTAACATCTAAGCTTATCGAAGAAAAATCAATTATAGTTTGTGATATGCAAATACTATATGATACAGTAGCTAAACAAACAAAATGTACTCTCAAGAAATTTAAATCAAAAGAAAATAAAGAATTAAATTATAAAAATTTAAGTAATATCAGTAAAATACAATCAAGTTTAAAAGAATTTATTACTCATTATCATGGCATTGGATTTACCAATATTCAAAATTACCTCAATTTATGAAAATTTAAATACCAACATTATAAAATATCACCTTATGCAAAATCTGAAGCATTATATTTCGGTTTGTAAAAAAAATAAATCCCAAAATTAAATAAAATCAAATTTTAGGCCAGGTTGATGATTTTTTTTATTTCATCAAGAGTTTTTTTGAAAATTAAAAGATAATTCTAATTTTAATTGGATTAATGATGTAAAATTTTTATCATTAATAAATTCTGTTTTGAAAGTTTTAAAAGTTGCTTAAGCAACAGCATTGTCATAAGGACATCCTTTTTTGCTTAAAGAGCGAGTAATATTGAATGCTAGTAAAAGTTTATCAACAATTTTATTATTAAATTCATTACCTCGATCGCTATGAAATATTTGAATATCTTTTAAACAGCGATTTGATTGCATAAATGCTTCATATACTAATGATGCATCTTTTTTAGTGCCTACACTATGTCCAATAATTTCGCGGTTAAATAGGTCTATTAATAAACAAATATAGTTTCACTTACCATTTACTTGAACATAAGTTAAACCACTAACAATAACTTCATTTTTAATCCTATTCTTAAAGTTTCTATTAACAAGATTAGTTATTTGACTATCATTGACTTTATTATGATGATTTTTGTGTCTTAATTTAGTGTATTTTGATATTAAATTATGTTTATTCATAATTTCTTTAATTTTTCGTCTTGATAAATAAATTTCTTGTTTTTCTAATATGACTTTTAATCTTCTTGTGCCATAAATTTCTTTATTTTCTTTAAAAGCACTAATAACAGCTTCATCATACATATTATTTTGATTTTTTTCTTTTTTCTTGAAATTAAAATAATATGTTGATTTAGAGAGCTTTAAAAAACGACACATTGTACGAATTTTATATTTACATTTATTATTGATAATAATCTCTATTTTCGGCCTATTATTAGTGCTGCTTGCTTTAAAATATCATTTTCCATTCGTAACTGTTTTAATTCTTTTCTTAATTTAATTAATTCATTTTCTTCAACAGAACGATTATCTTTAGATTTAAAACTACCTGAATTAGTAAATTGCTTAATTCAATTATAAGTAGCTGCTCTTGTAACATTGTACTCTTTAGCAAGACAAGACACTGACTTACCACTTTGATATAAAGCTACTATTTGTTTATTAAATTCGTCGGTATATGAGTTAATATTGGCCATAATTATAGTTCCTTTCTTTTAACTAATTTGTTCACTTGTCTACGTAATTAGTGTCCAATAAAGTGTAACCTATCCAATATAAATGGGACATTTTTTTAAAATAATTGTATTAAATCTATTGGTCTTTTATAAGAGAGCGATTTTCTGGGTGTAGAATTAATTTGAAATGCTATAAAATTTAAATCTTTTTGTTTATATGAAGATAGATCTGTAGATTTTGGTAAATATCTTCTTAAAATACCATTATTATTTTCATTTAAACCCCTTTGGCAAGGTTTACCAGGATCTGCAAAATAAATTTTGACATTACAAATTTTTTCGATTAATCTTGATTTACTAAATTCTTTACCACGATCAAAAGTAATGGTTTTAACTGTTCTTTTTTGTAACTTTGAAATAAATTTTATTAGACTTGGTGCAAAACCTTTAATTTTAACAATTTAACGATTATTATTAATATTAAAGGTGATAGTTATTATGTTGAAAAAATATAAAGATGATCAAGAATTTTATAGTTTAGTCGGCATAAAGCCACAAACATTTTATAAAATGCTTGAAATTTTAAAAATTGCTGAGTCTAAACAAAAATACGGACTTCTCCCCACATGTACTTGTGGAGGAAACAATGAAATTGAATGAGTTCAACAATATATTTCAAACAGAAAAAGATTGTTTGAAATATATAGCAAGTTTGAAGGAAAACAAATGTATGAGGTGTTCTTGAACAAATTTGAATACTTCTGATTTAAGAAGAATAAGATGTTTGAAATGTCACTTTAATTGTAAAATTAAAAAGGACACTTATATAAAAATTAAATTGTGTTAGTTCTATAATTAAGAAAAGAAAGGAATTAGCGCAATGTATAAGTATCTGAGTATTGAATCAATAATAGCAATAAAAGAATATAAAAATTATGGATTTTCGATTCGTAAAATAGCAAAAATTGTTGATTATAGTAAATCAACTGTACATAGAGTTTGTAGATTATTAAATAAAAACTTATTGCCATTAGAAATATTTAATCAATTTCAAAAAAATAAACAAAATGCAGGAAGAAAATTAATAATTTTAACTTTAACAGAAATTAATAGTATTAATAATTTGTTAATTACTAAAAAGTATGCTCTTGATATAATTGCTAACTTTTTAAAGGAAAATAAAATAAAAAGTATTTCAACAAAAACTTTATATAACATGTTTAAAACAAATCGAATGGGTTTTGATGAAAATAACTTATTGAGAAAAGGCAAAAATAAATCTCACAAACAAAAAGAAACTAGGGGCAAAATTAATAATTGTAAGTCTATTCATGAAAGAAATTTAATCATTCCTAATATTAAAAATATACAAGAATTTGGTCATTTAGAAGGTGATACTATCATTGGCAAAGATCATAAAAGTTCTATTATTACTTTGGCTGATATATGATCAAAAACCACAATTCCTTTAGTAACTAAAAATCATAAATCAGAAAATATTACGAAAAGTATAATAAAATTTATTTCAAAGTTACAAAAAGGAACGGTTAAAACCATTACTTTTGATCGTGGTAAAGAATTTAGTAAATGAAGATTAATCGAAAAAATTTGTAATGTCAAAATTTATTTCGCAGATCCTGGTAAACCTTGCCAAAGGGGTTTAAATGAAAATAATAATGGTATTTTAAGAAGATATTTACCAAAATCTACAGATCTATCTTCATATAAACAAAAAGATTTAAATTTTATAGCATTTCAAATTAATTCTACACCCAGAAAATCGCTCTCTTATAAAAGACCAATAGATTTAATACAATTATTTTAAAAAACTGTCCCATTTATATTTACAACTCAGGTCATCAAACATTTAGTATTCTTCATGACACCATTTTTTACAAGTCACAAACACCTTTGACATCTTGGTTTTATCTCATCTTTAGATGAATAAACACCAAACATGGAATTCCATCAACTGATGTTGCAAAAGAATTGGGAGTAACTTTGAAAACTGCTTGAAGAATGGGTCATAAAATCCGAAGTGCAATTGCAAAACAAGAACCTCAATTCATTGTTGAGGGCATAGTGCAAATGGATGAAATGTATCTTTCACATATGGGTTTTAAAAAACAAGGAAGATCCTTAAAAAATAAAACTTTGATTGTTGGGATTTATGAAAAAACAACCAATAATTTAATTGTGAAAGTGTTGAAAAATGCAAATCAAAAAAATCTTTTGCAATTTGCAAGAAACCACATTTCTTCAAAGTGTGATGTACATACTGATTCTTGAAAAGGATATCGCCATTTTAAATCAGTTTTCACTAAGCATGAAACAGTTAACCATCAAGATGGCTATGTTTCAAAAACTGGTGTAAACATAAACCAGATTGAATCGGCATGAAAGCACATCAGACGAACATTTAAAACACATATCAAAGTTGAAAAACATCATGTTCATTTATACGCAAAAGAATCGGCATATAAATTCAACAATATACCTAGTTTTGAAACTGTAATGTTATGTTTGATTTAAAAATGTGGGGAGAAGTCCGTAGATAGGCTTTTCTCAGCATTTATGTGATAAAATTTAAAAATAGTACATAAAGGGAGAAAAGCCCAAAAATATTATGGTGGTAGAAAAAATAAAATTGTAATTGAAGAGCGTTTATTAATGACTTTAGAATATTGAAAAGACTATAGTAGTTATAGAGTTATTGCAAAAAGATATAATATTAGTCATACTAGTTGCATTCGTAATATTTTTTGAATTGAAAATATTTTAATAAAAAGCGGAATTTTTAATTTACCTGGAAAAAAAGATTTAACAAAAAATAAAGGTACTAATAATAATTTGTTAGCTATTGATGCTACTGAAACTCCAATTGAAAGAATTAAAAAAGGAAATTATCCCCACATGTACTAGTGTGGAGGAAAAAATGAATTGAAATGAATTCAATAGCATATTTCAAACTGAAAACGATTGTTTGAAATATATAGCGAAGTTGAAAATAATGAAATGCATCAGATGTGCTTCTTCTAGTTTGAATACTTCTGATTTGAGAAGAATACGATGTTTGAACTGTAACCAAACATTTAGTATTCTTTATGGAACCATTTTTTATAAGTCACAAACCCAAATGACATCTTGGTTTTATCTCATCTTTAGATGAATAAACACAAAGCATGGCATACCAGCAACCGATGTTGCAAGGGAATTGAGTGTTACCTATAAAACAGCTTGAAGAATGTGTCATGAAATCAGGACTAGAATTGGAAATCAAGATGCAGGTTTCATTCTTGATGGCACAGCACAGATGGATGAAATGTATCTTTCACATTTAGGTTTTAAAAAACAAGGAAGATCCTTGTTTAATAAAACTTTGAGTGTTGGAGTTTATGAGAAAACCAGCAACAAACTAATTGTGAAGGTGCTGAAAAATGCAGATGAAAAAAACCTTTTAAGATTTGCATTGAAACACATTTTTACTGAGTGCTGTCTATTTACGGATTCTTGGAAGGGATATGTAAGTTTCAAAAACTTCTATCCCAAACATGAAATCGTAAATCATGAAGTTGGGTATGTGTCACCAACGGGTGTAAACACAAACCAGATTGAATCAGCATGAAAGCACATCCGACGAACTTTCCGAACACACATAAGAGTTTCAAAGCACAATATTCATTTATATGCAAAAGAATCAGCATATAAATTCAATAACATACCTAGTTTTGAAACTGTAATTTTGTGTTTGATTTAAATACATGCGGGGATAATTTCCTAGGTAGGCTTTTATCTCCATTTATGTGATAAAATTTAAAAATAGTACATAAAGGGATAAAAGCCTTAAAAAAAACTAAAATTACTTTTTTCAGGTAAAAAGAAACATCATTCTCTCAAATCCCAAATAATTATTGATATTTCCAATGGAAAAATTATTTCAACTGCTTTTTGTTTTGGAAGCATTCATGATTTTAAATTGCTTCTAAAATCTAAAACTTTTATTCATCCAGAAAAACAAGTTTTTGTTGATTCAGGTTATCAAGGTATACAAAATATTCATAAAAATACATTTTTGCCATTTAAAAAAAGTAAATACAATCAATTAACACCAATTCAAAAAGAATACAATAAAACTTTAAGTAAAATTATAATTAAAATTGAACACGTATTTGCTAAACTAAAACGTTTTAAAATTTTAAGTTTAAAATATCGCAATAAAATACGAAGATTTGCATTAAGATTTAATTTAATAACAGGAATATATAATTTTGAATTACCTTAGTTTTGCACCAAGTCTACTAAGTAACAATTGTTCAATAGATTTATCTAATAAATTTAATTGATCTAATTCTAAATTATTTAATACATCTTTTATAACTCGTTCACCACACATATCATCAAAAATTAAATTAGATGACAAATTTTCACTACTTAGTACCGAACTTTGTTCTTCATTAGCCATATATTCAAATTCTATTTCCTCTAATAACTTATCTAATTCTGTTTCTTGTGTTTCTGAATAAAGTTGTGATTCCTGAGTTGTAAATATAAATGGGACGGTTTTTTAAAATAATTGTATTAAATCTATTGGTCTTTTATAAGAGAGCGATTTTCTGGGTGTAGAATTAATTTGAAATGCTATAAAATTTAAATCTTTTTTTTATATGAAGATAGATCTGTAGATTTTGGTAAATATCTTCTTAAAATACCATTATTATTTTCATTTAAACCCCTTTGGCAAGGTTTACCAGGATCTGCAAAATAAATTTTGACATTACAAATTTTTTCGATTAATCTTCATTTACTAAATTCTTTACCACGATCAAAAGTAATGGTTTTAACTGTTCCTTTTTGTAACTTTGAAATAAATTTTATTATACTTTTCGTAATATTTTCTGATTTATGATTTTTAGTTACTAAAGGAATTGTGGTTTTTGATCATATATCAGCCAAAGTAATAATAGAACTTTTATGATCTTTGCCAATGATAGTATCACCTTCTAAATGACCAAATTCTTGTATATTTTTAATATTAGGAATGATTAAATTTCTTTCATGAATAGACTTACAATTATTAATTTTGCCCCTAGTTTCTTTTTGTTTGTGAGATTTATTTTTGCCTTTTCTCAATAAGTTATTTTCATCAAAACCCATTCGATTTGTTTTAAACACGTTATATAAAGTTTTTGTTGAAATACTTTTTATTTTATTTTCCTTTAAAAAGTTAGCAATTATATCAAGAGCATACTTTTTAGTAATTAACAAATGATTAATACTATTAATTTCTGTTAAAGTTAAAATTATTAATTTTCTGCCTGCATTTTGTTTATTTTTTTGAAATTGATTCAATATTTCTAATGGCAATAAGTTTTTATTTAATAATCTACAAACTCTATGTACAGTTGATTTACTATAATCAACAATTTTTGCTATTTTACGAATCGAAAATCCATAATTTTTATATTCTTTTATTGCTATTATTGATTCAATACTCAGATACTTATACATTGCGCTAATTCCTTTCTTTTCTTAATTATAGAACTAACACAATTTAATTTTTATATAAGTGTCCTTTTTAATTTTACAATTAAAGTAATACTATTTCACGAATTAAATCTTGCTTATAGTTATAAACATTATTTTCGTATTTCATTTTTTCATTAATATACATATTTAAACTTTCACCATAAATCGTTTTTATTTCTTGTTGAAAATTATTTCAATTACCAATTTTACCTTTTTTTCAAATTGCATTATATTGTTTATATATATAATGATTTAAAGCTTTATTTTCTTGGAAAAATTGTGCTCAATTAACACCAACTTTATCATTTTTATTATTAATAACTGCTTGTAACTGTAAGTTGATATCACTATTAACTTTATTAATTTCTTGTGAAAGATTTTGTTTTAAATTTTTAACTTTTGACTCATAATCTGATAATGATTTATTATATTCTACCTTTAATTGTTCTTTATCAATTTTATATTTTTTAATTAATTCCTTAGTTTCAATTTTATAAGTAATTTGAAGTTGACATTTTTTTAAAATTAATTGTTCTTTTAATTTTTTATCATTAGTTTTAACTAATTCATTTTTTAATGACTTTAATTGATCACTTAATTCTTGTTTCAATTTATTAATTTCTTGTGAAAGATTTTGTTTTAAATTTTTAACTTTTGACTCATAATCTGATAATGATTTATTATATTCTATCTTTAAGTGATTAATTTTATTATTTTTTTCTTTAATAGACTTGGTGCAAAACCTTTAATTTTAACAATTTAACGATTATTATTAATATTAAAGGTGATAGTTATTATGTTGAAAAAATATAAAGATGATCAAGAATTTTATAGTTTAGTCGGCATAAAGCCACAAACATTTTATAAAATGCTTGAAATTTTAAAAATTGCTGAGTCTAAACAAAAATATTATGGTGGTAGAAAAAATAAAATTGTAATTGAAGAGCGTTTATTAATGACTTTAGAATATTGAAAAGACTATAGTAGTTATAGAGTTATTGCAAAAAGATATAATATTAGTCATACTAGTTGCATTCGTAATATTTTTTGAATTGAAAATATTTTAATAAAAAGCGGAATTTTTAATTTACCTGGAAAAAAAGATTTAACAAAAAATAAAGGTACTAATAATAATTTGTTAGCTATTGATGCTACTGAAACTCCAATTGAAAGAATTAAAAAAAACTAAAATTACTTTTTTCAGGTAAAAAGAAACATCATTATCTCAAATCCCAAATAATTATTGATATTTCCAATGGAAAAATTATTTCAACTGCTTTTTGTTTTGGGAGCATTCATGATTTTAAATTGCTTCTAAAATCTAAAACTTTTATTCATCCAGAGTTATCAAGGTATACAAAATATTCATAAAAATACATTTTTGCCATTTAAAAAAAGTAAATACAATCAATTAACACCAATTCAAAAATAATACAATAAAACTTTAAGTAAAATTAGAATTAAAATTGAACACGTATTTGCTAAACTAAAACGTTTTAAAATTTTAAGTTTAAAATATCGCAATAAAATACGAATATTTGCATTAAGATTTAATTTAATAGCAGGAATATATAATTTTGAATTACCTTAGTTTTGCACCAAGTCTATTGAATTAAACAAAATAAACAATTCAAATCTTTTTATGCAGCAAATGTTTTAATTTTCAAAAAAACTCTTGATGAAATAAAAAAAATCATCATCCTGGCCTAAAATTTGATTTTATTTAATTTTGGGATTTATTTTTTTTACAAACTGAAATATAATGCTTCAGATTTTGCATAAGGTGATATTTTATAATGTTGGTATTTAAATTTTCATAAATTGAGGTAATTTTGAATATTGGTAAATCCAATGCCATGATAATGAGTAATAAATTCTTTTAAACTTGATTGTATTTTACTGATATTACTTAAATTTTTATAATTTAATTCTTTATTTTCTTTTGATTTAAATTTCTTGAGAGTACATTTTGTTTGTTTAGCTACTGTATCATATAGTATTTGCATATCACAAACTATAATTGATTTTTCTTCGATAAGCTTAGATGTTAAATTTTCTTGTACTCATTTTTTTGTTAATCTTTTAGTATTTGTTGTTTGAGCATAAATATTTTTATTTTCATCAATTGCCATTTCAATACAACAGTTTAAATCTTTAGCATTTTCTTCAATTCATTTTTTTCTTGGATCATCTGGATTTTTGAAATTTCCTTTATGAATTTCTTTGATAAAAGTTTCATCAATTTCAATTCTACCTTTTAATTTTGTGAATGGTTTTTGTGTTTTTGCTAATTGTGATGATTTCATAAATTTTTGACGATTAAATCATGCTGATGTTTTTGAAATTTTAGCAAATTGAGAAATAGTATAAGCAGATTGACCCAACAATGACAATCAAATTATTCAATCTCATTGTTCATGAGATAAATGACTTCAATGTAAAAAAATGATTTCTTAAAGCATCAAAGCTACTTTTACAATCTTTGCATAAATATTTTTGCTTATTATTCTTAAAACCATTTTTTACACATCAATAAGATTTACAATTTGGACATTGAATTCCTTTTTCTTTAAATTTTTTATCAATTGCATCTAATTTTTCTTTTTTCTCAATTTGTTTAATTCTATTTTTAAAATGTCTAATAATTTTTATAAATTCTTCATCTTTTTTGTTTTTTAAAACATCAATTAATTCATTATTAGTCACAAAAAATCACCCCTGATATAAAAATATTACTTTTAATTTTAAATTAAAAGTAATATCAAGATTTTTTGTGAAAATTAAAAGCAAATGCTGATTTTACACCTGAAGAAATTGTTTCGGAACTAATGGATCTTAATAATATTTTTAGTTTTAAGCATTGAAATGAAATTTAATGTATTTAAATCAAACAATTAATTATTTAAATAAAAAAAATTTTCGTCATATTCTTAGATTATGCATATTTAGTTGTTTAGCAATAATAATGATTATTTTAATGAGTACTTTCCCTTCAATATTTTTAAGATAAAATATTTTATATAGATAGAAAGGTATATATGGAAAAATTTAATGAAGAAATAAAAATATTAACGACAATTTTTATTAATAATGCTAATATCAATACTAAAATTAAACAAGAAAAATTTTTAATCAATAATTTTGAATTTTATGGAATTTTAACTAGTAAACGAAAACCATTAGTAAAATTATTTTTAAATAAATGAAATAAAAATTTATCGTTAGTAAATAAAAAACAGTTATTTGAAACATTATATTTACAAAAAAATCGTGAATTTCAATATACAGCAATGGAATTTTTAAATCTTTGATGAAAGAAAAACTTAAGTTTTAATTACTTAGATTGGCTTTTATCGATAATTAAACATAATATTTGATGAGATACTACTGATTATTTTGATAATATTATTGGTGTTCTTATATTTAGCAACAATAATATTAGTGTTAGAGATCAATATTTATTTAAGTTAATAAATGATAGTAATTTTTGAATTCAAAGAATAGCAATTCAATCACAATTAATGTTTAAAGAAAATACTGATTTTAATTTACTATTTGCATTAATTAAGCCATTGTTATTAACAACAAATTTTTATCTAATAAGTTCTATTGGTTGAGCATTGCGTAATGCCAAACGAGTTAATTCACAAAAAATTAATGATTTTATTAAAATTAACAATTTTAGTCAAAAAATAATTGTTGTTATTGATGAACATTAAAATTAAAATTGCTTATAAATAATATTTATAATAATATTCTTAAAATAGTGTAAGATTCACTGAATAGATAGAGAAAAATATTAAAATATAAATATAAGTTTTTGACCTATTTACTTTATTTTAAAGTAAATGGGTTTTTATTTGGAAAGGAAAAGCACATGCCTAATAATTATTCATTGATTAGACTTGGTGCAAAACTAAGGTAATTCAAAATTATATATTCCTGCTATTAAATTAAATCTTAATGCAAATCTTCGTATTTTATTGCGATATTTTAAACTTAAAATTTTAAAACGTTTTAGTTTAGCAAATACGTGTTCAATTTTAATTCTAATTTTACTTAAAGTTTTATTGTATTCTTTTTGAATTGGTGTTAATTGATTGTATTTACTTTTTTTAAATGGCAAAAATGTATTTTTATGAATATTTTGTATACCTTGATAACCTGAATCAACAAAAACTTGTTTTTCTGGATGAATAAAAGTTTTAGATTTTAGAAGCAATTTAAAATCATGAATGCTTCCAAAACAAAAAGCAGTTGAAATAATTTTTCCATTGGAAATATCAATAATTATTTGGGATTTGAGAGAATGATGTTTCTTTTTACCTGAAAAAAGTAATTTTAGTTTTTTTAATTCTTTCAATTGGAGTTTCAGTAGCATCAATAGCTAACAAATTATTATTAGTACCTTTATTTTTTGTTAAATCTTTTTTTCCAGGTAAATTAAAAATTCCGCTTTTTATTAAAATATTTTCAATTCAAAAAATATTACGAATGCAACTAGTATGACTAATATTATATCTTTTTGCAATAACTCTATAACTACTATAGTCTTTTCAATATTCTAAAGTCATTAATAAACGCTCTTCAATTACAATTTTATTTTTTCTACCACCATAATATTTTTGTTTAGACTCAGCAATTTTTAAAATTTCAAGCATTTTATAAAATGTTTGTGGCTTTATGACGACTAAACTATAAAATTCTTGATCATCTTTATATTTTTTCAAAATAATAACTATCACCTTTAATATTAATAATAATCGTTAAATTGTTAAAATTAAAGGTTTTGCACCAAGTCTAATATTTAATCTCATAAATAATCATAAATAATGCAATTACTAATACCATTACCACCGTTAAATCTTTAAATATATTTACCGCATACAATGATTTTCGAAGTTCAAAACTAATTTTTTGATCAGTTTTATCAATAACAGTTAATAATATTGAAAGAATTATTGAAGATATTGATAAAAACAATGCTAATATATCCATAATTCTAATTTTTTGTGTACATTTTAATTTAATATATTTAAATAAATCTTTAACAACAATATTAACATCAATTGTTAATGTTAAATTTTGTATATTTGTTTGTATTTCTTCATACCTAGCTTCTTCTAACTTTTCTTCTTCATCATCAAAAAACATAGTTTTCCCTTTATCCTATATTAGACTTGGTGCAAAACCTTTAATTTTAACAATTTAACGATTATTATTAATATTAAAGGTGATAGTTATTATGTTGAAAAAATATAAAGATGATCAAGAATTTTATAGTTTAGTCGGCATAAAGCCACAAACATTTTATAAAATGCTTGAAATTTTAAAAATGGCTGAGTCTAAACAAAAATATTATGGTGGTAGAAAAAATAAAATTGTAATTGAAGAGCGTTTATTAATGACTTTAGAATATTGAAAAGACTATAGTAGTTATAGAGTTATTGCAAAAAGATATAATATTAGTCATACTAGTTGCATTCGTAATATTTTTTGAATTGAAAATATTTTAATAAAAAGCGGAATTTTTAATTTACCTGGAAAAAAAGATTTAACAAAAAATAAAGGTACTAATAATAATTTGTTAGCTATTGATGCTACTGAAACTCCAATTGAAAGAATTAAAAAAAACTAAAATTACTTTTTTCAGGTAAAAATAAACATCATTCTCTCAAATCCCAAATAATTATTGATATTTCCAATGGAAAAATTATTTCAACTGCTTTTTGTTTTGTAAGCATTCATGATTTTAAATTGCTTCTAAAATCTAAAACTTTTATTCATCCAGAAAAACAAGTTTTTGTTGATTCAGGTTATCAAGGTATACAAAATATTCATAAAAATACATTTTTGCCATTTAAAAAAAGTAAATACAATCAATTAACACCAATTCAAAAAGAATACAATAAAACTTTAAGTAAAATTAGAATTAAAATTGAACACGTATTTGCTAAACTAAAACGTTTTAAAATTTTAAGTTTAAAATATCGCAATAAAATACGAAGATTTGCATTAAGATTTAATTTAATAGCAGGAATATATAATTTTGAATTACCTTAGTTTTGCACCAAGTCTATTATAATTTTAACATTATCCATAACTAAAACTAAAAAAATTAACAACTCAAAAAGTTGCTCATTTTTATATTTTAGTAATAGTTTATTTTGGAGTTCAAGTTTTTAATAAATCATTTTTAATATTACCTACTTGTGGCCCATAAATTACCTGAATAGCTGTACCTTTTTTAAAGATACCAACTGCACCAGTTGATTTTAAAATATTATCATCAACTTTAGTTTCATCAAAAACTGTAACACGCAATCTTGTAGCACAATTGTCTAATAATTTAACATTACTTCGTCCACCAAGACCTTTAAAAATATTTTCTAACATATCATTATTTTTATCTTTATTAGTATCAGGTGTTAATGTTTGTTTCTTTGTCATTTCTGCTTGTAAAGTTTTATGAATAGACTCTGCACCATCAAGATAATTAATTTCAACTTTATTGGCAATTACTTTAATATTTTTAGTTCCACTTAATCTTAATAAAGCTTTTGAATAAATATTTGCATCTTTTAAAGTTGCAACTAATACTTTATCTTTAACGTTAACATCAATAATATTTAATGCTCCACCAAGTCCAAGTAATAAATTTTCTACTTTTGTTCTACCTTTTTTTGAAGACTTATCTAAAGAACTTTCAACACTTTGTAAAGCTAAGTTGGTTGCTAATTCTCCTTCTTCACGACCTAAAGTTTTGTAATTTGTTCACTTAATAATGTAATAGAACCCAAAGAAATAAGCAGGTGCCATAATTAATCCAGTAGCAAATACTCAATAGAAGCCTGTTTCTTTACCAAGAATACTTGGTAATATTCCAAAGAAAGAAAAGTCAATAAATCCAGCAGCAAAACCTTGACCAACAACTATATTTAATAAATACGCCATCATAAAACTAATTCCTGCCATAAATGCATGGAAAACAAAACATAATGGTGCTACAAATAAGAACGAAAACAACAATGGTTCTGTAACTCCTGTTAAGAAAGAAGTTAGAGCAGCAGATCCTAAAATACCACCAACCATTTTTTTATTTTCTGGTCGTGATAACATTCACATAGCAAGCGCTGCAAATGGATAACCATATTGCATATATGCAAATCGCCCACTCATAAACATTGTTCCTGGTGTTTGATTCATGTGTCCTACTGCATTAGAAGCAAATTGTCCAAAGAAAATATTGTAAGCTCCTACAAATGTGTCAGATCCATTAGTTCACGTACCACCAATTCCAGTATATCAGAAAGGTGCATATTGAACGTGATGCAATCCTGTTGGTATTAATAAACGTTCAGTAATTCCAAAAAACATTGCAATAAACGCTCCACCAACTGTTGGATGAAAATTATCACCAGTTAACTGTCCATCGGTAAGTTGACCTGTATTCATACCAGTTGCTAAGCCATTACCAATTTCTCTAAAAGCAATTAATAACATTGGTCAAATAAAGAAAAAAGCTAATCCCATTCCTATTCCAACAAAAACAGCTAAAATTGGCACAAAACGTTCACCACCAAAAAAAGCTAATACTCTTGGCATACGAATATTGTATGAATGATTATGAACAACTGATACTAATCAACCAACAAGAATGCCACCTAAAACTGAAGTATCAAACGTAGGAAATAATCCTAAGACAGAAGAAAATAAACCAGAAGATTTACCACTTTCTGGAGTAATCTTTGCACCTTCACCTAAACCTCATGGATCAAATCCCAACATTCCTGTTTTAGGATTTCAAAAAAACATGCCACTAATAACTGAAGTCATAACAATAAAAGTAATAAATCCAGAAAGAGCAGCTACACCTTTACTAGCTTTTGCAAAACCAAAAGCAATAGAAATAGCAAAAATCAATCCTAAATTAGCAAAAACAACGTTTCCGGCTGATTGCATAATTGAAAAAAAATTAATAATACCAACAAGACTATCATGATTAGGTAATTGCTTTAAAGCACTAGCAACACCACCACCAATTCCTAACAATAAGCCAGCTATTGGTAATGTAGCTATTGGTAAAACAATGGCTCTTGATAAGTTTTGCATTTTGCCAAACCTTTTGCCACCTAATTTATTGAAAGTTCCTTTAAAAGTAAAACTAGGATTTTTCTTATCCTCAGGAGTTGTTTGTTTACTATGAAAAAAATTACTCATTTTCTCACCTACATTCTATATTGTTCTATACAGATGAGAATTTTATTCTATACAGATAAAAATATTATATATATATATATATATATATATATATAATAGTAAAAAACAACAATAAAATAAATAAAAACGATTTTTTTATTACTATAATAGTAATTTCGGAGAAATTTTATAATATATATAGGTATTATCAATAACTACTATAAATTTTAATAATATATTGTAACTTTAATTTTAAAATTAAAAAGGACACTTATATAAAAATTAAATTGTGTTAGTTCTATAATTAAGAAAAGAAAGGAATTAGCGCAATGTATAAGTATCTGAGTATTGAATCAATAATAGCAATAAAATAATATAAAAATTATGGATTTTCGATTCGTAAAATAGCAAAAATTGTTGATTACAGTAAATCAATTGTACATAGAGTTTGTAGATTATTAAATAAAAACTTATTGCCATTAGAAATATTAGACTTGGTGCAAAACCTTTAATTTTAACAATTTAACGATTATTATTAATATTAAAGGTGATAGTTATTATGTTGAAAAAATATAAAGATGATCAAGAATTTTATAGTTTAGTCGGCATAAAGCCACAAACATTTTATAAAATGCTTGAAATTTTAAAAATTGCTGAGTCTAAACAAAAATATTATGGTGGTAGAAAAAATAAAATTGTAATTGAAGAGCGTTTATTAATGACTTTAGAATATTGAAAAGACTATAGTAGTTATAGAGTTATTGCAAAAAGATATAATATTAGTCATACTAGTTGCATTCGTAATATTTTTTGAATTGAAAATATTTTAATAAAAAGCGGAATTTTTAATTTACCTGGAAAAAAAGATTTAACAAAAAATAAAGGTACTAATAATAATTTGTTAGCTATTGATGCTACTGAAACTCCAATTGAAAGAATTAAAAAAAACTAAAATTACTTTTTTCAGGTAAAAAGAAACATCATTCTCTCAAATCCCAAATAATTATTGATATTTCCAATGGAAAAATTATTTCAACTGCTTTTTGTTTTGTAAGCATTCATGATTTTAAATTGCTTCTAAAATCTAAAACTTTTATTCATCCAGAGTTATCAAGGTATACAAAATATTCATAAAAATACATTTTTGCCATTTAAAAAAAGTAAATACAATAAATTAACACCAATTCAAAAAGAATACAATAAAACTTTAAGTAAAATTAGAATTAAAATTGAACACGTATTTGCTAAACTAAAACGTTTTAAAATTTTAAGTTTAAAATATCGCAATAAAATACGAATATTTGCATTAAGATTTAATTTAATAGCAGGAATATATAATTTTGAATTACCTTAGTTTTGCACCAAGTCTAATTAATTCATTTTCTTCAACAGAACGATTATCTTTGGTTTTAAAACTACCTGAATTAGTAAATTGTTTAATTCAATTATAAGTAGCTGCCCTTGTAACATTATATTCTTTAGCAAGACAAGACACTGACTTACCACTTTGATATAAAGCTACTATTTGTTTTTTAAATTCATCTGAATATGAGTTAATATTGGCCATAATTATAGTTCCTTTCTTTTAACAAATTTGTTCACTTGTCTACGTAATTAGTGTCCAATAAAGTGTAACCCATCCAATAGTTTCGATTTGTGTTCCTATTTCCTTGGTTAATATTTCAGTTACAGAGACTTCATTTATATCAGATATAATATTATTTTTTAATTTGTCATTAACTACAACTTTTGAAGGTTTATCTTTAACATCAATATCATTAGAAAATTTTATTGTTAATCCACCATGTCTTTGTTTATCATTTACATTTTTATTTTTAAAAGTAGCGTTTGGTTGATTTAAAATATCTTCAATGGATTTATTTTCTAATAGAAAATTATATGTTTGTAGTCTAGTTTTGTCTGTCATTTTACAGTACTAGTTTAGATTAATTCTGTCTTCAAATTTTATCATAAAATGAGCAATTGCTGTATTTCAATTTTGAATAGGCATTGTTCATTTTTTTGTTATATTTTCGATTGCTAAGTAAAATATTTTAAAAACTGCCATATCGTTAGGAAAAACTTTTTTATTTCTTATAACTTTTCGTAATTGACTATTAACAGATTCAATAGCATTTGTGGTATAAATCACTCTTTTGATTTCTGCAGGATAACTAATAAAAACCATTAAATTATCTCAATTTTTATATCAGGATTTAGTAATTTGAGGATATTGTTTATTTCATTTATTTTCAAACAATTCTAAAGCTTGCATTGCTTGTTCTTCACTACATGCACTATAAATTGGTTTTAAATCTGCAACTAGTGCTTTTCGATGTTTGTATGAAACATATTTTAAACTCTTTCTAATTTGATGAACTATGCATAATTGATGTTCGGTTTTAGGATAAACTGATTGTATTGCTTCTGACATGCCTGTTAAATTATCGCTACAAGCAATAAGAATATCATTTAAGCCTCGATTTTTCATTTTTGTTAAATTTGCTAATCAAAATTTAGCACCTTCATTTTCGCTAATTCACAAACCTAAAACATCTTTTTTACCTTCTAAATCAACTCCTAGTGCTATATAAACCGATTTGTTAATAATGCGTTTATCTTGTCGTACTTTAACTACTATACAATCAAAATAAACAATCGGATAAATGCTTTCTAATGGTCGATTTTGCCATGCTTTAACATCATCTATCACATCATCAGTAATTTCACTAATATCAGCACCATGATATAACTCTTGCAATTGCGTTCTAATATCTGATAATGTCATTCCTTTGGCATATCAAAGAAAGAACTTGTTGATCAAAACCATCAAATCTTCTCTGTCTTTTTGCAACTATTACAGGATTAAAATTACTATTGCGATCTCGTGGTACATCGATCTCAATTTTACCTTGTTGAGTTATTAATTTTTTTGAACTTATACCATTACGAACATTATCACTATTACTATGTTTATTTTTTTCATATCCTAAATAATTTTGCATTTCAGAATTCAACATTTTTTCTACTAATCTTTTAGTTAATTCTTTATATAGACCTCCTTCTTTAAACATTGTTGTTAAATCTTCAATATTTTCTAGTAATAAATCTACTGCTTTTGATATTGGATCATTATTATTAAGATTATCTTTTTTAGCCATCTGTAACTCACTCTTTCTAGTCACTTAATTATATTTACTAGAATTAATTAAACACAGTTATTTTTGTAAGTTACACAGATTACTAAACATTACCCAATTTTGGTTAAAACTTAACTAATTGTAAAATACACAAAATTTGATAACATATAACTGTTATCCAATATATAAGTTTTAACCCATTACTTTATTTTTAAAAGTAAATGGGTTTTAATGTTTAAAAGGAGACATTAAAATGACAGACAAAACAAAATCTCAAACATATAATTTTCTATCAGAAAATAAATTCATAGAAGATATTAAAAAACAAACAAACATTGAAGTTATAGAAAAAAGTAGACATGGTGGATCAACATTTAAAATAATTGAAAAAATTACTGCTAATGATAAACAACTTAATGATGACCTATCCGAAAATATTGATGAAAATTTAGAAATAGTTGCTACTAATTTAACAGATAACGAAAAAGAACCAAAAACAAATAACGATATATTATCAAAATTGAAAAATTTATTACCGACTTCAATTTTAAATACAAAAGAAATATCAAAATTACAAACAACAATTCAAGAACAAGCAAAAGACATTCAGAAACTTAAAAAACAAATTGAAGAATTTAAAAAAACAAAAGAAAGTGATATTAATTTAACAAAATATACATATAATTCTGTAACAATTTATGATGAAAAACAAAGAAAAAAAACGGGAATTGAAAAAATTTACGAAGAAATTTTACCAATTAAAGATGAAATAATTTTTGTAACTACTCTTGTACATATTAATAATTCTATTACCGAAGAAGTGATTGATTTTCAAGAACTTACAAACGGTAATATTGAAGTCATGAAACAATTGAAAAAATATGAAAATATCAATAAATATAAAGATGATCTTCTCTTAATTGAACCAAATTCAAATCCAGAAAAAAATATTAAAATTGAACCTGTATCAATTAAAAAATTTTTAAGTGAACAAGAAAAAATATCAAACTGAAAAATATCAAAATCAGAATTAATAATATTTATTTCTCTTTCATTATTAAGTATTACACTTTTAGCAATACCTGTTGCTGTACCAGTATTAGTCCCTATTATATCAACAATATTATGAGAAAAAACTTTAGTATCAATAGTAGATATTGGTATTGCTTGAATTGTTAATAAAGGAATATGAACTATTGCAACAGAAAAAACAAAAAAAGTTGAAGTATGAATTAAACAAAAATTTTATTCATTAATTCGTAAAATACCATTTGTAAACAAAAGAAATCTTGGTAAAACTAAAGAAGAACTAGAAATTAAAAAAAATGTTAAAAAAAATATAGAAAATTTAACTAGTAATAAGTTAGAAACAAAATTAAAAACTCAATATGATATTTTAAAACAAGAATTAGATAATAGAAAAGATAAAAAACTAGACGAAATAATAAGTAATGAAACAATAAATCATAACTCAAATAGTATTTTAGAAAATTCAATTATTAAATCAAAAAATAATCATAATTTTGATTCATATATACGAAATACAATAAATCAGCAAGAGCAACTGCCTTCAACAAGTTCAAATCATAACTGAAATAAAGTAAAATGCTTATTAACATAAGCAATAAGTAATAAATTTAATTAAATATTAAAGTCTTAATCACTATTTTAAAAAATAGTGATTATTCATTATTTATTACACATTTTTTGTTTTAAAAATATATAATTCTTCTTGGATATTTTAAGGATAGAAAAAAAATATTCAAAAATATTGAAGAGAGGAATTTTACAATATGGAAAAATGAAGTCAAGCAAATAAAGATAAACGTGCAAAAGACGCTGAAAGAATAAACAAAGCATGAGGAGAAAAAAACGAACGTGAAAGACGAGAAAGAGTTGCTAATGCTCTTGGATTTGAAAAAGATAAAACAAAAGTAAACAGTGAAGCTTCAACAAGTAAAAGTCAAAGTTTTAGTAGTAAATCACAAAAAATGTAAAAAAATATATAAAGAGGTTGTAATTACAACCTCTTTATATATTTAAAATTGATTTTAAAAATATTATTTCATTAGACTTGGTGCAAAACCTTTAATTTTAACAATTTAACAATTATTATTAATATTAAAGGTGATAGTTATTATGTTGAAAAAATATAAAGATGATCAAGAATTTTATAGTTTAGTCGGCATAAAGCCACAAACATTTTATAAAATGCTTGAAATTTTAAAAATTGCTGAGTCTAAACAAAAATATTATGGTGGTAGAAAAAATAAAATTGTAATTGAAGAGCGTTTATTAATGACTTTAGAATATTGAAAAGACTATAGTAGTTATAGAGTTATTGCAAAAAGATATAATATTAGTCATACTAGTTGCATTCGTAATATTTTTTGAATTGAAAATATTTTAATAAAAAGCGGAATTTTTAATTTACCTGAAAAAAAAGATTTAACAAAAAATAAAGGTACTAATAATAATTTGTTAGCTATTGATGCTACTGAAACTCCAATTGAAAGAATTAAAAAAAACTAAAATTACTTTTTTCAGGTAAAAAGAAACATCATTCTCTCAAATCTCAAATAATTATTGATATTTCCAATGGAAAAATCATTTCAACTGCTTTTTGTTTTGGAAGCATTTATGATTTTAAATTGCTTCTAAAATCTAAAACTTTTATTCATCCAGAAAAACAAGTTTTTGTTGATTAAGGTTATCAAGGTATACAAAATATTCATAAAAATACATTTTTGCCATTTAAAAAAAGTAAATACCATCAATTAACACCAATTCAAAAAGAATACAACAAAACTTTAAGTAAAATTAGAATTAAAATTGAACACGTATTTGCTAAACTAAAACGTTTTAAAATTTTAAGTTTAAAATATCGCAATAAAATACGAAGATTTGCATTAAGATTTAATTTAATAGCAGGAATATATAATTTTGAATTACCTTAGTTTTGCACCAAGTCTATTATATTTATTATTAGACTTGGTGCAAAACCTTTAATTTTAACAATTTAACGATTATTATTAATATTAAAGGTGATAGTTATTATGTTGAAAAAATATAAAGATGATCAAGAATTTTATAGTTTAGTCGGCATGAAGCCACAAACATTTTATAAAATGCTTGAAATTTTAAAAATTGCTGAGTCTAAACAAAAATATTATGGTGGTAGAAAAAATAAAATTGTAATTGAAGAGTGTTTATTAATGACTTTAGAATATTGAAAAGACTATAGTAGTTATAGAGTTATTGCAAAAAGATATAATATTAGTCATACTAGTTGCATTCGTAATATTTTTTGAATTGAAAATATTTTAATAAAAAGCGGAATTTTTAATTTACCTGGAAAAAAAGATTTAACAAAAAATAAAGGTACTAATAATAATTTGTTAGCTATTGATGCTACTGAAACTCCAATTGAAAGAATTAAAAAAGGCTTTTCTCCCTTTATGTACTATTTTTAAATTTTATCACATAAATGCTGAGAAAAGCCTATCTACGGACTTCTCCCCACATTTTTAAATCAAACATAACATTACAGTTTCAAAACTAGGTATATTGTTGAATTTATATGCCGATTCTTTTGCGTATAAATGAACATGATGTTTTTCAACTTTGATATGTGTTTTAAATGTTCGTCTGATGTGCTTTCATGCCGATTCAATCTGGTTTATGTTTACACCAGTTTTTGAAACATAGCCATCTTGATGGTTAACTGTTTCATGCTTAGTGAAAACTGATTTAAAATGGCGATATCCTTTTCAAGAATCAGTATGTACATCACACTTTGAAGAAATGTGGTTTCTTGCAAATTGCAAAAGATTTTTTTGATTTGCATTTTTCAACACTTTCACAATTAAATTATTGGTTGTTTTTTCATAAATCCCAACAATCAAAGTTTTATTTTTTAAGGATCTTCCTTGTTTTTTAAAACCCATATGTGAAAGATACATTTCATCCATTTGCACTATGCCCTCAACAATGAATTGAGGTTCTTGTTTTGCAATTGCACTTCGGATTTTATGACCCATTCTTCAAGCAGTTTTCAAAGTTACTCCCAATTCTTTTGCAACATCAGTTGATGGAATTCCATGTTTGGTGTTTATTCATCTAAAGATGAGATAAAACCAAGATGTCAAAGGTGTTTGTGACTTGTAAAAAATGGTGTCATGAAGAATACTAAATGTTTGATGACATTTCAAACATCTTATTCTTCTTAAATCAGAAGTATTCAAATTTGTTCAAGAACACCTCATACATTTGTTTTCCTTCAAACTTGCTATATATTTCAAACAATCTTTTTCTGTTTGAAATATATTGTTGAACTCATTCAATTTCATTGTTTCCTCCACAAGTACATGTGGGGAGAAGTCCGTTAAAAAAAACTAAAATTACTTTTTTCAGGTAAAAAGAAACATCATTCTCTCAAATCCCAAATAATTATTGATATTTCCAATGGAAAAATTATTTCAACTGCTTTTTGTTTTGGAAGCATTCATGATTTTAAATTGCTTCTAAAATCTAAAACTTTTATTCATCCAGAAAAACAAGTTTTTGTTGATTCAGGTTATCAAGGTATACAAAATATTCATAAAAATACATTTTTGCCATTTAAAAAAAGTAAATACAATCAATTAACACCAATTCAAAAAGAATACAATAAAACTTTAAGTAAAATTAGAATTAAAATTGAACACGTATTTGCTAAACTAAAACGTTTTAAAATTTTAAGTTTAAAATATCGCAATAAAATACGAATATTTGCATTAAGATTTAATTTAATAGCAGGAATATATAATGGAAATTATCCCCACATGTACTAGTGTGGAGGAAAAAATGAATTGAAATGAATTCAATAGCATATTTCAAACTGAAAACGATTGTTTGAAATATATAGCGAAGTTGAAAATAATGAAATGCATCAGGTGTGCTTCTTCTAGTTTGAATACTTCTGATTTGAGAAGAATACGATGTTTGAACTGTAACCAAACATTTAGTATTCTTTATGGAACCATTTTTTATAAGTCACAGACCCAAATGACATCTTGGTTTTATCTCATCTTTAGATGAATAAACACAAAGCATGGCATACCAGCAACCGATGTTGCAAGGGAATTGGGTGTGACCTATAAAACAGCTTGAAGAATGTGTCATGAAATCAGGACTAGAATTGGAAATCAAGATGCAGGTTTCATTGTTGATGGCACAGCACAGATGGATGAAATGTATCTTTCACATTTAGGTTTTAAAAAACAAGGAAGATCCTTGTTGAATAAAACTTTGATTGTTGGGATTTATGAAAAAACAACCAATAATTTAATTGTGAAAGTGTTGAAAAATGCAAATCAAAAAAATCTTTTGCAATTTGCAAGAAACCACATTTCTTCAAAGTGTGATGTACATACTGATTCTTGAAAAGGATATCGCCATTTTAAATCAGTTTTCACTAAGCATGAAACAGTTAACCATCAAGATGGCTATGTTTCAAAAACTGGTGTAAACACAAACCAGATTGAATCAGCATGAAAGCACATCCGACGAACTTTCCGAACACACATAAGAGTTTCAAAGCACAATATTCATTTATATGCAAAAGAATCATCATATAAATTCAATAACATACCTAGTTTTGAAACTGTAATTTTGTGTTTGATTTAAATACATGCGGGGATAATTTCCTAGGTAGGCTTTTATCTCCATTTATGTGATAAAATTTAAAAATAGTACATAAAGGGATAAAAGCCTATATAATTTTGAATTACCTTAGTTTTGCACCAAGTCTATTGTAAAAATTGTATTAAAAATTAATCAAATTTTTTAAAAAGGTGGTGAATATTATGTTAGGTAGATTTTTTAGAAAAGATAAAAGTAATATTAGTGATAATAAAAATGAAAAAGTAAAATTTTTAAATAATAAAAATAAAAGTACTCATGCTTCAATTTTAAATTATTTTGGTTTTAATGATTTTAATCATGAAACTTATTTCACTGATTTTGTAGCAGAAAATAATTTTAATTTTCAAAAAAACTCTTGATGAAATAAAAAAAATCATCAACCTGGCCTAAAATTTGATTTTATTTAATTTTGGGATTTATTTTTTTTACAAACTGAAATATAATGCTTCAGATTTTGCATAAGGTGATATTTTATAATGTTGGTATTTAAATTTTCATAAATTGAGGTAATTTTGAATATTGGTAAATCCAATGCCATGATAATGAGTAATAAATTCTTTTAAACTTGATTGTATTTTACTGATATTACTTAAATTTTTATAATTTAATTCTTTATTTTCTGTTGATTTAAATTTCTTGAGAGTACATTTTGTTTGTTTAGCTACTGTATCATATAGTATTTGCATATCACAAACTATAATTGATTTTTCTTCAATAAGCTTAGATTTTAAATTTTCTTGTACTCATTTTTTTGTTAATCTTTTAGTATTTGTTGTTTGAGCATAAATATTTTTATTTTCATCAATTGCCATTTCAATACAACAGTTTAAATCTTTAGCATTTTCTTCAATTCATTTTTTTCTTGGATCATCTGGATTTTTGAAATTTCCTTTATGAATTTCTTTGATAAAAGTTTCATCAATTTCAATTCTACCTTTTAATTTTGTGAATGGTTTTTGTGTTTTTGCTAATTGTGATGATTTCATAAATTTTTGACGATTAAATCATGCTGATGTTTTTGAAATTTTAGCAAATTGAGAAATAGTATAAGCAGATTGACCTAACAATGACAATCAAATTATTCAATCTCATTGTTCATGAGATAAATGACTTCAATGTAAAAAATGATTTCTTAAAGCATCAAAGCTACTTTTACAATCTTTGCATAAATATTTTTGCTTATTATTCTTAAAACCATTTTTTACACATCAATAAGATTTACAATTTGGACATTGAATTCCTTTTTCTTTAAATTTTTTATCAATTGCATCTAATTTTTCTTTTTTCTCAATTTGTTTAATTCTATTTTTAAAATGTCTAATAATTTTTATAAATTCTTCATCTTTTTTGTTTTTTAAAACATCAATTAATTCATTATTAGTCACAAAAAATCACCCCTGATATAAAAATATTACTTTTAATTTAAAATTAAAAGTAATATCAAGATTTTTTGTGAAAATTAAAAGAAAATAATGCTAATTTATATAATGCTCCATTAGACATTAATAATGAAACTATTAAACAATATTTAATTAAACAAGAGTTTTATAGAAAAAATTGAAATTCTATTTTTAAATTAAGTAAATTAGGAATTAGTGGTTATTTAATTTTTATTGCTAATGATGACTTATATTTTCAAGTAGTAGATATACAACAAAGAGTTTATGATATTACTGGTAAATTAATTCAATGTACTATTTTTTATGATAGTTATCAACAAAATGCACAAATGGTAAGATTATTTGAAATTTATACATTAAATAATGAACAAGTAACTATTAATCGTGCAATTTATAGTATTAATGACAATAAAAAACAATTTCCATTATCTTTTAAAGAATAGACTTGGTGCAAAACTAAGGTAATTCAAAATTATATATTCCTGCTATTAAGGTAATGTTTAGTAATCTGTGTAACTTACAAAAATAACTATGTTTAATTAATTCTAGTAAATATAATTAAATGACTAGAAAGAGTGAGTTACAAATGGTTAAAAAACAAAACATTAATAATAATGATCCAATATCACAAGCAGTAGATTTATTACTAGAAAATACTGAAGATTTAACAACAGTTTTTAAAGAAGGAGGTTTATATAAAGAATTAACAAAAAGATTAGTGGAAAAAATGTTGAATTCTGAAATGCAAAATTATTTAGGATATGAAAAAAATCAACATAGTAATAGTGAAAATGCTCGTAATGGCATAACTTCAAAAAAATTAATAACTCAAGAAGGTAAAATTGAAATTGATGTACCACGAGATCGTAATAGTAATTTTACTCCTGTAATAGTGCCAAAAAGACAAAGAAGATTTGATGGTTTTGATCAACAAGTTCTTTCACTATATGCAAAAGGTATGACAGTATCTGACATTAGAATGCAGTTGCAAGAGTTATATCATGGTGCATATATTAGTGAAATTACTGATGATGTGATAGATGATGTTAAAGCATGGCAAAATCGGCCATTAGAAAGTATTTATCCGATTGTTTATTTTGATTGTATAGTAGTTAAAGTACGACAAGATAAACGGATTATTAACAAATCAGTTTATATAGCACTAGGAGTTGATTTAGAAGGTAAAAAAGATGTTTTAGGTTTATGAATTAGCGAAAATGAAGGTTCTAAATTTTGATTATCTAATTTTACAGAAATGAAAAATCGAGGCTTAAATGATATTCTTATTGCTTGTAGTGATAATTTAACAGGCATGTCAGAAGCAATACAATCAGTTTATCCTAAAACCGAACATCAATTATGCATAGTTCATCAAATTAGAAATAGTTTAAAATATGTTTCATACAAACATCGAAAATCTCTAGTTACAGATTTAAAACCAATTTATAGTGCATGTAGTGAAGAACAAGCAATGCAAGCTTTAGAATCGTTTGAAAATAAATGAAATAAACAATATCCTCAAATTACTAAATCTTGATATCAAAATGGAGATAATTTAATGGTTTTTATTAGTTATCCACCAGAAATTAAAAGAGTAATTTATACTACAAATGCTATTGAATCTGTTAATAGTCAATTACGAAAAGTTATTAGAAATAAAAAAGTTTTTCCTAACGATATGGCAGTTTTCAAAATATTTTACTTAGCAATTGAAAATATAACAAAAAAATGAACAATGCCTATTCAAAATTGAAATACAGCAATTGCTCATTTTATGATAAAATTTGAAGACAGAATTAATCTAAACTAGTACCTTGTAAAACAAAGATACACAGATTACATAAAAGCCTCGCTATTAAATTAAATCTTAATGCAAATCTTCGTATTTTATTGCGATATTTTAAACTTAAAATTTTAAAACGTTTTAGTTTAGCAAATACGTGTTCAATTTTAATTCTAATTTTACTTAAAGTTTTATTGTATTCTTTTTGAATTGGTGTTAATTGATTGTATTTACTTTTTTTAAATGGCAAAAATGTATTTTTATGAATATTTTGTATACCTTGATAACCCGAATCAACAAAAACTTGTTTTTCTGGATGAATAAAAGTTTTAGATTTTAGAAGCAATTTAAAATCATGAATGCTTCCAAAACAAAAATCAGTTGAAATAATTTTTCCATTGGAAATATCAATAATTATTTGGGATTTGAGAGAATGATGTTTATTTTTACCTGAAAAAAGTAATTTTAGTTTTTTTTAATTCTTTCAATTGGAGTTTCAGTAGCATCAATAGCTAACAAATTATTATTAGTACCTTTATTTTTTGTTAAATCTTTTTTTCCAGGTAAATTAAAAATTCCGCTTTTTATTAAAATATTTTCAATTCAAAAAATATTACGAATGCAACTAGTATGACTAATATTATATCTTTTTGCAATAACTCTATAACTACTATAGTCTTTTCAATATTCTAAAGTCATTAATAAACGCTCTTCAATTACAATTTTATTTTTTCTACCACCATAATATTTTGTTTAGACTCAGCAATTTTTAAAATTTCAAGAATTTTATAAAATGTTTGTGGCTTTATGCTGACTAAACTATAAAATTCTTGATCATCTTTATATTTTTTAAACATAATAACTATCACCTTTAATATTAATAATAATCGTTAAATTGTTAAAATTAAAGGTTTTGCACCAAGTCTATTGAATCGATTTCAAAAAAATAAACAAAATGCAGGCAGAAAATTAATAATTTTAACTTTAACAGAAATTAATAGTATTAATAATTTGTTAATTACTAAAAAGTATGATCTTGATATAATTGCTAACTTTTTAAAGGAAAATAAAATAAAAAGTATTTCAACAAAAACTTTATATAACATGTTTAAAACAAATCGAATGGGTTTTGATGAAAATAACTTATTGAGAAAAGGCAAAAATAAATCTCACAAACAAAAAGAAACTAGGGGCAAAATTAATAATTGTAAGTCTATTCATGAAAGAAATTTAATCATTCCTAATATTAAAAATATACAAGAATTTGGTCATTTAGAAGGTGATACTATCATTGGCAAAGATCATAAAAGTTCTATTATTACTTTGGCTGATATATGATCAAAAACCACAATTCCTTTAGTAACTAAAAATCATAAATCAGAAAATATTACGAAAAGTATAATAAAATTTATTTCAAAGTTACAAAAAGGAACAGTTAAAACCATTACTTTTGATCGTGGTAAAGAATTTAGTAAATGAAGATTAATCGAAAAAATTTGTAATGTCAAAATTTATTTTGTAGATCCTGGTAAACCTTGCCAAAGGGGTTTAAATGAAAATAATAATGGTATTTTAAGAAGATATTTACCAAAATCTACAGATCTATCTTCATATAAACAAAAAGATTTAAATTTTATAGCATTTCAAATTAATTCTACACCCAGAAAATCGCTCTCTTATAAAAGACCAATAGATTTAATACAATTATTTTAAAAAACTGTCCCATTTATATTTACAACTCAGGTAAAAATTAAATTGTGTTAGTTCTATAATTAAGAAAAGAAAGTAATTAGCGCAATGTATAAGTATCTGAGTATTGAATCAATAATAGCAATAAAAGAATATAAAAATTATGGATTTTCGATTCGTAAAATAGCAAAAATTGTTGATTATAGTAAATCAACTGTACATAGAGTTTGTAGATTATTAAATAAAAACTTATTGCCATTAGAAATATTGAATCAATTTCAAAAAAATAAACAAAATGCAGGCAGAAAATTAATAATTTTAAATTTAACAGAAATTAATAGTATTAATCATTTGTTAATTACTAAAAAGTATGCTCTTGATATAATTGCTAACTTTTTAAAGGAAAATAAAATAAAAAGTATTTCAACAAAAACTTTATATAACATGTTTAAAACAAATCGAATGGGTTGTGATGAAAATAACTTATTGAGAAAAGGCAAAAATAAATCTCACAAACAAAAAGAAACTAGGGGCAAAATTAATAATTGTAAGTCTATTCATGAAAGAAATTTAATCATTCCTAATATTAAAAATATACAAGAATTTGGTCATTTAGAAGGTGATACTATCATTGGCAAAGATCATAAAAGTTCTATTATTACTTTGGCTGATATATGATCAAAAACCACAATTCCTTTAGTAACTAAAAATCATAAATCAGAAAATATTACGAAAAGTATAATAAAATTTATTTCAAAGTTACAAAAAGGAACAGTTAAAACCATTACTTTTGATCGTGGTAAAGAATTTAGTAAATGAAGATTAATCGAAAAAATTTGTAATGTCAAAATTTATTTTGCAGATCCTGGTAAACCTTGCCAAAGGGGTTTAAATGAAAATAATAATGGTATTTTAAGAAGATATTTACCAAAATCTACAGATCTATCTTCATATAAACAAAAAGATTTAAATTTTATAGCATTTCAAATTAATTCTACACCCAGAAAATCGCTCTCTTATAAAAGACCAATAGATTTAATACAATTATTTTAAAAAACTGTCCCATTTATATTTACAACTCAGGAAATTTATGGCACAAGAAGATTAAAAGTCATATTAGAAAACCAAGAAATTTATTTATCAAGACGAAAAATTAAAGAAATTATGAATAAACATAATTTAATATCAAAATACACTAAATTAAGACACAAAAATCATCATAATAAAGTCAATGATAGTCAAATAACTAATCTTGCTAATAGAAACTTTAAGAATAGGATTAAAAATGAAGTTATTGTTAGTGATTTAACTTATGTTCAAGTAAATAGTAAGTGAAACTATATTTGTTTATTAATAGACCTATTTAACCGCGAAATTATTGGACATAGTGTAGGCACTAAAAAAGATGCATCATTAGTATATGAAGCATTTATGCAATCCAATCGCTGTTTAAAAGATATTCAAATATTTCATAGCGATCGAGGTAATGAATTTAATAATAAAATTATTGATAAACTTTTACTAGCATTCAATATTACTCGCTCTTTAAGCAAAAAAGGTTGTCCTTATGACAATGCTGTTGCTGAAGCAACTTTTAAAACTTTCAAAACTGAATTTATTAATGATAAAAATTTTAGATCATTAATCCAATTAAAATTAGAATTATTTGATTATATCAATTGATATAACAACATAAGAATCCACAGCACTTTAAACTACTTAACTCCAGTTAATTATCAAAAACAAATGTCTACCAAAAAATAGTCCTAAAAAGTGTTGCCGTGCCAACAGAACAAATTTCATCATTGATATCAGAACAAATACCACACTTCACAGAAGATCAAATACAAGCGTTTACAAAGGAACAAATTTATTGACTTATTTATATCCAAATTCAAGCATTAACACCACAACAAATTCCGGTGTTTACAAAAGAACAAATAGAAAAATTTACAAGCGAACAAATACCATTTTTTAATGAAAAACAAATTCAAACATTAACAGAGACACAAATTTTGTCACTTACAACAGAACAAATTACTTGATTCACCAAAAAACAAACACAAACTTTTACAAAGGAGCAAATCTCAGCATTCACAAAAGAACAAATTCAAGCATTAACACCACAACAAATTACTTATTTTATGGATACACAAATTCCATATTCTAATGAAAAACAAATACCCTGATTTACAACTGAACAAATTCAAGCACTCACACCAACTCAAATTTCGGTTTTTACATCAAAACAAGTTTTAGCAATAGCAGAAGAACAAATACCATATTTTAATAAAAAAAATCAAAGCATTTACACCCACACAAATTGAGTCATTTACAGAAGAACAAATTAAAAATTCACCACAACTTTTATTAAGAAAAGAAGAAATTAAAAGTTTTAATTCAAAAGAAATAAATATAATTTAAATAATGAAACTTTAAGTAGTGAAATTAAGAATAATTCAAAAAAATTATAAAATTTATTTTATATAAATTCTTATTGTTTCTAATAAGATATTTTATTTTTTCTTTTATTAATTTGAACTTAAATTTTAGATTCATATTTTTTATAATATTTTAGGTAAATCAATTCTAAAAAAAATATCTAATTTTTCTCATGCAATATTACGTTGACTTTCTTCAGTATCTATTCACTGATCAAAGGCTTCGGCAAATAAATCAAGATGTGATTCTCGACCATATTCACTTCTCACAATACCATATGCTAAAAGTTTTTGATAAATTGGATCGTTAATTTTTGTACCATTTGCTAATGATGAAATCATATAATTAGTTTCATCAGTTATTTCTCCTTTTTCTAGATTATCTTTTAATAAATAAGATGAATTAAAATAATTATTTCATCATTTTTTAGGATCATTATCTGCAAGTGAATTTATTCTTTGTTTTCCTTGAAAATTTAAACGAATAAAAGAACCTAAAGCATGACCATATTCATGAACAATTGTTCTAATAATACTTTTTGAAGCTTTATAACCACTAACATATTGCCAATATTGAGTTCTTTTACTAAGAGAATTTGGATTTATTGCCATAACTTGAACTAATGAATAATTTTGAAATTGTGAATCATAAACATAACCAGATTTAACAAAACCAAATAAGCCATTTTTATTAATTTTAGCCACTCGATATAAAAGTTTAAGAACATTTTTTTTACCATAAATTTGTGCAAATATATTATAAAATCGAACTAATTTATCTTTTATCTCTGCTTTTTCATTAGCATTTATTGTAGATGAATTAATTAATGTATCCCAATTAACATTTGTATAAGTTTTGCCAAGATTATTAGTATTAATTTGATTTTGTAAATCAGAAAAATCTGTAAAATTACTCTTATTATTTGCTAACAAGTTAAATTCATTAATCGATTCTTTTTTTGCCTGATATTGAATTTTTTCTTCTAAATTAGTAACAAAGTTTAGTTTTTTACTAGTTTTATTAAATCAATTTTGCGGATTTTTTAAATATCATTGTTTTAAACTAGCAGCATCTTCACCTTCAATAAAATTTATGCGATCACTTACTACTTTATTAATTCTCTTATTGATATCAGGAACAATATAATTACCAGAAATATCTTGCTCATTTTCATCAGCTAAATCATAATCATTATTAGTACAACCTCACCTACAAGCAATAACATTTATTGTTGTTGCACTAACCAAAATATAATTTAAAAAAAATCTAATTATTTTTCTCATAACTTTATCTCCTGAATCTATATTTAAATAATTAGGAATTTATATTAATTTAATTATGCTATCATGAAATATTTAACTTATAATAAGGTATTTCTGTATAACTTTCTGATACTTTTGTTGAAAAAGCAAATATTTTTGATCCTGGTTTAGGAGTTATTTTTGCAGTTTTTAATTTTTTATTAAAACTCTCAATAAGAAATTCATTATATAAAATATCTTTATACTTATCAGCAATTTTTTTACCAAGTGTCTTTACTACAACATCATAAAATAATTTATTTTTATTATTTTCTGTATATAATCATTCTAACTTAATGTCAATTTCTTCATCATTTTTTGGTTGTTTACCTTGGTAGTTAATAAAAACTCGATTATTTTCTGTTGGTAATGGTAAAAAGTTTGCTTTAAATGATGAATAATTCATAATATTTTCAATTGCAAAACTAAATTCAATCTTTCCTTAATTATTAAAATTGGGAAAACTTAACTCATATATTTTTAATGCTGAACTAGTTACAGCAGATGTAATATCATTTTCATAAAATTTTATTAATTTATTACGATTTCCCAAATATTCCATAACTGTTGCAAATCCCCCAAATTGACTTGTTGGATGTAAGAATGTGCTTTTTTCATACATATCAGTATTAAAATAAATTTTTCCAAGATTTTGTTCATAAAAAATATCCGAAAATTCTACTGGCTTATTTAAAATATCTATTTTCCCTTGAAAGTGACTATTACTTTTTGCTATTAAAGAAATATTTTTATTATCTTGATTAATTAGTACATCTAAATCATTATTAGAAAACTTAGTACCATTCATAATATTAATTGCTTCTAAAATTAAATCTTTATCAACTATTCCGTTTTTTTTCAAAACTTTTACTATAAGGCAATGCTTTTTTAGTTATTATTTGACTAATATCATTACTTAATCAAAGCCAATTAACCCCTTTAACTAA
This sequence comes from Spiroplasma endosymbiont of Zeiraphera isertana, assembly GCF_964030805.1. Classification (GTDB taxonomy): domain Bacteria; phylum Bacillota_I; class Bacilli_A; order Mycoplasmatales; family VBWQ01; genus Spiroplasma_E. Next base: position 1,060,825 of record NZ_OZ034965.1, read on the forward strand.
AAAAGGTAAATCTGTTGTATCTGGCATATAACGAATAATAGCCTTTGTCATTCCATCTAACATATCAACATCAATATTATCAGTATTCATTTTTTCTTTTCTTAATTCACTTTTCAAACTAAATGAATTAGGAATTATAGTATAAGTTTCTTTAATACTATTATTTATTTTGCTTAGATTCGTACTTAATACATTTCCAAAAGTTCCTACAGTTGTTCCAAATGTTAAAAAACTTAATGTTGCTAATAATAATTTCATAAATTAAAACCCCTTTATATTAATAATGTAATTCTACATGATTTCTATGTTTACTTCTTTCTAATTACTTTTACCATTAATAGTATTCATTATTACAAATAATACTTAAGTTATTATTATATTTAATTTAAAAAAATGATTAATAAAGCATATACATTGCCGTAATCAAGAAAAAAATAAAAAAAACTTTATTAGTTATTGCAAATTATACTTTTCTTCAATATAATAATTAAGGTTTAGTAAATGCCCGGTTAGCTCAGCGGCAGAGCATTCGACTGTTAATCGAAGTGTCATAGGTTCAAATCCTATACTGGGCGCCATTATTCTAAACTCTTGTTTTCTACGGCTCGTTGGTGAATTGGTAAACACATAGGATTTTCATTCCTACATTACGGGTTCGATCCCCGTACGAGTCACCATTAATTAATATTTAGACTGCAAGTATTATAATTACTTGTTTTTTATTCCCCTAGATGTCTCGTTAGCTCAATTGGCAGAGCATCAGACTCTTAATATGAGGGTTGTAGGTTCGAGACCTATACGGGACACCAAAATGCGGAATTGGCGAAACTGGCAGACGCACCAGATTTAGGCTCTGGCGCCGAAAGGCATGAGGGTTCAAGTCCCTTGTTCCGCACCATACATTATTTTATTAACCTTTATGTTTTTCATTAAAGGTTTTTTTTCTTGAAATTTTTATTATATAAAAATTAAAATAAAATATTATGTTTAAAATATAATATTTTATTTTAATTTAAGAAATTTTATTCTATGGAAATATATAGTATTTTATTATTTTATCTTTATAATATTAATAAAATAATAGAAAAAAGAAAGCAGGAAATGATTGATGGTAAAAATAATTTTTACTGATGTAGATGGTACTTTATTTGATAGTGGAAGTGCCTTAAGCGAAATTAATCTTAATGCTTGTTTAAAAGCTCAAAAAAATAATATTAAAGTTGTAATTAATACAGGTAGATATGGTGAAAATGCTATTCGTGTTGGTAAAATGATTAATGCTGAAAAATATGATGGTTATATTATTGGTAATGATGGCGCTGAAATTTGATCATATACTAAACAAAAATGAATTTATTTACAACAATTAAATTCAGAAACAACAATTAAACTTTATGAATGATTAACCAAATATAATAAACAAATGATTTTACATTTTAATAGTATTGATACTTTGTATGTTAACCATGCGGCTAATAGTTGAATTACATGAGTTGAAAATCTGCAAATTAAAATTATTAAGTTAACTAATAGTACTGATATTAAAATGCCAATTTCAAAAGTAATGGTTATTTTAGAAAAATATTGAAAGGCTAATGAAATTACAAAATTCATTAATAATTTTGAAACTAACTTTCCGGATTTAACAATTGTTCAATATCATACAAATGTTTTTTCAATTGGTAATAAAAACATTAATAAAGGTTCAGCACTACAATGATTATGTAATCATTTAAATATTGACACTAAAGATGCATTAACGATTGGTGATGGATTTAATGATTTACCAATGTTTGAAGTATCTGGTCATCCAATAGTAATGGAAAATGCTAATATTGCTTTAAAACCATATGGTAAAACTATTGCTCCAAATAATGATGAACATGGAGTTGGATATATTATTAATAATTATGTTTTTAAAAAATAAAAACTTAATATTTTTAAAAATATACTATTATAGTTTATTAAAACACTAATAATTAAAATATATTATAATAATAATAGGAAATTATCCCCACATGTACTAGTGTGGAGGAAAAAAATGAATTGAAATGAATTCAATAGCATATTTCAAACTGAAAACGATTGTTTGAAATATATAGCGAAGTTGAAAATAATAGACTTGGTGCAAAACCTTTAATTTTAACAATTTAACGATTATTATTAATATTAAAGGTGATAGTTATTATGTTGAAAAAATATAAAGATGATCAAGAATTTTATAGTTTAGTCGGCATAAAGCCACAAACATTTTATAAAATGCTTGAAATTTTAAAAATTGCTGAGTCTAAACAAAAATATTGTGGTGGTAGAAAAAATAAAATTGTAATTGAAGAGCGTTTATTAATGACTTGAGAATATTGAAAAGACTATAGTAGTTATAGAGTTATTGCAAAAAGATATAATATTAGTCATACTAGTTGCATTCGTAATATTTTTTGAATTGAAAATATTTTAATAAAAAGCGGAATTTTTAATTTACCCGGAAAAAAAGATTTAACAAAAAATAAAGGTACTAATAATAATTTGTTAGCTATTGATGCTACTGAAACTCCAATTGAAAGAATTAAAAAAAACTAAAATTACTTTTTTCAGGTAAAAAGAAACATCATTCTCTCAAATCCCAAATAATTATTGATATTTCCAATGGAAAAATTATTTCAACCGCTTTTTGTTTTGGAAGCATTCATGATTTTAAATTGCTTCTAAAATCTAAAACTTTTATCCATCCAGAAAAACAAGTTTTTGTTGATTCAGGTTATCAAGGTATACAAAATATTTATGAAAATACATTTTTGCCATTTAAAAAAAGTAAATACAATCAATTAACACCAATTCAAAAAGAATACAATAAAACTTTAAGTAAAATTAGAATTAAAATTGAACACGTATTTGCTAAACTAAAACGTTTTAAAATTTTAAGTTTAAAATATCGCAATAAAATACGAAGATTTGCATGAAGATTTAATTTAATAGCAGGAATATATAATTTTGAATTACCTTAGTTTTGCACCAAGTCTAATGTAAAAAATGATTTCTTAAAGCATCAAAGCTACTTTTACAATCTTTGCATAAATATTTTTGCTTATTATTCTTAAAACCATTTTTGACACATCAATAAGATTTACAATTTGGACATTGAATTCCTTTTTCTTTAAATTTTTTATCAATTGCATCTAATTTTTCTTTTTTCTCAATTTGTTTAATTCTATTTTTAAAATGTCTAATAATTTTTATAAATTCTTCATCTTTTTTGTTTTTTAAAACATCAATTAATTCATTATTAGTCACAAAAAATCACCCCTGATATAAAAATATTACTTTTAATTTTAAATTAAAAGTAATATCAAGATTTTTTGTGAAAATTAAAAGATTGACCTAACAATGACAATCAAATTATTCAATCTCATTGTTCATGAGATAAATGACTTCAATGTAAAAAATGATTTCTTAAAGCATCAAAGCTACTTTTACAATCTTTGCATAAATATTTTTGCTTATTATTCTTAAAACCATTTTTTACACATCAATAAGATTTACAATTTGGACATTGAATTCCTTTTTCTTTAAATTTTTTATCAATTGCATCTAATTTTTCTTTTTCTCAATTTGTTTAATTATATTTTTAAAATGTCTAATAATTTTTATAAATTCTTCATCTTTTTTGTTTTTTAAAACATCAATTAATTCATTATTAGTCACAAAAAATCACCCCTGATATAAAAATATTACTTTTAATTTAAAATTAAAAGTAATATCAAGATTTTTTGTGAAAATTAAAAAAATATTTTAATAAAAAGCGGAATTTTTAATTTACCTGGAAAAAAAGATTTAACAAAAAATAAAGGTACTAATAATAATTTGTTAGCTATTGATGCTACTGAAACTCCAATTGAAAGAATTAAAAAAAACTAAAATTACTTTTTTCAGGTAAAAAGAAACATCATTCTCTCAAATCCCAAATAATTATTGATATTTCCAATGGAAAAATCATTTCAACTGCTTTTTGTTTTGGAAGCATTCATGATTTTAAATTGCTTCTAAAATCTAAAACTTTTATTCATCCAGAAAAACAAGTTTTTGTTGATTCAGGTTATCAAGGTATACAAAATATTCATAAAAATACATTTTTGCCATTTAAAAAAAGTAAATACAATCAATTAACACCAATTCAAAAAGAATACAATAAAACTTTAAGTAAAATTAGAATTAAAATTGAACACGTATTTGCTAAACTAAAACGTTTTAAAATTTTAAGTTTAAAATATCGCAATAAAATACGAAGATTTGCATTAAGATTTAATTTAATAGCAGGAATATATAATTTTGAATTACCTTAGTTTTGCACCAAGTCTAATACATAAAGAACAATTTAATAATAAATTAAATGAAATTAAAAATCATTATACAAAAAATAATTTAAATAATAAATGGCTTTTCTCCCTTTATGTACTATTTTTAATTTTATCACATAAATGCTGAGAAAAGCCTATCTACGGACTTCTCCCCACATTTTTAAATCAAACATAACATTACAGTTTCAAAACTAGGTATGTTATTGAATTTATATGCTGATTCTTTTGCATATAAATGAACATGATGTTTTTCAACTTTGATATGTGTTTTAAATGTTCGTCTGATGTGCTTTCATGCCGATTCAATCTGGTTTATGTTTACACCAGTTTTTGAAACATAGCCATCTTGATGGTTAACTGTTTCATGCTTAGTGAAAACTGATTTAAAATGGCGATATCCTTTTCAAGAATCAGTATGTACATCACACTTTGAAGAAATGTGGTTTCTTGCAAATTGCAAAAGATTTTTTTGATTTGCATTTTTCAACACTTTCACAATTAAATTATTGGTTGTTTTTTCATAAATCCCAACAATCAAAGTTTTATTTTTTAAGGATCTTCCTTGTTTTTTAAAACCCATATGTGAAAGATACATTTCATCCATTTGCACTATGCCCTCAACAATGAATTGAGGTTCTTGTTTTGCAATTGCACTTCGGATTTTATGACCCATTCTTCAAGCAGTTTTCAAAGTTACTCCCAATTCTTTTGCAACATCAGTTGATGGAATTCCATGTTTGGTGTTTATTCATCTAAAGATGAGATAAAACCAAGATGTCAAAGGTGTTTGTGACTTGTAAAAAATGGTGTCATGAAGAATACTAAATGTTTGATGACATTTCAAACATCTTATTCTTCTTAAATCAGAAGTATTCAAATTTGTTCAAGAACACCTCATACATTTGTTTTCCTTCAAACTTGCTATATATTTCAAACAATCTTTTTCTGTTTGAAATATATTGTTGAACTCATTCAATTTCATTGTTTCCTCCACAAGTACATGTGGGGAGAAGTCCGTAATAAATTTATAAAAGATATAAGTAATAATGTATTAAATAAATATAAAAAAATTAAGGAGTAAATAATGACTAAAGAAATTGAACAACAAATTAAAAATTTTACTATTCAAATAAGTCAAAAATTAAATAAAAATGAACAAGAAGTTTTAAATAAAATTATTAATAATTATATAAATTTAAGTAAAACTTTAAATGAAATAACTAATAAACATAAAAAAGAACATTAAAATATCTATATTTAATATATAAAATATGATATAATTAACATAAAGAAGATAGCTATAGGATTATAATTAATCTGTACACTGGTGATATATGATGAATTTCATGTCTTCTTTTTTTTATTTAGATAAATATAAAAAAAGTTACCTTAATTGGTAACTTTTTAATTAGGTGCCAACCTAATCATATACAAAATGAATTATACTTACCTAATGTGTAAGTATTTTCATATTATACATTATTTTAAGATTATGGAAAAATATTATTTTCAAAAGAAAGCAAAAAATAGAGAAGCAACTATTATCATCAAAATTATTGTTGCTGTCATTATAATAATTATTAAAAAAAACTTATTATTATAGATTTTATCAACAAATTTTTCCTTTTCTATTTCATGAGTTATAACATTTTTTTTAATTTTCACAAAAAATCTTGATATTACTTTTAATTTTAAATTAAAAGTAATATTTTTATATCGGGGGTGATTTTTTGTGACTAATAATGAATTAATTGATGTTTTAAAAAACAAAAAAGATGAAGAATTTATAAAAATTATTAGACATTTTAAAAATAGAATTAAACAAATTGAGAAAAAATAAAAATTAGATGCAATTGATAAAACATTTAAAGAAAAAGGAATTCAATGTCCAAATTGTAAATCTTATTGATGTGTAAAAAATGGTTTTAAGAATAATAAGCAAAAATATTTATGCAAAGATTGTAAAAGTAGCTTTGATGCTTTAAGAAATCATTTTTTACATTGAAGTCATTTATCTCATGAACAATGAGATTGAATAATTTGATTGTCATTGTTAGGTCAATCTGCTTATACTATTTCTCAATTTGCTAAAATTTCAAAAACATCAGCATGATTTAATCGTCAAAAATTTATGAAATCATCACAATTAGCAAAAACACAAAAACCATTCACAAAATTAAAAGGTAGAATTGAAATTGATGAAACTTTTATCAAAGAAATTCATAAAGGAAATTTCAAAAATCCAGATGATCCAAGAAAAAAATGAATTGAAGAAAATGCTAAAGATTTAAACTGTTGTATTGAAATGGCAATTGATGAAAATAAAAATATTTATGCTCAAACAACAAATACTAAAAGATTAACAAAAAAATGAGTACAAGAAAATTTAACATCTAAGCTTATCGAAGAAAAATCAATTATAGTTTGTGATATGCAAATACTATATGATACAGTAGCTAAACAAACAAAATGTACTCTCAAGAAATTTAAATCAAAAGAAAATAAAGAATTAAATTATAAAAATTTAAGTAATATCAGTAAAATACAATCAAGTTTAAAAGAATTTATTACTCATTATCATGGCATTGGATTTACCAATATTCAAAATTACCTCAATTTATGAAAATTTAAATACCAACATTATAAAATATCACCTTATGCAAAATCTGAAGCATTATATTTCAGTTTGTAAAAAAAATAAATCCAAAAATTAAATAAAATCAAATTTTAGGCCAGGTTGATGATTTTTTTTATTTCATCAAGAGTTTTTTTGAAAATTAAAACATTTTTTTGTATCCATAATTTACTCCTTGATTATTTAATAATATTATATTATCATAATTATCTTGAATTTAGTATTATTTTATATATATTTGCTTTAATATTATTAATATATATTCTAGCGTATGCTTTATCATCTTCACCAATTTTACCTGTAATATATCACATATCTTCAATTTTACCTATTGTTGTTTGTAAATAAAAATTTCATTTAAGATAGTTATTAACTATACAAAAACCTAATAATTGATTATTTTCATATTTTATGTTTCAACCACCAACATTACCATTATCATTTATAGTAAAGTTATAACCATTTAAATGATAATCGGTATCAGTTCTTCCGTACATATATGATATCCCACTTTCTCTTTCAAGTTGTACAGTAGTTCCTTGTTTATTATGATTTCAGTGATAAATATGATTTCCATTACGTGGTGGTATATCTCTAAAAATTAAATCTTTTAATTGAATTGCTTTAAAACCAACATCTTTTTTTGGATTTAAAAAATTTTCTTCTATGGAAAAATCAGTATATAAAGTTGATGTTATAGTGGGAATTGAATTATTATGAATTTCTTTTTCTGTTTCAATATCATAATCATAATAGACTTGGTGCAAAACCTTTAATTTTAACAATTTAACGATTATTATTAATATTAAAGGTGATAGTTATTATGTTGAAAAAATATAAAGATGATCAAGAATTTTATAGTTTAGTCGGCATAAAGCCACAAACATTTTATAAAATGTTTGAAATTTTAAAAATTGCTGAGTCTAAACAAAAATATTATGGTGGTAGAAAAAATAAAATTGTAATTGAAGAGCGTTTATTAATGACTTTAGAATATTGAAAAGACTATAGTAGTTATAGAGTTATTGCAAAAAGATATAATATTAGTCATACTAGTTGCATTCGTAATATTTTTTGAATTGAAAATATTTTAATAAAAAGCGGAATTTTTAATTTACCTGGAAAAAAAGATTTAACAAAAAATAAAGGTACTAATAATAATTTGTTAGCTATTGATGCTACTGAAACTCCAATTGAAAGAATTAAAAAAAACTAAAATTACTTTTTTCAGGTAAAAAGAAACATCATTCTCTCAAATCCCAAATAATTATTGATATTTCCAATGGAAAAATTATTTCAACTGCTTTTTGTTTTGGAAGAATTCATGATTTTAAATTGCTTCTAAAATCTAAAACTTTTATTCATCCAGAAAAACAAGTTTTTGTTGATTCAGGTTATCAAGGTATACAAAATATTCATAAAAATACATTTTTGCCATTTAAAAAAAGTAAATACAATCAATTAACACCAATTCAAAAATAATACAATAAAACTTTAAGTAAAATTAGAATTAAAATTGAACACGTATTTGCTAAACTAAAACGTTTTAAAATTTTAAGTTTAAAATATCGCAATAAAATACGAAGATTTGCATTAAGATTTAATTTAATAGCAGGAATATATAATTTTGAATTACCTTAGTTTTGCACCAAGTCTAATATTTTCAATTCAAAAAATATTACGAATGCAACTAGTATGACTAATATTATATCTTTTTGCAATAACTCTATAACTACTATAGTCTTTTCAATATTCTAAAGTCATTAATAAACGCTCTTCAATTACAATTTTATTTTTTCTACCACCATAATATTTTTGTTTAGACTCAGCAATTTTTAAAATTTCAAACATTTTATAAAATGTTTGTGGCTTTATGCCGACTAAACTATAAAATTCTTGATCATCTTTATATTTTTTTAACATAATAACTATCACCTTTAATATTAATAATAATCGTTAAATTGTTAAAATTAAAGGTTTTGCACCAAGTCTATTGTAAAATTAAACAGGACACTTATATAAAAATTAAATTGTGTTAGTTCTATAATTAAGAAAAGAAAGGAATTAGCGCAATGTATAAGTATCTGAGTATTGAATCAATAATAGCAATAAAAGAATATAAAAATTATGGATTTTCGATTCGTAAAATAGCAAAAATTGTTGATTATAGTAAATCAACCGTACATAGAGTTTGTAGATTATTAAATAAAAACTTATTGCCATTAGAAATATTGAATCAATTTCAAAAAAATAAACAAAATGCAGGCAGAAAATTAATAATTTTAACTTTAACAGAAATTAATAGTATTAATCATTTGTTAATTACTAAAAAGTATGCTCTTGATATAATTGCTAACTTTTTAAAGGAAAATAAAATAAAAAGTATTTCAACAAAAACTTTATATAACATGTTTAAAACAAATCGAATGGGTTTTGATGAAAATAACTTATTGAGAAAAGGCAAAAATAAATCTCACAAACAAAAAGAAACTAGGGGCAAAATTAATAATTGTAAGTCTATTCATGAAAGAAATTTAATCATTCCTAATATTAAAAATATACAAGAATTTGGTCATTTAGAAGGTGATACTATCATTGGCAAAGATCATAAAAGTTCTATTATTACTTTGGCTGATATATGATCAAAAACCACAATTCCTTTAGTAACTAAAAATCATAAATCAGAAAATATTACGAAAAGTATAATAAAATTTATTTCAAAGTTACAAAAAGGAACAGTTAAAACCATTACTTTTGATCGTGTTAAAGAATTTAGTAAATGAAGATTAATCGAAAAAATTTTTTAATTTTCAAAAAAACTCTTGATGAAATAAAAAAAATCATCAACCTGGCCTAAAATTTGATTTTATTTAATTTTGGGATTTATTTTTTTTACAAACTGAAATATAATGCTTCAGATTTTGCATAAGGTGATATTTTATAATAGACTTGGTGAAAAACCTTTAATTTTAACAATTTAACGATTATTATTAATATTAAAGGTGATAGTTATTATGTTGAAAAAATATAAAGATGATCAAGAATTTTATAGTTTAGTCGGCATAAAGCCACAAACATTTTATAAAATGCTTGAAATTTTAAAAATTGCTGAGTCTAAACAAAAATATTATGGTGGTAGAAAAAATAAAATTGTAATTGAAGAGCGTTTATTAATGACTTTAGAATATTGAAAAGACTATAGTAGTTATAGAGTTATTGCAAAAAGATATAATATTAGTCATACTAGTTGCATTCGTAATATTTTTTGAATTGAAAATATTTTAATAAAAAGCGGAATTTTTAATTTACCTGGAAAAAAGGATTTAACAAAAAATAAAGGTACTAATAATAATTTGTTAGCTATTGATGCCACTGAAACTCCAATTGAAAGAATTAAAAAAAACTAAAATTACTTTTTTCAGGTAAAAAGAAACATCATTCTCTCAAATACCAAATAATTATTGATATTTCCAATGGAAAAATTATTTCAACTGCTTTTTGTTTTGGAAGCATTCATGATTTTAAATTGCTTCTAAAATCTAAAACTTTTATTCATCCAGAAAAACAAGTTTTTGTTGATTCAGGTTATCAAGGTATACAAAATATTCACAAAAATACATTTTTGCCATTTAAAAAAAGTAAATACAATCAATTAACACCAATTCAAAAAGAATACAATAAAACTTTAAGTAAAATTAGAATTAAAATTGAACACGTATTTGCTAAACTAAAACGTTTTAAAATTTTAAGTTTAAAATATCGCAATAAAATACGAAGATTTGCATTAAGATTTAATTTAATAGCAGGAATATATAATTTTGAATTACCTTAGTTTTGCACCAAGTCTAATTAAAGAAATATAAAAAAAGTTACCAATTAAGGTAACTTTTTTTATATTTTTGATAAATTTCATTTATTTTGACTTGTTGAAGGTTTATCAATATCTTCTAAATTAATTGTTTCTCAATCATTATTTTCTCTTTCTTTTACTAATAGAGAAAGTTTGTTCTTATAATCATCAATTATCAGTTGATTAATTCTAATCAACTTTTCATCAGGGTTTGGTTCAACATTATTTTTTGCTTCTATAATACGTATCATTTCCTGTAAAATAGATATCTTTTGATCAAGCTCTGCTCTTTTTTCTTTTAATTTTCAAAAAAACTCTTGATGAAATAAAAAAAAATCATCAACCTGGCCTAAAATTTGATTTTATTTAATTTTGGGATTTATTTTTTTTACAAACTGAAATATAATGCTTCAGATTTTGCATAAGGTGATATTTTATAATGTTGGTATTTAAATTTTCATAAATTGAGGTAATTTTGAATATTGGTAAATCCAATGCCATGATAATGAGTAATAAATTCTTTTAAACTTGATTGTATTTTACTGATATTACTTAAATTTTTATAATTTAATTCTTTATTTTCTTTTGATTTAAATTTCTTGAGAGTACATTTTGTTTGTTTAGCTACTGTATCATATAGTATTTGCATATCACAAACTATAATTGATTTTTCTTCGATAAGCTTAGATGTTAAATTTTCTTGTACTCATTTTTTTGTTAATCTTTTAGTATTTGTTGTTTGAGCATAAATATTTTTATTTTCATCAATTGCCATTTCAATACAACAGTTTAAATCTTTAGCATTTTCTTCAATTCATTTTTTTCTTGGATCATCTGGATTTTTGAAATTTCCTTTATGAATTTCTTTGATAAAAGTTTCATCAATTTCAATTCTACCTTTTAATTTTGTGAATGGTTTTTGTGTTTTTGCTAATTGTGATGATTTCATAAATTTTTGACGATTAAATCATGCTGATGTTTTTGAAATTTTAGCAAATTGAGAAATAGTATAAGCGGATTGACCTAACAATGACAATCAAATTATTCAATCTCATTGTTCATGAGATAAATGACTTCAATGTAAAAAATGATTTCTTAAAGCATCAAAGCTACTTTTACAATCTTTGCATAAATATTTTTGCTTATTATTCTTAAAACCATTTTTTACACATCAATAAGATTTACAATTTGGACATTGAATTCCTTTTTCTTTAAATTTTTTATCAATTGCATCTAATTTTTCTTTTTTCTCAATTTGTTTAATTCTATTTTTAAAATGTCTAATAATTTTTATAAATTCTTCATCTTTTTTGTTTTTTAAAACATCAATTAATTCATTATTAGTCACAAAAAATCACCCCTGATATAAAAATATTACTTTTAATTTTAAATTAAAAGTAATATCAAGATTTTTTGTGAAAATTAAAACTTTTTTCTTCATTTTGTCTAGCCATTTAAATTTCCCCTTTCAAAAAAATAAAGTACTTTTTTATTTATTATTAATTTATATATTATCTAATATTTATATTTTGTTCATTTAAAAATTAATGAATTTCCAACAACAGTTATATCAGAAAGAGCCATCGCAATTGCAGCCAACGGTGGAATAATAAATCCGGCAGCAGCTAATGGAATAATGATAATATTATAACTAAATGCTCAAATAAAATTCATTCAAATATTATTTTTAGTTTTTTTAGTTAAAACAATAGCCTTATAAACAATACTAATATCATTATCAAGAATAGTAATATCACCAATTTTTTTAGCAATATCACTACCAGATCCCATTGCAATTGCTAAATCAGATTGTTCTAAGGCAATAACATCATTAATACCATCACCAACAAACGCTACTTTTTTCCCTTTTGCTTGTAAATCAGCAACAATTTGTGATTTACCTTGTGGTGTAACATTAGCAAAGTATGTTTCTATCCCAACGCGATTAGCAATAGCAAGTGTTTGTGATTCATTATCACCACTAATTAAAATAACCTCAATTCCCTGTTTTTTAACTTTTTCAATTGTTAATAATGCATTTGTTTGTAATTCATCTTCTAAAATAAAAATATTAGTAACAACTTTATTAATTGACAATGCCAATACTTTCTGGCTAGGAGTAACTGTTTCAAAATCAAATGTTTTTAGAAATGGACTAAATGGCATTTTTGCTTTTTGTAAATTTTCAAGTGATGAAATTTGTAATTCTTCAGTTTGATATTTTGCTTTAATACCAAAACCAATTTGTTCTTTAACTTCGGTAATTGTCAATGATTGTCCAACATTATTAGTATTAGCATATAAATAAAAAGCTAAAGCCAAAGGATGTGTTGAATGTTTTTCCATAGCAATTGCCTTATTAACATGTTTTTCTTGACCATAAATTTTAGTAATAACCAAATTACCAGTAGTTAATGTTCCTGTTTTATCAAAACAAATGGTATCAATCTTAGTAATTTTTTCAAAAGCACTAGCCTTATTATAAATGATTCCTATTTTTGCTGCTTTATTAATTCCAACAGCAACTGCTAATGGTGTTGCAATCCCTAATGCACAAGGACAAGCAATTATTAAAGTTGCAATTGCAATTTCTAATGATTCTTGCACACCATTACCTACTGCAAAATAACGAATAAGAAAAACTAAAATGGCAATTAAAATAACAGTTGGTGTAAATCACCCAGAAATTTTATCAGCCAATTTTTGTAATTTTGGTTTCTGAGATTGTGCATCTTCAACTGCCTTAATAATACTTGCTAATACTGTGTCTTTACCAATTTTAGTTGCTTTCATCCTAAAACTATCACCAACATTATTAGTTCCACCAATTAAATTTTGGTTAACTTGTTTCGTAATAACTTGCGATTCACCAGTTAACATTGATTCATTAATAAATGCTTCTTCACTAATTAATTGACCATCAGTAGGAATATTTTCACCTTTTCGAATAATTAAAATATCATTTAATTGTACATCTTCAATATTAATAAAAGTTTCTGTTTTGGTATTATAATCATATTTTAAGATTGATTTTGGTTTTAATGACATTAAACTTTCTAAGCCACTAGTAGCCCTTTTCTGTGCAACAGCACTAATTAAATCACCAAGTAAAACAATCATAATAATTGAAGCACTAACTTCAAAATATAAGTGTTCGGTTTTATTAATTATCATTAAATAAATAGAAAAAATAAATGCCGTTGTTGTTCCTAGCGCTACTAAAGTATGCATACCAGGTCATTTTTGTTTAATTAATTCTCGATAAATACCAATATAAAATTTACGACCAAAATAAAATTGAATTGGAATTGATAGTGCAAGTTGAACATAAGGATTACGTAAACTATCAAAAAATGAAGTATTAGGTATCATAATTAATAATAATGGTAGTAACAATATTCAACAAATAATAAGTTCAATTAAATCACGTAATTTAACATTATGTTGATGATTATGATGTTGTTCTGACATATGAGATTGATGTTGTTCACTACTATGACTATGACTACTATGATCATCTGTAATATCTTTCATATCAACTTGGTGACTCGTTTTTATATCTTTAATCTCAGTTTCAAACTTACAAATTTCATATCCTAAATGATGCATTGCTTTTTTAATTTTTTTTTCATTTCAAAACTTAGGATCATAACTAAATTGTGCTTTTTTAGTAGCAAAATTGATACTAACAGTAATACCATCTTCTTTAGTAAAATGTCTTTCGATGACACTAGCACAAGAGGTACATGAAACATCTGACAGTACTGTTCTACTAATAACAAAATTATCATTTATATCACTTGTATTATTCATATTAACTTCATCTCCTCCAATTTTAATGTTTTAATCTTTTTTATTATTTTTTAACACACAATATATACAAAAATAAATTATAAACATTTTAATGTTAAAAAATATTAAAAACACTAAATCCCCAATTATGTTATTGGGGATTTATTACCTTAAAAAGTAATATATTTATATTATAACATAGACTACCTTAAATCTAAAATTTCATTATAAACTGGCCATTTTCTTTGATTCTATTTTTACTTCAATTTGTGAATCTATATTATTTATAGCGGTTTTTTTATCTGCAAACTTATCATTGTCAACTTCAATTTTTCTTCTTTGTTTTTCATCATCTTTTTTTGCTGCATCTATGCCAAAAATAATAGCACCACCAACAAGAATAAAAACAGGTGTTATTACAGCATTGACAATCCCACCAACAGCACCAGCACTAGCAGCAGTTATCATATCAGTTTCTAATTGTTCTTCAGAACGGTTACTAACAGCACTGACACCACCCCGCAACAGTAGCAGCAACTAAACCGCTCATTTGAGCAATAGGATTAATATACAAAGCACCAACAGCAGCACCAGTAGCAACACCTTTAGTCACTTTTATAATTTTTGCGGTTGTTCGATGTTTTGTTTTAAATTCTTTTCATTTTGTAGGTTTTTGTTCTACATTTTCTTCTGATTTTTCTTCAAGATTTTGTAAAATTTCATTTTTTATAGGCATTTCTTTTAATCTTCCTTTCAAATAAAAACTCATTTATTTTTATCAAAATAATGAGTTAAAAACTTATATTAAGTTTAATTATTATTATATTCTATTATATACTGAATATTGATATTTTTAATAAATATATACATATTAAACAACTTTTATCTTTTTTTATAGCAACAAATATTATACTATTAAGTTTCTACTTCAACTTCATTAGTATTAACATCATCTGCTAATTTACTAATTACTAAATCAATTCCTTGTTTACTAATACTAGAAAATAAAATAATAGGAGTATTAGTGCTAAGTTTTAAAGTTGATAATATTAATTTTTTATTTTTTACTAATTGACTATTTTTCACTTTATCAACTTTAGTAGCAATTAAATGAATTTTTAAATGATAATGTTGTAAATATTCCAACATATCAATATCATCTTTACTTGGTGCATGTCTTAAATCTAATAATAAAAAAACTGCTTTTAAATTTTTTCGTGACTGAAAATATTCATCCATCATTGTCGCAAATTGGATTTTTTTTTCATTTGATACTTTAGCAAAACCATAGCCAGGAACATCAACAAAGCGACAAATATTATTATTAATTGTAAAAAAATTTAGCATTTGTGTTTTACCAGGTGTTTGTGAAACTCTAGCTAACTTACCATTATTACAAATTGTATTTAAAAATGTTGATTTACCAACATTACTGCGACCAACAAAACAAAATTCAGGAATTTCATCCTGCGGCCATTGTTCTTCTTTAATAGCACTAGTTAAAAATTGTGCTTGCTTAATTCGTTCCATTTTTTACCTCTTATTCAAAAATATATTATAGTCAATAGTTAAAATTTAAACTAATTATTATTTATTATTTTAGTTTTTATTAATACCTGAGTTGTAAATATAAATGGGACAGTTTTTTAAAATAATTGTATTAAATCTATTGGTCTTTTATAAGAGAGCGATTTTCTGGGTGTAGAATTAATTTGAAATGCTATAAAATTTCAATCTTTTTGTTTATATGAAGATAGATCTGTAGATTTTGGTAAATATCTTCTTAAAATACCATTATTATTTTCATTTAAACCCCTTTGGCAAGGTTTACCAGGATCTGCAAAATAAATTTTGACATTACAAATTTTTTCGATTAATCTTCATTTACTAAATTCTTTACCACGATCAAAAGTAATGGTTTTAACTGTTCCTTTTTGTAACTTTGAAATAAATTTTATTATACTTTTCGTAATATTTTCTGATTTATGATTTTTAGTTACTAAAGGAATTGTGGTTTTTGATCATATATCAGCCAAAGTAATAATAGAACTTTTATGATCTTTACCAATGATAGTATCACCTTCTAAATGACCAAATTCTTGTATATTTTTAATATTAGGAATGATTAAATTTCTTTCATGAATAGACTTACAATTATTAATTTTGCCCCTAGTTTCTTTTTGTTTGTGAGATTTATTTTTGCCTTTTCTCAATAAGTTATTTTCATCAAAACCCATTCGATTTGTTTTAAACATGTTATATAAAGTTTTTGTTGAAATACTTTTTATTTTATTTTCCTTTAAAAAGTTAGCAATTATATCAAGATCATACTTTTTAGTAATTAACAAATGATTAATACTATTAATTTCTGTTAAAGTTAAAATCATTAATTTTCTGCCTGCATTTTGTTTATTTTTTTGAAATTGATTCAATATTTCTCATGGCAATAAGTTTTTATTTAATAATCTACAAACTCTATGTACAGTTGATTTACTATAATCAACAATTTTTGCTATTTTACGAATCGAAAATCCATAATTTTTATATTCTTTTATTGCTATTATTGATTCAATACTCAGATACTTATACATTGCGCTAATTCCTTTCTTTTCTTAATTATAGAACTAACACAATTTAATTTTTATATAAGTGTCCTTTTTAATTTTACAATAGACTTGGTGCAAAACATTTAATTTTAACAATTTAACGATTATTATTAATATTAAAGGTGATAGTTATTATGTTGAAAAAATATAAAGATGATCAAGAATTTTATAGTTTAGTCGGCATAAAGCCACAAACATTTTATAAAATGCTTGAAATTTTAAAAATTGCTGAGTCTAAACAAAAATATTATGGTGGTAGAAAAAATAAAATTGTAATTGAAGAGCGTTTATTAATGACTTTAGAATATTGAAAAGACTATAGTAGTTATAGAGTTATTGCAAAAAGATATAATATTAGTCATACTAGTTGCATTCGTAATATTTTTTGAATTGAAAATATTTTAATAAAAAGCGGAATTTTTAATTTACCCGGAAAAAAAGATTTAACAAAAAATAAAGGTACTAATAATAATTTGTTAGCTATTGATGCGACTGAAACTCCAATTGAAAGAATTAAAAAAAACTAAAATTACTTTTTTCAGGTAAAAAGAAACATCATTCTCTCAAATCCCAAATAATTATTGATATTTCCAATGGAAAAATTATTTCAACTGCTTTTTGTTTTGGAAGCATTCATGATTTTAAATTGCTTCTAAAATCTAAAACTTTTATTCATCCAGAAAAACAAGTTTTTGTTGATTCAGGTTATCAAGGTATACAAAATATTCATAAAAATACATTTTTGCCATTTAAAAAAAGTAAATACAATCAATTAACACCAATTCAAAAAGAATACAATAAAACTTTAAGTAAAATTAGAATTAAAATTGAACACGTATTTGCTAAACTAAAACGTTTTAAAATTTTAAGTTTAAAATATCGCAATAAAATACGAAGATTTGCATTAAGATTTAATTTAATAGCAGGAATATATAATTTTGAATTACCTTAGTTTTGCACCAAGTCTAATTAAAGATATTAATAAAATTAGTAAAATGAATATTATCTAATGGTCATATACCAAAACCAAAAAATAATGCAGCCAAAATGATACCACCAACAATAATACAAATAGCAAGTCATTTTATAATTTTAAATAATAACATAAAACTAATAATAGCAATAGCTATTATAATAATACCAACTATTACAAATGTATTCATGTTTACCTCCTATTATTTTAATTATTAAAGTAACACGTAACATTAATTAATAATAACATAAAATAAATTTGAATATTTTATAGTAATCATCTTTTTCCTAAAATTATATAAATTAAAAAAAGTTATCTTTTTAAAGAGAAACATGTTAAAATGTCAAAGGATAAAGAAGAGTGATATCATGACTGACAGCGATTCCATTTATAATAATAAAAATAATACTAATTTAAAAATTAGTAATTTTAAAAGTGTACTTTTAAATAAAGATTCAGTCAAATATTCTCCTAGTATTTTTACTAAAAAAAATATTTTTTTTATCGTGTTAATAAATTTCGAAATCCTTATTTAAAAGTCTTGAAATAAGAAAAATAAGGAGGTAAAGAAATTATGAAGATTTTTTTAAACAAAATTTATTTTAAATTACAATTTAGTTTTAAAAAACCATTAGTTTACACAAATGGTGATTATATTAAAAAAATTGCACAATTTAACCAAAAACAATTACTAAAAAATTTAGATTTACATAATTTTGGTCTTAAAACAGACCAAATTGAAATAAGAAGAAAAAAATATGGTATTAATACTTTAAAAAATACAAAATTTCATTGAATTTTAGAATTTTTAAAAGCATATTTTGGACCATTCAATATAATTTTAGCAATTATTACTATCTATAATTTATTCTCATATTTTACAACAAATGATACTTCAATTTATTCATTGGTTGCCGCTATTATTGTTGGAACTATGATTTTATTAAGCGGAACCCTAATTTACATTCAATCAATACGAGCTTTTTTTATTACTAAACATTTAACAATTTTGGTCAAAAATACAACTACTGTTATTCTTAATATAAACATTAATCAAATTACTAAAGAAAACTCAATTAAAATAATTAAACAAGCACAAGAAATAAATGTTAATGAATTGTTACCTGGTGATTTAATTTATTTATCAGCTGGTGATTTAATTCCTGCTGATTTAAAAATTTTATTAAGCAACGATTTATTTATTAATCAATCATCATTAACAGGAGAATCACTACCTACTGAAAAACACGCTATTAACGATCCTGCATATCAAAACTTATTTGATTTACAAAATATTTGTTTTATGGGAACAAGTGTTGTTTCTGGAAGTGCAATTGCTATTGTTATAGCAACAGCTACTAACACTTACTTTGCTACTATTGCTGATACAATAAATAAAAAACGTCCATTAAGCAGTTTTTTCAAAGGAATTAAACGCGTTACTTTAATGTTAATTTGCTTTATGCTAGTAATGGTACCCATTGTGTTAATTATCAATGGCCTTTTAAAAAACAATTGACCTGCAGCATTTATTTTTTCAATTTCGGTTGCTGTTGGTTGGACTCCTGAAATGCTACCAATGATTGTTACCTCTAATCTAGCACGAGGTGCTAGTAAAATGAGTAAACAAAAAGTAGTTGTTAAACAACTAGCTGCTATTCAAAATTTAGGTGCAATTGACATTTTATGTACTGATAAAACAGGAACTTTAACTAATGATAATATTGAAGTAGTCAACCATATAACATTGGACAATAAAACAAATAATGATTTAATTAAGTTTATTTATTTAAATAGTTATTTTCAAACAGGAATAAAAAATCCAATGGATTGTTATTAGTAAAATTACTTTTAATTTTCAAAAAAACTCTTGATGAAATAAAAAAAATCATCAACCTGGCCTAAAATTTGATTTTATTTAATTTTGGGATTTATTTTTTTTACAAACTGAAATATAATGCTTCAGATTTTGCATAAGGTGATATTTTATAATGTTGGTATTTAAATTTTCATAAATTGAGGTAATTTTGAATATTGGTAAATCCAATGCCATGATAATGAGTAATAAATTCTTTTAAACTTGATTGTATTTTACTGATATTACTTAAATTTTTATAATTTAATTCTTTATTTTCTTTTGATTTAAATTTCTTGAGAGTACATTTTGTTTGTTTAGCTACTGTATCATATAGTATTTGCATATCACAAACTATAATTGATTTTTCTTCGATAAGCTTAGATGTTAAATTTTCTTGTACTCATTTTTTTGTTAATCTTTTAGTATTTGTTGTTTGAGCATAAATATTTTTAGGCTTTTCTCCCTTTATGTACTATTTTTAAATTTTATCACATAAATGCTGAGAAAAGCCTATCTACGGACTTCTCCCCACATTTTTAAATCAAACATAACATTACAGTTTCAAAACCAGGTATATTGTTGAATTTATATGCCGATTCTTTTGCGTATAAATGAACATGATGTTTTTCAACTTTGATATGTGTTTTAAATGTTCGTCTGATGTGCTTTCATGCCGATTCAATCTGGTTTATGTTTACACCAGTTTTTGAAACATAGCCATCTTGATGGTTAACTGTTTCATGCTTAGTGAAAACTGATTTAAAATGGCGATATCCTTTTCAAGAATCAGTATGTACATCACACTTTGAAGAAATGTGGTTTCTTGCAAATTGCAAAAGATTTTTTTGATTTGCATTTTTAAACACTTTCACAATTAAATTATTGGTTGTTTTTTCATAAATCCCAACAATCAAAGTTTTATTTTTTAAGGATCTTCCTTGTTTTTTAAAACCCATATGTGAAAGATACATTTCATCCATTTGCACTATGCCCTCAACAATGAATTGAGGTTCTTGTTTTGCAATTGCACTTCGGATTTTATGACCCATTCTTCAAGCAGTTTTCAAAGTTACTCCCAATTCTTTTGCAACATCAGTTGATGGAATTCCATGTTTGGTGTTTATTCATCTAAAGATGAGATAAAACCAAGATGTCAAAGGTGTTTGTGACTTGTAAAAAATGGTGTCATGAAGAATACTAAATGTTTGATGACATTTCAAACATCTTATTCTTCTTAAATCAGAAGTATTCAAATTTGTTCAAGAACACCTCATACATTTGTTTTCCTTCAAACTTGCTATATATTTCAAACAATCTTTTTCTGTTTGAAATATATTGTTGAACTCATTCAATTTCATTGTTTCCTCCACAAGTACATGTGGGGAGAAGTCCGTATTTTTATTTTCATCAATTGCCATTTCAATACAACAGTTTAAATCTTTAGCATTTTCTTCAATTCATTTTTTTCTTGGATCATCTGGATTTTTGAAATTTCCTTTATGAATTTCTTTGATAAAAGTTTCATCAATTTCAATTCTACCTTTTAATTTTGTGAATGGTTTTTGTGTTTTTGCTAATTGTGATGATTTCATAAATTTTTGACGATTAAATCATGCTGATGTTTTTGAAATTTTAGCAAATTGAGAAATAGTATAAGCAGATTGACCTAACAATGACAATCAAATTATTCAATCTCATTGTTCATGAGATAAATGACTTCAATGTAAAAAATGATTTCTTAAAGCATCAAAGCTACTTTTACAATCTTTGCATAAATATTTTTGCTTATTATTCTTAAAACCATTTTTTACACATCAATAAGATTTACAATTTGGACATTGAATTCCTTTTTCTTGAAATTTTTTATCAACTGCATCTAATTTTTCTTTTTTCTCAATTTGTTTAATTCTATTTTTAAAATGTCTAATAATTTTTATAAATTCTTCATCTTTTTTGTTTTTTAAAACATCAATTAATTCATTATTAGTCACAAAAAATCACCCCTGATATAAAAACATTACTTTTAATTTTAAATTAAAAGTAATATCAAGATTTTTTGTGAAAATTAAAAAAATATTTTACTTAGCAATTGAAAATATAACAAAAAAATGAACAACGCCTATTCAAAATTGAAATACAGCAATTGCTCATTTTATGATAAAATTTGAAGACAGAATTAATCTAAACTAGTACCTTGTAAAACAAAGATACACAGATTACCTGAGTTGTAAATATAAATGGGACAGTTTTTTAAAATAATTGTATTAAATCTATTGGTCTTTTATAAGAGAGCGATTTTCTGGGTGTAGAATTAATTTGAAATGCTATAAAATTTAAATCTTTTTGTTTATATGAAGATAGATCTGTAGATTTTGGTAAATATCTTCTTAAAATACCATTATTATTTTCATTTAAACCCCTTTGGCAAGGTTTACCAGGATCTGCAAAATAAATTTTGACATTACAAATTTTTTCGATTAATCTTCATTTACTAAATTCTTTACCACGATCAAAAGTAATGGTTTTAACTGTTCCTTTTTGTAACTTTTAAATAAATTTTATTATACTTTTCGTAATATTTTCTGATTTATGATTTTTAGTTACTTTAATTGTAAAATTAAAAAGGACACTTATATAAAAATTAAATTGTGTTAGGTCTATAATTAAGAAAAGAAAGGAATTAGCGCAATGTATAAGTATCTGAGTATTGAATCAATAATAGCAATAAAAGAATATAAAAATTATGGATTTTCGATTCGTAAAATAGCAAAAATTGTTGATTATAGTAAATCAACTGTACATAGAGTTTGTAGATTATTAAATAAAAACTTATTGCCATTAGAAATATTGAATCAATTTCAAAAAAATAAACAAAATGCAGGCAGAAAATTAATAATTTTAACTTTAACAGAAATTAATAGTATTAATCATTTGTTAATTACTAAAAAGTATGATCTTGATATAATTGCTAACTTTTTAAAGGAAAATAAAATAAAAAGTATTTCAACCAAAAACTTTATATAACATGTTTAAAACAAATCGAATGAGTTTTGATGAAAATAACTTATTGAGAAAAGGCAAAAATAAATCTCACAAACAAAAAGAAACTAGGGGCAAAATTAATAATTGTAAGTCTATTCATGAAAGAAATTTAATCATTCCTAATATTAAAAATATACAAGAATTTGGTCATTTAGAAGGTGATACTATCATTGGCAAAGATCATAAAAGTTCTATTATTACTTTGGCTGATATATGATCAAAAACCACAATTCCTTTAGTAACTAAAAATCATAAATCAGAAAATATTACGAAAAGTATAATAAAATTTATTTCAAAGTTACAAAAAGGAACAGTTAAAACCATTACTTTTGATCGTGGTAAAGAATTTAGTAAATGAAGATTAATCGAAAAAATTTGTAATGTCAAAATTTATTTTGCAGATCCTGGTAAACCTTGCCAAAGGGGTTTAAATGAAAATAATAATGGTATTTTAAGAAGATATTTACCAAAATCTACAGATCTATCTTCATATAAACAAAAAGATTTAAATTTTATAGCATTTCAAATTAATTCTACACCCAGAAAATCGCTCTCTTATAAAAGACCAATAGATTTAATACAATTATTTTAAAAAACTGTCCCATTTATATTTACAACTCAGGTTTTAACTTAGTAAGGAGACCTTTTTTATGACAAGATATAATAAGGAATTAAAATTAAAAGTCATAGAACAATATTTTGCTGGTAAATCTGCTACAACATTAAGTAAAGAAAATAAAATTAGCAGAAAGATAATTTATATTTGAATACAAAAATGATATTTACAAGGTGAAAAAGGTTTAGTTTCGATAAGAAGTAAAATTAAAAAACAAGAGGTAAATGCTGTGAGTAGAGATTTTAAGAAAAGAGCAAAGGAATCATTAAAACAATATGAAAAACGCGTTGAAAACGAATTATTATTACTACAAACTAAAATTTAAATATTGGAAAAGTCTTATCTATACCGCAGTCAAAATTGAAAAAACCACAAGCAAAACCAAAACAACCTAAAAAATAAACCATTTCACTTTAAACCCTATCTTTATGAATGTTATAAAATTGTTAAAATTTATTCTGAAAAAGGACTTAAAAAATCTTTTCTGTTAAATTTATTACAAATTTCTTTTAATTTTCACAAAAAATCTTGATATTACTTTTAATTTAAAAGTAAAAGTAATATTTTTATATCAGGGGTGATTTTTTGTGACTAATAATGAATTAATTGATGTTTTAAAAAACAAAAAAGATGAAGAATTTATAAAAATTATTAGACATTTTAAAAATAGAATTAAACAAATTGAGAAAAAAGAAAAATTAGATGCAATTGATAAAACATTTAAAGAAAAAGGAATTCAATGTCCAAATTGTAAATCTTATTGATGTGTAAAAAATGGTTTTAAGAATAATAAGCAAAAATATTTATGCAAAGATTGTAAAAGTAGCTTTGATGCTTTAAGAAATCATTTTTTTACATTGAAGTCATTTATCTCATGAACAATGAGATTGAATAATTTGATTGTCATTGTTAGGTCAATCTGCTTATACTATTTCTCAATTTGCTAAAATTTCAAAAACATCAGCATGATTTAATCGTCAAAAATTTATGAAATCATCACAATTAGCAAAAACACAAAAACCATTCACAAAATTAAAAGGTAGAATTGAAATTGATGAAACTTTTATCAAAGAAATTCATAAAGGAAATTTCAAAAATCCAGATGATCCAAGAAAAAAATGAATTGAAGAAAATGCTGAAGATTTAAACTGTTGTATTGAAATGGCAATTGATGAAAATAAAAATATTTATGCTCAAACAACAAATACTAAAAGATTAACAAAAAAATGAGTACAAGAAAATTTAACATCTAAGCTTATCGAAGAAAAATCAATTATAGTTTGTGATATGCAAATACTATATGATACAGTAGCTAAACAAACAAAATGTACTCTCAAGAAATTTAAATCAAAAGAAAATAAATAATTAAATTATAAAAATTTAAGTAATATCAGTAAAATACAATCAAGTTTAAAAGAATTTATTACTCATTATCATGGCATTGGATTTACCAATATTCAAAATTACCTCAATTTATGAAAATTTAAATACCAACATTATAAAATATCACCTTATGCAAAATCTGAAGCATTATATTTCAGTTTGTAAAAAAAATAAATCCCAAAATTAAATAAAATCAAATTTTAGGCCAGGTTGATGATTTTTTTTATTTCATCAAGAGTTTTTTTGAAAATTAAAAAAAAATTTGTAATGAAGGATATCGCAAATGAAAGATCAGTGGATGTCCAGAATGAAAACCAAAGTTTGATGATAGTTACGACCAAGTAATAAATTTAATCTTTTATGATGATGATAAAGATTATGGTTGTCAACAAGAATATGGTCATAAACGAATGTCTGCCATTTTAAAAATCGGTAGAAAAAAAGCACTTTCAGCAATGAAAAGGTTAGGTTTAAAAACAATTCATAAACAAGGAACTTATGGAAAAAAATCAAAATTAAAAGCAGAACATAAATTTATAGCACCTAATTTGTTAAAGCAAGCTAATAATACCATTAGTTTTAACGTTAATAAACCATTAGAAAAAATTGCTTTAGATATTAGTGAATTTAAAATTAATAATCAAAAACTATACTTGTGAGCATTTGTTGAGGTAATGTTTAGTAATCTGTGTAACTTACAAAAATAACTATGTTTAATTAATTCTAGTAAATATAATTAAATGACTAGAAAGAGTGAGTTACAAATGGTTAAAAAACAAAAAATTAATAATAATGATCCAATATCACAAGCAGTAGATTTATTACTAGAAAATACTGAAGATTTAACAACAGTTTTTAAAGAAGGAGGTTTATATAAAGAATTAACAAAAAGATTAGTGGAAAAAATGTTGAATTCTGAAATGCAAAATTATTTAGGATATGAAAAAAATCAACATAGTAATAGTGAAAATGCTCGTAATGGCATAACTTCAAAAAAATTAATAACTCAAGAAGGTAAAATTGAAATTGATGTACCACGAGATCGTAATAGTAATTTTACTCCTGTAATAGTGCCAAAAAGACAGAGAAGATTTGATGGTTTTGATCAACAAGTTCTTTCCTTATATGCAAAAGGTATGAAATTATCAGATATTAGAATGCAGTTACAAGAGTTATATCGTGGTGCAGATATTAGTGAAAGTGTTATTAGTCAAATTACTGATGATGTTATTGATGATGTCAAAGCATGACAAAATAGACCATTAGAAGGTATTTATCCCATTGTTTATTTTGATTGTATAGTAGTTAAAGTACGACAAGATAAACGGATTATTAACAAATCAGTTTATATAGCTTTAGGTGTTGATTTAGAAGGTAAAAAAGATGTTTTAGGTTTATGAATTAGTGAAAATGAAGGCGCTAAATTTTGATTAGCAAATTTCACAGAAATGAAAAATCGTGGTTTAAATGATATTCTTATTACTTGTAGTGACAACTTAACAGGCATGTCAGAAGCAATACAATCAGTTTATCCTAAAACTGAACATCAATTATGTATAGTTCATCAAATCAGAAATAGTTTAAAATATGTTTCATACAAACATCGAAAATCACTAGTTACAGATTTAAAGCCAATTTATAATGCATGTAGTGAAGAACAAGCAATGCAAGCTTTAGAATCATTTGAAAGTAAATGAAATAAACACTATCCTCAAATTGCTAAATCTTGATATAAAAATTGAGATAATTTAATGATTTTTATTAGTTATCCTCCAGAAATCAAAAAAGTGATTTATACTACAAATGCTATTGAATCTGTTAATAGTCAATTACGAAAAGTTATTAGAAATAAAAAAGTTTTTCCTAACGATATGGCAGTTTTCAAAATATTTTACTTAGCAATTGAAAATATAACAAAAAAATGAACCATGCCTATTCAAAATTGAAATACAGCAATTGCTCATTTTATGATAAAATTTGAAGACAGAATTAATCTAAACTAGTACCTTGTAAAACAAAGATACACAGATTACATAAAAGCCTCGTATTTTCAAATAGCATGATTCATATGTAATAAAAAGGTATTTTTATTTTTTTAAACATTTTCTTTTTAATTCTTTCTATGATTATTTTTATGCGATTATCATAACTAATACATTAATAAGTAATACTAATTTTACAATATTTATACAATTAATTTTTAATATACTTAATTTGAAAATTCACTTAACCAAATATAAAAATTATCCACGATTACGATTTTTTAACTTCAAAGCTTGCATACAAATTCGCTGTTTAAGTTCCTGATTTTCTTTTACTAATTCTTGAATTATTGCATATGGATCTTGTTCTAAGGTAAAACTAACAAATTTGGAGATTAACTGTTGTTGTTCATTAGATGATAATTTATAAGCATTATATGTTTTAAAATTAACCCAAGCAATTTTTAAAAATTTAGTTTCTACTCTTTCAATACCACTTGAATAAAAATAAGTTTTTTTATTATTTATTAAAATTGTTAAAGGTTTTTCTTTTAATTTTCAAAAAAACTCTTGATGAAATAAAAAAAATCATCAACCTGGCCTAAAATTTGATTTTATTTAATTTTGGGATTTATTTTGAGGCTTTTATGTAATCTGTGTATCTTTGTTTTACAAGGTACTAGTTTAGATTAATTCTGTCTTCAAATTTTATCATAAAATGAGCAATTGCTGTATTTCAATTTTGAATAGGCATTGTTCATTTTTTTGTTATATTTTCAATTGCTAAGTAAAATATTTTGAAAACCGCCATATCGTTAGGAAAAACTTTTTTATTTCTAATAACTTTTCGTAATTGACTATTAACAGATTCAATAGCATTTGTAGTATAAATTACTTTTTTGATTTCTGGAGGATAACTAATAAAAATCATTAAATTATCTCAATTTTTATATCAAGATTTAGTCATTTGAGGATATTGTTTATTTCATTTATTTTCAAACGATTCTAAAGCTTGCATTGCTTGTTCTTCACTACATGCACTATAAATTGGTTTTAAATCTGTAACTAGAGATTTTCGATGTTTGTATGAAACATATTTTAAACTATTTCTAATTTGATGAACTATGCATAATTGATGTTCGGTTTTAGGATAAACCGATTGTATTGCTTCTGACATGCCTGTTAAATTATCACTACAAGCAATAAGAATATCATTTAAGCCTCGATTTTTCATTTCTGTAAAATTAGATAATCAAAATTTAGAACCTTCATTTTCACTAATTCATAAACCTAAAACATCTTTTTTACCTTCTAAATCAACTCCTAGTGCTATATAAACTGATTTGTTAATAATCCGTTTATCTTGTCGTACTTTAACTACTATACAATCAAAATAAACAATCGGATAAATACCTTCTAATGGTCTATTTTGCCATGCTTTGACATCATCAATAACATCATCAGTAATTTGACTAATAACACTTTCACTAATATCTGCACCATGATATAACTCTTGCAACTGCATTCTAATGTCAGATACTGTCATACCTTTTGCATATAGTGAAAGAACTTTTTGATCAAAACCATCAAATCTTCTTTGTCTTTTTGGCACTATTACAGGAGTAAAATTACTATTACGATCTCGTGGTACATCAATTTCAATTTTACCTTCTTGAGTTATTAATTTTTTTGAAGTTATGCCATTACGAGCATTTTCACTATTACTATGTTGATTTTTTTCATATCCTAAATAATTTTGCATTTCAGAATTCAACATTTTTTCCACTAATCTTTTTGTTAATTCTTTATATAAACCTCCTTCTTTAAAAACTGTTGTTAAATCTTCAGTATTTTCTAGTAATAAATCTACTGCTTGTGATATTGGATCATTATTATTAATGTTTTGTTTTTTAACCATTTGTAACTCACTCTTTCTGGTCATTTAATTATATTTACTAGAATTAATTAAACATAGTTATTTTTGTAAGTTACACAGATTACTAAACATTACCTTTATTTTTTTTACAAACTGAAATATAATGCTTCGGATTTTGCATAAGGTGATATTTTATAATGTTGGTATTTAAATTTTCATAAATTGAGGTAATTTTGAATATTGGTAAATCCAATGCCATGATAATGAGTAATAAATTCTTTTAAACTTGATTGTATTTTACTGATATTACTTAAATTTTTATAATTTAATTCTTTATTTTCTTTTGATTTAAATTTCTTGAGAGTACATTTTGTTTGTTTAGCTACTGTATCATATAGTATTTGCATATCACAAACTATAATTGATTTTTCTTCAATAAGCTTAGATTTTAAATTTTCTTGTACTCATTTTTTTGTTAATCTTTTAGTATTTGTTGTTTGAGCATAAATATTTTTATTTTCATCAATTGCCATTTCAATACAACAGTTTAAATCTTTAGCATTTTCTTCAATTCATTTTTTTCTTGGATCATCTGGATTTTTGAAATTTCCTTTATGAATTTCTTTGATAAAAGTTTCATCAATTTCAATTCTACCTTTTAATTTTGTGAATGGTTTTTGTGTTTTTGCTAATTGTGATGATTTCATAAATTTTTGACGATTAAATCATGCTGATGTTTTTGAAATTTTAGCAAATTGAGAAATAGTATAAGCAGATTGACCTAACAATGACAATCAAATTATTCAATCTCATTGTTCATGAGATAAATGACTTCAATGTAAAAAATTATTTCTTAAAGCATCAAAGCTACTTTTACAATCTTTGCATAAATATTTTTGCTTATTATTCTTAAAACCATTTTTTACACATCAATAAGATTTACAATTTGGACATTGAATTCCTTTTTCTTGAAATTTTTTATCAACTGCATCTAATTTTTCTTTTTTCTCAATTTGTTTAATTCTATTTTTAAAATGTCTAATAATTTTTATAAATTCTTCATCTTTTTTGTTTTTTAAAACATCAATTAATTCATTATTAGTCACAAAAAATCACCCCTGATATAAAAATATTACTTTTAATTTTAAATTAAAAGTAATATCAAGATTTTTTGTTAAAATTAAAAGGTTTTTCTTGTTTTTTTAAATCTAATTTAGTAGTACCACATCAAATTAAAGAATATTTAATTTTAAATCTTAATAAAATTGCAGGTCTACCATATTTGTGATCTAATTCATCAGAACGATGTAAAACATATACATGCATACTTTTATAAATAATTTGTGTCATCTTAAAACCTTTTATTTTTACATTTATATGCAATTTACCATAAATATAAGTAATTATTTACTTTTTTATACTACAATGGTATAATTTAAATGTACAAAAATTTCACTTTCTGTACGGATATGGCAAAGCAGTAATGTGTGATGTCTTGCCTGGTAGCCAAACCGGGTAAATATTTAGAACCATTCGGTTCTTTTTTTATTAAGTAGTTTTAATAATAAATATTAATAAATAAAATTAAATAATTTTATTTATTTCTTAGAAATAAGTTCTTTATATATTTCAAAAACTTCACGACGAACTAATTGAGATAAATTAACTTTGTAATTATTTTCTTTAAGTTCATTTAACATATTTTGAGTTTTTTGGTCAATTGAAATTGTTTTAACAATTTTTTTATTTAATTCTATATTATAAATATCATTTTTCGTAACCTTTGTGTTTGGTTCAATTTCATCGCTTTTAACAAAGCCTTTATCAACAGAATCAATACTTTTTTGTATACTTTCGAATAATTTACTCTTTTTTTCAGACATATTATAACACTCCCTTTTCAATTAATTCATTTGTTAAAAATCCAATTGGATTTTTATCTGTGATAGAATTAAATTTCATAAGCATAGTTTCTTTTTGTTTAACCGTTGATAAAGGTATCTTAGTCTTTAAAATATTTCCACCAATTTCACTATTCATAATAGATTCGATTACAGCATTATGAGTTTTATTTTTTTGAACTTTGTTAATAACAAAATAATTCATATTATTTTTTAAATTCAAACCAAATTGGTTTAAAGTTTTAATTGCATTATCATATGGTTCTTTAATTGTTTTATATCCTTCATAACTAAATTTGTGTGGTTCAATCGGAATAATTATTTCATCACTTGCCAATAAAACATTTAATAAAATTTTATTCATAGAAGGAAAAGAATCAAAAAATATATAATCTATTTTATTTGCTAAAATATCTTTCATTTTACTTAAATTATTTTTCAATATTAATTCTCCCATACTCATTGCAGTTACAAAAGTATTTGTTTGGAATGGCAACCCTTTTTAGGACTATTTTTTGGTAGACATTTGTTTTTGATAATTAACTGGAGTTAAGTAGTTTAAAGTGCTGTGGATTCTTATGTTGTTGTATCAATTGATGTAATCAAATAATTCTTTTAATTTTCACAAAAAATCTTGATATTACTTTTAATTTTAAATTAAAAGTAATATTTTTATATCAGGGGTGATTTTTTGTGACTAATAATGAATTAATTGATGTTTTAAAAAACAAAAAAGATGAAGAATTTATAAAAATTATTAGACATTTTAAAAATAGAATTAAACAAATTGAGAAAAAAGAAAAATTAGATGCAATTGATAAAAAATTTAAAGAAAAAGGAATTCAATGTCCAAATTGTAAATCTTATTGATGTGTAAAAAATGGTTTTAAGAATAATAAGCAAAAATATTTATGCAAAGATTGTAAAAGTAGCTTTGATGCTTTAAGAAATCATTTTTTACATTGAAGTCATTTATCTCATGAACAATGAGATTGAATAATTTGATTGTCATTGTTAGGTCAATCTGCTTATACTATTTCTCAATTTGCTAAAATTTCAAAAACATCAGCATGATTTAATCGTCAAAAATTTATGAAATCATCACAATTAGCCAAAACACAAAAACCATTCACAAAATTAAAAGGTAGAATTGAAATTGATGAAACTTTTATCAAAGAAATTCACAAAGGAAATTTCAAAAATCCAGATGATCCAAGAAAAAAATGAATTGAAGAAAATGCTAAAGATTTAAACTGTTGTATTGAAATGGCAATTGATGAAAATAAAAATATTTATGCTCAAACAACAAATACTAAAAGATTAACAAAAAAATGAGTACAAGAAAATTTAACATCTAAGCTTATCGAAGAAAAATCAATTATAGTTTGTGATATGCAAATACTATATGATACAGTAGCTAAACAAACAAAATGTACTCTCAAGAAATTTAAATCAAAAGAAAATAAAGAATTAAATTATAAAAATTTAAGTAATATCAGTAAAATACAATCAAGTTTAAAAGAATTTATTACTCATTATCATGGCATTGGATTTACCAATATTCAAAATTACCTCAATTTATGAAAATTTAAATACCAACATTATAAAATATCACCTTATGCAAAATCTGAAGCATTATATTTCAGTTTGTAAAAAAAATAAATCCCAAAATTAAATAAAATCAAATTTTAGGCCAGGTTGATGATTTTTTTTATTTCATCAAGAGTTTTTTTGAAAATTAAAAAATAATTCTAATTTTAATTGGATTAATGATCTAAAATTTTTATCATTAATAAATTCTGTTTTGAAAGTTTTAAAAGTTGCTTCAGCAACAGCATTGTCATAAGGATATCCTTTTTTGCTTAAAGAGCGAGTAATATTGAATGCTAGTAAAAGTTTATCAATAATTTTATTATTAAATTCATTACCTCGATCGCTATGAAATATTTGAATATCTTTTAAACAGCGATTTGATTGCATAAATGCTTCATATACTAATGATGCATCTTTTTTAGTGCCTACACTATGTCCAATAATTTCGCGGTTAAATAGGTCTATTAATAAACAAATATAGTTTCACTTACCATTTACTTGAACATAAGTTAAATCACTAACAATAACTTCATTTTTAATCCTATTCTTAAAGTTTCTATTAACAAGATTAGTTATTTGACTATCATTGACTTTATTATGATGATTTTTGTGTCTTAATTTAGTGTATTTTGATATTAAATTATGTTTATTCATAATTTCTTTAATTTTTCGTCTTGATAAATAAATTTCTTGGTTTTATAATATGACTTTTAATCTTCTTGTGCCATAAATTTCTTTATTTTCTTTAAAAGCACTAATAACAGCTTCATCATACATATTATTTTGATTTTTTTCTTTTTTCTTGAAATTAAAATAATATGTTGATTTAGAGAGCTTTAAAAAACGACACATTGTACGAATTTTATATTTACATTTATTATTGATAATAATCTCTATTTTCTGCCTATTATTAGTGCTGCTTGCTTTAAAATATCATTTTCCATTCGTAACTATTTTAATTCTTTTCTTAATTTAATTAATTCATTTTCTTCAACAGAACGATTATCTTTAGATTTAAAACTACCTGAATTAGTAAATTGCTTAATTCAATTATAAGTAGCTGCTCTTGTAACATTGTATTCTTTAGCAAGACAAGACACTGACTTACCACTTTGATATAAAGCTACTATTTGTTTCTTAAATTTGTCGGTATATGAGTTAATATTGGCCATAATTATAGTTCCTTTCTTTTAACTAATTTGTTCACTTGTCTACGTAACTAGTGTCCAATAAAGTGTAACCTATCCAATAGTTTCACTTACCATTTACTTGAACATAAGTTAAATCACTAACAATAACTTCATTTTTAATCCCATTCTTAAAGTTTCTATTAACAAGATTAGTTATTTGACTATCATTGACTTTATTATGATGATTTTTGTGTCTTAATTTAGTGTATTTTGATATTAAATTATGTTTATTCATAATTTCTTTAATTTTTCGTCTTGATAAATAAATTTCTTGGTTTTATAATATGACTTTTAATCTTCTTGTGCCATAAATTTCTTTATTTTCTTTAAAAGCACTAATAACAGCTTCATCATACATATTATTTTGATTTTTTTCTTTTTTCTTGAAATTAAAATAATATGTTGATTTAGAGAGCTTTAAAAAACGACACATTGTACGAATGTTATATTTACATTTATTATTGATAATAATCTCTATTTTCTGCCTATTATTAGTGCTGCTTGCTTTAAAATATCATTTTCCATTCGTAACTATTTTAATTCTTTTCTTAATTTAATTAATTCATTTTCTTCAACAGAACGATTATCTTTAGATTTAAAACTACCTGAATTAGTAAATTGCTTAATTCAATTATAAGTAGCTGCTCTTGTAACATTGTACTCTTTAGCAAGACAAGACACTGACTTACCACTTTGATATAAAGCTACTATTTGTTTCTTAAATGCGTCGGTATATGAGTTAATATTGGCCATAATTATAGTTCCTTTCTTTTAACTAATTTGTTCGCTTGTCTACGTAATTAGTGTCCAATAAAGTGTAACCTATCCAAGACTCTTTCATGGATTTATAAGTTTTTCTTTCTTATTCATTATCAAAAATAATTTCTTCCTCGCTAATATTTTTAATAGATAAAATTGTTAACTGATCATACCTTATTTTTCCTTTTTTTGAAGATTCAATAACTTGATTTGATAATCTTTGATTTAAAGATAATAAAGTTATTAATTATTAAATATATTCAGGTTTAAACTTTCTAGTGTTTAAATTTTTATTTTTAATAGAATTAATTAAATATATACATAAATTCTGTCATTAGACTTGGTGCAAAACTAAGGTAATTCAAAATTATATATTCCTGCTATTAAATTAAATCTTAATGCAAATCTTCATATTTTATTGCGATATTTTAAAATTAAAATTTTAAAACGTTTTAGTTTAGCCAATACGTGTTCAATTTTAATTCTAATTTTACTTAAAGTTTTATTGTATTCTTTTTGAATTGGTGTTAATTGATTGTATTTACTTTTTTTAAATGGCAAAAATGTATTTTTATGAATATTTTGTATACCTTGATAACCTGAATCAACAAAAACTTGTTTTTCTGGATGAATAAAAGTTTTAGATTTTAGAAGCAATTTAAAATCATGAATGCTTCCAAAACAAAAAGCAGTTGAAATAATTTTTCCATTGGAAATATCAATAATTATTTGGGATTTGAGAGAATGATGTTTCTTTTTACCTGAAAAAAGTAATTTTAGTTTTTTTTAAGGCTTTCAATTGGAGTTTCAGTAGCATCAATAGCTAACAAATTATTATTAGTACCTTTATTTTTTGTTAAATCTTTTTTTCCAGGTAAATTAAAAATTCCGCTTTTTATTAAAATATTTTCAATTCAAAAAATATTACGAATGCAACTAGTATGACTAATATTATATCTTTTTGCAATAACTCTATAACTACTATAGTCTTTTCAATATTCTAAAGTCATTAATAAACGCTCTTCAATTACAATTTTATTTTTTCTACCACCATAATATTTTTGTTTAGACTCAGCAATTTTTAAAATTTCAAGCATTTTATAAAATGTTTGTGGCTTTATGCCGACTAAACTATAAAATTCTTGATCATCTTTATATTTTTTCAACATAATAACTATCACCTTTAATATTAATAATAATCGTTAAATTGTTAAAATTAAAGGTTTTGCACCAAGTCTAATGAAAAAAGTCCTAAAGAAATAAAATGTCGAACAGTAGAATTATTAAAAAATAAAGAAGATGCTTTATGTTATTTATTAGCATTAAATTTATATCCAAAATTATATCCACAAGATATTTTTTATTCATGAATTTTAGAAAATAATCAAACTGGATATTTAATTATAGTTGGTAATAATAGAGATACTATTGGACATATGAAATTTAAATTTATAAAAGGAGAATAGAAAATGCCAAATACAGAAAATTCACAATCAAATTATACTTTATTAAAATTAATAAGAATGGGAATAAGTCCATTATCAGCAATGATAGGCACTTCTGCCTACTATGGTCAGTTAATAGGAAATCGAGTATTAGGTTCAATAAATGCTTTGTTATTTAGTAAAAAATTAGGAATTGATATTTGAAATTTAAATCAAAGACCATCTTATAAAACTAAATTATTAAATAGTTCTAAAAAAATTATGGCTTTTCTCCCTTTATGTACTATTTTTAAATTTTATCACATAAATGCTGAGAAAAGCCTATCTACGGACTTCTCCCCACATTTTTAAATCAAACATAACATTACAGTTTCAAAACTAGGTATATTGTTGAATTTATATGCCGATTCTTTTGCGTATAAATGAACATGATGTTTTTCAACTTTGATATGTGTTTTAAATGTTCGTCTGATGTGCTTTCATGCCGATTCAATCTGGTTTATGTTTACACTAGTTTTTGAAACATAACCATCTTGATGGTTAACTGTTTCATGCTTAGTGAAAACTGATTTAAAATGGCGATATCCTTTTCAAGAATCAGTATGTACATCACACTTTGAAGAAATGTGGTTTCTTGCAAATTGCAAAAGATTTTTTTGATTTGCATTTTTCAACACTTTCACAATTAAATTATTGGTTGTTTTTTCATAAATCCCAACAATCAAAGTTTTATTTTTTAAGGATCTTCCTTGTTTTTTAAAACCCATATGTGAAAGATACATTTCATCCATTTGCACTATGCCCTCAACAATGAATTGAGGTTCTTGTTTTGCAATTGCACTTCGGATTTTATGACCCATTCTTCAAGCAGTTTTCAAAGTTACTCCCAATTCTTTTGCAACATCAGTTGATGGAATTCCATGTTTGGTGTTTATTCATCTAAAGATGAGATAAAACCAAGATGTCAAAGGTGTTTGTGACTTGTAAAAAATGGTGTCATGAAGAATACTAAATGTTTGATGACATTTCAAACATCTTATTCTTCTTAAATCAGAAGTATTCAAATTTGTTCAAGAACACCTCATACATTTGTTTTCCTTCAAACTTGCTATATATTTCAAACAATCTTTTTCTGTTTGAAATATATTGTTGAACTCATTCAATTTCATTGTTTCCTCCACAAGTACATGTGGGGAGAAGTCCGAAAATTATTTTAGGTTTAGGAACAATTGGATTGGTGAATTATGCTAAATTTACTAATGCAGATATTAATCATAATCCAACTGAAAGTCCAATAACTACTACTATTGACCCATTCCCACCAGATTTATTATTAAGTACTACTAATAATAATGATAATCATTTAATGGATTGAGATACATTTATTAGTCTTAACTCATATGGTATTGCAAATTTAGTTGCTGGAATTACTGAATTAATACCAAGTAAATTTGAAACTATACGTAAAATAGCAAATATGGCTACTGGTGGTTGTTTGATTAGTAGTGGTGTTGCTATGGGTATTAATAATAATTTTAATAATGCTTATGCAGTTCCAACTATTGTTGCGGGTGCAAGTGAAATAATCCATAATTTACTACCTATGGAAACTACAAATCATATTGAAGAAATGCAAGAAACAGCATTTACAAATGAACAAGCAAGATTAGTAAATGATAATGCAAGTAATTATGGTAGTGATGATATGAGTGAAGTACCATTAAATTATGATAATGCTTCATTAAATTGAGATTATAGTTATAATAATTTATAAAATAAAAAAATTACTTATTTTATA
This sequence comes from Spiroplasma endosymbiont of Zeiraphera isertana, assembly GCF_964030805.1. Lineage (GTDB taxonomy): Bacteria > Bacillota_I > Bacilli_A > Mycoplasmatales > VBWQ01 > Spiroplasma_E. Next base: position 1,098,479 of record NZ_OZ034965.1, read on the forward strand.
TATAAGTAATTTTTATTGAATTTTATATATTAATATTTTATAATAAAAATGTATAGATTTTTTAATCTTAAGTTTATTTTAGAAATTATTTTAAATAAAAATGCCTTTAATTGGCATTTTTTATTATTAATAGGTAATGTTTAGTAATTTGAGGATATTGTTTATTTCATTTATTTTCAAACGATTCTAAAGCTTGCATTGCTTGTTCTTCACTACATGCACTATAAATTGGTTTTAAATCTGTAACTAGAGATTTTCGATGTTTGTATGAAACATATTTTAAACTATTTCTAATTTGATGAACTATGCATAATTGATGTTCGGTTTTAGGATAAACTGATTGTATTGCTTCTGACATGCCTGTTAAATTATCACTACAAGCAATAAGAATATCATTTAAGCCTCGATTTTTCATTTCTGTAAAATTAGATAATCAAAATTTAGAACCTTCATTTTCACTAATTCATAAACCTAAAACATCTTTTTTACCTTCTTTAATTGTAAAATTAAAAAGGACACTTATATAAAAATTAAATTGTGTTAGGTCTATAATTAAGAAAAGAAAGGAATTAGCGCAATGTATAAGTATCTGAGTATTGAATCAATAATAGCAATAAAAGAATATAAAAATTATGGATTTTCGATTCGTAAAATAGCAAAAATTGTTGATTATAGTAAATCAACTGTACATAGAGTTTGTAGATTATTAAATAAAAACTTATTGCCATTAGAAATATTGAATCAATTTCAAAAAAATAAACAAAATGCAGGCAGAAAATTAATAATTTTAACTTTAACAGAAATTAATAGTATTAATCATTTGTTAATTACTAAAAAGTATGATCTTGATATAATTGCTAACTTTTTAAAGGAAAATAAAATAAAAAGTATTTCAACCAAAAACTTTATATAACATGTTTAAAACAAATCGAATGGGTTTTGATGAAAATAACTTATTGAGAAAAGGCAAAAATAAATCTCACAAACAAAAAGAAACTAGGGGCAAAATTAATAATTGTAAGTCTATTCATGAAAGAAATTTAATCATTCCTAATATTAAAAATATACAAGAATTTGGTCATTTAGAAGGTGATACTATCATTGGCAAAGATCATAAAAGTTCTATTATTACTTTGGCTGATATATGATCAAAAACCACAATTCCTTTAGTAACTAAAAATCATAAATCAGAAAATATTACGAAAAGTATAATAAAATTTATGGCTTTTCTCCCTTTATGTACTATTTTTAAATTTTATCACATAAATGCTGAGAAAAGCCTATCTACGGACTTCTCCCCACATTTTTAAATCAAACATAACATTACAGTTTCAAAACTAGGTATATTGTTGAATTTATATGCCGATTCTTTTGCGTATAAATGAACATGATGTTTTTCAACTTTGATATGTGTTTTAAATGTTCGTCTGATGTGCTTTCATGCCGATTCAATCTGGTTTATGTTTACACCAGTTTTTGAAACATAGCCATCTTGATGGTTAACTGTTTCATGCTTAGTGAAAACTGATTTAAAATGGCGATATCCTTTTCAAGAATCAGTATGTACATCACACTTTGAAGAAATGTGGTTTCTTGCAAATTGCAAAAGATTTTTTTGATTTGCATTTTTCAACACTTTCACAATTAAATTATTGGTTGTTTTTTCATAAATCCCAACAATCAAAGTTTTATTTTTTAAGGATCTTCCTTGTTTTTTAAAACCCATATGTGAAAGATACATTTCATCCATTTGCACTATGCCCTCAACAATGAATTGAGGTTCTTGTTTTGCAATTGCACTTCGGATTTTATGACCCATTCTTCAAGCAGTTTTCAAAGTTACTCCCAATTCTTTTGCAACATCAGTTGATGGAATTCCATGTTTGGTGTTTATTCATCTAAAGATGAGATAAAACCAAGATGTCAAAGGTGTTTGTGACTTGTAAAAAATGGTGTCATGAAGAATACTAAATGTTTGATGACATTTCAAACATCTTATTCTTCTTAAATCAGAAGTATTCAAATTTGTTCAAGAACACCTCATACATTTGTTTTCCTTCAAACTTGCTATATATTTCAAACAATCTTTTTCTGTTTGAAATATATTGTTGAACTCATTCAATTTCATTGTTTCCTCCACAAGTACATGTGGGGAGAAGTCCGAAATTTATTTCAAAGTTACAAAAAGGAACAGTTAAAACCATTACTTTTGATCGTGGTAAAGAATTTAGTAAATGAAGATTAATCGAAAAAATTTGTAATGTCAAAATTTATTTTGCAGATCCTGGTAAACCTTGCCAAAGGGGTTTAAATGAAAATAATAATGGTATTTTAAGAAGATATTTACCAAAATCTACAGATCTATCTTCATATAAACAAAAAGATTTAAATTTTATAGCATTTCAAATTAATTCTACACCCAGAAAATCGCTCTCTTATAAAAGACCAATAGATTTAATACAATTATTTTAAAAAACTGTCCCATTTATATTTACAACTCAGGCTTCTAAATCAACTCCTAGTGCTATATAAACGGATTATTAACAAATCAGTTTATATAGCACTAGGAGTTGATTTAGAAGGTAAAAAAGATGTTTTAGGTTTATGAATTAGTGAAAATGAAGGTTCTAAATTTTGATTATCTAATTTTACAGAAATGAAAAATCGAGGCTTAAATGATATTCTTATTGCTTGTAGTGATAATTTAACAGGCATGTCAGAAGCAATACAATCAGTTTATCCTAAAACCGAACATCAATTATGCATAGTTCATCAAATTAGAAATAGTTTAAAATATGTTTCATACAAACATCGAAAATCTCTAGTTACAGATTTAAAACCAATTTATAGTGCATGTAGTGAAGAACAAGCAATGCAAGCTTTAGAATCGTTTGAAAATAAATGAAATAAACAATATCCTCAAATTACTAAATCTTGATATAAAAATTGAGATAATTTAATGGTTTTTATTAGTTATCCACCAGAAATTAAAAGAGTAATTTATACTACAAATGCTATTGAATCTGTTAATAGTCAATTACGAAAAGTTATTAGAAATAAAAAAGTTTTTCCTAACGATATGGCAGTTTTCAAAATATTTTACTTAGCAATTGAAAATATAACAAAAAAATGAACAATGCCTATTCAAAATTGAAATACAGCAATTGCTCATTTTATGATAAAATTTGAAGACAGAATTAATCTAAACTAGTACCTTGTAAAACAAAGATACACAGATTACATAAAAGCCTCTCTTTGTCTTTTTGGCACTATTACAGGAGTAAAATTACTATTACGATCTCGTGGTACATCAATTTCAATTTTACCTTCTTGAGTTATTAATTTTTTTGAAGTTATGCCATTACGAGCATTTTCACTATTACTATGTTGATTTTTTTCATATCCTAAATAATTTTGCATTTCAGAATTCAACATTTTTTCCACTAATCTTTTTGTTAATTCTTTATATAAACCCCCTTCTTTAAAAACTGTTGTTAAATCTTCAGTATTTTCTAGTAATAAATCTACTGCTTGTGATATTGGATCATTATTATTAATGTTTTGTTTTTTAACCATTTGTAACTCACTCTTTCTAGTCATTTAATTATATTTACTAGAATTAATTAAACATAGTTATTTTTGTAAGTTACACAGATTACTAAACATTACCAATCAAATCGCTGTTTAAAAGACATTCAAATATTTCATAGCGATCGAGGTAATGAATTTAATAATAAAATTATTGATAAACTTTTACTGGCATTCAATATTACTCACTCTTTAAGCAAAAAAGGTTGTCCTTATGACAATGCTGTTGCTGAAGCAACTTTTAAAACTTTCAAAACTGAATTTATTAATGATAAAAATTTTACATCATTAATCCAATTAAAATTAGAATTATTTGATTATATCAATTGATATAACAACATACGAATTCATAGCATTTTAAACTACCTAACTCCAGTTAATTATCAAAAACAAATGTCTACCAAAAAATAGTCCTAAAAAAGGTTGCCATTCCAGAGGAGTTAATGACTTTACTTTTACATAACTTGGATAGATGGTTGATTTGAATCTGGATGATCTATCGGTTCGCTTTCATTTATTAAGTTTGCATTAAATGGTTGAAAATTAAATTGTTTTATTAATTTTTTAAAACTATAATTTTGTGCTTGTTGATTAGCAAATCTTTCTATTCCTTTTATACTATTGGTTGCTATTTCTTTTGCAATTGAAATTTTGGTTCAAAATCAATCAAAATAAGAAAAAGAAAAAGAAGTAAGAGTATTTTCAAGAATTACTGTCAATAGTGTTAGTGGAAGTGCTTTTTTAATATTTTCTAAATTTATTTCTTTTTCTTCGCCATAAAGACCAGTTAATATATTTTTAAAAATTGATACAAAAAGAAGCATACTAACAGTACTACCATATTTAATAATTTTTGAAAAGTTTTGATTTTTTAAATTTTGTCATAATTTTTCAATGCAAGGTTGAGCAATTTTATCAAAAATTAATTCTTCAATTAAAATACTAGTAAAAAAGATACTTATTCTTTCTATAAAAGAGATGAAGTTGAAATTTTCTTCACTAACATGTAAATATAAAAATTGATCTCAAATACTAATACCACCAATTACTAAAGAAAAAGATAAGTATTTTCATTTATTTTTTAAAGAAATAAGTTTGTAATTTAAATAAGATAAATTCATTACTATAACACCACTAATACCACTCATTAATACATCTCAAAAATTATGATAAAGATTTTCAGGTAATTTTTCTTTATGAAAATAATTTTTAGCTTCAAATAATAATACTGATCCGAAAGCAAAATTTAAAAAAATTGTATTAGGTAAAAACATATATTTTGAACTTAAAAATTTTTTTAAAAAATTAGGTTTTTCTTTATTTATTGGTAAAAAAGTAGTTAAATCAAAGTCATTTAAATTATTATTGTATTCTCTTTCTTCTTCATTATTGTATATTTTATATTTTGTTTCAATTTTTTTATTTTCATTTAAATTTGATAATTCTAAAATAACTGCACCATCATTTAATATAATTTCTTTCATTAAATATAATTGATTATTAATATTTGCTATTTTTTCATTTAAAACATCACCTGTTATAAATTTCGTATTATATTCTCAATTACCATTAATATCTAATCTTTTTTGTGTTTTTCCACCATAACGATCATCAGTATCCCTTCAATCATTGGTAAAATTAACAATAGTATTTACTGAACCACCATCAATTACTAAATTGTTTAAATTATTATTTTCTCTTCCGTTTGTTATTTGATCATCATCTAAAGTTATAATACTTTCAGTACTAGATGAATCATTATGATTTATTGACATATTTGAATTATTAATTCCATTATAATTAATGTGTTCATTTATTTTTAATAAAGGTAATTTTTCTGTATTAATCATCTTTTCATCCCCTTCAAAATAAAAAAAACCATTTACTTTGAAATGAAAGTAAATGGATTAAAAAACTTATATTAATTTTTATATTTATTATAAAGAAATAAAACGTATTTCACAATATATTTTTATCTAGTATTTTAAATAAAGTTTATTTAATTTATTTTTTTATTAAAAATATAATTGAATATAAACTAAAAAGCAAAAAATATGGAAGAAGCTAAAAAAACAAAACTATTAAAGATGATATCATAAAGAAATATAATCAAAATAAATATAAAATAATGATAAAAAATCAGAAAAAAAGTTTTAGACAAAGTAGTTTAAATATTAAAAATAATTTAATTATTAGATTCTTTAATAACCTGAGTTGTAAACACAAACCAGATTGAATCAGCATGAAAGCACATCCGACGAACTTTCCGAACACACATAAGAGTTTCAAAGCACAATATTCATTTATATGCAAAACGAATCAGCATATAAATTCAATAACATACCTAGTTTTGAAACTGTAATTTTGTGTTTGATTTAAATACATGCAGGGATAATTTCCTAGGTAGGCTTTTATCTCCATTTATGTGATAAAATTTAAAAATACTACATAAAGGGATAAAAGCCAAAATTAATAAAGGAGAAAAATAACATGACAAAAATTGAATTTAATGAAAAATATAATTTTAAACATGATATCTATATTGATAGAGATTTTGATTTACATATTGATAATTGTTTTAAATTTTCTGATATTGAAATATTGGAAAATGCTGTTAATGATTATAAAAAATTAATAAGTGAAATGCCACAATTAGTTAAAGATTGATTATTGGGATAAGATTAGGAGAATGTTAAATGTTAGAAAATGAAAATAATGTTCAACAAACAACTGAACCTTTAACTGAAAACAATGCTTCTTCACAAGAAATAGAAAATAAAGTTAATGAAGCAGAAAATAAATTAAATAAACTTAATCAAGAAATTAAAGAAAAAGAAATTATTAATATATTTAAAAAATATCAAGTTAAAACTGAATTTTATGATTATTTAAAATTTAAAACTAATAATTTAGAAAATTCAAAAATTGAAGAAACTATTAAAAAAATGATTAAAGAACAACCAGTATTTAAACAAACAATTAATACAGGTGGCAATAAACAAATAATTATTAATAATAAAACAAATGATAAAGAAAATTTTTTAATTAATCTTTAATTGTAAAATTAAAAAGGACACTTATATAAAAATTAAATTGTGTTAGGTCTATAATTAAGAAAAGAAAGGAATTAGCGCAATGTATAAGTATCTGAGTATTGAATCAATAATAGCAATAAAAGAATATAAAAATTATGGATTTTCGATTCGTAAAATAGCAAAAATTGTTGATTATAATAAATCAACTGTACATAGAGTTTGTAGATTATTAAATAAAAACTTATTGCCATTAGAAATATTGAATCAATTTCAAAAAAATAAACAAAATGCAGGCAGAAAATTAATAATTTTAAATTTAACAGAAATTAATAGTATTAATCATTTGTTAATTACTAAAAAGTATGCTCTTGATATAATTGCTAACTTTTTAAAGGAAAATAAAATAAAAAGTATTTCAACAAAAACTTTATATAACATGTTTAAAACAAATCGAATGGGTTTTGATGAAAATAACTTATTGAGAAAAGGCAAAAATAAATCTCACAAACAAAAAGAAAATAGGGGCAAAATTAATAATTGTAAGTCTATTCATGAAAGAAATTTAATCATTCCTAATATTAAAAATATACAAGAATTTGGTCATTTAGAAGGTGATACTATCATTGGCAAAGATCATAAAAGTTCTATTATTACTTTGGCTGATATATGATCAAAAACCACAATTCCTTTAGTAACTAAAAATCATAAATCAGAAAATATTACGAAAAGTATAATAGACTTGGTGCAAAACTAAGGTAATTAAAAATTATATATTCCTGCTATTAAATTAAATCTTAATGCAAATCTTCGTATTTTATTGCGATATTTTAAACTTAAAATTTTAAAACGTTTTAGTTTAGCAAATACGTGTTCAATTTTAATTCTAATTTTACTTAAAGTTTTATTGTATTCTTTTTGAATTGGTGTTAATTGATTGTATTTACTTTTTTTAAATGGCAAAAATGTATTTTTATGAATATTTTGTATACCTTGATAACCTGAATCAACAAAAACTTGTTTTTCTGGATGAATAAAAGTTTTAGATTTTAGAAGCAATTTAAAATCATGAATACTTCCAAAACAAAAAGCAGTTGAAATAATTTTTCCATTGGAAATATCAATAATTATTTGGGATTTGAGAGAATGATGTTTCTTTTTACCTGAAAAAAGTAATTTTAGTTTTTTTTAATTCTTTCAATTGGAGTTTCAGTAGCATCAATAGCTAACAAATTATTATTAGTACCTTTATTTTTTGTTAAATCTTTTTTTCCAGGTAAATTAAAAATTCCGCTTTTTATTAAAATATTTTCAATTCAAAAAATATTACGAATGCAACTAGTATGACTAATATTATATCTTTTTGCAATAACTCTATAACTACTATAGTCTTTTCAATATTCTAAAGTCATTAATAAACGCTCTTCAATTACAATTTTATTTTTTCTACCACCATAATATTTTTGTTTAGACTCAGCAATTTTTAAAATTTCAAGCATTTTATAAAATGTTTGTGGCTTTATGCCGACTAAACTATAAAATTCTTGATCATCTTTATATTTTTTCAACATAATAACTATCACCTTTAATATTAATAATAATCGTTAAATTGTTAAAATTAAAGGTTTTGCACCAAGTCTAATAAAATTTATTTCAAAGTTACAAAAAGGAACAGTTAAAACCATTACTTTTGATCGTGGTAAAGAATTTAGTAAATGAAGATTAATCGAAAAAATTTGTAATGTCAAAATTTATTTTGCAGATCCTGGTAAACCTTGCCAAAGGGGTTTAAATGAAAATAATAATGGTATTTTAAGAAGATATTTACCAAAATCTACAGATCTATCTTCATATAAACAAAAAGATTTAAATTTTATAGCATTTCAAATTAATTCTACACCCAGAAAATCGCTCTCTTATAAAAGACCAATAGATTTAATACAATTATTTTAAAAAACTGTCCCATTTATATTTACAACTCAGGAATTATAAAAAGAAAAATTATTTATAAACGAAAGGAAGAAATAAAATGTCAGTACCATTTAATCAAAATTTAGAAAATACAGAGAGATTAGTAGAAGCACCAGAATTTATAGAGTTTTTTAAAATATCAAATAGTCCATGGGCAAATTTTTTCCCTACTGAAATTGTTGATTCAGTAAATATTGAGTTTATTGTTAAAAAACCAAAAAAACCAGAAGTGAAAATTATTGCTTGAGATGATAAAAGTAAAAGATATGAATTGCCATATGTTGATACAGATAAAATTAGTAAAAAAATAACTAAAAAATATCTTGCAGGAGAAATTATTGCAGATGTAGATTTAAATGCAAATAATGGACAAAATTTATTAGATAGTATGCAATATGAAGTTGCAAATGATTTAGCAGATAAATTAGCAATTGATGATACACAAGCAATTGAAAATCTGCTACTAAAATAGATATTGAAGATACAACACCAATATGATATTTAAAATCAATGTTATCTGCTTGAAATACTTTATTTCAATTTAGAAACATTGCAAATAGTAAATTTTTTATTACTAATGGTCTTTATGATAGTTTAGTTTATTTAGCAGATAATAAAGGTTTAATTACCGATAATCAGTTAGCTCAACAATTACGTTTAAATGGAAATAATTTATATGTAAAGGGTGTATTATGTGAAATCTTTCTTGATGATTATATGATTTTTACTAATGATAAAAATGAACAACAATTAATGACTTTTGTTTTAGCAACACCAAGAGCAATGAAAAGATATGTGTTAGAAAGAACGGTTATTTATGTAGATTTTATTAAAGATGATAAAGCAGGAAGAGCATATAAAGTTGCTGGTGAAGTTGTTGGAGAATCAATACCTTATATTTCCAATAATGAAACAACATCAAGATGAATGTTATGCGGAATTATTAAAACAGAAAAAACTTTTAATTTTCAAAAAAACTCTTGATGAAATAAAAAAAATCATCAACCGGGCCTAAAATTTGATTTTATTTAATTTTGGGATTTATTTTTTTTACAAACTGAAATATAATGCTTCGGATTTTGCATAAGGTGATATTTTATAATGTTGGTATTTAAATTTTCATAAATTGAGGTAATTTTGAATATTGGTAAATCCAATGCCATGATAATGAGTAATAAATTCTTTTAAACTTGATTGTATTTTACTGATATTACTTAAATTTTTATAATTTAATTCTTTATTTTCTTTTGATTTAAATTTCTTGAGAGTACATTTTGTTTGTTTAGCTACTGTATCATATAGTATTTGCATATCACAAACTATAATTGATTTTTCTTCGATAAGCTTAGATGTTAAATTTTCTTGTACTCATTTTTTTGTTAATCTTTTAGTATTTGTTGTTTGAGCATAAATATTTTTATTTTCATCAATTGCCATTTCAATACAACAGTTTAAATCTTTAGCATTTTCTTCAATTCATTTTTTTCTTGGATCATCTGGATTTTCGAAATTTCCTTTATGAATTTCTTTGATAAAAGTTTCATCAATTTCAATTCTACCTTTTAATTTTGTGAATGGTTTTTGTGTTTTTGCTAATTGTGATGATTTCATAAATTTTTGACGATTAAATCATGCTGATGTTTTTGAAATTTTAGCAAATTGAGAAATAGTATAAGCAGATTGACCTAACAATGACAATCAAATTATTCAATCTCATTGTTCATGAGATAAATGACTTCAATAGACTTGGTGCAAAACTAAGGTAATTCAAAATTATATATTCCTGCTATTAAATTAAATCTTAATGCAAATCTTCGTATTTTATTGCGATATTTTAAACTTAAAATTTTAAAACGTTTTAGTTTAGCAAATACGTGTTCAATTTTAATTCTAATTTTACTTAAAGTTTTATTAGACTTGGTGCAAAACCTTTAATTTTAACAATTTAACGATTATTATTAATATTAAAGGTGATAGTTATTATGTTGAAAAAATATAAAGATGATCAAGAATTTTATAGTTTAGTCGGCATAAAGACACAAACATTTTATAAAATGCTTGAAATTTTAAAAATTGCTGAGTCTAAACAAAATATTATGGTGGTAGAAAAAATAAAATTGTAATTGAAGAGCGTTTATTAATGACTTTAGAATATTGAAAAGACTATAGTGGTTATAGAGTTATTGCAAAAAGATATAATATTAGTCATACTAGTTGCATTCGTAATATTTTTTGAATTGAAAATATTTTAACAAAAAGCGGAATTTTTTTTTAATTTTCACAAAAAATCTTGATATTACTTTTAATTTTAAATTAAAAGTAATATTTTTATATCAGGGGTGATTTTTTGTGACTAATAATGAATTAATTGATGTTTTAAAAAACAAAAAAGATGAAGAATTTATAAAAATTATTAGACATTTTAAAAATAGAATTAAACAAATTGAGAAAAAAGAAAAATTAGATGCAATTGATAAAAAATTTAAAGAAAAAGGAATTCAATGTCCAAATTGTAAATCTTATTGATGTGTAAAAAATGGTTTTAAGAATAATAAGCAAAAATATTTATGCAAAGATTGTAAAAGTAGCTTTGATGCTTTAAGAAATCATTTTTTACATTGAAGTCATTTATCTCATGAACAATGAGATTGAATAATTTGATTGTCATTGTTAGGTCAATCTGCTTATACTATTTCTCAATTTGCTAAAATTTCAAAAACATCAGCATGATTTAATCGTCAAAAATTTATGAAATCATCACAATTAGCAAAAACACAAAAACCATTCACAAAATTAAAAGGTAGAATTGAAATTGATGAAACTTTTATCAAAGAAATTCATAAAGGAAATTTCAAAAATCCAGATGATCCAAGAAAAAAATGAATTGAAGAAAATGCTAAAGATTTAAACTGTTGTATTGAAATGGCAATTGATGAAAATAAAAATATTTATGCTCAAACAACAAATACTAAAAGATTAACAAAAAAATGAGTACAAGAAAATTTAAAATCTAAGCTTATTGAAGAAAAATCAATTATAGTTTGTGATATGCAAATACTATATGATACAGTAGCTAAACAAACAAAATGTACTCTCAAGAAATTTAAATCAAAAGAAAATAAAGAATTAAATTATAAAAATTTAAGTAATATCAGTAAAATACAATCAAGTTTAAAAGAATTTATTACTCATTATCATGGCATTGGATTTACCAATATTCAAAATTACCTCAATTTATGAAAATTTAAATACCAACATTATAAAATATCACCTTATGCAAAATCTGAAGCATTATATTTCAGTTTGTAAAAAAATAAATCCCAAAATTAAATAAAATCAAATTTTAGGCCAGGTTGATGATTTTTTTTATTTCATCAAGAGTTTTTTTGAAAATTAAAAGAATTTTTAATTTACCTGGAAAAAAAGATTTAACAAAAAATAAAGGTACTAATAATAATTTGTTAGCTATTGATGCTACTGAAAATCCAATTGAAAGAATTAAAAAAAACTAAAATTAATTTTTTCAGGTAAAAAGAAACATCATTCTCTCAAATCCCAAATAATTATTGATATTTCCAATGGAAAAATTATTTCAACTGCTTTTTGTTTTGGAAGCATTCATGATTTTAAATTGCTTCTAAAATCTAAAACTTTTATTCATCCAGAAAAACAAGTTTTTGTTGATTCAGGTTATCAAGGTATACAAAATATTCATAAAAATACATTTTTGCCATTTAAAAAAAGTAAATACAATCAATTAACACCAATTCAAAAAGAATACAATAAAACTTTAAGTAAAATTAGAATTAAAATTGAACACGTATTTGCTAAACTAAAACGTTTTAAAATTTTAAGTTTAAAATATCGCAATAAAATACGAAGATTTGCATTAAGATTTAATTTAATAGCAGGAATATATAATTTTGAATTACCTTAGTTTTGCACCAAGTCTAATGTAAAAAATGATTTCTTAAAGCATCAAAGCTACTTTTACAATCTTTGCATAAATATTTTTGCTTATTATTCTTAAAACCATTTTTTACACATCAATAAGATTTACAATTTGGACATTGAATTCCTTTTTCTTTAAATTTTTTATCAATTGCATCTAATTTTTCTTTTTTCTCAATTTGTTTAATTCTATTTTTAAAATGTCTAATAATTTTTATAAATTCTTCATCTTTTTTGTTTTTTAAAACATCAATTAATTCATTATTAGTCACAAAAAATCACCCCTGATATAAAAATATTACTTTTAATTTTAAATTAAAAGTAATATCAAGATTTTTTGTGAAAATTAAAAGATTGACCTAACAATGACAATCAAATTATTCAATCTCATTGTTCATGAGATAAATGACTTCAATGTAAAAAATGATTTCTTAAAGCATCAAAGCTACTTTTACAATCTTTGCATAAATATTTTGGCTTATTATTCTTAAAATCATTTTTTACACATCAATAAGATTTACAATTTGGACATTGAATTCCTTTTTCTTTAAATTTTTTATCAATTGCATCTAATTTTTCTTTTTTCTCAATTTGTTTAATTCTATTTTTAAAATGTCTAATAATTTTTATAAATTCTGCATCTTTTTTGTTTTTGAAAACATCAATTAATTCATTATTAGTCACAAAAAATCATCCCTGATATAAAAATATTACTTTTAATTTTCAATTAAAAGTAATATCAAGATTTTTTGTGAAAATTAAAATAAATTACTCTTTTAATTTCTGGTGGATAACTAATAAAAACCATTAAATTATCTCAATTTTTATATCAAGATTTAGTAATTTGAGGATATTGTTTATTTCATTTATTTTCAAACGATTCTAAAGCTTGCATTGCTTGTTCTTCACTACATGCACTATAAATTGGTTTTAAATCTGTAACTAGAGATTTTCGATGTTTGTATGAAACATATTTTAAACTATTTCTAATTTGATGAACTATTCATAATTGATGTTCGGTTTTAGGATAAACTGATTGTATTGCTTCTGACATGCCTGTTAAATTATCACTACAAGCAATAAGAATATCATTTAAGCCTCGATTTTTCATTTCTGTAAAATTAGATAATCAAAATTTAGAACCTTCATTTTCACTAATTCATAAACCTAAAACATCTTTTTTACCTTCTAAATCAACTCCTAGTGCTATATAAACTGATTTGTTAATAATCCGTTTATCTTGTCGTACTTTAACTACTATACAATCAAAATAAACAATCGGATAAATGCTTTCTAATGGCCGATTTTGCCATGCTTTGACATCATCAATAACATCATCAGTAATTTGACTAATAACACTTTCACTAATATCTGCACCATGATATAACTCTTGCAACTGCAGTCTAATGTCAGATACTGTCATACCTTTTGCATATAGTGAAAGAACTTGTTGATCAAAACCATCAAATCTTCTTTGTCTTTTTGGCACTATTACAGGAGTAAAATTACTATTACGATCTCGTGGTACATCAATTTCAATTTTACCTTCTTGAGTTATTAATTTTTTTGAAGTTATGCCATTACGAGCATTTTCACTATTACTATGTTGATTTTTTTCATATCCTAAATAATTTTGCATTTCAGAATTCAACATTTTTTCCACTAATCTTTTTGTTAATTCTTTATATAAACCCCCTTCTTTAAAAACTGTTGTTAAATCTTCAGTATTTTCTAGTAATAAATCTACTGCTTGTGATATTGGATCATTATTATTAATGTTTTGTTTTTTAACCATTTGTAACTCACTCTTTCTAGTCATTTAATTATATTTACTAGAATTAATTAAACATAGTTATTTTTGTAAGTTACACAGATTACTAAACATTACCAAATTTGAGGCTTTTATGTAATCTGTGTATCTTTGTTTTACAAGGTACTAGTTTAGATTAATTCTGTCTTCAAATTTTATCATAAAATGAGCAATTGCTGTATTTCAATTTTGAATGGGCATTGTTCATTTTTTTGTTATATTTTCGATTGCTAAGTAAAATATTTTAAAAACCGCCATATCGTTAGGAAAAACTTTTTTATTTCTTATAACTTTTCGTAATTGACTATTAACAGATTCAATAGCATTTGTGGTATAAATCACTCTTTTGATTTCTGCAGGATAACTAATAAAAACCATTAAATTATCTCAATTTTTATATCAGGATTTAGTAATTTGAGGATATTGTTTATTTCATTTATTTTCAAACAATTCTAAAGCTTGCGTTGCTTGTTCTTCACTACATGCACTATAAATTGGTTTTAAATCTGCAACTAGTGCTTTTCGATGTTTGTATGAAACATATTTTAAACTATTTCTAATTTGATGAACTATGCATAATTGATGTTCGGTTTTAGGATAAACTGATTGTATTGCTTCTGACATGCCTGTTAAATTATCGCTACAAGCAATAAGAATATCATTTAAGCCTCGATTTTTCATTTCTGTAAAATTAGATAATCAAAATTTAGAACCTTCATTTTCACTAATTCATAAACCTAAAACATCTTTTTTACCTTCTAAATCAACTCCTAGTGCTATATAAACTGATTTGTTAATAATCCGTTTATCTTGTCGTACTTTAACTACTATACAATCAAAATAAACAATCGGATAAATACTTTCTAATGGCCGATTTTGCCATGCTTTGACATCATCAATAACATCATCAGTAATTTGACTAATAACACTTTCACTAATATCTGCACCATGATATAACTCTTGCAACTGCATTCTAATGTCAGATACTGTCATACCTTTTGCATATAGTGAAAGAACTTTTTGATCAAAACCATCAAATCTTCTTTGTCTTTTTGGCACTATTACAGGAGTAAAATTACTATTACGATCTCGTGGTACATCAATTTCAATTTTACCTTCTTGAGTTATTAATTTTTTTGAAGTTATGCCATTACGAGCATTTTCACTATTACTATGTTGATTTTTTTCATATCCTAAATAATTTTGCATTTCAGAATTCAACATTTTTTCCACTAATCTTTTTGTTAATTCTTTATATAAACCTCCTTCTTTAAAAACTGTTGTTAAATCTTCAGTATTTTCTAGTAATAAATCTACTGCTTGTGATATTGGATCATTATTATTAATGTTTTGTTTTTTAACCATTTGTAACTCACTCTTTCTGGTCATTTAATTATATTTACTAGAATTAATTAAACATAGTTATTTTTGTAAGTTACACAGATTACTAAACATTACCGCTATTGAATCTGTTAATAGTCAATTACGAAAAGTTATTAGAAATAAAAAAGTTTTTCCTAACGATACGGCGGTTTTCAAAATATTTTACTTAGCAATTGAAAATATAACAAAAAAATGAACAATGCCTATTCAAAATTGAAATACAGCAATTGCTCATTTTATGATAAAATTTGAAGACAGAATTAATCTAAACTAGTACCTTGTAAAACAAAGATACACAGATTACATAAAAGCCTCAGTTTCAAAGCACAATATTCATTTATATGCAAAAGAATCAGCATATAAATTCAATAACATACCTAGTTTTGAAACTGTAATTTTGTGTTTGATTTAAATACATGCGGGGATAATTTCCTGGGTAGGCTTTTATCTCCATTTATGTGATAAAATTTAAAAATAGTACATAAAGCGATAAAAGCCTTAAATTATTTTTATTATTTTCTAATTCACTTAACTTATCTTTAATTTCTTGACTATTATTATTAATATTATTTATTTTTGCTTCTAATTCTTTAATTTGTTTATTCTTTTCTTCAATATTTTTGTTTAATTTTTCAATTTATTTCATAGATTTATCATTATTATAGTTTAGAAGTTGATCCATTTTTTTATTAATTGTTTCACAACATTGACTATTATCATTTTTTTCATTAGATTGACAATTATCAATTTTTTCATTTATTTCTTTTAATTGTTCTTGTAAAATTTGACAATTAATTAAATGAATCTTATTTTTTTCTTCTTCTTTTATTAAAATTTCCAATTGTTTTTTAACACTATTGATTTTTTTTCAATAGCTTCTTTTTCTTCTATATTAGCTTCTAAGTCCTCTAATGACTCTGGATCATTTTTAATATTTTGAATTTCTTTTTCCTTTTCTTTTAATTTCTTTTCAAGTCTTTCTAATTTCTCTTTTAATAATTCAATTTTAGGATTAGGCTTTATTTCATTATTATCTTTTTTATTTAATTGTTTTTTTAATTTTTCAATTTCTTTATTAGCTTCTTCTAACTTATTTTTTAGTTCTTGTAATTTTTCATTATCACTACAGTTTTTAATTTCTTCTTTTAATTTAGATACTTCTTTATTAGCTTCTTCTAATTTAATTTCTAATTCTTTTATTTTTTCATTATCATTAGCATTATCAATTTCTTCTTTTAATTTTTCAATTTCTTTATTAGCTTCTTCTAACTTATTTTTTAGTTCTTGTAATTTTTCATTATCACTACAGTTTTTAATTTTTCTTTACTTATATTTTCTTTTTCTTTATTAACTTCTTCTAACTTAAATTCTACTTCTTCTTTAGCCTTACTAGTTTCATCTAATTTAGATTGAACTTCCTCTTTCTTCTTTTAATTTTTCAATTTCTTTATTAGCTTCTTCTAACTTAAATTCTACTTCTTCTTTAGCCTTACTAGATTCATCTAATTTAGATTGAACTTCCTCTTTCTTCTTTTAATTTTTCAATTTCTTTATTAGCTTCTTCTAACTTAGATTCTACTTCTTCTTTAGCCTTACTAGATTCATCTAATTTAGATTGAACTTCCTCTTTTTCTTTATTAGTTTCTTCTAATTTAGATTCTACTTCTTCTTTAGCCTTACTAGATTCATCTAATTTAGATTGAACTTCCTCTTTTTCTTTATTAGTTTCTTCTAATTTAGATTCTACTTCTTCTTTAGCCTTACTAGTTTCATCTAATTTAGATTGAACTTCCTCTTTTTCTTTATTTGCTTCTTCTAACTTAGATTCTACTTCTTCTTTAGCCTTACTAGTTTCATCTAATTTAGATTGAACTTCCTCTTTTTCTTGAGTAATCTTTTCTAGTTGCTTTTGTAAATCTTCTACAGAAATATTTTCTTCATCACTAGTATCCATTAATTTTTTCTCATTCTATATATGTTAAAAATAACATTTTTGATAATCTGATTTTTAATTAAATTTAAAAATAAAAAATATCAGAATAGTTCTAATTTATATTAGTGGTTTCCTTGTACCAATATTAAGATTCATCAAAAATATAATTTTTCTAACTTTATTTAATATAAACAATTGTAAATTTAAAAAAGTATAAAATAATATTGAATTATATGGTATTTTGATTAAATCCCAATTTAAATTTATAATTGAAAAAATAAATATACAATAAAAAAAGTACTTTAATTTACTAAAATACTTTTTTCTGATTTATTAAATTTCAAAATCATATAATTATATAATAGACTTGGTGCAAAACCTTTAATTTTAACAATTTAACGATTATTATTAATATTAAAGGTGATAGTTATTATGTTGAAAAAATATAAAGATGATCAAGAATTTTATAGTTTAGTCGGCATAAAGCCACAAACATTTTATAAAATGCTTGAAATTTTAAAAATTGCTGAGTCTAAACAAAAATATTATGGTGGTAGAAAAAATAAAATTGTAATTGAAGAGCGTTTATTAATGACTTTAGAATATTGAAAAGACTATAGTAGTTATAGAGTTATTGCAAAAAGATATAATATTAGTCATACTAGTTGTATTCGTAATATTTTTTGAATTGAAAATATTTTAATAAAAAGCGGAATTTTTAATTTACCTTGAAAAAAAGATTTAACAAAAAATAAAGGTACTAATAATAATTTGTTAGCTATTGATGCCACTGAAACTCCAATTGAAAGAATTAAAAAAAACTAAAATTACTTTTTTCAGGTAAAAAGAAACATCATTCTCTCAAATCCCAAATAATTATTGATATTTCCAATGGAAAAATTATTTCAACTGCTTTTTGTTTTGGAAGCATTCATGATTTTAAATTGCTTCTAAAATCTAAAACTTTTATTCATCCAGAGTTATCAAGGTATACAAAATATTCATAAAAATACATTTTTGCCATTTAAAAAAAGTAAATACAATCAATTAACACCAATTCAAAAAGAATACAATAAAACTTTAAGTAAAATTAGAATTAAAATTGAACACGTATTTGCTAAACTAAAACGTTTTAAAATTTTAAGTTTAAAATATCGCAATAAAATACGAAGATTTGCATTAAGATTTAATTTAATAGCAGGAATATATAATTTTAAATTACCTTAGTTTTGCACCAAGTCTAATATAGAAATATTATTATACATTTATTATATACTGTTTTTATATAGTAAATGAGCGTGGCTTTGAAAGAAGTGATTGTTCATCAAACTCTGTTTTAAGAATTGAACTACTAATTCCATTATCCAAAGAATTTGTAGACTCACAATAGTTATTGAATGTTCCATAGTTATTTCTTGGTTTAGTAGTAGATCCAAAATTACTATTTACTTTCTGCTCTTCAACAGCATCAAAAAAGATTTCATTTTCTTAATCATTTTTAAAATTTCATTCTTCTTCATTACATAATTGTCCAATAATACTAGAAAATTCTTTTAATTTTCACAAAAAATCTTGATGAAATAAAAAAAATCATCAACCCGGTCTAAAATTTGATTTTATTTAATTTTGGGATTTATTTTTTTTACAAACCGAAATATAATGCTTCAGATTTTGCATAAGGTGATATTTTATAATGTTGGTATTTAAATTTTCATAAATTGAGGTAATTTTGAATATTGGTAAATCCAATGCCATGATAATGAGTAATAAATTCTTTTAAACTTGATTGTATTTTACTGATATTACTTAAATTTTTATAATTTAATTCTTTATTTTCTTTTGATTTAAATTTCTTGAGAGTACATTTTGTTTGTTTAGCTACTGTATCATATAGTATTTGCATATCACAAACTATAATTGATTTTTCTTCGATAAGCTTAGATGTTAAATTTTCTTGTACTCATTTTTTTTTTAATCTTTTAGTATTTGTTGTTTGAGCATAAATATTTTTATTTTCATCAATTGCCATTTCAATACAACAGTTTAAATCTTTAGCATTTTCTTCAATTCATTTTTTTCTTGGATCATCTGGATTTTTGAAATTTCCTTTATGAATTTCTTTGATAAAAGTTTCATCAATTTCAATTCTACCTTTTAATTTTGTGAATGGTTTTTGTGTTTTTGCTAATTGTGATGATTTCATAAATTTTTGACGATTAAATCATGCTGATGTTTTTGAAATTTTAGCAAATTGAGAAATAGTATAAGCAGATTGACCTAACAATGACAATCAAATTATTCAATCTCATTGTTCATGAGATAAATGACTTCAATGTAAAAAATGATTTCTTAAAGCATCAAAGCTACTTTTACAATCTTTGCATAAATATTTTTGCTTATTATTCTTAAAACCATTTTTTACACATCAATAAGATTTACAATTTGGACATTGAATTCCTTTTTCTTTAAATTTTTTATCAATTGCATCTAATTTTTCTTTTTTCTCAATTTGTTTAATTCTATTTTTAAAATGTCTAATAATTTTTATAAATTCTTCATCTTTTTTGTTTTTTAAAACATCAATTAATTCATTATTAGTCACAAAAAATTTTGATATTACTTTTAATTTTAAATTAAAAGTAATATCAAAATTTTTTGTGAAAATTAAAAGAAAATTCTTCAATACTTTCTAATTCACTAAAAACATCTACTAAACAAGAATCATTAATAGAGGATTGACATGATGTTACTGATTGTTCAATATTACCATTATTTTGTTGATAACCAGTTCATCTTTTAATAGTATCTATAACAGTACTCAGTTTTGGAAGAAATGGTATTCCTTCTTTATTAACCATACAATTAAGTAAAGATTAAACTAGAGAAAGAGTTATACCACCAATAACTTTTGGAGCATCTGTTGACAGTTTTTTTCAAGTAAATTCTTGATTAGATATATAATTCTCAGTACCTCATGTTATAGACATTGATATTGGCGTTATAAAAAATAATGGTAAAATATTTTTATAAAAAAAATTACTATTTTCATCAATATTTTGTTCACTATTAAGAAGTTGATTTTCTATATCATTAATATTGTTATTAAATAATCTTTTAACTTTTTCTCAACCTAATTTTATTACTTTTTCTATCCTAGAAATGATTGCACCATGAAAAGTCATATTTAACACATAACTAGTAAATTCAATAGTTGTCTGTCCAAGAATTTCCATTGAAATTCAATTATCTAAAATATTATTAGAAGCTCTATCCAAAATTACACCAGAATAACTTAAAAATAATAAGAAAGGAATAACTTTTATTATTTCTTTTCCTACATTAATATTATTTTCATTGTTTTTTCATTTATCTATAACTCAATTTTCAATATTTTCGATTGAACCAAAAATAAAAGGTTCAATAGCTGTATCAAAACCAATAAGTATACCACTAAATATCAAACTATCCTTAATAGTTTGTCAATTTCATGGTGTTTTAGCAACAGTAGTACTAATTATCATTTGAGCAGTGATATTACCAGAAAGAGCAACAATAAAAGTAATATTTTTACCTAAAAGTTTAGTTATTTTTGATAAATATTTGTTTTCTCTAATAGCAGTTTCTTCAAAAATAGATATTGTACTACTATTAGATATGCTAGAAAAATCACCACTTGAACCCAATAAACTTATTGCACTATCGTCAGACATTCTACGAATATTAAGATTTTGATTACCTGTAAATAAAGGAGACATTTTAAAAACTTCTTTCATATATAATAATAATTTTCTTAAGTTGCTACTTTTTTAAAATAAAAAGTAGCATCCAGTAATATAATTATTACGTGAAACTACTTCTTTTAGTCGCATATATTATTTAACCTAAAAAGGTATGAAAAAATAATAGCATGTGTTTTATAACTTGTCTATATTTTTTTAATTTTTTTAATACAAAATTAGTTATAAAAGTAATTTTGTATTATTAATTTTTATCTTTTCAAAAAGGAACTAAAAATTTATTAATTAACTATTAGTAGTAAAAATAAAAGTTAAACCTTCATATTTATTACCAAAAGCAATATCCTTTGAATTTTTACCCTCTAATCCAATTTTTATATAATCATAATATTTATCACCAAATTTTTTATTGCCAGTAATAGCAATAACATTATTATAGCCGCCAGCATTTAACAAATATGGTTTAAAATTATCAAAAGTTAACCAAGTAAAGGGTTGTTTTGGAATAAAATTTAACAACGGAACTAAAATATTACCAAGTAAAGGGTTTTTCACTTCTTCAGAAGGAATTCACTCTTGAAATAATTTTCAAAAATTTTTAGCTTTATCTGAATTATTTCTTAAATATTGTTCTTTTTGATTTTTTTCTTCCCTTTTAAAAGTAGCACCAGCAGTAACTAAGTCATTATAAAATCCACCACTGTCTTTTTTGTTAATTGATAAATATTGTGTTCCATTAACTAATGGTTCTAATTTTTCATTTATATAATCTTGTAATGGACTAAAATTAGCATCAAAACTACAATCTTTTACCGTAGAATTATTATAAACAGCTAAATGAATTTTAATATTAGTAGTACTAATTTTTTTTATTTCATCTTGACCATTAGTAATTTCATAAGTAATATTACTAAAATCTTCTGGAGCAGTATTAAACAAGTCACTAATATTGTCTTCAATTAATTTTTTAAAATCAAAAACATGAGTTTTATTTTCGGGTTTTAAAAAAATATTAAAATTGGGATAAGTATTATTAGCAATTAAATTTGCAGCATCTTCTAATAATTGCTGATAATCAACTGATGAATGGTGAAAAACATCACATGCACTAATATTAATACTAGTAATACTAGTAAATGCAAAAACACTTATAATTTTTAATATTTTTTTCATAATAAACTTCCTTAGATAATCACTACTTTTTTAGTATTATCTTCAAATTTTTCTTTTTTGTATTAATAATTCTATTTTTAATTTGTGAAATTTCATCGCGGTTTGTTATTTCATAAAATAAATGATAATAAATATATTTCAACTCACTAACTTTAATATTTTGTTTTTCAACAAATATTAGAAATTGATAAATTTCATGTAAAAGTTCAAATATTTTATTTTTTTCTTCATTAGTTAATACTTTTTGTTTTAATTCATTTCGAATAATTAATGGTGCTTCTTTAACAAATAGAAAATCACTAATGATATTTTTATAATCTCAATTATAAAAATATTTTAAAATCATCAACTTTGGTTTTAACATTTTTAATATTATTTAAAATAGTTTTAACATCATTTTTAACTAAACTTTGAATGAAGACTGCTAATATTAATGCTAAAGAACTAGCGGGAATAAAGTACTTTAAAACTTGATCAATTTTAATAGTACCCTTAGTAAAATTCAAAATTGAATTTTTTACAATTAAATATAAAACTTCAAAACCTAAAATAATAAATAATGATCGTTTTTCTATATCTTTTCATCAAGGATTACCAAGAATCTGATTTTTTTCTTCTAATATTTTTTCTAAAATAATATAAATAATAAAATAACAAAATAAATAAGTTAAAACAAAAAATATAAGTAATGTTTCTAGCAACATTTAATACTAATAAAGCTTTAAAAATAAAGAAATTATTTTCAAAATTTGAAATTACCTTATATTTATTTTCAATATATTTTTTCATTCAACATCTGATTTGAATAAATATTAAAGTATTACTTGCAATACAACTACTAAAAATAGCAATATATAAATAAGTTTTTAAAGTAATAATAGTTTCATCAGTAATACTAGCATTATTAAAAAAATCAAATGTTAAAATTTTATTAAAATACTACTTTTAACTTCTCATAAAATTGCACAAATAATCAAACAAATTGTTAACAATATTCATAAGATCGTCTGCATCAAATATTTATTGTTAAATCATTTTCAACTTGATTTTAATAATTGATAGTTATTCATAATTTTATCTACCTTATTTTTAAATTATTGTAAAGTAATTTATATAAATTATTATTATAATTGTAAGCTATTAACTCACATTTGTGCTTGCGTTAAATTTAAAATATCTTTACTAATCATTGCTAATAATTTATTAATAAACTTTTCAAGATTAGTAGTAGTGGGTAAAACCATCAATTTTCCTTTTCCATCATTATAAGGATTTTTTCCTAATTCATATTTTCAACTTAATGTTAATTGTTCATTTTCTATGTGAATAACTGGTAAATCCTTATTTCCTAAACTATAAGCAAATTCATTAAGTAAATTCATTACTTTTGGTTCTAAAATTAATCTTAATTTAATTTGATTATCACATTTTACTTCAAATAAATCTTCAAATAAATGTGATTCTAATTGAACTTTCTTTTTACTACGAAATTTTTTTGAAAATATATTACGTGGTGTTAATGTCATTGTAAAATTATTATTCCTAATAATAGTTGTATAATAAACAAAACGTGTATAATAACAAGTAATTTTTTCTGTTTCAATAACTTGAGCAGCACTATTATATCCTGAACTTGTTTCATACATAATTTTTTGGTTAATAATACTTCCAAAGTTAAAATTTTGACCATTAATACTTCCTATCATTACTTGTTCGCAATAATTATAATAATTAGGTTGTTCATCTAAAGGTAAATTACCTTGTGGTTCAATTGTTCAATAATTACTAATAGTTGTTAAATTCATTTGTGAATTATTATCTTTAATAACTCATTGATAATAGTTAATAATTGGTAATTCTTCTATTAATTTTTCATGAATTTTAGTTTTTAATACAAAACTCTGTACTAATAAAAAACAGCCAACAATGAATCCAATAATACTAATAATGGTAAATGGTTTTTTAATAAATGATGATTTGTTAATACCAATACTAGCACCAATAGCAATTAGAGCAATTAGAGCAATAATGGTAGTAATAATTCATAAACTAATTCATAAACGATTATTTATTAATTTAATTCATCAATGATTACAACTATTATTATAGTCAGTATGAATATTATTAACAATCTCATTTACAACCTTTGGCGATAAATTATGTTTCATAATTATTCCATTCTTTTTTAATTCTTAATATAGCTTATAATTAATTTTGTTTTATAAAAAAATAGAAAAAGACTAACTATAGATGTAATAATCTATTTAGAAGTCTAAAAACCTACTATTATAAAACTAATTACATTATAACATATATATTATTAGTTTTTTTCTAAAAAATCATTAATTTCAGTAATATTAACAGGTGCATTTTGTGGAGGTTTACCTGCATTACCACCATGCATATATTTTGCAGGAACTGCTACCATAAAAACTTTAGGATCAATTCGAACTATTTTTGTTTTAAAAAAATTATATTCTAATAATGACATTGTTGTCATCATCATTTTATATTCATTACCTGAATACAAACCTTTCACATTTCAAACATTACCACCACGTAAATAATTATTTCGATAAATATCATTACGGATTTGCTCTAATTCATTAGAAATAATAAAGACACTCATCAACATATATTTTGGATAAACTCTATTCATAACAAAAGCTGCTACATAAATATAAACAAGCGTTGACATAAAATAAGGTCTAACTAAAAAATTATCAACAAGACTAGTTTTCTGTAAAAAAGTTCCATCAAGAATTAAAACAATAACAACAATAATAATATTAGTATTTCTAATAATAGTAGCAATTGAATATTTACGTTTCATAGAAATATAAGTACTAATAAAATCCATACCACCACTAGATCCACCAGTTTTAAATAAAATACCAATACCAGCACCATAAATTAATCCACCTAAAGCAGCAAAAATAAAAGTACGTGGTAAAACTAAGTGCCAATAATCTGTAGTACCTTTTAATGGCTCATTACCTAAAACTTGAAAATTTTTAAGAACATCAATTGATGTTAACAAAAAGTTAATTCCGTTTTGAAATAACAAATAAATAATAGTATAAAGAGTAAAACGAAATCCAACCTTGAATAATCCTCAAATAATGATAGGACCATTAATAAGAAAATATACTGGATAAAATCAAAATGCTTGGGTTGTTTCTTGTTCAGTAATACTGCCATTATAAGATAAGGCAATAAATTTAGCTATTAATTGTGCAAAAGCTGATAAACCATTAGTATATAAACCAGCACGATTAATAAAATAAAAAAAGGAAACAGTTGTTAAAAAAGCACCAATAAAAATTAATAATAAATTTTTGGAAGTTATTTTTCAATTAAAGTTTTTTCATGAAGAATGGATCTCTTGCTTAACACCAATATTTTTAAAAGTAAAGGCATCAACAATTAACGGTGGCTCTTTATCTTTATTTTTTGCTTCTGAATTATTGGACATATTAAACTCCTTTTTAACTATTAAATTGAAGTATTGTCGGAACATAATTACTATCATCATAAGGCGAAGGTAAAGACATGTCAATTAATGAATCTTGAAAACTAATCACAAAATTAACTTTAAGTTCTAATTTATTAGGACCAGAACTTGTAACTTTTTGACCATCAATTCCTTTGATATTAATATTAACAGAATTAACATGAGCATTATTATTTAATGCTAAACTTATTCCTTCTTGAACTAAAGTTTTAGTTTTTTGAGAAAAATCAGCATATGTTTTATCAATATCAGGTTTAGTTTCTTCATCAACACTAATTGGTACTATTTGTTCTGATAATTTAGTAACATCACTAACACAACTATAAACTATGTAATCGCTTTGTGTATAAGAACATTTTATATTAAAAGTTTTTTTATTTATTGTTCAACTTTAAAACTTTTATCATTATTTACTACTCCAACTTGATAAGTAATATTAATACTAATTCTACCGGTTGAAGTATCAACATTTCAAGTTCTTGCTTTTGTTGATTCATCTATTTTACCATTATCAATCGTAAAATAATAACATTTAGTACCCACTTCTAATTGACTATCAAATCAAGTTGGTTCTTTAATATTTGCTTTATCTAAAATTAATTTGGCAAGTGATTGTGCAAGACTGTTTTCTAATGCTTCATTTTTAATAACTTGTTCTTTTTCAGGTCTTTGACCATCAATAGGAACATCCACTGGTTTTTTAATACCAACTTTTGATAAAGTTGCTTCTCAACCATTATAATTACCATTACCATTAGTAATTGCTTTTAAAATACTATCTTGTTGTTGATCATAACAAGCTAAAACTGGCGTTACTATTCCACTACCAAAAGCAATAGTACCCATTAATGTTAAATTTTTTTTCATAATTATAATCATTCCTTAATTTATAAAATATCATATATAAATTGTAACTTATTTTTATTATTTTGCTATACACTATCTTCAAAATCTTTATAATTAATATTAGTTTATATTAAAGGAATTGATAATATGTTTAAAATTTTATATACACTAGTTACTATTTCACTAGTCACTTTTACTCATTTAAGCCAAGTGAAAATAAATAATTATAATCATAAAGAAATAAAATCAGAAAATACTATCCTAAACGAACAAAGTTTAACCTTAGCTTTTGAAAGTGGAAATTTTTATAATTGAAATGAAAATGATTCAACTAATTCTATTGCTGGTATTTTTACAAATTCACAAGCACAATCTTATTTATTAAATAAGGATGGCACATATAATAATTTAGACTTACAAATTAGTAATTTTATTAGATTTAATGATAACTTAGGAATTGCTACTTTAAATAATTTTCATAAAAGTGATGATAGTAATTTTATTAATAATTCATTTTTAATGACTAAAAATGGTATTAGTGATGATGCTACTGCCATTGAAACTCCAAATCATACTTTTACTAACTTCGGTAATAATATCGTTAGTACCGATATTGGTGCTGACTTAATTAATACAGACGGAAAAGTAACTAACTTAGTTACTCCCTATCATTATGGAAAAGGTAAAACTAGTTTTACTACTATAAATGCTACTTTTGGCGTTTTTGTTGGTGGTGATCAAAATTCTTATATTCTAAAAGTTGATGGTAATATCAAACCAATTAATATTAATGTTCCTAATCCAATACTATTAAATTCTTTTGTTGCCATTAATGATAATGGTGGCATTATTCGTGATGTTAATGGGCAATTATTTTATTTAACAATAGATGATAATGGTAATGCTACAACAAAACCATTAATTATTAATAAGGAACCACTGTTTAGTACTACTACTGTTTTTTTTAGCAAGACTGGTAACAATCAAGGAATTTTAAACGTAAATCTCAAAAATAGCTCCAAATTTTTTGGACAACCTTATCATTTAAGCATTACTGATAGTAATGATATTAAACTTACAAAAATTAATGAACATTATATGAATAATTTCATTTTACTTCATGATGGTTTAGGTGTTTTTATTGATGAACAAGAAATTGGCTATTTTGTAAATGAATTAGGTACTTTTACTAAAATTGGTTATTGTGCCAATTTCCAAAGAATAAATGATAATCTTGGTTTTATTAATAATAATACCAGTAAATTATTACTAAGTGATAGTAAAAATAACAATTGAAGTCGAATTAATACTATTAAATTTACTAAAACTAAAGATGAACAATTGACTAATTTTATTAATTCATATATGGATAAAGATAAACTCACTGCAGTTAATCGTACTAATAATTGAATTAGTAATAATAGTTTAATTTTAAATGTAACTAATGATGAGCTAAAAGATATTACTATTAATGATAATCAACAATTATTACCAAATATTAATAATAGTATTACGACTATTATTAATAGTAATTCTGAAATTAATATTAAATTTGAAGATGAAATAATAACTTACCATGTATGAATATATAATCAAAATATTTTGCCAACACTAGATAATAGTACTAATACTAATATTAAATATGTTGTAATAGTAAATAATAATTTATATGATATTAATAGCACTAATACTAATGACGGTTTTACAATTAATTTTAACTATGATAATACTATCCAATTTGTAAATATTATTACTATTGATAGTACTACTATGAATAAAATGAATTTATGAACATTAAAACCAAAAACTACTTTTAAATTAAATGCCAAAAGCAATAATAATGTATATTTACTACAAACTGTTAATTGAAATAATATTAGCAACTGACAATATTTTACTATTTATCATGGTAATAATTTACCTATTGTTGAATTTTGAACTACTGATACTGGTATAAAATTATGAAATGCTGCTTTAAAACTTAATTATACTTCTAAGGAACTAGAAAATATGAATGCAACAGAAATTAATAATCTAAGAAATTTATCAGTTAATTGAACAATTAATGAAGCGCGTGGTAATACTTTAGGTTATATTATTTCTGGTTTTCTTAGTATGGGTTTCATTTTAACTATTATTGCTATGATTTATGATTGATACTTAAAACAACAATTTAAAAACAGCAATCTAACACAAAGACAAATTTGAATTAATACAAAATAACTGTTCTTTTATTTTTTTGGAATTAGGTTTATCATTTTCTAAGCTATTTACTGCTTCAACATTAACTGATAAACTTAATTCATTAGATTTCCGTCTTTCACTTTGTTGTTCTCTTATTTTTCTAACTCAAGGATTAAATGAATTAGCAAAACCTAAAAAATCAGTTTGTTTTACAAAACAATTATTTGGAACATAATATCCTTTTGTTTTTATATAAAACAAAAAAGGTTCTAGAAATTTTTGTCATAAAAAAATTCCATCATTAAAAGGTTCATAAACAGCAAAATAAGAAATAGTCTGTTTATCTACTTTTATTCCATTAGGAAATATAAAATCAGTTAATAATTGTTGATTAGGTAAAAAAATGTATAAAAATTTTCATTAAAATCTCTAACGTTAATATTAACAAGTTCAAAAGAATGCTGGATTGGACATAATTGATCATTTATTGCCTCTTCATAACCCAAATTTTTACTTAATTTATCAAGAAATACTTTGTTTTCTAAAGTATTTGATATTTCTAAAGAGTATCTAAAATCCTGAGTTGTAAATATAAATGGGACAGTTTTTTAAAATAATTGTATTAAATCTATTTGTCTTTTATAAGAGAGCGATTTTCTTTTAATTTTCAAAAAAACTCTTGATGAAATAAAAAAAATCATCAACCTGGCCTAAAATTTGATTTTATTTAAGGAAATTATCCCCGCATGTACTAGTGTGGAGGAAAAAATGAATTGAAATGAATTCAATAGCATATTTCAAACTGAAAACGATTGTTTGAAATATATAGCGAAGTTGAAAATAATGAAATGCATCAGGTGTGCTTCTTCTAGTTTGAATACTTCTGATTTGAGAAGAATACGATGTTTGAACTGTAACCAAACATTTAGCATTCTTTATGGAACCATTTTTTATAAGTCACAGACCCAAATGACATATTGGTTTTATCTCATCTTTAGATGAATAAACACAAAGCATGGCATACCAGCAACCGATGTTGCAAGGGAATTGGGTGTGACCTATAAAACAGCTTGAAGAATGTGTCATGAAATCAGGACTAGAATTGGAAATCAAGATGCAGGTTTCATTGTTGATGGCACAGCACAGATGGATGAAATGTATCTTTCACATTTAGGTTTTAAAAAACAAGGAAGATCCTTGTTGAATAAAACTTTGATTGTTGGAGTTTATGAGAAAACCAGCAACAAACTAATTGTGAAGGTGCTGAAAAATGCAGATGAAAAAAACCTTTTAAGATTTGCATTGAAACACATTTTTACTGAGTGCTGTCTATTTACGGATTCTTGGAAGGGATATGTAAGTTTCAAAAACTTCTATCCCAAACATGAAATCGTAAATCATGAAGTTGGGTATGTGTCACCAACAGGTGTAAACACAAACCAGATTGAATCAGCATGAAAGCACATCCGACGAACTTTCCGAACACACATAAGAGTTTCAAAGCACAATATTCATTTATATGCAAAAGAATCAGCATATAAATTCAATAACATACCTAGTTTTGAAACTGTAATTTTGTGTTTGATTTAAATACATGCGGGGATAATTTCCTAGGTAGGCTTTTATCTCCATTTATGTGATAAAATTTAAAAATAGTACATAAAGGGATAAAAGCCTTTGTAAATATTATTACTATTGATAGTACTACTATGAATAAAATGAATTTATGAACATTAAAACCAAAAACTACTTTTAAATTAAATGCCAAAAGCAATAATAATGTATATTTACTACAAACTGTTAATTGAAATAATATTAGCAACTGACAATATTTTACTATTTATCATGGTAATAATTTACCTATTGTTGAATTTTGAACTACTGATACTGGTATAAAATTATGAAATGCTGCTTTAAAACTTAATTATACTTCTAAGGAACTAGAAAATATGAATGCAACAGAAATTAATAATCTAAGAAATTTATCAGTTAATTGAACAATTAATGAAGCGCGTGGTAATACTTTAGGTTATATTATTTCTGGTTTTCTTAGTATTGGTTTCATTTTAACTATTATTGCTATGATTTATGATTGATACTTAAAACAACAATTTAAAAACAGCAATCTAACACAAAGACAAATTTGAATTAATACAAAATAACTGTTCTTTTATTTTTTTGGAATTAGGTTTATCATTTTCTAAGCTATTTACTGCTTCAACATTAACTGATAAACTTAATTCATTAGATTTCCGTCTTTCACTTTGTTGTTCTCTTATTTTTCTAACTCAAGGATTAAATGAATTAGCAAAACCTAAAAAATCAGTTTGTTTTACAAAACAATTATTTGGAACATAATATCCTTTTGTTTTTATATAAAACAAAAAAGGTTCTAGAAATTTTTGTCATAAAAAAATTCCATCATTAAAAGGTTCATAAACAGCAAAATAAGAAATAGTCTGTTTATCTACTTTTATTCCATTAGGAAATATAAAATCAGTTAATAATTGTTGATTAGGTAAAAAAATGTATAAAAATTTTCATTAAAATCTCTAACGTTAATATTAACAAGTTCAAAAGAATGCTGGATTGGACATAATTGATCATTTATTGCCTCTTCATAACCCAAATTTTTACTTAATTTATCAAGAAATACTTTGTTTTCTAAAGTATTTGATATTTCTAAAGAGTATCTAAAATCCTGAGTTGTAAATATAAATGGGACAGTTTTTTAAAATAATTGTATTAAATCTATTTGTCTTTTATAAGAGAGCGATTTTCTTTTAATTTTCAAAAAAACTCTTGATGAAATAAAAAAAATCATCAACCTGGCCTAAAATTTGATTTTATTTAATTTTGGGATTTATTTTTTTTACAAACTGAAATATAATGCTTCAGATTTTGCATAAGGTGATATTTTATAATGTTGGTATTTAAATTTTCATAAATTGAGGTAATTTTGAATATTGGTAAATCCAATGCCATGATAATGAGTAATAAATTCTTTTAAACTTGATTGTATTTTACTGATATTACTTAAATTTTTATAATTTAATTCTTTATTTTCTTTTGATTTAAATTTCTTGAGAGTACATTTTGTTTGTTTAGCTACTGTATCATATAGTATTTGCATATCACAAACTATAATTGATTTTTCTTCGATAAGCTTAGATGTTAAATTTTCTTGTACTCATTTTTTTGTTAATCTTTTAGTATTTGTTGTTTGAGCATAAATATTTTTATTTTCATCAATTGCCATTTCAATACAACAGTTTAAATCTTTAGCATTTTCTTCAATTCATTTTTTTCTTGGATCATCTGGATTTTTGAAATTTCCTTTATGAATTTCTTTGATAAAAGTTTCATCAATTTCAATTCTACCTTTTAATTTTGTGAATGGTTTTTGTGTTTTTGCTAATTGTGATGATTTCATAAATTTTTGACGATTAAATCATGCTGATGTTTTTGAAATTTTAGCAAATTGAGAAATAGTATAAGCAGATTGACCTAACAATGACAATCAAATTATTCAATCTCATTGTTCATGAGATAAATGACTTCAATGTAAAAAATGATTTCTTAAAGCATCAAAGCTACTTTTACAATCTTTGCATAAATATTTTTGCTTATTATTCTTAAAACCATTTTTTACACATCAATAAGATTTACAATTTGGACATTGAATTCCTTTTTCTTTAAATTTTTTATCAATTGCATCTAATTTTTCTTTTTTCTCAATTTGTTTAATTCTATTTTTAAAATGTCTAATAATTTTTATAAATTCTTCATCTTTTTTGTTTTTTAAAACATCAATTAATTCATTATTAGTCACAAAAAATCACCCCTGATATAAAAATATTACTTTTAATTTTAAATTAAAAGTAATATCAAGATTTTTTGTGAAAATTAAAACGATTTTCTGGGTGTAGAATTAATTTGAAATGCTATACAATTTAAATCTTTTTGTTTATATGAAGATAGATCTGTAGATTTTGGTAAATATCTTCTTAAAATACCATTATTATTTTCATTTAAACCCCTTTGGCAAGGTTTACCAGGATCTGCAAAATAAATTTTGACATTACAAATTTTTTCGATTAATCTTCATTTACTAAATTCTTTACCACGATCAAAAGTAATGGTTTTAACTGTTCCTTTTTGTAACTTTGAAATAAATTTTATTATACTTTTCGTAATATTTTCTGATTTATGATTTTTAGTTACTAGACTTGGTGCAAAACTAAGGTAATTCAAAATTATATATTCCTGCTATTAAATTAAATCTTAATGCAAATCTTCGTATTTTATTGCGATATTTTAAACTTAAAATTTTAAAACGTTTTAGTTTAGCAAATACGTGTTCAATTTTAATTCTAATTTTACTTAAAGTTTTATTGTATTCTTTTTGAATTGGTGTTAATTGATTGTATTTACTTTTTTTAAATGGCAAAAATGTATTTTTATGAATATTTTGTATACCTTGATAACCTGAATCAACAAAAACTTGTTTTTCTGGATGAATAAAAGTTTTAGATTTTAGAAGCAATTTAAAATAATGAATGCTTCCAAAACAAAAAGCAGTTGAAATGATTTTTCCATTGGAAATATCAATAATTATTTGGGATTTGAGAGAATGATGTTTCTTTTTACCTGAAAAAAGTAATTTTAGTTTTTTTTAATTCTTTCAATTGGAGTTTCAGTAGCATCAATAGCTAACAAATTATTATTAGTACCTTTATTTTTTGTTAAATCTTTTTTTCCAGGTAAATTAAAAATTCCGCTTTTTATTAAAATATTTTCAATTCAAAAAATATTACGAATGCAACTAGTATGACTAATATTATATCTTTTTGCAATAACTCTATAACTACTATAGTCTTTTCAATATTCTAAAGTCATTAATAAACGCTCTTCAATTACAATTTTATTTTTTCTACCACCATAATATTTTTGTTTAGACTCAGCAATTTTTAAAATTTCAAACATTTTATAAAATGTTTGTGGCTTTATGCCGACTAAACTATAAAATTCTTGATCATCTTTATATTTTTTCAACATAATAACTATCACCTTTAATATTAATAATAATCGTTAAATTGTTAAAATTAAAGGTTTTGCACCAAGTCTACTAAAGGCATTGTGGTTTTTGATCATATATCAGCCAAAGTAATAATAGAACTTTTATGATCTTTACCAATGATAGTATCACCTTCTAAATGACCAAATTCTTGTATATTTTTAATATTAGGAATGATTAAATTTCTTTCGTGAATAGACTTACAATTATTAATTTTGCCCCTAGTTTCTTTTTGTGTGTGAGATTTATTTTTGCCTTTTCTCAATAGACTTGGTGCAAAACTAAGGTAATTCAAAATTATATATTCCTGCTATTAAATTAAATCTTAATGCAAATCTTCGTATTTTATTGCGATATTTTAAACTTAAAATTTTAAAACGTTTTAGTTTAGCAAATACGTTTTTAATTTTAATTCTAATTTTACTTAAAGTTTTATTGTATTCTTTTTGAATTGGTGTTAATTGATTGTATTTACTTTTTTTAAATGGCAAAAATGTATTTTTATGAATATTTTGTATACCTTGATAACCTGAATCAACAAAAACTTGTTTTTCTGGATGAATAAAAGTTTTAGATTTTAGAAGCAATTTAAAATCATGAATGCTTCCAAAACAAAAAGCAGTTGAAATAATTTTTCCATTGGAAATATCAATAATTATTTGGGATTTGAGAGAATGGTGTTTCTTTTTACCTGAAAAAAGTAATTTTAGTTTTTTTTAATTCTTTCAATTGGAGTTTCAGTGGCATCAATAGCTAACAAATTATTATTAGTACCTTTATTTTTTGTTAAATCTTTTTTTCAAGGTAAATTAAAAATTCCGCTTTTTATTAAAATATTTTCAATTCAAAAAATATTACGAATGCAACTAGTATGACTAATATTATATCTTTTTGCAATAACTCTATAACTACTATAGTCTTTTCAATATTCTAAAGTCATTAATAAACGCTCTTCAATTACAATTTTATTTTTTCTACCACCATAATATTTTTGTTTAGACTCAGCAATTTTTAAAATTTCAAGCATTTTATAAAATGTTTGTGGCTTTATGCCGACTAAACTATAAAATTCTTGATCATCTTTATATTTTTTCAACATAATAACTATCACCTTTAATATTAATAATAATCGTTAAATTGTTAAAATTAAAGGTTTTGCACTAAGTCTAATAAGTTATTTTCATCAAAACCCATTCGATTTGTTTTAAACATGTTATATAAAGTTTTTGTTGAAATACTTTTTATTTTATTTTCCTGTAAAAAGTTAGCAATTATATCAAGAGCATACTTTTTAGTAATTAACAAATGATTAATACTATTAATTTCTGTTAAAGTTAAAATTATTAATTTTCTGCCTGCATTTTGTTTATTTTTTTGAAATTGATTCAATATTTCTAATGGCAATAAGTTTTTATTTAATAATCTACAAACTCTATGTACAGTTGATTTACTATAATCAACAATTTTTGCTATTTTACGAATCGAAAATCCATAATTTTTATATTCTTTTATTGCTATTATTGATTCAATACTCAGATACTTATACATTGCGCTCATTCCTTTCTTTTCTTAATTATAGAACTAACACAATTTAATTTTTATAATTCTTTTTTTAATAAAATATTTAAATATTTAAGCCATTTTCTTTAATGTTTTTTTATTATTTTCTAATATTTTAAGTTTATAAATATAATTAATTATAAAGAAATATTATTTTTTTCAATAACGTAAGTAGATACTGTATCTTCTTTATTGATATCTAATACTACTGTTGCAGAAAAACTTTTTGTAACTGATTGACTATTTCTTTCAATAAATTGATCAAGTGCCTTTTGTACTTCTGATATTTTTAACAAACTTGCATATAATTGTTCAGCATTACCTTTCAATAATAAACAATTTAAAAAAACCTTTTGTATATTATCTGTGATTTTCATTTTATTTAAATTAAAAATTGTATTAAGTAATATACTATTTTCAGTTTTTTCAATAGTTGGAGCAAAATAATTAGATATACCTTTATATTTTACTTCTAAGTTTTTATAAAAATGATTCATTATCTGAAAAAGATTTTTTTTACTAATAATTTCCTTAGGAAATAACTCTTTTAATAAGTCAAGTCGTTTTAATTCTGTAATATTTAAATCTTTTTTTTATTATACTCTGACTTCATTTTTTTCCTACTTTCTTTAATTTTCATTAACTCTAAATAAAATAAACCATTGTCGTTTTTCAACGACAATGGTTTATTTTACACTAGTAATTAATTGATATCATTATAATATACTTATTAAATTAAATCGACTAAAATTTAATAATTTTTCTATATTAAGTATGGATTATACTTTGAGTATCTTCCTTAACACAATCATGAATTTTAACATCATAACTATTAAATAAATTTTCATAATCAACATTAAATGGCACTAGTAATTGGTTTTTACTAGAAAAACGAGTAATTAATAAGTGCAAATAATGATGATCATTATTGGCATTTAAAGTTTGTTCATAATAAGCGAACCGTTCTTTATACTTAAATTGAATTGCTAATACTTTAAAATTATGTGATAAATAATTACGAACATCTTTAATATACTCTAACTGTTCTAATAAAATTTTACTATCATTAAATTCTTTGATACCAAAATAATGAGCAATCTTAGCGATACTTTTATCATTTAAAGTTTGTAATAATTTCATTGTTCATTCAAATGACATAACTTCTATTAAACTGCGTATTGTTCGTGATTTTAAAACACCACTTCTATTATATTTATTATAACCAGCACGAATCAAACGTAAAGCTGTTTTCATTTGAGCTAGGTGTTCTGGATTAAGAAAAGTAGCATTATCTAAATTTTGAACATTATCATTAAAAAGTTGATGTAATAAAGCATTTTTTAAAGAATTTTCAATCATTAAAATATGTTTTAAATACAATAAACGTAAATCAATGTTTAATAATAATAAATCTTTAAGTTGATGTTGAGGATAATTACGCTTTAATAATTCTAAATATTTTTCTTCAACAATATTTTCTGCAAATCATTCTTCATTTAATAACATGTAATTTACTCCTTAAATAAACTAACCTCTAATTTTATAAATACCAACGCGAATAGAAGAATTTTCAGATTCTTTTGTTTCACTTTTAATATCTACTTCTTTTTTTCTTCGTAACAACTCTTGTTCAATAAAGTCATCAACGTTCATATTGGTACTTTGATAAGTAGCAGTTCAATCAAATGTTTTATTAGTAAAGTTATTTTTAGGTTTATTACTATCTTTAAAAAAATCTTTTACTTCTTGATTCATAAATGCTTTTTGCTTACGTTTACGTGAAAATAAATTAGTAAAGAATTTCTTAAAATTAAAAATTGATCAAAACTGACGAAAATTAATAGTCATTGCTAAACCAAAAATTAAAATTGATGAATACAATAATGAATAACCGATAACTCGTAATACAAAACTATAATCTGTGAAATTATATGTTGGTGGATATTTGTCAAAGAAATAAAGGCATCCAAATAATGTTACTGCTAAAATTGGAATAATTAAAACTAAAGTATTTTGAATAATAAAACGTAAATCACTATTATACGTCAAATGTTTTCAAACATAAACTCAGATTGAAATTAAACGATAAACCCAACCAATACAACTTGATAAAAGAATCATATATAAACTTAATGATAAATATTGATAACTTTGATGTTTTCAACCTAAATTTGATAGTATTCAACCCAAAATAACACCTAAAACAAGATTTATTATTGATTGAATATATGAACCTCAAATTGTTTCTTTGTGTTTTACAGTAGCATTTACAATCACTTTTCCTGGTTCGGTTGCCACTTGAATGGTATTTTTTAAAGATAAAAGTAAAATAAATCATGGTTGTGACAAAAATAAATTAATAAAAAGATTTTTTGAAGAATCAAAATTACCATCATAATTATTAATATTTGTAATACTTAAAGCAGACACTAAATATTGAGTAATAATAAATTGATTAATAAATAAAAAACCAGCAATCATATAAGCATATAACTCAAATTTAGTATACACAGTTCATCTAATTCGTCCACTTTTGGCAATTCAATATCCAAAAACTTCGCGAAAAGAACTAATTAAAATTAAAGCAATTGAGCGCATTGTTGTGGCAATAATAATATAAATAGTGTAAATTGATGTTGTTGTCAGTGATAAAAATAAAGTAATTAAAATAATATCAATGTTAGAAATAATCATGTCAGGTAAACGATTCAGGGCTACTCATCATGATTGTTTTAGCATCCTTTTTTGTTGTGTTCATTTTTTATGTTGTAATCATGGATATTCAATTTTAATAACGATAAAAGTAACAAATGCTTTTAATACACCACAAACAAAATAAGCAAAAAAAGGAATATACATATCTATTGGTTTACCATCAGATTTTCTAATAACTAATAACGTCATTAGTAAAATATACATAATAATCTCTGAAAAAATAAAAATTAAACGATTTAAATAACCTTTTTGATCAGCTTGAATTAAATTTTGATAAGCACCACTAAAATAAAAAAAGATTAATTCACGTGATCCTAAAGAAATAATAATAAGTGCTACTTGTCAAAAAGGAATTTCCATATCTAAACCAATTTCTGGTAAATGAACACTAGCTAATCCTAAAATAAAACCAGCACTGACAATAATAATTAAATATATTCTTCCTGAATGATGATAATTTTTTCTTGTCGTATTAATAATATCGTTGACGGTTTCATAATCATCATTTTGTAAAGGACGATATAAAGAAAAAATGGTAATTAAACCAAGTCCTCCTTCTGTCAAACTAAGGTAAGTCAAAAAAGAAATAATAACACGAATTAAACCATTAATTTTTTCACCGTATGCTAAACCAGTAACATAAAGAAAAGTTAACTGTAAAATAGAGATAACAATTGTCATGATAACACCAACAATTGTATTAAAAATACCTTTTTTAGTTGTCATTACTTCACCCAATCTATGCAAATAAAACTAATTTTGTTTTTTACTTAAATATGTTAACAACCCAAAATTAAAAGTTCAATATTATTAATCACTATTAAAAATAAAAAAAATAGCAAAAAAATAAAAATGTGTTCTATATATTAGTATAGATTAATTTTATCATTTTTCTTTTTTAATCTGTTTAATTAAATCTGTTTTTAAATCTTTTATTATAAAATTTTGATCATTCAAATAAGTAAATGGTTCTTCTAAATCATTAAATGATAAATAATAAGCAAATAATGCAATTTTATTAGAAGTAACTATTGTTGACCCATACTTAGTGTCACCAACAATTAGTAAATTTAAAAATTGTAAAGTACTACGAATTTGATGTTTTCTACCAGTAACTAATTGACACTCAACTAAAGTAAAGTCTTTAGTATTAAATATTGGTGTAAAGATGGTGCTACAACTTTTACTTTGTTCACTTGGTTCAATTGAAAATTTCATTTTCATTGTTAACTCATCATGAGTAATATAACCAGAAATATTTAAATTTTTAGTTAATTGGCCAGAACAAATAGCCAAATATTTTTTAATAATTTGACCATTTTTGGTAGCATTATGAAGTGCGTTTTGTGTCATTTTATTTTTTGGATAAATAATTAAACCCTTAGTTAGTTTATCTAAACGATACTGATGACTAATATTAAATGTTTGCTCACGTTTCTTCTTCGGGTATTTTTGTTGTAAATAATATTTTACCATGTTATCTAAGCAAGAACCATATGGTTGATGGACAACAATATTATGATCTTTATTAACAATTAAAAAATCATCATCTTCATAAAACAATTCAATTGGTGTTTCTTTAGTAATTTTTTCTGGTTTATAGTTAACAACTAAATTACTTTCATAAATGACTACTAAATCATTTTCTTGTAAGCGATATTTAAAATCAGTAGTAGTTTTATTATTAACTCTGATTTTTTTTGTTATAAATAAACGATAAATTTTTGAGAGTGGTAGTGTTTTAAATACTTTTTTTAAATAATTAATTAAAGTTTGATCAGCATCATTGGCAGTAATTGTTAGGGTAGTCATAATTTCTCCTTTTAATTTTTATTAATAAAACCAGAAATAGTTGCAATTAGATTAGAAAAAGCATGTAAACCAATAGTATATGTAGTATTACCGCGTGTCATTATAAATAATAAGGGTAATATAATACCAAATCCTAAATAACCAATAATATTATTTCAATCACCACTATCCATAACATGCATTGATGGGAAATAAATTAATGAAGCAGCATATGCTAACCAACGATAACGAACAATGGTAAAAGTACCATGACGATATGATATTTCTTCATTAATTGGAGCAATAAAAATAGTACTAAGAACTAAAACAAAAATGCCATATGGACTATTCATTAATAAGTTTAAAACATCTTGATTTTTTGAAGTATTATTACTTGTTAACATATTAAATTCACTAAATTTAGGAATTATGTTGAAAATAATATTTAAAATAGTACCAATAACAGCAAAAATGGTAACTCAAGTTATTAAATCTAATTTTGCTTCTTTTAAAGTAGTAATAATTCTCTCACGTAATGATCTACAAAATATTAATACTAAAATTGATCCTAATAATTGAAATAACTGTTGAATTAAAAATGTAGTAGCAAGCGAAGTTACATCATCATCTTTACCACTAATAACTTTTGTTGCAATAAAAAATAAAAGAACAAATACTACACTAATAAAACCAAATACACTATGACTATAAGCAGCTCACCCACCTTTTTTAATCATAGTTTCTCAATCAATACCAAGTGAAACAACTAACCCAAAAATTGGCAATAAACTAAAAATAAAAAGACTAAGAAATGAACTTTGACTAGTATCTTTTACAGCATAAGTTTCGATTAAACTATAAAGAATTGGAATTATAATAAAAGATATAAGATAAATTATTGTTAGAGTCCAACTGGCTGTTTTGAAATTAAAGTTATTGGTGTCATCACAACTAAGTGATTTTGAAGTAAATTTATCAATAAATGACTGTTTTTGTTCATTTTTTTCTAAATTATTACTATTAATGTTATCAGTTTGGTTTACATTAATTCTACGTATGATATCATTGTTGTGAGAAACATTAATTTGATTAGATTTTTTATTAAACATGTATAAGTACTGCACGAAAACTTTCACCCTTTGTTAGTAAAATTAGTATTTAATATTAATTCTTAGTATAACATATAGTCAGAAATCTTGTAATATAATAAACTTGTAATTTTACATTAATTTATTATAATGTAATGCAATATTTATATGTGAAGAGTTTAAAAAGAAAAGGAGGATAGAAAAGAATGCCTAAATACAAGATTAATATTATCGATTTACCATATAATTATGATGCTTTAGAACCTTATATTTCACAAGAAACAATGAAACATCATTTTGAAGAACTTCATAAGAAATATTTAACTTCTTTAAAATTAGTGATGGATAAACATCCGAAAGTTTTTTCTGATTATAATCTTGAAACTAAAGGGGAACTAAATCGTTTATTAAGTAATTATTGTAAATTAGAAGATATATGTGAGGATAAAGAAACTTGTAATGTAAAAAAATTACAAAGTAGCATTCGACAATTCGGTGGGGGAGTAATTAATCATAATCTTTTCTTTTCACTATTGGGGAAAAATAAAGGTTTTAATGAAAAATCATCTATTGGTAAAGCAATCATTAATCGCTTTGAATCTTATGAAAAATTTGAAGCTGCTTTAACAAAAAATGCCATAGATATTTTTGGAAGTGGTTGAGCATGATTAGTAATTGACAATAATGGTACATTAAGACTATACAAAACTTTTAATCAAGACAATCCATGATTCTTGAATATGTAT
Organism: Spiroplasma endosymbiont of Zeiraphera isertana; assembly: GCF_964030805.1. Taxonomy (GTDB): domain Bacteria; phylum Bacillota_I; class Bacilli_A; order Mycoplasmatales; family VBWQ01; genus Spiroplasma_E. Next base: position 1,140,578 of record NZ_OZ034965.1, read on the forward strand.
CCATTGATCGCTATTGATGTATGAGAACATGCACATTATCTACAATATAAAAACGAACAAGAGAAATACTTACAAGCATTATTAAAAGTTATCAATTGAGAACAAGTAAATAACAATTATCAAGAGTATTTAAATGAAAAAACTAAAAAATAAGTAAAAAAGAACTCCATTGAGTTCTTTTTTTATAATATTATTAATATTAATCTAATCTAAATTATTTTTTAGAAGAATTTTTCGAAGAAATAGCAGCAATTCTAGTTTTTTCAATTTCTGCTTTTTTTTCTATTTTAATTTTTTCAACATGCTTTTTAAAACCACATCGATTACAATTCAATTGAATATTTTTTGCTTCTAAAAATTCGGCAATTAAAATAACCCTACCACATCGATGACAAGCAAAAGCATTTTCTGGCTTTTGTGCTAAACGAACAGATTCATATGTATCTTTCATAACTTACTCCTAACTCATATAAAATTAAAGTAATTATTTTTAGTTTTAATACTATACTTAAAACTTATCAAAGGTTAATATTAAAAAATGTGTCTAGTTATATATAAAAAAAGCTTTAAGTCAAAATAAACTTAACAGGAGTTTAAAAACTAAATACTTAATTAGCCATTATTTTTTAATACTAATTTTATTATAATCATTTTTTTAAAAAAATGTATATTATTATTTATGGCTTTTCTCCCTTTATGTACTATTTTTAAATTTTATCACATAAATGCTGAGAAAAGCCTATCTACGGACTTCTCCCCACATTTTTAAATCAAACATAACATTACAGTTTCAAAACTAGGTATATTGTTGAATTTATATGCCGATTCTTTTGCGTATAAATGAACATGATGTTTTTCAACTTTGATATGTGTTTTAAATGTTCGTCTGATGTGCTTTCATGCCGATTCAATCTGGTTTATGTTTACACCAGTTTTTGAAACATAACCATCTTGATGGTTAACTGTTTCATGCTTAGTGAAAACTGATTTAAAATGGCGATATCCTTTTCAAGAATCAGTATGTACATCACACTTTGAAGAAATGTGGTTTCTTGCAAATTGCAAAAGATTTTTTTGATTTGCATTTTTCAACACTTTCACAATTAAATTATTGGTTGTTTTTTCATAAATCCCAACAATCAAAGTTTTATTTTTTAAGGATCTTCCTTGTTTTTTAAAACCCATATGTGAAAGATACATTTCATCCATTTGCACTATGCCCTCAACAATGAATTGAGGTTCTTGTTTTGCAATTGCACTTCGGATTTTATGACCCATTCTTCAAGCAGTTTTCAAAGTTACTCCCAATTCTTTTGCAACATCAGTTGATGGAATTCCATGTTTGGTGTTTATTCATCTAAAGATGAGATAAAACCAAGATGTCAAAGGTGTTTGTGACTTGTAAAAAATGGTGTCATGAAGAATACTAAATGTTTGATGACATTTCAAACATCTTATTCTTCTTAAATCAGAAGTATTCAAATTTGTTCAAGAACACCTCATACATTTGTTTTCCTTCAAACTTGCTATATATTTCAAACAATCTTTTTCTGTTTGAAATATATTGTTGAACTCATTCAATTTCATTGTTTCCTCCACAAGTACATGTGGGGAGAAGTCCGTTATTTATTTATTTTATTTACATTACTAAATTATACTTTTATAAAACAATATTACAATTAAAGTAATAATTCATTTATAATTAATTATGTCTTATTAACAAACCAATTAGGGGAGAAAGTAATATGAGTAACAAAAATAATGATATTAAAATTGAAATAATACAATTAAGAAACCAAATTAAACAATGAAATTATGAATATCATGTTTTAGATGCACCTACTGTTAGTGATGAACTTTATGATAGCGCCTATCATAGATTAGTAAAATTAGAAGAACAATATCCCCAATTTAATAGTAATGATTCTCCAACTAAAACTTTTGGTAATAAACCAATTAATTCTTTAACAAAAATTTTTCACCAACAACCAATGCTAAGTTTGGGTAATGCCTTTAATTATGAAGATTTACTAAAATTTGATCAACAAATTAAAAAAACATTATCAGAAAATAACATTGAATATGTTTGTGAACTAAAAATTGATGGTCTATCAATTTCCATAACTTATGAAAAAGGAGAATTAAAAACTGCTGCTACCAGAGGTGATGGAATTGCTGGTGAAGACATTACCAATAATATTTTGACAATTAAAACAATACCAAAAATAATACCAATTAATTCTAAATTAGAAGTAAGAGGAGAAATATATTTAAGTAAAGAAGAATTTAATCGCATTAATGAAAAACAACAACAACAAAACTTACCACTCTTTGCTAATCCTCGCAATGCTGCAGCTGGTACTATTCGTCAACTTGATATTAATATTGTTAATTCAAGAAAATTAGATGGTTTTCTTTACTATTATATTAATGCTACTAATGATAATATTAAAACCCATGAACAAGCATTATTTACCTTACAAAAATATGGTTTCAAAATTAATGAACAATGACAGTTATTTAAAAATATTGAAGAAGTATGAATTTATATTCAGAAATATGAAAAGTTAAGAAATACATTACCATATGAAATTGATGGTATTGTCATTAAAATTAATGATCTAACCAGTTATGATATGTTAGGAAGAACTAATAAGGCACCAAAATGAGCAATAGCTTATAAATTTCCTGCTGTTACTAGTGTTACTAAACTTTTAGATATATTTCCAACTGTTGGTAGAACAGGAAAAATAACCTATAATGCTAGATTACAACCAGTGATAATTGCTGGTACTACCGTTACTTTTGCCACACTTCATAATGGTGATTATATTATTAATCGTGATTTACGTATTAATGATTTAGTAAGTGTTAAAAAAGCTGGTGATATTATTCCAGAAGTAATTGCCCCAATTATTAGTAATCGTCAAATAAACAATATTATTTTTAAAAAAGCTATCCATTGTCCGGTTTGTAAAACAAAATTAGAACAAGTTCCGCCAGAAGTTGATCAATTTTGCATTAATAGTGACTGTCCATCACGAATTCTTAAATCATTAATGCACTTCTGTTCAAGAAATGCTATGGATATTATTGGTTTAAATGAAAAAATATTATTACGTTTTTTAGATTTAAAATGAATTAAAACTATTAGTGATATTTACAATTTAGTTAATTTACGAAAAGAAATACTATCATTACCACGTTTTGGTGAAAAATCTTTCACTAATCTTGCTAATTCAATTATTCTATCAAAACAAAATTCCTTAGAAAGACTTTTATTCGGTTTGGGAATTCGCCATGTTGGTCAAAAAACAGCAATTATTATTGCAAAAAAATATTTAACTTTAAATAACTTAATGGAAGCAACCTTTGATGATCTAGCTAATACTAATGAAATTGGTCCAACAATCGCTACTAGTGTTATTGATTATTTCCTTAATCCTACTAATCAACAACTAATTACTAACTTGCAAAACTTTAAACTTAACTTTAATTATTTACAAAAAAACCAATCACAAGTATTGAATGGTAAAACTTTTGTCTTAACAGGAACTTTAACTAAAAGTCGTAACGAATTCATTCAATTATTAAATAACTATGGTGCTAAAATTACCAATACTATTAGTAATAATACTTCTTATTTAATTGTTGGAGAAAATCCAGGAAATAAATTAGCACAAGCACGCAAACTTAATGTTAAAATTATTAATGAAGAGCAATTACAAAATTTATTGAAAGAGGTAGCAAAAAATGGATAAAATTGAAAAGAAAATGACAACAAAAATGCTACATGAATTTGCTAACGAACTTATGTTCAATTTAAGCGAAGAACAATGTGAAAATCTTTTACTAGAATTTAAAGCTATTGAAAAACAAATGGAAATTGTGACAAATATTAATACAAATGATATTGAACCTTTAAATTACCCATTTCCTATTATTAATAATTTATTACGTTCCGATAATGTCGGAACTCATTTAACATCTAAAACTGTTTTAAATATTGCTCCAGAAGTTGAAAATAATTACATTAGTATTAATCAGGTGATTAATCATGAAAATTAATTACCACCAACTTTCAATTCGTCAACTTCATGAATTATTAAAAACAAAAATACTTACTCCAGATCAATTAACTAAATTAGTATACAAACGAGTAGAACAATTCAAAAAATTAAATGCTGTTGTTACTTCACTGGAACAAAATGCCATTAAACAAACAAAATCAATTACTGAACAAGAAATTAATGATAATTTATTAGCAGCAATTCCATTTGTAATGAAAGATAATATTGCTACTATTAATTTCTTAACAACAGGTTCATCAAAAATTCTTGCTAATTTTATTCCTAATTATGACAGTACTGTTAATATGTTATTAACAAATAATAAAGCCATTAATATAGCTAAAACTGCTCTTGATGAACTAGGAATGGGTGGAGATGGTTTATATGCAGCTACCGGTCATGTCTTAAACCCTTGGAATTTAAAACATATCACTGGTGGTAGTTCTAGTGGCAGCGCAGCTTTAGTCGCTGCTGGAATTGTACCATTTGCTTTAGGAACAGATACTGGTGATTCAATACGTAAACCTGCCGCTTATTGTGGTATTGTTGGTTTTAAACCAACATATGGTTTAATTTCAAGAAATGGTGTTTTTCCTTATGCTCCAAGTTTAGACACAGTTGGTATATTTACTAATCATGTCGAAGATATTGCCATTGTCTTGGATAGTATTGCTTTATTTGATGAACAAGACTTTACTAGTGTTCAAAGTAAAGAAAAAGATTATACTCAAAACTTAAATCAAAATATAGAAGGTAAAAATATTGCTATTTTAAATTATAATGATTATCAGTGAAATGATATAGTTAAATCTAGCTTTGATGAAGCAATAAAGCATTTAACTGATGGTGGTGCAAAAGTTCAACAAATTGAATTTAATAAAGAATTATTACAATCTTTATTACCAGTCTATATGATTATTTCTTTTGCTGAAGCAACTAGTTGCCACGCAAATCTAACTGGTATTAATTTTGGTGTTCGTAAAAATGGTAAAAATTATCAAGAAGTTATGACAAATTCACGAACATTTGGTTTCGGTGATATGGTAAAACGCAGACACATTATTGGTGCATATGCTTTATCTGAAAATCATCAAGAAGAATTATTTAACAAAGCTAAAAAAGTAAGAAGATTAATTGTTGAACATTTAAATACTATCTTTAAAAAATATGATGCTTTCATTATTATGCCAAATATTAATCCAGCTCCAAAAATTAAAGATGTATTAGAACAAAAAAAAGTTATTAAAAGTGAACATGATTATTTAGAAGACTTACTACTACTTTCTAATTTAAATGGTGGACCAAGCATTAATATTCCGTTAACTACTGTTAATGGTTTACCGATTGGTTTTAATATTAATGGTGCACCTTTAAATGATCAAGTTATATTGAATATTGCTTCATTTTTAAGTAAAAAAATTAATTTTAATAATAAACTACTAGGTGATGATAATGAATAATAAATATGATGTTGTAATGGGTATTGAAATCCACTGTGAATTAAAAACTAAAACTAAATGTTTTTCCAACGCCGCCAATACTTTTGGTCAAAAACCAAATACTCAAATTAATGCCATTGATTGCGGATATCCAGGAACATTACCAACAGTTAATCAAGCTGTTATTATAATGGCAATTCAAACATGTACTACTTTAAAAATGAATATTGATCCACTCTTACGTTTTGATCGAAAAAGTTATTTTTATCCCGATTTACCTAAAGGTTATCAAATCACACAATTTTTTCATCCAATTGGCACAAATGGTGAATTACCAATAGTTGTAAATAATGAAGAATTTATTGTTAGTTTTGAACGCTTACATATTGAAGAAGATACAGCAAAACAAATTCATAATAATAAAAAAACATTATTAGACTATAATCGAGCGGGAATTCCCTTATTGGAAATTGTTACTAAACCAATTTTTAACACAAGTAAACAAGTAGTAGCATATATTAATACTCTACGTCAATTATTAATTAATTTACAAGTTAGTGATGCTAAAATGAATGAAGGCTCATTACGATGTGATATTAATATATCGTTAAAACCACATGGTAGTGATATTTTAGGTACCAAAGTTGAAATTAAAAACTTAAATTCTACACATAATATTACTTTAGCAATAAATGATGAAATTAATCGTCAAACTAATATTTTAAATAAAAAACAAAAAATTAATCTTGAAACTAGAAGATTTGATGAAAAAACTAATAAAACCGTTAGCATGCGTAGCAAAGAAAATAAAATTGATTATAAATATTTTCCTGAACCAAATATTTTTCCAATTCAACTAGACGAAAAATTAATCAAAATGATTGCTAAAAATCTGCCTGAATTGCCTAAAGAAATAATGGAAAGATTAAAAAAACAATACAATCTACCAACAAAAGATATTAATTTATTAATTGACAAAATAGAAATATTAACTATTTTTGAACAAACAGTTGCCATTAATAATTTAGCATTACCTACCTTTAATTATTTAGTAGGTCCTGTGCAAGCTTATTGTAATACTAATAACACTACTATTAAAAACAGCAAACTTACTGCTAATAATCTATCACAATTAGTTAGTCTAGTTTATGAGCAAAAAATTAATGATAAACAAAGTAAACAGTTATTAAATGCAATTATGATTAATAGTGAAAAAAGCCCTACCGATCTTATTAGAACATTAGGTATTACTTTAGTAAGTGATAGTAATGATTTAGAAAAAATATTAATCACAATTTTAAAAGTAAATGAAAACATGATTACTATTTATAAAGTCAATCCAGAAAAAGCAATGAAATTTTTTATGGGTCAATTAATGAAACTAACTAAAGGACAAGCAAACCCACAAGTTTCTAAAGAAATATTAAAAAAATTGATTGAAAACTATAATTAGTTTCAATCAATTTTTAATTAAGAATTTTTATATTATACTTTGAATATTTTTATTATCAATTTTATATACTAATATTTTATTTAAAATCTACATTTTCAATTAAATTTCCTTTAATTAATAAATCATCATTTGTCTTATTAACAATTAATAAATATTTTAATAAAATATTTATTTTTATTCTTTAGACTTGGTGCAAAACCTTTAATTTTAACAATTTAAAGATTATTATTAATATTAAAGGTGATAGTTATTATGTTGAAAAAATATAAAGATGATCAAGAATTTTATAGTTTAGTCGGCATAAAGCCACAAACATTTTATAAAATGCTTGAAATTTTAAAAATTGCTGAGTCTAAACAAAAATATTATGGTGGTAGAAAAAATAAAATTGTAATTGAAGAGCGTTTATTAATGACTTTATAATATTGAAAAGACTATAGTAGTTATAGAGTTATTGCAAAAAGATATAATATTAGTCATACTAGTTGCATTCGTAATATTTTTTGAATTGAAAATATTTTAATAAAAAGCGGAATTTTTAATTTACCTGGAAAAAAAGATTTAACAAAAAATAAAGGTACTAATAATAATTTGTTAGCTATTGATGCTACTGAAACTCCAATTGAAAGAATTAAAAAAAACTAAAATTACTTTTTTCAGGTAAAAAGAAACATCATTCTCTCAAATCCCAAATAATTATTGATATTTCCAATGGAAAAATTATTTCAACTGCTTTTTGTTTTGGAAGCATTCATGATTTTAAATTGCTTCTAAAATCTAAAACTTTTATTCATCCAGAAAAACAAGTTTTTGTTGATTCAGGTTATCAAGGTATACAAAATATTCCTGAGTTGTAAATATAAATGGGACAGTTTTTTAAAATAATTGTATTAAATCTATTGGTCTTTTATAAGAGAGCGATTTTCTGGGTGTAGAATTAATTTGAAATGCTATAAAATTTAAATCTTTTTGTTTATATGAAGATAGATCTGTAGATTTTGGTAAATATCTTCTTAAAATACCATTATTATTTTCATTTAAACCCCTTTGGCAAGGTTTACCAGGATCTGCAAAATAAATTTTGACATTACAAATTTTTTCGATTAATCTTCATTTACTAAATTCTTTACCACGATCAAAAGTAATGGTTTTAACTGTTCCTTTTTGTAACTTTGAAATAAATTTTATTATACTTTTCGTAATATTTTCTGATTTATGATTTTTAGTTACTAAAGGAATTGTGGTTTTTGATCATATATCAGCCAAAGTAATAATAGAACTTTTATGATCTTTGCCAATGATAGTATTACCTTCTAAATGACCAAATTCTTTTATATTTTTAATATTAGGAATGATTAAATTTCTTTCATGAATAGACTTACAATTATTAATTTTGACCCTAGTTTCTTTTTGTTTGTGAGATTTATTTTTGCCTTTTCTCAATAAGTTATTTTCATCAAAACCCATTCGATTTTTTTTAAACATTTTATATAAAGTTTTTGTTGAAATACTTTTTATTTTATTTTCCTTTAAAAAGTTAGCAATTATATCAAGAGCATACTTTTTAGTAATTAACAAATGATTAATACTATTAATTTCTGTTAAAGTTAAAATTATTAATTTTCTGCCTGCATTTTGTTTATTTTTTTGAAATTGATTCAATATTTCTAATGGCAATAAGTTTTTATTTAATAATCTACAAACTCTATGTACAGTTGATTTACTATAATCAACAATTTTTGCTATTTTACGAATCGAAAATCCATAATTTTTATATTCTTTTATTGCTATTATTGATTCAATACTCAGATACTTATACATTGCGCTAATTCCTTTCTTTTCTTAATTATAGAACTAACACAATTTAATTTTTATATAAGTGTCCTTTTTAATTTTACAATTAAAGTAATATTAAAAATATACAAGAATTTGGTCATTTAGAAGGTGATACTATCATTGGCAAAGATCATAAAAGTTCTATTATTACTTTGGCTGATATATGATCAAAAACCACAATTCCTTTAGTAATTAAAAATCATAAATCAGAAAATATTACGAAAAGTATAATAAAATTTATTTCAAAGTTACAAAAAGGAACAGTTAAAACCATTACTTTTGATCGTGGTAAAGAATTTAGTAAATGAAGATTAATCGAAAAAATTTGTAATGTCAAAATTTATTTTGCAGATCCTGGTAAACCTTGCCAAAGGGGTTTAAATGAAAATAATAATGGTATTTTAAGAAGATATTTACCAAAATCTACAGATCTATCTTCATATAAACAAAAAGATTTAAATTTTATAGCATTTCAAATTAATTCTACACCCAGAAAATCGCTCTCTTATAAAAGACCAATAGATTTAATACAATTATTTTAAAAAACTGTCCCATTTATATTTACAACTCAGGTTAGTGTTTTTTTTCTTTCTTAACTTCCTTTTTCTTTAATTTTTTATTTTTTTTCTTTTTCTTATTTCTTCTGAATCAATTTCAAAATGAACGCTTTTTCTTTACCGTTTTAATAATAGTAGGCTCAAATATTTTATTAGTATCACTAATTGAAAAATCATTACAAACAGAATTAATATTTTCATTAGAACTAATAAATAATAGTTCATCATTTAACATTAATATTTCATTTCTACTAGGAATAATAACTTTACCATGACGTTTAATCGCAACTAAGTTAATTTTATAATTGCTAGGAATTTTTAAAGTTTCTAGTTTTTTATTTGTAAACTTAGTATTTTTAACAATTACATTAGCTATTGAGTACTTTTCATCAACTGTAGTTAAATCTACTCCTAATTTTCAAATAGCACGATATGCAGCTTTCTTACCAGCTTCTGTTTCAGATAAAATAATATTAGTAATACCAATTGCTTCTAAAATTAGTTGGTGAGTACTATCAACAGCTTTAGCAATAAGATTAAGTGATGATAATGTATTGTGTTCACGATGAATTGCTAAAACATGAACAGCAGTAACAATTGAAGCTGCTAAATCAGAACCAATAGCAATAATAATATTTTGCACTTTGTGAATTCCGGCATCATCTAATGCATCACGATTAGTTGAATCTAAAATTAAAGTTTCAGAAGCTATTGATGAAACTAATTGACAACGGTCTTCTCTTTTATCAATAGCTAATGTAACTTTACCTAATTCTTCTAAAGTTTTAACAACTGAAATTCCGAATTTACCTAAACCAATGACACAAAAATCATTTTCTGATGAAGACATCTATATCCTTCTTCCTTAAATAATATTTACTTAAATATGTTATATTATACTAAATTATAAACTAATTCTTAAAATATTGGTATTTTAAATTTAAAACTAATATTTAATATAAATGACTATAGTATAGTATAATAATAAAAGAAAATGTTATTTTAGGAGTTTTTTGATGCTATCTAAGGTTAATTATCGTAGTGTAAAAAATATTTTTAAAATTATTTTTGTTGGTAAAACTCGTCCCCGACAAATGTTTAATTTATATTTTTTAACTTTATTAGTTGGAACAATACTTTTAATGACACCAATTGCCACAACAAAAGAACAATGAAACTTTTTGCCTGCCCTTTTTACTGCTAGTAGTGCGTTTTCTGATACTGGTTTAACAGTAAAAAGCACTGCTAATGACTTTACTTTCTTTGGGCAATTTATTATTTTAATTTTAATTAAATTTGGTGGTATTGGTTTAATTACAGTTAAACTAGCAATATTATCCTTATTTGTATTTAATCGACATACTAGTTTAAGAGAAAGATTACTAATGCAAGGTGAACGTGGCTCTAATAAATTAGGAACGACTATTGATGTATTAAAAATCGGGATTATTGTTATGACAATTACTGAATTTTTGGGAGCAATTGTTTTATTTTTATATTTTTATTTTGTGCCTATCTCAGGAATAGAATATGGTCTAAACAATAATACAGGTTACTATAATCACATACTATTAGCATTATGATCGGGAATTTTCCACTCGATTTCTGCTGTTAATAATGCGGGTTTTGATATAGTTGGTATAACTTCATTAGAACCTTTTCAGAGTGATTATTTTATGCAGTGAATTTTTATTATTGAATTTGTAATTGGTGGTATTGGTTTTCCTGTTTATTATGATTTATATCATTGAATTAAAAATAAAACTCATGGTAAAAAATTTAGATTTAGTTTATTTACTAAACTAACATTAATAACATATTTTTTAGTTGCGATATTGGGTGTTATTAGTGTTATGTTTATTGAATATTTTTCACGTAATGTCATAACTCCATCAAGGCAAGAGCCCATTTTTAAAAATTTATCGACATCTGATGCAATTATGGCTGTTTTTTTTAATACAATGTCAACAAGAAATGCTGGATACTATACAGTTGACTTAAATAAATTTCATCTTGCCTCACAAATGATCCAATCATTAATGATGTGAATTGGTTCTTCACCAGCAAGTACTGCCGGAGGAATTAGAACGACAACTTTAGCAATCATTCTTTTAACAATTTTTAATATTGCCCGTGGCCGTAATGATGTTTTTGTATTCAAGCGTAAAATTCCTAATCAAACTGTTCGTATGTCATTTATAGTCTGCACACTTGGTTTTATTTTAGTTTTTGTATCAGTAATGATTATCACAATTGAAAATGTTTTTATAATAGATAATTCTGATATGACCTTTGCACAAGTAATTTTTGATGTTTCAAGTGCTTTTGGAACAACAGGACTTTCATTATTTGATAATTCGAAATTAGGTATTTTTAGTCAACTTAGTTTAATTTTTGTCATGTTTGTGGGACAATTAGGAGTATCAACCACTGTTCTTGCTTGAAGTGATCGTAAATCAAAACCAACGATAAGTAGAGTTGAAGAAAACGTATTAATTGGATAAATTAAGAAACGGTGAACACATATGATAAAAATTTTAGATGGTAAAATAATTGCCCAGCAAATTAAAGCAAAAATTAAAGCACAAGTAACAATTATTACTAATCGTAAACCTAAACTAGCAGTAATAATTATTGGTGAAGATTTAGCATCACAAATGTACGTACGAACTAAAATTAAAGCATGTCAAGAATGTGGTATTGATGGACAATTATTTTCACTAACAACAGTAGTAACACAAAAAGAAATAATTAATAAAATCGAACAATTAAATAGTGATAATAATATTGATGGAATTTTAGTACAATTACCACTACCAAAACATTTAGATACATTAGCAATTATTAATAGCATTACTATTAATAAAGATGTTGATGGTTTAACAAATATTAATGCCGGAAGATTATTACAAGGTGATAAAAAAGCAATGTTGCCTTGTACAGTAAAAGGTATTTTAAAATTACTAAATCACTATCAAATTCCCATTTCTAAACAAAATATTACTATCATTAACGATAGTAATATTGTTGGTAAACCATTGGCTTTATCATTAACTAATATGGGAGCAACTGTTAGCATTGTTCATAAATTAACTAAAGACTTAACTCTTTATACTAAAGAAGCTGATATCATTTGTAGTGCTACTGGTGTCTATAATATTATTAATAGTAGTCAAGTTAAACGTGATGTTGTTATTATTGATGTAGCAATTAATTATCAAGGTAAAGAAAAAAAAGTTGTTGGTGATATTAATTTTGAAACAATGAAAAATACCGCTTCAGCAATTACTCCTGTGCCTGGTGGTGTTGGACCAATGACTATTGCCATGTTATTAGAAAATTTAATGATTTGCTATCAATTAAATAATAAATATAATTAAATTGGAAAATTAAATGTTAAAGAAAAATTGGATTAAAAAAAGATTAAATAATATTGAAAAAAATAAGGAAATTATCCCCGCATGTACTAGTGTGGAGGAAAAAATGAATTGAAATGAATTCAACAGCATATTTCAAACTGAAAACGATTGTTTGAAATATATAGCGAAGTTGAAAATAATGAAATGCATCAGGTGTGCTTCTTCTAGTTTGAATGCTTCTGATTTGAGAAGAATACGATGTTTGAACTGTAACCAAACATTTAGTATTCTTTATGGAACCATTTTTTATAAGTCACAGACCCAAATGACATCTTGGTTTTATCTCATCTTTAGATGAATAAACACAAAGCATGGCATACCAGCAACCGATGTTGCAAGGGAATTGGGTGTGACCTATAAAACAGCTTGAAGAATGTGTCATGAAATCAGGACTAGAATTGGAAATCAAGATGCAGTTTTCATTGTTGATGGCACAGCACAGATGGATGAAATGTATCTTTCACATTTAGGTTTTAAAAAACAAGGAAGATCCTTGTTGAATAAAACTTTGATTGTTGGAGTTTATGAGAAAACCAGCAACAAACTAATTGTGAAGGTGCTGAAAAATGCAGATGAAAAAAACCTTTTAAGATTTGCATTGAAACACATTTTTACTGAGTGCTGTCTATTTACGGATTCTTGGAAGGGATATGTAAGTTTCAAAAACTTCTATCCCAAACATGAAATCGTAAATCATGAAGTTGGGTATGTGTCACCAACAGGTGTAAACACAAACCAGATTGAATCAGCATGAAAGCACATCCGACGAACTTTCCGAACACACATAAGAGTTTCAAAGCACAATATTAATTTATATGCAAAAGAATCAGCATATAAATTCAATAACATACCTAGTTTTGAAACTGTAATTTTGTGTTTGATTTAAATACATGCGGGGATAATTTCCTAGGTAGGCTTTTATCTCCATTTATGTGATAAAATTTAAAAATAGTACATAAAGGGATAAAAGCCAAAAATAATTTAGAATTATTAAAATTTAAGTTTTTAAAAGAAACTATTTCAACAAATAGTGTTTATTTTGATAGTCCTTTACATTTTTTAAAACCAGAAAATTATTCAGATTATCAAATACATAATGAAAATAATACTATTATTTTTAAAATAGAAGTTAATACACAAAAATTATATGATGATTGAATAAAAGGAATGAATAATTTTGCTTGAGATTATATTTTAAGTAAAAAATATATAAATATTAACACTGAATATAACTTAAAAACTAATGAGTTTATTAATAAAATTAATCAAAACTTATTTCTTTTAAAAAATAATTTAATATCAAAAAATAATATTTACATTGTAAAAGTTTTAACCTCAAAAATAGAAAAAAATAATTTCAATATTTCTTCCTTTGAAAAAGATTGAGAAGAATTTAACGATGTTGGATATTGATGAACATATAAAGACACTTTAAATAAAGAAGTTTCTTTAAATAGACTTGGTGCAAAACTAAGGTAATTCAAAATTATATATTCCTGCTATTAAATTAAATCTTAATGCAAATCTTCGTATTTTATTGCGATATTTTAAACTTAAAATTTTAAAACGTTTTAGTTTAGCAAATACGTGTTCAATTTTAATTCTAATTTTACTTAAAGTTTTATTGTATTCTTTTTGAATTGGTGTTAATTGATTGTATTTACTTTTTTTAAATGGCAAAAATGTATTTTTATGAATATTTTGTATACCTTGATAACCTGAATCAACAAAAACTTGTTTTTCTGGATGAATAAAAGTTTTAGATTTTAGAAGCAATTTAAAATCATGAATGCTTCCAAAACAAAAAGCAGTTGAAATAATTTTTCCATTGGAAACATCAATAATTATTTGGGATTTGAGAGAATGATGTTTCTTTTTACCTGAAAAAAGTAATTTTAGTTTTTTTTAATTCTTTCAATTGGAGTTTCAGTATCATCAATAGCTAAAAAATTATTATTAGTACCTTTATTTTTTGTTAAATCTTTTTTTCCAGGTAAATTAAAAATTCCGCTTTTTATTAAAATATTTTCAATTCAAAAAATATTACGAATGCAACTAGTATGACTAATATTATATCTTTTTGCAATAACTCTATAACTACTATAGTCTTTTCAATATTCTAAAGTCATTAATAAACGCTCTTCAATTACAATTTTATTTTTTCTACCACCATAATATTTTGTTTAGACTCAGCAATTTTTAAAATTTCAAGCATTTTATAAAATGTTTGTGGCTTTATGCCGACTAAACTATAAAATTCTTGATCATCTTTATATTTTTTCAACATAATAACTATCACCTTTAATATGAATAATAATCGTTAAATTGTTAAAATTAAAGGTTTTGCACCAAGTCTAATCAAATAATTCTAATTTTAATTGGATTAATGATGTAAAATTTTTATCATTAATAAATTCTGTTTTGAAAGTTTTAAAAGTTGCTTCAGCAACAGCATTGTCATAAGGACAACCTTTTTTGCTTAAAGAGCGAGTAATATTGAATGCTAGTAAAAGTTTATCAATAATTTTATTATTAAATTCATTACCTCGATCGCTATGAAATATTTGAATATCTTTTAAACAGCGATTTGATTGCATAAATGCTTCATATACTAATGATGCATCTTTTTTAGTGCCTACACTATGTCCAATAATTTCGCGGTTAAATAGGTCTATTAATAAACAAATATAGTTTCACTTACCATTTACTTGAACATAAGTTAAATCACTAACAATAACTTCATTTTTAATACTATTCTTAAAGTTTCTATTAACAAGATTAGTTATTTGACTATCATTGACTTTATTATGATGATTTTTGTGTCTTAATTTAGTGTATTTTGATATTAAATTATGTTTATTTATAATTTCTTTAATTTTTCGTCTTGATAAATAAATTTCTTGGTTTTCTAATATGACTTTTAATCTTCTTGTGCCATAAATTTCTTTTAATTTTCAAAAAAACTCTTGATGAAATAAAAAAAATCATCAACCTGGCCTAAAATTTGATTTTATTTAATTTTGGGATTTATTTTTTTTACAAACCGAAATATAATGCTTCAGATTTTGCATAAGGTGATATTTTATAATGTTGGTATTTAAATTTTCATAAATTGAGGTAATTTTGAATATTGGTAAATCCAATGCCATGATAATGAGTAATAAATTCTTTTAAACTTGATTGTATTTTACTGATATTACTTAAATTTTTATAATTTAATTCTTTATTTTCTTTTGATTTAAATTTCTTGAGAGTACATTTTGTTTGTTTAGCTACTGTATCATATAGTATTTGCATATCACAAACTATAATTGATTTTTCTTCGATAAGCTTAGATGTTAAATTTTCTTGTACTCATTTTTTTGTTAATCTTTTAGTATTTGTTGTTTGAGCATAAATATTTTTATTTTCATCAATTGCCATTTCAATACAACAGTTTAAATCTTTAGCATTTTCTTCAATTCGTTTTTTTCTTGGATCATCTGGATTTTTGAAATTTCCTTTATGAATTTCTTTGATAAAAGTTTCATCAATTTCAATTCTACCTTTTAATTTTGTGAATGGTTTTTGTGTTTTTGCTAATTGTGATGATTTCATAAATTTTTGACGATTAAATCGTGCTGATGTTTTTGCAATTTTAGCAAATTGAGAAATAGTATAAGCAGATTGACCTAACAATGACAATCAAATTATTCAATCTCATTGTTCATGAGATAAATGACTTCAATGTAAAAAATGATTTCTTAAAGCATCAAAGCTACTTTTACAATCTTTGCATAAATATTTTTGCTTATTATTCTTAAAACCATTTTTTACACATCAATAAGATTTACAATTTGGACATTGAATTCCTTTTTCTTTAAATTTTTTATCAATTGCATCTAATTTTTCTTTTTTCTCAATTTGTTTAATTCTATTTTTAAAATGTCTAATAATTTTTATAAATTCTGCATCTTTTTTGTTTTTTAAAACATCAATTAATTCATTATTAGTCACAAAAAATCACCCCTGATATAAAAATATTACTTTTAATTTTAAATTAAAAGTAATATGGAATGGCAACACTTTTTAGGACTATTTTTTGGTAGACATTTGTTTTTGATAATAATCTCTATTTTCTGCCTATTATTAGTGCTGCTTGCAAATCAAATTGTGCATTATTAGTAGTTTTTGCTCTAGCATTTAAAGTAACATATTCATCACTTTCTAAAGTTCCAGATAAAGTATTTATTTCATTGGTATTTTTTTTATCTTTATCTCAAAAATATACTAATATATTTTTTATTGTTGATACATCATTATTAGTTCCTAATAATTCAAATTGAAATAATAGTGGGACATTTAATTTTTTTGAAAGAATTGGCCCGGCAATTGCAAAAGTATCACCAAAATTAGTATTCCCCGACGCAATAACACCACGACAAAAATTACGATTTTGCTTATTATTTAAAAATTTAATTACCTGTTTAGGAACCGCCCCTTCTTTAATATCACCACCCCCACTATATGTTGGTGTTATTAACACATAATATTTATCAACTAAAATTTCCTCTTGTAGATCATGAGGAATTCTTGAATTTAAAACCTCTAATTTTTGAATAAAACGATGAGTATTATTTGACAAAGAAGAAAAATAAACAACATGAATTTTTCCTTCTGGCTTTAATATTTTTTGGTTTGAAACTTTTACAACATCATTATGCATTTTTTTCTTTTAATTTTCACAAAAAATCTTGATATTACTTTTAATTTAAAATTAAAAGTAATATTTTTATATCAGGGGTGATTTTTTGTGACTAATAATGAATTAATTGATGTTTTAAAAAACAAAAAAGATGAAGAATTTATAAAAATTATTAGACATTTTAAAAATAGAATTAAACAAATTGAGAAAAAAGAAAAATTAGATGCAATTGATAAAAAATTTAAAGAAAAAGGAATTCAATGTCCAAATTGTAAATCTTATTGATGTGTAAAAAATGGTTTTAAGAATAATAAGCAAAAATATTTATGCAAAGATTGTAAAAGTAGCTTTGATGCTTTAAGAAATCATTTTTTACATTGAAGTCATTTATCTAATGAACAATGAGATTGAATAATTTGATTGTCATTGTTAGGTCAATCTGCTTATACTATTTCTCAATTTGCTAAAATTTCAAAAACATCAGCATGATTTAATCGTCAAAAATTTATGAAATCATCACAATTAGCAAAAAAACAAAAACCATTCACAAAATTAAAAGGTAGAATTGAAATTGATGAAACTTTTATCAAAGAAATTCATAAAGGAAATTTCAAAAATCCAGATGATCCAAGAAAAAAATGAATTGAAGAAAATGCTAAAGATTTAAACTGTTGTATTGAAATGGCAATTGATGAAAATAAAAATATTTATGCTCAAACAACAAATACTAAAAGATTAACAAAAAAATGAGTACAAGAAAATTTAACATCTAAGCTTATCGAAGAAAAATCAATTATAGTTTGTGATATGCAAATACTATATGATACAGTAGCTAAACAAACAAAATGTACTCTCAAGAAATTTAAATCAAAAGAAAATAAAGAATTAAATTATAAAAATTTAAGTAATATCAGTAAAATACAATCAAGTTTAAAAGAATTTATTACTCATTATCATGGCATTGGATTTACCAATATTCAAAATTACCTCAATTTATGAAAATTTAAATACCAACATTATAAAATATCACCTTATGCAAAATCTGAAGCATTATATTTCAGTTTGTAAAAAAAATAAATCCCAAAATTAAATAAAATCAAATTTTAGGCCAGGTTGATGATTTTTTTTATTTCATCAAGAGTTTTTTTGAAAATTAAAATTTTTTTCTCCTTTAAAATTAAAATTCTCAATCTTCATCTTGCGTTTCTACAGTAATGCCCATTACATAAGATGAACCATTACCTGAAAAGAAATCGTGATTTTCATCAGCTCGAGCTGATAATTGATTAAAAATTTCTGGCTTAATTCTTGTTTGTTCTTCACTAAAAGGTGAATCATATCCTAAATTTTGTAAAAACTTACCAGCATTATATAAACTAAACTTAATAGCATCTTCAGCTAAATTAAATTCTTTATATAATTCTGTTAAATATTGCTTTTCTAAATCAATTAATTTAAACAATAAATCAAATACAAATTTTTTCATTTCTTCTTGTTTTTCTTTTGGTAACTTTTCAACTTTTCTTTGATATTTATAGCCACTATAATAATTATGAATAACTTTATCACGTAAAATTAATCTAATAATATCTGAAGTATTAGGTAATTTACTACGAGTAGATAAATAAAATGGTAAATAAAAACCACCATATAATAAAAAACCCGGCATTAAAGCGGCAGCTACTTTGGATTTTAAAGGATCATCACTTGTATAATAAGGAATTAGTGCACGTGCTCTGGCTTGTAAACTGTCATTATTAATCACTCATTCATGAGCAGATTCAATCTGCTCACTAGAACATAAAGTTGAAAAAATTGTTCCGTATGATCGAGCATGAACTGCTACCATAAAAGCAAAATTTGTGTAAATAACTTGTTCATGATCAGTTAAAGAATTAGGTATTTGTGCGATATCACCAACTGTTGCCTGAATTGTATCTAATAAAGTTAAACCTGTAAATGTTCTTGTTATTAACTCTTGTCATTTTGGATTTAATGTTTTTCAAGAAGTTAAGTCATTAGAAACAGGAATTTTTTCTGGTAACCAAAAATTTTGAGTAATACGGTTTCAAACCTCTAAATCTTTTTCATCATGGATTACATTTCAATTTACAGACCGCATTTTTCCATTAAAATTTTTCATAATATATTCTAATGGTGACTGTGATTGTTGAAAATATTTGTTATCTTTTGCCATTTATTATTACCCCTCTACTTAATTACACAACTAAAAACATCCCCTATATTATATAAAGGATGTTGTCATTATTAAAAATTACTTTATTAAAATTACAAATATTAAAAAATAAAAGTAATTATTAAAAATAATCATTAATTCACACCCAGGAATATAATATCACTTAAAAAATTAGACCGGTCTATTGGCTTAGTTTCATTTTACTTGTTACCCTTCTCAAAGTTTTATCTTCAATGGTTTTGTAACGTTCATCAACATCACAGTTGCTGGGGCAGCAAAGAATTCTCATCTTTTTCCCGAACATCTAAAGTTCCTTGTTATTTAGTTGTATAAATATTCTACTACAAGAAAAACAATTTTGGTAATTTATAAATACATTACTATGTATTTTTTTAACCTCAACTATTTTAAAATTATTCTTAATTTTTTTATTATGAAAATTTTCATTTTAATATACAAAAATAATTTAATATATTCTTTACTGTTGTTTTTTAAAGTAAAAAAAACATTAATCTTTATACTTTATTTGTTAATAACTTTTTTTCAACTTTTTGTAATTGTTTAATAAAATCATTAATAGTACCGTTATTTTTAACAATAAAATCAATATCTTTATTTAAAATTAAATATTTTTTTTGTTGATTTAATAATGAAATAACTTGTAAATCATTAACATTATCACGTTCTTTTATTCGTTGGATTTTTTTATCTTCTTCAGCCTCAATTAAAATAATTTTATCAACTAATAAATTTAAATTTGCATTAAATAATACTGCACAATCAATAACAATTAATTTTTGGTGTATTTTATTACGAATAATATCTTCTTCGACAATTTTTATCATTTTTGGTCAAATAATATTTTCTAATTTACGTAAAATATGAGGGTGCTGAAATGCTTCATACCGTAATTTTATTTTATTAATTGTTTTATCATTATTAATAAAAGTATCACCGAATTCATTAATTAATGCTTTTTTTGTTTCTTTTAGTGTATAAATATGTTTAACAACTTTATCAACAAAAATAACATACGCACCTTTATTTTGAAAAAAATTTGTAGCAGTTGTCTTACCTACTCCCGCTTCACCAATAATACCAATAATCATGAGTTCACCCTTACTTATGTTCAATTTGATAACTTGCAAGAATACCAATCATTGCTGCATTATCAGTACAGTATTCTAATTTTGGAACAATTATTTTTAAATTTGGATATTTAATTTTTAAATCTAATACTGCTAATCTTAATTGCTGATTGGCACTAACTCCTCCTGCTAAAACTAAAGTTTTTGGATTATGTTTTTTTAATGCTAATTCAATTTTATTAATCAATACTTGAATAACTGTTGTTTGAAAAGAAGCTGCAAAATTATTAAATTGTAACTTACCTTTTTCTTTATTTATCAAATTAGCACATGCTGATTTTAAACCACTAAAACTAAAATCTAAACTATTATCATTTTTAGGTAATGGTAATTTATAAGTTGGCTTTCCCAATTTAGCACTTCGTTCAATTTCAGGACCACCCGGATATTTTAAATCTAACATTCTTGCAACTTTATCATAACATTCACCAACAGCATCATCTAATGTTTGACCAAGTATAGTGAAATTTAAATGTTCATTTGTCAACATCAACTGTGTATGACCACCACTAACTAATAAACCAAGTACTGGAAATTCTCATTCATTATTAATTAAAGAAGCATACAAATGTCCATACAAATGATTACATGGAAGCAATGGCTTTTCTAAATAAGCAGCAATAGTTTCTGCTATAATTTTACCTACGTGTAAACAACTAGCCAGACCAGGAGTATTAGTATAAGCAACAAAATCAATATCCATAATTGAAATGTTAGATTTTTCAATTGCTGTTTGTAAGACAGTAGCAATATTTTCACTATGAGCTCGTGCTGCTAATTCCGGAACAACACCACCATATTGTTGATGAAGCTTAATTTGTGAAGCAATAATATTACTTAAAACCTTTTTATCTTTAATAACAGCAACACTAGTTTCATCACAACTAGTTTCTATCGCTAAGATTATCATCAATATCCTCTTCTTTATAATAAGCAACTGCTGATTCTAAAGCTAAAATCATCATTTTTTTAAAACTAGTTTCGCGTAATGCTGCTGAAATTGATTCACCGGTAATAAAAGAATCAGAAATTGTTAATAAACAAGCCGCATTTTTTTCTAAATGTTTTGCATTAGCAAATAAGGCAAAAGATTCCATTGCTACTGCTAAGCATTTACTAATTAAAGGATTAGTTTTATAATCATTATCATTAATACGATAAAATACATCACTTGAATGAATTAAACCCGATCTTAAATTTATTTTTTCACTTACTATATACGAAGAATTTTCATTTTTTTGCTGATCAAATTCATTATCATTTTTTTGTGCCACTTTATTAATAATTTTGCTAATATTACAAACAGATTCAATTTGATTTTCATCAATATTAGCAGCATATTTAGCGAAAGTAGATTCACTATATACTTTAGTAGTATTAATAATATCATAAACTTTAACATCTTTTTGATATGAACCAGCGCTACCAACACGAATAATACAGTCAACATCATAAAATTTAAATAACTCATATGAATATATACCAATTGAAGGCATACCCATACCACTAGCAGCAATAGTAATATTATATCCTTTATATTTTCCAGTAAACATTAACATATTACGAACATTATTTACTTGTTTTCAATCTTGTAAAAAATTAGAAGCAATGAATTGAGCACGTAATGGATCACCTGGCATAATTACTACTTTTGCAATTTGATCACGAGCAGCTTTAATATGAGCTGTTGGAATTTTTTCTTTATTTTCCATATATTCTCCTTTTTTTAAATAATAATAGTTATTATAATATATTGTTAATTTAGTAACAACATTAATATTTTTAATGACTAGTTTTTTATTTTAAAAATTAAATTTAATTTTATAACTTTTCATACTAATTAAAGAAAATAAAAAATATTCTAAAAAAAGTTTAATCAACACCTTTTTTAGTTTTTTAGTATAATTTATTAAAACTAAATAATGTTTAGTTTATAAAAAACTCATTTACTTTAAAATAAAGTAAATGAGTTTTTATTTTAAAAAGGTGGGAAACATAAATGTTTAAAAATTTAACTAAAGGAAATAAAAAAGAAATAGAAGAATGCCAAAGAAAAATGAAAAGTTCTTCTGAAAATCGGAAATATTTACAACAAAAAATATATTTTGAATAGACTTGGTGCAAAACCTTTAATTTTAACAATTTAACGATTATTATTAATATTAAAGGTGATAGTTATTATGTTGAAAAAATATAAAGATGATCAAGAATTTTATTTTAATTTTCACAAAAAATCTTGATATTACTTTTAATTTTAAATTAAAAGTAATATTTTTATATCAGGGGTGATTTTTTGTGACTAATAATGAATTAATTGATGTTTTAAAAAACAAAAAAGATGAAGAATTTATAAAAATTATTAGACATTTTAAAAATAGAATTAAACAAATTGAGAAAAAAGAAAAATTAGATGCAATTGATAAAAAATTTAAAGAAAAAGGAATTCAATGTCCAAATTGTAAATCTTATTGATGTGTAAAAAATGGTTTTAAGAATAATAAGCAAAAATATTTATGCAAAGATTGTAAAAGTAGCTTTGATGCTTTAAGAAATATTTTTTTACATTATACTTGGTGCAAAACTAAGGTAATTCAAAATTATATATTCCTGTTATTAAATTAAATCTTAATGCAAATCTTCGTATTTTATTGCGATATTTTAAACTTAAAATTTTAAAACGTTTTAGTTTAGCAAATACGTGTTCAATTTTAATTCTAATTTTACTTAAAGTTTTATTGTATTCTTTTTGAATTGGTGTTAATTGATTGTATTTACTTTTTTTAAATGGCAAAAATGTATTTTTATGAATATTTTGTATACCTTGATAACCCGAATCAACAAAAACTGCTTTTTCTGGATGAATAAAAGTTTTAGATTTTAGAAGCAATTTAAAATCATGAATGCTTCCAAAACAAAAAGCAGTTGAAATAATTTTTCCATTGGAAATATCAATAATTATTTGGGATTTGAGAGAATGATGTTTCTTTTTACCTGAAAAAAGTAATTTTAGTTTTTTTTAAGGCTTTTATCCCTTTATGTACTATTTTTAAATTTTATCACATAAATGGAGATAAAAGCCTACCTAGGAAATTATCCCCGCATGTATTTAAATCAAACACAAAATTACAGTTTCAAAACTAGATATGTTATTGAATTTATATGCTGATTCTTTTGCATATAAATGAATATTGTGCTTTGAAACTCTTATGTGTGTTCGGAAAGTTCGTCGTATGTGCTTTCATGCTGATTCAATCTGGTTTGTGTTTACACATGTTGGTGACACATACCCAACTTCATGATTTACGATTTCATGTTTGGGATAGAAGTTTTTGAAACTTACATATCCCTTCCAAGAATCCGTAAATAGACAGCACTCAGTAAAAATGTGTTTCAATGCAAATCTTAAAAGGTTTTTTTCATCTGCATTTTTCAGCACCTTCACAATTAGTTTGTTGCTGGTTTTCTCATAAACTCCAACAATCAAAGTTTTATTCAACAAGGATCTTCCTTGTTTTTTAAAACCTAAATGTGAAAGATACATTTCATCCATCTGTGCTGTGCCATCAACAATGAAAACTGCATCTTGATTTCCAATTCTAGTCCTGATTTCATGACACATTCTTCAATCTGTTTTATAGGTCACACCAAATTCCCTTGCAACATCGGTTGCTGGTATGCCATGCTTTGTGTTTATTCATCTAAAGATGAGATAAAACCAAGATGTCATTTGGGTCTGTGACTTATAAAAAATGGTTCCATAAAGAATACTAAATGTTTGGTTACAGTTCAAACATCGTATTCTTCTCAAATCAGAAGTATTCAAACTAGAAGAAGCACACCTGATGCATTTCATTATTTTCAACTTCGCTATATATTTCAAACAATCGTTTTCAGTTTGAAATATGCTATTGAATTCATTTCAATTCATTTTTTCCTCCACACTAGTACATGTGGGGATAATTTCCTTTTTTAATTCTTTCAATTGGAGTTTCAGTGGCATCAATAGCTAACAAATTATTATTAGTACCTTTATTTTTTGTTAAATCTTTTTTTCAAGGTAAATTAAAAATTCCGCTTTTTATTAAAATATTTTCAATTCAAAAAATATTACGAATGCAACTAGTATGACAAATATTATATCTTTTTGCAATAACTCTATAACTACTATAGTCTTTTCAATATTCTAAAGTCATTAATAAACGCTCTTCAATTACAATTTTATTTTTTCTACCACCATAATATTTTTGTTTAGACTCAGCAATTTTTAAAATTTCAAGCATTTTATAAAATGTTTGTGGCTTTATGCCGACTAAACTATAAAATTCTTGATCATCTTTATATTTTTTCAACATAATAACTATCACCTTTAATATTAATAATAATCGTTAAATTGTTAAAATTAAAGGTTTTGCACCAAGTCTATTATAAAAGAATTATTAAAGGTTAAAGGAGATGAATAAATATGGTAGCAGCACCTAAAAAGAAATCAGAAGATTTAATTATTAAACAAATTCATATTAGATTAAATAAAAATGATTATTATGAATTAAAAAAGATGTGTTTAGAAGAAGATATTACAATTAATAGTTTTGTAAATAATTTAATTAAAAATGCAATTAAATAATCAAAAAAATAATTTAATTTTTAAAAAAGAAACACATCAATATTTTATTCAAAATAAAGAATTAATATCAGTAAGTAAAATACTTGATTATTATTTAGGTAATTCATATTGTAAATGTAATAAATGTAAATATTGTTTTAATATTCATAATGCAAGAATTCGTGGTAATGTAGTTCATAAAGTAGCAGAATTATATTTTAAAAATATCACTATTAAAAATATAAATAATCAAATTAAAAATATTATTAAAGATTTATTTCCAGAAAATTATTTAAATTATTGTTATACATTATTAGAATATTTACCTTCTAAATTTATTGAAAATGCACAATATATTATTGAAAAAGCATTTAATTATGATATTGTTGCAGGAACACCTGATTTAATATTTAAAAATGAAAAATTAAATTTATATACAATAATTGATTTTAAAACTTATAAAGTTTTTAGTAAAGAATTATTAGAAAAATCAAAATTACAAATAATAGCATATTATTGATTATTAAAAAATAATAATTATGAATTATCAAATATACATTTTATATGTTGAATTAAAGAAAATGAAATTGAATTAATAAAAGTAGAAATAACAAATGAATTATTAATTGAATGAGAAAAAGCAATTTGAACATGAAGGGAATTAAAATAAAATGACAAATGAATTATTAGTTAAAAATATTAATAATGGTAATGTAGAAAAATTTATTAGACAAAAAGGTATTATTAATAATTTAGAAATTCAAAAATTTAAAAGTAATGTATTAGCAATTTCAAATCAATATGGTTTAGATAAAGCATATCCAGAAACAATTATTAATAGTTGTTATCAAGCAGTATTATTGAATTTACCATTAGAAAAGAATTTTGGTTATTGTTATATTGTACCTTATTGAGATAGTAATACAAAAGTAAATAATGCTCAATTTCAAATGGGATATAAAGGTTATATTCAATTAGCATTACGTTCACAACAATATAAAGAAATTAATGTAAGTGATGTTAGATTAACAGAAATTAAAAAAGTAGATAGACTTAAGGGAATTGAATTTAATTGAATACAAGATGATTTAGAAAGATTAAAACAACCCATTATTGGTTATGTAGCATATTTTCAATTAGTAAATGGTTTTGAAAAAACTTTATATATGTCAAAAGAACAAATAGAAAAACATTTTTTAAAATATTCAAAAACTTATGCAAAAAATAAAGAATTTATTGTTAGTGATTTTGATAGTATGGCGTTAAAAACTGTATTAACTCAATTATTAAGAAAATGGGGAATTATGAGTACTGAAATGCAAATTGCATATGAAAGTGACCAAGCAATTATTACTGAAAATAAAAAAATATATATTGATAATCCAAACAATAATATAGAAATAGAAAATAATACTAATTTTCAAAAATTAAAAGAAAATATTAAGAAATTAGATAAAGTAGTGTTTAAAAATGAATAAAAGAAAACAATTTAAATATGATAATAAATTAGTTGAACATGGAATTAAAGTTGCAAAAAAAAGATAAACAATTAATGAAAATATTAAAAAGATTAAGTTTAAATTAAGGAGAAATAATAATGAATAAAGAAAAATTATTTAAATATCTTAATAGCAAATTAAAAAATGCTGAAGAACAATATAATGATGAATTTTATCAAGATTTGCAACAATATATAAAAGGTGAAATTGATTTTATTAAAATTTTATGAATTTCAATAAAAAATGGAGACTTTGATAATGACTAATTATTTACTTTCAATTGACCCAAGTATTAAAAATACTGGATTTACTTTATGAGAAAAAGAATATAAATATGATAAAAATTTAAATTATTGACCTACTAGACAATATGTATATTGTGAAATTCATAATGATGATAATGCTTCATTAAAAATTATTAAAGAATGTAAAAATTGCTATGAAAATGAAATAATTTGAAAACCAATATTTGTTAAAAGTTTTTGTTTTAATAAATATAGTGAATATGAATTTGATAAACATTTAGATGTAGATGGAGTATTAAATTTTTGTAGTTATCGTGATTTTGATTTAATTATTGAACGTGGTACTTTTCATTCAAAAAATGGAATTGGTTATGAAACACAAGAACATTTACGTGGTTTTATTGCAGGACAATTTAATAAATTATTAACAAAAAATATGTTAATAAGTCCAAGTGAATGAAAGAAATGATATAAAAATAGACCTTTTGGAGCATATTGAGATATTAAAAATGAAAAATGAACAAAAGAAACATCATTAGCAATGGCACAAATCATTATTTCAGAAAATGAATGAGATTTTAATATTACTAATCATGATGAAGCAGATAGTTTATTAATTGGTTGATATTATTTAAATAAAGAGAATAAATAATGATGATAATAAGATGACAATGTGATTATTATGAAAATAATATAAGATGTGAAGAATATAATAAAATTCAACCACATCAAGATTTTAATAATAATAGAGTTTATTGTGAAAATCATTGAAAAATAATTAATAAAATAAATCAAGAAAGAAAAGAATTTGCTATAAATCAATATAAACAAAAAATAATTAAATTTTTAATAAAAGAATTTATTAATTTTGAAAATGATTTAATAAATTTACCAGTAATTAAAATTAATTTACTAATGGATAAAATTGAAAATGGAGAATTTGATTAATGCAAAAACAAAAACAAGAAAAAGTATTACTTAAATGTATTGTTAAAGATTGTAATAGTAAAGTATTAGTTACTTTAAAAACTTTAAACGTAGAAGATGGTGTAGTTCAATTTTTTAATATGTGTTATTTTCATAAAAAACAATTTAAAAATAAAATAAAAGAAATAAAAAATGAATATAAAAATAAGGAGTAATTATGAATTGATATGAATATGCATTAATAATATGAATTATTATAAGTATAATGTGAACTATTAATTTATTTTTAATAATTAAAATAAAAGAAAAACATATTTTAAAAATGCAAAATATAGATTTTAAACATTTAAGAAAAATAATAGATATGCAAGAAAATCATTTTCATAATATGTTAGATATTCATAAAGAAATGTTTGAAATAATAAATGAAAGAATAAATAAAATAATAGAATATCTTAATAATGAAAATAAGGAGTAAATAATGACTAAACGTGAATTTTTAATTAAATTAAAAGTAGATAAAGATAAAAATATTAAATTAGATTTTGAAAATGATTTAATTTATGAAAATATAGCATTATCTAGTTCATTTAATGAAAATTTTATAAATGAAATAATTGAATTATTAAATGATTATAAAAATATTGAATGAAATAATAACTAAATTATCGGTAATGTTTAGTAATCTGTGTAACTTACAAAAATAAATATGTTTAATTAATTCTAGTAAATATAATTAAATGACTAGAAAGAGTGAGTTACAAATGGTTAAAAAACAAAACATTAATAATAATGATCCAATATCACAAGCAGTAGATTTATTACTAGAAAATACTGAAGATTTAACAACAGTTTTTAAAGAAGGAGGTTTATATAAAGAATTAACAAAAAGATTAGTGGAAAAAATGTTGAATTCTGAAATGCAAAATTATTTAGGATATGAAAACAATCAACATAGTAATAGTGAAAATGCTCGTAATGGCATAACTTCAAAAAAATTAATAACTCAAGAAGGTAAAATTGAAATTGACGTACCACGAGATCGTAATAGTAATTTTACTCCTGTAATAGTGCCAAAAAGACAAAGAAGATTTGATGGTTTTGATCAACAAGTTCTTTCACTATATGCAAAAGGTATGACAGTATCTGACATTAGAATGCAGTTGCAAGAGTTATATCATGGTGCAGATATTAGTGAAAGTGTTATTAGTCAAATTACTGATGATGTTATTGATGATGTCAAAGCATGGCAAAATCGGCCATTAGAAAGTATTTATACGATTGTTTATTTTGATTGTATAGTAGTTAAAGTACGACAAGATAAACGGATTATTAACAAATCAGTTTATATAGCACTAGGAGTTGATTTAGAAGGTAAAAAAGATGTTTTAGGTTTATGAATTAGTGAAAATGAAGGTTCTAAATTTTGATTATCTAATTTTACAGAAATGAAAAATCGAGGCTTAAATGATATTATTATTGCTTGTAGTGATAATTTAACAGGCATGTCAGAAGCAATACAATCAGTTTATCCTAAAACCGAACATCAATTATGCATAGTTCATCAAATTAGAAATAGTTTAAAATATGTTTCATACAAACATCGAAAATCTCTAGTTACAGATTTAAAACCAATTTATAGTGCATGTAGTGAAGAACAAGCAATGCAAGCTTTAGAATCGTTTGAAAATAAATGAAATAAACAATATCCTCAAATTACTAAATCTTGATATCAAAATGGAGATAATTTAATGGTTTTTATTAGTTATCCACCAGAAATTAAAAGAGTAATTTATACTACAAATGCTATTGAATCTGTTAATAGTCAATTACGAAAAGTTATTAGAAATAAAAAAGTTTTTCCTAACGATATGGCGGTTTTCAAAATATTTTACTTAGCAATTGAAAATATAACAAAAAAATGAACAATGCCTATTCAAAATTGAAATACAGCAATTGCTCATTTTATGATAAAATTTGAAGACAGAATTAATCTAAACTAGTACCTTGTAAAACAAAGATACACAGATTACATAAAATCCTCAAATTATCTATATTAAATATAGAAAATATGATATAATATAAGTATGTAAAAAGTACCTACTTTAAAAGTAGTAGGATAAGGTCTATCGCTTTCCTATCTAATCCCTTTAATTAGGGATTTTTTACATAAAAAAAGTTACCTTATTGGTAACTTTTTGGTAATGTTTAGTAATCTGTGTAACTTACAAAAATAACTATGTTTAATTAATTCTAGTAAATATAATTAAATGACCAGAAAGAGTGAGTTACAAATGGTTAAAAAACAAAACATTAATAATAATGATCCAATATCACAAGCAGTAGATTTATTACTAGAAAATACTGAAGATTTAACAACAGTTTTTAAAGAAGGAGGTTTATATAAAGAATTAACAAAAAGATTAGTGGAAAAAATGTTGAATTCTGAAATGCAAAATTATTTAGGATATGAAAAAAATCAACATAGTAATAGTGAAAATGCTCGTAATGGCATAACTTCAAAAAAATTAATAACTCAAGAAGGTAAAATTGAAATTGATGTACCACGAGATCGTAATAGTAATTTTACTCCTGTAATAGTGCCAAAAAGACAAAGAAGATTTGATGGTTTTGATCAAAAAGTTCTTTCACTATATGCAAAAGGTATGACAGTATCTGACATTAGAATGCAGTTGCAAGAGTTATATCATGGTGCAGATATTAGTGAAAGTGTTATTAGTCAAATTACTGATGATGTTATTGATGATGTCAAAGCATGGCAAAATCGGCCATTAGAAAGTATTTATCCGATTGTTTATTTTGATTGTATAGTAGTTAAAGTACGACAAGATAAACGGATTATTAACAAATCAGTTTATATAGCACTAGGAGTTGATTTAGAAGGTAAAAAAGATGTTTTAGGTTTATGAATTAGTGAAAATGAAGGTTCTAAATTTTGATTATCTAATTTTACAGAAATGAAAAATCGAGGCTTAAATGATATTCTTATTGCTTGTAGCGATAATTTAACAGGCATGTCAGAAGCAATACAATCAGTTTATCCTAAAACCGAACATCAATTATGCATAGTTCATCAAATTAGAAATAGTTTAAAATATGTTTCATACAAACATCGAAAAGCACTAGTTGCAGATTTAAAACCAATTTATAGTGCATGTAGTGAAGAACAAGCAACGCAAGCTTTAGAATTGTTTGAAAATAAATGAAATAAACAATATCCTCAAATTACTAAATCCTGATATAAAAATTGAGATAATTTAATGGTTTTTATTAGTTATCCTGCAGAAATCAAAAGAGTGATTTATACCACAAATGCTATTGAATCTGTTAATAGTCAATTACGAAAAGTTATAAGAAATAAAAAAGTTTTTCCTAACGATATGGCGGTTTTTAAAATATTTTACTTAGCAATCGAAAATATAACAAAAAAATGAACAATGCCCATTCAAAATTGAAATACAGCAATTGCTCATTTTATGATAAAATTTGAAGACAGAATTAATCTAAACTAGTACCTTGTAAAACAAAGATACACAGATTACATAAAAGCCTCAACTTTTTAATTAGGTGCCAACCTAACAATTACATAATTTTGAGAACTTTTTTATTTCATATACTTACATAAGTAAGTTCATTTCATTATAACATTAATATTTATATTTTATCAAAGTTTTTTCATAACATATTCCACTACAATGATATAAGTAAAAAGAACTATCAACATCAATAATAATTATAGTAAATTCATTATTACAAACAATGCAATTTTTATTTTTAATCATTTTTTTCTTGTTTATCTAAATAATCATTTATCTTATTATATAATGTTTTTTTTCTTTATATCTTAAATTAGAAATAATACAACAACCAAAAATTAATCCAAAAACATTTAATGCAATAAAAAGTAATAAAACACCATAATAATTATTTTTTAAACATAATTTTAATCCAAAATAAATAAATGCAGTTATTATTGGTAATATTATAGCAATTAGTAAAGCAATTGTACTAGGTAAATCCATTTTTAACTCCTTTGTAAATTAATAGTAAAATTATAACAAAGAATATTAAATTATCTATTGTTAAATATTAATTTTGTAACTTTTAAAGTTGAATTAGAAATGTATCTTTTACCATATCCAACTTTTTCACCAACCGCATCTCCATAAATTGCTTCTATTTTCCCAAGATTTATGTATATATTAAATTTTCATATTAAATTATTATTTTTACTAATATCTAATATATTAATGCCACATGCACTATCTGTTGTTAATTCTTCTTTTATTCCATAATAACTTTCAGTTAATGTAAATGTATAACCAGCAAGATTATAATCAGATAATATTGTTGAATTATAAGCATATCCAAAAGCAGAGTAAGGTTGAACATTAGGAACTAATTTTCAATCTTTAACATTTTTATCTTGTGGATTTGAAAATATTAAATCTTTTAAATTAATAGTTATACTTGTAGTTTCTACTTCTTTTGCTGGATTAAAACTTTCTGTTGTATTAAAATTTATACCTTGTTCATTGTGTTTATTTTCAATTGTTTCAAAATTATATTCATAATAAATAGTAAAACTTTTATAATAGACTTGGTGCAAAACCTTTAATTTTAACAATTTAACGATTATTATTAATATTAAAGGTGATAGTTATTATGTTGAAAAAATATAAAGATGATCAAGAATTTTATAGTTTAGTCGGCATAAAGCCACAAACACTTTATAAAATGCTTGAAATTTTAAAAATTGCTGAGTCTAAACAAAAATATTATGGTGGTAGAAAAAATAAAATTGTAATTGAAGAGCGTTTATTAATGACTTTAGAATATTGAAAAGACTATAGTAGTTATATAGTTATTGCAAAAAAATATAATATTAGTCATACTAGTTGCATTCATAATATTTTTTGAATTGAAAATATTTTAATAAAAAGCGGAATTTTTAATTTACCTGGAAAAAAAGATTTAACAAAAAATAAAGGTACTAATAATAATTTGTTAGCTATTGATGCTAATGAAACTCCAATTGAAAGAATTAAAAAAAAACTAAAATTACTTTTTTCAGGTAAAAAGAAACATCATTCTCTCAAATCCCAAATAATTATTGATATTTCCAATGGAAAAATTATTTCAACTGCTTTTTGTTTTGGAAGCATTCATGATTTTAAATTGCTTCTAAAATCTAAAACTTTTATTCATCCAGAAAAACAAGTTTTTGTTGATTCAGGTTATCAAGGTATACAAAATATTCATAAAAATACATTTTTGCCATTTAAAAAAAGTAAATACAATCAATTAACACCAATTCAAAAAGAATACAATAAAACTTTAAGTAAAATTAGAATTAAAATTGAACACGTATTTGCTAAACTAAAACGTTTTAAAATTTTAAGTTTAAAATATCGCAATAAAATACGAAGATTTGCATTAAGATTTAATTTAATAGCAGGAATATATAATTTTGAATTACCTTAGTTTTGCACCAAGTCTAATGAGAAAAATTAGATCAAATAAATTGAAGAACAGAAGCAGAACGAGTAATTGAAACAAATGATACTATAAGACCATTAGAACAAAAATTGCGAAAAGAAGAAAAAATATGAATAAATAATTATAAACAAATAGAACTAATAAAAAATAGACCATATTGTCAAGAAGAAAGAAAACAACGAGAAGCATTAAAAAGTCAAGAATTTGAAAAATTAAAGCATGTACGTATGAATGAACCATCTGTTTATCATGATGGAACTTTTGGTATACTTTTTGATACAGTTTTAAAAACTGGTGAAAAGTTAAAAAGTTCATGAAATGAAACTAATAAAATCAAAATTAATGAAATACCTAGTTGTTCTCAATGAGAAAGAAGGGCAAATAGTAATCCATATAGTTCTCCATTTAAATAAATTTTTATATTTAAAAATAACTAATTTCATTAATGAAATTAGTTATTTTTTATTTCTATCATAAACTAAACACTTATTGCATTTATTTTTAAACGACTTAAAATATAATTAACTTCTTAAACTTAAGAAGTTATTGGGAAAAACAAAAAAGGAGATCTTAATGAAAACATTAATCAAAACATTAAGTGTTTTAACACTTGCAACAACCACAGGTAATTTAACTAGTTTCTTAAACACAACTTTACAAAAAACTAATATTACAACTAATTATATTGAAAATAAAACACAGCAAGATACAATTTACATTGATAAAGATGGCAAACAAATAACAACTAGTGAAAGAGATTTGTCAAATATAAATAGTAAAGAAGTTATTCAAATTGGATTTTTTAAAAATAATCAACAAATACAAGTAGTAACAATGCCAGAAACTATTGAAAAAATTCCTAATCAATTACCACCAGAAATAACATCTTTGAGAGAAATGTTCATAGAAGCCAAATCATTTAATCAAGATATTTCAACACGAAATACTTCTCACGTGACAGATATGGCTTATATGTTTTATGGTGCATCAGTATTTAACAAAAATATTTCATCTTGAAATACTTCTAATGTAACTGATATCAGTTATATGTTTACACGTGCTTCAGCATTTAACCAAAACATCGGAAACTGAGATACATCAAAAGTAATAAACATGAGTAGTATATTTTTTGAAGCAACTTCATTTAATAAAGACCTTTCAACATGAAATACTTCTAATGTAACAAATATGAGTTCAATGTTTTATGGTGCATCAGCATTTAACAAAAATATTTCATCTTGAAAAACTTCAAAAGTAACAAGTATGGATTTTATGTTTTATAATGCCACTACATTTAACGAAAATATTTCAAAATGAAATACAAAAAATGTAACAAACACGAATTCAATGTTTTATGGTGCTTCATCATTTAATCAAGATATTTCAAAATGAAATGTAAATAAAGTTTTAATTTTCAAAAAAACTCTTGATGAAATAAAAAAAATCGGTAATGTTTAGTAATCTGTGTAACTTACAAAAATAACTATGTTTAATTAATTCTAGTAAATATAATTAAATGACCAGAAAGAGTGAGTTACAAATGGTTAAAAAACAAAACATTAATAATAATAATCCAATATCACAAGCAGTAGATTTATTACTAGAAAATACTGAAGATTTAACAACAGTTTTTAAAGAAGGAGGTTTATATAAAGAATTAACAAAAAGATTAGTGGAAAAAATGTTGAATTCTGAAATGCAAAATTATTTAGGATATGAAAAAAATCAACATAGTAATAGTGAAAATGCTCGTAATGGCATAACTTCAAAAAAATTAATAACTCAAGAAGGTAAAATTGAAATTGATGTACCACGAGATCGTAATAGTAATTTTACTCCTGTAATAGTGCCAAAAAGACAAAGAAGATTTGATGGTTTTGATCAAAAAGTTCTTTCACTATATGCAAAAGGTATGACAGTATCTGACATTAGAATGCAGTTGCAAGAGTTATATCATGGTGCAGATATTAGTGAAAGTGTTATTAGTCAAATTACTGATGATGTTATTGATGATGTCAAAGCATGGCAAAATCGGCCATTAGAAAGTATTTATCCGATTGTTTATTTTGATTGTATAGTAGTTAAAGTACGACAAGATAAACGGATTATTAACAAATCAGTTTATATAGCACTAGGAGTTGATTTAGAAGGTAAAAAAGATGTTTTAGGTTTATGAATTAGTGAAAATGAAGGTTCTAAATTTTGATTATCTAATTTTACAGAAATGAAAAATCGAGGCTTAAATGATATTCTTATTGCTTGTAGTGATAATTTAACAGGCATGTCAGAAGCAATACAATCGGTTTATCCTAAAACCGAACATCAATTATGCATAGTTCATCAAATTAGAAATAGTTTAAAATATGTTTCATACAAACATCGAAAATCTCTAGTTACAGATTTAAAACCAATTTATAGTGCATGTAGTGAAGAACAAGCAATGCAAGCTTTAGAATCGTTTGAAAATAAATGAAATAAACAATATCCTCAAATGACTAAATCTTGATATAAAAATTGAGATAATTTAATGGTTTTTATTAGTTATCCACCAGAAATTAAAAGAGTAATTTATACTACAAATGATATTGAATCTGTTAATAGTCAATTACGAAAAGTTATTAGAAATAAAAAAGTTTTTCCTAACGATATGGCGGTTTTCAAAATATTTTACTTAGCAATTGAAAATATAACAAAAAAATGAACAATGCCTATTCAAAATTGAAATACAGCAATTGCTCATTTTATGATAAAATTTGAAGACAGAATTAATCTAAACTAGTACCTTGTAAAACAAAGATACACAGATTACATAAAAGCCTCAAAAAATCATCAACCTGGCCTAAAATTTGATTTTATTTAATTTTGGGATTTATTTTTTTTACAAACTGAAATATAATGCTTCAGATTTTGCATAAGTTGATATTTTATAATGTTGGTATTTAAATTTTCATAAATTGAGGTAATTTTGAATATTGGTAAATCCAATGCCATGATAATGAGTAATCAATTCTTTTAAACTTGATTGTATTTTACTGATATTACTTAAATTTTTATAATTTAATTATTTATTTTCTTTTGATTTAAATTTCTTTAGAGTACATTTTGTTTGTTTAGCTACTGTATTATATAGTATTTGCATATCACAAACTATAATTGATTTTTCTTCGATAAGCTTAGATGTTAAATTTTCTTGTACTCATTTTTTTGTTAATCTTTTAGTATTTGTTGTTTGAGCATAAATATTTTTATTTTCATCAATTGCCATTTCAATACAACAGTTTAAATCTTTAGCATTTTCTTCAATTCATTTTTTTCTTGGATCATCTGGATTTTTGAAATTTCCTTTATGAATTTCTTTGATAAAAGTTTCATCAATTTCAATTCTACCTTTTAATTTTGTGAATGGTTTTTGTGTTTTTGCTAATTGTGATGATTTCATAAATTTTTGACGATTAAATCATGCTGATGTTTTTGAAATTTTAGCAAATTGAGAAATAGTATAAGCAGATTGACCTAACAATGACAATCAAATTATTCAATCTCATTGTTCATGAGATAAATGACTTCAATAGACTTGGTGCAAAACCTTTAATTTTAACAATTTAACGATTATTATTAATATTAAAGGCGATAGTTATTATGTTGAAAAAATATAAAGATGATCAAGAATTTTATAGTTTAGTCGGCATAAAGCCACAAACATTTTATAAAATGCTTGAAATTTTAAAAATTGCTGAGTCTAAACAAAAATATTATGGTGGTAGAAAAAATAAAATGGTAATTGAAGAGCGTTTATTAATGACTTTAGAATATTGAAAAGACTATAGTAGTTATAGAGTTATTGCAAAAAGATATAATATTAGTCATACTAGTTGCATTCGTAATATTTTTTGAATTGAAAATATTTTAATAAAAAGCGGAATTTTTAATTTACCTGGAAAAAAAGATTTAACAAAAAATAAAGGTACTAATAATAATTTGTTAGCTATTGATGCTACTGAAACTCCAATTGAAAGAATTAAAAAAAACTAAAATTACTTTTTTCAGGTAAAAAGAAACATCATTCTCTCAAATCCCAAATAATTATTGATATTTCCAATGGAAAAATTATTTCAACTGCTTTTTGTTTTGGAAGCATTCATGATTTTAAATTGCTTCTAAAATCTAAAACTTTTATTCATCCAGAAAAACAAGTTTTTGTTGATTCAGGTTATCAAGGTATACAAAATATTCATAAAAATACATTTTTGCCATTTAAAAAAAGTAAATACAATCAATTAACACCAATTCAAAAAGAATACAATAAAACTTTAAGTAAAATTAGAATTAAAATTGAACACGTATTTGCTAAACTAAAACGTTTTAAAATTTTAAGTTTAAAATATCGCAATAAAATACGAAGATTTGCATTAAGATTTAATTTAATAGCAGGAATATATAATTTTGAATTACCTTAGTTTTGCACCAAGTCTAATGTAAAAAATGATTTCTTAAAGCATCAAAGCTACTTTTACAATCTTTGCATAAATATTTTTGCTTATTATTCTTAAAACCATTTTTTACACATCAATAAGATTTACAATTTGGACATTGAATTCCTTTTTCTTTAAATTTTTTATCAATTGCATCTAATTTTTCTTTTTTCTCAATTTGTTTAATTCTATTTTTAAAATGTCTAATAATTTTTATAAATTCTTCATCTTTTTTGTTTTTTAAAACATCAATTAATTCATTATTAGTCACAAAAAATCACCCCTGATATAAAAATATTACTTTTAATTTTAAATTAAAAGTAATATCAAGATTTTTTGTGAAAATTAAAAGAAAAAAGCGGTGCTTTTGCTACTTCTGTAACACCGGGAGCGGGTGTTATATTTGGAATATCACCAAACTTAAATGGAGAATTAAATAAAGAAGCAATTGTCATATATTTAAAATATTTAAGGTACTCAAGTCCAGGTATAGAAGAGAATAATGTCATTGTTTGAAACAAAATAAATACTGTTGAAATACATGTTGCTACTGAAAGAGAAATAACTGACTTATTAAAGTAACTAATAAAAGTTAAATTAATTGATGCTCAAAGTAAAGCCAATAATATTAAACCCAAATTATATAAAACAAGATATCCAAATTCTTGAAGTTTAAAATCTTGAAATATAATTGGAAAAATAATTAATTGAAAAACAAAAACTGAACCATATAATATTAATATTGAAGAAAGCAAAACAAAAAGTTTTGAATTTAAAATAGTTTTTCTAGACATTGGCATTGTTAATCATGAAGCTAAATAACCTTTATCAATTTCTTTAGAAACCAAAATATGATTTAAAATTAAACTAAAAGAAAAAATTAATATTAACCCCGGAATACCAAAAAAACAAAATTAAGATAATTCATGCCACCTAATCCACCTAAACCCGATACTCCATCCATGTTCTTCACCAATTAATGTCATAGTTGGAGCAAGATAATCTTGTGTTAAAATGGGAGCTATTAAAATACATAAAATTATAAAAAATAATATTAATGGAATTTTAATATTTTTAAATTGTGATTTAACAAATCTAAAATTAATCATTAAAATTTACCTCATCCTTATAAAATTTAATAAAATATTCTTCTAAACTAAATGGTAATTCTTTAAAATTATCAACTTTATAAAGTGATAATTCTTTTAAAAACTTATCAACATTAGTACTTAAAACATTCAGTTTAATAACTTTTGTTATATTATTTTTTTCAATAATATCTCATTTTTTATTTAAGAAATCATTATAATCTTTCACTAAACTTGGTGCAAAACCTTTAATTTTAACAATTTAACGATTATTATTAATATTAAAGGTGATAGTTATTATGTTGAAAAAATATAAAGATGATCAAGAATTTTATAGTTTAGTCGGCATAAAGCCACAAACATTTTATAAAATGCTTGAAATTTTAAAAATTGCTGAGTCTAAACAAAAATATTATGGTGGTAGAAAAAATAAAATTGTAATTGAAGAGCGTTTATTAATGACTTTAGAATATCGAAAAGACTATAGTAGTTATAGAGTTATTGCAAAAAGATATAATATTAGTCATACTAGTTGCATTCGTAATATTTTTTGAATTGAAAATATTTTAATAAAAAGCGGAATTTTTAATTTACCTGGAAAAAAAGATTTAACAAAAAATAAAGGTACTAATAATAATTTGTTAGCTATTGATGCTACTGAAACTCCAATTGAAAGAATTAAAAAAAACTAAAATTACTTTTTTCAGGTAAAAAGAAACATCATTCTCTCAAATCCTAAATAATTATTGATATTTCCAATGGAAAAATTATTTTAATTTTCAAAAAAACTCTTGATGAAATAAAAAAAATCATCAACCCGGCCTAAAATTTGATTTTATTTAATTTTGGGATTTATTTTTTTACAAACTGAAATATAATTCTTCAGATTTTGCATAAGGTGATATTTTATAATGTTGGTATTTAAATTTTCATAAATTGAGGTAATTTTGAATATTGGTAAATCCAATGCCACGATAATGAGTAATAAATTCGAGGCTTTTATGTAATCTCTGTATCTTTGTTTTATAAGGTACTAGTTTAGATTAATTCTGTCTTCAAATTTTATCATAAAATGAGCAATTGCTGTATTTCAATTTTGAATAGGCATTGTTCATTTTTTTGTTATATTTTCAATTGCTAAGTAAAATATTTTGAAAACTGCCATATCGTTAGGAAAAACTTTTTTATTTCTTTAATTGTAAAATTAAAAAGGACACTTATATAAAAATTAAATTGTGTTAGTTCTATAATTAAGAAAAGAAAGGAATTAGCGCAATGTATAAGTATCTGAGTATTGAATCAATAATAGCAATAAAAGAATAGACTTGGTGCAAAACCTTTAATTTTAACAATTTAACGATTATTATTAATATTAAAGGTGATAGTTATTATGTTGAAAAAATATAAAGATGATCAAGAATTTTATAGTTTAGTCGGCATAAAGCCACAAACATTTTATAAAATGTTTGAAATTTTAAAAATTGCTGAGTCTAAACAAAAATATTATGGTGGTAGAAAAAATAAAATTGTAATTGAAGAGCGTTTATTAATGACTTTAGAATATTGAAAAGACTATAGTAGTTATAGAGTTATTGCAAAAAGATATAATATTAGTCATACTAGTTGCATTCGTAATATTTTTTGAATTGAAAATATTTTAACAAAAAGCGGAATTTTTAATTTACCCGGAAAAAAAGATTTAACAAAAAATAAAGGTACTAATAATAATTTGTTAGCTATTGATGCTACTGAAACTCCAATTGAAAGAATTAAAAAAAACTAAAATTACTTTTTTCAGGTAAAAAGAAACATCATTCTCTCAAATCCCAAATAATTATTGATATTTCCAATGGAAAAATTATTTCAACTGCTTTTTGTTTTGGAAGCATTCATGATTTTAAATTGCTTCTAAAATCTAAAACCTTTATTCATCCAGAAAAACAAGTTTTTGTTGATTCGGGTTATCAAGGTATACAAAATATTCATAAAAATAAATTTTTGCCATTTAAAAAAAGTAAATACAATCAATTAACACCAATTCAAAAAGAATACAATAAAACTTTAAGTAAAATTAGAATTAAAATTGAACACGTATTTGCTAAACTAAAACGTTTTAAAATTTTAAGTTTAAAATATCGCAATAAAATACGAAGATTTGCATTAAGATTTAATTTAATAGCAGGAATATATAATTTGGAATTACCTTAGTTTTGCACCAAGTCTATTTTTAATCCTATTCTTAAAGTTTCTATTAACAAGATTAGTTATTTGACTATCATTGACTTTATTATGATGATTTTTGTGTCTTAATTTAGTGTATTTTGATATTAAATTATGTTTATTCATAATTTCTTTAATTTTTCGTCTTGATAAATAAATTTCTTGGTTTTCTAATATGACTTTTAATCTTCTTGTGCCATAAATTTCTTTATTTTCTTTAAAAGCACTAATAACAGCTTCATCATACATATTATTTTGATTTTTTTCTTTTTTCTTGAAATTAAAATAATATGTTGATTTAGAGAGTTTTAAAAAACGACACATTGTACGAATTTTATATTTACATTTATTATTGATAATAATCTCTATTTTCTGCCTATTATTAGTGCTGCTTGCTTTAAAATATAATTTTCCATTCGTAACTGTTTTAATTCTTTTCTTAATTTAATTAATTCATTTTCTTCAACAGAACGATTATCTTTAGATTTAAAACTACCTGAATTAGTAAATTGCTTAATTCAATTATAAGTAGCTGCTCTTGTAACATTGTACTCTTTAGCAAGACAAGACACCGACTTACCACTTTGATATAAAGCTACTATTTGTTTCTTAAATTCGTCGGTATATGAGTTAATATTGGCCATAATTATAGTTCCTTTCTTTTAACTAATTTGTTCACTTGTCTACGTAATTAGTGTCCAATAAAGTGTAACCTATCCAACTTTTGATAGTTCTGATCTTCATATATCTGGACAAAAAATTTGAAAATATAATATAAGTACCAGAGATAATGAAATTTATTGAGAAAATAAAGAATTCAAAGTAGGTTCTTTTCACATGATAATTGATATTAAAGGTAATATTTATTTAACTTCTGCTGGTGGAGTAATAGTTCTTAATAATAAAAATAAATTTAAAACTATGCCATTAGTTTCGGGTATTGTAACTGATATTACTTATTTAAAAAATAATAT
Organism: Spiroplasma endosymbiont of Zeiraphera isertana; assembly: GCF_964030805.1. Classification (GTDB taxonomy): domain Bacteria; phylum Bacillota_I; class Bacilli_A; order Mycoplasmatales; family VBWQ01; genus Spiroplasma_E. Next base: position 1,182,929 of record NZ_OZ034965.1, read on the forward strand.
TTATGTAACAACTTTTGATGGTTTTTATAAATATAATATTAATACTGAAATTGCTGAAAAAATAAATTTACCAAACAATCTAATGGTTAATTATATATTTATTGATAAAAATGAAAACATTTATCTTGTTATTTATAAATCTATAAATAAACCTATAAGTTATAGTGTGTTAATTATAAAAAAAGGTCAATCTGAAGCCAAACCAATAATTGGAGATGATTTTTTTAACATTAACGATACAGTATTAATAACAGAAATAAATAGTAAAATATATTTTTATAGTTTAAATTTAGCAAGTAAAAAAGCAAAATTATATTATAGTGATTTAGTTAGTAATAAAGTAAATTATGTATTAGATTTATCAATTAATGTTCAAACATTATTTAATTTAAATAATGAACTTGGTTTAGTAACACATGAAAATGGAAATACAGTAATTGAAGTTTTAAATATTGATAGTATAGAAAAAAAATATGAAATAAAAAATAGTGTTTATGAGCAAATAATGCAAATACAGAAATTTAATATTTTATCTCTTTTAAATGAAAATAAAATTGATTATTTAAGTTGATAATCTTCTTGTTAACTTAAAAAAATAATAAAAAACAATTTAAAAATCCATCTTTAAGATTCATTTTATTGTTATTTTAAAAATTAAAGCTTAAAGCAATTATTTAATAATTGCTTTAATTTTAGTAGCAATAATATCAATAGCTACAGTATTATGAAAATCAAAAGGAATAATAATATCAGCATAACGTTTAGTTGGTTCAACAAAAGCATCATGCATAGGTTTAACAGTTAATGCATATTGTTGTAAAACACTGTCAAGAGTACGATTTCTAAAACTAACATCTCGTTTAATTCTTCTTAGTAGTCTAGTATCACTATCAGTATCAACAAAAATTTTGATAGTAGATAATTCACGAATAATAGGATTTTCTAAAGCAAAAATACCATCCAGAATGATAACATCACCCGGACCAATAATCTCAGTGTTTTTACTGCGACTATTGATTTTAAAATCATAAATAGGCTCTTCAATAGCATTGCCAAGTAATAATTGTTCTAAATCATGAATTAATAATTTCATATCAATAGCATTAGGATGATCAAAATTAGTTTTTTTTCTTTCTTCAACTTTTAAGTTACTAAGGTCACGATAATAATTATCCATTTGTACAAAAATGACATTTTTTTTATTACAAGCTTCAGCAATTGTTTCTGCTACTGTTGTTTTTCCTGAAGCACTGCCGCCAGCGATAGCGATTAAATTAATTTTTTTATATTTCACATTTATCTCCTAAAATTTAAGATTGAGTTATTTTATCAAAGTATGATTGTAAAATAATAGCAGCAGCCAATTGATCTTTAACTTGTTTTCTTTTATTTGAAGAAACATTAGATTTAATTAATATTTGCTGCGAAGAATAGGTAGTTCTTCTTTCATCTTGTAAAACAATATTTAGTTTATCATTATTTTGTGTTAATTTAAATTTATCAATAAAATTTAAAACAATTTTTGCGCTGGGGCCGACTGTGCTATCCATGTTTAAAGGGTAACCAAAAACAAGAATATCAGCATCATATTCTTTAATAGCATTTTGGAGTTGGATAATAGCATTATTAAAATCATGCTCTGGGAAACGAATAGTTTTTCAAGAAAAAGCAATTTTTCCTTCACCACGAGCAAGCCCTAATGTTTTACTACCTAAATCAATGCCTAAATATTTCATAAATTTATTATACTTAATATTTTTTTTAATTTTAATAATATATTAATTTTATAAAAAAATATTTTTTATATTGTAACTATAATAAAAATGTATTATGTCTATAAATTTTTATCTTTTTTATATTAGACTTGGTGCAAAACTAAGGTAATTCAAAATTATATATTCCTGCTATTAAATTAAATCTTAATGCAAATCTTCGTATTTTATTGCGATATTTTAAACTTAAAATTTTAAAACGTTTTAGTTTAGCAAATACGTGTTCAATTTTAATTCTAATTTTACTTAAAGTTTTATTGTATTCTTTTTGAATTGGTGTTAATTGATTGTATTTACTTTTTTTAAATGGCAAAAATGTATTTTTATGAATATTTTGTATACCTTGATAACCTGAATCAACAAAAACTTGTTTTTCTGGATGAATAAAAGTTTTAGATTTTAGAAGCAATTTAAAATCATGAATGCTTCCAAAACAAAAAGCAGTTGAAATAATTTTTCCATTGGAAATATCAATAATTATTTGGTATTTGAGAGAATGATGTTTCTTTTTACCTGAAAAAAGTAATTTTAGTTTTTTTTAATTCTTTCAATTGGAGTTTCAGTGGCATCAATAGCTAACAAATTATTATTAGTACCTTTATTTTTTGTTAAATCTTTTTTTCCAGGTAAATTAAAAATTCCGCTTTTTATTAAAATATTTTCAATTAAAAAAATATTACGAATGCAACTAGTATGACTAATATTATATCTTTTTGCAATAACTCTATAACTACTATAGTCTTTTCAATATTCTAAAGTCATTAATAAACGCTCTTCAATTACAATTTTATTTTTTCTACCACCATAATATTTTTGTTTAGACTCAGCAATTTTTAAAATTTCAAGCATTTTATAACATGTTTGTGGCTTTATGCCGACTAAACTATAAAATTCTTGATCATCTTTATATTTTTTCAACATAATAACTATCACCTTTAATATTAATAATAATCGTTAAATTGTTAAAATTAAAGGTTTTGCACCAAGTCTAATATATTAAATTGTGTTTCTAACTTAGTTTCTAATTTATCACTTGTTAAATCCTTAGATACTGATTTAACTTCTTTTTTTTCTTTAGACTTGGTGCAAAACTAAGGTAATTCAAAATTATATATTCCTGCTATTAAATTAAATCTTAATGCAAATCTTCGTATTTTATTGCGATATTTTAAACTTAAAATGGCTTTTCTCCCTTTATGTACTATTTTTAAATTTTATCACATAAATGCTGAGAAAAGCCTATCTACGGACTTCTCCCCACATTTTTAAATCAAACATAACATTACAGTTTCAAAACTAGGTATATTGTTGAATTTATATGCCGATTCTTTTGCGTATAAATGAACATGATGTTTTTCAACTTTGATATGTGTTTTAAATGTTCGTCTGATGTGCTTTCATGCCGATTCAATCTGGTTTATGTTTACACCAGTTTTTGAAACATAGCCATCTTGATGGTTAACTGTTTCATGCTTAGTGAAAACTGATTTAAAATGGCGATATCCTTTTCAAGAATCAGTATGTACATCACACTTTGAAGAAATGTGGTTTCTTGCAAATTGCAAAAGATTTTTTTGATTTGCATTTTTCAACACTTTCACAATTAAATTATTGGTTGTTTTTTCATAAATCCCAACAATCAAAGTTTTATTTTTTAAGGATCTTCCTTGTTTTTTAAAACCCATATGTGAAAGATACATTTCATCCATTTGCACTATGCCCTCAACAATGAATTGAGGTTCTTGTTTTGCAATTGCACTTCGGATTTTATGACCCATTCTTCAAGCAGTTTTCAAAGTTACTCCCAATTCTTTTGCAACATCAGTTGATGGAATTCCATGTTTGGTGTTTATTCATCTAAAGATGAGATAAAACCAAGATGTCAAAGGTGTTTGTGACTTGTAAAAAATGATGTCATGAAGAATACTAAATGTTTGATGACATTTCAAACATCTTATTCTTCTTAAATCAGAAGTATTCAAATTTGTTCAAGAACACCTCATACATTTGTTTTCCTTCAAACTTGCTATATATTTCAAACAATCTTTTTCTGTTTGAAATATATTGTTGAACTCATTCAATTTCATTGTTTCCTCCACAAGTACATGTGGGGAGAAGTCCGCTTAAAATTTTAAAACTTTTTAGTTTAGCAAATACGTGTTCAATTTTAATTCTAATTTTACTTAAAGTTTTATTGTATTCTTTTTGAATTGGTGTTAATTGATTGTATTTACTTTTTTTAAATGGCAAAAATGTATTTTTGTGAATATTTTGTATACCTTGATAACCTGAATCAACAAAAACTTGTTTTTCTGGATGAATAAAAGTTTTAGATTTTAGAAGCAATTTAAAATCATGAATGCTTCCAAAACAAAAAGCAGTTGAAATAATTTTTCCATTGGAAATATCAATAATTATGAGGCTTTTATGTAATCTGTGTATCTTTGTTTTACAAGGTACTAGTTTAGATTAATTCTGTCTTCAAATTTTATCATAAAATGGGCAATTGCTGTATTTCAATTTTGAATGGGCATTGTTCATTTTTTTGTTATATTTTCAATTGCTAAGTAAAATATTTTGAAAACTGCCATATCGTTAGGAAAAACTTTTTTATTTCTAATAACTTTTCGTAATTGACTATTAACAGATTCAATAGCATTTGTAGTATAAATTACTCTTTTAATTTCTGGTGGATAACTAATAAAAACCATTAAATTATCTCAATTTTTATATCAAGATTTAGTAATTTGAGGATATTGTTTATTTCATTTATTTTCAAACGATTCTAAAGCTTGCATTGCTTGTTCTTAACTACATGCACTATAAATTGGTTTTAAATCTGTAACTAGAGATTTTCGATGTTTGTATGAAACATATTTTAAATTATTTCTAATTTGATGAACTATGCATAATTGATGTTCGGTTTTAGGATAAACTGATTGTATTGCTTCTGACATGCCTGTTAAATTATCACTACAAGCATTAAGAATATCATTTAAGCCTCGATTTTTCATTTCTGTAAAATTAGATAATCAAAATTTAGAACCTTCATTTTCACTAATTCATAAACCTAAAACATCTTTTTTACCTTCTAAATCAACTCCTAGTGCTATATAAACTGATTTGTTAATAATCCGTTTATCTTGTAGTACTTTAACTACTATACAATCAAAATAAACAATCGGATAAATACTTTCTAATGGCCGATTTTGCCATGCTTTGACATCATCAATAACATCATCAGTAATTTGACTAATAACACTTTCACTAATATCTTTTAATTTTCACAAAAAATCTTGATATTACTTTTAATTTTAAATTAAAAGTAATATTTTTATATCAGGGGTGATTTTTTGTGACTAATAATGAATTAATTGATGTTTTAAAAAACAAAAAAGATGAAGAATTTATAAAAATTATTAGACATTTTAAAAATAGAATTAAACAAATTGAGAAAAAAGAAAAATTAGATGCAATTGATAAAAAATTTAAAGAAAAAGGAATTCAATGTCCAAATTGTAAATCTTATTGATGTGTAAAAAATGGTTTTAAGAATAATAAGCAAAAATATTTATGCAAAGATTGTAAAAGTAGCTTTGATGCTTTAAGAAATCATTTTTTACATTGAAGTCATTTATCTCATGAACAATGAGATTGAATAATTTGATTGTCATTGTTAGGTCAATCTGCTTATACTATTTCTCAATTTGCTAAAATTTCAAAAACATCAGCATGATTTAATCGTCAAAAATTTATGAAATCATCACAATTAGCAAAAACACAAAAACCATTCACAAAATTAAAAGGTAGAATTGAAATTGATGAAACTTTTATCAAAGAAATTCATAAAGGAAATTTCAAAAATCCAGATGATCCAAGAAAAAAATGAATTGAAGAAAATTCTAAAGATTTAAACTGTTGTATTGAAATGGTAATTGATGAAAATAAAAATATTTATGCTCAAACAACAAATACTAAAAGATTAACAAAAAAATGAGTACAAGAAAATTTAACATCTAAGCTTATCGAAGAAAAATCAATTATAGTTTGTGATATGCAAATACTATATGATACAGTAGCTAAACAAACAAAATGTACTCTCAAGAAATTTAAATCAAAAGAAAATAAAGAATTAAATTATAAAAATTTAAGTAATATCAGTAAAATACAATCAAGTTTAAAAGAATTTATTACTCATTATCATGGCATTGGATTTACCAATATTCAAAATTACCTCAATTTATGAAAATTTAAATACCAACATTATAAAATATCACCTTATGCAAAATCTGAAGCATTATATTTCAGTTTGTAAAAAAAATAAATCCCAAAATTAAATAAAATCAAATTTTAGGCCAGGTTGATGATTTTTTTTATTTCATCAAGAGTTTTTTTGAAAATTAAAACTAATATCTGCACCATGATATAACTCTTGCAACTGCATTCCAATGTCAGATACTGTCATACCTTTTGCATATAGTGAAAGAACTTGTTGATCAAAACCATCAAATCTTCTTTGTCTTTTTGGCACTATTACAGGAGTAAAATTACTATTACGATCTCGTGGTACATCAATTTCAATTTTACCTTCTTGAGTTATTAATTTTTTTGAAGTTATGCCATTACGAGCATTTTCACTATTACTATGTTGATTTTTTTCATATCCTAAATAATTTTGCATTTCAGAATTCAACATTTTTTCCACTAATCTTTTTGTTAATTCTTTATATAAACCTCCTTCTTTAAAAACTGTTGTTAAATCTTCAGTATTTTCTAGTAATAAATCTACTGCTTGTGATATTGGATCATTATTATTAATGTTTTGTTTTTTAACCATTTGTAACTCACTCTTTCTAGTCATTTAATTATATTTACTAGAATTAATTAAACATAGTTATTTTTGTAAGTTACACAGATTACTAAACATTACCATAATTATTTGGGATTTGAGAGAATGATGTTTCTTTTTACCTGAAAAAATTAATTTTAGTTTTTTTTAATTCTTTCAATTGGAGTTTCAGTAGCATCAATAGCTAACAAATTATTATTAGTACCTTTATTTTTTGTTAAATCTTTTTTTCCAGGTAAATTAAAAATTCCGCTTTTTATTAAAATATTTTCAATTAAAAAAATATTACGAACGCAACTAGTATGACTAATATTATATCTTTTTGCAATAACTCTATAACTACTATAGTCTTTTCGATATTCTAAAGTCATTAATAAACGCTCTTCAATTACAATTTTATTTTTTCTACCACCATAATATTTTTGTTTAGACTCAGCAATTTTTAAAATTTCAAGCATTTTATAAAATGTTTGTGGCTTTATGCCGACTAAACTATAAAATTCTTGATCATCTTTATATTTTTTCAACATAATAACTATCACCTTTAATATTAATAATAATCGTTAAATTGTTAAAATTAAAGGTTTTGCACCAAGTCTATTCTTTTATTGCTATTATTGATTCAATACTCAGATACTTATACATTGCGCTAATTCCTTTCTTTTCTTAATTATAGAACTAACACAATTTAATTTTTATATAAGTGTCCTTTTTAATTTTACAATTAAAGAATTATAATAATTAATGAATAATATAAATAATTTGGAATCAAAAATGGTGAAAAATTTTTAATTTTATTCATCTTTTTTTTATTACTAATAAAAAATTTATTTATTAGACTTGGTGCAAAACCTTTAATTTTAACAATTTAACGATTATTATTAATATTAAAGGTGATAGTTATTATGTTGCAAAAATATAAAGATGATCAAGAATTTTATAGTTTAGTCGGCATAAAGCCACAAACATTTTATAAAATGCTTGAAATTTTAAAAATTGCTGAGTCTAAACAAAAATATTATGGTGGTAGAAAAAATAAAATTGTAATTGAAGAGCGTTTATTAATGACTTTAGAATATTGAAAAGACTATAGTAGTTGTAGAGTTATTGCAAAAAGATATAATATTAGTCATACTAGTTGCATTCGTAATATTTTTTGAATTGAAAATATTTTAATAAAAAGCGGAATTTTTAATTTACCTGGAAAAAAAGATTTAACAAAAAATAAAGGTACTAATAATAATTTGTTAGCTATTGATGCTACTGAAACTCCAATTGAAAGAATTAAAAAAAACTAAAATTACTTTTTTCAGGTAAAAAGAAACATCATTCTCTCAAATCCCAAATAATTATTGATATTTCCAATGGAAAAATTATTTCAACTGCTTTTTGTTTTGGAAGCATTCATGATTTTAAATTGCTTCTAAAATCTAAAACTTTTATTCATCCAGAAAAACAAGTTTTTGTTGATTCAGGTTATCAAGGTATACAAAATATTCATAAAAATACATTTTTGCCATTTAAAAAAAGTAAATACAATCAATTAACACCAATTCAAAAAGAATACAATAAAACTTTAAGTAAAATTAGAATTAAAATTGAACACGTATTTGCTAAACTAAAACGTTTTAAAATTTTAAGTTTAAAATATCGCAATAAAATACGAAGATTTGCATTAAGATTTAATTTAATAGCAGGAATATATAATTTTGAATTACCTTAGTTTTGCACCAAGTCTATTATATTAGTTGAAATAACAACATTCGTAAAAATTTTTGTAAAATCTTCAATATTTTTTCAACTAAGTTCAATATCTTCTGGATTTGCCACCAGTCATTTATTTTTTTTCTTTTTGTAAATAACTATAAAATGAAATCCGACATTAGCATTATATATTTGAATAATTAATGGTTTAACAATTATTAGTGATTTTAATTTATCAAAATTAATATTATAAGCTTTTAATAATAAATTATAATTACTAGCCAATTGTTTTAATTCTAAAAGATTAATTCCCAATTTTGTTAAAAATATATCTTTTTTTTATGTCATTAATTAATAACTTCTTCTTAAAATAAAACCTATATATCATAGCAAGACATGCCAAACCACAATCATTTTCTGTTTCTTGTTGAACAAAAGGATATTTCATATAAAAAATCACCGCCAATAATAATTAACAGTGATTACCATTTTTTCCTTTTTATTACTTACGATGTTTTTTCTTTTTAGCAGCAGCGCTTTGTTTTTCGCGTTTTTCATCACGCGCAGAAAGAAAATGTTTATGTCTTTTTTCTGCTCTTTTAGTTTCTTGGGCCTTTTTACTAAATCCTTTTAAAAGACGTTGAAACTCTTGTTCACTACTTGTTCGTTCTTCGTTTTCTTTGTTGTCTGATGATGGTGATTTTTTCACTGAATGCATTCATGTCAGCTCCTATTTTTTATTTTACTTTAACAATTATATTAGTAAATTAAAAAATTATCAATATTTTTATACAATATTAAACTTTTTATTTTAAAAAAAATTAAAAGTAAGATTATCTTTTAAAATTTCACACTTACTAACTATTATTTAATAATACTTAATGATTTTATAATATTGTAAATGTTTATGTTTTTAATAAATAAAACAAAAAAATTATTGGGAGCGTACCGATGTTGTCAATAAGATTCAAATTTGTCTTAAAATTATAAAGTTAGACGAGAATAATTTTGACTTCAATATGCAATTGTATGTTAATCTTAACACTTAGAAAATATTAGTCAACAATAATACTTACTTTGTCATTATTTAGTGATAATTTCCTATTAGTTATAGAGTAAAAATTTCCCAAAAAGTGAAGTTAAATATACTTGGTGATAAATATGGAAAGAAGCATGACTATGAAAAAAAATATAAGTATAAAATTATAAACGACATTACTATTAAAAAAATATCTAAACATCAAGCCAAAAATAAACTTAACCTAACTATTAGAAGAATTAATCAATTAATTCAAATTTTTAATAAAGAAGGTAAAACTGGTTTTATTCATAAATCTCGCAATAGAATTTCTAATAAAGCAACAAAGATTAAAATTAAAAATGAAATTATAAATTTGTATAAAACAAAATATTATAAGGAAATTATCCCCGCATGTACTAGTGTGGAGGAAAAAATGAATTGAAATGAATTCAATAGCATATTTCAAACTGAAAACGATTGTTTGAAATATATAGCGAAGTTTAAAACAATGAAATGCATCAGGTGTGCTTCTTCTAGTTTGAATGCTTCTGATTTGAGAAGAATACGATGTTTGAACTGTAACCAAACATTTAGTATTCTTTATGGAACCATTTTTTATAAGTCACAGACCCAAATGACATCTTGGTTTTATCTCATCTTTAGATGAATAAACACAAAGCATGGCATACCAGCAACCGATGTTGCAAGGGAATTGGGTGTGACCTATAAAACAGCTTGAAGAATGTGTCATGAAATCAGGACTAGAATTGGAAATCAAGATGCAGGTTTCATTGTTGATGGCACAGCACAGATGGATGAAATGTATCTTTCACATTTAGGTTTTAAAAAACAAGGAAGATCCTTGTTGAATAAAACTTTGATTGTTGGAGTTTATGAGAAAACCAGCAACAAACTAATTGTGAAGGTGCTGAAAAATGCAGATGAAAAAAACCTTTTAAGATTTGCATTGAAACACATTTTTACTGAGTGCTGTCTATTTACGGATTCTTGGAAGGGATATGTAAGTTTCAAAAAATTCTATCCCAAACATGAAATCGTAAATCATGAAGTTGGGTATGTGTCACCAACAGGTGTAAACACAAACCAGATTGAATCAGCATGAAAGCACATCCGACGAACTTTCCGAACACACATAAGAGTTTCAAAGCACAATATTCATTTATATGCAAAAGAATCAGCATATAAATTCAATAACATACCTAGTTTTGAAACTGTAATTTTGTGTTTGATTTAAATACATGCGGGGATAATTTCCTAGGTAGGCTTTTATCTCCATTTATGTGATAAAATTTAAAAATAGTACATAAAGGGATAAAAGCCTATTATAATTTTAATTTTCAACATTTTCATGAAAAATTAATTAATAGACTTGGTGCAAAACCTTTAATTTTAACAATTTAACGATTATTATTCATATTAAAGGTGATAGTTATTATGTTGAAAAAATATAAAGATGATCAAGAATTTTATAGTTTAGTTGGCATAAAGCCACAAACATTTTATAAAATGCTTGAAATTTTAAAAATTGCTGAGTCTAAACAAAAATATTATGTTGGTAGAAAAAATAAAATTGTAATTGAAGAGCGTTTATTAATGACTTTAGAATATTGAAAAGACTATAGTAGTTATAGAGTTATTGCAAAAAGATATAATATTAGTCATACTAGTTGCATTCGTAATATTTTTTGAATTGAAAATATTTTAATAAAAAGCGGAATTTTTAATTTACCTGAAAAAAAAGATTTAACAAAAAATAAAGGTACTAATAATAATTTGTTAGCTATTGATGCTACTGAAACTCCAATTGAAAGAATTAAAAAAAACTAAAATTACTTTTTTCAGGTAAAAAGAAACATCATTCTCTCAAATCCCAAATAATTATTGATATTTCCAATGGAAAAATCATTTCAACTGCTTTTTGTTTTGGAAGCATTCATGATTTTAAATTGCTTCTAAAATCTAAAACTTTTATTCATCCAGAAAAACAAGTTTTTGTTGATTCAGGTTATCAAGGTATACAAAATATTCATAAAAATACATTTTTGCCATTTAAAAAAAGTAAATACAATCAATTAACACCAATTCAAAAAGAATACAATAAAACTTTAAGTAAAATTAGAATTAAAATTGAACACGTATTTGCTAAACTAAAACGTTTTAAAATTTTAAGTTTAAAATATCGCAATAAAATACGAAGATTTGCATTAAGATTTAATTTAATAGCAGGAATATATAATTTTGAATTACCTTAGTTTGGCACCAAGTCTAATGAAGAAAAAATTAAAATTTTATATAGCACTCTTTATACTATATTAATTAAAGAAAAAATAATTTCACCCAAAAGACATAAGAATAAGAAAAATATTTTACATCCTACAAGAAATCGTAGAACAAATTTTGGTGAATTAATTCAAATGGATGCCAGTAATCATCATTGATTTAGTAACGATAAACCAAAAGCATTTTTACATGCTGCAATTGATGATGCTACAGGAAGCATTGTCGGACTATGATTTGATAATCAAGAAACATTAGATGGTTATTATAATGTTTTTTATCAAATTTTAACTAATTATGGAATACCAAAAATATTTTATACTGATAATAGAACAGTTTTTGGATATAAGAAAAAAATTGATTCAGGTAAAATAAACACAGAAAATGACACTTATACTCAATTCCAAAAATGCTGTAATGATTTGGGCGTTGAAATAATGAGAACTTCAATTCCACAAGCTAAAGGTAGAATTGAACGTTTATTTGGAACACTTCAAAGTCGATTAATTAGTGAATTACGACTTAATAAAATTAAAACATTAGATGAAGCTAATCAATTTCTTAAAACGTACATAAACGTTTTTAATAAACAGTTTGACTTTCCTATTGATGATAATAAATCTGCTATGGTTAAAGCTCCTACACAAGAAGAAATAAATATTTATCTTTCAAGATTTTCTAAAAGAAAAACAGATAGTGGTTCAACTATAACATATTATGGTAAAAAAATATTTTCCTTATAAAAATAACAAAATTCAATATATACAGCCTATAACTGATGTAATTGTACTTAAATCATTTATTAATGACTTATATCTTAGTTATAATAATCAAATGTATGAATTAAAAGCCTGAGTTGTAAATATAAATGGGACAGTTTTTTAAAATAATTGTATGGGTGAGTAAAGTTAATAGTTATAATTTAATTTTCTTTAAATAAAAGACAACTTTAAAGGGCGTATAAAGTTAATGGTTAGATTTAAAAAGAAGTTAAATGAGAGATAATACTCTCATTTTTTAATTGTTAAACAATTATAATTAATTATTTTATTAAACCTATACTTTATTAAAGTAATTAATTATTCCAAATTTAATAAAAATTATAAAAGCTATTGTATAGGAATTTGCAAATAGTAATTTTTGTGTTGCTCTTTTACAACTTGATATTTTTTGGTTCCCTTCCCCTAGAACCCCTACCCTCCAAGGCTTATGCTACTTACAGTAGCATAAGCCTTACGTATAGTAAGTAGTTAGCAGTATATAAGCCTTTTATCACTGTAGGTGATAAGGCTTATACATAGAAAGGATTTGTAATGATTAATGTTAATTTAGATATTAAAAATAAAATTAAAGAAAAAACTAAAGGTATGTTATTAGAAATTGGTGAATATGAAACATGATTTCCAATTAAAGATACTATTATTGATGAAAAAAATAAAAAAATAGCATTAAAAATAATTGAAGATTTTTATTATAAATTAGGTAAAAAATCAATAACAAAAGATATTGAAAGTGTTAAAGGTAGTGATATTTTAAAATATATTAAAAATATTCCAAATATTACTAGAAATGAAAATGAATTAATATCTTGTGAATTTTATGAACGATATAATGGTTATTATATTTTTAAAAATCTTTAATTGTAAAATTAAAAAGTACACTTATATAAAAATTAAATTGTGTTAGTTCTATAATAGACTTGGTGCAAAACCAAGGTAATTCAAAATTATATATTCCTGCTATTAAATTAAATCTTAATGCAAATATTCCTATTTTATTGCGATATTTTAAACTTAAAATTTTAAAACGTTTTAGTTTAGAAAATACGTGTTTAATTTTAATTCTAATTTTACTTAAAGTTTTATTGTATTCTTTTTGAATTGGTGTTAATTGATTGTATTTACTTTTTTTAAATGGCAAAAATGTATTTTTATGAATATTTTGTATACCTTGATAACCTGAATCAACAAAAACTTGTTTTTCTGGATGAATAAAAGTTTTAGATTTTAGAAGCAATTTAAAATCATGAATGCTTCCAAAACAAAAAGCAGTTGAAATAATTTTTCCATTGGAAATATCAATAATTATTTGGGATTTGAGAGAATGATGTTTCTTTTTACCTGAAAAAAGTAATTTTAGTTTTTTTTAATTCTTTCAATTGGAGTTTCAGTAGCATCAATAGCTAACAAATTATTATTAGTACCTTTATTTTTTGTTAAATCTTTTTTTCCGGGTAAATTAAAAATTCCGCTTTTTGTTAAAATATTTTCAATTAAAAAAATATTACGAATGCAACTAGTATGACTAATATTATATCTTTTTGCAATAACTCTATAACTACTATAGTCTTTTCAATATTCTAAAGTCATTAATAAACGCTCTTCAATTACAATTTTATTTTTTCTACCACCATAATATTTTTGTTTAGACTCAGCAATTTTTAAAATTTCAAGCATTTTATAAAATGTTTGTGGCTTTATGCCGACTAAACTATAAAATTCTTGATCATCTTTATATTTTTTCAACATAATAACTATCACCTTTAATATTAATAATAATCGTTAAATTGTTAAAATTAAAGGTTTTGCACCCAGTCTATTTAATAATCCCATACAATTAGATAAAAGTAGTACTTTATTTACTAAAATTCAAGAAATGGAAATTAAAGAAAATCTTGGATATGAAATTAATTTAAACCCAAAAATAAAATTAGAAACAAAAATTCAAAAACTAGAGAAAGAAATTGAACAACTTAAAAATAAGATTTAGTTATTCAAAAATTCTAAATTAAAAACCCGTAATCATGGATAAATTTATTTGTTAAATATTTTTATATAATAGACTTGGTGCAAAACTAAGGTAATTCAAAATTATATATTCCTGCTATTAAATTAAATCTTAATGCAAATCTTCGTATTTTATTGCGATATTTTAAACTTAAAATTTTAAAACGTTTTAGTTTAGCAAATACGTGTTCAATTTTAATTCTAATTTTACTTAAAGTTTTATTGTATTCTTTTTGAATTGGTGTTAATTGATTGTATTTACTTTTTTTAAATGGCAAAAATGTATTTTTATGAATATTTTGTATACCTTGATAACCTGAATCAACAAAAACTTGTTTTTCTGGATGAATAAAAGTTTTAGATTTTAGAAGCAATTTAAAATCATGAATGCTTCCAAAACAAAAAGCAGTTGAAATAATTTTTCCATTGGAAATATCAATAATTATTTGGGATTTGAGAGAATGATGTTTCTTTTTACCTGAAAAAATTAATTTTAGTTTTTTTAATTCTTTCAATTGGAGTTTCAGTAGCATCAATAGCTAACAAATTATTATTAGTACCTTTATTTTTTGTTAAATCTTTTTTTCCAGGTAAATTAAAAATTCCGCTTTTTATTAAAATATTTTCAATTCAAAAAATATTACGAATGCAACTAGTATGACTAATATTATATCTTTTTGCAATAACTCTATAACTACTATAGTCTTTTCAATATTCTAAAGTCATTAATAAACGCTCTTCAATTACAATTTTATTTTTTCTACCACCATAATATTTTGTTTAGACTCAGCAATTTTTAAAATTTCAAGCATTTTATAAAATGTTTGTGGCTTTATGCCGACTAAACTATAAAATTCTTGATCATATTTATATTTTTTCAACATAATAACTATCACCTTTAATATTAATAATAATCGTTAAATTGTTAAAATTAAAGGTTTTGCACCAAGTCTATTATTGTTATTGATGAATTAGCAGATTTAATGGTACAAGCAAGCAAACAAATTGAAGAAGGGATCATGCGAATTACACAAATGGGTCGAGCAGCAGGAATTCATTTAGTAATAGCAACACAAAGACCATCAGTAGATGTAATTACTGGCGTAATTAAAAATAATATTCCAGCAAGAATTGCTTTTAAAGTTGCATCTTGAATTGATTCAAAAACAATCCTTGATACTGCTGGAGCAGAAAAATTATTAAGTAAAGGCGATATGTTATTTTTAGCTCCAGGACAAAATAATATCAATCGTTTACAAGCACCATGAATTAGTGATGAAGATGTTTCAGAATTAATAAAGTTTATTAAAGAACAATCTTCGGTTAAATATGATAATAATTTTATTGAAAAAATGAAAGAAATTAAAAATTCAAAAAAATAAAATAATTATTTTATTATTGAGGTAATTTTATATCTTCATAAATGGGAAATTTATTTAAAAGCATATCAACTTTTTTTCTTAATTCATTTAAACCATCATAATTAATACCCTTAGGTAATTTTCAAGCACTAATAATAATCTTTCCTAATTCAATAAACTGCTCTTCTTTAAAACCTCTCGTTGTCATTGCTGGACTACCAAAACGAACACCACTAGTAATAACAGCTGGTAAAGGATCAAAGGGAACACCATTCTTATTAGCAACAATATTAATCTTTTCTAAAATATCAACAGCTTCTTTACCATTTAAACCGTTAATATTAGTAACATTAACAGTTAATAAATGATTATCAGTGCCACCCGCCACTACATGAAATTTTGCATCAAGAAAAGTTTTCGCTAATGCTTGAGCATTTTTAATTACTTGCATTTGATAAGTTTTAAATTCTGGCGTTAATGCTTCATAAAAAGCTTGTGCTTTTGCTGCAATAATATGTTCCAATGGCCCACCTTGATTACCGGGAAATACCGCACTATCAATTTTCTTTTTTAATTCTTCGGTGCAAAGAATAGCACCACCGCGTGGTCCTCTTAATGTTTTATGGGTTGTTGTTGTTGTAATATCAGCATAACAAATAGGATTTTGATGTAATCCAGCAGCAATTAATCCAGCAATATGCGCCATATCAACCATTAAATATGCTCCAACAGTATCGGCAATTTTACGAAACTTTGATCAATCAATAAGTCTTGAATAAGCACTAGCTCCTGCTACAATAATTTTTGGTTTACATTCTTTAGCAATTTTTAAAATTTCATCATAATCTAAATATTCATCCTTTTTACTTACACCATAATTAACACCGTGATAAATTTTACCAGAAAAATTAATTTTATAACCATGAGTTAAATGACCACCGGCATCAAGTTCCATACCAAGAATAGTATCACCCGGACGTAATATAGCAGCATATGCTTCAGCATTAGCTTGACTACCAGAATGAGGTTGTACATTAGCATGAAAATTACCTTTTTTACATTGACCTGGTTTATGATTACAATTAAATAATTGTTTAAAACGCTCTATTGCCAAATTTTCAATTTTATCAACATTTTCGCAACCATTATAATATCTTCTGCCAGGATAACCTTCTGCATACTTATTAGTTAATATTGTTCCGGCAAGTGTAAGTACAGCTGGTGATACATAGTTTTCTGAAGCTATTAATTCAATATGATTTTGTTGACGTTGTCATTCAT